>JANNVB010000039.1:0-46345 GCA_031414215.1 Polaromonas sp. | reverse complement strand
AGGTCTTGAGTCTGCATCTGTTTGAATCAACACCGCTGCGCCATCTCTTTAACAACCTTGGCGAACACGACCTCGCAGAGCATTCCGAATCTCAATTCAGCCTATTTGGGGAAATCTCCGGACAGTAGTGAGTCTGACCCCGATTCTTCCCCTTGGAGTCCGACCCCGATTCTTTCCCTTTGTTGACGTTTTGCCCACCCGCGGCCTTGAGCGCGGATGGCGCTAAGATCAGACTTGGCCATTGACCTCCAGGCGTGCAGCGGTTGGCGTGAGACATTCTTTGAACGTTTCACTAAAGGGCTCTTCTAGAAATTCAAATTTTCGAGATGAAGTGCAAGGCGCCCGGAGCGCAGGACACCGGAATGCACTTGTGTGCATGAGGATTCCGAGCACCGCGCAACGCAGCAATTCGCTCGAAAAATGAATTTATAGAAATGCCCTAAAGGCTGACCGCCCAGTCTTCGTGCGCCCCCTGCGCAAAAACCCCATCAGTCCGCAGCAATGCATGCCTGAATCCCGCACAACGGCCTGGATTAAACGTCCCCATGCAGACTCGCCACTTCCTTCAACTGATCTTCTTGTCTGCCCTCTGGGGCGGCTCATTTCCCCTGCTCCGCGTTGCCAGCCCGGCGCTGGGGCCGTGGGTGCTGGCCGGCCTGCGTTGCCTGCTGGCCGCTCTGGTGTTGACGCTGCTGATGCGGGCGCTGCGTGAACAGTGGCCACCCCTTGCCGCATGGCCCCGGTTGGGGCTGCTGAGCCTGCTGACGGTGGTGGCGCCCTTTGTGCTGTACAGCTGGGCGGCGCTGGAGATACCCGCCGGTTATTCAGCCGTGCTGAATGCCACGGCGCCGTTGTTTGGCGTGTTGGGTGCCGCCGCTGCGCACGAAGAGCGGCTTACCGCGCGCCGCCTGTTGGGCTGTGCTGTCGGTTTTGCCGGTGTGGCTCTGCTGGTGCAATTGGGGCCGGTGGCCGTGACACCGCGTGTGCTTCTGGCAGCACTGGCCTGCATCGCTGCAGCGGCCGCTTACGGTTTTGGTGCCATCCTGATGAAACGCGCCACCATGGCGCATGGGCCCCTGCCCGCATCGGCAGTGGTGCATGTGGCAGCGACGCTGATCTTGCTGCTGCCTGCGGCGGCAGCCGCGCCTGATGCGCGTTACAGCACGGGCGCGTTGCTGTCAGTTGCCATGCTGGGCATCGTCACCTCGGGCTTCATGTACTGGATCAGCATGCGGCTGATGCGCGAGATCGCGGCCAGCGCCGCCACCTCGGCGGCCTTTATGATCCCGCTGTTTGGGGTGGGCTGGGGCGCGCTGTTTTTGAGGGAACCGGTCACTTGGGGCATGCTGCCGGGTTGTGTGCTGGTGCTGGCAGCGACGGCACTGATCACCGGGTTCAATCCGTTCAGGGCAACGGCTGGGCGCTGAAAAACAGCTGGAAAGCCAAACCGGCAAGTCGGTGGTGTCAAAACAAAACTACCTGGCGCCTGGGGCTGCGAAAGGCTTGGTGAAGCCTTCGCTGAAGTAGCCGTAGGCTGGTTGGGCGGGTTGTGGAGCCGGTGGTGAGAGATAGAAAGCCTGGATACCGATAGCCAATCGCTATATATTTAGGAGCTGCTTGCGCCCGTATTTATTGGGCTTAAGGCACTTTTGATAGGTGGAAATGGTCTAAAAAGGGTTGGTAATACGAGTTTCAAGGTAAAAGAATTGGCGTCAGTCCCCGATTCTGTGCTTTCCAACTCTTTCTCGGAGATTGGGGACAGGTCAACCAAGAAAAGTCTAGCGGGCGATAGCACTAAAAGTTTTTATCCCGCTTATAGCCAATGCGAAGTATTCGTTTAGTTTTTCCCGGGCTGTGAACTTGTTTGAAAGCTCTGCTGGATGAATAGACATAGTCAACTCGAACAGGTGCTCTCTTTTACTTGAATCAAGCCTGCTTCGGTCATCATCCTCGGGCACGTAAATATAAGCGCGTGTCAGCCTAAAACTATAAAGAATTTCTTGTGGAATGTAAGAAACTAACTCGTGAAATTTAACTTCATCTGCAACATCGAAAAGAAACCAAGCCGAAAAGAAACGATCCGTATCGATATCGAGAGATGAAATTAGCTTAGCCCAGTTTCTTTGCAGATGAAATTTATCTAAGTCTTCTACTCTTGCATTGGTCGATCTCATCAAGCGCAAAAAATCTACTGCTTGAAACTCCTTAACCAATTTATCAAACCAAAGCGTTCGATTGATCTCTAACTCTGCTGCTAACTTTGAGTCGGATTTATATGCTTCAGAGTGATCTTCCCAAGTACTTTCCCGTAGTGAACCATGCAAGTAGGAATGCATATATGGCGTGTAATAGTCGTAATGGTCAGGATCATAGTGATCGCTGTGTTGCAAATACTCTCGAAGCTTCACGTCAAATGAATAGCATTGCCCATCATCCAATGCATAACCGTCGCCCAGATAGTGTTTCAGCTGCGCAGAGCTGAATTTTGGGGCCTCACCGTTAGGAAACATATAGTCCAGATACCAAGTGTAATTACCGTTTTTGTCATCAAAATACACTGATCTAACTCGCATGAAATGTTTTTCGGGATACTCCAAGGCTTCAATTGATTCAATGCGCTTGACAATACTTTCGAAGTGATGTTCGTGATGTGAACCTATTCGATTCGCAAGATGAAAGTAATAGCCTCGATAACTTACAACCCAATGGTTGGGTTTTTCTGTTGCATAAACCTTCCAAGTTGTAGCTTCAGCGGATACTGGAAAGAATCTTTGAGCAATACGCCAAAGAAGCGGAGTAGACAAAACCTGCTCAATGAAGACATAGTCCCAAAATATAGCGGTTACGCCGTTTTTAGGGTTATCCGTTATCGATTCAAGTCTGTTTACAACAGCGGAAGATGGTTGTGTTGAACAAGCAAGAACAAAACCTACGGCCTCATGCTGGGAACATGAATCAACAACGTTATCAAGATCTGCTACTCCAACAGATTTTTCACTCTGTGCATTGTGTTTGCACTGAATAAGCCATCTTTTCTTGTCGTTAGAAAAAAAGCTGGTGCGCTCCTCAATACATAAAAGATCACGCCCTCCATCGGGGCCGACACCACTCCAATAAACTTTGTAGCCCTTTGCAAACAAGATTTCTCTTATGAGTAGTTCGAACTCTTTGCCATCACTACTCAGTTCTTTGAAGTCGAGCATAAAAATTATCCTTTTTGATTTTGCAATATTCTTTATAAAACATGCTCTTTGGAAAAAGCTTTGAGGTCAGGTATTTCAATCATGTATTTATAAGCTTCGAGACGTTACCTGCTGCCCAAACCGTCCGCCGCCACCAACGCCAATCACCAACCGCTGCGTAGCCCGCGTAGCAGCCACATAAAACACCCGCGCCGCTTCCTGCTCGTCCTCACCCGCAGCGGGCATGTGCCCCACGCCTGGCAGCGCCACCACGGGCAACTCCAAGCCGTTGCTGACCTTCATGGTCATGATTTGTAGGGTGTCTTCGTCGTTGGTCATGCGTGATATGCAGCTACTCATCGAAGGAATAAGAGTCGCCATCTACCAGCCACCGCCCGTAAAAATTTGTTACGCGATCATGCCGTAAAACAGCTGTAGGGGTATATGTAAATATTCACCTTTTTCAGGTGTGGGCATTGGATTCCCGACGATGGGGGAATGACGGGTGTTTTGATGTGGTTGTTAAGCTGTTTTGAGCTGGAAATGGCCGTTTTTAGGTATCAAATCGGCCTCTAGACAAATAAATACGAGCGCAAGTAGCTATGAATTAGATATCAATCTAAATGCCTGCAACGCTAACAGAGCGATCCTACTTCTCGTCGTTACCCTGCTTGACGTCGCTGCCGCCCTTCAAGTCCCCCTTCAACTCGCCGTTCTTTCGGCCTGAAAACATCGTCCACCAGACAAGGATTTAATTGGAATCTGGCCCTCCATTACCAAAAGCAGGCGGCGGCATCACCAAGCAGGCGCGCAAACAGCTGGAAAGCCAAACCGGCAAGTCGGTGGGCTCAAGGCAGGCCTACCTGGCGCCTGGGGCTGCGAAAGGCTTGGTGAAGCCTTCGCTGAGGAAGCCGTAGGCTGGATGGGCGGGTTGTGGGGCCAGTGGCGAGAGATACAAACCCTGGGTTCTAATGGCCTATCGCTATATATTTAGGAGCTGCTTACGCCGGTATTTATTGGTCTGGAGGCACTTTTTATGGGTGAAAATGACCTAAAAAGACTTGGAAATGTCAGTATCATGGTAAAAGAATCGGTGCCTGACCACGATTCTTTCTTCAATCGGGTGTTCCACTTTTTGCAGAACCTTTTGGCGAGTTTGTTGCCTCGGAAACTGCAGCAATGCAGTCTCTAAAGGTTGTGGCAACATAATGAACAGCAAGGCCTATAGCAACAATGCCCGCGACAGTTACGTGCTCACGCCAAGAAGACGGCAAACTTTTCGCATCACCAACGAATCCTGCCGCAATTAAGGCAATACCTCCCGGTACGCTAAAGGCGGCCAAAAATATCAGCACGGTGTGACTCAGTTCGAAAGATTGCTTGCCCCAAGCTCGAAGAAGTGCATATCCGCCGGCCAGAGCGATCCCGAGCGCGATACCAATGGTGGTTGCATCCATCATCCAAGCCCCTTTGATTCCTTACCCAGAAGAGCACCGATGACGCCCCCAACGATTGCGCCAACTGGACCTCCTATTGCAGCCCCCAACGCTGCGCCGCCAATAAGCCCCACCGCCTGCGAGTTGTCCCCAGGGGCTTGAACAACACCCTTGACAACTACCGCCTGCGGTGAAACCGTCGTCTGTCCTCGCAAAGTACTTACTGAGCCGTGCACAGTGCCAGTGACCTCAAGAGTTCCGCCGTCATTGATCACATTACCTCTCACCATACCCATGAGTTTTGCAGTGCCTCCAGCATTTACGTGAAGGTCTTTGTGGCACATACCGTATAGGTGAAAAATGCCCCCAGCCACCACTGAAACGTTGCCTGTGGCAATGCCGTCCAACCGAATTTCGTCACTAACTAACAAAGCATCATTGATGACACCGCCTACTACTCGCATGGGTAGCCTTTCAAAGAATTTATAACGAAGATGCAATCATTGATGAATGACGCATGGCCGTGTAATAGTCAACTCTGCATGGTCTGCTTGCGCCATCCGCCTACCGCGTTTTTCACCGCGCCAGCAGCCACATCCGCAGCCCAGCGGTCCCAAAACTCTACCGTTCCACTGTTTGGTTTCTGTTTTGGTTCTGCAATACGAATACGCGTTGGTAACAAACTTGCATCGCCAACGACAAGCGCTTCCCCAGTATCCAGTACAGGTAACAAATCACCGAAGCTGCCTAAGCTGTCCGGCAACAAACGCCGTACTACTGACTGGTCATCACCGTTTGTCAGTCGCATAGCCACTAGGTTATTGCATTGACTTAGAACGGTTCTATTCACTTCAGATGGGCGTTGACTAATGACCGCCAAACCAACGCCATATTTACGACCTTCTTTGGCTATGCGCTCAAAGATTCCTATCGATATGTCTCCTGCTCCACCGGATTCCCGCCGCTCAGGGATGTACAAGTGTGCTTCGTCGCAAAAGATGGCGACCGGGTGCCGGGATTCCGCTGGTGTCCACTGTTGAATGGAGAACGCGATGCCAGCTACAAGGCTAACAATCAGGGGGAGGATGTCGGAGGGCACCTCGGAGAAGTCAATGATTTTCACCCCACCTTTCCCGTCGAGTTGGTCCTTGGTTCCCGTAAAAAGTGTTCCAACAAGTTTCTCCAACCACGCGAATTCTTGTACCTCTGTATCGCCGCCAAACAAAAAGCCGAGACGACGATCGGTCCGTTTGTTTTCGAGGCGCTGTATCAGTCTGCTCAACTTGCCGTTGAAATCACCGGCCTTTTCGGTGCCAGCGCGCGCGCCAGCGACCATTTCCACGTTGATGTCGCCAAGTTTTCGCAGGACGTCGTCCACGCTAAATGGCACAGGGCTATCGATCGTGAAGTTGTCTAGTACATCCTTATGGCCCCCTCCCGTTAGGTAATCACGTTTGGCTTCGATAATCGTGCGGGACATGATCATTGCTTGATTGGGTGCGTTCTGATCACTGCGATCTACGAACATCGACAACATCGCTTCGTATCCCAACAACCAAAAAGGCAAATACAAAACACCATCAGCCAGCGTCTTCTTTTGATCAAGATCGCTCGGCCCTGCAATCCTTAAATGTCTAATACCGTCACTTTGTAATGGGCCATATTCCCCGTGAATATCAAAAACCAAAGCATTCGCGTTTGGCAGTGCCGCTAACTGCTCCAAGATTCGTGCTGTTGCCCAGGACTTCCCCGATCCAGTGCTCCCAACGATGATTGCGTGTCGCTGAAAAAATTTGTTTCCATTCAAGAATGCCTCTGCCTTGTCGTCCAATGTGTATGTTCCGAGCGAGAGTCGCTGGCCTTCCGCACTGATGTTGCCAACGATGCGCATAAAGTTAGTCAAACGAGCGCCTTCAACAGCAAAGCAGTTAGCATCAATCTCCGGGACGGTTTCTAAGGTGCGAGTGAAGACGTTTTCTCTCACACCTTGCTTATCGAGAACCGTTCCGATCAACGAAATTTTCACTAGATTGACTTCTGCGCTACCTTCCCCGTTTTCATCGTCAGCGGCAACTTCTGCCACTTTCTTACCTTCGATGGCTGTACGCGTAATCTTCTGAATGAGTCCAATCAGGTGTTGTCCAGGTCGACTACTTTGCAGTACAGCAAGTCGATTCACTTGCAATCTGCGAAGTTTCTCGACGTCTTCAACCTGCACAATCACTGTTGCAGTGTCCACTGATCGGACTTGCCCCAAGCTCTCTTCATCCGTGTAGTCGAAAATTTTCATGAGATCACCATCGTTAAAAATTGATCGAGGCTCCAATAGCCATGACTCGGGATATCGACCCCATCTGGGTACTCGGTTGAATACATGCGACTGCCGGATCCGCTTTCTTCAATGGCCATGTAACGCTGGCATTGCCCACTCTTTAGAAATGCCATCGCAGTCTGTGAAATTTGTTTTGTAATTAGTACGAGCGGAACCGCCTCCGTGCGGCATCGCTCAATGAGTTTTGTTTGCATGTGGGTATCGTTAAACCCATATCCGATACAAAAATATGCGCGTGCCGATTGCAAGGCTAAATCTGCACCTTGCTTTATAGATACAAACGGCTCATCGTAAGTAAGACGGTATTTTTCGATTCCAGGTGTCACGATTACTGGGTCAGCATTGGTTGGCCTTTTTTCTGTACTTGGCAGCGCCATGACCACGCCGGCTTTATCGCGGAACCAGTCAAATGATCCATGAACTTTCCAGATATTTACCGTTCGTGCTGGGCTGCCCCCTAGGTAAATTTTTGGGACGTGCGCCTTTGCTCTTAGTCGAAGGTGGCCGTATCCAAAACCTGTGTAGTGGCACATTTCTCCTGCATCCGCGGCGTATTCGGCCAAGAGGTCATAGTTTGGCGTGACAACATTGATTTCGCGGTAAATACTTGAAAACAGGTGGTGGTAAAGACGTGTCAGAGGAAAAAGTTTTCGATTCTCCAAAAACTGGCGAAATACGAGCACATCGTAGGGTGCAAGGAAGTCCCACGTTGAGACAACCACATGACGCGTCATCGCTTCAGGAAGGCGAACATCTGTGAGCGCTGTTTCAAGGTCCACCGTGTCAAGGTGAGTCCTGAAGGCTTCCCATTCGACCATTTCATCCGGTGTTGCGTCGATTGGCGCTGCCGTCGCAAGCAGACGAGCCTTAAGTGCCGGCATGCCGGGAATCCCGTACGCGGCTGACGCTCCGCTTCCGAGGATGATGACGGGTGCTTTGTTAATGCATTCCTGTGCAATATCATGAGCCAACTCTAGTGGTGTTTTTGCCAAGATGTATTCCTTTTTTGCGGTTTTAATCGACCGAAATACTGCATGTAGCGTCGCTAGTAACAGCGAGCGCAGCGCCAAATTTCCCATCACCACCCACCCCAATCACCAACCGCTGCGTAGCCCGCGTCGCAGCCACATAAAACACCCGAGCCGCCTCCTGCTCGTCCTCACCCGCAGCAGGCATATGCCCCACACCCGGTAGCGCGACCACGGGGAACTCCAGGCCTTTGCTGACCTTCATGGTCATGATTTGTATGGCGTTTGCGCTGGGGTTGTAGTCGCCTGCGCGTTTGCGCACATTGAAAGGCAGTTTGCGTTGGTGCAATGCGTCTGCGCAGGTGTCCATGGTTTTCCAGTCGGCGCACAAGATGGCCATGTCGCCCCAGGCGTGGCCTTCTTTGTGGGCGCTGCTCAAGTGGTCTGCAATTGCAAAAGCTTCTTCACGCAGGCTGGGCAGTTTGATGATGATGGGCGCTTGCCCGTCGCGGCCGCAGCTAATGGGTTTTAGCAGGGGTATGCCGTCATCGTCTTTGTCGTCTGCCGTCAGTAAGTCAGCGGCAACCAGGCTGGCGATTTGCAAGATCTGCCTTGTGTTGCGGTAGTTGATTTTTAAGATGGTGGTGCGGCCTGCGGCTTGAATGCCCACGCTTTTGAAGCTGAAGTTCTTTTTGCGGCTGCGCTCGTAAATGCTTTGTGCGTCGTCGTACAGCACCAGCAGGCTGTTGGTGGTGGGGTCCACTATTTGTGTGACGAGTTTTAGCCACTCGGGTTTGAAGTCGTGGCCTTCGTCTATGAGCACCGCTTGGTATTGGCCGCTGGGGATTTGCTTGCGGTCAACCGCGCGAATAACGTTGTTGACCATCTCGTCAAACATGTTTGGGCCTTGCGGTGGAATCGCCTGCCCAAAGGCTACCAACTGGTCACGGCACCATTTATGAAAGTGCCTGGCGTGTACTTTGGCGCCCAAGCCTTTGCTGCGCATGACTGAATCAAGTGTTACGCCCAGCGGCTCGTTAAAGCACAGAATCAAAATTGGTTTGCTGCTGGCGGTACTGGCTTTGGCCAGGTATTCAGCGCGGTAGCCCAAGATCATGGTTTTGCCTGAGCCTGCTACGCCGTGAATCACGCGGTGGCCGTCACCCAGTGACCTGGCCAGTTGCTCTTGCTGCAAGTCCATCACGCGCATGACGCTGGGCAGCTCGGCGTCTAGCGCGGCATCGTAAAACAGTGCATTTTGGGTTTGAACGCGCACTTGGGGGAACATGATCCAGCGAACGCGGTCAAGCTGGGGCAGGCTGATAGCGCCTCGCATACCGAAGGGAAACATGTCCCACAAGCGGCTTTGCAGTTCTTCAGCGCCTACCGCTTCCAGCATTTCGTCTTGACACACCACGCGGTGCGGCTCAATGGCGTTGTGCAGCTCGGCGGCGTCAAACTGTTTGCGGGTGATGTTGGTAAACACCACGCCGTAGCTCCACGGGAAAGCCAGCTTGCCTGCGTGTGCGCCTTCTGGCTGTACCAATTGCACGTCGCGCTCCAGCGCATTGACGACCTGATGGGCGTATTGGCGAGCTTGCTCTAGCGGGTTGATAACGGTTTTGGGGCCGCTGTCACCCAGGATTTCCCAGTTTTGTTTGTCAGCCTGCAAGATGGTGCCGAGCTTCCAGTCTTTCACCTCCAGCACCAAAATACCCCGGCGCGGGTGCATGATGCAAAAGTCTGGGTGGGTGTTGCGCGGCCCCATCGGCACGTCGTACCAAAGCAGGTAGTCGTCGTCGAGCTTTTGCTCAAGCCGTTCGGCCAAGCGGCGTTCACCACTGGTCATGCGTGATACGCAGCTACCCATCGAAGGAATAAGAGTCGCCATCTATCAGCCGCCGCCTGTAAAAATTTGTTAACCCATCATGCCGTAAAACAGCTGTAGGGGTATATGTAAATATTCACCTTTTTCAGGTGTGGGCATTCGGTTCCCGACGATGGGGGAATGACGGGTGGTTTGAGGTGGTTTTTAGGCCATTTTGAGCTCAAAAAGGGCGTTTTTAGGTGTTAAATCGGCTTCTAGGCCAATAAATACGGGCGCAAGCAGCTATGAATTAGATAGTTTTAAAACCACTCACTTGAACCCAGCAACGAGCGATGCACTACCAAAATACCGTCGTACCAAACCCCGCGAATGCAGGGTCGCACGTCACGAGCGATGCCTTTTCAATCTCGCTTTGTGCTGCCAGCATTCGATCGAACGGGTCGCGGTGTTCGCTGACGTATGACCCAGCCAGCAGGCTGTGTTGCCAGGTCATGGGAAGGTGCTCAAAGCCATCGGCTTCGACCAGTGTGTGAAATTGCTTGATAGCTTTGTCTGCTATCGGCAGCTTACCCAGCCTGTATTTGGTGGATATCTCCCAAACGCTGGCTGCACTGACCAGTATGGTGTTGCTCTCGTCCAGCATGGCGTTGCGGGCAGTTTGCGACAGCTGCTTGTCGTTTGTCCACCACCAGAGCAAGGCGTGCGTGTCAAGAAGCAGCCTCACTGAGGTGCCTCAACTTGCGACCAAGCGGCCAACTCTGAATCAGGCAGGGGTTCGAAAAATGCACTACCCACATCGCCAAACTCAGCAAGCCGCCCCGGCTGCCGTTTGCTAACCACTGGCGCCAGTGGCATCAGCCGCGCGTAGGGCTTGCCTGCTTTGGCCAGAATCACCTCTTGACCCATGTGCGCTCGTTCAAGAAACTTTGAAAAATGCGTTTTGGCCTCGTGGACGTTAATGATGAGTTGTGCTGTCATGGTATTGAAGGCTGGTTTATTTAAACTAAGTCAATAGACTAAGTCAAGGTATGAGTATAGTGCAGAGAATTGGCTCGTAACGCTAGCGGCTGTATTGGCCAGCTTCGATCTACTTCTCGTCCTTATCCTGCTTGTCGTCGCTGCTGTCCTTCAACTCCCCCTTCAACTCGCCGTTCTTGCGGCCTGAAAACATCGTCCACCAGACGATGAAAACCAGGATCAGCAGCGCGCCCAGCGCTTCAAGCAACAATAAGGTCATGACGCATTTCCCAACATGGTTTCAAAAACTGTACCAAGCAGCAGCGATTATCGCGAGCGGGCTTGCTTTAGTGGCTTGTACGGTTTCTCCGCAGTTGACGCTGCCGCCCGCGCCGCCCACCGCGCAAACGCAAGCTGACGCGCCTGCCAGCACCCGCCGGGCGGACGACAACGGTGTGTTGCCACCCCCCATCACGCAAGCCAAAAGCCGCTGGGTACCGGTGCGCTGGGCGGAGCTGCCGGGGTTTGACGACGACAAGCTGTTTGAAGCCTGGAACGCCTGGCTGAAAAGCTGCGAGCGGCCGGGCCCCACCTTTGGCGCGCTGTGTGCAGACGCGCGCCGCCTGAGCATTGCGCCCGAGGCCGACCAGCGTGCCTGGATGCAGGCGCGGCTGCAGCCGTACCGGGTGGAGTCAACCCAGGGCAATGCCGACGGGCTGCTGACGAGTTATTTTGAGCCGCTGCTAAAAGCCAGCCGCCTGCCCGGCAACGGCTACGACGTGCCGCTGTACCGAACGCCCGCAGGCTTTGGCAGCCGCAAGCCGTGGTTCAGCCGGCAAGAGATGGACACGCTGCCCGAAGCGCAAGCCGCATTGCGCGGCCGCGAAATTGCCTACCTGGCCGACCCGATTGACGTGCTGCTGCTGCACATACAAGGCTCGGGCCGCTTGAGCATTACCGAGCCGAATGGCAGCCAGCGCACCATTCGGGTGGCTTTTGCGGGCACGAACGACCAGCCCTACCGCAGCGTTAACCAATGGCTCTTGACGCAGGGCGTGACCAAAATCAACCCCTGGCCTGACGCCACCAAGGCCTGGGCCGCGCAAAACCCGCAGCGCGTGCAGCAACTGCTGTGGAGCAACCCGCGCTACGTGTTTTTCAGAGAAGAAGCGCTGAACGAGTTGGACGCCGCCTTTGGCCCCAAAGGCGCACAGGGCGTGCCGCTGACGCCGGGCCGGTCGATTGCGGTGGACCCGGGCAGCATCCCGTACGGGACGCCGGTGTGGCTGGCCACGCGCGGGGTGGCCGGTACTTTTCAAAAACTGGTGTTTGCGCAAGACACGGGCAGCGCGATTGTGGGCGCGGTGCGGGCAGACTACTTTGCCGGTACAGGCCAGGAGGCGGGTGAATACGCCGCCAAATTTAACCAGCCGCTCAGGCTGTGGGTGCTGTGGCCCAAATAGGCGGCGATTTAAACGCTATTGATTCAGTAGCTGCTTGCGCCCGTATTTATTGGGCTTGAGGCCAATTTGGCACCTGAAAATGACCTATTTCAATTTGAATGCCGCGGTAAATTGCCAAATCAAAGGTGGTTGATGTAGCACAGCCGTGCTACAGTGGTCAAAAACCCAGAAAGCGCACATGTCCACCACCACCATCCGCCTGCCAGTTGACATCAAAACCCGCATTGCCCAAGTGGCTGCCATGGCCAACACCAACGCGCACAGTTTTATTTTGCAGGCCATCACCGACAAACTGGCTGTGGCCGAACAGCAAGCCGACTTTCAGGCCGTGGCTCAGCAGCGCTACGCCAAGATAGCGGCCACGGGGCAGGCGATTGCGTGGGCAGACATGCGGCACTACCTGCAGGAGCGGGCAAATGGCAAAACTGCTGCAAAACCCAAAGCACGCAGGCTGGGCGCTTGACTGCTGTGGCCACCCTGGAGCTGGCACCAGAAATCACCGAAGACTTTGACCGGATTTTTGAGCACTTTGCACAGCACAACCCGGAGGCTGCGCATGAAAGAATCTCAGAAATCATTGACGGCCTGGACTTGCTGACTCGTCACCCAATGATTGGACGCTGCGTTGCTGGCGACATGCGCGAACTGGTGCTAGGAGCCAAAAACAGAGGCTACCTGGCGCTGTACAACTACTCGGCTGAGCTGGAGATTGTTTTCATACTGGCCATTCGCAGCCAGCGCGAGGCCGGATATGTGCGGATGGATGCGACATAGTCACCAGTTATGCGTTGACATGACGCTACATATTTAAGAGCTGCTTGCGCCCGTATTTATTGGCTTTAAGACCTGAATTGCCAGTAAAACCGGCTAAAACAGGCCTTAACCCAGCCGTATGGCCATCACCCCGGCCACGATGGCGCAAACGCCCATCAGGCGGCGCAAGGTGAAGGTTTCTTTCAGCAGCCAGGCCCCCAGAAGGGCGGCAAACAGCACCGATGTCTCCCGCAGCGCCGCCACCGTTGCCACCGGCGCGCGGGTCATGGCCCACAGGGCGATGCCGTAAGACCCCAAAGACGCCAAGGCGCCCAGGCTGGCAATGGGCCAGCGCTGTTTAGCGTACGTCAGCATGGGCCTGCCGCGCCTTGCATACATCAGCAGCGCAAACGGCCAGCCGTCGAGCAAGAACAGCGCGGCGATGTATTGCATCGCGTTGCCTGATGCGCGCACGCCCAGCGCGTCAACCACGGTGTAAATGGCGATGATGACGGCGTTGGCCAGCGCAAAACCGACCGCCTTGGGAGCACGCCATACCTGGCGCGTCAAGCCCAAAGCCAGCACGCCGCAGCTGATGCCGACAATGCCCGCCCAGGCAATGGGCGAGAGTTTTTCATGCAGGGTGTAGGTCGCCGACAGCGCCACCAGCAGCGGTGCAATGCCGCGCATCAGCGGGTAAGTCAGGCCAAGGTCGCCGTGCTTGTAGGCCTGGGTGGTGGCAAAGTAATACGCAATGTGAATCGTGACAGACGTCAAAATGTAAGGCCAGGCAGCCGCGCTGGGCCAGCCGACCAAAGCGATCAATGGAATAGACAGCAAAGACGCGATGACATGGATCACCGCCATGTCGAGTGACTTGTCGGTGCTGGACTTGACGAGTGCGTTCCAGCTGGCGTGGAGCAGCGCACCAAACAACACGGCCGCAAAGACGGGCCCCGTCAAGCTCAGCGTGTCAGGCTGCAAGCGCGCCTTCAGGTGTGGCGCAACGCCGTGCGCGCTGCATGAAGTGGCTGAGCGGCGGAGTCACCCTGTCGGCGTCTTTGGCCAGGTCGTCCCACAGTCGCAGGCGCACCGCGTCTTGCGCGCCGGGCTGGGCTATAAATTTGGCTGCTTCATCAACACTGAAGACACCGCCTTGCAAAATCAAACTTCGCTTGGAGTCCACCGACAGATCATCGTGGTAGCCCGCGCGAGTGGCACACAAATAGCGCTTGGCATCGACATGCAGTTTGATGGCGTTGAGAACTTCATCACTAAACAAACCACGCAAAAACGGCAACGCGCGGTATTGGTGAACATCGTCAACACCGTGCAGCGAGGGCGTGTCGCCCAGGTCATGCAGCAAATGCCCCAAGTCATGTAGCAGCGCCGCGGTGACCAGCGCATCACTTGCGCCTTCAGCCTCGCCCAAGGCTGCGGTTTGCAAGGCGTGTTGTAGTTGGGTAACAGGCTCGCCGCTGTACTGCTCGTGGCCGCGCGCTTCAAACAGGCGCTCAATGTCTTGCAGAGTCAAAGCCATGGCATGGAGTAAGTTTTTAAATTGGTAAAACTTTTTATGGCTTCTTGAACGCCCTCTTTGTAGCCCAGGCCAGAGTCCTTGATGCCGCCAAATGGGGTTAGCTCGAGCCGGTAGCCTGGCACCTCGCGCACGTTGACGGTACCCACGTGCAACTCGCTGACAAAACGGTTGATGTAGTCGAGCCGGTTGGTACACACCGCGCTTGACAAGCCGTACGCTGTGCCGTTTGAAATTTGTATGGCTTCGTCGATATTTTTAAAACGGATGACCGGGGACACCGGGCCAAAGGTTTCTTGCATCGCCACTGTCATCTGCGGCAACACATGATCAATCAGCGTGGGTGAATACAGCGCGCCCCGACGCTGGTTGCCTGCCAGCAGCTTTGCGCCTTGGGCCACAGCTTCATTGACGCGGGACTCAAACAGCATGGCGGCCTGCGCGTCAATCACCGTGCCCATGTCGTTGGCTTTGTCGGTTGGGTCGCCGTGCTTGAAGGCCAGTGTTTTGGCCAGTACCTGTTCGACAAACTCGCCAGCTACTGCCTCATGCACCAGCAGGCGTTTGACGGCGGTGCAGCGCTGACCAGAGTTTTTGTACGAACCTTGCACCGCCAGTGTGGAGGCTTCGTCAAGGTCTGCGTCTTCCATCACGATGATCGGGTCGTTGCCGCCCAGCTCCAGCACCACGCGGCGGTAGCCAGCCTTGCTTGCAATGTATTTGCCAATCGCCACACCGCCAGTGAAAGTGACCAGGTCAACCAGCGGGTTGGTGATGAGCTCGTCGGCTATCTCGCGCGGGTCACCGGTGATGACGCTGAGCATCTCTGGCGGCAGCCCGGCTTCATACAGGATGTCGGCAAACAGGATGGCCGAGAAAGGTACTTTTTCAGACGGCTTGAGCACCATGCGGTTGTTGGTGGCAATGCTGGGCACGACCTTGTGCGCCACCTGGTTCATGGGGTGGTTAAACGGTGTGATGGCGGTGATGACACCCAGCAGCGGCGCGCGGTGCGTGTACACGCGGCGCTGCTTGCCATGCGGCGTCAAGTCGCAACTGAAAATCTGGCCGTCGTCTTTCAGCACTTCCGTCGCGCCAAACAGCATCACATCGCTGACGCGGCCTGCTTCGTATATCGAATCTTTCAGGCACAGGCCCGATTCGGCGGTAATCAGGTTGGCGACTTCATCAAGCCGGGTTTTGATGATGGCTGCGGCGCGGTTCAAAATCGCGGCACGCTCGTAGCGGGTGAGCGCTGGCTTGCTGGCGTGGGCTGCTGCAAAGGTTTCGCGTACTTCTTCAAGCGTGGCTTTGGGTACGGTGCCTATCAGTTGCTCGGTGTAGGGGTTGAAGACCTCAATCACGCGGTCGCCACGGCGATCAGCACCCACCTTGCGGCCCGCCAGGCGCATGGTGTTCAGGTGCTTGTCGCGGATGTAATCGGCAATGTCACTGCGCATAATCATTGCGCAAAATTAAGCGCCAAATCGAACGCGTCGAAGTTGCGGAAGCGCCGCGTGTGGTCAAGCCCGGGCAATGCGCGGTTCACAATCAGCGGCACGCGCTGCTCGCTGATGCCGCCGTGTGAGCGCAGCGGGACTTCAAGCGCCGTCAAGTCGTGGCGTGCAGCTGATGTACCCATCACCGTGAAGCGCTCTGACACGACAACCAGGTCACCAATGCGGTCGGCGGGCAGCTCAAAGCGCGCGGCTGCCTCAGCGCGGGGCAGCACGACTTCAATGCCTTTGTGTGCAGCAAGTTTCTTGCAGGCGGCCGCCACGTCAGAACCATCAGGCAGGTACACCGTTGCAAACGAACCGAGCGCGCCGTGGTGCACCACATACGGGTCGGTGATCGGCAAAATCACACGCGCTACGGACTTGCCAAGCCAGCTGTCAAACCAGTCTTGCAGGTAAATCACGTCGGGCGTGCCGTCCATCGCGACCTTGGCATTCATGCCGTGGTCTGCCGTGAGCGCTATGACGCAACCCATGGCCTCAAGCTGGCCCAGGTAGCCATCCATCATGCGGTAAAAAGCGTTGGCACCGTCGGTACCTGGTGCATGTTTGTGCTGAATGTAGTCAGTGGTTGACAGGTACATCACGTCTGGCCTGCTGGCCTGCATGATCTTCACGCCTGCTGCAAAAACGAACTCTGACAAATCGGCGCTGTACACACTGGGCAGCGGCAAGCCTGTCAGCGCCAGCACGTTTTCAATACCGTTTTGCGCCATGGTCACCTGGTCTGCTTTTTCAGCTGAAAAGCAGATGCCTTTCATTTTGTGACCCAGCAGCGTGCGCAGCTTGTCTTTGGCGGTGATGACAGCGACCGACTTGCCCGCATCTGCCAGAGCAGCCAGCAGTGTGGGTGCGCGCAGCCACTTTGGGTCATTCATCATGACCTCGGTGCCGGTGGCAACGTCAAACAAATAGTTGCCGCAAATACCGTGCACGCTGGGCGGCACCCCAGTGACGATGGACAAGTTGTTCGGGTTGGTAAAGCTCGGCACCACGCAATCCGCCGTCAAGCCAGAGCCTAGCGCCAGCGTGCGTTTGAGCCACGGCATGTGGCCGGCAGCTACGGCTTGGGCCAAATAGTCAGGCTCGCAGCCATCCACGCACACCACCACGGTGGGGTGGGTGGGCGACTTGTAGGTGCGCCCATTCACATTCAATACGTCATTTGCCACGTGCGGCTCTTTCTGGTTTGGTTGCAGTGTCAATCGGGTTTGCGCCTCTGGCCTGCCTGCGCAGGTCGTTGTCGATTGTTCGCTCTTTGCTTTCAATCACATGCTTGAACATGGCTTTGCCCGCCGCATCTGCATCGCCCGAGGCAATCGCCTTGACGATTTGGCGATGCTCGTTGGCAGATATCGGCATCAGCCAGCCATCAGCCAGGTTCAAGCGCCGGAACAGCGAGAGCTCTTTGATCAGCTTGCGGTAAATCTCCGTGAGCTTGCGGTTGCCCGCCATCTCGACCAGTCGGTCGTGAAACTTGAGGTTGAGCAGGTGGTAGTTGTAGGTGTCTTGGGTTTTGACGGTTTTTTCCATCGCGTCGACCAGCGCCTTGATTTCCTTGAGCTGCGCTGGCGTGATGTTGGCGGCCAGTTGACGGCCGACCAGCTCGTCCATCACAGCTCGCAGGTCAAAAATTTCAATGGCTTCGTCGATTGGAATATCACGCACAAACACGCCGCGATTTTTCTCAAAACGCACCAGACCCGCTTCTTCAAGCATGCGAAACGCTTCACGCACCGGCCCGCGCGACACGCCCAGCTTTAAGGCCAGCGCCGCTTCAATCAATTTGCTGCCGGGGGCATATTCACCCACCAAAATGGCGCGTTCAATTTCTTGCTGCACCACTGTGGTGAGGGAACTGCTCTGGAGCAGTGCAATGGTCGGATTCAAAACGGCGTTCATAGGTGTATTGGAGCACAAACCATCAAATTGTCAACAATATACAAAAAGCAATTGACAGAATGTAACCGTCAGCGTTAAATATGTTTGACAACGCAATTCGGGCCGATCTGTGTCATCAGCTTGTCATGCTGCTGACACGTTCGGGCAACAAGATAACAAGTTTTTACAAAGGACTTTTATGCAGCAGTCTTCCGTCTTCAAAAATCTCATCAAGGCAGTTTCTGCGGCTGCCCTGATCGCATTCACCACACTGGCCTCGGCGCAAAAAACCCAGCTGCTGGTGTACACCGCACTTGAGACGGACCAGCTCAAGGCCTACCAAGAAGGCTTTAACAAAGTCAACCCCGACATCGAGATCAAATGGGTGCGCGACTCGACTGGCGTCATCACCGCCAAACTTCTGGCTGAAAAGTCAAACCCGCAAGCTGACGCCGTCATGGGCGTGGCAGCTTCAAGCTTGGCGCTGCTTGACAAACAAGGCATGCTGGAGCCGTATGCGCCGCTGAACCTTGACGCCATCATGATGAAGTACCGCGACCCGAAAAAAGTCCCGGCATGGGTTGGCATGGATGTGTGGGGCGCGACGATCTGCTTTAACACCGTCGAGGCGCAAAAGAGGAATATGCCAAAGCCTGAAACCTGGAAAGACCTGCTCAAGCCGATCTACAAAGGCCAGATCGTCATGCCCAACCCGGCATCGAGCGGCACAGGTTACTTCGACGTGACCGCCTGGCTGACGCTGTTTGGCGACGACAACGGCAAAGGCGGCGGCTGGAAGTACATGGACGCGTTGCACGAAAACATCGCCCAGTACACCCATTCAGGCTCCAAGCCTTGCAATATGGCCTCAAGCGGCGAATTTGTCATGGGCATCTCGTTTGAATACCGTGGCAATGCCAACAAGGCCAAAGGCGCACCGATTGATTTGATCTTCCCGAAAGAAGGCTTGGGCTGGGACCTGGAGGCTTTTGCCATCCACAAGGGCACGAAAAAACTCGATGCTGCCAAAAAACTGGCCGACTGGGCGACAAGCAAAGACGCGATGATTTTGTACGGCAAAAACTTTGCAATTACTGCGCAGCCTGGCTTGGCATCACCGCTGCCAAACATTCCTAAAGACTACGAAGCACGCCTGGTGAAAATGGACTTCAATGTCGCGGCTGAGAATCGTGAACGTGTGCTTGCCGAATGGACGAAACGCTACAACAGCAAATCTGAAAAGCGATAACCCTGTTGCGAATGAGTTCGGATTTGTTCCTCACACTGCGCCAAATTCGTAAAGAATTTGGCGCTTTTACTGCACTTCAAGATATCAATCTGGACATTCGCAAGGGCGAGTTTGTCTGCTTTTTGGGTCCATCTGGCTGCGGCAAGACCACGCTACTGCGCATCATTGCCGGGCTGGATGCGCAAACGGCGGGTGAGGTGCATCAAAACGGCAAAGACATCTCGCGCCTGCCACCCGCTTTGCGGGACTACGGCATTGTGTTTCAAAGCTACGCACTGTTCCCCAATTTGTCGGTGGCGGACAACGTGGCTTACGGTTTGGTCAATCGCAAAACGCCCAAAGCAGAAGCACTCAAGCGGGTGACTGAGCTGGTCAAGCTGGTGGGCCTACCCGGCAGTGAAGGCAAGTACCCCAGCCAACTGTCTGGCGGGCAGCAGCAACGCATTGCCTTGGCTCGGGCCTTGGCAACATCGCCTGGTTTGCTATTGCTTGACGAGCCACTGTCTGCATTGGATGCACTCGAGCGCGTGCGCCTGCGGCAAGAAATCCGCGCCTTGCAACAAACGTTGGGTGTGACCACCATCATGGTCACGCACGACCAGGAAGAAGCGCTCAGCGTGGCCGACCGCATTGTGGTGATGAATCACGGCGTGATCGAGCAGGTCGGCACGCCGATGGAGATTTACCGCGAGCCCGCCTCACCTTTCGTGGCCGACTTTGTGGGCAAGGTCAATGTGTTGCCCGCGCGAGTGTCGGGTGGTGAGTTGCGCTTTGGTGCGCTGTGCCTGCCGTGCGAAGGCGCAGACCGCGACGTCAAAATTTACCTGCGGCCTGAAGATGTGTTGGCGCGCCCGATAGCGGATGGCGACGCGCATGTGTTTGATGCGACGCTTGAGAAAATCGAATTCTTGGGCTCGTTTTGTCATGTGCATGTAGGCTCGCCAGCGCTGGGCGCACACAAGCTCACGGTTTATTTGTCACTGAACTTTTTGTCGGAGCAAGCGCTTCAAATTGGCTCAACCCTGAAGCTCAAACTGCTGCCTGATCGCATCAAGGTTTTTTGATGCAGACCTTGAGCGCTCCCCCAGTCGTCAAACAACAGACCCACTGGGTTGACTATTTGGGCCACGGCCTGCTGGCGTTGATTGCCTTGGTGTTGGTGGCATTTTTAGCTGCCCCACTGCTGGCCATCTTGCAACAAGCCCTGGAGGGAAAAGCGGGTCAGCTCGTCTGGTTTGACAACTTTATTGCCTATGCCCAAACCCCCGCATTGCTGGAAAGCCTGTGGAACAGCATTTGGGTATCTGGCCTGGTCACGCTGATTGCTGTGCCGCTGGCATTTGGCTTTGCTTATGCTCTGACACGGTCATGCATGCAGTACAAGGCGCTGTTTCGCGGCATCACCTTGATCCCGTTGCTGGCACCGTCGCTGCTCTCAGCCATTTCATTGATTTACTGGTTTGGCAACCAGGGCGTGCTGAAAAGCTGGATGCAGGCTGTCGGTATTGACCAGATTTACGGCGCACCGGGCATCGTGGTGGCTGAATGCTTTGCCGTTTTCCCCCATGCGTTGATGATTTTGGTCACCGCTTTGAGCTTGTCAGATGCGCGGCTGTATGAAGCAGCGGATGCGATGGGTACCAGCGCTACGCGCAAGTTTTTTACCATCACGCTGCCGGGCGCCAAGTACGGTTTGATATCGGCTGCGCTGGTCACGTTTACCTTGGTCATCACTGACTTTGGCATACCTAAAGTGATTGGCGGCAACTTCAATGTGCTGGCCACCGATGTGTTCAAACTCGTGATTGGCCAGCAAGACTTTGCCAAGGGCGCAGTCGTCGCCATTTTGCTGCTGCTGCCAGCAGTGCTGACTTTTGCGGTGGACGGCTATGTGAGCAAACGCCAAACCGCCATGCTGACGGCGCGCGCTGTGCCTTACCGGCCCAAGCCGTCACGTGGCTACGATGCGGTGATGACGGCGTATTGCTGCGTGATTGCCTTCCTGGTGCTGGCCATGCTGGGGATGGCAGTGTTCGCATCGCTGGCCAGTTTTTGGCCTTACAACCTCACGCCCAGCCTGCGCCACTACACGCTGGGTTTGGTGGATGCAGAAGTCGGAGTGGGTTTTGTCAACAGCCTGAAGATGGCGGCGGGTACGGCGGTGTTTGGTACAGCACTGGTGTTTTGCGGTGCGTACCTGCTTGAAAAAACCAAGGGCATGGACGGCCTGCGCGGTGTGGTGCGGATGCTGGCCATGTTGCCAATGGCGGTGCCCGGCCTGGTGCTGGGCTTGGGCTATATTTTCTTTTTCAATGCGCGTGAGAATCCTTTGAACGGGCTGTACCACACGCTGACACTGCTGACGCTTTGCACCATCGTGCACTTTTACACCACGGGGCATTTGACGGCTGTGACAGCGCTCAAAAGCCTGGACGGCGAGTTTGAATCAGTCAGCGCGTCGCTGAAAGTACCGTTTTACAAGACCTTCTGGCGCGTGACATTGCCTATTTGCACACCAGCGCTGATCGACATTGCCCGGTACTTTTTCATCAACGCCATGACCACGATCTCGGCGGTGGTGTTTTTGTACTCGCCTGAAACCAAAGTGGCTTCGATTGCTATTTTGAACCTGGACGAGGCCGGTGAAATGGGTGCGGCTGCGGCGATGGCGGTGTTGATTGGTTTGGCATCAACGGTTGCTACGCTTTTGTTTATGGCTTTGGGGTGGTGGGTGAATAGAAGTACCCAAGCTTGGCGCACGACCTCAAGGTGAATTTGTAGGCGCAAAATAACAGTACTTATGGACAGAGACAAAATCCTCCTTACCCCCGGTCCGCTGACCACCACGTTGCGCACCAAGCTGGCCATGCTCAAAGACTGGGGCTCGTGGGACGCTGACTTCAACGCTGTCACCGCCAGCGTTCGCCACAGCCTGCTGTCCATCATTGACGGCCACGATTCGCATGTCGTTGTTCCGTTGCAAGGCAGTGGTACTTTCAGCGTAGAAGCAGCCGTTGCTTCTGTTGTGCCGCAAGACGGTCACGTACTGGTACTCGACAACGGCGCCTACTGCAAGCGCGCCGCCAGGCTCACCACATTGATGGGCCGCCGATGCACCCTGATGCCGTTTGACGAAGCCGCGCAGGTGTCACCCACCGCGTTGGCAGACAAGCTTGGGCAAGACAGCAGCATCACCCATGTGGTGCTGATTCATTGCGAGACCGGTGCGGGTGTGCTCAACCCGCTGCAAGACATTGCCGACGTTTGCCAAGCTCACAACAAAGGGCTGATTGTGGACGCGATGAGCTCGTTTGCAGCCTTGCCGATCGACGCGCGCACAGTGCGGTTTGATGCGTTGGTCGCGGCCAGCGGCAAGTGCCTGGAGGGCGTGCCCGGTATGGGCTTTGTCTTCATTCGCAAAGCAATTTTGGAAGGCTGCGCAGGCCGCAGCCAGTCTTTGGCGATGGACCTGTACGACCAGTACGCGTACATGGAAAAAACCACCCAGTGGCGCTTCACACCGCCCACCCATGTAGTGGTGGCCCTGGCCGAGGCGATTGCACAGTTTGAAGAAGAAGGTGGCCAGAGTGCACGCCTGGCGCGCTACACCGACAACTACAACACACTGATTGAAGGCATGGCCAAGCTGGGCTTCAAACCATTTTTAGACCCGGCCATTCAGGCACCCATCATCGTGACCTTTCACGCGCCCGCAGATGCCCGCTACGATTTCAAAAAGTTTTATATGGCAGCACGCGAACGCGGTTTTGTTCTGTACCCCGGCAAGCTCACGCAGATAGAAACATTTCGGGTAGGCTGCATAGGCGCTATCGGGCCGCGCGAGATCGAACAAGCTGTGCAAGCCATCGCTGGCGCATTGGCTGATATGGGTATCGACTCCGCTGCACCTGCAATCTGATAAAACCAAAGGCACATCATGGCCAGCAAAATCCACCCCGCCGTTGCAGCCATCCAAAAGTCAGGCGCTGCCAAAGTCAAAGTCGCGGTGAGCGACATCGACGGCATCTTGCGCGGCAAGTACCTACACAAGGACAAATTTTTTGGCGCAGCCGAGCCCTACCCCGCAGGCGGTTTTGGCTTTTGCGATGTGGTGCTGGGCTGGGACATGATGGACAGCTGCTACGACAACACGTCAGTGACCGGCTGGCAGCACGGCTTTCCAGACGCATTGGCAAGGCTGGACATGAACACCGCGCGCCATGTGCCGTGGGACAACGGCGTACCGTTTTTCCTGGGTGAGTTCGTCAATGCTGACGGTACGCCGCATGCCGTGTGCCCACGCCAGACGCTCAAACGGGTGCTCAAGCGGGCTGAAAAAATGGGCTTCTCAGCCATGACGGGCATGGAGTTTGAATGGTTTAACTTCCTGGAAACGCCGCATAGTTGGGCCGCCAAAAAAGGCGTGGGGCCTGAGCAGCTGACGCCCGGCATGTTCGGTTATTCGCTGCTGCGCATGAACCAGAACCGTGACTATTTCAGTGCCCTGATGGACGAGATGCTGGCCTTTGGCGTGCCGATTGAAGGCCTGCACACCGAGACCGGCCCCGGCGTGTATGAAGTTGCCATCAGCTTTAGCGAAGCGCTTGAGCAGGCCGACCGCGCGATTTTGTTCAAGACCGGTGCAAAAGAAATTGCCTCGCGCTTTGGCATCATGCCCAGCTTCATGGCCAAGCCCAACCAGCAGTTGCCGGGCTGCAGCGGGCACATTCACCAAAGCTTGTCTGACGGCAAGAAAAATCTGTTTTATGACGCCAAGAGCCCGCGCAAAATGAGCAAGCTGTTTGAAAGCTACGTTGCCGGGCAGGTCGCCTGCATGATGGATTTTGGCCCCATGATCTGGCCGACGATTAACAGCTACAAGCGTCTGGTCGATGGCTTTTGGGCTCCTGTTAAACCGACCTGGGGCATGGACAACCGCACCGCCAGTTTCCGCGTGATTGCAGGCAGCGCCAAAGCCACCCGGCTAGAGACGCGCTGCCCCGGCGCAGACGTGAACCCGTACCTGGCGATGGCGGCGGTGATTGCCGCCGGTCTGGACGGCGTTGAAAAAGGCCTCAAACTTACCGCCCCGCCGATTACCGGTACCAACGGCGGGGCAGAACACATTGCGCGCGCCCCACGCACACTGATCGAAACCACGCGCATTTTTCAGCAGTCGGACATTGCCAGAGACTGGCTGGGTGACACCTTCGTCGACCACTTTGCCGCAACCCGCGAGTGGGAATGGCGGCAGTGGCTGGACGGCGTGACGGATTGGGAATTGAAGCGCTATTTTGAGATTATCTGACGAAATCAGATCAAATCAGATCAAATCAGATAAAATCAGATAAAATCAGCTTTTGAACTTGTTAGGGTAAAAAATGCAAGCCGTATCCGCTACCGAGTTTTCGCGTAACTTCAGCCAGATGCTGGATCAGGTCGAGCATCAAGGCATCACCATTTCCATTGTTCGCAATCAACGGCAGATCGCATCTGTTGTGCCGCAACTGCGCGTGCAAAATGCGACAGAAGCGTTTGGCGATTTGTATCGACCGCTTGAAGGCGCTGTCAAAGATGATTGGCTTCTCGACATCAAACGAGTGGGCAAAACACTCAAAGACGGCCTGCTTGAAAAAGGGCGCGATCCATGGCTGTGAAACGGGCCAGCACAGTACCTGACGGCTATTTGATAGACACAGGTATTTGGGTTGAGGTGGAGCGCGGCCGTCTGTCCAGCGCCGACTTGACATCCATCATCGGCAAAGCAGCAGTTTATGCATCACCCGTATCTATCGCTGAATTGGCGCAGGCTACCGAGGTACCGCCAGAAGAACATATTCGCCAACGCCGACGCGCCACCGTACAGCGACTGCGTGAAAAAGTTGTTTTGCCAATCGACGGCGCTACAGGAGAGATTTTTGGCACACTGGCTTTTGGCTTGGTACAAAAAGGCCGTGGATCACCCGCGCATCGCGTGCAAGACATCTGGCTGGCCGCGCAGGCCATACAGCACAAGCTGCGATTGTTAACCTACAACCGCAAAGACTTCGACGACATACCCGGGCTGGATGTGCAGGTAATTAAGCACGCAGGTGTTGTATGACAACAGACGTTGAATTAAAAGACGATGACATAGAGCCACCCAAAACTAGATGGTTAGTGTTGGTAGCAGTAATAGTCATTGCATTTTGGGTATGCAATTGGTATTTCCTAAAAGATATCGGCATCACCGAGCGCGGAACGTTTGGGGACATGTTCGGTGGTGTCAATGCTCTATTTTCGGGGCTTGCCTTTGCAGTTCTCATATTTACGCTCATTCAACAGCGAGCAGAGCTGGCGCTTCAGCGTAGAGAATTGCAATTAACACGGAACGAAATGGTGAGCCAGAAAGAGCAGTTGGTAAATCAAAACAACACCCTGCTACTTCAGAGGTTTGAAAACACTTTTTTCCAGTTGCTGCGCCTGCACAACGAAATTGTTCAGGCAATCGATCTTGATCGTACAGAAGCAACAACCAGATTGGGTCGTGACTGCTTTGTGAGCTTTTCCTCAAAGCTTAAATATGAACTACGTGCCGTTAAACCTATTGATTCGCCGCTTTCAATTGAACAGATTGAAACAGCTTATGAGCACTTCTACAAAAGACATGAAAGCAACATAGCACACTACTTTCGTTCGCTTTACAACCTGCTCAAGTTTGTGGATAGAAGTGAACTAGCCCATAAACAAAAGAAGTTTTATACCAATTTAGTTCGATCTCAGCTATCTTCACAAGAGCTATTTGTTCTGTTTTTTAATGGGCTGTCCAGGTACGGACGTGAAAAAATGAAACCACTGACCGAACGATATGTAGTTCTTAAACATCTAAATCGCACGGCCGTTATTGAAGCAGGCGGGCTACTTCATTTTTATAGTCCCACAGCCTTTGATGAACCAAATTGATGCAAAACTTTTCATTCCCTACAGCCATCAAATTCGGCTTCGGCGCGCGCAAGCTCGTTGCTGCGCATTTGCTGGAGGCTGGCTACAAACGCCCGTTGATCGTGACGGACAAGGCACTAGGTGTACTGCCTTTAATGGTTGAATTCAAATCCCATTTGGTTGGTTTGGATGTGTCAGTTTTCTCGGGCGTATTTGGCAACCCAACTTGCAGCCAGGTGATGGACGGAGCCGCCGCCTACAAAGCCCACAACGCCGATTGCGTCATTGGTTTTGGCGGCGGTGCGGCGCTGGACGTGGCCAAAGTTGTGGGTGTCGCAGCCACACATGACGGCGACATTCTGGAATACGTTTGGGATCACCCGCAGGTTAAACCCATCGTGAATGAGCTGCCCTATTTTGTCGCGCTGCCCACCACATCAGGCACAGGCTCTGAAGTCGGTCGGTCGAGCGTGGTGAGTGAAAACGACACGCACCTCAAGCGGGTAGTGTTTAGCGCCAAGATTTTGGCCAAGGTGGTGTTTGCAGACCCAGAGCTCACGCTTGGCCTGCCGCCGCACATCACTGCCGCAACCGGCATGGACGCGCTGACCCACAACATTGAAAGCTACCTGTCGCCCGCCTACCACCCACTGTGCGACGGCATTGCACTGGAAGGCACACGCATCGCCGCCGCCGCGCTGCTGACCGCCTACAAAGAGCCCGGCAACCTGCAAGCACGCAGCGACATGATGATGGCGTCGATGATGGGTGCGATTGCGTTTCAAAAAGACCTGGGTGCCGTGCATTCATGTGCCCATGCGCTGGGTGCGGTGTGTGACTTGCACCACGGCCTGGCCAATGCGCTGATGATTGATACGGTGCTGGCGTGGAACTACGAAGCCGCACCCGCCAAGTTTGACGAGCTGGCGCATGTGTGCGGCGTAGCGGGCGGCGGCAAGGCGTTTGTGGGCTGGCTACAGCAACTCAAACAAAGCCTGGGCATTGTTGGCCCACTGTCAAAGCACGGTGTCAAACCAGAACACCTGCCGCGACTGGTTGAAATTGCGACGGCTGACATTTGCCACCAAACCAACCCTCGCCCGTGCACAGCAAGCGACTTTGAGGCGCTGTTCAAGGCAGCCCTGTAACGATGACAAGCAAGCCCAAAATCGGCATCAGTGCCTGCTTCATGCACCCGGACAGTACCCGCACCAGCTTTGCCTTTAAAACCCTGCAATACGTAGAGCAGTCCATGGCGCACTGGATCATGTCGGGGGGTGCGTTGCCTGTCATGGTGCCTTCGCCGATGGGCAGCGCGGCGCAAGGCAATATTGACGTTAACGACTATGCCCAATGGCTCGATGGCTTGGTGTTGCACGGCGGCGCGGATGTCTGGCCGGGCAGCTATGGTGAAGAGCCTTTGCATGACGCATGGCACGGCGACCGCATTCGGGACGAGTATGAACAAGCCTTGGTGCACGCTTTTGTCAAGGCTGGCAAGCCAGTGCTTGGCGTGTGCCGCGGCTTGCAGTTGATCAACGTTGCTTTTGGCGGCACGCTGTACCAGGACATCAGCACGCAACTGGTGGATTCACGCGCGCACCGCGATGGCCTGGCCTATGACAAGCACTTTCACACCCTTGAAGTAGTACCTGAGACACGCCTTGGCGCCCTGTTTGCGGGCGCAAGCAGCTACAAAATAAATAGCATTCATCACCAGGGCATCAAGCAGCTGGCGCCCGGCTTTGTGGCTGAAGCGCACTGCCCTGACGACGGCGTGATTGAAGCCATTCGCCATACCGGGCCCAGCTACATTGCGGCAGTGCAGTGGCACCCAGAGTTTCACAGCGCCGAGCTGGGCACGCTGGACGATGCGCCGCTGCTGGCTGATTTCTTGAACGCTGCTCGCCAAAAAAAATCAACCACTTCACCATGAACTCTTTGAATGTTTATAACCCCGCGACTAGCGAATTGATCAGCAGCCTGCCTGCTGATGATGCGGCATCCGTCGCAACCAAAGCCGCGCAAGCACGCTCTGCACAAGCTGCCTGGGCAAAAGTACCGCTGGCGGAGCGCAAGGCCTGCATCACGCGCTTTCGCGGGGGCATCGTGGCCGAGCTGGATGTACTGGCCGCCATCATGACGCGCGAAACCGGCAAGCCCATCAGCATGTCGCGCAATGAGCTCAATGGTTTGCTCACCCGAATCGATTTTTTCCTGGTAGAGGTCGATGCCAGCACAGCCACGCAAACCGTATTCGACGATGGCGGCATGACTGAGCAGATTGAACACACGCCGCTCGGTGTGGTGGCCAATATCTCCGCCTGGAACTACCCATGGTTCGTCGGCGGCAATGTGTTTATTCCCGCGCTACTGACAGGTAACGCTGTGCTGTACAAGCCGTCTGAATACTCGGCGATGACGGGCCTGGCTATTGCGCGGCTGCTGCAAACGGCGGGTGTACCGCAGCATGTATTTGTGCCGCTAATTGGCGGCGCTGACGTTGGTACTGCCCTGCTGGCGCAAAAGATCGATGGCCTCTTTTTTACCGGCTCGCATGCCACTGGCGTCAAGATAGCGCAGGCGCTGGGCCCGCGCCTCATCAAGCTGCAGTTAGAGCTAGGCGGCAAAGACCCGACCTATGTTTGTGACGATGCAAATGTACAAAACGCGGCTGCTTCACTGGCCGATGGCGCGATGTACAACACTGGACAAAGCTGCTGCTCGGTAGAGCGCATTTACGTTCACGAGGCCATTTACGATGCGTTCGTGAAGGCTTTTGTCGACTCGGTCAAGACTTTCAAAGTCGGCGACCCGATGGATGACGCCACTTACATTGGCGCCATCACACGCGCCCCGCAACTCGATGTGCTGGATGCACAAGTAGCGGACGCCCAAGCCAAAGGCGGCACGCTGCTGCTGGGTGGCCAGCGCTTGCCTGGCCCAGGCAATGCCTACGCGCCCACCGTATTTGCCAACGTCAACCACACGATGGAGCTGATGGTTGAGGAAAGCTTTGGCCCCATCATCGGCATACAAAAAGTGTCAAGCGACGCAGAGGCGGTGAAACTGATGAACGACACCCGCTACGGTCTGACGGCAGGTGTTTTTACACCTGATGAAGCGCGAGCCAAAGCGCTGCTGGCTCAGGTCAACGCCGGTAGCGTCTACTGGAACTGCTGCGACCGCGTCAGTCCGCGTCTGCCCTGGAGTGGCCATGGCGATTCAGGTGTGGGGCTGACGCTATCAACCTACGGCATTCAAACCTTCACCCGCCCCAAAGCCTGGCACTTGCGTCAGGCAGCATAACTTTTACTATAATATTCATAGCTGCTTGCGCCGGTATTTATTGGGCTAGAGGCCAATTTGACACCTGAAAACACCCTTATTTGACGTAAAACACCATGAAAATCGACAAAAACACCGCCGTAACCCTGCAATACAAGGTCACTGACCTGCAAGGCAAGATGATTGAAGACGGCAAAGAGCCCAGCGTGTATTTGCACGGCGGCTACGGCAACACCCTGCCGAAAATTGAAGAGGCGTTGGAGGGCAAAGAAAGCGGCTACCAGGTCACGCTAGAGCTGCAAGCCGAAGACGCCTTTGGCGCGTACGACGACAGCCTGCTGCGCAGCCTGCCCAAAAAGCAGTTCCCACCCGGTGTGAAGGTCGGCGGCCAGCTAGAAGGCCACGGCAATGACGGTCAGATGATGGTCTTCAACGTCATGAAGATCAAAGGCGATACGGTGCTGCTAGACGGCAACCATGCACTGGCGGGCAAGGCACTGCGCTTTGCCATCAAAGTCGTCAGCGTGCGCGAGGCGAGTGAAGAAGAAATTGCCCACCAGCACGTGCACGGCGAGCACGGGCATCATCATTGATGGGTTGAAGTTGGTTTGAATGGGGCGCAGATTGCTATTAATAAAGTAGCTTTTTGCGCCCGTATTCATTGGTCTATAGGCCTATTTACTACCTAATACCTAAAACCAACCCCAAATAGGGTCAAACCGAGCTCGTCGGCTTCCCATCAAAGTCGGTCCAGCAGCGCTGCTCAAAATCGTACAGCTTGCAGGCTCGCGCGGTGTTGAAGTACCAGGCCCATGAAAACCGTTGAACAATGATGCGGGCTGGCAGCTTGGCTTCAAGTAGCGCCTGTGCCGCTTTGAGTCGGTACAGCGGCACACCCATGTCAACATGGTGTGCGGTGTGTTCCATGATGTTGTGCAGGAAGATGCCGACGCCCTTGCCAAAGGTCAGGTGCACGGTGGTTGAGACAAACGGGCTGGCCGCTGACCAGTCGCTTTTATTGTTGTACCAGGCCACGCTGGTGTGGGTGTGGTGCACGTAGACGACAAAACCTATCAGGGCGTTCCACACCAGTTGCGGAAGGACAAAGCCCACCGCCACCAGCCACAGCACCGATTGCCCGGTGGCAAGTGCTGCGTATACGAGCCCTGCGACCCAAGCCGCCGCCACGCCAGTGACCAGCAAACCGTCAGCTGTAAAAGCGGCGCGGCGTGTGGGCATGAACTGCGCAGACGGAAAGAGCATGCGCTTGAACCAGATCTCAAGCGCGTAATACAGCCACGGCCCCCAACCGCTGCGGTACATGCGCTCCAGCCGTTGGCGCCATGCGGGCAGGTGCTGGTAGGCGTCAAGTGACAGCGGCTGCCAGACGAAATCGAAGTCCTTGAGATTGGTATAGCCGTGGTGCACGACGTTGTGACCAACGTCCCACAGGCTGTACGGCGTCAGCGACGGCATGAACACCAGCCGCCCCAACCAGCGGTTGAGCCTGCGGTGCGGTGTAAAGCTTTGGTGGCAGGCGTCGTGGCCCAGTATAAAAAGCCGCCCAATCACCAAGCCAGCCAGGGCCCCAGCCAGCAGTTGCAATGCGGGGTGTGGCAGCAGCACGGCGGCGGTAAGTAGAAGCGCAAAAGCTGCCAGGTCAAACGCAGCCAGCGCCAGCGCATAGGCGGTGTTTTTGCTGGTGATTGGCGCAAGCCATGCGCGAATAATTTTGCGGTGAGGAATGGCGTCAGCGGGAACTGCTTGCATCTAGGAGCCCAAATAAAGAGACCATTGAGCTTACTGCGAGGCGCGCATGACGCTATTGATTCACATCAATCTTTGATGTAATTTTTGTACCTTGTGTGCTATATATTACATAGCTGTTCGCGCCTGTATTCCTTGGGCTAAAAGCCTTTTTGTCATCGAAATGACATGTTTATCTTTGCTCAACAGCAATGCGCGGTGCTGTACGGCCAGGTCGATGAAGGGTTGGTCGTCTGCATCGCTGCAGGTGACGCTTGCTTTGGGGGCTGCTGCAACGATACGGGCGTTCTGGTCAAACTTGACGAGTACGTCGTTTGCGCTGAGTTTGTAAAAGGCCAGGCGGACGGCTATTTTGGGATACGCCAGCACCCGAGCCAGTTCATCGCGCATGGGCTGGGTGGCTAGCCAATCTAATTCGTTGTTGGCCAGCCCTTGGCGGATCGGTTCGGCTGCTGGGTCGTTGAAGACGAAGACGTCCAGGACGATGTTGGTATCGAGGACGACTGTTTGGGTTGGCATGGGTCAGGGCACGGGGATGCTGGAGAAAACGGGGTCAGAGCATGCGTCCGCTACGCTCCCTGTGATCCGACCCCATTTTCTCCAGCGGGAGCAGTTTTCCCCCGAGCCGACCCGGCCACCATGTCGAACCTGAACAGGCGGCATTCAATCGGGCCGTTCCACATCGGTACGCGGCGGGATTCTTTCAGGCGCATTTTGCTGGGCAGCTTGAGGTCTGGCGTGAGCACGTGGGCGGTCCAGCCGGCGTAGTTTTTCTTCCAGTGGGTGGCGAGTTTGGGGAAGAAGTCGCTGGCCTCTTCGCCGCTGTCGGTTTGCGCGAGTTCGCGGCCTTTGGGTTGTTCGGATCTCTGACTGGCCTCTAGTGGTTGGCCAAACTCGTCGATCACCTGGCCTTGAAACTGGGTACGCTTTGGCGCGCCCGCTGCACCCGCCACATCAATCCGCTCTCCATACGGCGGGTTGACCAGCATCACGCCTGAGGCAACTGGCGGCATGCGCTCCAATGCGTCACCGCCCCTGAACTGCACCGCGCTGGCCACGCCCGCGCGCTCGGCGTTGCGTTCGGCAAAGTCCACCATCCTGAACGACACATCGCTGCCGAAGACTTCTGCGGTTGGCTCGGTGATCAGCGCTTCTGCCTGGTCAAGCAGGCCGTCCCAAACATGGGCTTGATAAGGCAAATATTTTTGAAACGCGAATTTGCGGTTGATGCCCGGCGCGATATTGCAGGCGATTTGGGCGGCTTCAATCGCAATCGTGCCGGAGCCGCAGCACGGGTCATACAGGGCCACGCCTTGTTTGGCCAACACGTCCCATCCGCTGGCGGCAATCATGGCGGCGGCCAGTGTTTCCTTCAAAGGCGCGTCGCCCACGTCCTCGCGCCAGCCGCGCTTGAAGAGCGGCTCGCCTGATGTGTCGATGTACACCGTCACCGTGTCGACGGTTAAGTGAACATACACCCGCACGTCGGGCCATCGGGTGTCGACACTGGGGCGTACGTCGTCATATTTGTGCCGAAAACGATCAGCAATCGCGTCTTTGATTTTGAGCGCCGCAAAGTTCAGGCTGGTCAGCGGGCTGTGCTGGGCGGTGATTTCAACCTTGAAGGTTTGTTTGGGCGTGAACCAGATCTCCCACGCCACATTGGCTGCTGCGTTGTACAGGTCTTGCTCGCTGCGGTATTGGTTGTGTGCCAACTCAATCAAAACCCGCTGCGCCAGGCGGCTGTGCAAATTGAGCTGCAAGGCATCGCGCCACGAGCCTGCCAGCTGCACGCCCGCCCGCCAGGCCTTGGGCGCGGTGCCGGTGATGTGCTCGACCTCAGTGGCCAGCAGCGCTTCAACGCCAGCAGCGCAGGGCAAGAAAAGTTGTAGTTGATTCATAAAGATTTGCGAAGATTTGCAGGCGCAATGCGCAGCGCCTCGCGGTACTTGGCCACGGTACGCCGCGCGCATTCAATGCCCTGCTCTTTGAGCATGCTGGAGATCTGGTTGTCGCTTAGCGGTTTTTTAAGGTTCTCAATCGCAACAAATTGCTTGATGAGTGCGCGCACAGCGGTGCTCGATGCATTGCCGCCTGTTTCAGTGCCCAGGGCCGAGCCAAAAAAGTATTTCAGCTCAAACGTGCCAAACGGCGTGTTCATGTATTTAGCTGTGGTCACGCGTGAGATGGTGGACTCATGCAGGCCCAGCTCGTCGGCAATCTCACGCAGCACCAGTGGGCGCATGGCCAGCTCGCCGTGGGTGAAAAAGTTTTTTTGCCGCTCGACGATTGCCGTGCTAACGCGCAAAATGGTGTCAAAGCGCTGCTGGATGTTTTTGATGAACCAGCGCGCCTCTTGCAGGCGCTGCTGCAAGGCCTGGCCACTCGCACCTTTGTGTTGCTTGACGGCATTGGCGTAAATATCTTGCACTTTCAGGCGCGGCATCACGTCGCTGTTCAGCGTGACCTTAAAGCCCCGCCCCATCTTGACGACGATGACGTCGGGCACCACCACATTGCGCTCCACGTTCACAAAACGGCGGCCTGGTTTAGGGTCAAGCCGGCCAATCACGCCGATAGCGCTTTTGATCACGCTCTCGGCAAAACCACACAGCTGCGACAAGCGCTTCACATCGCGTTTGGCCAGCAGCTCGATGGGGTGCTGGCACACGGCCATAGCGGCGCGGGTTTCTTCACAGTCCTTGCAGTCAAGCAATTGCAGCCCCAAGCATTCAGCCAGGTTGCGCGCACCCACGCCCGCAGGCTCCATGTGGTGCAGCAATTTTAGGGCAATGGCAAAGTGCTGCTCCAGCTCTTCGGTTTGTACCAAGTCTCCCTGAGCCAGCCCAGCGGCCAATGAGGTGAGCGTGTCTTCCAGATAGCCGTCATCATTGAGTGATTCAATCAAAAAATGCAGCGCAGCACGATCAATATCGGACAAGCGCAGGCTTAGCGATTGGCGGTGCAGATGTGCTTGTAAGGTAACGTGTTCACCCGCCAGGTCAGAGGCGTCGGCGTCGCTGTCGTCAATGTTGTTTTTGCGCGGCGCTGCATCGTTGCCCCACTCGCCGTCATCCGGCGCGGACTCGACACTGCCGTCACCCTCCCAGCTTTCTTCCAGTTTGGGTTCGGTGGAGTCATCTGAGGCCTTTTCAGCCGTATTTTGACTGTCATTTGATGCTGTAGCCGTTATTTCGTCGGCGCGAGTAGCTATGAATTCGGTAGCAATCTCAGTCGCCTGAACATCCTGACTGACGGGTGTGTCCAGCTGCTCCAGGCCAAACTCCTCGCGCGGTGCAGCGTCTTCATTGACTTCAAGGAACGGGTTTTCGTCGAGCATCTGCTCGACTTCCTGGCTCAGTTCAAGCGTAGACAGCTGGAGCAGCCGAATGGACTGCTGCAACTGCGGCGTTAGCGCAAGATGCTGCGAAACGCGTAATGACAACCCCTGCTTCATAAGGGTAACTACATTCGAAAATGTTCGCCCAAATATACGCGGCGTACATCGGCATTGTTCACAATCTCAGACGGCGTGCCTTTGGCAAGCACGTGACCGTCGCTGATGATGTAGGCGTGGTCGCAGATGCCCAGGGTTTCGCGCACATTGTGGTCGGTGATCAGCACGCCAATGCCGCGCGACTTTAAAAACCCAATGATGCGCTGGATCTCGATCACGGCAATGGGGTCAATACCAGCGAACGGTTCGTCCAGCAAAATAAAACGTGGCTGGGTGGCCAGTGCCCGGGCAATTTCAACCCGGCGGCGCTCACCGCCGGATAAGGACAGCGCCGGGGAGTCGCGCAAGTGGTCGACCCGCAAGTCCTTGAGTAGTCCGGTCAGTCGTTCTTCAATCGCGTCTTTTGACAAAGGCTTGCCCGCATCGTCATGCTGCAACTCCAGCACAGCGCGCACGTTTTCTTCAACATTGAGCTTGCGAAAAATCGACGCTTCTTGGGGCAGGTAGCTCAAACCCAGGCGCGCCCGGCGGTGAATCGGCATGTGCTCGACGGAGTTGCCGTCAATCGTGATCTCGCCCGCATCAGCGCGCACCAGGCCGACGATCATGTAAAACGAGGTGGTCTTGCCCGCGCCGTTTGGCCCCAGCAAACCCACGACTTCGCCGCTTTGTACGGCCAACGAAACATCCTGCACCACCTTGCGGCTGCCGTAAGATTTTTGCAGACCTGTAGCCATCAATTGGCTGACGGGCGCATCATGGGGCGGCGCATCTGCTTGCAGCGTGAATGGCTCGCTCATGGCATCGTCCTGTAAATCGCCTGTTGCCATGCTGTTTACTTTTTATCCACACCGAGCGCCGGGCTGGGGCGCAGCACAGCGGGTGGTGCCACCGGTGCAGGTGCCGGGCCGCCTGCTGCCGATGCCGCCACACGCGGCGACAGCAGGGCGCGGATGCGGCCACTCGGATTGGTGGCCGAGCGGTTTTGCGCGCCACCATCGACGGTAAACACGTCGGTTTTGTTGTCGTAGTTGATTTGTGAGCCAGTGGTTTCATCTGCCAGAACCGCGCCGTTGTAGCGCCGCAGTACAGCATTGCGGATGAACTTGACCACATCCAGGCGGCTGTCGTATTCGATCCTGTCGCCTTCGCCTTCAATGAACTCATCGCGCCCCTCGCGCTTTTTGCGGTAGTAGGCCAGTTTGCCTGGCGCGGCCACAACAATCGCCTGCTGATAGCCTTCGGGGTCCTGCTTGACGTCGACCTGCGCACCGCGAATGATGGTGCTGCCTTTGGTGATGACCACATTGCCGGTAAAAACGCTGGTTTGCTTCAAGTCGTCATAGCGCAGGGCATCGGCCTCGGCGTTCATCGGCTTGTCGCGGTCGGCGTTTTCAGCCCATACCGGGCTCAGGCTGAACATCGCCAGGATGGCTACTAAAAATAGAGGGTGTTTCATAAAGGCACGAATCTTGCTGCTTGGATGAAAGCCATTGTAGCCACGCGAGGCACGACTTACCGCGTGAAGCTGCTACTTTGCAAGAGCTTTGCGCATTAAAAAACCCGCCGGGTGGCGGGTTTTTATTGAGGCGTGTGTCAGTTACTGCGCCTTGGCAGGCGCGGGTTTGGCTTGGGACGCTTTGGCGGCGGGCTTGGCAACCGCTTTAGGTTCGGGTTTGGCTGCTGGCATCGACGTGCGTACCACGCCGACCAAGTGATCTGTCACGACCAGCGCGCGCTCCATGGTTTGCGCCACAGAACCCGATGTGTAGAACTTGCCAGCCACGCCCAGCGCGGGCACGCCATCGACCTTGTAAGCGTCTTGCAACAACGTCGCCTTGCGGGACTTGGTAGCGACAGGAAACGAGTTGTAAGCCTCCATGAATTTGGCCTTGTCTATGCCCTGCTTTTCAACCCAGTCAGCAATCAGCGGCAGCGTGTTCAGCGCCTGCCTTTCCACGTGGATGGCGTGAAACACTTTCTTGTGCAGTTCTTCAACCTTGTTCATGCCTTCGAGCACAAAGTACAAGCGTTGTTGTGGTTCAAAATCTGGCCTGAAAGCGACAGGCGCACGCCGCAGAACCACGTCTTTGGGCATTTTTTTAGCCCATTCCTCAAGCTGCGGCTCAAACCGGTTGCAGTGCGGGCAGCTGTACCAAAAGAACTCAACTACCTCGATCTTGCCAGCGGCGGCTTCTGTCGGTGCGGGTTTGTCCAGCGCCAAGTAGTCCACGCCTTCTCTAGGCGGCTGGCCTTGGGCGTGGGCTGCGGTGATCGGTAACCCAGCGGTAGCCGCCAGCGTGGCTGCAGTGATTGAAAACTCGCGTCGTTGCATTCGATTTACTCCAAAAAATTCTAAAACTATTCGAATCAGTTGCCTGATTGAGCCAGTTGGCGATGAAAAAGTTCAGCGCTGGACGCGAACCAAGGCGGTTTCAATCGACTGGCTGTCGAGTTTTTCCTTGGTTTTGTCAGCCTCATCTTTTTTATCAAAAGGCCCCAAGCGCACCCGGTACACGGTTCGGCCCGATTGCTCACGCTCAGTGACTTTGGCCTGAAAGCCCATCAAAGACAGCTTGGCTCGCTGTTGCTCAGCGTCTTCAGGCGTGCGAAAAGCACCCACCTGAATGAAATAACTGAACGGGTCCACGCCACCTGTCGCTGCCGCAGTTTCGGGTTTGGCGTCTGCTTTGCCTTCAGACTTGGCCTTGGCCAAGTCACCCAGCGGGTCAGCCGACGCCTTGGGTTTGCCAGCGGATGCAGCGGATGCAGCAGCTGTTGGCGGCGCAGCGCTAGCAGTGCCCACCGGGCCCGATACAGCCGGCGCGGGTTTGACCGGGTTTTTACCGGCCAAAGGCACGTTCGGGTCCCAATCTTTGTTCTTTTTTGCCTCCGCCGCATCGGTGTCAGCACTGCGAGGCGAGGTTTTGTTTAAAAAAGGCACCGGGACTTTGGTCACATACACGGCCACCGCCAAGGCAGCCCCCAGCCCAACCAGTGCGCCAATGATCAAACCCAAAAGGGTGTTGCCGCGCTGTTGTTTGTGCTGTTGCTCGTTAAAGGAGATCATTTTTTATCCATTCACATCTTGCGCGGAGCACTGACGCCCAGCACCGCCAAGCCATTGTGCAACACCTGCGCCGTGGCAGCCACCAAAGCAAGGCGCGCCAGTTTGACAGCTTCGTCATCCACCAAAATACGCTCGGCATCGTAGTAGCTGTGGTAGCAAGCCGCCAACTCGCGCAGGTAAAAAGCCACGTCATGCGGCGCAAAGCTGCTGGCGGCGTTGGTCAGCATGTCGGGGTACTTGGCAATCAACAGCATCAGCGCTTGTGCTTGTGGGCTGACGAGCGGCGACAAATCAACGGTTTTAAGCAGCGCTTCATCACCAGCCCAAGCGGTAAGCACGGAACAAATCCGGGCATGCGCGTACTGCACGTAATACACCGGGTTTTCGTTGTTTTTGGCCAAGGCCAGGTCAATGTCAAAAATGTATTCGGTGTCTGGCTTGCGGCTAAGCAGGAAAAATCGCACCGCGTCGGCACTCGTCCATTCAATCAAGTCTCGCAGCGTCACGTAGCTGCCTGCGCGTTTTGAAATTTTGACTTCTTCGCCATTGCGCATGACGCGCACCATGGTGTGCAGCACGTAGTCCGGGTAGCCTTGCGGCACGCCTGCGTTAGCGGCTTGCAGACCTGCGCGCACACGGGCGATGGTGCCGTGGTGGTCCATGCCCTGAATATTGATGGCGCGGTCGTAGCCCCGCTCCCACTTGGCCAGGTGGTAGGCTACGTCAGGCACAAAGTAGGTGTAGCTGCCGTCGCTCTTTTTCATGACGCGGTCTTTGTCGTCCCCGTAGTCGGTGGACTTCAGCCAAAGCGCGCCATCTTGTTCGTAGGTTTTACCTGCGTCGTTGAGCTTGGCCACGGCCGCATCAACGCGCCCAGAGCTATAAAGGCTGGACTCTAAATAGTAGTTGTCAAAACGCACTGAAAACGCCTGCAAGTCCAAGTCTTGCTCGCGCCTCAAGTAAGCCACTGCAAACTGGCGAATCGAATCAATGTCTTCAATATCGCCCGACGCGGTAAAACTGCGGTCGTCAGACTTGACGGTTTTTTGGGCAATAAAGTCCGCCGCAATGTCGGCAATGTAGTCACCGTTGTAGGCCCGCTCGGGCCAGGCCGCATCACCCGGCTTGATGCCTTTGGCGCGCGCTTGTGTGCTGGTGGCCAGGGTGTTGATTTGTACGCCCGCATCGTTGTAGTAAAACTCGCGGTACACGCGCGCACCCTGTGTGACAAACAGGTTGCAGATCGCATCGCCCAGCGCCGCTTGGCGCCCGTGGCCCACATGCAGTGGCCCGGTCGGGTTGGCTGAAACGAATTCAACCACCGTTGCCTGGTCTGCCAGTTGTGACTTAACGCCGTATTGCGTGCCGGCAAACAACACCTCGCGCACTGTCTCCTGCTTGGCCTCGGGCTTCAGACGGATGTTGATAAACCCCGGCCCGGCGATTTCAATGTCTTGCACCCAGCGCTCAAAAGCAGGTTGAGTCAACAAATTGGCACGTAGCGCCTCCGCAACCTGGCGCGGGTTTTGTTTCAAGCCTTTGGCCAGTTGCATGGCAGCGGTACAGGCAAAGTCGCCATGCGCCGGCACTTTGGGGGACTCAAACGCGGCTTTTTCGCCAGCGCCAGAGGACAGTTGTTCAAGCCCGGCAGCCAAAGCAGCGAGCAGGTCATTTTTAATCGAAAGCATGCGTTGATTTTACGGTCAGCGCTTCAGGCTCATGGTCTGGATGCGTCTGAAATGGTGTTTTGTGGTTTGACCACCACTTTGAACATCAGGTGCTTGGCCCACGCCCCATGTAGCAGCGCGCCTACGCTCAGCCGCACACGGCGACTGTAAAAACGACTTGTGACGAAATAAACAGGGGTTTTGCCATGACGCTTGTCCATCCGGGAGAAGCGGCTTTTTCCAACCCATTACGCAGTATTAATCAGCATTCATCAGGAGATTTTATGAAAAGCACCACCATTTTCCCAGCAGTACTCATTGCACTTGCTACTTTGACACTTGCCGCCTGTGACCGGCCCACCGTGGTCACGACGCCGCCCGTTGTCACCGTACCGGGGCCCGCTGGCCCAACTGGCGCTACAGGAGACACGGGCAGTACCGGAAACACAGGCAACACGGGTAGCACGGGCAGCACGGGTGCTACGGGCGACACCGGGAACACCGGCTCACAAGGCCAGCGCGGCGCAACTGGTGGCGACACCATTGTGATCATGCCCGCCCCGCCAGCTTCGCGCTAATCTGTTTTGGCGATTCCGGCGGTTTTCATCGCCAGAATCTGTTCGCTCGAATAGCCGATCTCTGCCAAAAGGGTATCGGTGTGCTCGCCCAGTCGCGGCGGGTTCAGGCGCAGGCCTGGACGCTCGCCCCCCAGCGTGATTGGAATCAGTGGTGCGTGGGTGGCTCGGCCATCGGGCAAAGTGATGGCGGCCAACCCGCCTGTCGCTTTCAAATGCGGGTCATCAAATAGACCTTCGGGTTTGGTAATAGGCGCAAACGGCAGACCATGCTTTTCAAACACAGCGCTCAGCCCTGCCGCGCTGTGCTGTTTCATGCGGCTCCTGAGCAGCGGCATCATCCACTCGCGCGCACGAACTCTGTCATTGTTGGTCACCAGCCGCGTGTCAGCCAGCATGTCCTGCATGTCAAACGCTTTACAAAATACCGCCCATTGGCTGTCACTGACCACCGCCAAAAATATTTGTTCATCGTTTTTGACGGTGTACACGTCGTACACCGCCCGGGCAGAAATGCGGCTGGGCATGGGTGCTGCGGCTTGGCCGGTCACGGCAAACTGCATCATGTGCTGCGCCATTAAAAACACGTTGTTTTCAAACAGCCCTGACTGCACCTCTTGGCCTTTACCCGTGACGGCCCGCTGGGCCAAGGCCGCCATGGCGCCCATCGCACCAAACATACCGCCCATGATGTCGTTCACGCTGCTGCCTGCACGCAGCGGGTCGCCCGGCCGACCCGTCATGTAAGCCAGTCCGCCCATCATTTGCACCACTTCGTCAAGCGCGGTGCGGTGGTCATACGGCCCAGGCAAAAAGCCCTTGTGGCTGATGTAAATCAGCCGCTCGTTGAGCTTGCACAAAGCCGCGTAGTCCAACCCCAGCTCGGCCATGGCACCAGGCTTGAAGTTTTCAATCACGATGTCGGCGGTGGCGATCAACTTGTGTGCAGCTGCCAGTCCTTCAGGTGTGAGCAGGTCTAGCGCGACGCTTTTTTTGTTGCGGTTAAACATCGGGAAAAACCCCGCACCCGAACCTATCAGCCGACGCGTGCTGTCCCCGGCCAGAGGTTCAATTTTGATGACTTCTGCTCCCAAATCAGCCAGCACCATGCCGCAAGTCGGCCCCATCACCATGTGGGTCAATTCAATCACGCGAATGCCCGCAAATGGCAGCTGGGGAGGTGTGCTCATGTGCACAGCTTACCAAGGGCGGCGGCGTATCGAATAAAGTAACGTCTTTGCCTTTGATCGACCGTTGATTTTTTGGAGACCTTTGATGACCGCCCCAGCCTTGACAAAACCAGCCATGACACCCATCCACCGCCTGCAAGTTGCCAGCAATCTGCACCAGTTCATTGACAGCAAGGTGCTGCCCGGCACGGGTGTCACGGCGGCTGATTTCTGGAAGGGTTTTGATGCCATCGTCTGCGACCTTGCGCCCAAAAACATCGCCCTGCTAGCCGAGCGTGACCGCCTGCAAACAGAGCTTGACACATGGCACAAAGCCAACCCGGGCCCCATCACCGACATGAAGGCGTATCAAAAGTTTTTAACCGACATCGGCTACCTGGTTACCGCACCCAAAAAATTCAAAGCCACCACCGACAACGTCGATGCCGAGTTGGCCAAGCAAGCCGGCCCGCAATTGGTGGTGCCGATTTTGAACGCGCGCTATGCCCTGAACGCAGCCAACGCACGCTGGGGCAGCTTGTATGACGCGCTGTACGGCACAGATGTGATCAGCGAAGCCGATGGCGCGGACAAAGGCAAAGGCTACAACCCCAAGCGCGGTGCCAAAGTGATTGAATACGCCCGTCATGTGCTTGACCGCACCGCGCCCCTGGCCAGCGGCTCGCATGTTGACTCTGTCGGCTACAGCGTGCGCGCTGGCAAGCTGGCCGTCAAACTTACGAACGGCAAAAGCGTTGGCCTGGCGGATGCCAAACAATTCATTGGTTACCAGGGCAACATGAGTAAGCCGACATCGGTGCTGCTCCAACACAACGGCCTGCATTTAGACATTCAAATCAACGCCGCAACGCCAATCGGCAAAACCGACCCGGCAGGCGTGTGCGACCTGGTGCTTGAGGCCGCGCTGTCCACGATTTTGGACCTGGAAGACTCCGTCGCCGTGGTGGATGCCGACGACAAAGTGCTGGCCTACAGCAACTGGCTGGGCATTTTGCAAGGCACGTTGACTGAGAGCGTGACCAAAGACGGCAAAACATTCACACGCGGCTTGAATGCTGACCGTATTTACACCTCGGCGATTAGCAAGAAACCCGTTGTGCTGCATGGCCGCTCACTCATGTTTCTGCGCAATGTGGGCCATTTGATGACCAACCCGGCCATCACCTACACGGCGGCTGACGGCAAAACCAAAGAGATTCCTGAAGGTATTCTGGACGCCGTGGTCACCACCACTATTGCCATGCATGACCTGAAACTCAAAGGCAAGCCGGGCATTAAAAATTCACGCAAGGGCAGTGTCTACATCGTCAAACCCAAAATGCACGGCCCGGCAGAAGTGGCTTTTGCTGCCGAGCTGTTTGGCCGGGTTGAGAAAATGCTGGGCCTGAAAGACTCCACCGTCAAACTCGGCATCATGGACGAAGAGCGCCGCACCAGCGCCAACCTGATGGCCTGCATTGCCGCCGCCAGCTCGCGCGTGGCCTTCATCAACACCGGCTTTTTAGACCGCACCGGCGACGAGATGCATACCGCCATGCAGGCCGGGCCGATGATTCGCAAAGGCGACATGAAAACCAGCACCTGGATTGCTGCTTACGAGAAAAACAATGTGCAAGTTGGCCTGGCCTGCGGCCTGCGCGGCAAGGCACAAATCGGCAAGGGCATGTGGGCCATGCCCGACCTGATGGCCGCGATGATGACGCAGAAAATCGGCCACCCGCTGGCCGGCGCCAACACCGCGTGGGTGCCCAGCCCTACAGGTGCCACGCTGCACGCTCTGCACTACCACCAGGTCAATGTGGCCAAGGTGCAAAAGACGATGGAAAAAGCCGTTGAAAAAGCTGACCCTAAAAAGATGCGCAGTGAGACGCTCAACGCCCTGCTGCAAATCCCGGTGACAACCACACCCAACTGGAGCGCGGCAGAAAAGGCCCAGGAACTCGATAACAACGCCCAAGGTATTTTGGGCTATGTGGTGCGCTGGGTAGACCAAGGCGTTGGCTGCAGCAAAGTGCCCGATATCCACAACATCGGCCTGATGGAAGACCGCGCCACCCTGCGTATCAGCAGCCAGCACATGGCCAACTGGATGCTACACGGCGTGGTGACCAAAGCGCAAATTACAGAAACCTTTCAGCGCATGGCCGCTGTGGTTGATGGGCAGAACGCTGGCGACAAGTTGTACCAGCCCATGGCGGGCAACTTTGAAACGTCGATGGCGTACAAGGCGGCTTGTGACTTGGTGTTCAAAGGATTGGCGCAGCCGAGTGGCTATACAGAGCCGCTGCTGCATGCCTGGCGGTTGAAGGTGAAAGCGGGTTAACGAAATAATCGAACAAACCCTGTTCAAAAAATTCAACCCACACCCAGCCCGCGCCGCGTACCATGGGGTATGGCAATAGATACAGACTTCATTCTTGCAACTGCTGAGCGGGTGCGCAGCGCGGCTACGTCGGGCAGTTCCTTGCGTATTCGTGGGGGTGGCAGCAAAGACTTTTATGGTGAAGCGGCAGGCGGCGAGGTGCTTGATACCGCCCCGCTGACCGGTGTGGTGAGTTACGAGCCGAGCGAGCTGGTCGTGACGGCGCTGGCTGGCACGCCGCTGGCTGAGCTGGAATCGCTGTTGGCGGCGCAAGGGCAGTGCTTGCCGTTTGAACCACCGCATTACAACCCCGGAGCCACAGTAGGCGGCATGGTGGCGGCTGGCCTGAGCGGCCCGGCGCGCGCCAGTGTGGGTGCTGTGCGCGACTTTGTACTTGGCGTCAAGCTGATCAACGGCAAAGGTGAGCATTTGACCTTTGGTGGCCAGGTGATGAAAAACGTGGCAGGTTACGACGTGTCGCGACTGATGGTTGGGGCGATGGGTACGCTGGGGCTGCTCACTGAAGTCAGCCTGAAGGTGCTGCCGATAGCGCCTCTTGAAGCCACCTTGAAATTTGAAATGAAGCAGGCTCAGGCATTGACGCAACTCAACACCTGGGGTGGCCAACCGCTGCCGCTCAATGCCAGTTGCTGGCTTGAAGAGAGCGGCGTTGGCATGTTGTACCTGCGCTTGCGCGGGGCTGTGGCTGCGGTTGAATCAGCGTGCATTAAATTAGGTGGTGAGCGCCTGGACCAGTCTCAAGCAACAGCTGATTGGCTACGTTGCCGTGACCAGCAACTGCCGTGGTTCAAAGAGCGTACCGATGCGCAAGACCTGTGGCGCTTGTCTGTACCGCAAACCGCAGCTGTGCTTGACTTGCCAGATTCGCCACTGATTGAGTGGCATGGCGGCCAGCGCTGGGTGCGGGCTGATGCCGCGAACGGAGCGCAGCTGCGCGAACAGACCAAAGCGGCGGGTGGATATGCTACACTTTTTATAGCTGCTTGCGCCCGAAAACAGGGCGATCCAACTCGATTTGATACTTTAAAATCGCCCCCGGACCGCATCCACCGCGAGTTGAAGCGTGAATTTGATCCGTCTGGCGTTTTTAACCCGCACCGCATGCATGCCGACTGGTAAAGCGACGTTCAATAATGCAAACCAATCTCTCCCCTGAATTCAAAAACTCTGCCGAAGGCCTGGAAGCCGAAGCCATTTTGCGCAAGTGTGTGCATTGCGGCTTTTGCACCGCCACCTGCCCTACCTACCAGTTGCTGGGGGATGAACTGGATGGCCCGCGAGGCCGAATTTACCTCATCAAGCAAGTGCTGGAAGGCGAGGTACCCACCCGCAAAACGCAGCTACATTTAGACCGCTGCCTGACCTGCCGCAACTGCGAAACCACCTGCCCCAGCGGCGTCGAATACGGCCATTTGATCGACATTGGCCGTAAGCTGGTCGATGAGCGAGTCGAACGCCCTGTGGCTGAAAAAGCTGTGCGCTGGGCACTCAAAGAAGGTCTGCCTTCACCGTTATTTGCACCAGCGATGGCCATGGGCCAGGCGGTACGCGGCTTGTTGCCCGCTGCGCTTAAAAACAAAGTTCCCGCCAAGCAGTCAGCAGGTTTGCGGCCTACGCGCAGCCACGCACGCAAGGTTCTGATGTTAGAGGGCTGCGTGCAGCCATCCATGATGCCCAACATCAACTCCGCCACCGCCCGGGTGCTGGACGCTGCTGGCGTGCAGGTCGTGGTGGCTAAAAAAGCCGGATGCTGCGGCGCAGTCAAATTTCACCTGAATGACCATGACGGCGCGAAGGACGAGATGCGCCGCAACATCGATGCGTGGTGGCCGCATGTCGAAGCGGGTGCTGAGTCCATCGTCATGAACGCATCGGGCTGCGGCAGCATGGTCAAAGACTACGGCCATGCTCTGCGTGACGACCCTGCTTACGCTGCCAAGGCCGAGCGTATCAGCGCCTTGACGCAGGACTTGAGCGAGCTTCTGCCAGATTTGGTTGACGTACTAGGACCTCAAGTCAAAGCCAAGTCCGGTCAAATCGCCTTTCACCCACCCTGCACACTGCAACACGGCCAGCAACTGCGCGGCGGTGTTGAAAAGCACTTGAGTGCGTTGGGCTTTAACGTCAAAACGGCCAGTTGTGAGGCGCACCTGTGCTGCGGCTCGGCCGGCACGTATTCCGTTCTACAACCCAAAATCGCATACCAGTTGCGCGACCGCAAGCTCGGCAACTTGAGCGAGATGAAACCCGATGTGATTGTGTCCGCCAACATCGGTTGCATCACGCACTTGCAGAGTGGGACGGCAACACCCGTGCGGCATTGGGTTGAGGTGCTGGACGAGGCTTTAACACCCTACTGACATTACGCTGTCAGTAGCCCCCCGTCATGATCAAGGCTCCTTTAACAACTCAGGAGTTCATCATGAAAAACACCATTACTTGGTTTGAAATCGGTACCGCCAACCTAGCCACAGCCACGGCTTTTTACGAGGCTGTTCTGGGCCACAACATGCGGCTTGAAAACATGGGGCCATCAGAAGGTGCTGTATTTGCCTATGACGAAGCGGCTGACGGTGTGGGCGGCGCATTGCTGTGCGGGCCAACAGCGCCAAAGCCCGGCGTGATGGGCACACTGGTTTACCTGGACGCATCACCCTCACTCGATGCAGCAGTGACGCGCGTCACAAAAGCAGGCGGACAAATCGCCCTGCCACGCCAGGCCTTGCCACCTGGCCTGGGCTTTATTGCACACATCACCGATCTCGACGGCAACCGGGTTGGCCTGCACGCGCTGGCTTAAGCAATCGCCACATGCTGGTGCAGCCCGACCTGATGCAACACTGTGCTCTTTGGCGGGCGAAGCTTGCATCACAGCTGCGACTGTGACTGCACGCTGTAGCCCTGCATCCATTGCGCAAAAAAAT
>JANNVB010000038.1:0-112038 GCA_031414215.1 Polaromonas sp. | reverse complement strand
CCCCGGACAAATTCATCCCGTCCGGTTTATCGCATGCAGTCCAGTTAACCCCTGGCTCTGGCGCATCTGAGCATGCGGCGTGGACGTTTGACGCGAGCAGCAGCGCGAAGATAGCGTATTTCATGGTGGGACTGTACCAGCCCCCTCAAACTTTGGAATCAAAACTACAGCAACCCGCGCAAATAGGGGCCGCTTTACGGCGATTTTGGAATATTCCTCTGATGGGAATCTTCTGCCCAACAGCCTGCATAACGCGCATTTGGCGCTATGTACCCGCAACCAGCGATGCACGATGTTGGTGTTGATGCCATGCTGCATTGCAACCCCAGCAATGGACGCGCCGGGCTGGCTGCAGGTCGGTGGCGCATCAGTTAAAGGCTGCATAATGAAGTGGCTAATCGATACGTGCAACAGGGGCGAGTTCATGTTGAGAAAACCGACACTCAGGTTTCACTTTAACTAATCAGCATTCACGAAAACCAGGGGCGATTCAGGGTAAAACTATGCAAATATTGAGATACATAGTCATTGCCAAGAATGAAGTAATGTCATATTTGGATGCAATTATTTTCGCTTGCCCTGGCGCAAGCGGTGGGAAATTGAGGGCGCTGCGCCTCAGGGCAATTCTGGCCTCGTTGGGGCCATCGGCAACAATTTCGCCCGGAGTACAGATTCTAGGGGGAGAGGGCATTCATATCGGCCCACGGTTTTCTTGCGGCAGGGACTGTTCCTTGTATGCGGACGGAGGCGGGCAAATAAGTATTGGAGAACGCGTTGCGCTCAATGCCGATGTCAGTCTTAACGCTGCAATAGGCGGGCAGATTCACATTGGAGCTAATGTTCTTGTTGGCCCCCGCGTAATAATGCGCGCCACCGGTCATGCGTTTTCCCTTGCGGATGTACCTATCTTGCAGCAAGGTCATATTCCCGGAGAGATCAGGATTGAGGATGATGTCTGGATTGGATGTAATGTGACCGTTTTGGGCGGCACTACGATTGGTAGAGGTGCTGTGGTGGCGGCGGGGGCTGTTGTGAACAGAGATGTACCAGCTTACGCTGTCGTTGGTGGAGTACCCGCCAGGCATTTGAAATGGCGTGGAAATCCGCCTGCATCAGTAGGCGTGGCAAGACAAGAAATTGAAAAATGAGCCCACAAGACACGGCTGGATTTTTAGAAAAGTTTTACTGTGGCTTTTACATCTATCGCTTGACGCGGTTGTGGGGCCATGAAAGGCGTTGGGCTACTTCTACAAGTGCGTTCGATAAAGTAGTCGTCATTGGCCGAAGGGTCTGCATAGTAATGAGCACCATGGTTTTGAAAGGCTCCCGCATCGGCGACAACTCCATCATCGGCGCCAGAAGCGTGGTTAGCGGGGCGATAGCCGCAAATGTTCTTGCAGTGGGTAACCCGGCTCGAGAGATCCGGGCACTGGAAATGGACAACGCGGAGGTGATTCCATCATGACTCCTTGCCCTGTCTGCGGTAGCAATAATACGAAGGTCGTTGCGTCGTTCCGGTATCAAAACCCAGTGTTTACCGGTTGTTCTCGCGCCTTGTGTGCAGAATGCGGCATGTTATTCGCGTCGCCAATGCCCACAGACGCTGCGCTGTCGGCCTATAACGCCAGCTATTTCTCTACGGCTCATGGAGGCCAACCTACAAGTCCGTTAGTAGTCGCGTTCTCTTCTGGTATCGCCCGCTTGAGGATTGCTTTTGTGAAGCGCTATCTTGCCAAGCATCAAATTTCTGTGAAGCAGATCCTAGAGTCAGGCCCTGGCCCAGGTTTTTTCGCGAGAAGCTGGTTGAAGTATTTCCCCGATAGTATTTACTCTGTTGTCGAGACAGATGTCTCTTGTCATAAATCTCTTCAGGCACTGGGTGCTCGGCTCGTTGGGGCCTCTGACTTGGTTCCTGCTGACTTGGTGGTCATGTCTCACGTACTGGAGCACGTGCCGCATCCAGTGAAATTTATCCAGGCAGCGACACGTGGCCTCCGGCCGGGTGGCGTGCTGTTCATCGAGGTACCCTGCCGAGATTGGGAGCACAAGGCTCTTGATGAGCCGCATGTTCTGTTTTTTGACAAAGTTCCCATGCGCCGTTTGCTGGACGACCTGGGTTTCACCGATATTGAAATAGCTTATTACGGTCAAACGATTGCCCAGCTGAAAACTGAGTCAAAGCTTCACTCGCTTCTGATGAGGGTTCGCGCTAGGCTAATCAGTTGGGGTCTGGTAGCACCGTTTGCAACAATGCAGCCCGGCATGGAGGCGATTGTTGAGCCGCTGGAGCGCGCCATGGTGGGGCCTTACCGGGCGCATGTCGAGTCATCCGAGCCTGCTTGGTGGCTCAGGGCTATTGCGAGGAAGACATAAGCGCTTCACATGTCTTATTACCCCTTACTCAAAGCACCTGGTGCGCACGGATGGACAACCTTGTGCAATTTTTCCCCCAACAACTGGGAAATCAGCCGGCGCGAGCAACAAAAATTCGTCAACGTTACCTGGACTTCCGGCGGTGTTTGGGTAACCAGGAACCTCGGTTTTCTGGCATCGGGTGCTTTTCGAACAATTACCTCCCAAGACGTTGCAGGTATTGTTCCTGTTGACTCTTTGGCGCTTCTATCGCTGACTCGCACACCACCGCCGGTGGAAAGTGGCGTCTTGCCCAAACTCGACGTTGCCCAGACGAGTGTGCCTGCCTGGCGGGCAACATTGGGTTTGTCGACTTCGGCGGCTCAAACCAGCTACCAGGGTGAACTTGATGCTTTTCCTCCTCAAGGTTCTCTGCTCACATTTGGACCGTTTTTGCAGTTCGGCGACAACATAGAAAACCACCTGATTCTGTTGAACATAGAAACTTCGCCTGCAAGCAGGTCAGCTGAACTGGAAATCTACGATGCAGCTGGGCTGAAGCTCAAGGGCAGGTTCCCTGTTTGTAGCAATGCTGCCAACAGTATTGCACTGGACGGGCTTGGCTTTGAACCGGGGGATCTGCCTCTGTTTATCTGCCGTGGCATGGCGGCCATCCCTCTTTATTTTTCAAGTGCGATGGACGGTGCATATCTCAGCCTTGAGCACACCCATCCGCCGGCGTCGCTGGTCGTCCATGGCCGCCGGTGGGAAGCGCAAAAACTGCTGAAAAATCGCTGGTTTGGTAAGGTTGCCCCATGATTGCGCAGAAGATTCAGCGCTTCCGGCGTGCTCTATGGACCTGGAAGCAGCAATTAACGCGCCTCCCGGCGCTGGCTAGCGCACCCATCAGTGATTTGTTTGTGTGGCGCAGTTCGGGTGAATGGCAGACTTTATTTGAGCTGGTCGATATCCCGTCTTTGTTTGAAGACAGTCAAGCTCCACAGAGCGTGGTTTTGATCTTCTTTGACGGGAGCGGGCGTCAGGTTTTGGAGCAAAGGGTGAACTTGCAGGCTCACTACCGGCAGACATTGGATGTTTCATCCATGGTGGGCCAAAACCACGGCGAAGTGGGGACTTTCGCTGTTTTTCACTCCACGACGCCTTCTGGGGTCACAAAACTGGGGTCTTTTTTGGCTGAGCGAGGCTATGTCAGCTACCGCTATCGTGAGGCTCCTTTGAGGGCTTACGTTCATGGCAACCTTGATGCAATTTCGCAGGGCGCAGACGGCACGCTGCAATTGCTGGGGGGGTGCAGCTTCCTGCGCCGCGAGTACAGCCTCCAGCACGAGCTCCAGCCAAGTGTCGCCTATGAACTCGGCATGGTTAATCCGACGCCGACCGCGCAGTGCTGCACATGTAAGCTGATTTCAGTTCGTAGCGGTAAAATAATCTATGTTCAAGTGGTGAACTTGCCTCCCGGCGGAATTCAACTGATTCCCGTTCGAGAGGACAAGTCTGAGCCGGTGAGATTGGTCATCCAAAGTCACCTCGTCATGGCCAGGCCTCTCGTGTTTCGTATTCAAAATTTCAAACTGGATGTTTTTCATGGTTAACAAAATAATTGAAGTTGGCTACGGCAAAGTCAACAAAGTCAAGATTGGCGACAAGCTGCCCTTGGCTTTCATCGGTGGTCCGTGCGCTATCGAAAGCCGTGATCACGCCTTCATGATGGCCGAGGCCATCGGCAAAATTTGTCAGAAGCTTGGTATTTCCTGGATTTACAAGTCGTGCTATGACAAAGACTGCCGCTCTGCGCCAGATAGTTACCATGGCCTCGGTGTCGACGACGGCCTGCGCATTCTGGCTGACATCCGTGATGAATTCGGTATTCCAGTCGTTTCTGATTTTTCAGATCCCGCATGGGGGCCTGCAACCGGGGAAGTTTGCGACATGGTTCAAGTACCCGCTTATCTTTGCCGTCAGACTTCGATTTTGAGAGCTGCGGCCTTGACCAAGCGTCCCATCCACCTGAAAAAGGGCCAGTTCATGAGTCCATGGAACATGAAGAACTCAGTCCGCAAGATCGAAGCTGCGGGCAACCATCAGATTCTTCTGGCCGACCGCGGTACCTTTTTTGGCTACAACATGCTGGTCAACGACTTCACCTGTTTCCCGATTATGGCCAAGACGGGTTATCCGGTCTGTTTTGACGCAACGCATTCGATTCAGTTGCCTACCTCCATGGGCAATATTTCAGGCGGTCAACGCGAATTCATCCCTTATCTTGTTCGCGCCGCCGCAGCGTGTGGCATCAACGCCCTGTTCATGGAAACCCACAATGATCCTGACAATGCCATGTCTGACGCAAACACCGTCATGAACATCAAGCATCTTGAAAATGTGCTGAGCCAGGCTAAGGCTGCCCATGAGTTCCGTCTTGAAATGTTAGAAAAATTTGGAGAAGACAATGTCCACCCAGAAAAATAAGACCATGCTTGTCAATGAAGTGATGATGGGCCTAGACCGCGTGCCGGTCATCAAAGAGGCCGTGATTCTGAAGGAGGCACTGGAAGAAATGGGCCGCACGCGTTTGGGCATTGTCTGCATCGTCAACAGCGGCAATAAACTTCTGGGTATCCTGACGGACGGTGACATCCGGCGTAAGCTGCTCAAGGTGCAAAAGCCTTTCTCCGCTTTTTTCGTGGATGACGCACTTGAGCATGCCATCCTCGCTCCCATGACCATCAAGCCGGGGGATACCCTTGTCCACGCGGTGGATGTCATGGAGCAGAAGCAGATTTGGGACTTGCCGGTGGTGGATGACAAGGGCTTGCTTGTCGGCCTGCTGCACTTGCATCCAGCCGTTCAAGCGTTGCTTGAGAGCAAATAAATGTTCTCAGGTCGGGCGGCGATCGACTATCTTGCAGCAGAGGCCATAAAAGACGATCCCAGTGCCAGCTCTCATTGGCAGAAGTACCACTCTGGATTCAAGTTTGACGGGCACGGTTTTGTGGGCCTTCAGGGTTTTGGAGGGCATGCAAAGCGGCCGACAGGCTTGCGAGCATGGTTGCTTCTGCTCCTTCAGCGACGCTTTCGACGTCTTGGTTTTACCTACGCTAAATTCAATGCGATAGACGCGCTGGCGAGTAATGTAACCAGCAAGCAGAATCGAGCCTATGATTTGGATATGCTTAGGCAAGTTCTGACCATCGCCTTTCTTTATGCCAATGCACCTGAGAAGCTCACTGCAAGTACCACTTGCTGTGTGATAGGAGATGGGTTTGCATCAATGACTACACTGTTGCTCGCCAGCCGGTCTGCTGGCCGCATCGTTCTGGTCAACTTAACCAAAACTTTGCTAGTAGATCTTTGGTATCTGAGGTTATGGATGGGAGCGGAAGCTTTTGAAACCTCAGTCCATTTGGTACTTGATGAAAAGGGGCTCGCGCAAGTGTTGGAAAATTCCCCTTCTCCTGCCAATGGCGGGCGGCAGATCATCGCTGTTCAAGCGACAGATCATCAGTTGTTACAAAATTGTCCAATTGATATAGTTATAAATATTGCTTCAATGCAGGAGATGAACCCTCCTGTAGTGAAAGCCTATTTCGACGATATGCGTGCAATTGCTCTTAAACGAGATCTACTTTTTTACTGCTGCAATCGGGAAGAGAAGAAATTGCCAGATGGAACCGTGACGAGGTTCACCGACTATCCATGGCTCGTTGATGACGAGGTCCTCGTGGACGGGTTGTGCCCTTGGCATCAACACTATTACTCGCCCCTTCCCCCATTTTATCGACCTTACGACGGCGCCCACATGCATCGTTTGGTAACTTTTCATACCAACAGGACCACTATCCGATGAACAAAACATTTGACCAGCGCGCTGCGCTAAAGCAAAAGTTGCGAAATCGTGAACGTCTGTTTGCGGGGTGGATTTCTTACGCCCACCCGTCGATCACCGAGACCTTTGCTCGCGCCGGGTTCGACTTTATGTTCATCGACATGGAACATTCGACCATTTCGCTGGAACAGGGTCAACGCATCATCGCAGCAAGCCAGAGCGAAGGGGTGCCTTGCATACCGCGTCCCGTCTCGCACTCCAACGATTACCTCAAGCCTCTGCTCGAGTCGGGTGCTGACGGGATGCTGGTGCAGATGGTTGAAACGCCAGAGCAGGTGCAAGCGCTGATACGTGACGTGAAATACCCGCCAGTCGGACGCCGCACTTACGGGGTTAATCGCGCGCAGGCTTACGGATTCGATTTCGACGAATACATCCAGAACTGGAACAAGACATCCACCTTCATGCTGCAAGTGGAATCCATCAAGGGGGTGGAAAATATTGAAGAGCTGCTCGCGTTCGACGAGGTCGATGGCGTTATGGTGGGTCCGCTTGACATCGCAGGGTCCCTAGGGGTTCCTGGGCAAACGACCCACCCGCTCGTCTTGGAAGCCTCCCGCAAGGTCATACAGGCTTGTGAGCGTCATGGCAAAAGTTGCGGCACACAGGTTGCAGACGCCAACCCAGCTACGGTGAAGTTTGTTTTTGACCTTGGATACAACTATGCTATTTTGGGTTCCGATCTCTTTGTGCTTTGGAAATGGGCAGCACAAATGCAGGACATGATGAAGACGATGCGTTAATTGATTTGCCAGCCATGAATACTTACCTTAACCAACTTTTTAATCTTGAAGGCCGGGTCGCCGCAGTTACCGGTGCTGGAGGACACTTGTGTAGCGAAATGGCGCGTGGCTTCGCCCGCGCAGGATGCGCTGTCGCAGTGCTCGACCTGCGGCTTGAAAAGGCACAGGCCGTCGAAGCTGAACTCAGAGCTGAAGGATTTGACAAGGTGATGGCGCTTGCCATCGATGTTTCTAAAAAGGAGCAGCACGTTGCAGCACTTGACGCTATTTTGGCCAAATTTGGTCAACTGGACATTCTGGTGAACGGTGCCGGCACGAACGGACCCACGCCGTTCCTTGAGCTTTCGCTTGACGAGTGGTATTCCATTCTTGATTCACAGTTGACTGGTACTTTTCTCGGCTGCCAGGTGTTCGGCGGCTATATGGTCAAACGGGGCAAGGGCTCCATCATCAATATCTCATCGGCATCTGCTGGACCTCCACTCTCAAAAGCCTTCACTTATTCAATAGCGAAAGCCGGAATTCTCAACCTGACCCAGAATCTGGGCCGCGAATGGGGCACCAAGGGCGTTCGGGTCAATGCGCTGCGCCCGGGCTTCCTGCCCACCGACTGGAACCGCAAGAATTTCATCACCCCTGAGCGCGAGGCGGCGATCCTGGGGCACACCCCCATGGCCCGCTTCGGACAGCCGGTTGAGTTGCTTGGTGCCACCCTGTGGCTCGCTTCCGATGCCGCCAGCTTTGTCACCGGCGCGGAAGTCGCGGTTGACGGTGGCTTCTCCTGCATGACTATCTAGGCGGCAAGCTTTTCACTATTTTTCGAGAACCGGATTATCCCGGACAGGACCATGAGCAAAAAAACAGTTGTCATCACCGGCGGTAATCGCGGTATAGGTTTAAGCATTGCCGAAGCGTTTGTCGACGCGGGCTATGCAGTTTTTGTAGGAGCACGCCAGGAGGCGGGACTTGCCCAACGCTTCGGCGACAAGGTGGTGTTTGTGCCGACGGACGTGCGCGATGAAGCTGCCCACGTAAAGCTGGTCAGGGCGGCCGTGGATGCGACGGGGCGCCTCGACGCTTTTGTCAATAACGCGGGGTACTCTGAGTGGCGGCCCATCGCCGAGATCGACGATGCTTTCCTTGACGACATCATTGCCACTAATCTGAAGGGCGCCTTCTGGGGATGCAAGGCTGCGGTCGCAGCTATGCATGACGGCGGTAGCATCATTAATATTTCCAGTATTGCCAGTAAGCGTGGCAGCGCAAACAACTCGGCATACGTCGCAACCAAATTTGCGATGAACGGGCTAACCCAGTCGCTCGCGAAGGAAGTAGGCTCGCGCGGCATCCGCGTAAATGGCGTTTGCCCCGTGCTGATTCCCACCGATGGATTGCTGGAAGCGCTCAAGAGCCCGTATGGCCCGGCCAAAGGTGATGGTGCGGGCTTTATCGCCAAATTCGCGGTGGACAACGCGGCACTCAAGCGCCTGCCCACCGGGCCTGAGGTTGCCGCAATGTGCGTTTTCCTGGCTTCAGATGCTGCGTCTGCTGTAACAGCCCAAAACATCAACGTCGATTGCGGCGTATTTCCGCAGTAAGTCGTCCGCAAGCCATGAAAATTGTTGCAGTTATTCCGGCTCACATGGCCTCTATCCGGTTCCCTGGGAAAATATTGTTTCCTTTTCATGGGCTTCCCATGATCGAACATGTTCGCCGGCGGGCTTTGCTCTCGCTGGCGGTTTCTGACGTCTTCGTTGCCACTTGCGATGAGGACATTGCGTCAGCGATCAAGGGCTTCGGCGGGAAGGTCCTAATGACCGCCAACACCCACAAAAACGGAACGACTCGCGTGGCCGAAGCCGTCAAGGACATCGATTGCACACACGTGATACTGCTTCAGGGCGATGAACCCCTCCTTCTACCCCGTCATGTGGACGCATTGGCAGGTGCAATGCGAGCCAATCCGAGCGGCGATGCTTGGAATGCGACAGGCCCAATTGAAACTCTGGAGGAGCTAGACCGTCACTCGTTTGTGAAGTGTGTGGTTTCCCAGTCAGGCCGCATCATGCATTGCTTCCGCCGGACGCCTGGTTACAGCAGCTTTGAACAGCAACAGGTTTTTGTGCGCAAGATTCTCGGGATCATCGCATACCGCAAGGATTTCCTGATGAAGGTGACCACTTTGCCGAGTGCCCCGGTAGAGCTGGCTGAGTTCATCGAGCAGATGCGCATCCTAGAAAACGACTACAGCCTGCAATCGGTGCCCGTGGTTCCCAGCCTTCCGTCCGTCAATGAGCCGCATGAGGCCGATCTCGTATTGGAATATATTCGTCAGGACCCTGAGCAAAAAGCCCTTTTAGAAAAAATATCATGGCAGGCTTGACCGGCAAAAGGGTCTTCCATGAAAGACGGCCTTGAACGAAAAACAATATCATCAGGTATGTGAGGCGTGCGACCGCGTATTGATGTCACCGGGTTCAAATCTGACAACAATGTCGATTCCTTGGCTACACGTGATTCGCGAGCATTCGTTTTTTCTCAAGAACTACGAAAAGTTGTTCACGACTTCAACTGGCGTACATCGAGTTATCAAAGACACCGTAAAAAAAACTCGGATTTTCATAGGATGGCTAAGCCAGATCTTGAAAGCCCTACGGTCCGATGGTGTACCGTGGCATGCATCTAAAGCTCTGTCGGGGCAAGTAGATGTTCTGTTTGTATCCCACCTGCTCAGTGAATCAGATGCTGGCAAAGCACACGATTTTTATTTTGGCAGTTTGCCGGAGCTATTGCAGGCGCAAGGTCGCCGCGTTGTTGTTGCGCTCATTGATCACTCCGGAGCTTCGGGTATGGGGGATGTTCAATGCTGGGATGAGGCTGGCGCGCCACGTGTTTTGTTGTCTACTACTCTCGATCTGCGGGGGGAACTCTCCTTGTATCTTCGGCTGAGGAAAGAGTCGTCTCGTCTGGCAGCCGTTTCCAGACGGGAAGCTCCTGGTTTCCTGATGAAGGTGTTTTCTTTTGCTGCACTTGAGGCCATGTCAGGCGGCGCTAGGACCACACTCAGAATGTCGGTACAGATTAGCAGCCTCATAAAGGCGACCAACCCCAAAATGTTGGTTGTGACCTATGAAGGACACGCTTGGGAGCGAGTGGTTTTTGCTTCTGCGCGGGACACTTCCGCTGCCATGCAATGTGTGGGTTATCAGCACTCGGCCGTGTTTAGGCTACAGCATGCTGCACTGCGAAAACTTGGCTCTCCGTTCGACCCCGATTTGGTTCTGACTGCAGGATCAGTTTCAAAAGTACAAATTGAAAGCTCTTTGCGGCTGAAAGATATCCCTGTTCGAATTTTGGGATCCCACCGCGCCCCTGTTGATGTCACTAACAGTCACGATATAAATTTGGAGTCAGACCGCAAGGGAACTTCTATTGATGCTGAAAGACGCGAAACCTGCCTGGTATTGCCTGAGGGCATCATCAGCGAGTGTCTTCTTCTTTTTGAGTTCTCTTTGAATTGCGCGAAACTCATGCCAGAAATGCGGTTTATCTGGCGGCTTCATCCACTTGTAAATCAGGAAAACCTTATGCAGGAGAGTCCGCAACTGCGTAAGCTGCCCGAGAACGTTGAATTCTCAAAAGAATTGTTGGAAGATGATCTCAAACGGGCTGGCTACGCCTTGTACCGCGGAAGTACGGCAATTGTGAAGGCGGCGTATTCCGGAGTGCATCCCATTTACCTGGCGCAGGCCTGTGAAATGACGATCGATCCGCTTTACGAACTGGACGGCGTTGTTGCCAAAGTCGACAGTCCGAGTGGGTTTCAGGCAACAATCCGCAATAAGAATGTTGTATCGGATGCTTTTGCGCGCGACCAGCAAAGAATCACGCATTATTGCGAAGGCTTTTATTCTGCAGTTGACGCTGAGGTTATTTTGTCGATGTTGCCCTGATCTAGCGATATGCGTCTGGTCTCATTGTTTCTTTGCCAAACGCAAACGCGCTTTTCCTGTCCCACGCAACTATGCCTTAAATGACGAATATGCTCGTGAATACTTATTCCTCGGGCGGAATGGAATGTCTTACAAATGTCGAATAGCTACATTTCAGAACAGACGCTGAAGCCTATGGTTTCGGTTGTGATTGCAACTTTGGGCGGTTCGACGCTTCCAGACACTATTGAAGGTCTGAACCGTGGAACGGTTGTACCTGCGGAAATTTTAGTGTGCATTCCAGAGTTGGAAGCATCGACCATAGCCCCGTTGATTTTTGATAATGTACGGATTGTGGTAACAGATGTCCGGGGACAAGTAGCGCAGCGGGCGGTGGGTTTTCATCAGGCTCAATATGGGTTCGTTATGCAGCTAGATGATGATATGTCTGTAGAGTCGAGGTGTATCGAGCACCTGCTGGATGTGCTGATGCAATCACCTGATTGCGCTGTTGCTCCGGCCCTTATCAATATTGCGACTAACGAGTCCGTGTACAAAAAGCCGGACAGCGGCGAGCTGGTCGGACATATTTATTACTGGTTGATGAACGGGAGCAGAGGTTACCGGGAGGGCGAAATTGAAAGATCAGGCAGCCCGGTTGGTGTGGATACTGCGCGGCAAGGTAAAGCTCAATACCTGGTGGAGTGGTTGGCTGGGGGATGTGTGTTGCACCGCAAGGAAAATCTGGTTCTGGAAAACTTCTATCCGTTCCACGGGAAGGCTTTTTGCGAGGATATCTTTCACTCTTTTTTATTGCAGCAGCGAAAAATCCGCCTGATAGTTGTTTCCCAAGCTCGTTGCGGTCTTGATCTCGTATTGCCAACTGATAGTGATTTGGTCGACTTCTGGCGCGAAATACGCGGGGATTTTCGGGCGCGTCGATATTTTATGAAATTGAGCGCGCGAAGACCGGAGAGGATGTACATTTTTTACTTTTTGCGAATCTGCAGGTACATTTACAAAAGAGTCACCAACTACTCTAAAGTCCACTTGTCGGTGTCTATTTGATGTACGACAGTTGAAATTCTTGCCAAGTTTGATGAATCTAAGCGCCTAACCATGATCGTAACTGCGACGTGCATACCGGACGTATTGTTAATAGAGCCTGTGGTGCACGGCGATTTGCGAGGTTTCTTTTCGGAAACCTTTAATCAGCGCGACTTCAATGCTGCAACTAGTACCAACTTCAATTTTGTGCAAGACAACCACAGTCGGTCTAAAAAAGGTGTGTTACGCGGCTTGCACTACCAACTCGAACAATCACAGGGCAAGCTGCTGCGGGTACTGCGCGGTTCGATTTTTGATGTCGCAGTAGACATTCGCCAAACCTCTTCCACCTTTGGCCAATGGGTAGGCTTGGAACTGAATGAGCACGATCCTCGCCAGCTATGGGTACCGCCAGGTTTTGCGCATGGTTTTTTGGTGCTCAGCGACAGTGCTGACTGTTACTACAAAACCACTGATTACTATTGTCCTGCGCAGGAGCACTGTATTGCTTGGAATGATCCTCAAATCGGTATTGACTGGCGACTTGATGGGCCGCCTCTTCTGTCGGTCAGGGACGCAATGGGCCTACCGTTAAAGGAAGCGCAATTGTTTGCGTGAGATCGTTTTCGTAGCGTTTGCGGGCGCTTCTGCTTACAATCCGTTCAAGTTCTGAACACATAAACCGACAGATGTCCCTCCAACACTTGCCTTATTACCCCTTATGCCAGCTAACGTTTGAACCTGCCGTCGGCCTGCACGGTCTGGCTGAGCGCTTTGGCGTGAGCCTTGGCAAAGTAAATTATTGCCTACATGCGCTTGTTGACAAGGGCTTGGTCGAGGCTGATAACCTTAGGCGAAATGACAACAAGTTGGCTTTTTCCTACGTGCTGAGGCTCGCAGGGCTTGACGAAAAAGGTCGACTGACCAGGACCTTCTTGAAGCGTAAGCAGCTAGAGTTTGAAGTGCTGCAACAGAAAATACAACAACTGCGACAGGAGGCTGGGCTACCATGAGAAACCCGCAGGCTGACGCCGCGGCACATTCAGCTATCCATCCGGTCATTCTTTGCGGCGGTAGCGGGACGCGGCTTTGGCCCTTATCAAGGCGGGCGTTTCCCAAGCAGTTCATTCCGCTGATAGGTGAAAAATCTTTATTGCAACTTACCATTGAACGGGTGATGCCATTACTCGTGTCTGGAGACGCTGGTATTACCTGCGTTTCCTCTGAAGATCACCGATTTCTTCTTGCAGATGTCGCTGAGCATGTGGGCGTATCAGTTGGTCAAATTCTGGAGCCACAACCCAAAAATACTGCCGCTGCCATGGCACTGGCGGCACTGGCTGCACCGGCGGATGCGCTTTTGCTGTTTTGTCCAGCAGACCAGCATATTCCAGATACCCAAGCTTTCGTACGGATGGTGCGAGCCGCAGTCGCGACAGCCGAATCGGGGCAACTGGTCACTTTTGGGGTACAGCCGACACAGCCAAGTACAGCCTATGGCTATATTCAAAAAGGTTTACCAGCCAAAGACGGTGGTTTTCAGGTGGCGCGATTCGTGGAAAAGCCTGCGCTAGACAAAGCTCTGACCTTTTTGAGCAGTGGTGAGTATCTTTGGAATGCCGGTATTTTTCTGGTGCGTGCTCAAACCCTGCTGGACGCGATTCAGGCCCATGCACCAGATATTTTGCAGGCCTGTCAGCACGCCATGCAGCAGTCACGGCAAGACGGTCTATTCACCCGACCAAATGCAGAAGCGTTTGCCGCCTGCCGCGGGCAGTCTATTGACTATGCCGTGATGGAGCGCGCGACGAATGTCGTTGTATTCCCATTTGATGGCATCTGGAGCGATGTCGGCAGCTGGAACGCCGTAGCTGAATTGGCACCGCCGCAGGCACAAGGCAACCGTGCGGGTGGAGATATTGAAAACGCCCATCACCTGCATGCGCGCCAAACGTATATTCATGCGGGTGGCAATCGTCCGGTGGTAGCTTTAGGGACGCAGGATTTGGTTATCGTTGACACGCCCGATGCCTTGCTAGTTGCTCACACAGGTCATTCTGAAGCCGTCAAGGAAGTGGTTGGTAAGCTCGAAGCCTTGGATGCGTCGCAGGCCGTCCAGCACCGGCTGGTCGCGCGCCCGTGGGGCTGGTACGACAGCGTCGATGTGGGAAAAAACCATCAGGTCAAGCGTATTACCGTGAGACCCGGTGCCTCCCTTTCATTGCAGATGCATCATCATCGCGCTGAGCATTGGGTTGTTGTGAGCGGAACCGCAGAGGTTATCAATGGCGACAGGCGTTTGGTGTTAACAGAAAACCAGAGCACGTTTATTCCGCAGGGACAAACGCATCGGCTGACTAATCCCGGCGCAGTGCCGCTAGAAATCATTGAGGTACAAACCGGCTCTTATCTCGGTGAAGACGATATCGTTCGCCTTGAAGACACTTATGGGCGCGACTCGGGTCACAACACGTTACCCCCCTCAAAATGAAAGCACAGTAGTTGAAGGCTGGATAATAAAATGTCCAAGCAGCGCTTTGAACAGAGGTTGAGCCACTTTAGATATCACGATGTTTAAATTAGGGCGGTTGGGCTAATAGCTTTATGAGTTGGATGTCGGGTATTTGAAATGGTGAAGTCTATGCACACAATCGCAATAACAGGCGCTTCAGGGTATATCGGGCGACATCTTGTCGCTCAGTTAAACCAGTTGACAGATGTTCGAGTCAAAGTACTGACCAGAAAGAGGCCTCGACCAGAAGGCGATATCAATTTTGGTAAAGGTGTTGAAGTCGTAGAGGGCGACCTGCATGTCCCTTCATCACTGTCTGGATTCCTTGAGCCTGGATGTACGGTCGTTCACCTTGCATACCTGCAGGGGGGCGGGCAAACCGAAAACCTGCGCGCAACTGCGACACTGGTGGAGGCTTGCCAAGTCGCGAAGATACACCGACTTATTCATTGCAGTACGGCTGCAGTGGTGGGGCGGGTAAATGACGATACTGTTAACGAGACTACCTCGTGTCATCCTGTTAGTGAGTACGGCATCACAAAGTTTAAAATTGAAGAAGCAGTTCTTGAAGCTTCTAAAAATAGCTTTGACTCGGTTATTTTGCGGCCTACGTCTGTTTTTGGCCCCGAGGGAGGATCTTTAAGAAAACTTGTAGGTGATCTTATTGCATCGAAAAATATACGAAACTATTTAAAGTCGTGCCTTTTTGGCGAACGCAGGATGAACCTGGTTCACGTTGACAATGTTGTGGCGGCAATCATTTTTACTATTCATCAAGAAAAGAGCTTTGGTGGCGACCGGTTCATAGTGTCCGAAGACGACAATGCAAAGAACAACTTTGCAGATGTTGAACTGTTTCTTATGCGTCAGCTAAAGGTTGCCGATTACCGCGTACCACCAATATCGTTTCCACTTTCCTGGCTTTCCTTTTTGCTTAAGTTGCTGGGCAGAAACAATATCAATCCGCGCTGTAATTACAGCCCTGCGAAGCTTCTGGCGTTAGGATTTGAACGCCCAGTAAAGTTTGAAGCGGGCCTGAAACACTATTCTGATTGGTACCGTTCAACCCTCAAGTGAAAATAAGCTGAATTGGCATTAAATTTATCGTAGTCGGCTTAAATGTTTATTAGCAAAGAATCAAAAAATTACTGATGAAGATCTTATGAGAAAAATTGCACTAATTACAGGTATTACTGGCCAAGATGGCGCTTATCTTGCGGAGTTTTTATTGAATAAAGGGTATGTTGTACATGGCGTTAAGAGAAGAGCGTCTTCCTTTAATACTGCTCGCATTGACCATCTTTATCACGACCCTCACGAGGACGGAGTTCGGTTTTTTCTGCATCATGGCGACCTAACGGATTCATCTAATCTTGCTCACCTCATCCAGAAAATCAGGCCAGATGAGATTTATAACCTTGCGGCGATGAGTCATGTTGCGGTAAGTTTTGAGTCGCCTGAATACACGGCTGATGTTGACGCTATTGGGCCACTGCGGATACTTGAAGCGATTCGTCTACTCGGACTGGAGCAAAAAACTCGCTTCTATCAAGCTTCTACTTCGGAACTTTATGGCTTGGTACAAGAATCACCACAAAGTGAAACAACTCCTTTTTATCCACGCTCCCCATATGCAGTCGCCAAGTTGTACGCGTACTGGATCACAGTAAATTACCGAGAGGCTTATGGAATATTCGCATGTAACGGAATTCTGTTTAACCATGAGTCACCAATTCGTGGAGAGAATTTCGTAACGCGGAAAATAACCCGCGCCCTCTCCCGGATCAAGTTGGGGTTACAACAGCATCTTTATTTGGGTAACTTGAACGCGCTGCGCGACTGGGGCCATGCCAAGGACTATGTTGAAATGCAATGGCTAATGCTTCAGCAAGACATACCTGAAGATTTCGTAATTGCGACCGGTGTGCAATACAGCGTTCGTGATTTCGTGACAATTGCAGCAAAGGAACTCGGCATTGACATTGTTTGGAGTGGCAAAGGGTTAGATGAAAAGGGAGCAGATGCCCAGGGAAAGTGTATTGTGTCCGTTGATCCACGCTACTTTCGTCCGACAGAAGTTGAGAGTCTTTTGGGCGATCCTACCAAAGCTAGGACGAAGCTTGGTTGGGTGCCCAAAATTACTTTTGCTGAGCTCGTACAGGAAATGGTGCGAGAAGATTTGAAGTCTGCCGAGCGTGATGAGTTGGTTAAGAGTCATGGTTACTACGCAAATTCTTACCATGAGTGAATTTGCCATGCACGCTATTGAGGTATGGATGCGGTTGCGTTTCTTTATGCTTCGCGTTGCAGTGGAATGAAAACCGCTTTTATTACAGGAGTAACCGGTCAAGACGGAACTTACATGGCTGAACTCCTGCTTGACAAAGGCTACTGTGTCGTAGGTGGGGTACGGCGTTCGACTGAGTCCAGTGCGCAGCTTGCAGAATCTCTCAAAGGTCAGGTTGAGCTTGTCGATTGGGATATGTCCAGTCAGGCCGAGATGGTGAGAGTGTTACGCAGTGTCAGGCCCACTGAGGTCTACAATTTTGCCGCATTTACTTCTGGCTCGGGCATGTATGACGACCCTGTAAGTACTTGCGACGTCAATGGGCTCGCAGTGGTGAGAATTCTGGAGGCCATTCGAGAGGCAGATCTAAGCATCCGCTTTTGTCAGGCATCAAGTCGAGAGGTTTTCGGAGTTGCGCTAGAAAGTCCTCAAACGGAGACAACGTTGCGCAATCCACGCAGCCCCTATGGCGCTGCCAAGGCTTTCGCGGACGTAATGATCCAAATCTACCGGCAGCGCTACGGCGTGTTCGCATCTTCTGCGATTTTGTATAACCATGAAAGCCCGTTGCGTGGACTGTCTTTCGTCACAAGAAAAATTACGCATGGCGCTGTATTGGTAAAACTAGGAATATCCAAGCAGCTAGACCTCGGGGATCTGGATGCGCGCAGGGATTGGGGTTATGCAGCCGACTATGTCCAAGCTATGTGGTTGATGTTGCAACAATCGAAATCGGATGACTATGTCATCTGCTCGGGAGAGAGTTACTCTGTGCGAGATTTTTGTGAATGTGCCTTCACATACCTGGACCTTGACTACCGGAAGTACGTCAGAGAAGACAAATCATTTTATCGACCGGCTGAGCCTGTTACTCTCGTAGGTTGTTCTAAAAAAGCCAAATCTGAATTGGGTTGGATTCCACAAACGGGATTCAGAGAGCTGGTTAAAAAAATGGTGGATGTTGATTTGAAGTCAATGTCTGGGAAAAACTAAATTCAAAAGGTATTTCACTATGTATAAAAAAATTAGCAGCTGCAGAATTTGCGGCAATACGCATTTGGAGTGCGTGCTTGATCTTGGCGAGCAGATGCTGACGGGTGTTTTTCCAAAAGATAGAAACGAGTCTATTACCACTGGTCCATTGCGATTGGTTAAGTGTGTGGGCGATGACCATGTTTGCGGTTTATTGCAAATGGAGCATTCATACGACTTAGCAGAAATGTATGGCGAAAACTATGGATATCGATCCGGACTTAACATTAGCATGGTTGCGCATTTGACTGGAAAAGTAAAAAAAATCATGCGCGAAGTAGAGCTTGTCGCCGGTGATTTGGTGGTTGATATTGGTAGTAATGACGGTACTACTCTGCGGGCATATCCTGTCGAGGGCTATACATTGGTCGGTATTGATCCCACCGCGGCTAAATTTAAGGAGTTTTATCCAGGACACGTCAATCTGATTCCTGAGTTTTTTTCCTCACAGCTGCTCAAAGAACGCTTTACTGGCAAGAAGGCAAAGGTCATCACATCCTTTTCCATGTTTTATGACCTGGAAGATCCGCTCGGATTCATGCGGGAAATTTACGATGTACTTGCGGATGATGGGATCTGGGTGTTTGAGCAGAGTTACATGCCAACAATGCTAGAAACCAACTCTTATGACACTGTCTGTCATGAACATCTAGAGTTCTATGCACTGCGTCAAATTAAATGGATGACTGACAAAGTAGGATTCAAAATCCTCGATGTTGAATTCAATGAAGTCAACGGGGGCAGTTTTTCAGTAACGGTAACGAAGGGTGAAGGTAATCTCAATCCTGTCTCGATAGTTAAAGATGTACTTGAGCGCGAAGAGGCTCAAGGTTTGAATACATTGAAACCCTATGCCGAATTCGCACAGCGTACGTCTTTAGCCAAAACCAGTCTCTTGCATTTTTTAGAGGTCGCACGTAGCCAAGGAAAGGTAGTTGCTGCACTCGGCGCATCAACCAAAGGCAATGTTCTGCTTCAGTACTGTGGAATTAACGAGCAGCTCATCCAATTTGTAGCTGAAGTGAACGCTGAAAAATTCGGTTGCTATACGCCTGGTAGTTGGCTTCCAATCGTACCGGAGCAGCAATTGATAGATTCGAAGCCAGACTTTGTTCTCGTACTTCCTTGGCATTTCAGGCAATTCTTTATTTCTAATAAAAAATTCTCCGGTATGAAGCTTCTTTTCCCTTTGCCTGAACTTGAAGTGGTCACGGTATCCTAAGAGCTTCGTCGATGTCTTACGGTGGATTTGGATTTCGATCGAATTTCCTTGTGTTGGGCTACTGGATGCTATGTATTTAATTAAAAAATTCCCTTCAAACTTGTGCAGTTAGGATATTCGTATTATTCGGGATACGTTTGTAATGTTAAATGAATAAAAATCGAATAAACATAAGTGCAAACTACCTAGGTCAAGGTTGGTCTGCGTTTATGGCCATTGCTTTTTTACCCGCTTATATAAATCACCTGGGAGTGGAGGCCTACGGTGTCATCGGCCTTTTTGTAGCATTGCAGGCGATACTAATGATTCTCGATTTGGCTATTGGAGCCACACTAAATCGGGAAATGGCGAGATCTTCTACCTCATCTGAAAAAAAAGCAGATATTCGCAATTTGCTTTTCAGTCTTGAAGTCATTTGTTTTGCTTTAGGCACTATCGGGTTGACGGTAGTATGGTTAGCGTCACCTTACATGACTCGTGATTGGCTAAATTCAGGCAGTCTTGAACCCCATCAAATATCAAACGCAATAGTATTTATGTGGCTTGTTGCCTGTTTGCGGTTGTTTGAAGGAATGTACCGAGGTATTTTGTTTGGTGCAGGGGAGCAGGTTTGGTATAACACCATATATTCATTGATTGCCACCCTTCGTTACGCGGGTACTTTCGGCGTACTGATGTGGATCTCAGCAACGCTGCAGGCTTTTTTCATTTGGCAGCTTATCGTGTCTTTGCTCAGTGTATGCTTGCTAAAGTGGCGGGTGAAATGCCGTTTGCCAAATACAGGATCTCCCGAATATTTTTCGCTTATTTTCCTTGCAAAGATAAAAAATTTCGCTACCGGAATGATTGGGATTGGTATTGCAACCATACTGCTTCTTCAGCTGGACAAAGTGGTACTCTCTCACCTAGTATCACTCAAAAATTTGGGTTATTACACGCTCGCATCAACCGCGGCCAACACGATGTTTATGGTTGTTGTGCCCATTACACAAGCACTCTATCCGAGTTTGGTGGTGCTTACATCCGAAGAAAATCAAGAAAGTCTCATTGCTCTTTTCCGGAAAATTACCCAAGCGGTCGCTATTATGGTTGCAACCGCAACGATGCTTTTAGCATTTTTTCCGGGAGGGATAATATTTGCCTGGTCTGGAAATCAAGAGCTGGTAAGCGAAGCGGCACCGTTGCTTGCAATCTTGGTGGTGGGTAGTTATTTCAATTGTTTGAGTTATTTACCATTCCAACTTCAAACTGCATTTGGAAAAACACAGCAGCTATTAAAAATTTATATATTAAGTGTCATAATCTTTTGCCCGCTTCTTTATACTTGTGCTTTTTTCTACGGTGTTTATGGTGCAGCCTGGTCGTGGCTCATTATCAATTTAATTAATTTAATACTAGTCGCTGCTTTTACGCACAAAGTACTATTAATTACTCAGAGATGGAGTTGGTATATAGCGGATGTGCTGGTGCCAAGCGCGACCGCGCTTTCAATCATGCTATTGGCAAGGCAGTTTCAGCCTCTCGATTACAGCCAACGTTTACATTGGCTATTATTTATAATTCTCACAGGCCTTTTATCGATGATATTTTCAATAGGATTCTCTCCCATGATCAGGCAGTCCGTACTCGCCATGTTTAAGAAAACTACATAGCATGCACTTGCCTACAGGTCTACACATAAGGCAGAGTAAATGGTTGTTTTTATTGATATTTCCAAGCGGTTACTTGCTAACTTATAAATATTTTATTGGGATGAGCATTGAGTTTGCTATTTGTAATATTCTTGCAATGTTATCTTTGGCAATTCTATTAAAACACATAAACTTTTCGAATAAAAAATTTACTGCAATATGGTTTGCAATAGTTCTATTGCTAATGGGTTATTTTGTAAGATTTTACTGGATAACTATAGACCCTTATCCGGTAGAAAAAATGCTGCCATGGAATCCCTTTCGAACGATGGTTGCAAACCGGGATGCCCTGTTTCTATCATTTCAACTTTCTGCGATTGCATTTTCTAGCTTCTGCTTATCAGTATTTGTTTTACTGTATATGTCTCAAAACGGAACACTAATACGATTGCTCCCCCCCCAGAGAGACAATCGGATTCTAAGTATAGGAATCAATAGAATTTTCTTGACTTTGATTTGTATATTGATTGCACTTTTGGCATATCTCAGCTATCGGTATCAAATTGGTGAAATGGGTTCATCACCAAGCGATCCTTTGCCATTTCGCTTAAGGGGTATTATTTTCTATGTGCGAGTGGTCTGCATACCTATTTTTATTTTAATATGTATCAGTGTTATGGACTATGCCAATGATGTGATTGGATCAAGAGTCGGTATTTTAATACTAATACTTAATGGCGTAGCAGATATGTTTTTAAGAAACAGTCGCAGTAGCTTGCTGCTCGCTCTTCTATTATTGGTGTTTCTATTACTCGTTGGTGGCGTGCGGTTACGAGTGAAGGAAAAAGTATTTCTTGGTTTGATTGCAGTACTTGCGTTTGTAATGGTTCCAGTAATGACCGAATACCGTGAAGTTCGCGTGACACAAAATCTTTCGTACCTTGATGCGTTAGTTGTCCTGTTTGAGAAAGGAGACAAGAGCTGGTTGCTCCAGTTCACACAAGGATTGAAATTTGTGCTTTTCAGGATGCCCGGCATCGAGAGCATATGGTGTCAATTGGCGTTGGGGGCGAGGCCATTGGGCATTTATAGTTTAGACGTTATCAATTCAACCAATGGAATTGCCGGTTACTTAACACTTGTTATTCATCCAATGAAAGCGTCAGATCAAACACTGCTTGCACCTGGATTTGTCGGTTGGTTGTTTCTAGTAGGCGGAACATCGGTAATTGTCCTCGGATCGCTATGCCTTGGATTTATTACGGTGTGTGCTTGGAATCTAGTTGATACGGTATTCAATAAAATCAATGCGACAGCAAAGGCATTTCTATTGTGGATGCTATTTCTTGCATTAACTGAAGGTACGCTAGATAGTATGGGATTTATGTTGCTGGCAGGGATAGCAACATTAACCAGTCTGGAAATATTACTACGCGTATTTTCTTCAAAGATTACTATTAGAGAATAATGGACATTTCAAGGTTTATAGACAACAGGTGTTGAATTGAGAATTCTCTTTTTGCTTCCCGATTTTCCATTTCCTGCATCGACTGGGGGGAAATTGAAGGTTTTTAATATTTTAAAATATATGTCACTGAGCCATCGGTGCGACATTTTGTGTTTCGGAAAGATCGACAAAACTCAAGCTACTTCCTTTCATTTGGAGTTGCCTAATGTTAATATTCTTGAAGTTATACCGCCTCCTACCATTCTGAAGAAACGTCTGTTCGGTGTCTTGAACCTCCTGCGGCTGCTGCCACCTTCTTTTGCTGCTTTTTTTAACTATCAATATTTAAATACGTTAAGGCGGGTACTTGCAGATCATACTTACGATGTTATTCACTACGACATCATAAATATGGCTCAATATAAAATTTATGGTCAGCGATTTGCATCTGTACACTCTCCTAACGATGCTACTTCGTTGGTTTATTTTGATGTGGCAAAAGATTTGAGCGGAGGCGTGAAAAAAATATACACCTTGGTATCTGCAGTTTTGCTAAAACGGTTTGAAAAAAAGAAATATCATTTGTTTAGTAAAGTGCACGTCGTGTCGTCGCCGGATGCCGGATATCTTTTACGACTAAATTCAGATATTGACATAGTAGTAATCCCTATCAGCATTATTCCGATACCCGTGAAAAAAACTTTCAAAAATGGAGTATCGGATGGGGTATTCGTTAAATCGCTAAGAGTTGTTTGCACTGGTAGTTTTGAGAACCACGCGATTGCGGATCCCATATATGATTTTGTTCGTACGGTCTGGCCACGTGTTAAGAGATCGGTTCCACATGTTGAACTTTTTATTCTTGGGAAAAATATACCGGCTCATATGATGTTGTTATTTCGGAGTTTGCCAGATACTGTGGTGTTGACTTGGGTGGATGATTACCCAGCATTTTTATCGACAGCCGATGTGGTGCTGGTACCCGATCGGGTCGGCCCTAACGGTGCAAAAACCCGTACGCTTGAAGCGATGGGGTTAAAGTTGGCAGTCTTAGGCACTCAGACGGCATTTGCGGGCATGCCCTTTATAGACCAACAGCATGGCTTTCTTTACAAGGGTCTTGACGAGTGCGCTGAGGCGATGGTTAATTTACTGAAGGACAGCGCAATGCGCCAGCGGCTTGCAGCGGGCGGGTATCAACTAGCAGTAGAAAATTTTTCACTAGATGTTATCGGCCCCCAATATGAGCAGTTGTACCGCGATGCAATTATCAAGTTTAATTCTGCGCAGTTAGCGTAAGGTATTTGAGTCGGGAATCTGGGTTACAGCAAATCGTACCTTTTGGGTTGTTCAATAATAAATTGAAAAACTTTAAAATTTAAAATATAAGCATCAGTCATCATGAACATTTTGCACGTATGCTGTAATTTTGATCCAATATCAGGTGGTGGCGAGGCGGAGCGAACGCTGCAAATGAGTAAGGCACTCCTTGCTTCTGGAGTCAGTTGCAAGATATTGACGGTTGATACCGGGTTGAGTCAGGAAAGAATGTCGCTTTTGGGCTCAGGTATCGTGATTGCTTTGCCTTGTGTTTCGAGAAGATTTTATATTCCATGGGTTACTCCCAAAAAGATAAAAAAATTGGTCGCTGAGGCAGATGTCATACACCTTATCGGACACTGGAATTTGTTGAATGCTTTGGTATATTGGGCCGCACGGCGCAGTCAAACGCCATATGTTGTGTGCCCTGCTGGCGCAACATCCATTTTTGGTCGCTCTAAGATAATAAAACGGATCTACAACAAAATTGTGGGATCCAGCATTTTTAAAAATGCCGATGCATGCATCGCTGTAACTGAGCAAGAGGCAGCGCATCTTCTGCAGGTGGGCGCTAGGCCGGGTAAGGTATTGGTTATTCAAAATGCAATAGCTGCTTCTGACTTTAGTGTTGAGAATACTGAAGCATTCCGAAGAAAATTCAATTTGAACGACCGGCGATTTATTCTTTTTGTCGGGCGTTTGAATGAAATTAAAGGGCCGGATTTATTGCTCGAGGCCTTTCACCAGCTTAAGGATTTATTGCCTGATGTGGATCTGTTGTTTGTTGGTCCCGACGGTGGAATGCTAAGCGTGCTTGAAGCGTCTGTACAGCGAGCGAATTCAGCTGGCAGAGTTCGGTTTATCGGTTATCTCGGGGGAAGTGACAAAACAGCTGCCTATCAGGCGGCAGAGGTACTTGTCATTCCCTCACGACTCGAGGCGATGTCTATAGTTGCACTTGAAGCCGGTATCTGTGGAACGCCAGTGGTGTTGACTGATCAATGCGGATTTGGACAATTGTCTGACGCGGGTGGCGGCTGGGTGGTGAGTGCTACAGCTACAGGGCTGGCGGAGGGTATTGCCCAAGTTTTTAATAACCCTAGATCTCGACAGCTTGCTGCGGTTGCCATTAAACGTTACGTTGCTGAGCTCTATACCTGGGATGCAGTTGTTCTTGTGTATAAAAATATGTATCAAAAAATATTGGACGATATCGCACTGAAAAACTCGTAGATATATGTTTCATTTTTGTTTATTTAAGTCGACTGCATTTGCTGAGCTATTACAACAAAGGCATTTGGTGTGCGCATTTTAATTGTGAGCCAGTATTTCTGGCCTGAAACCTTTCGGATCAATGATCTTGCAAAGTCGCTTGCGCTCAATGGCATTACTGTTGATGTGATGACTGGAAAACCAAATTATCCAGAGGGTTATGTTTATGATGGATTCCGAGCATCAGGAATCCAGATAGCTGGCTGGTCGGGACTTACTGTCTATCGCATTCCAATTTTGCCTAGAGGGGCCAAGGGCGCTATCCGATTAGCTTTAAACTATCTTTCGTTCATTATTTCCGGTTTGATTTTGGGGCCTTGGCTTCTCAGAAAAAAGCAGTATGACGCAATCTTTGTGTACGGTGTGTCACCAATACTTCAGGCAATACCCGCGCTCTTCTTAGGCCGAATAAAGTCTGCCCCGGTGATTATCTGGGTGCAAGACTTATGGCCTGAAAGTCTGGCGGCTACTGGCTACATTCGCAGTCCCAAGTTGCTCGCACAGGTAAGACTCTTGGTGAGCTTTATTTATCGACGAGCTGATTTGTTATTGGTTCAATCACGCGCATTCATTCCTTTCGTGTCCAACATGGCCAATGGTACGAAAATCATTTATTACCCAAATTCGGTGGACGATAGTTTCAGCAGCCTTTCGTCTGAAGTCGCCCTGCCTCACATAGCCGCTTTGGAAGAGGGTTTCCCGGTCCTCTTCGCAGGAAACATCGGGTCCGGTCAGGCCGTTGAAGTTATTGTCGGGGCGGCCTTGTTGTTAAAAGATCACCCTCAAATACGATTCGTTGTGGTCGGTAGCGGAAGCCGTCGTGAGTGGATGGAGCAGCAGGTTGAGGCCTTGCAACTGAAGAATTTGCACTTGCCTGGACGATTCCCTGTCGAGACGATGCCTGGACTGATGCGAAAGGCAGGCGCACTTCTTGTTTCTCTGGCTGATGAGCCTATTTTTGCGGCAACAGTGCCGAATAAAGTCCAGGCATATATGGCCTCCGGAATGCCTATTCTGGCCTCCTTAAACGGTGAAGGAGCTCGCCTTGTCACTGAGGCTCAGGCTGGTTTGGTCGCTCCCTCAGGAGACGCGGCATTACTTGCCGAGGCGACTTTGAAGATGTTCAATATGACACCGGTTGAGCGGGACAGACTAGGTAACAATGGGCGAACTTTTTTTAAACTACATTTTGATCACGATATGTTAACTGAGCGATTAATTGATATCTTGGGTCAAACATTTGAAGCGCGGCGGGCATCTTCATGAGAGTTCTTGTATTCGGGGCTAATGGCATGATTGGACATGCCATGTTTCGTATCTTGAGCCAACACAAAGATCTGGAAGTGCTTGGTACTGTGCGGTCGATACATGCGAAAAGATTTTTCTCTGTTGACCTCGCTAAAAACTTAATCGGGGATGTAGATGTTGGAAATCAGGATGCCATTTTGCGGGTCATGGTTGATTTAAGACCGGATGTAGTTGTGAACTGCATTGGCGTTACCAAACACATTGACTCTTCTAAGGATCCTATTGTTTCTATTGCCATGAATGCATTGTTACCTCACCGCCTGGTAAAAATATGTGCTGCAATCAATGCTCGTTTGATCCATATTAGTACCGACTGCATTTTCTCTGGTTCGACCGGCTCCTATGTCGAAGACAGTCCCTCGGATGCGATAGATCTTTACGGCAAGTCTAAATTTTTGGGTGAAATAAGTGGCCCTGGGGTACTAACGCTTCGCACTTCTACGATTGGCCACGAGCTTGAAACCAGTCTTGGATTGCTCGAATGGTTTTTATCGCAAAAGAGCGCTTGCACCGGCTACAGGCGTGCAATATTTTCAGGCCTCCCGAGTACAGTATTCGCGGAAGTTGTAAAGGACCACGTCATTTCAAGACCAGATCTTTGCGGCCTGTATCATCTGGGCGCGAAGGCAATTGACAAGTACGAGCTCCTTTGTCTTATCGCCCGAGTCTATGGAAAATCAATCTCAATAACGCCGGACGATAATTTTGTGATAGATCGATCGTTTAATTCAGATCGCTTCAAAGAAGCAACTGGGTACATAGCACCAGATTGGACTGAGTTAATTCAGTCTATGCATTCATCTAGATAAAAAGCAATTTCAAAACTATGTTCAACGATAAGACTTTGATGATAACTGGGGGTACAGGCTCTTTCGGGCATGCTGTACTCAAGCGATTTTTGTCAACCAGCGTTAGAGAAATCCGGATTTTCAGTCGCGATGAGAAAAAGCAGGAGGAGATGCGCATCGCGATGAATAGCGATAAGCTTAAATTCTATATAGGCGATATTCGAGAATATGACAGCATTCTTCATGCTATGAAGGGCGTGAATTATGTGTTTCACGCGGCGGCACTCAAGCAGGTTCCATCCTGCGAGTTTTACCCAATGGAGGCTGTTCGCACGAATGTGATCGGCGCCGAAAATGTGATGAACGCAGCTATTGCAAACAATGTAGAACGCGTTGTGGTTCTTAGCACCGACAAAGCGGTATACCCAATTAATGCAATGGGTGTATCCAAGGCCATGATGGAGAAGCTAATGGTGGCCAAGGCGCGCATGCAAAACGAAGGTGAAACCGTTCTTTGCGCCACCCGTTACGGAAATGTGATGGCTTCGCGCGGTTCGGTTATCCCTTTATTTGTTTCTCAGCTGCTAGAAGGCAAGCCGTTGACGATTACCGATCCAAGTATGACTCGGTTTCTGATGTCTTTGGAGGAATCTGTCAGCTTGGTATTGCACGCTTTCGAGCACGGAAAGCAGGGGGATATTTTTGTCCAGAAAGCTCCGGCATCTACGGTACAGAATCTGGCACAGGCCATCATGGAACTGTTCCCCCGTGGAGAGGGGATGCGCACGATAGGTACTCGACATGGTGAAAAACTATATGAAACTCTGGTTTCTCGCGAAGAAATGGCAAGAGTAGATGATATGGGTGATTACTACCGGATTCCCGCTGATAACAGGGATTTGAACTATGCAAAGTACTTTAGTGATGGCGAAGAAAGAATCTCTAATTTAGATGACTACACATCTCACAATACGCGGCAATTGAGCACGGCTGAAATTAAAAAAATACTCTTAAAACTTGACTATATTCAGGAAAAAATAAATGCTTAAGGTGATGACAATTGTGGGTACGCGGCCCGAACTGATCAAAATGAGTCGCGTGATTGCTGAGCTTGACAAGCATACACAGCACCTCTTGGTTCATACGGGTCAAAATTACGATTACGAGCTCAATCAAATTTTTTTCGACGATCTAAAGATTCGTAAGCCAGATTACTTTTTGGGTGCTGTCGGTGAAACGGCGGCGCAGACTATTGGCCAAGTCATCATCAAAGCCGATGAGGTGTTTGAGCGGGAAAAGCCCCAGGCAGTTTTACTTTACGGCGATACCAACTCATGCCTGGCAGTGATTGCGGCAAAGCGTCGGCAAATACCCGTTTTTCACATGGAGGCTGGCAACCGATGCTTTGATCAGAGGGTTCCTGAAGAGCTCAATCGCAAAGTACTTGACCATCTGAGTGACATTAACCTGGTCTTAACTGAGCACGCCCGGCGTTACCTCATAGCAGAAGGTGTTAGACCCGAGACCATCATAAAAACCGGCTCGCACATGGATGAGGTACTGCACCATTACATGCCCGAGATACAAAAATCCGATGTCATGTCACGTCTCAGTCTCAAGCAGGGGGAGTTTTTTATAATCAGCGCACACCGCGAAGAAAATGTTGACACGCCCGAAAATCTCAAGGACTTGGTAGATACTTTAAATTTACTGGCAAAGACTTACGGATATCCAGTTATTGTGTCAACACATCCGCGCACACGCAAACGTCTTGATGCATTGGGCTTGACAGAAATTAATCCACTTATTGATTTTGCAAAACCTTTTGGCTTTTTTGATTTCGTTAAATTACAAATGCACTCTACTTGTGTCATTTCCGATAGCGGTACTATTACAGAAGAAGCCTCGTTGTTAAATTTACCAGCTATTACTATACGTTATGCTCATGAGCGCCCTGAGGGAATGGATGAAGGCATAGTGATCATGTCGGGACTCAAGCCACTGGAAGTCTTGAATGCTGTCCGTGTTGTGTGTGAGCAGCATACTACCCATGGTGCGATGCGGCCAGTTGCTGACTACATTTCTCCAAATGTGTCTCGAAAAATTACTCGCTTGGTGCTTAGCTACACAGGGTATATTAATCGCACCGTGTGGAAAAAATAATCACAATACTTTGTTCGATAATGAAAAGATTTTGTGATTTGATACTTGCCATTGGCGCACTGTTCGTCTTTGGTGTGCCATGGATCGTCGTTGCGTGCATGGTAAAGATAACATCCAAGGGGTCAATCTTGTATTGGTCTGATAGAGTTGGAAAAAATAACGTTATTTTCAGTATGCCAAAGTTCCGCAGCATGCAGGTTGGCACACCTGAGGTTGCGACACACATCCTGACCAATCCTGATAGTTATTTGACACCTATAGGTAGTTTTTTACGCAAAAGTAGTTTGGATGAATTACCTCAATTGTGGTGTATTCTTAAAGGGGATATGAGTTTCGTTGGCCCTCGACCGGCGTTATTTAACCAGTATGATTTGATTGCACTTCGGACTGAGCGTGGCGTAGAAAAATTAATTCCTGGTCTGACAGGGTGGGCTCAGATCAATGGGCGTGATGAATTACCAGTCGAACAAAAAGTTTCTCTCGATTATGAATATTTAAAACGCCAATCTTTTTGGTTTGACATGAAAATCATATTTCTTACCGCTGCAAAAGTTATTCAAAGAGATAATGTGATTCATTGAGATTGCCATTTATATAATATTCTATAGGAGTTCGATTAATGTCTAATTTGATTGATATTCAAAGTCAGATTGAAAAATTGCAAAAACAAGCGGCAGAAATTAGATCTCGTGAATATGAGATGACGATTAAGGATATCCGTTCCAAAATGCAGGCTTTCGGCATAACTCTGAATGACTTGCGAGGCGATAAACGTAAAGCACCAGGATCGAAAAAATCAAAAGCAATCGGCTCTGTCGCTCGCGTTGGTAAAAGTCCCAGAAGGCAGTCGACTACAAAGGTCGCGCCCAAATTCAAGGGTCCGAATGGAGAAACTTGGAGTGGCCGAGGTTTGATTCCGCGCTGGTTGTCAGCACTGGTCGCACAGGGACGCGCCAAAGACGAATTTGCCATTTAAACTTCTCTGCCATGACCAATCCTCAAAGTGCCGATCCCGACCTCTCCCACATCTCACATCGCGACAAAGCCGAAATCCTGGCTCAGGCACTCCCCTACATCCGCAAGTTTCACGGCAAAACCATGGTCATCAAATATGGCGGCAATGCCATGACAGATCCTGCTTTGCAGGCTGACTTTGCTGAAGATGTTGTGCTTCTCAAATTGGTAGGTATGAACCCCGTGGTGGTGCATGGCGGTGGCCCGCAGATTGAAACGGCGCTGAACCGCTTGGGTAAAAAAGGTGAATTTATTCAGGGAATGCGGGTGACTGACGACGAAACGATGGAAGTCGTTGAGTGGGTCTTGGCCGGTCAAGTTCAACAAGACATCGTTGGCCTGATCAATCAGGCGGGCGGCAAAGCGGTGGGCTTGACGGGCCGTGACGGCGGGTTGATTCGGGCCAAAAAACTCAGCATGCTAGACAACAAAGACCCAAGCAAAGAGCATGACGTGGGCTTTGTTGGCGACATTGTGAGCATTGACCCGAGTGTGGTCAAGGCGCTGCAAGACGATGCATTTATTCCCGTCATTAGCCCGATTGGTTTTGGCGAAGACAACGAAAGCTACAACATCAATGCGGATGTGGTGGCTGGCAAGCTGGCAACAGTGTTGAAGGCTGAAAAGCTGGTACTACTGACCAACACGCCAGGCGTGCTCGACAAAGCAGGCAATTTGCTGACGGATCTGACGGCGCGTGAGATTGATGAATTGTTTGCCGATGGCACCATTTCAGGCGGGATGTTGCCCAAAATCGCGGGTGCGCTGGACGCAGCCAAAAGCGGCGTGAATTCTGTCCATATCATCGATGGCCGCGTGCCGCATGCCATGCTGCTTGAGATTTTGACCGAACAAGCCTTCGGCACCATGATTCGCTCGCACTGACCCCTGCCTCATGGCTGATTTCTGACGCGTGACTGTCAGCCGTGCTGACGCTGGTGTAATCCCGCATTCGGGCGGTGCTGCTCCGCATCTATGCTTGAACCCTATGAGACTGCTATTGGTTGAAGACGATGTCATGGTTGCCAGCGGCATCAAGCTGGGGCTGTGTGATGCTGGTTATGCGGTCGATTGGGTCGGCAGCGCCGAGCGCGCAGAAGAGGTTTTGCAAACCGAGACCTTTGATGCAGCCATCATCGACATTGGGTTGCCCAAAATGGACGGCCTCGGCCTGACCCGAAGCATCAGAAAGAGCGGCGTGACGATGCCGGTGCTGATACTGACCGCCAGAGACGCTTTGCAAGATCGGGTGCAGGGGCTCGACTTGGGAGCTGATGACTACATGGTCAAACCTTTTGAATTGCCTGAAATGCTGGCGCGTTTGCGTGCGCTGCTGCGTCGCTCCCAAGCGGCCACCAGCGCCACGTTGAGTTTTGGCGTGCTGGAGCTGGACTCCGCCAACCGCCAGGCGCGTGCCAATGGCCAATTTATAGAACTGGGGCCCCGTGAATGGACGGTGATGGAGTATTTGCTCATCAACGCGCCCAAGCCCGCCAGCAAAGACAAGCTGCTGCAAGCCCTGACCGGCTGGGACAAGGAAATCACGCCCAACGCGATTGAGGTTTACATCTCTCGCTTGAGGAGCAAGCTGGAGCCGCATGGTATTGTCCTCAAGTCAATTCGTGGGTTTGGCTATCGGCTTGAAATCCTAGGGGTGGCAACCAGCAACGGGGCTGAATGATCCCCGCTGCGATGAGGTCCGGCCTCCAGCGCCGACTGCTGTTACTGTTGCTGTTGCCGCTGGTCTTGTTTGCGTTGGTCAGCATTTATTTTGACTACCAAACCGCCGGCAGCGTTGCCTTGCAAAAAGACCAGCAACTGTTGCGCCTCATACCTTTGGTGGCCGATTCGGTGCTGGCTGTTGGTGATAAAGAAGATGCCGCGCTGTTACTGCTGCTGGCGCCTGAAATTGAAGATTTCATCAAAGACCGCGAGCGATCAGCCGGGTTTCGTATTTCAGATTCTGCGGGCGGCTTTTTGGCGGGCGAGGCGTGGATTGATCGCGTGCTGCCCACCACCCGTGAGCCAGAATTTCACAGCATTGAAGACAAAGGCATCACCTACCGCATTGCCGCCCAGCGGGTTGAAACCTCGGCGGGCGAGTTGATCGTGCAACTGGCTGATGGCTCAGATGCACGCCAGCAGTGGTTGCGCTCGATTTGGGTCAAAGTGCTGCTGCCCAACCTGGTGTTGGTGCTGGCCGCTGGTTTTGCCGGTAACTGGGCGGTGACGCGCGCGCTCAAGCCCTTGAATGAGTTGACGGACGCCGTTGAACGGCGCAGCCCTCGCGACTTGAGTGCCATTGACCCCCTAAGTACCCCCGCAGAGGTGCAACCGCTGGTAGCCGCTCTCAACCGCTTGTTTGGCTTGGTCAATGCCCAGGCCGAAAGCCAGCGCCGTTTTGTAGCTGACGCAGCGCACCAGTTGCGCACCCCGCTGGCAGGCTTGCAAGCGCAGGTAGAGGCCTGGGCACAGGCAGCGCGGGTGTCAAAAACCAAAGGTGGCGAAGGCGCCGTCACCCTGGCAGCCGACAAAATCATCAAACTGCGCAGCGCCACGCGCCGCACATCGCAGTTGGCCAACCAGTTGCTGGCCTTGTCGCGGGCTGATGCCTTGACTGTTGCCGCGCAGCCCATGCAGCGGGTTGACTTGAAAGACCTGTGCGAGTCTATGCTGGCGCTGCACCTGGACGCTGCCACCGACAAAAGCATTGACTTGGGGCTGGAGGCCGAGCCCGCACAAGCACTAGGCTATGAATGGTTGCTGCGCGAGCTGCTCAGCAACCTGGTCGATAACGCCGTGAAGTACACGCCCACTGGCGGCTCAGTGACGATACGCTGTGGTGTGCTGGAAGATGCGCCTGATGCGGCGTTTTTAGAGGTGATAGACGACGGCCCCGGCATTCCTCCACATGAGCGCACCAAGGCGCTGGAACGGTTTTACCGTGTGTTGGGCACCCAAGGGGAGGGCAACGGCCTGGGTTTGGCCATTGCGGATGAAATTGCCAGAGTCCACAAAACCCAGCTGATTCTTGCGGACGCAGATTCAGGTCTGCCAGAGCATGGCGGGCTGCGGGTGCGCCTGGTGCTCCAACAGGAAAACCCGCATCGCGGTGTCTAAAAAGCGTCGCAAGCCTGTGGGAGAATCATTTGTACACGTATTTAGCTGTTTGCGACAAAACCAAACTTTTCATTTCAAACTATGTCCAACCTAGCGCTTGATCCCGACACCCCGCAGAACGGCGCAACTGACTTGAGCGCAGCCCGCAAACGGCCCAAGCCGGGTGAGCGGCGGGTGCAAATTTTGCAAGCGCTGGCCGCCATGCTGGAGCAACCGGGCGCAGATCGCATCACCACAGCAGCACTGGCCGCCAAGCTGGGTGTCAGTGAGGCCGCACTTTACCGCCACTTTGCCAGCAAAGCGCAAATGTTTGAAGGGCTGATCGAGTTCATCGAGCAAAGCATTTTTACCTTGGTCAACCAGATTACCGAGCGTGAGCCCAGCCCTGCTTTGCGCGGCCGCCGCCTGGTGATGATGGTGCTGCAGTTTGCCGAGAAAAACCCCGGCATGACCCGCGTGATGGTCGGCGATGCGCTGGTGTTTGAAAACGACCGCCTGCAAGAGCGCATGAACCAGTTCTTTGACAAGCTTGAGTCCAGCCTCAAGCAAAGCCTGCGCGATGCAGCCACGGCCAGCGGCGCAGCAACCCCCACGGTCGACGCGCAGGTCAGGGCATCGGTCGCGGTCGCCTTCATGGTCGGGCGCTTGCAGCGCTTTGCCCGTTCAGGCTTCAAGCGTCTGCCATCCGAGCATTTAGACGCCAGCCTGGCGATGATTCTGGCTTGATAGCACTTCACAGTGCTACTAATTTAGTAGCTGCTTGCGCCCGTATTAATTGGGCTTGAGGTCGATTTGATGCTCTAAAACGGCTCAAAAACTCCTAAAACAAGGCTAATTTCTATGCAGTTTCACTTAAACGGCTTCAGATCCGGCGATCCCAGCTTGCTGGATGCTGCAACTTCAACACAAACAAAAAATGCAAACCTGCCAAGCGAAGCCGATGTCCTGATTGTCGGCTGCGGCCCTGCTGGCTTGACCCTGGCCGCGCAGTTGGCGGCTTTTCCGGATATCCGCACCGTCATCGTGGAGCAAAAGCCTGGCCCCTTGCAGTTGGGGCAGGCTGACGGCGTGGCTTGCCGCACGATGGAAATGTTCGAGGCTTTTGGCTTTGCCGAGAAGGTGCTGAAAGAAGCGTATTGGGTCAACGAGACCACCTTTTGGACGCCTGAGCAGGCGGATCCAACCCGCATCACCCGCAGCGGGCGCGTGCCTGACGTCGAAGAGGGCTTGTCGCACATGCCGCATGTGATTTTGAATCAAGCGCGGGTGCATGACTTTTATCTGGAGAAGATGGAAAAGTCAGTGGCGCGGCTGACTCCCCACTACAGCCGCCGCTTGGCCAGCCTGGAGCGAGATGCCGATGACGCCAACCCTTACCCAGTCACCGCGCAGTTTGAGCGGCAAGATGACGCGTGTCAAGGCGGGTTAGAAACCATTCGTGCCCGTTACGTAGTGGGCTGCGACGGCGCCCGCAGCGCTGTTCGCCAGTCTATGGGCTTGCACCTGAAGGGTGAATCAGCCAACCACGCCTGGGGCGTGATGGACGTGCTGGTCAACACCGACTTCCCCGATATCCGTTTCAAGTCATTGGTTCAGTCCGCCAACGAGGGCAGCTTGCTCATCATTCCGCGCGAAGGCGGCTACATGGTGCGCATTTATGTGGAGATGGACAAGCTTGCCGCAAACGAGCGTGTCGCTGGGCGCAATATCACCAAAGAGCAATTGATTGCCGCAGCGCAGCGCATCTTTCACCCCTACACACTGGACGTGAAGGAAGTGCCGTGGTGGTCGGTGTATGAAATTGGCCAGCGCCTGTGTGACCGGTTTGATGACCTCAACGACGACGCAAAACCAGAAGAAATAGCCACTCGCTTGCCGCGTATTTTCATCGCCGGCGACGCATGCCACACCCACAGCCCCAAAGCCGGGCAGGGCATGAATGTCTCGATGCAGGACGCCTTCAACATCGGCTGGAAGCTGGCCGCGGTGCTTCAAGGCCGCAGCCCCGGCAGCTTGCTGCACACCTACTCCGCCGAGCGCCAAGCCGTCGCTAAGGAGTTGATCGACTTTGACCGCGAGTGGGCCGCCATGCTGAGTGACCGTGACAGCAACGACCCAGCTGCGGTACAAAAGTACTTTGTGCAGCATGGCCGCTACACCGCTGGCACAGCCACCCATTACAAACCCGCCTTGCTGACTGGCGAGTCAATCCACCAAGACCTTGCAAATGGCCTGGTGATTGGCAAGCGCTTTCATTCTGCCCCGGTGACGCGCATCGGCGACGGTAAGCAGCTACAACTGAGCACAATCCTGCTGGCCGATGGCCGCTGGCGCTTGATAGCGTTTGCAGGCGAGGGTGACACAGGCGCGCCAGGCTCCCCCATGGCCAGGCTGTGCCAATTTCTCAGCGATTCAGCTGACTCACCCCTCAAGCGCTACACACCTGCGGGCGCTGACGTGGATGCAGTGTTCGACCTGCGCGCCGTGTTCCAGCATAGCCATCACCAGCTTGCCGTGACTGCCTTGCCTGAATTGCTGTTTCCGCCCAAAGGCCGCTACGGGCTGCGGGACTATGAAAAGGCGTTTTGTACGGTGGCTGGTGTTGCCCAAGACATCTACGCCCTGCGCGGCATCGATCGTCAGCAAGGCTGCCTGGTCGTGGTCAGACCTGACCAATACGTTGCGCAGGTTTTGCGGCTGAATGACACCGATGTCTTGCTTGCATTTTTTGGCGGCTTCATGCGGGATATCCCCACCAAAAAAACGGATTGACGGGGTAATATGGGTCAATCAACAGATCGTTATACGCTATGAATTTAGTAGCTGCTTGCGCCCGCATTTATTGATCTACAGGCCAATTTAATGCTCTAAAACAGCAAAAAATCGCTCAAAATACCTTGAAACGATCAAAAAAATAGCGCGGCGGCTGACGGTATTGACTTCGTCGTGACGGTTAAATTTTTAAAAGGACTCTTGATGAAACTCGTTCGCTACGGCAACCCCGGCAAAGAAAAACCAGGCCTGATAGACGCTGAGGGCAAGCTGCGTGACTTGAGCGCACACATCAAAGACATTGGCCCAGACCAGCTCAGTGATGCAGCGCTGGCCAAACTGCGCAAAATCAAAACCGCCAGCCTGCCACGCGTCAAAGGCTCGCCGCGTATGGGCTGCCCGCTGGTGGGCACGCCCAAATTCATCGCGATTGGCTTGAACTACGCGGACCATGCAGCCGAGTCAGGGATGCCGATACCCAAAGAGCCGATTGTCTTTATGAAAGCCACCAGTTGCATTCAAGGCCCCAACGATCCGGTCATGTTGCCCAAGGGATCTGTCAAAACCGATTGGGAGGTTGAACTGGGCGTGGTGATTGGCACCCGTGCCCGCTACGTGGCTCAAAAAGACGCCATCCACCACGTGGCAGGCTACTGCACCATCAACGACGTCAGTGAGCGTGAATTTCAAATCGAGCGCGGCGGCACCTGGGACAAGGGCAAGGGGTGCGACACCTTTGGTCCGGTTGGGCCTTGGCTGGTCACCCGCGACGAGGTGCCAAATCCGCAAAAATTGGCGATGTGGCTAGACCTGAATGGCAAGCGTGTACAAACGGGCAACACCAAAACCATGATTTTCAGCGTCGCCAAAATCATCAGCTATGTCAGCCAATTCATGACACTTGAGCCTGGTGACATCATCACCACAGGCACACCGCCCGGCGTGGGTATGGGCATGAAGCCGCCGCTGTATGTCAAAAAAGGGGATGTGATGACGCTTTGGATCGAGGGTTTGGGCGAACAGCGGCAGGTCGTCGTTCCTTTTACGAAATAGACGAATAACGAGGCCGTCAAGGGTTTACCCCTTGTTCGCCTAGATAACCGCGTCTATAAAGCGGTATTTCACTAAAAAACGACTCGCCAGCTTGTAAATTGCTGCAAAATAGTACGACCGTTCGTTTTATTTTGTCTCACTCAATTTGTACATCATGGCCGTTGTTGAAATTTCTGCAAAAAATGCTCGCGCTGCGCCTGCTCAGGCGACTGGCGCAGTTGTGCATAAGGGCCAGCAAACCAAGGCGGCCATTGTGGATGCTGCATTGGGTTTGGCCACACAAATTGGCTTGGAAGGCCTGAGCATTGGCGCGCTGGCTGAAGTCATGCGCATGAGCAAATCCGGTGTGTTCGCGCATTTCGGCTCGCGTGAAGAGCTTCAAATTTCGGTGATTCGTGAGTACTACACCCGCTTTGAAGAAGAGGTGTTTTACCCTGCGCTGCAGCACGCCAGAGGCATGCCGCGCCTCAAAGCGTTGTTCGAAAACTGGATGAACCGCACCTCGGTTGAGATTGATTCAGGCTGCCTGTTCATCAGCGGCGCGGTTGAATTTGACGACCGGCCTGGCCCGGTCCGTGACGCACTGGCAGGCTCGGTCAAAACCTGGCTGGCCGCCATGCATCGCGCGGTGGTGCAAACCAAAGAAGCGGGTCATTTGCGCAGCGATGTCGATGAGCATCAGATGTCGTTCGAGATTCACGGCCTCATTTTAGCGCTGCACTATGAAGCCCGATTTTTAAAAACGCCCGGTTCGGTGGCGAGAGCACATACCGGTTTCGCCAACATTCTCACGCGCTACTGCAGCGCGGCCTAATTTTTTGTCTTTAAGGAGTTATTCATGACCGTTTACAACGCCCCCCTTCGCGACATGCAATTTGTGATGCACGAAGTGCTCAACGTCACCGCTGAATTGGCGCCCATCACCAAATATGCTGATGCCGACATTGACACCATCAACGCCGTGCTCGAAGAAGGTGCCAAGTTTGCTACGGACGTCCTGTTGCCGCTCAACATCAGCGGTGACCAGGAAGGCTGCACACTGGACATCGCCACCCACGCTGTGACCACGCCAAAAGGCTTTAAAGAGGCCTACGCAAAGTATGTTGAAGGCGGCTGGCCCGCGCTGAGTTGCGACCCTGCTTACGGCGGCCAAGGTTTGCCATTGGTGATTAACCAGTGCTTTTACGAAATGCTGAACAGCACCAACCAGGCCTGGACCATGTACCCCGGCCTGACGCATGGCGCACACGCCGCGCTGCACACCCACGGCACCGAAGAGCAAAAGGAAACGTACTTACACAAAATGACCAGCGGCGAGTGGACCGGTAGCATGTGCTTGACCGAGCCGCATTGCGGCACTGACCTGGGTTTGATGCGCACCAAGGCCGAGGCACTGCCAGACGGCACTTACAAAATCACGGGCAACAAGATTTTCATCAGTGCTGGCGAGCACGACATGTCTGGCAACATCATTCATTTGGTGTTGGCTCGACTGACAGATGCGCCCCCCGGCATCAAAGGTGTCAGCCTGTTTATCGTTCCCAAGTTCCTGGTCAACAAAGACGGCACGCTGGGCGCGCGTAACGGCATTTACTGTGGCGGTTTGGAGCACAAAATGGGCATCCACGGCAACGCTACGGCGCAAATTGTTTTGGATGGCGCGATCGGCACCATGGTCGGCCTGCCGAACAAAGGCATGAATGGCATGTTTGTGATGATGAACGCTGCGCGCCTTGGTGTGGGCAACCAGTCGTTGGGCTTGACTGAAGTCGCCTACCAAAACGCACTGGCTTACGCCAAAGACCGCATCCAAATGCGATCGCTGTCAGGTGTGAAGGATAAAACCCAAGCCGCTGACCCGATCATTGTTCACCCCGATGTACGCAAGATGCTGCTGACCGCCAAGGCTTATGCCGAGGGTGGTCGGGCGCTGGCCACTTACTGCGCGGTGCTGCTTGACAAGGAGCACTACCACCCCGACGAAGCCGTGCGCAAAGAAAGTGGCGAGATCCTCTCGTTGCTGACGCCGATTGTTAAAGCGTTTATCACCGACAACGGCCACATTTCGACCAATGCGTGCCTGCAAGTGTTTGGCGGCCACGGCTACGTTAAAGAGTGGGGCATGGAGCAGTTTGTGCGCGACAACCGCATCAACATGATTTATGAAGGCACCAACACCATTCAGTCACTGGATTTGCTGGGCCGCAAAGTCCTGTCCAACAACGGCGCAACACTCAAGAAATTCGGCAAACTGATTGGTGCGCTGGTGCAAGAAGAAGGCGTGAACGAAAAGATGGCCGAGTTCATCAACCCGCTGGCTGTACTGGCCGAGCAGATGACCAAGTTCACCACTGAAATTGGTTTTAAGGGCTTTCAAAACCCGGACGAAGTGGGCGCCGCAGCGGTTGACTACCTGCGAGTCGCTGGGCATTTGGTGTTTGGTTATTTCTGGGCTCGGATGGCACAAGTGGCACTGCGTGAAATTGCAAACGGCAGTACCGATAAGTTCTATATCGCCAAACTGCAAACCGCACGCTTTTACTTTGCCAAGCTGTTGCCAGAAACCGCAACCCTGATGTGCACCGCCCGCAGCGGCGCGAAGTCGTTGATGGAAACTGACGAAGCCCTGGTTTGATTGCCAAAACTAAAAATGCCCAAAACCCATATAAAACCGGTGCAAACAGCTATTTTTTCAATAGCAACACTCGCTTTGAGTGGATTCTTTGCAGTCAATGCGAATGCTCAGGCAACCGCGTCGACCAACGTCACACCCGTCGGGCTCTGGCGCAATATTGACGACAAAACAGGTCAACCTAAGGCAGAGATTCGTATTTCTGCCAATGCTGCTGGCGTATTGACGGGCGTCATTGAAAAACCGTTGATCAGACCTGTTGAGTTGATATGCGTCCAGTGCAGTGACGACCGCAAAGACAAGCCCAAATTGGGTATGGAAATCATTCGCGGAGCGGTCAAGGCAGACGGCAAAGACATCTGGGAAGGGGGCAAAATTTTAGACCCCGACAATGGTAAAAGCTATTCCCTGCGCTTGACGCCTGTTGATGGTGGCAGCAAGCTGGACGTACGCGGCGCGATCGGCCCGTTTGGGCGAACACAAACCTGGCTGCGCGTTCAGTAAGAGCGCTTCGCATTGACTTCACACGAAAGAAACACATGTCAAGATTCATGGTCAAAAAAGTCGCCGTTTTAGGCGCAGGCGTGATGGGTGCGCAAATCGCTGCGCATCTGGTCAATTGCAAAATTCCTGTTGTCTTGTTTGACTTGCCTGCGAAAGAGGGGCCTAAAAACGGCATCGTTATCCGCGCCGTAGAAGGCTTGAAAAAGCTCAAACCTGCGCCGCTGGGCGTGCCAGAAGACGCAGCGTTGATCCAGCAAGCCAACTACGAAGAACACATGGACGTGCTCAAAGAGTGCGATCTGATCATCGAAGCCATCGCCGAACGCATGGATTGGAAGACCGACCTGTATCACAAGATAGCTCCCTACATTGCTGAACGCGCGATTGTGGCCAGCAATACGTCGGGCTTGTCGATCACCAAGCTCAGCGAAGCATTGCCCGAATCCATCAAGCCGCGCTTTTGCGGCATTCACTTCTTCAACCCGCCGCGTTACATGACCTTGGTGGAGTTGATCAACACACCGACCACCGGCGCAGCGGTGCTCAATAACCTGGAAGCATTCGTCACCAGCGGTTTGGGCAAAGGCGTGGTTCGTGCGCATGACACGCCCAACTTTATTGCCAACCGCGTCGGTATTGCGGGTATGCTGGCCATCATCAAGCAGACCGAGGCTTTCGGTTTGACGTATGACGTGGTCGATGATTTAACGGGTAAAAAATTGGGCCGTGCCAGCTCAGGCACTTTCCGCACGGCGGACGTGGTGGGGCTGGACACGATGGCGCACGTCATCAAAACGCTGCAAGACAATTTGGGTGAAGGTGAGGGCAAAACGCCAGACCCGTTTACCAGCATGTACGGCACACCACCCGTGTTGGCCAAGCTGCTCGAATCCAAAAGCCTAGGTCAAAAAACGGGTGCGGGCTTTTACAAAAAGGTCGGCCGGGACATCATGCGCCTTGACCCTGAAAGTATGGAATATGTCGCAGGCGGCGCCAAATCGAACGATGTGGTCGGCCGCATGCTGAAAAAGCCTGCGGGCGAACGCTTGGCCCTGCTGCGCAACGCTGAAGGCGCTGAGGCAAGATTTTTGTGGGCGATCTTGCGCGACCAGTTTCATTACGCTGCCGTGCATCTGGAAACCATTGCCGAAACCGCACGCGATATTGACTTTGCGATGCGTTGGGGCTTTGGCGCCAAGCAAGGCCCTTTTGAATTGTGGCAACAAGCGGGCTGGTTGCAAGTGGCAACCATGATCAAGGAAGACATTGATGCGGGTAAAGCCTTGTCAAGCGCGCCGCTGCCAGATTGGGTTTTCAAAGGACCGGTCGCTGATGCGGGTGGCGTGCACACCCCGCAAGGCTCGTGGTCTGCGTCTGCTAAAAAATTCATCCCCAAGCGCCAGTTGCCTGTGTATGCGCGCCAGCATTTCCCTGAAGACGTGCTGGGCGCCAAAGCGCCTTCGTTCACCACTGCCGGAACGACGCTGCATGAAGACGACGCCATCAGGTTGTGGACGCTGGACGACGACATCCTGATTGCCAGCATCAAAACCAAAATGCACGCCATCAGCCCGGACGTGGCTGAAGGCTTGGCCCTCGGCATTGACATGGCCGAGAAAAGCTACAAGGGTATGGTCATCTGGTCAAACGACGAGATGTTCTCCGCCGGAGCTGACCTGCAAGCCATGCTACCGGCCTTCATGATGAGTGGCGTCGCGGCCATTGATGAGGTGGAGGCCGAGCTGCAAAACGTGATGCTGAAAATGCGCTACGCCGCTGTGCCGGTGGTGTCCGCGATTCGCGGCCTGGCGCTGGGCGGTGGCTGTGAAATGGCGGTGTATTCTGCCAAGCGCGTTACGGCCATGGAAAGCTACATTGGCCTGGTTGAGGTCGGTGTGGGTCTGGTGCCCGGTGCGGGCGGCCTCGCCTACATTGCCCGCCGAGCTGCTGAAAACGCCGCCAAATCCACCAACAAAGACATGCTGCCTTTTTTGATTGAAGGCTTCACCGCTGCGGCCATGGCCACCGTAGGTACCAGCGCGATTGAAAGCCGCAAGATTGGCTATTTGCTCGACAGCGATGTGATTGTCCCCAACGTCAATGAGCTGCTGTTTGTCGCCATCAATGAAGCACGAGCCATGTTTGACTCAGGCTACCGTGCGCCTTTGAAAAGGTCTTTTCCAGTCGTCGGACGCAACGGCCTGGCCACCATCAAGGGCCAGCTCGTCAACATGCGCGACGGCGGCTTTATCAGCGCCCATGACTTTCACATCGCCAGCCTGATTGCCAACGTGGTCTGCGGCGGTGATGTCGACAACGGCACGCTGGTGACGGAGGAGTATTTGATGACGTTGGAACGCAAAGCCTTCTGTTCATTGCTTGAAAACGCCAAAACGCAGGAACGCATCATGGGCATGATGAGCACCGGCAAACCCGTCCGAAATTAATGGACGCGGTGCACACACCCAATCGGCTGGAGCGCCAGCTGGAGCGGCTCAATGAAGTACCTGCGTTTGCGCGCCCCTGGTTTCGCAGCGTGGTACTCGGCCGTGCTGTGCCCTTTACGGGTACGGCCAAGCTGCGTTATGAAGAAATGACGACGAGCAGCGTGCAAATCTTTGTGGCGAACCAACACAAAGTACGCAACCACATAGGCGGCGTGCATGCCGTGGCCAGCACGCTGGCGGCTGAAACAGCTACTGGCATGGTGATGGGGATGAACGTGCGTGATGACTGCATTCCGGTGGTCAAAGACATGCGCGTGCAGTTCAAAAAACGCGGCCAGGGTGCCATGCGCGCTGTGGCTACGCTGACTGATGCGCAACGCGAGCTGATCAAAAGCACCACCAAAGGCGAAGTGACCGTGGCTGTGACAGTGACTGACGAGTCGGGCAACCAGCCGATTGAGTGCGAATTTATCTGGGCCTGGGTTCCATCTCAACGCCCACCGAAAACTACAAACGCCAGCTAAGGCACAAGGACTCACCATGAAACAAATTCAAGAAGCCTACATCGTTGCCGCCACGCGCACGCCGATCGGCCGTTCGCATCGCGGTTTTTTCCGCAACACGCGGCCTGATGATTTGCTGGTCAAAGCGTTGCAAGCCGCGTTAGCCCAAGTGCCCACGCTGGACCCCAAAGCGATCGAAGACATCATCTGCGGCTGCGCTATTCCTGAAGGCCCACAAGGCCTGAACATCGCGCGCATTGGCGCGGTGCTTGCGGGCCTGCCAACCAGCGTGGGCGGTATTACCGTCAATCGTTTTTGTGCATCAGGCTTGTCGGCCATTCAAATGGCGGCTGACCGCATTCGTGTGGGTGAGGCTGAAGTCATGATTGCAGCGGGTGTGGAGTCGATGAGCATGGTGCCTATGTCGGGCAACTCGCCGTCACTGTCGCCCGCGATGTTTGCGAATGATGAAAACATCGGCATCGCCTACGGCATGGGCTTGACGGCTGAAAAGGTTGCCCAGCAATGGAAAGTGTCACGTACCGCGCAAGACGAGTTTGCCTACGCGTCGCACATGAAGGCACTCAAAGCGCAGCAGGCCGGCGAATTCACGAACGAAATTACACCAGTTGAAGTGACTGACCGCACGGCCAATTTAGAAACCGGCGAAGTCATCGCCACGACACGCACCGTGAGCATGGACGAAGGCGCACGGCCAGACACCACGGTCGAAGGTCTGGCAAAACTCAAAACTGTTTTCGCAGCGCGCGGCTCAGTCACAGCCGGCAACAGCTCGCAAACGTCTGATGGCGCAGGTGCGTTGATTTTGGCGAGTGAAAAAGCCGTCAAGCAATTTGGCCTCAAGCCGTTAGCGCGATTCGTCAGCTACGCCGCCAAGGGCGTGCCACCACACATCATGGGCATTGGCCCGATTGAGGCCATACCCGCCGCTCTGGGTTATGCAGGCTTAAAGCAAGACGACATCGACTGGTTTGAGCTGAACGAAGCGTTTGCCGCCCAGTCGTTGGCTGTTCTGAATACGCTGGGTTTGAACCCAGCCAAAGTCAACCCGATGGGCGGCGCGATAGCACTCGGTCACCCGCTGGGCGCCACTGGTGCGATTCGCGCAGCTACTGTCATCCACGCGCTGCAACGCCACCAGCTCAAGTACGGCATGGTGACGATGTGCGTTGGCATGGGTCAGGGCGCCGCGGGTATTTTTGAGCGGGTTTGAGGCTTAAAATCACCTGAAACATGTCTTTTTGGGTATGTTTTAGGACTTTAGACCAATAAATACGGGCTCAAGCAGCTATTGATATCGTAGCGAAATTGGCGTCTTGACGATTGATATTTAACTCAGAACACACATGACCACATCTGCCGCACCGGACATCCTTAGCCTCCTGGATTCAGGCGTCATGACGCTGACCATCAACCGTGTCGACAAGAAAAATTCCATCACTGCCGCCATGTATGCAGCCATGGCCGACGCGCTGGCTGCGGCTGAAAATGACGTTGCTGTCAAAGCCGTGGTTATTCAGGGCCATGAAACAATCTTCAGTGCAGGCAACGACATCAGTGACTTTTTAAACAAACCGCCATCGACACAAGATTCCCCGGTGTTTCGCTTTTTGCGCGGCATCAGTTCTTTCCCCAAACCCATCGTCGCTGCGGTTTGCGGCCCGGCAGTCGGCATTGGCACCACGATGCTGCTGCATTGCGATTTGATATACGCAGGTGACAACGCCGCGTTCTCGATGCCGTTTGTGAATCTGGGTTTATGCCCTGAGGCAGCGTCCAGCTTTTTAGTGCCGCAACTCATGGGTTACCCGCGTGCGGCTGAGGCCTTGCTGCTGGGGGAGCCCTTCAGCGCTGAAACGGCGCTGGAGATCGGGCTCATCAACCGCATCGTGCCACCGGCAGAGGTCAGCGCATTGGCACAGCAGCAGGCACGTAAACTTGCCGCCAAACCGATGTCATCCATCATTGAGACCAAGCGGTTGATGAAAAAAGGCACGACCAGTGTGGTGGCAGAACGCATGGCAGAAGAAGGCGAAAGCTTTGGGCGCATGCTCAGTGAGCCCGCCGCGCGCGAGGCTTTCACGGCCTTCATGCAAAAGCGCAAGCCTGATTTTTCGAACGTCTGATTTCGTTAGAAATTGCGTTATTTTGGCTTTTTTAGCTGGTATTTAAGGCCTTAAACCCAATAAATACGGGCGTAAAAAGATCCTAAAAATATAGCGTTCTAAATTCAACGCAGCGATGGTAAACCAATCCCCGCTGCGTCAAAGCCGCCATCCACTGCCAGCGTCTGGCCGTTGATGTAGCTGGCTGCTTCACTACATAAGAAGCCCACCCCTTCTGCAATTTCTTCTGGTGTGCCGTAGCGCGCCAGTGGAATCGCATCTGCGTAGTCCGCACGAATCGCCGCACTGTGGACTTTCTTGGCCATGTCGGTGTCGACCGGGCCGGGTGCAATCGCATTCACGCGAATGCCCATGTTGCCCAGCTCCACCGCCTGCTGTTTGGTCAAATGAATGATGGCGGCTTTGCTGGTGCCATAAGCCACCCGCAGGGCGCTGGCGCGCAGGCCCGAGATGGATGCGATGTTGACGATAGCGCCGCCGCCAGACTTCAGCATCACAGGCGCTGCGGCCTGGGTACACAAAAAGGCACCATCCAGATTAACCGCCATCACCTGTCGCCATTCCTCAAACGTGTGCTCCAGCAGCGGTTTAAAAACGGCCACCCCTGCGTTGTTGACCAGCGCATCAATGCGGCCAAAGGTTGCGCTTATTTTTTCAATAGCGGCGCTGACATCTGCCGGGCTGCTGACGTCGCAGTGCAGAGCCAGTACGCGCGCTGGCTTGCCCAGTGCGGTGCGGGTCTTGGTCAGTTCAACGCTGTCAATATCCAGCAGTGCAACCCGGTAACTGCGCGCTAAAAACCATTGCACACAAGCCAGCCCAATGCCGCGTGCTGCACCTGTGACGATGGCGACGGGTTGATCTGTAGTATTTATCTTCATAGGTATACCTTGTTCATATCAGTCTGGATTGTGCGCTGGCAGCTTGAGCAAAGCGCCATCGAGTGTTTCAACCTGCGCCAGCAAAAAAGCTTCGCTGCTGCTGAGCAACTGGCTGTACAGCGCTTCGCACAACTGGCGTGCGCGCAGGCCGGACCAGTCGGCTGGCAACAAGACTTGCGGCAGGTTGGGGTCGCGCAGCAGCACTTTTCGGTACTCGTGGATGAGCAAGGTGCGTACAAAAAATGCCTCTGCAGGCCTCAAACCAGCAGCTTGTTGCAACACGGGTTCAAATCGCACCACAAACTTTCTGAACGCGGCTTCAACCTGGTCGAGCTTGAAGACGCTGTGCATCACGGTTTGCAGGGGCTTGCTTGAATAGCTTGGCAGGCTTTCCGCACTTAAAACCACGATTTGATCAACAGCACCCGCTGACCTGATGATCTCTTGGAGCGTCGTGTGATTCACATGTGGGTGGGCAAACACATTGGGCGACAGCTCGCCAAAACCCTCCCAACGCAGCTCACGCTTGACGTGCAAGCGCATGCTGGCCGCCATGCTGGATGCCAGCAATACCAGCGTCCAGCGCCCGTCCCAGTCCGGCAGCTTGAAGTCATAAATACGCCTCTCGGCATGTTGTACGCGCTGCAAACCAGCAACCGTCAAGCCATAAAAACTGCGTCTGCCCACGCGTGTGCAGCTCAGCCAGTCGTCAGCGCTTAAACGAAACGCACTGGTGCGCACCAGCCGTGACGACAGGCCAAACAGATCGGCAAGCTGAATCAAACTGCCCAGCCATACGGATTGGTCTGTGCTGGCAATGGCATCACCATAGACCGTGATGAGCAGGGAGTTGGCGCGCAGCACAAGGCCGCGTTGCAGCTTGGTCATGGCAGGCGACAGCTTGTGTTCAGTCACGATGGGAATAGTGATACATAAAATCTGATTGCACGAGTCTTTTTGTATCAATACTATACTTGCTTCCCCATTCAATCCACGGATTTCGCGATGTACGCACAACTGGTTGAAACCGGCACCAAAGGTGTCAAATCACTTGAACAGATGTCGCCACAGGAACGCGCCTGGCAAGAAAAAATCAACGCCGGCGTGAAGGTCGAACCCAAAGACTGGATGCCCGATGCCTACCGCAAAACGCTGGTGCGGCAAATCTCGCAGCACGCGCATTCTGAATATGTTGGCATGCTGCCCGAGTCGAACTGGATTGGGCGCGCGCCCACGCTCAAACGCAAAGCGATTCTGCTTGCCAAGGTGCAAGACGAAGCCGGCCACGGCCTGTACCTGTACAGCGCAGTAGAAACGCTGGGCGTGAGGCGGGACGAGGTGTACCGCGACTTGCTCAGCGGCAAAGCCAAGTACTCCAGCATCTTCAATTACCCCACCCTGACCTGGGCCGACATTGGCGCGATCGGCTGGCTGGTCGACGGCTCAGCCATCGTCAACCAGATACCGATCTGCCGCTGCTCTTACGGGCCGTATGCGCGTGCCATGGTGCGGGTGTGCAAGGAAGAATCTTTCCACCAGCGTCAGGGTTTTGACATCATGGTCTCGCTGTGCAATGGCACGGCAGAGCAAAAAGCCATGGCACAGGACGCGCTAAACCGCTGGTGGTGGCCGTCGATTGCCATGCACGGCCCAGCCGATGAGGCGTCTGTCAACAGCGCGCAGTCGATGGCGTGGAAGATCAAGCTGAACAGCAATGATGAGTTGCGGCAAAAGTTCATCGACCAGACCGTGCCGCAAATCGAATACCTGGGGCTTGAGCTGCCGGACCCTGATCTGAAATGGAACGAAGCACGCGGCCATTACGACTACGGCCAGATCGACTGGGTCGATTTTTTCAATGTGGTCAAAGGCAAAGGCCCGTGCAATGAAGAGCGGCTGGAGGCCCGCAACAAAGCCTGGGACGAGGGTGCCTGGTTTCGTGATGCGTTAACCGCACATGCTGACAAGCAGGATGCAGCCAACTTCAAAGAGGCGGCGTAACGTGACAGAACCAACAACACAACGCGAATGGCCTATGTGGGAAGTGTTCATTCGCAGCCAGCACGGCTTGGCGCACAAGCATGTGGGCAGCTTGCATGCAGCCAGTAGCGATAGTGCCCTGCAACACGCACGCGACGTGTACACCCGACGTAATGAGGGCGTGAGCATTTGGGTCGTCAAGGCCAGTGACGTGGTGGCCAGCAGCCCAGACGACAAAGAAGCGCTGTTTGACCCAGCACAAAGCAAGGTGTTCAGGCATCCGACGTTTTTCCCGACGCCCGATGGCGTAAAGCACATTTGAGCGCGATGACTGCAAAATTTGACTACCTGCTTCGCCTGGGTGACAACTGCCTGGTGCTGTCGCAGCAGTTGTCAGCCTGGTGCGGCCACGGCCCGGCACTGGAAGAAGATTTGGCGCTGACCAACACCGCGCTGGATTTACTGGGCCAAGCCCGCTTGTGGTTGTCTTTTGCAGGTGAGGTTGAAGGCGCGGGGCGAGATGAAGACGCATTGGCCTATCACCGCGATGCGCATGAGTTTCGTAACTTGCTCATCGTTGAACAACCCAATGGCCACTACGGCAACACCATTGCCAGACAGTTTTTGTTTGACGTTTGGCATCAGCAGTTACTGGCAGGCTTGTGCCAGTCGAGTGACAGCCGCATGGCAGATATTGCGCAAAAATCGGTGAAAGAAGTTCGGTATCACCTGGAGCGTTCTGCGGGGTTGGTGATTTCTTTGGGCGACGGCACGGCACTCAGCCATGAGCGCATGCAAGCCGCGATTGACAAGTTGTGGCCTTACGCGCATGAGTGGTTTGAACCGGATGCGGTCGATATGCAATGTGCTGGTGACGGTTTGAGTCCAGCAGCTAGCAGCCTGGAAGACCACTGGCACGCGACAGTCGGCGCAGTATTGACGCGCGCCACGTTGACGATGCCCGACTATGCAGGCCATCAAAAAGGCGGCAAGCGCGGTGCGCACACCGAGCACTTGAGCCACCTGCTCGCACCCATGCAGGTATTGCAGCGCATGCACCTGGGGGCGCAATGGTGAATGCGGTTGCCCAACTGGCAAGCCGTGAAGTCCTGCTGGGTTGGTTGGGCCAAGTCATGGATCCCGAAGTGCCCGTAGTGTCGATTGTTGATTTGGGTATCTTGCGCGATGTGCAGTGGCTTGATGGATCTGAAAATACTGTTGTCGTAACCGTCACACCCACTTACTCAGGCTGCCCGGCAACTGAGGTGATCGCACAGTCAATTCGTGACGCCTTGTATGCGCGTGGCGTTGGCCAGGTTGAAGTACACACACAGCTCGCGCCCGCCTGGACAACTGACTGGATGACATCCCAAGGCCGCGACGCGCTGCGCGCTTACGGCATTGCGCCACCGGCTGCCAGCGCTGTTATTGCAGACGGTCGCCAGGTGATCGACATTGCAGCGCTGTTGCCGAGCAAAACGGTGGTGCCTTGCCCGCAATGCGATTCGCGCAATACACGGCTGCTGTCGCAATATGGTTCTACCGCCTGCAAAGCGCTGTACCAATGCAACAGCTGCCTGGAGCCTTTTGATTACTTTAAACCGCACTGAGAGCTCAAGTTTGGCAACGCATTCATTTCACAGTCTGAGCATTGCTAACGTTCAAGCATTGACCCGCGACAGCATGGCCATTACCTTTGCCGTGCCCGAACCTCTGCGAAGCACATTCACTTTTGTGCAAGGCCAGTACCTGACGTTGCGCGCCATGATTGATGGGCAGGAAGTCCGGCGCTCGTATTCCATCTGCTCCGCAGTGCAAGACAATCGGCTGCGAATAGCTATTAAAAAAGTAGCTGGCGGCGCATTTAGCAATTGGGCTACAGAGCATTTATTACCAGAATCTACGGTTGATGTGATGCCGCCACAGGGGCATTTTCATGTGCCGTTGAACCCTGAGCTGAATCGCCACGTGGTGTGCTTTGCAGCTGGCAGCGGCATCACGCCGGTGCTGGCCGTCATCAAAACCATGCTGATTGCCGAGCCACTGACCCGCGTCACACTGGTTTACGGCAATAGATCATCCGCCAGCGTGATGTTCAAGGAAGAGCTGGAAGACTTGAAAGACACCTACCTGACCCGTTTGAATCTGGTGTGGGTAATGAGCCGCGAAACGCAAGACATTGAGCTGTTCAATGGGCGGATTGACTACGACAAAACCAGCGAGCTGCTAAGCCGCTGGATCGACCCGGCAAGCATTGATGCGGCTTTTATTTGCGGCCCACACGAGGTGATGCTGGCCGTTACCCAAGCGCTTGAGGGCAAAGGCGTTGACAAATCACGCATCAAAGCTGAGCTGTTTGGCACCCCGCTGACCTCCAAGCCACGTGCAGAATGGGTCGCGGTGCAGGGCCACGAGCAATGCGAAGTTGAAGTGATGCTGGACGGCGCGCGGCGCAGCTTCACCATGACTAAAAATCAGAGCCTGGTCGATGGTGGCCTGAAAGCGGGGCTGGACATGCCCTACGCCTGCAAAGGGGGCGTGTGCTCGACCTGCCGGGCGCAAGTGCTGGCTGGCGAAGTTGACATGGACAATAACTTTGCACTTGAAGATTACGAAGTCGCGCGCGGCTTTGTGCTGTGTTGCCAGAGTTTTCCCGTCTCAGATAAGCTTGTGATTGATTTTGACCAGGAACACATCCATGCCTAACCTCACGCAAGAGTTTAAATACATCACCTACAGCACGACTGATGGCGTTGCCACCTTGACGCTCAACCGCCCGGACAAGCTCAACAGTTTGATGGGCGCGATGATGCTGGAAATGTTCAGCGCACTCGGCTTGGCGGCGCAAGACGCTGCAGTGCGTGCCGTGGTGCTGACAGGTTCAGGCCGTGCATTTTGTGCGGGGCAAGATTTGGCCGACCCTGCCATGTCGCCCAAGCCCGGCTCAGACGCGCCAGCCGATGTGGGTGATGTGGTTGATACGTTTTACAGCCCGCTGGTGCGCCGACTGCGCGCCATGCCCAAGCCCGTGGTCTGCGCCGTCAATGGTGTGGCTGCTGGCGCGGGCGCCAACATTGCGCTGGCTTGCGACATCGTCATTGCCGTGCAAACCGCCAGCTTTATTCAACCGTTTTGCAAGCTGGGTTTGGTGCCTGATGCGGGCGGTACCTGGCTGCTGCCGCAGCTGGTTGGCCGTGCGCGGGCGGTTGGTTTGGCGCTGTTGGGCGACAAGCTCACAGCCGAACAAGCAGCCCAATGGGGCTTGATCTGGAAGTGCGTGGCAACCGCTGATTTTGAAGCGGAAGTCAACACCGTTGCAAAAACGTTGGCTGCGGGCCCCACATTGGGTTACGTGCGCACACGCGAGGCGATTGACGCTGCAGCCACCAGCACGCTGGACTCACAACTGGACATGGAGGCAGCCATGCAGCGCGAGCTGGGCAACAGCCAGGATTACGCCGAGGGAGTCAAAGCCTTCATCGCCAAGCGCCCGCCTGTTTTTACAGGTAAATAGTCACTCAAAACGTCTATGCCCGTACACACCACGCCCACCGACTTGCTGGACCCGATTGAAAAGGCCAGCCTGGACGAGATCACGGCGCTGCAAACCCAACGCCTGAAAGCCACGTTACAGAACGTCTACCAAAACGTGCCGCACTACCGCCAGGCCTTTGATGCGGCAGGCGTTCACCCAACCGACTTCAAAGTGTTGACCGATTTAGCCAAGTTCCCCTTCACCACTAAAAAAGACCTGCGTGCCAACTACCCGTTCGGCATGTTTGCTGTACCGCAATCGCAGGTCATGCGTATTCATGCGTCGTCGGGCACTACTGGCAAACCGACAGTTGTGGGTTACACCGCCAACGACATTAGCAACTGGGCCGGCCTGGTGGCGCGGTCAATTCGCGCAGCGGGTGGGCGCGCTGGCGACATGGTGCATATCTCGTATGGCTATGGGTTATTTACCGGCGGGCTGGGTGCGCACTATGGTGCAGAGCGTCTGGGTTGCACGGTCATTCCTGTGTCGGGCGGGCAAACTGAAAAGCAGGTGCAACTCATTGAAGACTTCAAGCCGCGCATCATCATGGTCACGCCGTCGTACATGCAGGTCATCATTGAGGAGTACGCGCGGCTGGGACTGGACGTTAAAAAATCGTCGCTTGAAATTGGCATCTTTGGTGCAGAGCCATGGACCAACGCCATGCGCCGCGACATCGAAGCGGCGGCTGATATGGACGCAGTTGATATTTATGGCCTGTCTGAAGTCATGGGCCCCGGCGTGGCCAGCGAATGCGTGGAGTCGAAAGACGGTCCGGTGATTTGGGAAGACCATTTTTATCCTGAAATCATCAACCCGGACACGGGTGAGCTGGTGGCCGATGGCGAGGAGGGTGAGCTGGTGTTCACGTCACTGACCAAAGAGGCCTTTCCCATCATTCGCTACCGTACCCGCGACTTGACGCGGTTGCTCCCGCCCACCTCCCGCTCTTTCAGGCGCATGGGCAAGATCGTTGGCCGGTCTGACGACATGATGATCATTCGTGGTGTCAACGTGTTCCCCACGCAAATTGAAGAGCTGGTGTTGGCCCACCCGGAGTTGACGGCGCTGTACCAGGTGCTGGTGACGCGCAGCAGCCACCTGGATGAAGTCGAAGTGCTGACCGAGCTGCAAGGCTCAGCAGCCGGTCTGCCTGCTGATCAAGTAGCCGCGATTCGTACCGCACTTGAATCGCGCATTAAAAACCTGGTAGGTATCAGCGCCACAGTGTCGGTGCTGCAGCCAGGCGCGATTGAACGTACCCAAACCGGCAAGTCACGCCGCGTGATTGATAAAAGAGCCAAGACATGACACCTCAAGAAACAGCCACCAAAGTCGGCGAGCGCATGTTGGCCACCGACCACGCATCCATCGCCATGGGCATACGCTTGACGCACATCAGCCCCGGCGCTGCACATATGGACATGCAGGTGCGTGCCGACATGATCAACGGCTTTGGCACATGCCACGGCGGCATGATCACCACGCTGGCTGATTCGGCCTTTGGTTTTGCTTGTAATTCGTACAACGAACTTACTGTTGCATCTGGCTTGAGCGTGGACTTTGTTGCTCCTGCTTATGAAGGCGATGTGCTGACAGCTAGAGCGATTGAAGTGTCTTTGAGCGGACGAACCGGGGTGTATGACGTGATGGTGTTCAATCAGAACGCCGATTGCATTGCCGTGTTTCGCGGGCGCTCGCACCGCATCAAGGGCAAGCAAATCGTGTCGCTGGGCGACAATGAAGTCAATGCCTAAATTACCACCTCCCTCCCTGAACAAAAACCTTGAATTTGAAACTGAATTTATCGATGGCCTGAAAGACATTTTTGAAGAAAAAATTGTTTTCAACAAGCTGTTGGGTTTAAAGATTACCTCACTCTCCCCTGACCGCGTCACCGCACGCATCGACATGCGCCATGAGCTGGTGGGGCACTATTCACACAACCGGATTCACGGCGGCGCCATCAGCGCCGGGCTGGACGCTGTGGGCGGCTTGGCCGTAATGGCCGCCATTGGCGCGCGGCACCTGGACGAGCCGCCTTTGCAGCGCTTGCACCGTTTTGCCAAGTTGGGCACGATTGACCTGCGGGTCGATTACTTGCGCCCCGGTATCGGGGATTATTTTGAGCTGCGCGCCGAGGTGTTGCGTTTGGGCTCCCGCGTGGCCAGCACCCGTATGGAGTTTTTGGGCGCTGACGGCAAGCTGCTGTCGACCGGGGCAGCGGCTTATATCGTTTCTTGAGGCGCGCTAGTCTTTCTCAATGGCTCTTGGTTTGCCAGAATCATCGATGGCCACGTAGGTCAAATTGGCCTCTGTGACTTTGATGATGGGTTCCGGCTGGCGCATGCGCTGGGCATAGACCTCGACTTTGACCGTGATTGACGTCGTGCCAATGCGTTCAACCTCCGCAAAAAAGCTCAGCAAGTCACCCATCTTTACCGCGTTTTTAAAGACAAACTGGTTGACGGCTACGGTGGCAATTCGCCCTTTGGCAATGCGCGCCGGGATGACCGAGCCCGCCAAGTCCACCTGCGCCATCACCCAGCCGCCAAAAATATCGCCGTTCACATTGCTGTCTGCTGGCATGGGGATAACTTTCAGCACCAGCTCCTTGTTCGCAGGCATCTGAACCACATCGGGCGAACCGTGGTCGCGTGAATTGTGGGGCTGTGCGTGAGGCTCGGGGCTTGTTTGGCTGGTCATAGGCACAATCTGTAAACAAATTAAACAACGACTGCGATTGTCCCCTATGCGTTCCATGGCTCCCGGCGCCTCATCTTCGACAGATTCGCCACCCATCACAACCGACTCCAAAGCCCTCGTACGCTCAGACTGGGACACGCTCAAGCGCCTGTTCCCCTACCTCTGGGACTACAAATGGCGCGTGCTGGCTGCCTTGACTTTCATGCTCGGTGCCAAACTGGGCAATGTGGGCGTGCCGCTGCTGCTGAAGAATTTGGTCGACACCATGAACATCAAGCCCGGTGACGCGCAGGCGTTGCTGGTCGTGCCTGCCGCGCTGTTGTTGGGCTACGGGCTGTTGCGCCTATCCACGTCGCTGTTTACTGAGCTGCGCGAGTTGGTATTTTCAAAAGCGACTGAGGGTGCGTCGCGCAAAATTTCTCTGCAAGTTTTCAGGCATTTGCATGCGCTCAGCTTGCGTTTTCACTTAGAGCGCCAAACCGGCGGCATGACGCGCGACATTGAACGCGGCACACGCGGCGTGCATTCGCTGATCTCGTATTCGCTATATAGCATCATCCCGACGCTGATTGAAGTCGCCTTGGTGCTGAGCATTTTGGCGGTTAAGTTTGACATGTGGTTTGCCTGGATCACTTTGGCCGCACTGGCCTGCTACATCACCTTTACCGTCACCGTCACAGAATGGCGCACCAAGTTCAGAAAAGAAATGAACGAGCTGGACTCGTCCGCCCACAGCCGTGCGATTGATTCGCTTTTAAATTACGAAACTGTCAAATACTTCAACAATGAAGATTTTGAAACCGGGCGCTATGACGAGAGTCTGGAACGCTACCGAAAAGCCGCCATCAAAAGCCAGCGCACGCTCAGCATGCTCAACACGGGCCAGCAACTCATCATTGCGATTGGCCTGGTGGCCATGCTGTGGCGTGCCACGCAGGGCGTGGTCGATGGCCGCATGACGTTGGGTGACTTGGTCATGGTCAACGCCTTCATGATTCAGCTGTACATTCCGCTCGGGTTTTTGGGCGTGATTTACCGCGAAATCAAGCAAAGCCTGACCGACCTGGACAAGATGTTCACGCTGATGGAAAAAGACCGTGAGATTGCCGACGAACCCGGTGCTCAGCCGATACACATCAGCGCATCGCCAGCGGTCAAGTTTGAAAATGTCAACTTTGCCTATGACCCAGCTCGGCCGATTCTGAAGGACGTGAGTTTTGAGATTCCGCCCGGCAAAACTGTTGCGGTTGTTGGTTCATCAGGTGCGGGTAAATCTACGCTGGCACGCTTGCTTTTCAGGTTCTATGATGTGCAAAAGGGCAGCATCACCATCGCCGGGCAAGACATTAAGCACGTCACGCAGGCCAGTGTGCGGCAAGCCATTGGCATCGTGCCGCAAGACACGGTGCTGTTCAATGACACGGTGGAATACAACATTGCCTATGGCCAGACTGGCGCAACGCGGGCCCAGGTAGAAGAAGCAGCCAAGTCTGCCCGCATCCACGACTTCATCACCAGTACCCCGCTGGGCTACAACACGATGGTTGGAGAACGTGGGTTGAAGTTATCTGGCGGTGAAAAGCAGCGGGTAGCGATTGCCCGCACGCTGCTCAAAAACCCGCCCGTGGTGATTTTTGACGAAGCCACCTCAGCACTAGATTCAGCCAACGAACGTGCCATTCAAACTGAGCTGCGAGAAGCAGCCCAAAACAAAACCACGCTGGTCATTGCCCACCGCCTGTCCACAGTGGTGGATGCGCATGAGATTTTGGTGATGGAAGACGGCCGCATTGTGGAGCGCGGTACGCATGCCGAGCTGCTTGAACTGGATCAAAAATACGCAAAAATGTGGGATTTGCAGCAAAGTAGCGAATAAAAAGTGATCATATAGGCCTATAGACCAATCAATATGGGCGCAAGCAGCTACTAAATATATAGCAATAAAGACTGACCTATGGGAATTCCCGTAGTCCCCATCCGCTGCCATACTCTCATAATCACTCCATGGAAACCAAATGGCTTGAAGATTTTGTCAGCCTGGCTGAAACCCGCAGTTTTAGCCGTTCGGCGACGCTGCGGCACGTGACGCAACCGGCGTTTTCACGCCGTATACAGGCGCTTGAGGCCTGGGCAGGTACTGATCTGGTCGACCGCAGCTCTTATCCCACCCGTCTGACGCCTGCGGGTGAAACGCTGTACAGCCAGTCGCTGGAGATGCTGCAAGGGCTGCAGTCCACCCGCGCGATGCTGCGCGGCCACACGTCGGCCGGGCAAGACGTGATTGAGTTTGCTGTGCCGCACACGCTGGCTTTTACCTTTTTCCCGGCCTGGGTCAGCAGCTTGAGAGAAAAGTTTGGGCCGATAAAAAGCCGCTTGATAGCGCTGAATGTGCATGACGCTGTACTGCGCCTGGTAGAGGGCAGTTGCGACTTGCTGATTGCTTACCACCATGACTCTCAACCGTTTCAGCTTGACCCGAACCGCTACGAAATGGTGACGCTGGGTCAAGAGGTGCTGTCGCCATTCGTCAAGCCCAACGTGGAGGGTGAGCCGCTTTACAAGCTGCCGGGCCGGGCGGGCCAACCGCTGCCGTATCTGGGTTACGCACCGGGCGCTTACTTGGGCCGGGTGGTGGACTTGATTTTGAAACAGTCCAGCACGGCGATTCACCTCGACCGCGTGTATGAAACCGACATGGCCGAGGGCTTGAAGGCCATGGCGCTTGAAGGCCACGGCATTGCGTTTTTGCCCTTCAGCGCGGTTAAAAAAGAGCTGCGCGCCAAAAAATTGGTCAGTGCGGGTGACCAGTTGGAGATGACGATGGATATTCGGGTTTACCGTGAGCGCCCAGCGCTCAATGCGGCTGCCAAAAGCTCAGCGCAAGCGTTGTGGACGTTTCTGGAGGCGCAAGCGCGCCCCAAACCAGTCGCCTCCGCGCTCAAACTTGGGGCTAGGTAGCAACCCTAGGCCGTTATAAAAAAAATGCATAACGCGTTTTCGATACAGCATTGGTGTTTCTCGGGTTTCCAATTTATATTCACGCATCATCAGATTTTTTAATGAGTGATTTGTTTGGATTGCTGGCTTTCTGGCACAAAGACTGCTTTGTTAAACGTTTAGCTTTGAATAAATCTGGTGTGCACCATATCGGTGACTGACATGTGCCGGCGTGCTGAGATTTTCAAAGATGGTCGGGTAAACCTTGGGACAAACCCTGTTACCTCATCTCTAAAATAAGCGTTGAATTATTTCCATTTCACTATAGGATTTCTTATGAAATTAAAAGTTGCTGCTCTTACCCTTGCCATCTTCGCCACCAGCGGCGCATTTGCACAAGCCACCGACACCGTAGCCAAAGTCAAAGCTTCTGGCATTGTCACCATGGGCGTGCGTGATTCGTCTGGCGCTCTGTCCTATACCTTGGGCGATGGCAAGTACACCGGCTTTCACGTTGAAGTTTGCAGCAAGATCATTGCCAACCTGGAAAAAGCCGCTGGCCGCAAGCTGGAAGTGAAGTACCAATCCGTTACCTCGCAAAACCGTATTCCATTGGTTCAGAATGGTACGGTTGACATTGAGTGCGGTTCAACCACCAACAACGCAACACGTCAAAAAGACGTTTCCTTTTTGCCAACCACTTTTGTGGAAGAAGTTCGCATCGCTGTTAAGGGCAACTCTGGCATCACATCCATTGCCCAACTGAATGGCAAAAACGTGGCCACCACGACCGGCACGACCTCGGTGCAAACCTTGCGCAAAAACGAGCGCGCCACCGGCATTGATTTCAAAGAAGTGTTCGGCAAAGACCATGCTGACAGCTTCTTGCTGCTTGAGTCTGGCCGTGCTGAAGCCTTCGTGATGGACGGAGCTATTTTGGCTGGCAATATTGCTACAGCCAAAACTCCTGGCGACTTCAAAATCGTTGGTGAAGTCTTGAGTGTTGAGCCCATCGCCATCATGATCCGCAAAGACGATGCTGCATTCAAGAAAATCGGCGACGACACCATCAAGGAAATGATGAAGTCTGGCGAAATTGCAAAATTGTGGGACAAGTGGTTCCTGCAGCCTATCCCACCAAAAAATACCCGCGTGGGCTACGCCGCCAGCGAGAGCACCAAGGCCGCCTGGAACGCGCCTAACGACAAGCCCATGGAAGACTACGCCAAGAAGTAATTTTTAGTTGACCGTTAAAGTTGCTTGAGTACAAACCCCGCTGTTGGTTTCAATTGGCGGGGTTTGTAGTTTTAGGCTACTTAAATTGCGTTATCAAGCAAATCCGCAAATTCACTTTTACCTATAACAACACGCAGGAGCTCTCATGAATTGGGATTGGAAAGTTTTTCTAAACGACGACGGCAGTGGTCGTACCTACCTGCAATGGATGTTTGATGCTTGGGGCTGGACCCTGGCCGTAGCTGGCGCATCATGGGTCGTGGCCATGCTGGTTGGCGCACTGGTGGGCACACTGCGCACCTTGCCCAACAGCCCGTGGCTGGTTCGGCTGGCCAACGCGTGGGTTGAGCTGTTTCGTAACATTCCGCTCCTGGTGCAAATTTTCATTTGGTACTTTGTAGTGCCCAAAATGATCCCTGCCATGAAAGAGCTTCCCAGTTTTGTTCTGGTTGTTTTTGCGTTGGGGTTTTTCACGTCGGCTCGTATTGCCGAGCAATTTCGTGCTGGCATACAGGCGCTTCCGCGTGGCCAGCGTTATGCCGGTATGGCGATGGGTTTTACCACCCCGCAAACCTATCGGTATGTCATTTTGCCAATGGCCTTTCGCATCATCATTCCGCCACTCACCAGTGAGTCGATGAACTTGTTGAAGAATTCATCGGTCGCTTTTGCCGTGTCTATTGCCGAACTGACCATGTTTGCCATGCAAGCGCAGGAAGAAACTTCACGCGGTGTGGAGATTTACCTGGCTGTCACTTTGGTCTACGCTGTGTCTGCATTTGCAGTCAACCGGGTCTGCGCTTTCATCGAAAAGCGTGTGCAAATTCCCGGCATGGTGATTGCAGGCGCAACAGGCGGGGGGCATTGATATGTTCGGACTAGACCTTGCTTTTTTCAATTGGGAAGTCATCTCGAAGTTCGTCATCAAGGGCTTTTGGTTCAGCATCCAGCTGACCATCATTGCCACCATTGGCGGCATTATTTTGGGCACTATTCTGGCGTTGATGCGGCTGTCGGGCAAAGCCTGGCTGGCAACACCTGCCACCATTTACGTCAATGGCATGCGGTCTGTGCCGCTGGTGATGGTGATCTTGTGGTTCTTTTTGCTGGTACCTGCCGCGTTTTATGCGTTGATACCGGGCGGGGCTAACAATCGGGCTGAAATTTCCGCCATCATTACCTTTATTGCGTTTGAGGCCGCCTATTTCAGCGAGATTATGCGGGCGGGTATTCAGTCTATATCGCGTGGGCAAGTCAATGCTGGCCGTGCGCTGGGAATGACGTATTCGCAGAATATGAAGCTGATTATTTTGCCGCAGGCGTTTCGCAACATGGTGCCGATTTTGCTCACGCAAACCATTATTTTGTTCCAAGACACCTCACTTGTTTATGCCATTGGCGCTTACGACTTGCTCAAAGGTTTTAGTACCGCAGGCAAAATTTATGGCCGCCCGGAAGAGGCGTATTTGCTAGCCGCTGTGGTGTATTTTGTGATGTGCTTTGGGCTGTCCTATATGGTAAAGCGCTTGCAAACCAAAATCGCCATCATCCGATAAGTGGATGCGTCGATCAGTCAAGATTTAACGAAAAGTATTGGAGAAGAAGATGGCAATGATTGAAATGAAAGAAGTGTCCAAGTGGTATGGCACTGTGCAGGTGTTGAACAACTGCACCACCAGCATCAACAAGGGCGAAGTGGTGGTGGTTTGCGGGCCGTCAGGCTCGGGTAAATCCACCCTGATTAAAACCATCAATGCTTTGGAGCCTTTTCAGAAAGGCCAGATTTTCGTGAACGGTCAGGCCGTGCATGACCCAAAGACGGACTTGCCCAAGCTGCGCTCCAAAGTCGGTATGGTGTTTCAAAACTTCGAACTGTTCCCGCACCTGAGCGTGACGGAAAACCTGACGCTGGCGCAAATGAAAGTATTGGGACGCAAGCCCGATGAGGCCAAAGCGCACGGCCTGAAGTACCTGGACCGCGTGGGCCTGATGCTGCACAAAGACAAATTTCCTGGCCAATTGTCAGGTGGTCAGCAGCAGCGTGTGGCAATTGCCAGGGCCCTGAGCATGGACCCGATTGCCATGTTGTTTGACGAGCCAACCTCTGCACTCGACCCAGAAATGGTCGGCGAAGTACTCGACTGCATGATGGACCTGGCCAAAGAAGGCATGACCATGATGGTGGTCACGCACGAAATGGGATTTGCCAAAAAAGTCGGTAGCCGCGTGATTTTTATGGATGTAGGTGGCAAGATTCTGGAAGACTGCTCCACCGATGAGTTCTTCAAGCACCCCGAAAACCGTCAGGCGCGTACCAAGGATTTTTTGAACAAGATTTTGGCGCACTGATTTTTCTTCTCCATAAAAAACCCGCTGCTGGCGGGTTTTTTTACGCCCTTTCAATTCTTCATCCAATGCGACAATTCAGATCATGACGCTTCAACCTACATCCTTGACCATCACCCGCCCCGACGACTGGCACTTGCATGTGCGTGACGGTGACGCTCTGCACACTGTTGTACCGCACACCGCTGCCCAATTTGGCCGCGCCATCATCATGCCTAATCTGCGCCCGCCGGTAACGACTGCTGCGCAAGCCTTGGCCTACAAAAACCGTATTCAGGCTGCTGTGCCGGCTGGGGTGTCTTTTGAGCCGTTGATGACGCTGTACCTAACCGACAACCTGCCACCCGATGAAATCAAACGCGCTAAAGACGCTGGCGTGGTGGCTGCCAAGCTCTACCCGGCGGGTGCCACAACCAACAGCGATGCAGGCGTGACCGACTTGCGCAAAACCTACAAAACACTAGAGGCCATGCAAAAGGAGGGCCTGCTGTTGCTGGTGCATGGTGAAGTCACCTCCCCCGAGATAGATTTGTTTGACCGGGAAGCGGTGTTTATTGACACGCAATTGATTCCGCTGCAGCGCGATTTCCCGGAACTCAAAATCGTGTTTGAGCACATCACCACAAAAGAGGCGGCGCACTACGTGCGTGACGCCAATCGCTTTACCGCTGCGACCATCACCGCGCACCACCTGCTGTACAACCGCAACGCGATTTTTACCGGCGGTATCCGGCCGCATTATTACTGCCTGCCCGTATTGAAACGTGAAACACATCGCCTGGCGCTGATCGAGGCGGCAGTGAGCGACAACGTTCGATTCTTCCTGGGCACGGACAGCGCCCCGCACCCTGCGCACCTGAAAGAGCATGCCAGCGGCTGCGCCGGCTGCTACACCGCCCATGCCGCGATGGAGCTGTATGCCGAGGCGTTTGAAGCAGCAGGCGCACTGCACAAGCTGGAGGCTTTTGCCAGCTTCAACGGCGCTGATTTTTATGGTTTGCAGCGTAATGCGGGAACGATCACGCTTAAGAAAGAAACCTGGACGCCGCCAGAGAGTTTTGCATTTGGCGAAGGCCAGCTCAAGCCCTTGCGCAGTGGGGAAAGCCTGGCTTGGCGCATGGTGTGATTGACTGGCGCGCGCCTTGGCTTGCGCCTTATGCGCCGACCCGCCTTGAGTTTCCAGAACATGGCGTTGCCCAGGCGCTGAACACGGTTTCCGATTCGCCCGTGCGCTTCGTCGACCAATCTGGTTTGCCTGACGGTCAAGCCTACGAGCAATTCATCTTCGACACCCAAACCGTCCCAACCCGCGACAACCTGCACGACTTCTTCAATGGGCTTTGCTGGTTAACTTTTCCGCAAACCAAGAACAAGCTCAATCAGCTCCAAGCTGCGCAGCTCGCTGTCGATGGCGTGCAGCAAACACGGGGTGCGGTGCGCGACGCGCTCACCCTGTTTGACGAAAACGCGGCTTTTATGATCGCTCCCCAACCGCTGTGGGACGCACTGATCGCCAAAGACTGGCAACGGCTGTTTGTGGAGCTGCGACCGATGTGGGCAGATGCGCAACTGGTTTTGTTTGGTCATGCGTTGCTGGAAAAGCTGGTGTCCCCAAGAAAACCGATCACAGCCCATGTTTACCGGGCGCAAGCAGCTACTGATTCAATAGCAAATCTGGATGCGTGGATAGCTGCAGACATCACAGCGGACAAGCTGGCCAGCAAACCGTTTGCGCCGCTGCCGGTGCTGGGTGTGCCCGGCTGGTGGGCCGAGAACGAGAAACTTTCCTTTTATGAGGACATACTTGTATTTCGCCCGGAAAACCAGAGAATCAAGAAAATAGCGTAAAAATCAGTTGGGTAGTGGTCAGCGGCTCTTGAGCTTGTTAACCCGCACCCCATTTGGTGAACTGTTGAGCTAAATTCCACTCGGAGATTTCATGAAACGTATTTTTCTATTTGTACTGACCAACCTGGCCGTCATCGTCGTGCTGGGCATCATTGTCAATATCCTGGGCCTGAACCGCTTCATCACCGCGCAGGGTTTGAACCTGACGTCGCTGCTGGGTTTTGCCCTCATCATGGGTTTTGGCGGCGCTTTTATCTCGTTGCTGATCAGCAAGCCGGTGGCCAAGTGGAGCTCGGGCGTGCGCGTCATCAACGAGCCGCAAAACGCCGACGAAGCCTGGATTGTCGACACCGTCAAAAAGTTTGCGGACAAAGCCCAAATCGGCATGCCTGAAGTCGGTATTTTTGAAGGCGCACCCAACGCGTTTGCCACCGGCGCGTTCAAAAACTCAGCCCTGGTAGCGGTGTCTACCGGTTTGCTGCAAGGCATGACCAAAGAAGAAATCGAAGCCGTGATTGGTCACGAAGTCGCGCACATTGCCAATGGCGACATGGTGACCATGACGCTGATTCAGGGTGTGATGAACACTTTTGTGGTGTTTATCAGCCGCGTTGTTGGGTACTTTGTCGATAAAGTCATTTTGAAAAATACCAGCGATGGCCCCGGGATGGGCTACTACATCACCACCATCGTGATGGACATCGTCCTGGGTGTGGCCGCGCACATGGTGGTGGCCTGGTTCTCGCGCCACCGTGAATTTCGCGCTGATGCGGGCGCAGCCCAAATGATGGGTCGTAACCAGCCGATGATGAATGCACTGGCCCGCCTGGGCGGCATGGTGCCCGGCGAGTTGCCCAAGTCTGTGGCCGCCATGGGTATTGCTGGTGGTATGGGCAAGCTGTTTTCAACCCATCCGCCGATTGAAGAGCGCATTGCCGCACTGCGTGATGCGCAGCCGGGCAAGGTGTGATAGGTTTAAGTCGCTATTAAATAAATAGCTGCTTGCGCCCGTATTCATTGGGCTAGAAGCCGATTTAATACCCTAAAAAGGCCTTTCCAGGCTTTTTTTACGTTAAAACGTCGGTTTTTGCGGTCAACTCGCGTCGCACGCGTGCCAGCACGCTGGTCACCAGCCTCAAGTCCATGCCGTACATGTCGGCAAACTCGGCCTCGGTTTTTCCGCTGGCTGTGAAGGTCACCATCAGCGCCTCACGTTTTGCAGCTTCCGCTTTCAGCTCGGCCATCGCATCATCCAGCAGGGCGTTGGTGGCCTCGTCTTGCACCCGTACCAGGTCGGCGTAGGCGTCCAGCGGCATGCCAGAGTTTTCAATCGCCTGTTTTAGCAGCGCCCTCAGCCGTGGCCGCAAGTCGTCCTTAGACCGTGCTTGGCGTCTGCGAAAGACTTCCAGAATCGCGTGATGCACGTGCTCCGGCGCGACTGGTTCAACAGCCACACCGTCCAGGTCATGCCTGGCCAGCCCGGCGGCCACGCATTCAAGGTAGCGGGTTGACCTGGCGTGCTGACCCATCGCCAGCTTTAGTTCGTCTTTTTTGAACACGTCTGGGTGGCGTGCCAGCAGGTCATGAAAGATGCCGAGCTTGAGTGGTAGAAACTTCGCACCGAACAGGTTCGGGTGCAGTTCAAACAGCTTTTCCAGCACCGGGTTCACCTCTTTAGCCGGGCGCGGAGCGTGTTGTTTTGGCTTTGGATCAGCGGGCGCAAGGGTGGCGGCAGCTTCAGTCATGGATTCTTCGGCGGTATTTTGCATGGCCTGCATTATCGCGGCTTGGTGATGCTCAACGCCACAGCCTCGGCCACCTCAATCCCGTCCACCCCAGCCGACAAAATACCCCCCGCATAACTCGCCCCTTCACCCGCCGGGTACAGGCCTTTGACGTTCAAGCTTTGAAAGTCATCGCCCCTAGTGATTTTGACGGGCGACGAGGTGCGGGTTTCAACCCCCGTTAACACCGCATCATGCATGTCGAAACCGCGTATTTTTTTACCGAATACAGGCAGTGCCTCGCGTATGGCGGCAATGGCGTAGCCGGGCAGGGCGGTTGCCAAATCGCCCAGCAACACGCCGGGTTTGTACGACGGCTCGACGCTGCCGAGCTGTGTGGACGCTTTGCCTGCAATAAAGTCGCCGACCAATTGGCCCGGTGCCTGGTAGTTGCTACCGCCCAACGCGTAAGCGTGCGATTCAAGTGCGCGCTGAAATTCAAACCCAGCCAGCGCATTGCCCGGGTAGTCAGCGGGCGTGATGCCGACGACGATGCCGGCATTCGCATTGCGCTCATTACGCGAATACTGGCTCATGCCGTTGGTGACCACCCGGCCAGCCTCAGATGTAGCCGCCACCACCGTGCCCCCAGGGCACATGCAAAAGCTGTAAACCGATCTGCCGTTGCTCGCGTGATGCACCAGCTTGTAGTCTGCGGCGCCCAGCAGGGGGTGGCCGGCATGTTGGCCGAGTCGCGCGCGGTCAATCACGCCTTGCGGATGCTCAATGCGAAAGCCGATGGAAAAGGGTTTGGCCTCCATGTAAACGTCGCGTTTATGCAGCATGGCCACCGTGTCGCGCGAGCTGTGGCCGAGTGCCAGCACGACGTGGTCGGCGCGCAGCTCATAGCTGGTCGAGTCGTTCAAATTTTGAACAGTCAGCCTGCGAATGTGGCCGTTCTCAATCAGCACATCACTGACACGCTGCTCAAACCGCACCTCGCCACCCAGCGCGATAATTTGCTCACGCATGTGCTCGACCACTTTGACCAGTTTGAAGGTGCCAATATGCGGCTTGCTGACCAGCAAAATTTCTTCCGGTGCGCCCGCTTTGACAAATTCCATCATCACCTTGCGGCCCAAGTGGCGTGGGTCCTTGATCTGGCTCCACAGTTTGCCGTCTGAAAACGTGCCTGCACCGCCTTCACCAAACTGCACGTTCGATTCCGGATTCAGCGTGCCTTTGCGCCACAGCCCCCAGGTGTCCAGTGTGCGCTCACGTACTTTTTTACCACGCTCCAGCACGATCGGTTTAAACCCCATTTGCGCCAGCAGCAGCGCCGCAAATATGCCGCAGGGGCCAAAGCCGACGACGACAGGTCTCAGTACAGGTGCTGCGTTCAATTGCACCACCGGGTAGTAGTTCTGGTCGGGCGTGGGGCGAATGTGTGGGTGCGCTTCAAACTGCTTGAGCAGCTTTTCTTCAAGTGCCGGTGCAACGTCAATGTCCACGATGTACACCAGCAGCAGCTTTTTCATGCGCGCGTCGTAGCTGCGTTTGTAGATGGTGTGGCTGAGCAAGTCGTTGCCTGCAATACCCAGTGTGCGGGCAATCAGTTCGGGCAACGCGGCTTCGGCATGGTCAAGCGGCAGCTTGAGTTCAGTGATGCGGATCATGGCGACTTTCGTGGATCTGTTTTTCGGATCAGGTTGCTATTTTAAGTTGCACCGATAATCAAGCCGTGAAGCACGCCAGACCGCCGCTGGTGCCATATGGGAAACCTGGCACTGGAGGAACGTCCGGACTGCACAGGACAGCGTAGGAGGTAACACCTCTCCACCGTGAGGTGAGGATCAGAGCAACAGAGACGAGCCGATTTAGTTCGGGTGAAACGGGCAATCTCTACGCGCAGCAATACCAAATAGGCCAGCATTGATGTGGTTCCGCAGAGCTGGCGGGTAGGTAGCACCGAGCCGGGTAGGCGACTCCCGGCCCAGATTAATGGCGGTCACACTGGAGCGTTGCAAGACGCTTCAGCGCACAAAATCCGGCTTATCGGCGGGCTTCACACTTTTTATATAGCCCGTATTCGCTCCACGTGCGCCAGCAAAGACCGCTTGGCCACGGGCCAGATGCGTTCATCTACGTCGTCATAGGCCAGCGGCACCCAGTCGTCCAGCGTGCCGTCTGGCATCGCTTCCATCACCTTAAGAATTTTGGCTTCTCGTTTTAGCCGGTGGGCTTTGAGCTGGGCGATGGCTGTTTTGGCCTGGCCCATCGCGTAGCCATGCGCCGGCAGGATGAAGTCGATGTGGTGCTCGTCGCAGGCGTTGCTGAGTAAATCCAGCGAATCCAGGTAGGTGGTCATGTTGCCGTCAGGCGGGTTGATGACGGTGGTGCTGCCGTTCAAAATATGGTCGCCACTGAATAGCAAACCGTCTTCGATCAGGACCAGGCAGAGGTGATTGGCGGCGTGGCCTGGGGTGTGTAAAACCTTCAAAGTATGGCAGTTCTGGCTATTTTTAGGTCTTAAATTGGCCTTCAGACCAATAAATACAGGCGCAAGCAGCTCATTATTTAATAGCACCTGATCTGGCGCGAAGGTGCTGTCGGCGCGCGACGTGGCTGCGGACGGCAGGCCTGCGATGAGCGGATGAATACCCGCAGCTTTGCACAGCGCTTGCAGCGGTCTGGCACCGGGCGAATGGTCTGGGTGTGAGTGGGTGCACACAATCAAACGAATGTCACCACCCGCCGCGTCATACAGCCGCTGCAAATGATCAGCGTCAGCCGGGCCGGGGTCGATAGCGATGTAGCCTGCAGTTACATCGCCCACCAGGTAGCTGTTGGTACCGGGCCCGGTCATCACGCCGGGGTTGGGCGCGGTAAGGCGCATCACGTTTTTGAGCAGCTTGACAGGCGCATCGGTTTGCCAGTCGAGGTGGTGCACGATTTGCCCGTCAGGGCTGGTCAGCTCCAGCTCGCCATAGGGCGGCTCATGCTCCATGTAGCGGGCTTCTTTGCCATGCAAAAAGCCGGCACGGGGGCAGGATGTCCACAGGGGTTGTTCTGACTTGCAGGCATCAAGTACTGCATCAACTGTCGGGTGGTGTTGTAGCCGCTCCAGTGTGCGAATCGTTGGGAAGATGATGAAAAAGTTGCCTGCAGCATGCTTGGCCAACGCATCGGCTGGACGTATCCATTCAGGCTCAAATTGCTCGGCCTCGTCAGCCACTGGCTCCTGCCCTTCTGGCATGCGGGCGACCAAGAACGGCACGTCAAAACGGCGCGGTAAGTCGCGGTCAGTCACCCAGTGCGCCAGCACAAATACATCAGCGCCTGCTAGCGTCAAGCCGCGTGCATGGCACTGCGCAGCAAAGGGCGCTTTTCTGTCCAGCGCAGCAATGTCTGCGGTGTTCACATGGCTGCCATCAGAATGCTTGGCCAACAGCACACCAAGTTCTTCAAAGCTCTCACGAATAGCTGCAATGGCCTGCGTCAGGTGCAAGTCACTTTGCGTGGCGCGCCTTGTCGACTGGCTGTGCGCTGCGCTGTCGGCCGCATCAATCCCGCCGCCGGGGAAGACATAGGCGCCGGGTGCGAAACTGGCCGTCATCGAGCGCCGCGTCATCAGCACTTCAATGCCTTGAATGCCATCTCTGAGCAACAAAACGGTGGCTGCATTGCGCAGGGGTACGGGTTCTCGCGTAGGCTGTAACAGTTGATTTGGTCTTACCATGAAGAGCTTGTCCGGGAATAATTTGGGGTCGCGTTGGGGTGCAATCGGGATGAGTTGGCTGCCAACATCTCGCCACATGGGCTCATGCCCATGCAAGAGATTTGGTGGTCAAATCGCCCGATTTCACCCCAACCCGAGGGGCAAGTGGATTTTCGGGCGATCTGCGTTGTTGCAAAATCAGGCAGGGCATCAGCCTTGCCTTGGATTTTGCGCCTAGCAGCTCATCCCGAAAATCCACTTGCGCGACCCCAAATTATCCCCGGACAAGCTCTACAGATTACAACACGGAGACTTCAATGAATTTCAAGCGCAGTTTGGTTTTTGGTTTGCTGGCCACCTTTGTTCTCGGGGCGATGGCCCAAACACCGCCTGCCTGGCCCACGCGCGGCCCCATCAAACTGGTGGCGGTGTTCCCGCCTGGCGGTTCGGTCGACCAAGTCGCGCGTATTTTGCAAGTGCCGCTGCAAACTGCCTTGGGCCAAACCGTAATTGTTGAAAACAAGGGCGGTGCATCAGGCTCCATCGGTGCTGCAGCCGTCGCCGCAAGCCCAGCAGATGGGTACACCTTTGCTGTGGTGTTTGATACCCACGGCGTCAATCCGGCCCTCATCCCCAACCTGCCGTTTGACAGCAAAAAAGACCTCGCTCCAATAGTGTTGGTTGGCACATCACCGATGGTGCTGGCCACATTTGCAGGTAGCGAGTACAAAGCTTTTTCCGACGTGGTGGCTGCTAGCAAAGCCAAAAAGAACGTCAGCTACGGCAGTATTGGGTCCGGCAGCCTGGGCCACGTGGCCATGACGCTGCTGGGTAAAAACGGCGGATTGGACTGGACGCATATTCCGTACAAAGGCGGCGGCCCATTGATGATTGATGCGGTTGCGGGCCATGTACCCATGTCAATTGGCTCCGTGTTTGTGACCAAGCCGCACATCGACAGCGGCCGCATGCGCCCGCTGGCCGTGACCAGCACCAAACGCAGCCCGGACTTGCCCAATGTGCCGACCATCGCCGAAAGCGGCTACCCCGGTTTTGAGGCGCCCGCCTGGTGGGCCGTGCTGGCCCCGGCCAAAACCCCGCCTGATATCTTGAAACGCATGAACGACGCACTCAACGCCATTTTGAAAAGTCCGGACGTTGCCAAGAAGCTCGACGCGCAAGGCATTGACGTTGTCGGCGGCACGCCGGATGCAGCGCGCTTGTTTATGGACAAGCAAATGGGTATTTGGGCCAAGGTGGTCAAAGACAACAACATCAAGGCAGATTGATCAGACTTCAGGCCTAAATTTCGGGGGTGATGCCCATCGCTACCAAAAACCTGGCCACCATGTTGTAGGTGGCAATCGCGGCGGTCAGCTCGACGATCTGGGTCGTGTCAAAGTGCTGTTTAAGTTGCGCGAACACTTCGTCCGTGACTTTGACATCCAGGGTCATTTGTGCGGCGTATTGAATCACTATGCTTTCGATAGCTGCTAGCGCCTGATTTGATTGGGCTATAGCCGTATTTGACTGGTATAGAGCACAAACAACTTGCAATGCATCCAGCTCGGCCTGTGTACCACCGGCCTTTAAAAAATCAGGCGCGTGGTGGTGGTACTCATAGGCCGCGCCTGTCAACAAAGCCACGGTACAAATGCCCAGTTCGCGCAGTTTCCAGCTGGTCGGCAGGTCGGTGCGCACCGCTTTGAGGTAAACGTTCCAGCCGCGCGCCAGCGGCTCGCTCCACAGCAGCGCTTTGTCGAGGTTGATGAGTTCCCCGCCGCGCCGTTTCAAAATGGCTTGCACCAGGTCGTCGGGTTGGGGTTTAAGGGACGGTGTCCAGTCAGGGATGCGCATGATGCTTTGTAAGGAATGTTTAAAACCATAGCGTAGCGTGATAATCAGGCCATGTTGGTCAAATTCACAAAAATGCAGGGCGCAGGCAACGACTTTGTCGTGCTGGATGAAACCCGTGGGCTGCTGGGCTTAAACGCCGCGCAGTACCGGTTTTTGGCCGATCGCCATTTTGGAGTGGGCGCTGATCAGATTTTGTCGGTAAGGCCAGCGCCTACGCCTGAAGTTGATTTTGAATATGTGATTCACAACGCGGATGGTGGCGAAGTAGAGCATTGCGGCAATGGGGCGCGCTGCTTTGTGCGCTTTGCACGTGAGCAGGGTTTGACCGACAAGAGCGTGCTGAAAGTGCAAACCATGAACCGCGTTTTGACACTCGCCATGCAGCCAGATGGCCGCGCGACAGTGGACATGGGTGCGCCAGTGTTTGACTTGACCGCCGTACCTTTTGATTCGACAGGATTAACACCTGAAACCGTCAATTCATGGCAAAAATGGCCCTTAAATATGCCTGAAATCCAATCAAATCGGGCGCAAGCAGCTCCTGTATTTATAGCGGTTTTATCCATGGGAAACCCGCATGCCGTGCAACTGGTGAGCGACGTTGACACGGCACCTGTGTTGGAAATCGGGCCGCTGATTGAAAGCCACCCGCGTTTTTCTGAGCACGTCAACGCCGGGTTTATGCAAGTCGTTAATCGAAACACCATCCGCCTGCGGGTGTACGAGCGCGGTGCAGGTGAGACGCTGGCCTGTGGCACCGGCGCCTGCGCTGCGGTGGTGGCGGGCATTCGGCTAGGGCTACTGGATTCCAAGGTCAACGTGCAAACCCGTGGTGGTGACTTGACAATTGAGTGGCCCGGCGAGCTGAATGCCCCCGTGATGATGACCGGACCCGCAACCACCGTCTTTGAGTCTGAGATTGATGTTCCAGCAACTTTTCAGTGACCTAAAAAAACACGACAATCCCACCATGAACCCAACTGAACACACCCACAACCATCCGATCACCGAAGACGACATCGCCAGCTTTTTGGCGAACACGCCAGATTTTTTTGAACGCCATGCCGAGTTGCTGGCCGCGGTAGAGTTGTCGAGCGGTCATGGTGGGCGCGCCGTCAGTTTGCAAGAGCGCCAGGCGGGTTTGCTGCGGGACAAGATCAAGACGCTGGAGGGCAAAGTGGTGGAAATGATTCGCCACGGCAACGAAAACGTGACCATTGCCGATAAGCTCCAGCGCTGCACCCGCAATTTGCTGCTCACAGCCCATGCGCGTGACTTGCCCGAAACCATTGTGCGTGAGCTCAAAGGCCAGTTTGCGATTCCGCAAGCCGCCATCAAGGTCTGGCGCGTCAATGGTATTTTTACCGGCGAGTCTTTTTGCACCGATGTCAGCAGTGACGCACAGGCTTTTGCGTCGTCGCTGGGTGCGCCGTACTGCGGTGTGAACTCAGGTTTTGAAGCGGCCAACTGGCTACCTGACGCGGCCATGGCCATGTCAATTGCGTTGATTCCTCTGCGCGCTGCGCCTGAGCAAGAAGCCTTTGGCATGCTGGTGCTGGCATCGACCGATGCGCAGCGTTTTCATGCCGACATGGGGACTGATTTCCTGGCGCAAATTGGCGACTTGGCGGGCGCTGCACTGTCGCGGCTGCTGCCGCAAGCCACCAGCGAGTAAACGCCGCCATGCAGCACGGCGTGGCGAAAGATCAAAGCATAGCCTTTGAATTTGACCCGCTCGTCTTGCGCTACCTGGAGCACGTCCGGGTTGAAAAGCGCTTGGCTCAGCGCACGGTAGAGCTGTATGCTGCAGATTTGCAAAAACTGCAAACCAGCGCGCAAGCGGCGCACACCGATTTGCCATCGATCAGTAACCACCACTTCCGTCGCTGGGTGGCGCAAATGCACAGCGCAGGCCGCAGCCCGCGCGGCATTGCGCTGATTTTGTCCGGCTGGCGCGGCTTTTACGCCTGGCTGGGCCGAGAGGGCTTGGTGGCCAGCAACCCGGTGCAGGGCGTGCGCGCCCCCAAAGTACCCAAGCCGCTGCCCAAGGCCTTGGGGGTTGAAGAAGCAGTACAACTGGCCAGCTACACCAGCGATGAGGCTGAAGATGAAAATCCGGTCCGTGAAGCGCGTGACCACTGCATCACCGAGCTGCTGTACGGTTGCGGCTTGCGCATTGGCGAGCTGGTGGGGCTGGACCTGCAGGCCAGCGCCACAGCTCTGGGCTGGATTGACATGGCCGCCGCCGAGGCGCATGTACTGGGTAAAGGCCATAAAAAACGCAGCGTACCCGTGGGCAGCAAAGCGCTTGAGGCGATGGCGCACTGGGCCAGCTTGCGCCCCCAATGGGCAGGGCTTGATGCGGCGCTGTTCATCAACGCGCGCGGCGGTCGGCTCACGCCGCAGCACATTCGCGTGCGCTTAAAGCAACGCTCACTCAAAGCCGGTTTGGCGACACCGGTGCATCCGCACATGCTGCGGCATTCGTTTGCCAGCCATGTACTGCAGTCCAGCAGTGATTTGCGGGCGGTGCAAGAGCTGTTGGGTCACGCCAACATCACCACCACACAGGTCTATACGCGGCTTGATTTTCAGCACTTGGCGAAGGTCTATGATGCCGCTCATCCCAGGGCTTCACGGGCTAACAAAACACCCAAGCCTGGCCCTTGATGGCTACTTGTCAGTTTGTGGCGTTTTAGTGGGCGCGTAGGTGTCAATCAGCATGAAGACGGCGCGTTTGTCCCCGGTGCTCGCTGCCCAAGCCAAGCGCTCGTCAAGCCGGGTCAGCAAGCTCTGGGTGTCAGCGCCCTGGTAGGGTACCAGCGCATACGCCACCCGCACCTGAGCCACGCAGTCAATGTGCAAACCCTTGTAGGGCATCAGGCAGCGCGCCACAATCCGCGGGCCAAGCGCGCCCGCGTCCTCGGCGTCAAACGGGCCCTCGACCAGCATGCCAAAGCGCCGCTCTGACAGGCGCGCTGCACTGTCAATCTCACGTGCGGTAGACAGCAGGCGTTCAGCCACAAGCAGGGGCATTTCTTCGGCCGTTTTGCGGCCAAAATCACGCTCGGTTTGCTCGGTGTTGACAATGTCAATCAGCATCACCGCGCTTTGTTGCTCGAGACGCTCTGAGCGTGCAATCATGCGCATCAAGCGCTCGGCAAACACATGGCCATTGATCAGGCCGGTGGCCGGGTCCATCCGGTCCAGCCCGAGAATCCGGCGCTTATTTTCCCGGTGCTGCTGGCTTCGCAGCATCAACACGATCATCATGATTGGCAATTGAATGGCTGTGGCGACTTGCGGCCCATGCTGCGTTATAAAACTGACGGGTATCCAGCCCATAGTACGTGCTGTTATGCAGGCGCCCACCAGCGCTACGGGCAAAAACCCCAGCATCAGCCGCGGTGCAAAACGGTCGCCCCGCCGCCACGCCCACACCAGCGCTGAAAACGCCAGCAACTGCGGCAGAAAAATATAGGACATCAACACCCGCATCCGGATATCCATCGGCACTAACGCCACAGCTACTGCGGTTACCAAACCAAGCAAAGCGATGCCGATGAACAGGCGATGCAGTCTGGCTGAACGCTCTGGCAATGAGACGGCAGCGGAAATAAACATCAGCGTGGCTGCCAGCTCGAGTGTGGCAAGCACAAAGGTAGACGCGTCATTCCAGGCCGGCGAGTTGGGCCACAGATGCAGCCCGGCTATGCCTGTGGCGGTGGCTTGGGTCAACCCCATCAAGGCGACGGACGCGGCGTAAAAACCGTAGGCCGGGTCACGCAGCGACAAGGCGCTGAGCGCAGAGACCACCGCCGCCAGTCCGACCAGTCCAAAAAAGATACCCAGAATCAGCGACATACGCTGCTCTGAACGGGTCAAGTGACTCTCGCTCAAAAACCGCAGTTCAACGCCAAAGCTGTGCCCGTTTTCAAGCCGCAGCAAATAACTGGTGGGTACTTCGGCTGACAGTGCAATCGGAAGCAGCGGGTGGCGGTGCGGCACCGGCCATTTGCTCACGGCGACCAGGTCACCAGATTCTTGCTCACCCCATTGGCCAGCGGAGTCGAGGGTGAAAAGCGATGCCCGATTAATCGACGAATAGGGCACTTCCAGGTACCAGCGCTCGGCGTCGGGCGCGGGCGGCACGGTAAAACGAATCCACAGGGCTTGACCCGGCGTTACAGGGTAGATGGTGTTGGACTGCGTGGGTTGCCAGTTGCTTGGGCTGGCCGCAAAAACCTGTGCGGCAGTCATCTGGCCCATGGCGTCAATCGAGTAGTCACCCCAGTCCTTCAGGGCGACGGGCTGCTGCTTCACGTCCAGATCCAGCACGGTGCGGGACCACGCGTTTGTGCTGGCGATACCAGTTGCCACCAGCAATACCGTCACTGCCGCCAAGGCAAGCCTGCGCAGGAGTGTCATGGGCACGGTTGATGGTGTAATTAAAAACATTGCGGATGATTGTCGCAAAATTCCAGTTGGGCACCTACAAGCCGCCAAGGCCTGCAAGTTCATGGGAGGGTGCTCTATTTTTCAGAGCACAAAAACAGCGCGCTTGTCGTCGCTGCTGGCGGCCGTGGCCAAGCGGCTTTCCAGCCGTGACAGCAGACTTTGTGCGCCGCTGCCCTGGTATGGGACCAGCGCATAAGCCACGCGCACCTGCGCCACGCACTCGTCGTGCAAGCCCTTGTAGGGCATCAGGCAGCGCGCCACAATGCGTGGGCCCAAGGTGGCCGCATCTTCATCACTGAAGGGGCCTTCCACCAGCATGCCGAAACGCAGCTCAGACAAGCGCGCTGCGCTGTCAATTTCACGCGCGGTTGACAGCAGCCGTGAGGCCACCCGCAGTGGTAATTCATTTGCCACCTTGCGGCCAAAGTCACGCTGGGTTTGTTCGGTGTTGATGATGTCAATCAGCATGACGGCGCTTTGGTGCTTCAGCCGCTCAGATCGGGCAATCATGCGCATCATGCGCTCGCCAAAAACATGTTCATTGATCAGGCCTGTGGCTGGGTCAATCCGGTCCAAGCCCAAAATACGGCGTTTGTTCTCGCGGCTTTGCTGACTGCGCAATACCAAAACAGCCAACAGCGCAGGCAACTGAAACGCAATACTGGCCAGACCGCTTTGTTCGGTGATAAAGCTCAGCGGGATCCAGCCCATGTAGCGTGCCGTGGCAATCGCCCACGCGATGGCAAAGGGAACGGCTGTCACCAGCAGCCAGCCACCATAGCGGTCACCGTGGCGCCAGGCCCAAAAGTTGATGCCCAGCAGCAGTATTGGCACCACAACAACGAATGGCACAACCAGTGTCAAGCGCAACGCGCTGTCCGTCACACCCAGCAAGATCGACAGAACCACTCCCACGCCAGCCACTCCCAAGACCATTCGGTTCAAAAGTCGGGAACGCTCAGCAAGTGACACCACGGTAGCACTGAGCAACAGCACACTCAGCAATGTCCAGGTTCCAAGAATAGTCAAGGACCTGTCGGCCCAATAGGGTGAATCAGGCCACAAATGCAGTGCGGCAGCGCCCGTGATAGTTGCCAGCGTCAAGCCCAGCATCACCGAGCACAAAGCGTAGTAAAGGTAGGCACGGTCTCGCAGCCAAAGCAGGCCTAATAGTCCTATGCCGCAGCCGAGTACCGCCATGCCAAAGTAAAACCCCAAAAAAAGCGATGTTTTTTGTTCGCTGCGCAGTTCAAAGCGGGTGTCGACAAAACGGATGGGGGCACTGAAACCCTGCGCGTTTTCAAGCCGCAGCAGGTACTGAGCGGGCTCTTGCCGGTTGAAGTTGATCACCATCAGCGTATGTCGGTGCGGCGTCAGCCAGAGGTTGACGGGTACCAGGTCGCCAGATTTTTGCTCGGAAAATTGACCCGTGCGGTTGAAGGTGTAAAGCGACGCCCGGTCAAGCGCCGGATACGGAATTTCAAGCAACCAGTGGTCGGTATCCGTCGAGGCGGGCACAGTGAACTTGATCCACAAGGCCTGCCGGGGCTTGAGCGGGTAAATACCGCTTTTTGGCGTTGCTTCCCAAACAATATCTGCGTTGCCAGTGATTTGCGCTGGCTGCAACTTGGCGTTTTCATCAATCCAGTATTCGCCAGCATCGCCCAGTGCAATGGGCTGCTTTGCCGGGTTCAGTTCAACCATCGGAGCCGACAACGCCACCGGGCTGGTCACCAGCAGCATCAAGCTGCACAAGACGCCGCTGCACATCCATCCCGACACCTTGCGAGGTGACAAGCAGGTAAATAACCTGGTGAATAGCCAAGCCCATAAGTAGCTAAAACGCATCAGAGCATTGTCACCATGTTTTCATGCTCAAACCAGACGCCGCACCTTTTTGGGTCAAAGCGCACCTAAACGCGACAATATGGCCATGAAAACACTACGTCTAAAACCCGGTAAAGAAAAATCCTTGCTGCGCCGCCACCCCTGGATTTTTGATGGAGCGATTGCCACGGGCGGCGGTGATGCGGGTGAAACGGTGCGGGTAGAAAGCTCAGCCGGTCAATTTTTAGGCTGGGCGGCGTACAGCCCGCAGTCCAAAATACGCGCGCGGATCTGGAGTTTTGAAGAAACACAACGCATTGACGCTACGTTTTTCATAGCTGCTTGCGCCCGTGCTATATCGACTAGAGCCCTATTTGACATCCAAAGTAACGGTCTGCGGCTGATTCATGGCGAATCTGATGGTTTGCCCGGCCTGGTGGTTGACAGGTACGGCGACACACTGGTGGCGCAGTTCTCCAGTTGCGGGTCTGAGCGCTTCAAAGCCGTGATTGTGGACGCGCTGCTGGAGCAAACCGGCTTGACCAGGTTGTATGAGAGGTCAGACGCCAGCGTTCGCGCGCTTGAAGGCTTGCCCGAGGCAACGGGCTGGCTGGCGGGGGCTGGCTTGACAGAAGTCGTCCTGACCGAGCACGACTGGAAGTTAAGCCTGGATGTGGCCGAGGGTCACAAAACCGGGTTCTATTTAGACCAGCGCGACAGCCGCTACAAGTTCAGCCAGTACACACGCCGCATGGGTTTTAAGCGTGTTTTGAACTGCTACAGCTACACAGGCGGTTTTACCGTCGCTGCTTTGGCGGGCGGCGCGGCGCATGTCACGTCGATTGACTCGTCAGCGCCCGCCATTGAACGCGCCATTGCCAACGTGGCCTTGAATGGTTTTGGCACCAACCGCACCACCATGCTGGACGCGGATGTGAACGCTGCACTGCGCCAATACCTGAAAGACGGCGTCACCTTCGATGCCATCGTGCTCGACCCGCCCAAGTTTGCACCTACCGCGTATCACGCCGAGCGCGCCGCCCGTGCCTACAAAGACATCAACCGCCTGGCGCTGATGCTGCTTGAGCCCGGCGGCGCACTGTTCACCTACTCGTGCTCAGGCGGTATCAGCGCAGACCTGTTCCACAAAATCGTTGCCGGTGCGGGGCTGGACGCAGGTGTGGACGCTTACATCACCGAACGCATGGGTGGCGCGCCAGATCACCCGATGACGGTGACGTTTCCTGAGGGTGAATACCTCAAGGGGCTGGTTTTGGTTAAAAAGTAGCTTTTGACCCTCAAAAATCGCTGTTTTCACCTATTAAATTGGCCTCTAGACCAATAAATACGGGCGCAAACAGCTCCTGAATTAATAGCAATTGATGGCCTTGCCCGTATTGCCCTGCCCAGCGCCCGCCATCCCATGGTCGGTAAAATCATGGCTTGACTTAACTTGGACTTCCTAGGCACACACATGAGCTTGATCCCCGTCACCATCCTTACCGGCTTTTTAGGCTCAGGTAAAACCACGCTCTTGAAGCGCATCCTGACCGAGGCACATGGCCAGAAGATTGCCGTGATTGAAAACGAGTTTGGCGAAGAAAACATTGATAACGAGATTTTGGTCAATGACACCCAGGAAAACATCATCCAGATGAACAACGGTTGCATTTGCTGCTCGATTCGCGAAGACCTGCGTGAAACGCTGCAAACACTGGCAGAGAAAAGGCGCAAGGGCGAGCTGACTTTTGACCGCGTGGTGATTGAAACCACCGGGCTGGCCGACCCGGGCCCAGTGGCGCAAACCTTTTTTATGGACGAAGAAATAGCCGAGCAGTACCTGCTGGACTCCATTTTGACGCTGGTCGATGCCAAACACGCCGACACCCAGCTCAACGACCGGCAAGAGGCGCGCCGCCAGATTGGCTTTGCAGATCAGATATTCATCAGCAAAACCGACTTGGTGGCGGAGTCTGAGGTGAAAGCGCTGATGCATCGCTTGACCCACATGAACCCGCGCGCGCCGCAAAAAGCGGTGCATTTTGGCGACGTAGCGATTGCCGATGTGTTTGACCTGCGGGGTTTTAATCTGAACGCCAAACTGGACATTGACCCGGATTTCCTCAAGGCCGATGACCACGATCATGGGCACGAAGGCCACAACCACGCAGAGGGCGAGCATTGCGACCATCCGTCCCACGCTGCTGAGTCGGGTCACCACCATGCGCATGACGATGACGTGAAAAGCTTTGTGTTCCGATCAGACAAGGCCTTCAGCCCTGCCAAGCTGGAGGACTTTTTGGGTGCGATTGTCAACATTTACGGCCCACGTATGCTGCGCTACAAAGGTGTGCTGAACATGGAGGGCACCGAACGCAAGGTGATTTTTCAGGGCGTCCACCAGCTGATGGGCAGCGATTTGGGGCCTGCTTGGGCCGCTGGCGAGGTCAAAACCAGCAAAATGGTGTTTATCGGCATTGACCTGCCGAAAGATATTTTTATGCAAGGCCTTGAACAATGCCTGGTTTGAGGCTTCTTTGAGTTAGGCTGCAAGCTGTTTGTAAAAAAGCGCCAATTTAGCGACAAAAAGTTTATAAAAGTCTATGTTTGTATCGATTCTCCAACGCTTTGGCTTTAAGGCATCGCAGCAGGCCGAGCAGCCGCTACAATCGCGCGCCGACCAAAATACCCGACCCGGCACCCCATCCGGCGATGGTGGTGGGGTTCATCCAGAGGCGGCATCCCAGAGGAGACAGGCAGTGAAAGCGAAACCAGCAAAATCAGCCAAGGCGAGTCAAAGCGCCAGCAAATCAAAGCCAACGGCCAAAAAAGTGGTCAAGGCGGCCGTGAGCAAGCCAGTTGTGAAGACGAAAGCCAAAGCTAAAGTTGCCGCCAAGCCCAAAGCGACACCGAAAGCAGCAGCCAAACCTGTCGCAAAAAAAGTTGCCAAACCTGCTGTCAAAACCAAGTCCGCCGTGAAAAAACCGGTTCCCAAGCCGGTTGTTAAAAAGCCAGTCCCCAAGCCTGTCGCCAAAGCAAGCCCGGCCAAAGCCAAAGTCAAAGTTATTGTGAAATCGCCCGCCAAGCCAACGTCTAAAGCCACGCCGAAGCCTGTGCCCAAAGCGTCCGCCAAAAAGGCCGTTAGGACCGCCGTCAAACCTGTCGCCAAGCCGCTGCCCAAAAAAGCAGTGGTTCAACCCGTTAAAGTTAAACCAGTGCAAGCAGTCGTTAGTAAAAAAGCATCAGCCGTAGTCCCGCCAGCCGTTGCGGTTCAGGTCAAACCAGCGCTCGCCAGCAATGGTTTGCCGCCACCGCCACCTCTCAAGCCGGGCCGTCGAAGCTCTTCGCGCGCGCTGGCCCACATGCCTCCCCCCGCACCCATGGTGCCTACCCATGCGCCAGACGCAGCCAAAGCCAGTTACTCAACAATGATCGAACGTGTGATCGCGCCGCCACCTCATGTGGCCGCCAAAAAAGACCCCAAATTAGCCAACAACTGGAAAACCAAAACTGCCGAAACCTTGACCGACGAAGAAGTTAAGGCCATGCCGGATGCTGAGTACATGAACGACAAGCAGATGGCTTTTTTCCGCCACAGGCTGTCCATCCTCAAACAAGACATACATAACAGTGCAGGTGCCACCACTGAGCACCTGCGTGAAGACACCACCGTTGTGCCTGACCCGGCTGACCGGGCAACGATTGAAGAAGAGCACGCGTTGGAGTTGCGCACCCGTGACCGCGAGCGCAAGCTGCTGAAAAAGATCGAACAATCGATAGCCCGCATTGATTCAGGTGACTATGGTTACTGTGATGAAACGGGCGAGCCGATTGGCGTTGGCCGGCTGATTGCACGGCCTACAGCCAGCTTGTCGCTTGAGGCGCAGCAGCGGCGCGAACTCAAGCAAAAAATGTTTGGTGATTGACGCCGCATCAGCGTCGCCGCCGTTTTAACGTCTCCCAAACTAAGCTTCATGGCCAAAGAAGACACCTCATCGGGTTTGCTTTCCAAAATGGTGAAGTTCGTTCGCAATCCGGCGACGAGCTGGACGGAGCTTGACAACAAAGAGACTGACCGCGATGAGGCTGTGAGCAAGCTGTTGCTCAAGGAGATGATTGAGCGCAAACGGCGCAATGACTTTGTTCGCAAGCGCGAATTTGACATGCTGCGCAAGATGCGCAAGCGCGAATCCATGGTCGGGCAAGACCCGGGTGGGCGACCCTCGTTTTTTCAAAGCAGTATGCCGTCCAAGCCGGATGACCGTGCCAAGACGATTAAAAAGATTGACGAAATTGAAGCGCAAATGTCCATGCAATGGTGGAAAACCAAGCATGGCAACGCTGCTTCATCGCTTCAGTCGGTGGACTCTTCCAATTTTCCGACCGGCGCTAGCGTACCCCCTTCCGAGCCGCCGCGACCTGCCGCCCCTGATCGCACGTTTGACCCGCCTGATTTGCCAGCTAGCTACGGCACGACCGAACCGATTGCTCTGGAGCCTCTAAAAACCGCCAAGCCTTCGGAGCCAGATATTGCCAGTCCCCTGATGCCGGAATTTTCTCTGGCCAAGGCTGAACCGGTCAAGCAGCCTGCAACGCCCAAGCCACCGATGCTGAATGCTTTGGCAGCTTCGGCCAAGGGCCCTGAAGCCGGGTCATCTGGTTTTAGCTACACCAATATGATGGCCATGGATGTGCAGGAAATTGCGCATGATGCCGAGCTGGAAGAAGCCTCCATCAGTTTTGCCAACAGCGACGATGCAGGTGCCGAGGCGGCTTTGCTTGAAATGCTGGCACCCGCTGGTTCGCGCACTGGCCAGTCTGAAGTCTGGATGGCGCTTTTCGACTTGTACAGGGCCACCGACCAGCAGGAAAAATTTGAAAACACAGCCATCAAATTCGTCCAAAAATTTGACCGATCCGCTCCACAGTGGTTCTCCATGCCTGCGATGGTCAAGCAGCTGGCCGGCCCTGTGGCTCAAGCGTCTGTCGGCAGTCAAACCGCTGACTGGATTTGTTCCTCAACCTTGGGTATTCAGACGGTTGCTGCGCTGAAGGCTGCATTGGCCAAAGCGCCTATGCCATGGCGTTTGAATTGGAACAATCTGAAAACCATTGAGGCCAATGCTGTCGAGCCGTTGTGCAAAGTGTTTGCAGGATGGTCTGCACAGCCCGTGCAGTTGCGTTTTATGGGCGGTTCACACTTCCATCAGATTTTGCAAAACGCCACACCATCGGGCGACCGTGCCACGCCGCAAGACTGGTGGCAATTGCGCATGGAGGCTTTGCGTGTGACACACCGGCCTGATGAGTTTGAACTGGCTGCACTTGATTTTTGTGTGACCTATGAAGTCTCGCCCCCGGCATGGGAGGTTGCGCGCTGCGAGTACAAGTCGATGGATAACCAAGGCATGGCCGTGGCGGGTAGCACCATCATCAGCGATGTTCACTATGATTCCGTTCCGTCTGGCATGAGCGCTCTTGATGGCGACACGCACATGGACGCACTGTCATCGCAAATGAGCAATCTTTCGTCGGTTGAGCTGTCTGGCCAAATCGAAGGTGATGCCATCGCGATGCTGGACCAGCTGGAAGCCAAGCTGATGGGCGCTGACATCATGGTGATTTCATGCGCCAAGCTGATACGTGTTGACTTTTCCGCAGCTGGATCGCTGCTCAATTGGGTATCGGCACGTCAGGCCGAAAACCGGTCCGTGCAGTTTTCAGACGTTAACCGCCTGGTAGCGGCTTTTTTCAACGTGATTGGCATCACCGAACACGCCAAAGTCACCACGCGCAAAGACTGAACTTTCTGTTCAGCTGATTCGGCCTGCGCGCAGCGCTATCGGCCGCAATTGATATTTACTTTGCCCTCCTTTAAACGCCTCAGCTTAAACAAACACTTTCACTGCGTGTGCTAAGTGCTTAATTCATAACATTTTTTGTTATTTCTAAAAGCCTGCGAAGGCGCTTCTAAGTCCTTGATTTCATTGAAAAAATTTGTTTCAAAGCACTTGCATGCCAATTCTTTCCTGATAAAGTGGGAGGAAGTGCAATTTAGTGGTGAAAAGTGTTTTTCAAAGGGTTTTAGCAGTGTTTCAAGGCGCGTCTTCGTTAGCTCTCGATACCAAGGGTCGGCTGTCTGTGCCAACCCGGCATCGTGACGTGCTGAGCGCCACTTCAAACAGCCAGCTCACCATCACCAAGCACCCGCACGGTTGCCTGATGATTTTCCCGCGTAACGAGTGGGAAAAATTCCGCGACCGGATTGCATCACTGCCCATGCAAGCCCAGTGGTGGAAACGTATTTTTCTGGGCAATGCCATGGACGTCGACATGGATGCCACCGGGCGGGTGCTGGTGTCGCCTGAGCTACGCGCAGCAGCGGGTATCAGCAAAGACACCGTGCTGCTCGGTATGGGTGGCCATTTTGAGCTGTGGGACGCGGCAACCTACGCCGCCAAAGAAGCTGAGCAGATGAAAGGCGACATGCCTGACGTCTTCAGGGACTTCTCGTTTTAGAAAGATGATGGTGCAGGACATATGGACACACCGCACCGTCTTGTTGAACGAAGCAATTACAGCGCTTCGCATCTTGCCGGACGGACACTACATCGACGCAACCTTTGGACGCGGTGGTCATTCGCGTTTGATTCTCTCGGAGCTCTCAAGCCAAGGTTCGCTGGTGGCTTTCGACAAAGACCTGGAAGCTATTGCCGAGGCGGCCAATATCACCGACCCACGCTTTTCCATTCGCCACGAGGGCTTCAATCAGCTTGCACAGCTCGCACCCTCAAGTGCTGCTGGTCTTCTAATGGATTTGGGCATCAGTTCACCGCAAATCGACAACGCAGCCAGGGGCTTCTCGTTTCGTGGCGATGGACCACTCGACATGCGGATGGACACCACGCGGGGCCAGAGCGTGGCCGACTGGCTGCTAGATGCATCAATAGAAAGTATGACGGAGGTGATTCGTGACTATGGCGAAGAACGGTTTGCTGGGCAGATTGCAAAGGCGATTGATCGTGCAAGGCAGGAGCGGGGTCGAATCGGGCGCACACATGAACTGGCCCACATCGTGGCTGGCGCGGTCAAAACCCGCGAGCCGGGCAAGGACCCAGCAACGCGCACATTTCAGGCTTTTCGGATTTTCATCAACGCCGAGCTTGAAGAGCTCAGCCAGGCGTTAACAGCGGCACTCAACATCTTGCAACCTGGAGGTCGGTTGGTCGTGATCAGTTTTCATTCGCTCGAAGACCGCATCGTCAAGCAGTTCATCGCCGAGCATTCGCGCGAGGTGTTTGACCGACGCGCGCCGTTTGCTGCGCCCAAAGCGATGCGGCTAAAAGCGCTCGGGCGCATCAAGCCAAGTGAAGCTGAAGTTACTGCCAACCCGCGGGCTCGTAGCGCGGTGATGCGCATTGCAGAGCGCACCGAGGTGCCGGCATGACGCGGTTGAATCTTGTTCTACTGTTGGCTGTTTTAGCCAGCGCACTGTACTTGGTGCGCACCCAGTACGAGTCGCGCAGGCTGTATGTTGAGCTTGAAAAAGCCATCACGCAAAACCGCAAACTTGAAGCTGAAAACGAACGCCTGCAAGTTGAAAAACGCGCGCAGGCCACGCCGTTGCGGGTTGAAAAACTGGCCAAAGACAACCTGCAAATGCGCAGTGTGACACCGGCCATCACGCAATACGTGACGCAAGGTGGTGGCACGGCAACAGGAGTGGCCAAATGAGCCGAAGCGTGCAGTACACGTCAAGCCCTTTGCTGGCCAGCAAAACGCCCGTGTGGCGCAGCAAATTTATTGTGGCTGCGATTGCCTTGGCTTTCATGGGGTTGGCGGGTCGGGCTATGTATGTGCAGGTGTTGGGCAATGATTTTTTTCAACGCCAAGGTGAAGTGCGTTTTGCCCGCACGCTAGAACTGCCTGCCAATCGCGGACGCATCCTCGACCGCAATGGTTTGATCCTGGCTTCCAGTGTCCCAGCGCCCAGTATTTGGGCGATTCCTGAAGACATCAATGCTACCAAACCACAGTTGCTTGAGTTGGCCAAGTTGTTGGAGATGCCGATTGCGGAGTTGAACAAAAAGCTCGCTGACGAAGACAAAAACTTTGTCTGGATCAAGCGTCAAGTCGATGATGCTGTCGCGCAAAAAATAACCACACTCGGTATCAAAGGTATTTACCAGCGCAAGGAATACAAGCGCCAATACCCCGAGGGTGAAACCATCGCGCATGTGGTGGGCTTCACCAACATTGAGGACCGTGGTCAGGAAGGCATGGAGCTGGCTTACAACAAAGAGTTGGGTGGTCGCGCGGGTTCACGCCGTGTTATCAAAGACCGGCTGGGTAGGGTGGTGGAAGACACCCGTGAGCAAGTGCCGCCCGTTGATGGCAAAGACCTGCAACTGTCGATTGACAGCAAGATGCAGTTTGTGGCGTACCAAAAGCTGCGCGATGCGGTGATTGCCAACAAGGCTGTTGCGGGCAGTGTGGTGATGCTCGACGCCGTCACTGGCGAGGTGCTGGCGATGGCCAACTACCCGAGCTATGTGCCTGACAAGCGGCAAAACATGAGTGGCAATCAGCTTCGTAACCGGGCGTTGACCGATACCTTTGAGCCTGGCTCGGTGATGAAAGCGTTTACCGTGGGCCTGGCGCTGGAGACAGGGCGTGTCAAGCCTGAAACGCAAATTCAAACAGCACCGGGGCGCATGCAGATCACCGGTTCAACAATTTCAGATGCCCATCCGCACGGCGTCCTGACGGTTCAGGAAGTGATTCAAAAATCGAGCAATGTGGGCACGGTCAAAATGGCCATGCAAATGCAGCCGCGTGAGATGTGGGAAACATTTTCGCAGGCTGGCTTTGGGCAAAAACCGCAAATCGCTTTTCCTGGCGTCGTGTCCGGTCGTTTGCGGCCGTACAAAACATGGCGGCCGATTGAGCAGGCCACCATGTCGTATGGCTATGGTTTGTCGGCATCGTTATTTCAAATGGCGCGTGCTTACACCGTGTTCGGCCATGATGGGCAAATCATTGATGCGACCCTGATTAAAAGCGACGAACCTGCCGCTGGTGTACAGGTTTTTTCGGCCAAGACGGCGCTTGAGGTTCGCAAAATGTTGCAAATGGCGGCCGGCCCTGGCGGTACAGGTCAAAAAGCCCAGACGCTGGGTTATTCGGTCGGCGGTAAATCAGGTACGGCCTTCAAACAGGTGGGTAAAAGTTACGGCACCGACAAAGACAGAAAGTACCGCGCCTGGTTTGTGGGCATGGCACCCATCGACAAGCCGCGCGTCATTGTGGCGGTGATGATTGATGAGCCAAGAGCGGGTAAATATTACGGCGGCGAAGTGGCTGCTCCGGTTTTCAGTGAGCTGGTGCAACAGGCGCTTCGCATGAAAGGTGTGCAACCTGACATGTCGGTCAAGCCGCAGATTGTCATGCGCACAGTGGAGGAGTCGTTTTGATCACGCAACTCCATACGCCGCAGCAGGCCGCAAACTGGTTGCATGCGCGGGTAAAAGGCACTTTGACAACTGACAGTCGCAAGGTTGGCGCTGGCGACGGCTTCATTGCCTGGCCAGGGGCTGCAGTGGATGCTCGCCGATACGTCAACGAAGTGCTCAAGGTCGATGTTGGCGCTTGTCTTGTCGATTTGAAAGGCATAGAAGCCTATGGTTTTATCGACGAAAAAATCGCCGCTTACACAGACTTGAAAGCCGCTGCTGCACCCATTGCGGCAGCTTACTACGGTGACCCCAGCCGTCAATTGCAAACCATTGCCATCACCGGAACCAATGGTAAAACCTCTACGGCCTGGTGGTTGGCGCAGGCGCTTGGCAAGCTCAGCCGCAAGTGCGGTGTGGTGGGTACCTTGGGCATAGGACTGCCTGATGCCATGGTTTTTAACGGGTTGACCACACCTGATCCGGTGTTGCTACAGCAGCAGCTGCGCCGCTTTGTCGATGAGGGTTTTGATGCCTGTGCAATAGAGGCCTCATCGATTGGCATCGCTGAGAAGCGACTGGATGCAACGCACCTGCAAGTGGCTGTGTTTACAAACTTCACGCAAGATCACTTGGACTACCACGGCTCCATGCAGGCCTACTGGGCAGCTAAAGAGTCTCTTTTTACCTGGCCGGGTTTAAAGTCTGCCGTCATCAACGTGGATGATGCCAAAGGACGGGCTTTGTGTTTGACACTCAAGGACGCCAGCATTGACGTGTGGACAGTGGCCATCAATGAACCCGCCAGGTTACAAGCGGAGGCCATTGAGCAACATGCTGGTGCTTTGAGTTTTGTGGTGGCAGAAGGTGTTGAGCGGCACGCCATCATTACTAACGCAATCGGGCTGTACAACGTCTCCAATCTGCTGGGCGTAGTAGGCGCGCTACGGGCTCTTGGGCTATCGCTTGAAGCCGCTGCTAAGGCATGCTGCGATTTACCTGCCGTACCGGGGCGGTTGAACACACTGAGTCAGGTTGGCAAACCGCTGGTCGTGATTGATTACGCACACACGCCTGATGCTCTTGAGAAGGTCTTGCTGGCACTTCAACCTGTCGCGCTGGCCAGAGGTGGCCAGTTGTGGTGTGTGTTTGGTTGCGGTGGTGATCGAGACACGTCAAAACGCCCCTTGATGGCGGCGGCAGTGCAAAAAAATGCCGACCAAATTGTGGTGACCAGCGACAACCCGCGCAGCGAAGCCCCGGCAGCCATCATCAGCCAGGTTCTGCTGGGTTTAACGCACAGTGAATCGGTACGGGTGCAGGCTGATCGTGCACAAGCAATTATTGAAACACTTGCCAGTGCGCAGGCAAATGATGTGCTGCTGCTGGCAGGTAAGGGCCATGAAAACTATCAGGAAGTGCTGGGTGTCAAGCACCCGTTTGATGACCTGCTTCACGCGCAACTGGCGCTTGATGCTTGGCAACAGAGCGGGGCTGCATCATGATGACTTTGCAACAAGTACTGCAATGGGTGGACGCAGCGAAAATCGTGGGCAATGCCAACGTAGAGATCAAGCGCGTGCATACCGATACACGCAGCCTACAGTCCGGTGATTTGTTCGTCGCGCTCAAGGGCGACAACTTTGATGCGCATGATTTTTTACAGCAAGCCAAAGCGAAGGGTGCAGTGGCCGCCATTGCTCACCACGGTTTGTCAGCAGCCGATCTGCCAGGGCTAGAGGTCGGCGACTCGAAATTGGCGCTGGGCCAGCTTGCCAAAGGCTGGCGCGCTCAGTTTGATTTGCCGTTGATCGCCGTCACGGGCAGCAATGGCAAGACCACCGTAACGCAGATGATTGCATCCATCTTGCGAGCTTACCAAGCTGACCATGCGTTTGCGACTGTTGGCAATTTGAATAACGATATTGGCGTACCGCTGACACTCCTGCGCTTAACTGCGGATCACAAAATCGGTGTCGTTGAACTCGGGATGAACCATCCTGGTGAAATTTCCTACCTGGCTGATATTGCCAGGCCAACCGTGGCTTTGGTGAACAATGCCCAGCGCGAGCACCTTGAATTCATGGGCACGGTTGAAGCGGTGGCGCATGAAAACGGCGCTGTTATTGAAGCGCTCAATCCGCAGGGTATTGCGGTGTTCCCAGCAGATGATGAGCACACGGCGGTCTGGCTAAAGGCTACGGGCATGCGGGGCACGCTGACTTTTGCGATGACGGGTAAAGCCGACGTGACAGCTGAAGCACATTGGGATGCTGATGGTTGGCAGGTTGCTGCGTTGACACCTCAAGGCGCTCTTGAGTTCAGGCTTCACATCGCGGGACTGCACAACGTTAAAAATGCGCTAGCTGCCACGGCATGTGCGCTGGCCGCTCGCGTGCCACTGACTTGCATTGCCGCTGGCTTGACGGCTTTTGAACCTGTCAAAGGGCGTTCACGTGCGGCCCAAGTACACCTTCACGGGCGCAGCATCACCTTGATCGATGACACCTACAACGCCAATCCGGACTCGATGCGGGCTGCTATCGACGTGTTGGCGGCATTGCCTGGCCCGCGCCTTATGGTGATGGGTGACATGGGTGAAGTGGGCGATCAAGGCCCGCAGCTTCATGAAGAAGCCGGCCGCTGGGCGTATACCCAAGGCATTGAAAACCTATTCGCATTGGGCCCCCAATCGCAATTGGCCAGCAACAGTTTTGGTTCTGGGCAGCATTTTGATGACATCCATGCCCTCAACGCAGCCGTGCTTGCACAGTTGCCGCATGTGGGCAGTGTGCTGGTGAAGGGTTCGCGCTTTATGAAGATGGAGCGCGTCGTACAGACCATCGCAGCGTATGAACTGGCGCCAACAAAAATACACGAGGGAAACCAACATGCTGCTTAGCCTGGCTCAATGGCTTCAGGGCTTGTCACCTGAATTCGGATTTTTCAGGGTGTTTCAATACCTGACGTTTCGAGCCGTGATGGCTGCGCTGACGGCGCTGCTGATGGGCTTGGTGGCGGGACCCTTCGTGATCCGCAGGCTCACGGCGCTCAAGATTGGCCAGCCGATCCGTGAGTACGCCATGCAGACGCATTTGAGCAAATCAGGAACACCCACCATGGGCGGTGTACTGATTTTGTTTTGCATTGCGGTGTCGACCCTGCTTTGGGCTGATTTGTCGAACCGCTTTGTCTGGATCGTGTTGATCGTGACGTTAAGCTTTGGCGCGATTGGCTGGGTAGATGACTGGCGCAAGGTGGTTCATAAAGACCCCGAGGGTATGCGGTCGCGCGAGAAATACCTGTGGCAGTCGCTGATCGGTCTTGTCGCAGCGCTGTATTTGGTGTTCAGTATTTCTGAAAGCTCCAACATGCGTGTGATCGGGCTTTTCATCAGTTGGGTGCAGTCGGGTTTTGATGTCAACCTGCCACCCAAGGCCGGACTCTTGGTGCCCTTTGTCAAAGAGGTCAGTTACCCGCTTGGCGTGTTCGGTTTTGTCATCTTGACTTATCTGGTCATCGTCGGATCCAGCAACGCTGTCAATTTGACGGATGGGCTGGATGGCCTGGCCATCATGCCCGTGGTAATGGTTGGCTCGGCTCTTGGTGTTTTTGCCTACGTCACAGGCAGCTCGGTGTACTCAAAGTACCTGTTCTTCCCGTCTATTCCTGGCTCGGGTGAACTCATGATATTTTGCGCTGCCATGGCCGGCAGCGGCTTGGCATTTTTGTGGTTTAACACCCACCCTGCGCAAGTTTTTATGGGTGATGTTGGTGCGCTTGCTCTGGGCGCTGCACTGGGCACGATTGCGGTGATTGTTCGCCAAGAGATTGTGCTGGCCATCATGGGCGGCATTTTTGTGGTGGAGGCGCTATCAGTGATGCTCCAGGTCACCTACTTTAAATACACCAAAAAGCGTTATGGCGAGGGGCGACGCATTTTGAAGATGGCCCCGTTGCACCATCACTTTGAAAAAAGTGGCTGGAAGGAGACGCAAGTCGTCGTGCGCTTCTGGATCATCACCATGTTGCTGTGCCTGGTCGGTCTTTCAACACTCAAACTCAGATGAAAAACCTGATTGGTAAAAACGTTCTAGTGCTGGGCTTGGGTCATTCCGGTCTGGCACTGGCACGTTGGTGCGCCAGGCACGGTGCGCAGGTAACGGTGGCAGATACGCGCGACGCGCCGCCGCAAGTCGATGCCCTGCTTGCCAGTGTTCCATCGGCTGACTTTGTGCATGGCGACATGAACGCTGCGTTGCTCGATAGTGCGGCCTTTGACATGCTACTCAAAAGCCCTGGTTTGAGTCCGGCTGATATTGCCGGCGTGGCGGCAGCGGCTGGTACGCGTGGCCTTGTTTGCGGCAATGAACTCAGCCTTTTCGCGCAAGCGCTTGTCGACTTGAAAGAAGACTCAGCTTACGCACCGCAGGTGATTGGCATCACCGGCACCAACGGCAAAACAACGGTCACTTCACTTGCCGGGCAACTGGTGCAGCGTGCTGGAAGGACGGTGGCCGTTGCAGGCAACATTGGCCCGACTTTGCTAGACACACTGGCTGAAAAAATTGACACAGATAGCTTGCCTGAAGTTTGGGTATTAGAGTTGTCGAGTTTTCAATTAGACGGTATCAAAGGGTTTGAACCCACTGCGGCCACAGTTTTGAACATCACGCAAGACCATCTGGACTGGCATGAGACTTATGAAGCGTATGCCGCTGCAAAAAACAATGTCTACGGTACGGGCGGCCTGATGCTGCTCAACCGCAATGATCCTTTGGTCATGGCAGCCATCCCTGCTCAGGTCAAAGGCAAGCCATCGCGAAGCTACCTGACTTATGGCCATGATGAACCGCAACGCCACGGTGACTACGGCATTGAAACCGTCAACGGCATGGCATGGCTGGTGCGCGCTTCAGAGGCTGACGAAACCATCAAACGCAAACGAGGTGACAAAGGCGAAGACGTTGAATTGCATATTCAGCGCCTGATGCCAGTGGACGCACTGCGCATTCAAGGCTTGCACAACGCCACCAATGCACTGGCTGCCTTGGCATTGACGCATGCGGTGGGTTGTGCCTTGGGCCCGATGTTGCATGGGCTGCGTGAATACAAGGGTGAGCCACACCGGGTTGAATCAGTAGCCGTGATCAATGGCATTGAATATTTTGACGACAGCAAAGGCACCAATGTAGGTGCGACGGTTGCCGCCCTGACGGGCTTGGGCGCAGCGCGCAAACTGGTTGTGATTTTGGGCGGTGTTGGCAAGGATCAGGATTTTTCGCCTTTGGCGCTACCCGTATCGCGTTTTGCGCGTGCCGTGGTTCTAATAGGCCGCGATGCGCCGCTGATTAGCGCTGCAATTGAAATCAGCGCTGTGACATTGCTCGTTGCTAAGTCAATGCAAGAGGCTGTCAGCTTGGCTACAGAACAAGCGCAGTCAGGTGATGCTGTGCTGATGTCGCCCGCTTGTGCCAGCTTTGACATGTTTGACAACTACGAGCACCGTGCGCGCGTATTTTGCGAAGCGGTGCAAGCATTGGCTCTTGAAGAAGGGGTGCTGCTATGACCACCAGCACGGCCTCACGTCTGTTGGGTTGGTTGCCGGGGATGGGCGGTGTGCATGCGGACGGCAAGCGCACAAGTGACGTGTTGCCTGTGCGCCTTAGCGGACAAAGCTTGAGTGGCACGCACTCTTCGCCGGTCAATCTATCAGGGTTTGACCAAGCGCTGGTGTGGGTGGCGGTGGCGTTGTTGATGTTCGGCCTGGTGATGGTGTATTCGGCATCGGTGGCGATGCCTGACAACCCCAAATTCGCCCGCTATGCGCATACCCATTTTTTAATGCGGCACGTGCTGTCGCTGGTGGTGGCTTTTGTGGTGGCTTTGCTGGCTTTTCAAGTGCCAGTGAGCACCTGGGAAAAGATGGCGCCGTGGCTGTTTGTGCTGTCGTTGATTTTGCTGATACTGGTCTTGGTGCCTTTCATCGGCAAGGATGTCAATGGCGCACGCCGCTGGATCACCCTCGGTTTCATGAACTTTCAGCCCTCTGAGCTGGCCAAGTTTGCGGTGCTGCTGTACGCCGCTGACTATATGGTGCGCAAGATGGAAGTCAAGGAACGCTTTTTCCGCGCCGTGATGCCCATGGCCATGGCGATTGCTGTGGTGGGTTTGCTGCTGCTGGCTGAGCCCGACATGGGCGCCTTCATGGTGATATCGGTCATTGCCATGGGCATCCTGTTTTTGGGCGGTGTGAATGCGCGCATGTTCTTTGTCATCGCGCTGGTGGTGGTGGTTGCTTTTGGTCTGATGGTCATGCTCAGTGACTGGCGGCGCGAGCGTATTTTTGCTTACTTAGACCCGTGGAGTGAAAAATACGCGATGGGTAAGGGCTACCAGCTCTCGCATTCTTTGATAGCCTTTGGACGTGGCGAAATCTTTGGTGTCGGCTTAGGCGGCAGCATTGAAAAGCTGCACTGGTTACCTGAGGCACATACCGATTTTTTAATGGCTGTCATTGGTGAAGAGTTTGGCTTGATAGGTGTGCTGACGGTGATTGGTCTTTTCATGTGGATGGTCAGACGCATCATGCACATTGGCCGTCAGTCGATTGCTCTGGACAGACTCTTCGCAGGTTTGACGGCGCAGGGTATTGCTATTTGGATCGGCTTTCAAACCTTTATCAATATTGGGGTGAACCTCGGCGCCTTACCGACGAAGGGCTTGACCTTGCCATTGATGAGTTATGGGGGTTCGGCGATTTTGATGAACCTGATTTCATTGGCTGTGGTGCTCAGAATTGATTATGAGAACCGCTTGCTCATGCGCGGAGGCCGCGCATGACATCGCGTTGCGCATTGATCATGGCTGGCGGTACGGGCGGACATATTTTCCCGGGCCTAGCCGTGGCTGAAGCCCTCCGAGACAAAGGATGGCGTGTGCATTGGCTGGGCGGCAAGGGCAGCCCAGGCAACCCGAGTATGGAAAGCCAACTCGTACCACCACGCGGTTTCGCGTTTGAAACGATTGATTTCTCGGGTGTACGCGGTAAGGGCGCTATCACGCTGGTTTTCTTGCCACTGCGCTTACTCATCGCTTTTTGGCAAAGCATTCAAGTGATACGCCGTGTCAAGCCGCAGGTGGTGATTGGCTTGGGCGGCTACATTGCGTTCCCGGCAGGGATGATGGCTGTGTTGCTGGGCAAGCCTTTGGTGCTGCATGAGCAAAATTCAATCGCAGGCATGGTCAATAAAATCTTGGCGCAAGTGGCTGATCGGGTGTTCACCGCATTCCCGAATGTGCTCAAGAATGCTGAATGGGTGGGCAATCCTCTGCGCAACGCATTCACACGGCAGGCAGATCCTGCAGCGCGCTTTGCGGGCAGAAACGGGCCGCTGCAGCTGCTGGTAGTGGGCGGCAGTCTGGGCGCTAAGGCACTGAACACCATCGTGCCCCAAGCCCTGGCATTGATACCGATAAAACACCGCCCCATCGTCACCCATCAAAGCGGTGCAAAACAGATTGACGAATTGCGTGCCAATTATCTGGCGTCAGGTGTTGAGGCAACCTTGACGCCATTTATTGACGACACAGCAACGGCGTTTGCTGAAGCGGATCTGATTATTTGTCGTGCCGGTGCAAGCACCGTGACTGAAATTGCAGCGGTGGGCGCCGCAGCGCTGTTTGTGCCTTTCCCATCCGCCGTTGATGACCATCAAACCAGCAACGCCCGCTTTCTTGTGGAGCAGGGTGCAGGCTGGCAAATGGCTCAGAGTGAATTGACCCCACAAGAACTTGCCAATATGCTACAAAAAACAGAGCGCATTGCGCTCGTTAATATTGGGCTACAGGCCAAAAAGATGCAAAAAATTGAAGCCACAGCGCATATTGTGGCTGCTTGTGAAGAGTTGACTTTATGAAACACGCCATTAAAAACATTCACTTCATCGGCTTGGGCGGCTCCGGCATGTCGGGCATTGCAGAGGTATTGCACAACTTGGGGTACGTGATTTCTGGCTCTGATTTATCTGACAGCAGCACTTTGCAGCGGTTATCTGGCATGGGTATCAAAACCTTTGTTGGCCACGCAGCCCAAAACCTGGCCAACGTCGATGCGGTTGTCACATCAACAGCTGTTCAGGCAGACAACCCCGAAGTGCTGGCCGCACGTGAAAAACGGATTCCTGTTGTGCCGCGCGCGTTGATGCTGGCCGAGCTGATGCGCCTCAAGCAGGGCATCGCGATTGCCGGTACGCATGGCAAAACCACGACCACCAGCTTGGTCGCCAGCATTTTGGCCGAGGGCGGGTTGGATCCGACTTACGTGATCGGTGGCCGCCTGAACAGCGCAGGCGCCAATGCCAAGCTGGGTTCAGGCGATTACATCGTGGTGGAAGCTGATGAGTCTGATGCATCGTTTTTAAACCTGCTGCCCGTGATGGCGGTGGTGACCAATATCGATGCTGACCACATGGAAACCTATGGCCATGACTTTGGTAACCTGAAAAAAGCCTTTGTTGACTTTCTGCATCGCATGCCTTTTTATGGCTCGGCTATTTTGTGTACTGACGACGTGGCGGTGCAAAGTATCGTGCCGCTGGTGACTTGTCCGATTACCAGCTATGGCTTCAATGCCGATGCCCAGGTACGCGCTGTCAACGTACGGCCCGTCGGCCAGCAAATGCACTTCACAGCGCAGCGGCGCAACGGCGTCACGCTGCCTGATCTGGACGTTATATTGAATCTTGCGGGTGAGCACAACGTTTTGAATGCCCTGTCAGCCATAGCCGTGGCGGTTGAACTGAATGTGCCAGATGCTGCGGTGCAAAAGGCACTGGCTGAGTTCAAAGGCGTTGGCCGACGCTTTCAAAGCTATGGCGACGTGGTTGCACCTAAGGGTGGTCTGTTCACCGTCATTGAAGACTACGGTCACCATCCGGTAGAAATGGCGGCTACTTTGTCAGCCGCTCGTGGCGCTTTTCCGGGCAGGCGCTTGGTATTGGCATTTCAGCCGCACCGCTACACCCGCACGCGCGATTGTTTTGAGGACTTCGTCAGGGTGATGGGCTTGGCCGATGTGGTGCTGTTGTCCGAGGTGTACGCCGCTGGCGAAGTGCCGATTGCATTGGCTGATGGCCGCTCTCTGAGCCGTGCCTTGCGGGTTGCGGGCAAGGTAGAGCCGATCTTCATCGATGCCATTGAGACCATGCCGCAAGCCATCATCGACAACGCGCTGGACGGTGATGTGGTGCTTTGTATGGGCGCAGGATCGATTGGCAGTGTGCCGCAAAAGGTAACTGACATGCTACAAATAAATGAGCTGCTTACGCAAGAGAGTAGGGCGCTATGAGCCAAATACATACCCAAAACAAGGTTGAATTTGGCAAAGTAGCTGTGCTGATGGGTGGTCAATCGGCCGAGCGCGAAATTTCGCTCATGTCGGGCAAGGGTGTGCTGACTGCGCTCTTGGCACGCGGGGTGGATGCTCACGCGTTTGATCCGGCACAGCGAGACATGGGCGAGTTGAAAGCGGCTGGCTTTGACCGCTGCTTCATCACCTTGCATGGCCGGTTCGGCGAAGACGGCACGGTGCAAGGCGCGCTCGAGTTGCTGGGCATTCCCTACACAGGCTCAGGGGTGATGGCGTCCAGCATTGCCATCGACAAGGTCATGACCAAGCGCGTGCTGGTGGCTGAAGGCTTGCCTACGCCGCAACATGTACTCCTCAGGCGTGGGGCATATACCGCTTTGGATGTGAAAGTGGCGCAGGGCAAACTGGGCTTGCCGCTCATCGTCAAGCCTGCACGTGAAGGCTCATCCATTGGACTGACCAAGGTCACTGCGGCGTCTCAGATGGCTGCAGCAGTTGAACAGGCCGCACTGCTGGACGCTGATATTTTGTGCGAGCAATTCATCGACGGCGATGAAGTGACCTGCCCTGTGTTGGGGACGGGTAGCGAGGCCTATGCCCTGCCCGTTATTCGCATTGCAGCCGAAGACGGCAACTACGACTACCAGAACAAATACTTTACCGATACCACGCAGTATCTGGTGCCGTGTGGCCTGCCTGCAGGTGAGGAAGTGGCGATTCAGCAGCTGGTTTTGCAGGCCTATCGCACCCTCAATTGCCGGGGCTGGGCACGCGCTGATGTGATGATCGACAAGCTGACGCGCAAGCCCTACTTGCTGGAGGTCAACACCTCACCCGGCATGACCGGACATTCGCTGGTGCCCATGTCTGCGCGCGCAGTTGGCATTTCGTATGAAGACCTGTGCATCGAGATTCTCAAGACCGCCGCGCTGGACTACGCTGCAACTCAAGGAGCAACAACTTGAGACGCACTGCGCCATCGACAGGCCGGCCACTCGTGCTTCCTGCAGACATCCGTTTCATGAACGGGATGTCGATGGCGTTCAGCCTGCTCTTTGTGCTGATGGCATTGCTGCTCTTCACATCGTGGTTGTTCCGGCAGCCGATTTTTAACCTGAGCGCCATCGTGGTTCGCGGTGATGTGACGCATAACAATGCCGTGACCTTGCGTGCCAATGTTGCGCCACGGCTCGCAGGGAATTTTTTCACCGTCAATCTGGCGCAAACCCGTGCTGTGTTTGAGTCCGTGCCCTGGGTACGCAAAGCTGTGGTTCAGCGCCAGTTCCCTGACCGCTTGAAGGTGGTGCTGCAAGAGCATCAGGCGGTGGCCTATTGGGGGCCTGAAGGCGACACCCGCCTGGTCAATAGTTTTGGTGAAGTGTTTGAAGCGAATCAGGCCGAGGTCGAAGCTGTCGATCTGCCCCAACTGAACGGCCCATCGGGTCAAACGCCTTTGGTGCTCCAAGCGTATCGCCAGTTGGCATCGCACTTTGAAAAGCTGGATATGCAGCTTGAACGGCTTGAACTGACTGGGCAGGGCAGTTGGCGTGCGCGGCTTGACAGCGGTGCTGCGCTGGAGTTGGGTCACGGTTCTGTCGATGACATTGAAGGCCGCACGCAACGCTTTATTGCAACTTTGACCCAAGTCTCTTCGCGCTACGGCAGAGACCTGGAGTCCGCAGATTTGCGCTACAGCAACGGCTACGCGCTGAAGTTAAAAGGTGTCACCACGTTGAACCCCGGTGACAAAGAAGATAAAAAAGTGAAAAGGTGAATCTATGGCCAAAGAATACAAAGACTTGGTAGTGGGGCTGGACATTGGAACCAGCAAGGTCATGGTGGTGGTCGCTGAGGTGTTACCCGGCGGTGATCTCAAGCTGGCGGGACTGGGCATTGCTGCCAGCAACGGGCTCAAACGCGGCGTCGTGGTCAACATTGACGCCACAGTACAAAGCATTCAGCAGGCATTAAAAGAAGCCGAGCTGATGGCTGACTGCAAGATTGCCCGCGTTTACACCGGTATCACCGGCAGCCACATTCGCGGCATCAATTCCAGTGGCATGGTGGCGGTCAAAGACAAGGAAGTCACCCAGGCCGATGTGGCCCGCGTGATTGAAACTGCCAAGGCCATCAACATCTCTACCGACCAACGTTTATTGCTGGTCGAACCGCAAGAGTTTGTGATTGATGGGCAGGATGTGCGCGAGCCGATTGGCATGAGCGGTATTCGTCTGGAGGCCAAAGTACACATCGTCACCGGTGCGCAAAGTGCGGCTGAAAACATCATCAAATGTGTACGCCGCTGCGGTCTGGAAGTTGACCAGCTGATGCTCAACCCGCTGGCATCCAGCCTGGCCGTGTTGACGCAAGACGAGCAGGAACTCGGCGTGGCGTTGGTAGACATTGGAGCCGGTACGACCGATGTGGCAATTTTCACCGGCGGTGCGATTCGCCACACCGCAGTGATTCCGATCGCGGGTGATTTGATCACCAGTGACATCGCCATGGCGCTGCGCACACCTACCAAAGACGCAGAAGACATCAAGGTCGAAAGCGGCTATGCCAAGCAATTGCTGGCTGACCCTGACACCCAGGTTGAGGTGCCAGGCTTGGGTGACCGCGCGCCACGCATGCTCAGCAAGCAGGCGCTGGCCGGCGTGATTGAGCCACGCATTGAAGAGATTTTCTCGCTCGTACAGCAAGTGATTCGTGAGTCAGGTTACGAAGAAGTGCTGTCGTCCGGCATTGTGCTGACCGGTGGCAGTGCCGTCATGCCCGGCATGCTTGAACTGGGCGAAGACATCTTTCTAAAACCGGTACGGCGCGGCATTCCACGCTATTCAAATTCGCTTTATGACATGGTCGCGCAAGCACGAGCCGCCACGGTGATGGGCTTGCTTGAAGAGGCACGCTTGGCGCGCATGCGTGGCTACAAGGTGTCGCAAAAAGCCGGCAGCGTGCATAACGCCTTTGGTCGGGTTAAAGACTGGTTTGTAGGTAATTTTTAAAAGCACCCCAATGAAACACTATCCCGCTTTTATCCCCACTGCCCCGCCACACACAAGGTCAGGAGGCGCTGATCCGCCTTCATGACACACCCTAACCCTCTCAAAAAAATATTTTTAGGCAACTGCAATTTAACGAAACAGGAGGCTCACCATGAGCATCGAAATGATTGAAATCGAAGAATTCAACCAGGGCACACAAATCAAGGTGATTGGTGTCGGTGGTGGCGGCGGCAACGCCGTAGGCCACATGATGGCTTGCGGCGTGCAAGGCGTGGAGTTCATCTGCGCCAACACCGATGCGCAGGCACTCAGCCGTGGTAACGCGCATAAAACAATTCAGCTGGGTGTAAGCGGCCTTGGCGCCGGCAGCAAGCCCGACAAAGGCCGCGACGCAGCCGAGCTGGCGGTGGACGACATTCGCAGCGCGATTGATGGTGCACACATGCTGTTCATCACTGCAGGTATGGGTGGTGGTACGGGTACGGGTGCTGCACCGGTGATTGCCCGCATCGCCAAAGAGATGGGCATTTTGACGGTTGGCGTGGTGACCAAGCCTTTCGAGTTTGAAGGCGGCCGCCGTATGACCAATGCTGACCTGGGCTTGGCCGAACTGGAAGCCAACGTTGACTCATTGATTGTGGTTTTAAACGAGAAACTGCTTGAAGTGCTGGGCGATGACGTGACGCAAGACGAAGCCTTTGCCCATGCCAACGACGTACTGAAAAACGCAGTGGGCGGTATCGCCGAGATCATCAACGAGTACGGCAACGTCAATGTCGACTTTGAAGACGTGCGTACCGTGATGGGTGAGCCTGGTAAAGCCATGATGGGCACAGCGGTGGCCAATGGCCCGGACCGCGCGCGCATCGCTGCCGAACAAGCCGTGGCCTGCCCACTGCTCGAAGGCATTGACTTGTCGGGTGCCAAAGGCGTTCTGGTGTTGGTCACCGCTGCCAAGGGCTCGCTCAAATTGAGCGAATCCAAGCTGGCGATGAACACCATCCGTGCCTATGCTTCAGCCGACGCGCATGTGATTTACGGCGCGGCCTATGACGACAAGCTGGGCGACGATATCCGCGTGACAGTGGTTGCCACAGGCCTCAGCCGCCTGGGCGCACGCCGCCACGCACCCCCGCTGCAAGTCTTGCGTACCGGTACTGACAATGTGCCTTTCAATGTGCCAACGCTCAATTCGGTAGCGGGCATGGGTGGTTCTTCCCAACCGTCCATGGGTTCTAGCCAGCCAGACTACGGCAACATGGCCGTGCCGAGCGTGTGGCGCACCAATCGCACGCAGGCGGCTGCCAAAGTTGATGCCTTGGCATCTGGCGGTATGGATGATTTTGAGATTCCTGCTTTTTTGCGCAAACAAGCGGATTGATCGTGCTTTGCTCCCTCTCCATTGTGAGAGGGGGCAAGCTGTACGGGCATTCACAAAAACTTAAAATACAGCATGCTCGCTCAAAGAACCCTCAAATCAATCACCAAAGCCGTTGGTGTAGGCCTGCACAGTGGACAGCGTGTCGAGCTGACCTTGCGGCCCGCCGCGCCTGATACGGGTATTGTTTTTCGCCGGGTGGATTTACCGCAGCCGGTAGACATTCCTATTTCGGCATTGGCTGTTACTGACACACGTCTGGCATCGACTATTTCAAATGGTAGTGCCAAGGTGTTCACTGTGGAGCATTTGATGTCTGCCTGCGCTGGCCTAGGGTTAGACAATTTGTACATCGACATCACGGCTGAAGAAGTGCCGATTCTGGATGGCTCAGCCTCGTCGTTCGTGTTTTTACTGCAATCAGCGGGCATTGAGTTGCAAAATGCGCCCAAGCGTTTTGTGCGTTTGCTTAAAACTGTTGAAGTGCGTGAAGGAGAGGGCGCTGCTACAAAGTGGGCGCGTCTGTCCCCCTATGACGGCTACAAATTAAGCTTTGAAATTGACTTTGACCACCCCGCTGTTGATTCGACAGGCCAGCGGGTTGAGTTTGACATGAGCACCGGCTCCTACACCCGCGACATTGCCCGAGCCAGAACCTTTGGCTTTACCAAAGATGTCGAGATGATGCGTGCCAACGGCTTGGCCATGGGCGGCGGGTTGGACAACGCCATCGTGATGGACGACTACAAAGTTCTCAACAGTGATGGCCTGCGCTACAACGACGAGTTTGTGAAGCACAAAATATTGGATGCGATGGGCGACTTGCACTTGCTGGGTAAACCACTGCTGGCGGCCTACAGCGCATTTCGTTCGGGTCATGCGCTGAACAACAAGCTGCTGCGCGAGCTGCTGGCGCACAAGGATGCTTATGAAATCGTCACCTTTGAAGATGAAAAACGTGCGCCCAAAGGTTTTGCCACGCTCGCACCAGCCTGGTAGGTAGCCGCTATGCTTTTCTTGCGCTGGTTGCTGCTACTTTTACTACTGGGTGCAGCCGTGTCGTTTTTGTTTTATGCGGTGACTGGGCAAGCTCGTTACAAACGCTACGGTTTGATCACTCTCAAATGGACCTTGATCGCCGGGTTTGGGTTTTTCGCTGTGCTGATTGTGGAACGTATCGCTTGAACGGTTAATCCTTCAGGTGCTTTAGGGTCGACGGCAATTGATTTAGCAGGGACTGGCCTTTGAGAAATAGAGCAATGGTGAAAAACATCGTGCCGAAAGCCAACCATGCATAGGGCATCAACAAAGGCATTCCGGTGAGAATCAACCCGTCGTTGCCGCCTGGAATCAGCAAACTGCCCATGCCCATCAACAAACCGCCGCTCAGGCAACGCACACTGGATGCCAGCGTGACACGCACAGATTTGAATCGCTCAGCCGTTCGTCCACCCCAAATGGCACCGGCAAGCAATGCTAATAAAAGCAAGCCACGCGAAAAATCCGACATGACGCCCCTGCCAGACCACTCAGCCAGAACCTCCGTGTATGTCCACGGCCCGACCAGATAGAGCAGACCAATAAAGGTCAGTCCGATGACCAATGTCGCCGCATGAGGCGCCCAGACCAGGCGAGAGATGGCGTGCAGAAGGCATTTGCCTTTGAGAGACTGCAATGACCACGATATTCGAAATATTATCCAGACAACAATCAAAGCCAGAAGGCCTGCAGGTGCATCCAAAACAGCTGATGAGGTTGCTGCACGCGGCATCATGGCTGTGACTTCAGGCAGACGTGCCAGCAGGCAGCCGATGTAAAAGCCCACTGGTGTCAAGATGTAAGACCAATCGCCCGAGCCCAACCGGGCAATGGCGCCAAATACGCACGCACGATTGACCGCCGCCCCCAACCCTAAAAGAGCGGCACCGAAAACGACCGACAGTGAAGCAGCATGGCCAACAGGCATCAAATTCATGTGCCCCCCCATGGTTTTGGCAAGCAGCAAGCCACCCAACACCCATACCGACGCTTCCATCATGGCCAACAGCCGATGCGCCCGCCGCTTGGTCAGCACCTCATCCACCGCAGCCACCGTGCAGGTAGCGCCGCGCTGCACCGCAAATCCCATCACCGCCGCAAGGCCCAATGCCAGCAAAAATTGAAACAGGTTCATAGGGCTAGCCGTCCACCCGGTCTTTGCTGCGGGTGAAGCGGAAATGCGTGATGTCTGCCGGAAAGAACATGCCCCAAGTCCATTCCACGTAAATGCGCAGCTTGCGCCCCAGGGTGGGCATTTGCGACAGGTAGTAGGCGCGCCACAGGAACCAAGCAGGCAAGCCACTCAGGTTGATGCCTGGCAAGGCAGCCACGCCCTTCATGTGCCCAATGGCGGCCATACTGCCGCGCGCTTTGTAGTTAAACGCTTTGGTCTGGCGCTGCATGGTCGTGCTGAGGATGTTTTGAGCCAGTTGGTGCGCCTGCCGCACCGCAAACTGAGCAGTGGGCGGCGATGCTGTGCCATCATGAGCGTTGGGTACCCAGGCGCAATCGCCTAACGCCCACAGCCCCTGATGCCCGTCAACCGACATGTCGGGCTGAACCGTCATTCGGCCGCGCTCCTCCGGCAACGCAAGCGCCTGAACCAACGGGTTGGGCCGCGTGCCAATCGTGCAAATAACAGTCGCGGCGTCAAGTTGCTGGCCGCTGGCCAGCGCCACTCCGTTAACGCTAATGCCCGCAGCCTGTTCACCCAGCAAAATCTGCACACCGCGTTTTGACAAGGAGCGTTGCGCCGACAGCCCCAGGGCTTCGGGCAGCTCTGGCAGCAAGCGTTGCTGGTCGTGTACCAGCGTGACCCGAATGTCTGACTTGGGCACACCGGGGTAATAGCGTTGAATGCTGCGCAGGCAGTCGACCAACTCCCCGGCCACCTCAACGCCCGAGAAACCGCCGCCAATCACAACAAAGTGCGCGAGCTGGCTACGTTTGGACGCATCAGCCTCCAGTTCGGCCTGAGCCAATTTGCGCAACACTGTGTTGCGAATCTCCAGTGCGTCGCCAATGGTCTTAAGCGGCAGTGCGTGCTCTGCCATCCCTGGAATGAAATCTAGCCTGGCGCGGTTACCAAACGCCAACACCAGATGCTCGTAGGGCAGCGTCATTTCACCAGCAAGGCTCTTGCAAGTGATGGTTTTGGCCGTGGTGTCTGCTGCGGATACAGTGCCCATGATGAATCGATGCCCGCTGGCTACAGACACCAGTTCGCGAAGGGGTGCCACCACGTGCTCAGGGAAGATGGACGCGCCTACCACCTCCGCGAGCATCGGATTAAAGGTGGTGTAGCTCTCTTCGCTGACCAACACAATCCGCCAGTCTGCTGACAATTGATGTTGCAGCGAACGCACCAAGGTCGCGCCTGCAAACCCGCCCCCGACTATGACAATTTGGCGCGAATTTCGCGCCGTTTCACCAGCGTGATTCAGAAGCATGAAGACTCGTAGTTGTGAATCACCAGGCCCTCACGGGGGTCGGTTGGCTCTGACCAGGGCGCTTCTGTGATCGCAAGCTGCGCGTCCGTGTAGCCAGCATCCCAACGTGCACGGACACCACGCGCTGTGAAGTCGATATCTTTCGTGTGGTCCTCACCCTCTAGCCGCGGCGCTAGCATTCGAACGACATGCATGGTGGTTCCGCAGCCCCACGCACTGAGCTCTTTCATTTCAGCCTTGTCGCGCAAAGCGGGCGGCATTATTCTGCTCATTTCACGAATGATGTGTCGCAGCCTGTGTATTTGCTGCTGCCGCTCGATATGGCTATTGGCTCTGCTGGAAAATTGAATATCCTTGAGTCGAGCATTGATTTCCCACAGCGACTGTGGCTCGGGGCCGTCTGGACTCCACAACTGCACCGTAAAAACGGTTGAGTCTCGGCGTGGGTTGTCCTCAAGGACCACCTCTAGCGGGGTATTAGAGTAAATGCCGCCATCCCAGTAGGGTTCGCCATCAATTCTGATAGCCCCAAAAGCCGGAGGCAGCGCGCCGGATGCCAACACGTGATCAACGGTCAGGCGGTCTTTGGTGTTGTCAAAGTACCGCATTGCGCCGGTATTTGCATTTACAGCGCCGACCGTCAGACGCGTTTTTTTGGATTGCAGGTAGTCAAAGTCAATAAGCGAGTCGAGCGTCTCAGCGAGGGGAGATGTGCTGTAGTAGGACGCTTTTTCAATGCCAACTTTCGCGTACTGCCCAAAGATGGCAGCGCGATTGGGTTCGAAAAAACCTGGGATTCCGTTTGAAATGGTGCAGGCATTCTGTAACGATCTTCCAAAAATTTCTATCCATGGCGCAAGCGGATTGCCTTTGTGACTCTCCATGCGATCCCAAAAGGCATGCAATCGCTCCATGCGTTTGGATGGATGATTGCCCGCGATGATGGCGCCGTTGATGGCGCCAATAGAGGTGCCAACTACCCAGTCCGGTTCGACACCCGCTTCATGCATAGCCTGATACACGCCGAGCTGGTACGCACCCAATGCCCCGCCACCTTGCAAAACCAGGACGGTTTGGCCAATAACGCTGTTCTTTTTTGTCATATTGTTCTCACTTTTATTGTGAAGTCCAACCACCATCAATCGGTAAGACAGCGCCTGTGATGGAGGCCGCCGCGTCGCTCGCCAGGAATCCTGTGAACTGGGCAACCTGTTCTATCGAAACAAATTTTTTGGTGGGTTGTGCTTTGAGTAAAACATCATCGATAACCTGTTGAGGCGTTATGCCGCGCGCCTTTGCAGTGTCGGGAATCTGCTTTTCAACGAGCGGTGTCCGCACATATCCCGGGCAGACGGCCTTCATGGTGATACCAAGCTCCGCAACCTCCAGGGCAACCGTTTTGGTAAACCCTGCAATACCATGCTTAGCGGCAACGTATGCGCTTTTGTAAGGCGAGGCCACCAAAGCGTGAGCAGACGCAATGTTGATGATTCGCCCCCATTTCTTGGCCTTCATTGCCGGCAGAGCCAGTCGTACCGTATGAAAGGTCGCGCTCAGATTGATTGCCAATATGGCGTTCCATTTTTCGACTGGAAACTCATCGACTGGTGCAACAAATTGAATGCCAGCGTTGTTCACCAATATATCAATGCCACCAAACTCTTCCAAAGCATTTGCCATCATGCTTTCAATTTGCTGTTGGTCAGACAAATCTGCGCTGTCGTAGCGCACCTGCACGCCAAAATTTTTGCTGATTTGAACGCACAAAGCTTCAATTTCCAGTGCGTCGCCAAAGCCATTCAAAACGATATTTGCGCCTAGCGATGCCAGATGCTCTGCAATGCCGCGCCCAATGCCGCTGGTGGAGCCTGTTACCAGCGCCGTTTTACCTTTCAACATTCCCACGTATATTTCCTTGTGACGACTAACTTATAAAAAACAATTTGGTTTCCACCTGATTGATTGGTAAGTTGGTGCAAGAAGTTCTTACAGACGATGCGTATGAAAATCATGTGGTGATGAAGTCTCGCTCGCATGAAAAAGCGCAGGAAGGCGTCCTGCATTTTTGTTGCCGCATGGTTGCGAGCTGCGGGGCCGCAACGGACTCAAATTTCTCGATGCAAACTTAAAAGCCTCAACAATTTTGCGTTCACGCACGATTGTTGATTCCATTGATTCGCTTATTCGTTCACGTCATCTTGGGCATGGTGGCAGGTTTTTTGTCATTGGCGATGTCGCCTTGGGATTTCTATCAGCTCAGATCGCGCTAATTGCGCTTACCGAGACGTGTAGCTTTCTCGCTTGAGTTTTTCTCGTGCAGCGATTGCCTGACGCCGTTATTCCCCGCGCAACAACCCAGCTAGTGGATTGTCAGACCCGATTCAACAGGCAAGCGTACTTCTGGTGATAAATTTTTTGATGGCACCATAAATTTATTATCGATTCGTGGCTGTTGGGAATGCTGGCGAAGCAACACAACAAGCTGACAATGTCATGTGGCGTCCTATGCTTCGTGCGACGGTCTATTTTTGGTCATCACTGCGTCATCATTGCGTTAGCTATGCAATTCAAAGTTTCAATCAAAGCGATCTTTGCGCTGATGTTTGCTTCGGGATTTTCCTATTCGACGTCAACACTTGGCGTTGAGCTCAACCCTGTCGGAGCAGCCGAAATCGAACAGCTCCTCACGCGCTTAGGCGTTTCTGGATGTCGCTTTCAACGCAACGGTTCTTGGCATTCAGCGGCTGAGGCGCGCGCTCACCTTGAAAAGAAGTATCGCTACATGCTCGATAAGCAGCTTCTAAGTACGGCTGAGAATTTCGTCTCTGTAGGAGCCACAAAAAGCAGCATGAGTGGGAAACCCTATTGGATTCAATGCGGCACGCAATCGCCTATGCACAGCGCGCAATGGATGGCTACGCAGTTGGATGAGGTGCGCGAATCCATCAGAAGAGACTCCTCTTCTCTCAGAGCGCGTTGAAGCGGCCTGACAACTGCGCAGATCGTCGGATGGAGTTGCCTACGTTCTTTAAGTCAGGCCATGAGTTCTTAAATACCAACTGTTCTTGGAGTTAGCACATGTCGAACACTTTTAACCTTTGCATACTTGGCCGACTTTTAACTATCTCGCGGCAGGTTGCGCCCAGCTTGCACATGTTGTTCAACCATTGCTTTACCCCAACTTACCGTCTTTTCTACGTACTTTTGGCGGTAGTCCTCGCTGTGGTGCTGTCGGGGTGTGCCACACCTTTGCCAAAGCTGAATCGAACGACCATCGAATCCTTTGCCATTCCCAGCAGTTCCAGCACGCCGTTAGGGAAAATCGTTACAGCGAGCACGCCTGAAAATCAGCACTCGGGTTTCAGGTTGTTGCCACTGGGGCCTTTCGCCTATGACACTCGTTTGCAATTAGCCCAATTGGCAACCGTGTCACTTGATGTGCAGTACTACCATTTTGAGAAGGACGAGACGGGTCGAATGCTGCTGCGCGCTCTGCGCGACGCTGCCTTGCGCGGGGTACGCGTACGCTTGTTGATTGACGACCTTTATACCGGCGGTCATGATGAATTGTTCATGAGCTTTTTGGCTCACCCCAATGTTGAGGTAAGACTGTTCAACCCCTTTTGTTGTGCCAGAGGCAGCGGGCCAGCAGGCCGGTTTTTGGCAGCCACTGGTGACTGGAAGCGACTCAACCATCGCATGCACAACAAGTTGTTCATCGCTGACGGTGTCACTGCCATCATCGGAGGGCGTAATGTTGCCAATCCGTATTTTCTTCGCAGCGAGATGGATAACTTTATTGATCTGGATGCTTTTACGGTGGGAAAACTGATCGATCCTTTGGCTTTTCTGTTTGATCGTTACTGGAACAGTGAGCCGGTTTATCCACTGCAAAATATCGCGCGCTCTGAGTTAACGGCAGACCAGGCAAGAGCTTATTTTGATCGGGTAACTCACCCTGAGCAGACACAAAACCTCATGCAAATGCCAGCGAAAGATATTTTGGGCTACGGCCCACTGAGCGACGAGCTACGTGATGGACGACTCAATCTGTTGTGGGGTGAGGCTTATGCATTTGCTGACTACCCCGACAAGCCGTTTGAAGGGGCGGTGGGCGGCGAGTGGCTGGAGACCAGCGTGACCTACAACATCATCGAGCCCATGATGAAAGCGTTGAAGGAAGTTGTGATTTGTTCACCATACTTCGTTCCGGGCACCAAGGGATTGGTGTTGTTACGCCAGCTTCGCGAGCGCGGCGTCAAGGTCACTGTCCTGACAAATTCTTTAGGCGCGACTGACGAGCCTTTGGTGCACATTGGCTACAGCCGCTACCGCGAGGAAATGCTGCGCATGGGCATCGAGCTTTATGAGGTAAGCGGTATGCGCGTCAAGCGCAACCAGAAAATGTTTCATTTTGGCGAGAGTCTGGGACGGTTGCACTCCAAGGCATTGGTCATTGACAAGCAGCTTGTTTTCATCGGATCCATGAATTTCGACCCCCGATCAGCCACCATCAACACAGAGCTTGGTTCAATCATCGACAGCAAGCCGCTTGCTCTGGAGTTATTGCAGGTGATTGATCTGGACCGCACCAAAAGTGCCTGGCAAGTACGTCTTGCCGCAACAGGGCAAGGGCTGGAGTGGGTAGATATCGACGACAGCGGAAAGGAGAAAATCTACACCAGCGAACCTGACATCTCACCGTTGACCCAGCTCAAGCAGTGGTTGCTGGGGCCCCTGGTTCCGGATAACCAACTGTGAGAGGTTGCCCGGATAAGACTGCGCGGGTTGCTCTCAGGGGCTTTTCAGCGAATAGACCAAAGAAAGGCAAAACTCACTGTTTTTGTCCTGCCGGATTTATAGCTAAGGTTTCTCAACAAACCATTGAGAACACGCCAAAAAAATTCACCATCTCCGTTAAAAGATGGTGAATTACTTCGGCCAATGCTTGCTGCAGCGCTTGCGTTTGCGCATGTGCTCCTTTTGAGGGCAGATCCGTGAGGTACTCGCCTCGCTGGCGCAGCCAAGCTCCTTACATTACTTCCTGATTTTTACCCAAACGCTCATGGCTTCGTCGAAACGGTGCGTCATATTAAACATTAGAGCCTCGCGTTGGAGTTGATCGCGCATCACGGTGCTCATCATGTCCCGGCGCTTGCCATCCTTCACAGGTTCAAATGCCGACGCATATTCGTTCCATACATTCATGGACAGGAACTCGTCGCGCATGGAGATGATTTCTTCACGTGACTTTACGCCTTGGGGCGGCAGCATACCGGACTTCAGTGTCCACTCGTTGGTGTAGGAGTTAAAGTTATACATCGACAGGAACGTGTTGCGATCCATTTTCACCATCTCGCGCGATTGTCCGGTGCCTTGGGCATGCGTTGCCCCAGCAACAGACAGCACCAAAGAGGCTAATAACAGGCTTACGGTGTGAAATTTCTTCATATGCTTTGCTCCAGATAAAAAATAAGCAGTTGTGTGGCGAGAACGATGACACCTTTGCAGGTGGCACTTGTAATCGACGAGCCCTTACGGCCATGTAGGGCAGTTGCTGTATCGTTTGGCTCGCTCGATGGACGCTATCCTAGGCAAGCCGCGTTACCAAGGGAAATGACAAGAATTCATGCCGTGATAAGCTTTGGTTATCTTGGTTTTTGTAATTTTTGAGGCCGTAAAACGACGTTATGGAGCTTTATCAGATACGCTATTTTCTGGCTCTGGCCGAAACGCTTAATTTCACGCGAGCGTCGGAACGTTCGTTCATTTCGCAACCGGCACTGACCAAGGCGATCCAAAGACTAGAAGAAACTGTGGGTGGTCGACTCTTTGACCGCGCCAAAAATACTGTGCAACTCACCGAGCTTGGTAGCGTCATGCTGCCGAATTTCCGGCAGATCTACGACAGCACGAACCAGGCCCGCGAACTGGCGGGCCGCTTTACCCGCGAGCAAAAGGAAGTCGTGCGTGTGGGGGTGATGTGCACAATCGACTTTGAACAGCTGTTGCCCGGATTCATGGAGGGCCAGGCTGGGCAAGGCGTTATCGATATGAGCTTTCACGAAGGCAGTTTTGAATCGTTAACGGACGCGCTTGACCGCGGCGACATCGATCTGGGCGTCATGTGTACTCCTTTTGAGATTTCCAAGCGGTTCAAGGTTGCTACGCTCTTCCAAGAGCACTATGTGGTGGCTTTTGGCGGCGACCATCGTTTTAACGGCCGCGGTCACATCACCATGGCGGAGCTTCACCGCGAGCACTACTGCGAACGGATGCTGTGCGAATACTCTACTTACATCGGACATCTGCTGGATCAGCGCGGCGTTGACCTGGACACGGTGCAGCAATCAGAGCGTGAGGACTGGATTCAAAGCTTTGTGCGCGCAGACTTCGGTGTTGCCTTCATGCCGCTGTCGATCGCACGGGCAGCGAACCTGGCTTATGCATTGACCTCCGACTGCCCGATCGAGCGCACTGTTGGCGTTTTTCTGCAAGCCGAGCGGCCCGTCACGCCAAGCCAAAAGTTCGTGATCGACTTGCTCACGGCGCACGATTGGAGTCGCGTGGGGGTTGCCACGCCTTCCATTCAGACCTGATAGTGCAAGCTTGGGTCGCGTCTTATCGGCGTAGGCAGCCCCGGGCGCGGGTGATGTTTGGCCTGACTTTTAGCGCTCGCGCCAGCTAAAGATCCAATAACTACCATACTGCCGCAAATTTGCGGGTAGGTGCCGCAAAAGCGCCGGGCCCAGGCTCCTAGACCTCGTTACTGCTGCTTGGCCCCTTCGGTAAGGCGTCTGCCCAGACCAATGGCGTATGGCGCTGCGCGCGCTGGCAACATAGGGTCCGCAGAGGCCTCGACACCTTTAGGCATGACCATTGGGTTATAGGTAATCGTCAGGCAAGGGCCACCGCCATCTTCAGACACAGAGGTAACTTTTAAAGTGCCCAGGTTGACCTTCTTGCGGCCGTCTGGCAACGGCACTGTTGCGCTGTCTAGTTTGTCGCCCGGTTGGGCCAACTCAAGATTGAAGTTGAAGGCCACTTTGCCATCTTTGACGCGCTGGCGCAGGTCGTCAAACAAGAAGCTGGCACCTTTGGCCTTTGCCTCGTCATCGCTTAGTCCTTGCAGACCTGCTACGGGCTCAAAAACCCATTTGCCAAACTGCTTTGCGCCCCGGGCGTTGATAAACCCATAAGCATGTACACCCCAATAGTTCACGCTGCCAAAACTGGCAGGTACGGGTTGCGACGCAAAGTGTTTGCCCAGCAGCAGCACTTCCGGGTTGGCGTCGTTGAATCCCTTTACCTTGGCTGGATCGGCTTGTTTGGTTGCGGGGTCTGGCTCGCGCGAGGCCAGCAGGGCGATGAACTGCTGCGGCGACGAAGCGCCGAAAACGGGTGAAGAAATGTTGCCCATTTGCCATTGCTCGCCCGCTGGCAGATTGAACTGCAAGGCCATATTGCGTTGGGATTTGGTGTTGTCAGGTGCCTTTGGGTTGGCACCCCCAACCGAAAAGCGCACCACCACCGGGACGGGTCTGCCGCTGAACGCTGTGGCGGTTGACAGGGCGCGTGCGTCCGCCGTGCCCACAAATTCGCCCACCGCACAGATACCTTTCGCGCCAGAGCGTCGGTAGCCCTCGAACTTACCGAACGTAGATTCAAACTGATTGAGGAAGGCTGAAGGATCGACAGGTGCAGCTGCTACTTGCGCTGCTGCGTTGAACGTCAACAAGGAGGCGGCCGTTAAAAGGATCACGGATTTCATGGTGTGGGATTCCTGTATTTGAACTAAATAAAAACAACCAACAAACAGATGAACACCAGAATGGCTCATTTGGCTGGCGCGATGCTATGCAAGCGTCACGACCAAGTGAAATGACAAGAATTCATGGCGGGATAATTTTTGGTTATCTCGTTGGTCAAAATTTCTAGCGCTATAAAACGTCGCTGCGGCGCTCTATCAGAACAGCTACTTTGTAGTCTTGGCTGAGGCGCTGAATTTCGCGCCGCCTCATCGCGCGTAGCGTTGGCGCGTTCTTGCAGGCTGAACGGTCAGTCAGGGCAAACCAACAGTTGACAATCGATGCCGCGATGCTGCCGCTTGGCAGCAGGCCTGATTTTGTCTTTGTATCATTTGCTATTAAATAAGGAGCTGTTTGCGCCCGTATTTGTTTGGCTATAGGCCGATATTACTTAAAATAAGCGACTATTTCTCAGCAAATGCCCGCTCAATCACAAAATCGCCAGGCTTGGAGGTTGTGCCTTCCTTAAAGCCTTTGCCCTCCAGCATGACTTTCAAATCCTTGAGCATGTGCGGGCTGCCGCAAATCATCACGCGGTCGGTTGCTACGTCCAGCGCGGGCAGTTTCAAGTCCTCAAACATCTGGCCTGACTCCATCAGGTCAGTTACCCGGCCCATCGTGCGGTAGGACTCGCGCGTCACTGTGGGGTAGTACAACAATTGTTTGGCTATCATTTCGCCCAAAAACTCGTGCTGGGGCAAATGCTCGGTGACCAGGTCGTGGTAGGCCAACTCGTCTTTTTCGCGCACGCCGTGCACCAGCACCACTTGCTCAAACGCTTCGTAGGTTTCGGGGTCACGGATGATGCTCATGAACGGTGCCAGCCCCGTGCCGGTGGAAAGCAAATACAGGCGCTTGCCGGGCAGCAAATAGTCGATCAGCAGCGTGCCGGTGGGCTTTTTACCGACGATGACCGTGTCGCCAACTACGATGTGCTGCAGGCGTGAAGTCAGTGGGCCGTCTGGCACTTTGATGCTTAAAAACTCCAGGTGGTCTTCGTAGTTGGCGCTGACAATGCTGTAGGCCCTCAAGAGCGGCTTGTCGTTGACTTTGAGGCCAATCATGGTGAAGTGGCCATTGCTAAAGCGCATCGACTCGTCGCGGGTGGTGGTGAAGGTAAATAATTTGTCGGTCCAGTGGTGGACGGACAGCACACGTTCTTCGTTAAAAGCACTCATGGGGATGGGGGGTAAGGAGAAGGGGAAACCCTAGATTTTAACTTCCTGTGTTTTTCACACAGCAAAGTGGTCAAACGACTCGAACGGCGTTGTGATGGGCTGGCCGCCGGTGTCAAACAACCGCAAGCCTGGCTCGACCTGCACCACA
>JANNVB010000037.1:0-8038 GCA_031414215.1 Polaromonas sp. | reverse complement strand
AGCCTTTGGCTTCGCCGCCAAACTTGGCCGCCAAAACGGTGGTGATTGCTGCGGTCAAGGTGGTCTTGCCGTGGTCGACGTGGCCGATCGTGCCGACGTTGACGTGCGGTTTGGTCCGCTCAAATTTGCCTTTTGCCATTTCAAATACTCCAATAAAAAGAACGTGCCCGTGACAGGTTTAATGTTTGCACTGTGTTGCTTGTTCTCTTGCCACGGGCAGCAAGAGGCACACAATCGCAGACAGATTTTTTACTTGGCGCGCGCTGCCATGATGGCTTCCGAGACGTTACGCGGGGCCTCAGAATAGTGCTTGAATTCCATCGTGTAAGTAGCACGGCCTTGCGACATTGAACGCAAAGTCGTTGAGTAGCCAAACATTTCAGACAACGGCACTTCTGCCTTGATGGCTTTGCCGCCACCGACCATGTCTTCCATGCCTTGCACCATGCCGCGACGTGAGGACAAATCGCCCATCACGTTACCGGCGTAGTCTTCAGGCGTTTCCACTTCAACCGCCATCATCGGCTCCAAGATCACCGGGCTGGCCTTGCGGCAACCCTCTTTGAAACCAAAGATCGCCGCCATTTTGAAGGCCATCTCGTTCGAGTCCACGTCGTGGTAGGAACCAAAGTGCAGCGTGACTTTGACGTCAACGACCGGGTAGCCCGCAAGCACGCCCGAAGTCACAGCTTCATGGATGCCTTTTTCAACCGCAGGAATGTACTCGCGCGGCACGGTTCCGCCCTTGATGGCGTCGACAAACTCGATGCCTTTGCCCATTTCGTTCGGCTCAATCTTGAGCACCACGTGGCCGTACTGACCCTTACCGCCGGACTGGCGAACGAATTTGCCTTCGGCATCTTCGATGGTCTTGCGAATGGTTTCGCGGTAAGCCACTTGCGGCTTGCCGACGTTGGCTTCAACGCCAAACTCTCGCTTCATGCGGTCAACAATAATTTCCAGGTGCAGCTCGCCCATGCCGGCGATCAAGGTCTGGCCAGACTCTTCGTCGGTCTTGACGCGGAAAGAAGGATCTTCCTGCGCCAAACGCTGCAAAGCGATACCCATTTTTTCCTGGTCAACCTTGGTTTTTGGCTCCACGGCCTGGGTAATCACGGGCTCAGGGAACACCATACGCTCCAGCATGACGATGGCATCTGGATCACACAGGGTTTCGCCGGTGGTCACGTCTTTCAAGCCTACGCAGGCAGCGATGTCGCCGGCACGGATTTCGCTGACTTCTTCACGGTTGTTGGCGTGCATTTGCACGATACGGCCGATACGCTCTTTCTTGCCCTTGATCGGGTTGAAGACGCTGTCGCCCTTTTTCAGCACGCCAGAGTAAACGCGCACGAAGGTGAGTTGACCCACAAACGGGTCCGTCATCAGTTTGAAAGCGAGGGCAGAAAACTTCTCGCCGTCATCAGCCTTGCGGGTGACAGGCAGTTCGTCTTCGTCCATGCCCTTAACGGGTGGGATGTCAATCGGTGACGGCATGAATTCAATCACAGCATCCAGCATGCGCTGAACGCCTTTGTTCTTGAAAGCCGAGCCGCAGTACATCGGCTGGATTTCGCTGGCGATTGTGCGGGTGCGAATGCCGAGCTTGATTTCTTCTTCGGTCAAATCACCTTCTTCAAGGTATTTGTTCATGAATTCTTCCGACGCTTCAGCCGCGGCCTCAACCATCTTTTCGCGCCACTCCTTGGCCAGCTCAACCAGCTCAGCTGGAATGTCGCTGTAGGTGAACAACATGCCTTGTGAGGCTTCGTCCCAGATAATGGCTTTCATTTTGATCAGGTCAACCACGCCGGTGAAGTTCTCTTCAGCGCCGATAGGGATCACCATCGGCACAGGGCTGGCTTTTAAGCGCAGTTTCATCTGGTCAACGACTTTGAAGAAGTTGGCGCCGGTGCGGTCCATTTTGTTGACAAAGGCCAAGCGTGGCACTTTGTACTTGTTGGCCTGACGCCATACGGTCTCAGACTGTGGCTGTACGCCGCCCACAGCGCAGTACACCATGCACGCGCCGTCAAGCACGCGCATGGAGCGCTCAACTTCAATCGTGAAGTCAACGTGGCCGGGGGTGTCAATGATGTTGATGCGGTGCTCAGGCAGGGACTTGTCCATGCCTTTCCAAAAGCAGGTTGTAGCAGCCGACGTGATCGTGATGCCACGCTCTTGCTCCTGCTCCATCCAGTCCATGGTGGCAGCGCCGTCGTGAACTTCACCAATCTTGTGGTTCACGCCGGTGTAAAACAGAACGCGTTCGGTGGTGGTGGTTTTACCAGCATCGATGTGGGCAGAAATACCGATATTGCGGTAGTTTTCAATGGGGGTAGCGCGGGGCATAGTTAACTTTCGGTCCGAAGATGACGAACAAAACAAGAGAACAAAAAACGGGAACAAACATACTTGAGGACATGCATTGTGTTTTAAACATGTGACTGAAATATGTTTGCCAGCCAAACCACAACAGCCTGACTGGCGGTCTGGGCACGCCCAGACGACAAGAGCTAATTAGAAGCGGAAGTGGCTGAATGCCTTGTTGGCTTCTGCCATGCGGTGAACTTCGTCACGCTTTTTCATGGCACCGCCACGGCCTTCGGTGGCTTCCATCAACTCATTGGCCAAGCGCAATGACATTGACTTTTCACCGCGCTTTTTAGCGGCCTCTTTCAACCAGCGCATGGCCAAAGCCATACGACGGACAGGGCGAACTTCGACTGGCACCTGGTAGTTGGCGCCACCGACACGGCGGGACTTCACCTCAACCATGGGCTTGATGTTGCCGATGGCCATGTGGAAGGCCTCTAGCGGGTCTTTGCCGGGGTTCTTTTTCTCGATAAAGTCGAGCGCGCCGTAAATAATGCGCTCGGCGACGGCTTTTTTGCCGCCCTGCATGATCACGTTCATGAATTTGGCGAGATCGACATCACCAAATTTCGGATCTGGAAGAATTTCACGTTTAGGAACTTCGCGACGACGTGGCATGTTTTCACCTCTTTGCTTCAGTTGGCATTGCTTTTGGCAACACCGCGAGAGTTATTAAAACCCTCACTTACTCGACCCAAAATCGGGTCACTACGCTGCATTTTCTGCGCCATGCAAAAAAGCAGCACCTTGTGGATTTTTTTAAAGCTTGTTTTGCTTTTGCAAGGATTACTTGGCTTTTGGTTTCTTGGCGCCGTACTTGGAGCGCGACTGCTTGCGGTCTTTCACGCCTTGCAAGTCAAGCGAGCCACGAACGATGTGGTAACGCACACCGGGCAAGTCTTTGACACGACCGCCACGAACCAGCACCACGCTGTGTTCCTGCAGGTTGTGGCCTTCGCCGCCGATGTAGGAAATGATTTCAAACCCGTTGGTCAAGCGCACTTTGGCAACTTTACGCAGAGCGGAGTTTGGCTTTTTAGGCGTCGTGGTGTACACACGTGTGCACACACCGCGGCGCTGCGGAGAGTTCTGCATCGCAGGACTCTTCGACTTGATGGTCTCGACCTCTCGGCCTTGACGCACTAGCTGGTTGATGGTTGGCATTTAAAAACGTCCTAAATACGTGAATTCTTCGTCTGGGGCTTACAAATTCGTCATGGCCAATTGTCGGATTGGCACGAAAACGAATCCTTCTCTGGAATTCCAGAAAAGCCTACGAGTGTAGCAGTTCTGCCTTTTGATGGCAAATCAATCCAGTTTGATGCCCAAGTCCACCGCCAGCTTGATCCACACGGGCACATCGCGCGCCCAGTCTTCACGGGTTTCTTTCAGGTTTTTCGGCTTGTTGGGTATGGCGAACGTCTCGCGCAACTGCGCAGCTTTCGGCATATTGGCACCGTCCACCACCACTTGCGACAGCGCGCGCAGCACCGCGTCTGGCGTGCCAGCGGGCGCCATCAGCGGCAAGCCGCCCTCGAGCGTGACCAGACGGCCTTCAATACCTTGCTCCGTCAGCGTCGGCACATTGGGCAGCTTGGGTGAGCGGTAAGAACCCGTCACGCCAATGGCCTTGACACCGCGTGGCTGCACCGTGGCAAATGACTGATAACTACCAATCGCCACCTGCAATTGCCCGCCCGCCACGTCTACCCACATGGGTGATTCGCCACGGTAATTGATGGTGACGATCTTGGTGCCTTCATTGCGGTTGGTTTGGTCAGCCACCATTTGCGGGTATGAGCCCGGCGCGTAGCTGCCCATATTGGTCGGATTTTTCTTGGCGTAGTCAATGAGCTCGCGCATGGTATTGACACCAATTTTTTCGGGCACGCCCACCACCAGCGGGCCTGACGGGAAAAACGCCACTGGCACGATGTCTTTGTCCAGGTTGTACGGCAGCTTGCTGTACAGCACGCGGTTTTGCCACACCGTGCCGGACGTGGTCATGAGCAGCGTGTAGCCGTCGGCGGGCGACTTGGCCACCGCATCAATCGCAATGATGGCCCCCGCTCCGGGCTTGTTTTCAACAATCGCCTGAATGCCAAACTTGGCTGTGAGCTGCTCCGCATAGAGGCGCGCATACGAGTCGGTCAGCCCGCCTGCGGCGAACGCCACGATGATGCGAATCGGCTTGTTGGGCCAAGGCGCGGTTTGGGCCATGGCATTCTTCATGACGGATGGCAAAGCCAGCGCGCCAACGGCCAAGCCACTGGCGGCGATAAGTTGGCGGCGTTGCAATTTGCCCTGTGCGGGTTTGACGGTGTTCATGTGTTGTCTCCTGGCTGTGTCGTACGAATTCATCGTAAGCGCAGAAGCTTGATTGCAACATAGGAAAGACACTGAGAGCTTGTCGCTGAGGTGTCTTGCAGAGGGGTTACACGTAGATCTTTGTGTAAATTACTATGTTTTTAATAGCTGCTTACGCCCGTATTCATTGGTCTGAAGGCCTAAACTACTGATGAAAAGTGTCTCAAAACAGTGTTTTTTGAGCTTTCAGGCTAGTCAAACCGCGAATTCAGCAAGCCCCGTGGGTTTGCAAGATTTGCCCAGTCTCCATCATCAGCACATTGGTCTGGCCGCACTCAATCGACTTTTTGGTGCTCGGCTTTTTGCCGGTTATCAGCAACGATGCGGCGAATGTGCGCTTGAAGGCTGTCCCCAGCGCTTGCAGCGAGCACGCGCTGCTTGACCAATTCGAGCGAATCGGTTGGCGTAGCTTCGTAGTTTTTAATCGCTTCGCGTGCGGCCGCTTTTGGCTCGAATTCAAACCGCATCGGCTTGACGTCTGACAAGTCGTAATTCGAGATGTCTGCATCTGCAACCAACCGCTTTGCATCCGCATCTGTTGCGGGGGATGGCATGGGCTTAAGTTTGGTTTTCATAGTGGTCAAACTCCTTTGATCCAATTGACACCTCAGAACGGAACTTTGGTCAATTTTGGCATTAAGAATTAATGCGGACTTTGACCTCTTTGCTACTTCAGTTTGGGTTGAGTCGCGGCTTGTGGCTTATGCGTTTTCATTCGCAGCAAATGCCAAGTATTCGGCGGTAATAAACCTTGACGGTTTTCTCCGGCTTCTATGATCAAAAATCGACCCTTCTTTCCTAGCTTGGCGATCAATGATTCGTAAAGTTCAGAGGCGCTAGCCTCTGAGATTAAATAGAAGGTATTTGGAAGGTCGTAGCGCCAAGTGATCACTGGCAGCGCGTTTGCCCAAGATTTAACATCTTCTCGAGTTCCCAGTTCCGAGGAATATATTAAAAGATAAGCCTTTTTCATTGGGCACTATCCTTAGAGCCTAGCATGCGTTCATCTGTTAGGAGCGGAAGATCAGGGTTTGTAATTAGCTGCAAGTCGTCTGCGCTAAGCAGCTGGATGCTGCCGCCTTTTTCCTCAATCACCTCAAGCGCTCTCTTTCGGAGTTGATAACTTTCTGACTGCAATTTATCCCTGTCAAAGCACATAAAGAATAGGAATCCGATGCAAGCAAGGGCTACAGGGGCAATAGCTAATGCCTCAAGCCAAAGAGGAGCTTTTTGCATTACAGAAGCGGCCACCAATGCCGGTATCGTCACAATCCCACACAACCACAATGCAGGGTTTAGAGCGCTGCGGACATTGAGCCGTTCAGCAGCTTCGGATGCTCTGGATGTGACGCTTTTGGGTGACAAAATTGCCTTGGTCTTTAAAAATCAAATTGTAATCTTATGTACAAAGGAGTTGTTTGCATCATTTACTGAAAACATTTTTTTCTTTAGATGGAGATCAACTATGCGGCTGTTGGTGACTTAAAAAGCAACCGGTACGGTAGTTGTAGCTGGTGACTACTTGATCCACAACCTCACCGCATCCCAAGCCCTGCCCAACACCCCTGCCTCTTCAACCGTCTCCAGCACATAAAGCGGTGCTTCTGCCACCACTGCCGGGTTGTCGCCTGAGGTGATCTTCAAGCTGCCGATGGCCTGGCCTTTGGTGAAGGGGGCGACCAACGGCTCAGGTCGGGCGACTTGTGTTTTTAACTTTGATGCGCTGCCCGCTGGCACGGCGACCACGATGGCTCTCGGCTGGCCGAGCTTGACGACCGGGCTTTTGCCCTTCCACACGTTCGGGCTGACCACGACTTGGCCTGCGTCGAACAGCTTGACGGCCTCGAACGCGGTGTAGCCCCAGTTGAGGAGTTTTTGCGATTCGTTGGCGCGAGCAGCGTCGCTGGCTGTGCCCAGCACGATGGCCAGAAGGCGGCGTGGGCCTGGCGCACCGGCAGCGCCCAAATTGGGGAAGTCGCGCTTGGCGGTGGCAATCATGCAATAGCCCGCAGCGTCGGTGTGTCCGGTTTTCAGGCCGTCAACGCTGGGGTCGCGGAACAGCAGGGTGTTGCGGTTCGTGTCGTTGGCGGCGGGCGTGCCCGCGTAGCGGTATTTTTTGATCGCTGAAAAGCCGACATATTCGGGGAAGTCGCTCATCAGGCGGATGGACAAAATGCTCAAATCCCGTGCGGTGGTGGTGTGGCCGGTCTCGGTCAAGCCTTCCGGGTTTTTATAGCTGGTTTTGGTCATGCCCAGCACCTTGGCCTGCTCGTTCATCATTTGCACAAAACGCTCCGCGCTGCCGCCCACGCCTTCGGCCAGCGCCATGGTGGCGTCGTTGCCTGACTGCACGACCATGCCTTTGATCAGGTCTTCAACCGGCACCTGCATTTTGGGGTCAATGAACATGCGGGAGCCGGGCATTTTCCAGGCGCGCTGGCTGACGGGCAGGGTTTGCTTCAAGTCGATTTTTTTTGATTTGAGAGCGTCAAACACCAGGTACTCGGTCATCAGCTTGGTGAGGGACGCGGGCTCGAGCGGCGAGTCAATGTCTTTAGCGGCCAAGATTTGATTGGCTGTGACGTCCAGCAGCAGGTAGGAGCGGGCGGCGAGTTCGGGCGGCTGGGGGGCTTGGGCAAAGACGGTGGTGCAAACGAATACGAGCAAGCCTGTGGCGGCCTTGGAAAAACTGAACATGAACAAATCCGATGACTAAGAAAACCAGATAAAAAACTAGAAAAGAGCAGAAGACAAGTGGCGCACCACCAAGCTTTTGAGAAGCGGTAATTGTCCGTGAAAGAAATGTCCGCCCCCTGGCACAACCGTAACCGGAAGTGATTGCGGCCTGGCCCAATCCATCACGGCGCTTAACTCCACCGTGTCGTCAAGCTCGCCGTGAATGACGATGGTTTTAGCGTGCTCAGCAGCATCAATTGGCGCGGCTGAACTGCGAACTACGCTGGTGCCCACCAACACCAGCTTGTCGATTTGCCGTGCGGCGTGAAGCTTGGCAAAAGCATGCGTAGTGACAAACGCGCCGAACGAAAAGCCCGCCAAACACAGCGCGCCGTTTGGAGCCAATTGCGCAGCCACGGCCAGCATGTCGTCAAGCTCGCCTCGGCCCTCATCATGTGGGCCCTCAGTTGCGCCCACTCCGCGAAAGTTAAAGCGCACCGCTGTCCAGCCGCATTGAGTTAAGGCCCGCGCCAGCGTTTGCACCACCTTGTTGTCTAGCGTGCCGCCAAACAGCGGGTGCGGGTGCGCGATGATGGCCACGCCCCTCTATGCTTGCGCA
>JANNVB010000036.1:0-29483 GCA_031414215.1 Polaromonas sp. | reverse complement strand
ACAAAGAAGACACCGTGCGCAAGCGGCTGGAGGTCTATCAGAACCAGACGCGGCCCCTTGTGGCCTATTACGCCGACTGGGCCGCCACCGGCGATGCGCTGGCGCCCAAATACGCACGCATCAACGGCACCGGTTCGGTGGATGACATCACAGGCCGGGCCCTTGCGGCTTTGGCCTGAACAGGAGCACAGCCATGGACATCGCAGGCAAGGTTTTCATCGTCACCGGCGGCGCATCGGGCTTGGGTGAAGGCACGGCGCGCATGCTGGCAGCAAACGGCGGCAAGGTGGTGATTGCTGACATGCAGGTCGAAAAAGGCGAAGCGATAGCCAAAGACGTTGGTGGTGCTTTCGTGAAGTGCGATGTCAGCAACGAGGCCGATGGCCAGGCCGTAGTGGCAAAGGCGGTGAGCATGGGCAAGCTGATGGGCCTGGTCAACTGCGCAGGCATTGCCCCGGCTGAAAAAACCGTAGGTAAAAACGGCGCGCACAGCCTGGCCGTGTTCAGCAAAACCATCACGGTTAACCTGATCGGCAGCTTTAACATGATTCGCCTGGCAGCAGACGCCATGAGCAAGAACGAGCCAGAGGCCACGGGCGAGCGCGGCGTGCTGATTTCAACCGCATCGGTTGCTGCGTATGACGGCCAAATGGGCCAGGCAGCCTACAGCGCGTCTAAAGGTGGCGTGGTCGGCATGACATTGCCAATCGCCCGTGATCTGGCACGTAACGGCATCCGCAACATGACGATTGCGCCGGGTATTTTTGGCACACCGATGATGTTTGGCATGCCAAAGGAAGTGCAGGACTCACTTGCGGCATCTGTGCCCTTCCCTAGCCGATTGGGCACGCCTGAAGACTACGCCAAACTGGCCAAGCACATCTTTGAAAACGACATGTTGAACGGCGAAGTGATTCGCCTGGATGGAGCGATTCGCCTCGCACCTCGCTAAAACTTATTTGATCAGTCCGAGCAGCTCTTTAAAGTCAGGATGCTCGGCGGTTCTGAGCCATTCAAAAGCCACCATCTCGGTGGTGACCAGTTCTGCGCCGTTACCCGCCAGCCTGTCAAACGCGGCATCGCGGTTGCGCTCGCTGCGTGAGCTGCAGGCATCTGTCACGACCCAGACTTCAAACTCTTCTTCGAGTAAATCGAGCGCAGTTTGCAGCAGGCACACATGGGCTTCACAGCCTGCGATAACGATGGTGCTTCTGCCTTCTTCCGGCTCCGGCGCTGCTTTTTGCAGGTGCTTGGGCAGGCTGCGGGCATTACCTCTGCTTTGATCACCTTGTGTTGGCTTGCGAACGGGTGGCCGCAACCAGTCGCTCAAGCCATCCGCCATGGCACTGAAATGCGCCTTGGTCAAGGTTCTGCCGCCAGCAGCTTGAACAGCCGCCAAAACAGCAGGAACGCTAGGCCCCAGCTTGTCAGGCATCTGCTCAGTCCCCCACACCGGCACTTGCAGCACTTGCGCCATGCGCGCCAGGCGCGTCGCGTTGGCAATCACCAGCTCATTTTCAAAAATAGCAGGCATCAATCGGGTCTGGTAATCAACCAGAACGAGTTGGCAGTCATCGGCATCTAGCAACATGGGGCAATCTTTCAGGAACAGTGGCAAATCAAGGCCGATACGGAGTGAATGGGTGCAATTTTACCCCAAAACAGGCTGTTTTAGGTCCCAAATATGACTTTAGCCCAATGAATACGGGCGCAAGCAGCTCCTAATATAATAGCGTCACAAGGGGGTTTTTATCCGATCAGGCGGCTCGGCAAACTTCAGCAGCTTGGTGGCTTGCAGGGTTTCAGCCAAAAAGCAGAGCAGTGCTGCCAAAAAGCAACCCACGCCCGACAAAAAGCTGACGGTGGCAATTTTCAAGATCGGCAACTCGCTGGTTTCTCCCAGAAACAGCAAAATAATGGTCAGGCCAATCAGCATGGCGCAGAGTGTCAGCAAGGCGATGCAGCCATTGACCAGCCAGCCCCGGTGGCGCAGTTGCTTGAGTTCTGCATACATTTTCAGGCTGCGTGCCTCATCGACGCTGCCAGAATCAAGCCGATTTTCAAGAAGCCGCGCACGGTCAATGATGCGGCCCAGACGACCCGCCACCGCCGCGATGATGCCGGACACCGCTGTGAGTAAAAACACAGGAGCCACAGCCAGTTGAATGCCGTGGGTGACGGTGGATAGGTCGGGAGCAAAGTTCATGCGGCGTTCATTGGCTGTGGTTACGCCGCATTTTGTCATGCAAAAAAGCTCAGGGCCCTACTCTTTCAAATAGATTGATCGCCTTGCTCTTCACCCATTGAGATGTCAGGGCGTTGAACGCCGAGAAGTGGCTTGAAGCAAGATGATCGTCGAATGCCGCTTTGGAGCTGTAAACCTCGTATAAAAAAACCTCGTCTGGGTTGCTGGGCGACCTACACACATCAAACTGATGACATTCAGGTTCAATTTGCAGAGAGGTTTCAGCATTACTGGCCATGGCCGTCATGAACTGCGCGAAATGCACTGAATGGATGTTGAACAGCACGGTAACGATGTACATGACTAGCCTCTTGATGCGATGAGTTTTGGCAACCAACTGGTCAGCTCAGGCACATAGGTCACCAGAAGCACGACGCTGAAAGTAGCGGCCATCATCACCCACAAGTGCCGTGTGATTTCGCTGATGCTAGCCTTGGCCAGTTTGGCTGCGACGAACAACGTGCCCCCAACAGGCGGCGTGTACAGCGCAATCGCAAGATTCGCCGTCATGATCACACCCATGTGAACCAGGTCCATCTTGAAAGCCATGGCTAGCGGCAAAAACAGCGGCGCCGCCATCAACAAGGCTGGCAAGGGCTCGATAAAAATCCCGAGCAATATCAAGCAGATGTTCAGCATGATCAAAAACACCCACTTGACGTGCGCTACAGACCCGACCCAGTCGGCCAATTGCTGAGCCACACCTTCAGCAGTGATGAGCCAAGCCAGCGCACCCGTTGCGCCTATGACCAGCATCACGGTAGCGCTGGTCATAAACGCTTTCAAGAGTAAATTTGGAATGTCTTTGTAGCTCATGTCGCGGTATAAAAACAGTGACACGATCAAACCATACACCACAGCAACAGCAGCGGCTTCAGTCGGTGTGAAGTAGCCCGACCAAATGCCGCCAATGATAAAAACTGGCATCAACAGTGCGGGCCCAGCACTCACGCCGGCACGCCAGATGGCAGCGAGCGACGCTGGTTTACCGCCCGTATCGACCCCTGTTTTTTTACCGTGCCACATACAAACGGCGATCAACGCGCTCGCTGACAACAACGCCGGTACCAGCCCGGCCATCGACAACGTGCGCATCGACACACCCGACACAAAGGCATACACCAAAAACGGAATCGACAGCGGCATCAACAGTGCCAGCGTGCCAGAAACAGCAACCAACGCCGCTGCAAAACCGCGCGTGTACCCCTTGGCCAACATGGCCGGGATCACCAATGAGCCGATAGCCGCCGTATCAGCGATGGCTGAGCCCGACACCCCACCAAACAGCAGGCACGAGATAACCGTGACCACGCCCAAGCCGCCTGGCAGCCAGCCAAACAGCACGTTGGCAAATTCAACAATACGCTTGCCAACACCGCCTGAGGCAAGCAACTCGCCGGTAAAGACGAACAGCGGGACTGCAATCAGAATAAACGGCTCTACGCCACCGATAAATGACAGAAAAATACTTTCCATCGGGTATTGCATGCCGTAGATACCGACGATACCTACCGTGGTGGCGAGCAAGGCAATCATCAGCGGTATCCCAGCCAATGCCAATGCAAAAAAAGAACCAAAAATAACGAGCGAGAGCATGGTGCTGGCCTTTTTATTCTGTGGGGTAGCGCGAAAATCTAGGTACGCCGCGCACAATTTGAATCAAGTCCCAGCCTATAAACAGAGCCATCAAACCAATGCCTAAAGGTAAGGGGATGTACTGCACCGCCATTGGCCATTCAAGCGTGGTGAGTACGTTGTCCCAACTGCTGCTGACAATCCGCAAGCCGTAAAAAAGAACGACTGCCAGCACGGCCAGCGTAAAAACTTGCACGGCTGCATCTGCCCAGCGCCTCTTTTGCGGCGTTAGTTTGTCTAAAAACTCATTGATGGACATATGCGCGCCGCGCTGGGCGGCTGCAGCACCGCCCAGAAACGTCACCCACACCATCAGCAGTTCGCCCAGTTCGGTCAGCCAGGCCAGGTCTTTGCCAAACGCATGCAGCACCACATTGACAAAAATCAATGCTGCTAACGATGCACCAATACAAATTACCGACCAATCCACACACTTTCCAATGATGCGAATAAAGGTGGGAGGTGGTATGACTTGAGTTGGAGCGTCAAGCTCGACAAGGCTGGTTTGAACGGCTTGCATGATGGTGGTTTTCCAAGGCTTATTTCACTGCTTTGCGGATGGCTGCCGTCTCAGCCAGCACGACATCAACATCAGCACCGTATTTCTCGCGTGCCTTGGCGTAAATCGGTTCAACCGATTTACGGAAGGCTGCAATGTTGGGCTTGCGGTTGATCTTGGCACCTTTGGACGCCATGTCCGCTAGTTGTTTTTCATCGCCGTCACGGATCATGTTGCGCTGAAAGGGTGCGACTTCTTTGGCAGCACGTGAGACGGCTTGCTGGTCGGCAGGTGACAGTTTTTGCCAGGTTTTTTCTGAAATCACCAGCGGGATGGGGCTGTACACGTGGTTGGTCAGCGTGACGTGGGGTGCGACTTCATAAAACTTGTTGGATGCGATGGTGTCAATCGGGTTTTCTTGACCAGACACTGCGCCCTGTTGAATGGCCAGGTACACCTCGGGCAGCGGCATGATTTGAATGCCAAAACCCATGGCTTCAAGCTGCCAGCGCATCATCTCGTTCGGAAAGGTGCGTAGTTTCTTACCTTTGGCATCTTCTGGCCCGTTCAATGGCTCACGGGTGGTCATGTTGCGAAAGCCAGCCTCCCAGGTAGCCAAAAAGCGGAAGCCTTTGGCAGGTGCTTTGTCAAACTGGGTTTGTAACCACTTTGATTCGTCATAAAACTTCCAGCCCTGTGCATAGCTTTCAATGATGAAGGGCATCATGGTCAGATTCAAGGATGGTATTTGACCCGCATAGGAACCGGTCGCAGATGTCGTGAAGTCAATGCCGCCCAAGGCAACCTGCTCAATATTTTTTGGGTCATTGCCCAGTTGGCTGCAGCAAAACACCTGCACCTTATAGCGACCCTGGGTGTATTCCTCGACCTTTTTAGCGAACACCTGCGCTGCGGCTTGCCGTGCACCTTGGGTTTGGTCGGTATGGCTGAACTTGAGAATAGTTTGTGCGTAGGCGCCTGCGGCAAATGCCGTTGCGGCCAAGCCAAAGGCGAAGCGGACAAAAGTTTTAGATGTTTTCGAAGTTTTCATGATGTCTCCTTTTTGGGGGTTGATAGCTAACGTGGAAAATAAAAATGGGTTAACGAACGATGGGGTTGGGCAAAGCGAAAGGTTGAAAGCCATGCAATTCAATCCGTTTGCCGCTTTGGTGCGATGCATAAACAGCATCCTGAATCAGCAGGTTGCGCAAATAGCTGGCTGCCAGGTTTTCAGGTTCACGTTGCTCGTCAAGGCACTGAAGCACATGCGCTTGCAGTGCGCCGCAAGCGCCGCCACCAAAGCTGAGCTCTGAGCCCGATGCGTACACATGCTGAACCTCAGCGCCGTGGTGAGGCTTGAACCACAACCGCGCATCACCATCGAGGCGCAACACGCCTTGCGTGCCTTCAAGCCACATTTCACCCATAGTGCGGCGCGGGTTGCTGGCTACGTGGTCGTTCAGACGATTGCCATCAAACAAGCCCGCCGCACCGCCTGCGAATTCAAAGGTGATCAGGCCTGCGTCTTCACCTTTGATGGCAGGGTTTAATTGCCGCAGGCGGGCGTACACCGCATCCACCTCGCCCATCAGATAGCGAAAGGTGTCGATCAAATGAATGGCGGTTTCAACCACCAGCAAGCGCGGCATGGTTTGAAAATACGGCTGGCGGTCAAGATAAGCGTTTGCGCCCTGCCCGTCACCGGGTCGCAGCCGAAAACTGACGCCATGCAGCGCACCCAACGCGCCGGTATCAATCAGCCTGCGGGCTTCACGAAACCAGGGCATGAAGCGGAAGTTTTCATGCACCACCAGCGGCGCGCCAGCAAGAGCCGCCTGCCGCGTCAAGTCCACAGCTTGGGCGTAGTCAACCCCAAAAGGCTTTTGGCAGATCACTGGCAAACGGCGCTGGAACACGGCATCTAAAACCTGCGCGTGGCCGGCAGGCGGCGTGACCACATCCACCAGGTCGGGTTGGGTGGCATCCAGCATCTGCTCTACATCGTTAAACACGCGTGGAATGTCAAATCTCTTCGCCAAGGCCGCAGCCCGCAATGGGTCAACATCACACAAACCCACCAGTTCGACGTTTGGCAACTGGCGCCAGCCTTCCAGATGAAACTGGCTGAAAAAGCCCGCGCCGACAACCGCGATCTTTTTCTTTGCGTTAGCTTGAAGGGTTGTTTTCACCACTGGCTGCCTGTCAGTTGACGGTTAACTTGGCTTTTTGAGCTAACTTGCTGAATTTGCTTAACTCGCTGGCTATCTGCAATTTCATCTCCTCAGGTGTATTGCCAATCGGCTCAGCACCCATGCCTGCAAGTTGCTTTTTAACCTCAGTGTTCGACAGAATACGCACGACTTCTGTGTGCAGCCTGCTTATGGTCTCTTTGGGTGTGCCTGTAGGTGCAAGCAAACCGAACCAAGTCGCGATATCAAAACCGGCAAGGCCAGATTCTGAAAGCGTTGGTACATCAGGCAATGCAGATGAGCGCGTTGCTGTTGCGACAGCGATGGCCTTTAGTTTTCCGCTTTTGATATGCGGCAGGCACGAAGCAACCGTATCAAACATGAAGGTGATCTGGCCTCCCATCAAATCAACCAAAGCGGGTGAGCTGCCCTTGTAGGGAATATGTGTAATGTCTGTACCAGCCATGTCATTGAACTGTTCACCTATCAAATGGTGTGCAGTACCGGCACCGGTGCTGCCATAAGTCAATTTCCCGGGGCTGGCCTTGGCCAGTGCGATCACTTCACGGGTAGTCTGCGCGGGAAGCGAAGCCGCCGCAATCAAAACGTTGGGCACCACGGCAATAACCGTGATTGGCATCAAGTCTTTTGCGAAGTCGTACGGCAGTTTTTTGTAGACGGCCGGCGCAATTGAGTGATGCACGGCTCCCATCAAAAGGGTATACCCATCGGCAGGCGATTTGGCTACAAAATCAGCGCCCAACGTCAGTCCTGCGCCAGGTTTGTTGTCTACGACTACAGGCTGGCTCCATGCCTCGCTGAGCTTTTGTCCGACTAGGCGAGCCAGTTGATCAGTACTTCCTCCTGGGGGGGATGGCACCACAATTTTGATAGGTCTTGACGGGTAAGACTGCGCCAAAGTTGTGCCATGGATACCCACTATCGCGAGTGCAGAAGCGGCCAGTGATGTGCGACGTGTCAAGTTTTTCATAGTTAAACCGCCTTGGTTAATGCATTGATAACTGCGCTGGTGATGGCAGCCGTGCCGTCTGTTCCGCCAAACTCCATAGGCCGCACAGCACCGCTGGCAAACACATGCTCTACCGCTGCGTCTATCAGCGCCGCACCATCCGCCAGCCGTACGTCGCCGTTGCGGTTTGCCAGCCAGTCCAGCATCATGGCGGCAGACAAAATCATGGCAGTGGGGTTGGCTTTGCCTTGGCCTGCAATGTCGGGCGCTGTACCGTGCGCGGGCTGAAACAAAGCGTGTTTGTCACCAATGTCTCCTGACGGTGCCATGCCCATGCCGCCGACCAGAGCTGCAATCAGGTCTGACAAGATGTCGCCAAACATATTTTCTGTGACCATCACGTCATAGGCCCAAGGCTTCATCACCAGGTTCAGCGCCATGGCATCGACATAGGCACTGTCTGAAGCAACGCCAGGGTGCCGAGCCGCAGATTCTTCAAAAATTTTGCGCCAAAACGCCATCGATGCAAAAACGTTGGCTTTGTCCACATTGGTGACGCGTGCTGGGCGGTCTTTGAGCTGTGCACGCCGTTCGGCCAAATTAAACGCAAATTCGCAAATTCGCGCCGTGCCTTTACGGGTGATTTTCATGGTGTCATAGACCTCTTCATCACCCCGCACATCGCCCCGGCCGCGCGCATAAAAAAGTCCCTCGGTGCTTTCACGCACCAGTACAAAATCAATCTCGCTGGCTTTGGGGCTGGCCAATGGCGTGGGCAGGCCTTTGAAAGTGCGAATTGGCCGTACGCCTGCATACAAATCAAAATGAAAGCGCAAGTCAAGTTGGGGGATGATTTCAGTGCCGTCGGCGCCGCGCACGTGCGGCAGACCCATGGCGCCAAACAAGATGGCGTCAGCTTGTTCGCAGACCTTCAACGTGCTGTCTGGTAAGGCCACGCCACTGTCTAAGTAATGCTGAGCACCCGCCAACTGGTAGTCGAGCGCAAAGCCAACACCAATGCGTTGGGTTACCGCTTCAAGCACGTGGCCAGCGGCGGCCATGACTTCTTTACCAATGCCGTCGCCTGGCAATACAGCGATTTGATACGAAGGTTTCATCTTTGCTTTATGGTTTATTGGATTTAAAAAACGTGTTGCTTTGCCTACATTTGCTGCAAGCGAAAACGCTCAAAAATAGTCAAGAGCTCCCGGCTAGCGCGCTGACGGTGCTCTCGGTTCACGGCCGCCGCTCCCGCTGCATCGCCTTGGCGCAAGCGCTCAACCAATGCCATGTGCTCTTGGGTTGAATTGACAGGTTTTGGACGCAAGCGCAGTGAGAACATACGGGCGCGGTGCGCGCGATCCCAGTAGCTGAACACGGCATCGGCCAGCATCTTGTTGCCCGCCAGGTTGACCAATCGCTCATGAAAGCTTTCATCCGCCGCAGCCCAGGCATCCAAATCGTCTTTGGCCAAGGCTTTGGCCATGGCGTTGGTTGCCGTGACTAAGGGCTTGAGCTCTGCATCTGTCGGCTTGCGAGCGGCCAACATTTCTGCAGCCATGCTCTCAAGAGCCGCGAGTATTTCGTAGATTTCCTTCATGTCGTTGGCCGACACTGGCAGCACACGCATGCCGCGCCGGGGGATAACCTCGACCAAGCCTTCATTGGCCAGACGAATAAGAGCTTCACGCACAGGTGTTCGGCTCATCCCCAGTTGCAGAGCGATTTCTTGCTCCAGCGCCTGATAACCGGGTGCCCAGACGTTGTCTAAAATTCTGCGGCGCATGCTTTGGTAAGCGCCATCGACCATGGTGGCACTGTCGGCGGCTTGATTGGGTAGTGACTGAGTTGGGGATTTCATGCTTCGCTCGTTCGTCATTAAAAATTCCAGTGCGTGGGTGGATGCCCGGCGACTGGCATGGGCAGTTTTGCCAGCGCATCACCCAACAAGCAACCGAGGTAACCGGTGCGCAGATCTGGCCCGCCAAAAGCGATGCTGGAAATGTTTTTAAGCACCTTGCTTTTCACACCGTCAAGATGCGGGCGCCCCATTTCGTTGGCTTGGTAAGCAGCTTCGACCCAGGCCAAGTGCTCCGTGTCAGCATCTTCCAGCCAAACTGTTTGTGTACCGTCAGGCGCAAGGCGAATCAAGCGATTGCTGACGATGCTCACGACCCAGGCATTGCCTTCAACATCAAAGGACACGCCATCTGGAAAAACACCCGCACCAAATTCACAAACGACTTCCTTTGGGCCCAATGAACCATCAGCACCCAACGCAAATCGCGACAGGCTGCGGCTGAAGGTTTCGTTGACATACAACCATTGCCCATTGGGGTGAATCGCGCACTCATTGGCGTAACCCAAACCATCAGCTGCGATGCGTGCGCCGTTTTTATCAACTACCACCACAAAGCCGTCGTTGCAACTTTTGCGATAGCCCAGCGCACGTGGTGACAACCGGGTACTGACCGTGATCCAGATTCGCCCGACAGCGTCTTCGACCACAAAATTACTGGGCGGCAAGTCTGCGCCATCGACCTGAAGCAAAAAGGGCTCGGTACGCCCATCGCGGTGCAGCCGGTAAACACCGCCCTGCTCTGCGCCCAGATGTGCCAGCAAAAACGAACCATCTTTTAGCAAGGCAATGCCGTTGGGCTTTAGCGCCTCACCTGCGATGGGCTGACCGAGGTACAAATGTTGACTTCCATCCGGTGCGATATGCGAGACGCCGCCGCGCCAGTCTGCCGTGTACAAGTCACCTCGCGCAGTTGCCAACACGCACTCAGGCCGCTGCAAGCCATGGCCCTGCCACTGCAAAGTTGCCAAGTCCACCTGATTTTCTGCCGTCACTCATTACTCCTGTTTTATCTGAATTACTGTACTGAATTTATCAATGCATGTATTAATGTATACGTTAAATGGTAAAAAAAGATCAGGGAATTCCCTGATCTTTGGTCTGCGTGTTGAACAAGCTGTTTAGCTAGCCTTGCACTGGTTTGGCGAAATCGTTTTCAGCCCAAGCAGTTGCGCTAGCCCGGTTGAGTTTGAAAGATGGCGCAACTTTGATCTGCGCAAGATGCTGGCCATCTTCACTTTGGGCGGTCAGGATTGCAGACGGATTCTCCTCGTCCGGCTCAATGTCGAGCAATACCGTGACCCGCTGCGACTTGGCGGTGACTGTCACGCTCTGGTGCAGCTCGGCATGCAGCTGTTGCTCATGTCTACGCACAAACTCGGACGCGGTTTTAACCAATGTGCTGAAGGCATCTCCGTCCAGTGGTTTGGGGTTCTTCTTGTCGCGGCCCATGGTCCACGGGCCAACCAGGGCCGGTTCGGGCTCACCGTCTTTGATCATGGCCACGGCCCAGCCGTCGTCGTCTTCGTTTTTCAGCACCTTGGCTGTCCAGCCGTCAGCTACCCACAGGCGGGGCTCTTTCACTTCAAGCACGTCGTCCATGTGACTACAGCCCCAAGTCGCTCAAACTCGGATGGTCATCCGGTCTGCGGCCCAACGGCCAGAAATACTTGCGGTCTTCAGCCTTGATGGGCAAATCATTGATACTGGCGTGGCGCACGGCCATCAAGCCGTTGTCGTCAAACTCCCAGTTTTCGTTGCCATACGAGCGAAACCAGTTGCCTGCGTCGTCATGCCATTCGTAGGCAAAGCGCACCGCAATCCGGTGGCTGCTGAAAGCCCAAATTTCCTTGATCAGGCGGTAATCCAGCTCACGGTTCCATTTACGGGTCAACAGGCCTGCAATCTCATCGCGTCCAGTAACAAACTCAGCCCGGTTGCGCCACTGGCTGCCTGCGGTGTAGGCCATAACCACCTTTTGCGGGTCGCGGTTGTTCCAGCCGTCTTCGGCGGCACGGACTTTTTGCACTGCAGTTTCAAAGCTGAACGGCGGCAGGGGTGGCCTGGATTCCATGAGAACTCCATGAATTAAACAATATGAGCAGGATTATCATTCGTAGCCATGAACGCTGAACAAAACGAACGCCTCACCCGCATCGCGCCCGGTACACCTTGTGGCCAATTGCTGCGTCAGTATTGGCAGCCTGCTGCGTTGGTCGATGAATTCAATCCCGTGCTCGACCCGCGCATGGCGCAGCGGCCTGTCAAAGCCGTCAAACTGTTGGGGCAGGACTTGGTGCTGTTCAAAGACGCCCTGAAAGGATGGGGTTTGCTGGACAGAGACTGTGCGCACAGGGGTGCTGATTTGTCGTTTGGCAGGCTTGACACATCGGCCCAAGGTGGCGGTCTGCGTTGCCCTTTTCATGGCTGGAAGTTTGCGCCCGATGGTCGCTGCCTGGAAACACCCGCAGAACCCGCAGGCAGCAAGTTGTGTGACCGCGTCCAGCAGCGCAGTTACCCCGTGATTGAGAAAAGTGGTGTGCTGTTTGCCTGGCTGGGCGGTGAAGGCAGCACGCCACCGCCCTTCCCCGAATTTGACTGCTTCAAAGCCCCCAGAACCCACAGCTTTGCATTCAAAGGCTTGTGGAACGCCAACTGGCTGCAAGCCTTTGAAGTCGGTATTGACCCAGCGCACCCGTCGTACCTGCATCGCTTTTTGCAAGACGAGGCACTTGAAGGGATCGGTGACAACGCCGCTGGCAAGCAGTTTCGCAGTGCTGCTGCTGGCCAGGCAGATGGCCAGCAGTGGCCCATGACCCGGATCATGCGCGAATTTGCCAAGCCGGAAATCAGCCTTGTTGACAAGCCTTGGGGGATGCAGCTCACAGCCCTGCGGCACATGACGGACGCGCTGACGCATGTGCGCGTGACGCAAGCGATATTCCCCGCGACTTTTGTGATTCCATTGTCTGAGACGATGACCATCTCGCAGATGCATGTGCCGGTGGATGACACGCACACCTACTGGTACACCTTTTTCACCAGTTTTGCTGGCCCGCTCGACAAAGAAGCCATGCGGGCCCAGCGCCAACAGTTCATCTCCCTGCCCGACTACATTCCTAAAGCAGGTCGCCACAACAATTGGGGCTTTGATGCGGATGAGCAAATGAGTACAACTTACCTGGGCATGGGCGAGGAAGACATCAACGTCCATGACCAATGGGCAGTTGAAAGCATGGGGGAAATTGCTGACCGAACGCGCGAGCACTTGGGCACAACAGACAAAGTCATCATGGCCAATCGGCGGGTATTGCTCAAAGCGATTGACACGGTGCAAGGCGGCGGCGTTGCGCCGGGTGTTGCTGATACCAGGCTAGCCGCCAGCATGACCGGACCAGACACAGTCGATGGCATTGCACCGGCTGAAAGTTGGGACGCCTGGTGGCAAGCGACAGCATTTGCAAAGCGTGACAAAGCACCGTGGCCATGACAAGCCTTGCAGAGCAATGCGGGATTCATGACCCGGCTCGACAATCCGCGCTTGAGCGCACGGCAAAACTGATAACGGCCAGCGGCGTTGAGCTGGTGCGCTTTGCCTGGTGTGACCTGCATGGCATGTTGCGCGGCAAAACGCTGGTGGCATCCGCTGCGGTCAAAGCCATGATGAACGGCGTGGGCATGGTCAGCACCTTGCTGCTCAAAGACAGCGCTGACCGCACTGCCTACAAAGTGTTTGACGCGGACGATGCACTGGAGTTGCCCGGCTTTGAATTCGCCGGCAACGTGATGCTGCTGGCCGACCCCGCCAGCTACCAGCAACTGCCTTGGGCCCCTGGCACTGGCTGGCTGCAATGCCAAGCTTGGCATACCGATGGTCAAGCTGTCGCATTCGACACGCGCCGGGTGCTGCAACAAGCGTTGGCACGCTTGGCAGATACAGGTTACGGCATGACCTGCGGGCTGGAGGTCGAATTTCATATTTACAAAATCAAAGGCGACTTGGCTCAGTACAAGCTAGACCCGATGCAAGCCAACTGGCCGGGCCCTGCGCCTGATGTGTCGATGATTCACCCCGGCTTTCACATGCTGTCAGAGCAGTGGGTCGACATGGCCGATGAACCGCTGCGCATTGTGCAGCGCACCGCACAAGCCCTTGGCTTGCCGTTGCTGTCGCTTGAAATTGAAATGGGGCCCAGCCAGGTGGAAGCCGTGTTTGAAGCCACCGATGCTTTAAAAGCTGCTGACAACATGGTGCTGTTCAGGAGCGCCGTGAAGCAAGCACTGCGGCGTGCGGGTTACCACGCCACTTTTATGTGCAGGCCTCCTTTTCCAAGCATCATGTCCAGCGGCTGGCATTTGCACCAGTCCCTGACCGATATCAAAACGGGTACCAATGCTTTCATGCGGACCAGCCCTGAATTGGACAGCACGGCACAGCACGCTGGCAACGCCTTAAGCGAACTGGGACAGCACTACTTGGCAGGCCTGTTGGTACACGCTCACGCCACCAGCCCTTTTTGTACCAGCACCATCAACGGCTACGAGCGTTTTCAACCCCAGTCCCTGGCGCCACAATCCGCTGTTTGGGGTCGCGACAACCGGGGCGCGATGCTGCGCGTGATTGGCGGGCCGAATGACCCGGCGACAAGAATTGAAAACCGCATTGGCGAACCCGCGGCTAACCCTTACTTGTACATGGCTTCGCAAATTTACGCGGGTCTGGATGGCATTCAAAACCGAATACCTCCGCCGCTGGCAACCGTAGCGCCATACGCCGTGGCAGATACGCAACTGCCGCGCAACTTGAGCCAGGCACTTGAGATGTTGAACAACGACTTTGCTTTCACGGCCGAATTTGGGATTGATTTCATCAACTATTACACCCGCGTCAAGCAGTCTGAACTAGCCCGCTATGAATTGGCAGAAGACAAGGATGACTGGCAACGGCGTGAGTATTTTGGCCGCATTTAAAAGCACGACACCTCTATGAGTCAAACCATCACCGTTCATTTCATTACCCACACCGGTCAGACCACCACGATTGAAGCAAAAGTTGGCAAAAGCCTGATGGAGGCGGCCACCGCCAAAAATCTGGTTGGTATTGCCGCTGATTGCGGCGGCCTCATGACCTGCGCCACTTGCCATGTGTTTGTTGACGAGCCCTATGCTTCGCAGCTTCCAAAGCCAGACGCCGAAGAGTTGGCCATGCTGGCGTTTACGGCCGTGCCGTGCCAACTCAACAGTCGCCTGAGCTGCCAAATTACTTTAAGCTCAACGCTGGACGGCCTGACAGTCAAGTTACCCGCCTCACAATATTGAGTCTATAAAAAAGGAACCGCCATGATTCTCGAACTCGCCGACATCCGCATCCATCCTGGCCAACAAGCCGCTTTTGACGAAGCCATACAGCGCGGCGTGAACGAGGTGATCTCCAGCGCGAGGGGTTTTCAGGGCTACAAGGTCAACAAAGGGATTGAAAACCCAGAGCGCTACATTCTTCAAATTTTTTGGGAAACGCTTGAAAACCACACCATTGACTTTCGCCAATCCCCCGCGTTTGCGGACTGGCGAGCGATTGTGGGTTCATTTTTTGCAGTGCCCCCTACGGTAGAGCACTTCAATTTGCTGTCCAAATCGGACTGATCGCTGTTTATTTGGTCAAATCTTCGTGGCCAGACACGAGTTTTGCCAGCAGGGCTGACAACTGGGCGCGCTCTTGTACATCGAGCGGTGCAACGATACGTTGCTGGGCTTTGCCGACGGCACGTTTCATACCCAACGCAACTTTTTCGCCCTCTGGCGTGATCCAAAGCAGCTTGCGACGCTTATCGCCAGGGTCTGCTTGACGCGTTACCCAGCCTTTAGCTTCGATTCGGCCAATCACAGAGCCTAAAGTGGCCGGGTCAAACGCGACACGGTTCGACAGCGTGATCTGGTCTTCACCTGGGTCGTCTATCAAGGCATTGAGTATGGCGAATTGCACAGGCGTCGCATCAAAGCTCGCCGTTTCTTCCATAAAAATTGCCACTGCGAGTTGCTGTGCGCGACGAATCAAGTGGCCAGGTGCTTCACCAAAATTAAAACTTTTAACCATCGAGCGAGTTTAAGGGAGTCCGGCGGCTAGTTTTTTACTTTTAGGGTATTTACTGTACAGAAAATCGATAAGCATACTTATCATGGAGCAACAACACACCTGCATTGACCGAATGTGGTGGCTACAGACGTAAAGCTGTTCAAATAATGGTTTTATCACTGAAAGATTGCGTCATGAAAAACTCAGCTTTGCCATCAAAAATGCCATCTACACGATACGCTTTCGCTACACTTTTGGTAGCTGCTTGTGCGCTTCCTTTGTGCGCTACAGCACAAAACACATCAAAAAAGGCCGAGCTTGCAGCAGTCTGGCCAACGAAACCAGTGCGTATTTTGGTGGGATTTCCGGGGGGTTCTACACCGGATATGGCGGCCCGTACGCTGGCTGAGCCTTTGTCAAAAATTCTGGGCCAACCCGTCGTCATTGAGAACAAACCCGGTGCATCCGGCAATATTGCTGCGGACCAGGCGGCCAAGGCCACGGACGACCACACCCTGGCCGTTGTCATCAATGGCAACCTCACCTCAGCCAAGCTGCTGAACCCGAAACTGCCCTACGACCCCGCCAAAGACTTCACACCGATCTCGTTGCTGACAACCGCACCGCTGGTGCTGGTTGCGCCAACCAATCTGCCTTCAGGTACTGCTTTTTTTGATGCCGCACGCAACGGTGGTGACAAATGGAACTATGGCTCGGTCGGTAACGGCTCGGTAGGCCATTTGGGCATGGAGTTGCTCAAGTCCAGGGCAGGTAATTTGGGGGCCGTACATGTGCCCTACCAAGGCAACCCGCAAGTCGTGACGGCTTTGCTTGGCGGGCAAATTCAAATGGCTCTCGTTCCGCCCGGCATTGCCTTGCCGCAAATCCGCGCAGGCAAACTCAAAGCCATCGGTTTGACCAGTGGCCGTAGCACTTTGGCCACTGAAATCGCGCCACTGGCTGACGCTGAAATTCGCGACTTCAACCTGGAGGTGTGGACTGCATTGGTCGGCCCTGCCAATTTATCCAAAGCGGCACAAGCGCGCCTGAATGCGGAAGTGTCCAAAATCATTCGTGACGCCGACACACGCCAAAAGCTGTTCAACCAAGGCTGGCAAGCGGTGGGCACCTCACCTGAGGGTTTGATCGGACGCATGAAGAGTGAGACCGCCATCATGGGCGGCATCATCACGATGCGCAACATCAAAATCGAGTGACCCTTTGAAGCCTGACGCGTCTGTACATGAACCCGCACGCCAACTGCCCGTCTATGGCGAGTTTGATGTCGTCGTCGTAGGCGGCGGGCCTGCTGGTCTGGCTGCCAGCGTCAGTGCAGCCAGGCACGGTGCGAAAGTATTGCTGTTAGAGCGTTATGGCTTTCTGGGCGGCATGGGCACGGCGGGCGGTGTGACTAATTTTGCGGGCTTGTATGGCCGCAAAAACGGTGAGATGCAGCAAGTGGTGCATGGCGTGGTCGATGATCTCTTGCCGCGCATGGCTGCCATGGGTGGTTTAAATGCGACGCAAGACGGCATGCAAGGCCGTATTCGTGTGCAGTCTTATGATATTTCTGCCCTGAAATGTGCTGCTGACCAAATGCTGGTGGCTGCTGGCGTCGACATTCTGTTTCACGCCTTGGCCGCAGCTGTGCTGATGCAGGGCCAGCGAATCGACGCATTGGTGGTTGAGACCAAATCAGGCCGCATGGCCATTCGTGCCGCTCAATTTATCGACTGCTCCGGCGACGCAGACGTGGCGCATTTTGCAGGCGTGCCGTATGAGGTGGGCGATGGGCTCGGCAGCGGCCTGTACCCCACCACCATGTTTCGTGTTGGGCATGTGGATGCAGCGCTGGCGCTTGAGGCGGTTGGCGAGTTCAAGGCCATCAACAGCTTGATGGCCAACGCGCAGCAAGACAAGCCCGGCCAGTACAAATTTCCGCGTGAAGGCGCGATTCTCAGGCCGCAAAAAAACCCCAACGAATGGCGTGCCAATGTGACGCAAATTGGTAATGCCAGCGGGACTGCAATGGACGCTACAAATGCGCGCGAGTTAAGCGCAGGCGAGCTGGAAGGCCGCCGCCAAATCACCGAGTATTTCAGGTTTTTAAAGCAAGAAGTACCTGGCTTTTCCGAGGCCTCCATCGTTGATATTGCAGCGCAAATTGGTGTGCGTGAAAGCCGCCGGATTCAAGGTCAATACGCTCTGACAGGTGAAGATATTTTGTCCTCCAGGCGGTTCGATGACGTGATTGGCATCAATGCCTGGCCGATGGAGTTGCACTCTGCTGGCAAGATTGAATGGAAGTTCCCAAGCAATTGGGAATCAACCGACGGCCGCGTTTTTAACGACTTGCCTTGGCGAATGCTGGTGCCCGTCAACGTTGGCAACCTGCTGGTGGCCGGGCGCTGCGCATCGATGACGCATGAAGGCCAGTCTGCAGCGCGGGTCAGTGGCGGCTGCTTTGTCATGGGTCAAGCGGCGGGCACTGCTGCGGCCATGTTGTCGTCAGCGCAAACTTTTGCCGATGTAGACGTCAAGGCTTTGCAGCAAACACTGAAACGCGACGGCGTTTACATGGACAACTAGGACAACTGATGGACATGACACCCCCCAAAAACGCGGACGAGCGCAAGGCTTTCTACGGCGCCATTGGCGAACACAGCATGAGTCCGCTCTGGGAGGTGCTGCATGCACTGGTCCCCAACACCCCCAACACCCCCTGCGTGCCGGCCCACTGGAAGTACAGCGACATATCCCCGTACCTGATGCAATCGGGCCAACTCATCACCGCAGAAGAAGCCGTGCGCCGCGTGCTGATTTTGGAAAACCCAGCATTAAAAGGCCGGTCCTGCATCACACAGTCTCTGTATGCCGGCCTGCAAGTTATTTTGCCGGGCGAAGTGGCACCCAGCCACCGGCACACGCAAAGTGCACTGCGCTTTGTGGTTGAGGGGCGCGGCGCCTACACCGCAGTCGATGGTGAACGCACGCAAATGCAGCCCGGCGACTTCATCATCACGCCCAGCTGGACCTGGCATGATCATGGCCACGTCGGTACGACTGCGCAAGACGCCCCCGTGGTTTGGCTGGATGGCCTGGACATCCCGATGCTCCAGTTTTTTGATGCTGGTTTTGCTGAAAACGGTACAGCGGCAAGCCAAACTGTGACTAAGCCCGAGGGTGTCAATATTCATAAATATGGCGCCAACATGCTGCCTGTGCGGCACGTTGCACCGTTTGGCCAAACCTCGCCCATCTTCAGCTACCCCTATGACCGCACAAGCGAAGCGCTGCACAAACTCGAAACACATGAGGAAGTGGATGCTTGGGACGGCGTCAAGCTGCGCTACGTGAACCCGGCCAATGGTGGCCCACCGATGCCGACCATGGCTACTTTCATGCAGCGCTTGCCGCCGTGCTTCAGTGGCAAGCCGTATCGCCAAACCGATGGCGCTGTGTTCAGTGTGGTTGAAGGCCACGGCAGCGTGCGCATTGAACACAACGGCCAAGCGGTGGTGTATCAGTTCGGTCCGCGCGACCACTTTGTGATTCCGTCGTGGCACACTGCAAGTTTTTCCTCAGCGTCAGGCTGTGTGCTGTTCAGTTTTTCAGACCGCCCGGTGCATCAGGCATTGGGCATACACCGAGAAGAGAGGTTGTCATGACAAATTCTGTCAATTTTGTTTTTACCCCGCCGCCCGTCGTGTCAGTACCGGTGGTCGGCAGCACTGACCGCTACGCTGTTCACCGCATTTACTGCGTGGGTCGCAACTATGAAGAGCACGCCAAAGAAATGGGCTTTACCGGCCGTGAGCCACCGTTTTTCTTTTTAAAACCAACTGATGCCATCGTCGCGGTTGAAGCGGGCGCCACAGGCAGCATCCCCTACCCGAGCCTGACCAAAAACCTGCACCATGAAATTGAACTCGTCGTTGCCATTGGCACTGGCGGTAAAAACATTAAGGCGGCAGATGCCCACAAACACATTTACGGTTACGCAGTAGGCCTGGACATGACGCGCCGTGATTTGCAGGGCGAGATGAAAAAAGCCGGTCGCCCCTGGTGCATCGGCAAAGCCTATGACCATTCCGCGCCCATTGGTCCCATCACTCCAGCCGCTCTTGCAGGTGATGTGAACAACGCTGAACTGTATGTGCAGGTCGACGGCAAGGATCGCCAGCGCAGCAACGTGTCCAAATTGATCTGGAACGTGGCCGAGACGATTGAACACCTGTCCGCTGCGTGGGAGCTGATGCCCGGCGATTTGATTTACACCGGCACCCCAGAAGGCGTAGCCGCTGTTGTCAGTGGCGACACGATGGTGGGCAGCGTGGCTGGGCTGGGAACGCTGACGATCCAGGTGCTATGAAGGCTCTTGAGAACCTGGCCAAGTTTTGCGCCATTTTGGCGGGTCTGCTGCTCACGGTCATCACGCTTATGACCTGCGCCAGCCTGATCGGCCGTAACACTTTGGGTGTCACCATCACCGGTGACTTTGAATTAACCGGCGTGGCCGCGGGCGCAGCCATTGCGCTTTTCATGCCGTTTTGTCAGATCCAGCGCGGCAACATCATTGTTGATTTTTTCTCTGCCAAATTCGGTGACAAGACCAATGCAGGTTTAGACCGCTTTGGTGCGCTGCTACTGGCGCTGGTATTTGCCCTGCTGGCTTGGCGCACCACACTGGGCGGGCTGAATTCATGGCGAACAAACTCTGAAACACAAATCATTGGTTTCCCTGAATGGGTGGCATACGCCAGCATGGTGCCGCCGTTTGTGCTGGCCATGGTCATCGGCTTGCATCAAGCGCTGTTCGGCTTTGCAGCCACCGTGAAAGACAAGCCATGAGCGCACTGACCTTAACGGCCGTCATTTTCGGCATCATGCTGGCCTTCATGGCCGTGCGTGTGCCGATTGCTGTTGCCATGTTCGTTGCAGGCAGTGTCGGCTATGTGATGCAAACCGGTTGGGGCCCGTTCTCCAGCTTCTTGAACACCCAAGCCTTTGCCCGCTTTGCAAGTTATGACTTGTCGGTAATTCCCTTGTTCATTTTGATGGGCCACTTTGCCACGCAGGGCGGTATCAGCAAGGCACTGTTTCGGTTTGCCGCTGCAGCGATGGGGCGTTTCAAGGGTGGTTTGGCCATGGCATCTGTGCTGGCCTGCGCTGCCTTTGGCGCCATTTGCGGGTCATCAGTCGCGACCGCGGCCACCATCACCAGCGTCGCCTTGCCCGAAATGAAGCGCCACGGTTATTCAGGCCGCTTGTCAACCGGTACGCTGGCTGCTGGCGGGACGCTGGGGATTTTGATTCCCCCATCAGTGCCGCTGGTCATCTATGCCATTTTGACGGAACAAAACATTGCCAAGCTGTTTGCTGCGGCGATGATTCCGGGCCTGATAGCGATGGTGGGCTACATCATTGCCATTGCCATTTACGTGCGGGTGGTACCAGGCCAGGCGCCTGATGTGGATGAAGCCGACGAAAGACTATCCCCTGCTCTGGCTTTGGGCGTTTTGCCCATCGCACTGATTTTTATTTTGGTTTTTGGCGGTATTTACGGCGGTTTTTTCACACCAACCGAAGGCGCTGCTGTCGGCGCAGCAGCTACCCTGCTTGCGGCTTTGATCAAGCGCGAGCTGACCTGGCCCAAGTTCAAACAGTGTTTTTACGCCACGGCTGAAAGCTCGGCCATGATCTTCCTGATTTTTATTGGCGCGGATCTGATGAACTCGGCGCTGGCTTTAACGCAAGTGCCTAACCAGTTGGCCACCGTGGTCGGCAGCTGGGGCTTGTCGCCATTGATGGTAGTGACGGCTATTTTGCTGTTTTACGTGGTGCTGGGCGCGGTGATGGACGAGCTGTCGATGCTGCTTTTGACAATTCCCATCTTTTTCCCGATGGTGATGGGTTTGGACTTCGGCATGCCCAAAGAGTCGGTAGCGCTGTGGTTTGGCATCATGGTGCTGATGACGGTCGGTTTTGGCCTGCTGGCACCGCCAGTGGGCTTGAATGTGTATGTCGTCAACGGCATGGCCAAGGACGTGCCTATCAAGGAAAGCTACAAAGGCGTGATGCCGTTCTTGATCAGCGACACCTTGCGCACGATCTTGTTGTTGTTTTTCCCTGGCATTTCACTTTGGTTGGTGAAGTACATGACCTGATTCCTGTTCATAGGCATAGGGCATTCACGGGTTTGCAAAAGCTGTGAATGCCTTTAAATTTTGTCCATCACTTGTATTCTTTAACTTTTCAAGGAAACCTCATGATTGCTCGCCGTTCGCTTCTTAAATCTGGCGCTGCCATTGCTTTGGGCGCACCTGCCCTGAGCGGCATGGCGCAGCAAGCCGTGACGCTGAAGTTTCATACCTTCATGTCACCGCAGTCCAACGTTTGGCTGTCGATGCACAAGCCGTGGATGGAAAAAGTGGAAAAAGAATCTGGTGGCCGCATCAAGTTTGAAGGCTACCCCGCCATGCAGTTGGGCGGCACACCGGTGCAGCTGTATGACCAAGCCAAAGACGGCGTGGTTGATGTGGTGTGGACCTTGCCCGGTAATACGGCGGGACGTTTTCCGCGCATTGAGGTGTTTGAGCTGCCTTTCATGATGAACAATGCCGAGGCTACCTCCAAAGCGTATTGGGAGTACTTCCAGACAGTGGCCGCTGACGAGTTCAAAGACACCCAGGTGCTGGCGCTGCATGTTCACGGCCCGGGCGTGATCCACACGGTAGACAAGCCTGTGAAATCAATTGCTGACCTGCGCGGCATGAAAATGCGCGGCCCGACACGGCAAGTGACCAAACTGCTGGGCGCGCTGGGCGCTACACCCGTCGGTATGCCGCTGCCAGCGATTACCGACGCGCTGAGCAAAGGCACCATCAACGGCTGCGTGATTCCGTGGGAAGTCGTGCCGTCCATCAAAGTCAATGAGCTGACCAAGTTCCACGCCGAGTTTGACCCTGCTGGCGGCAGCCTGTACACCACGACGTTTGTCATGGCCATGAACAAAGCCAAATACAACTCACTGGCACCAGACTTGAAAAAAGTCATCGACAACAACTCTGGCATGGCCACGTCTGCCAATCTGGGTAAAACCCAGCAAGGCAACGACGGCATTGGCCGCAAGTCCGCCAGTGACCGTGGCAACTCAATTTACACCGTCAGCGTGGCAGAAGCGCAAGATTTCCGACGCAAAGCCCGCACAGTTGAGGTCGAGTGGGTTGAAGACATGAACAAAAAAGGCTTTGACGGCAAAAAACTGCTGGACACGGCACGCAGCCTGATTGAAAAGCACGGCAAAACCACCAAGGCCTGATTTTTGGCTGTTTGAAGCCAAAAATCGGTAAAAAACTCAAAAACGGCCTGAAAAGGCCGTTTTTTAGGTATTTTTTAGGCCTCTAGACCAATAAATACGGGCGCAAGCAGCTATTAAAATAATAGCGTCTCTCATCTTCCCACTATACTCATTCATGCATCGCCCCCAGCTTAAACACTGCCGCAGTTGCGGTACGGCAGTCGTCTACCGCTTGCCCGACGATGGCGACACCAAGGTTCGCGCCGTTTGCCCGGCTTGCCATAACGTGCATTATGAAAATCCGCTCAATGTCGTGGGCACCATCCCGACTTGGGGCGAGGATGCTGCGCAGGTGTTGCTGTGCAAGCGCAACATCGAGCCGCGCTGGGGCAAGTGGACTTTGCCCGCCGGTTTTATGGAGATGGGTGAAACCACGGCAGAAGGTGCGGCACGCGAGACGGTTGAAGAAGCCGGCGCGCAGTTCGAGATGCAGGCGATTTTTGCGTTGATGAACGTCGTTAAAGTCGGCCAGGTGCACCTCTTTTACCGGGCCAAACTGCTAAGCACCGATTTTGATCCGGGGACGGAAACCATTGAGGCAAAGCTTTTTACTGAAGCAGAGATCCCCTGGGACGAACTAGCCTTTAAGACAGTCAAAGAGACCCTGAAACTGTATTTTGAAAACCGCCGTGCTGGCAAGTTTGGTTTTCACGTCATGGATATTGAATAAAGCGGCGCGAAGAACGCAACTGTGCCAGAATGAAACAATCGTCTGTGCACACATGGCAAAACGCAACTACCTGAACCGCGAACTCGCCGAAGGCATACGCAAGGTAGGCTTTCGCAAGTGGTACGAGCGCGAGTTGCTATCCAGCCATGCACATATGTTGCTCGCGCTGCTCTGTACCATTGCGCTGATGGCCGGCTTGGAGCTTATTCAGGGCGGTACCGTGACAGAAAAACTGCTGAATATCGCCATGGTATTTGTTAGCGGTGCAATTGGACTGTGGGCGCTGCGCCGCTACCTTTATTTGCTGATGCACGCCGAAACCTTAGCCGACCAAGCCAACTGCCCCAGTTGCAAGGAATACGGTCGATTAACGGTAGTTGATGAAGATCGCCGCAATGGGCAACTGCGGGTGCGATGCCGCAAGTGCAGCAACGAATGGTCGTTATTTCCTTAGGCCCTTGGTTTTGAGTCGTGAAAAAAGGCCTTTAAGAATCGCTCCTTAAAGGCCTTTAAACTGTCTTATGGTCGGTGTGAAAGGATTCGAACCTTCGACCCCTTGCACCCCATGCAAGTGCGCTACCAGGCTGCGCCACACACCGAAACTTCAATAATTATAGCTTGCGGCTATGTGGCTATCAGTGCGCAGCGCTGAGCAAATCGCGAATTTCAAACAACTCACGGCGAACCAGTTGCAGGCGCTGTTGTGCCTTTCCACCGTCTGGTAAATCAGAACCATCGGCGGGGCCGCTGTCTTCAAAATCAGCTGAATCGGGGAATTCGGCGATTTCTGAGTCTAAAGCGTCGATCACGTCAATGCCGTCAAGCATGACTTCACCGTTTCGTCGTTTGTCGCCTTCAAGTTGCACAATCTCGTGCAGCTTGTTGCGGGCACCGCTGATGGTAAAACCTTGGTCGTACAGCAAATCGCGGATTTTGCGGATCATCAACACCTCATGGTGCTGGTAATAGCGGCGATTGCCCCGTCTTTTCATTGGCCGCAGTTGCGTGAACTCCTGCTCCCAATAACGGAGCACATGAGGTTTGACGCCGCACAGATCGCTCACCTCACCGATGGTGAAGTAGCGTTTTGCGGGAATGGGTGGAAGGGAATTCTCCAATTAAATCAATGCGCTATAGAGGAAACCTCTAAATCTACTCTAAGTTCAAATTTAGCGCAAAGGGTAACTGGATTTTTTTTAAATGTGTTGCGTCGTTACACAATTGACATGTACTTACGGGGCTGTGAATGTTGAAAATGACTCAAGCAGACGTGCCGTTGCCCTGAATCTGCTCTTTAAGCTTGTGGCTGGCATGAAACGTCACCACACGGCGGGCTTCAATGGGAACGGACTCCCCGGTACGCGGGTTACGCCCAGGGCGAGGCGCTTTGGTGCGAATCTGGAAATTGCCAAAACCAGAAATCTTGACATCTGAACCTTCAACCAAGCTGTCTGAAATCAGATCAAAAAACGAGTCAATCATGTCTTTTGACTCTCGCTTGTTCAACCCAATTTGGTCAAACAACAAGTCCGCCAAATGCGCCTTGGTCAGCGCGGGCGTTTCCAGGCTTTCAATTGAAAATTCCATTTTGTCCCTCGTGTCCTAGTGCGTTTTTTGTTAGATACCCGTTGTTCACATCGATTTAGCTGCGCAGACGCGCGCCTAAACTCTGTTGTAGCGCTGATACGGTAGCCTGAACAACGGCCTCAATGGTCTCTTCTGTCAGTGTAGCGGTCTCACTTAGCAGGACCAAGCGCACAGCCAGACTTTTCTCACCCATCTGCATGCTGGTACTGCCCTGTTGTGGTCTGTAAACATCAAACAGCACCGCACTTTTAAGCAAGCCCTGGGTAGCAGCCGCATGAATAGCCGCCATCAGCGCGGCGTGGGTCACGGCTTCGGGCACGATAACGGCGATGTCGCGCTCAACCGGCTGCAGCTTGCTGACCAGCTCAAAAACCGGCACAGGGCGGTTCAGTACCGCGTCCAGTTCCAGTTCAAACAACAGCGGTGCCTGTGCCAGCTCGTAGCCTTGTCGCCATTTGGGGTGCAGCTCGCCGACAAAACCTAGTTCGCGGCCACCAACTGACACGCTGGCACATCGGCCTGGGTGCATGGCGGGGTGCTGTGCAGGCGTAAACACGGCCTGCAAAGGGGCCAGCAAAGCTTCAACATCGCCTTTGATGTCAAAGAAATCAACCATTTTGCTGGGTTGATCCCAACTCTGTTCGGCCCTTGGCCCGTAAGCCAAGCCCGCCACACGCATCGGCTGGTTAAAACCGGCCACGCTGGTGTCAGTATTTTGGCTGCTGGCATCACGCAAGAACACGCGCCCTAGCTCAAACACGTTCACGCGTGGTGCTTTTCGGTCCAGGTTGAACTTCAAAACCTGTAGCAATGAGCCCAGTAATGACGAGCGCATCACGCTCATTTGGCTGGCAATCGGGTTCAGCAGCTTGATGGGGTTGGCGTTGCCAGAGAGCTCATGCTCCCAGCGCTCTTCTACAAAACTGAAGTTAATCGTTTCTTGGTAGCCCAGCCCAGCCAACGCCCTGCGCACGGCAAATGGTGAGCGTTCTGCTTCTGGCCGCAGCTTGGCGGTAATCGGTGCCAGCGGTGGTGTGTCGGGCAGGTTGTCGTAACCCACCATGCGCACGACTTCTTCAATCAGGTCTTCTTCGATTTGCAGGTCAAAACGGTAGCTGGGTGGTATCACCGTCAGGGTACCTTCACCCGCGACCACAGGCAAGCCGAGGCGCTGCAGCGCACCCAGGCACTGCGCCTGCGTCAAAGGCATGCCGATCACCTTGCTGGCTCTTGCCACCCGCAAAGTGACGGGTTGGGCAACTGGCATATTGGCCTGCACGTCGTCCATCGGCCCGCAAACCGTAGCGGCTGTACCGCAAATTTCAAGGATCAGCTGCGTGACGCGCTCAATGTGCTCCACCGTATTGCCGGGGTCAACGCCCCGCTCAAAGCGGTGACCTGCATCAGTTGAAAAATTATAGCGGCGTGAGCGACCTGCAATGGCTTTGGGCCACCAGAAAGCGGCTTCAACATAGACGTTTTGGGTGTCATCAGACACCGCTGTCGCATCACCGCCCATGATACCGGCCAATGATTCAACTTGGGTCTCATCGGCAATCACGCCGACTTTTTCATCGACAGTGACAGTGTTGCCATTCAGCAGCTTCAGCGTTTCGCCCGGCTTGCCCCAGCGCACGTCCAGACCACCGTAGATTTTGTCGAGGTCAAAAATATGCGATGGACGACCCAGCTCAAACATCACGTAGTTTGAAATATCCACCAGTGCCGTCACACTGCGCTGGCCGCAACGTGCGAGCTTGTCGACCATCCACTGCGGGGTTTTGGCTTGCGGATTGACGTTTCTAACGACACGGCCTGAAAAGCGGCCACACAAATCTGGCGCATTGATCTTGACGGGCAAGCGTGTTGCATCATTGACCACCGCCGCTGGGAAGACCTGCGGCTTGAGAGGCGCACCCGTTAAAGCCGCCACTTCTCGCGCCACACCGTACACGCTCAGGCAGTGCGCCAGATTCGGGGTGAGTTTGAGCGTGAACAACGTGTCGTCTAAATGAAGGTGTTCGCGGATGTCCAGACCGAGAGGTGCGTCCAGCGCGAGTTCCAGCAGGCCGCCGTGGTCTTCAGACAGTTTCAGCTCGCGCGCCGAGCACAACATGCCCTGGCTTTCAACGCCGCGCAACTGACCCACTTTGATCAAAAAAGGCTTGCCATCTTCGCCTGGCGGCAGCTCTGCACCGACCATGGCACACGGCACTTTGATTCCGACACGCGCGTTCGGCGCGCCACAAACAATACTGAGCAAAGCGCCCTGCCCCACGTCAACTTCACACACCTGCAGCTTGTCGGCGTTCGGGTGCTTGGCGGCGGATTTGATTTCGCCGACGACGATTTTGGTGAATGGCGGGGCAACGGGTTTGAGTTCTTCAACTTCCAGCCCAGCCATCGTCAAGGTGTCGGCCAATTGCTGGGTGTTGAGCGGTGGGTTGCAAAATTCGCGCAACCAGGATTCAGGGAATTGCATGAAATACCTTAGGTGTTCGGCTTATGAATGTTCAGTTTTGAAATTGCGATAAAAAGCGAATATCGCCATCAAAAAACAAGCGCAAATCATTCACGCCATAACGCAGCATGGTCAACCTGTCTGGCCCCATACCAAAGGCAAAGCCGATGTACTTTTCAGCATCCAGACCCATATTGCGCACCACGTTCGGGTGCACTTGGCCGGAGCCAGCGACTTCCAGCCACTTGCCCGCCAGCGGCCCGGTTTGAAATTGAATGTCTATCTCAGCACTGGGCTCAGTGAACGGGAAAAAACTGGGTCTGAAACGCAGCACCAAGTCGTCGCTTTCAAAAAACGTGCGGCAAAAATCAGTGAAGACGAACTTCAAGTCTTTGAAGCTCACGTTCTCGCCAATCCACAGGCCTTCGCACTGGTGAAACATCGGTGAATGGGTGGCGTCGCTGTCAACGCGGTAGGTTCGGCCTGGCGCAATCACGCGGATTTCAGGCATCTGGCCACCCGCGTCAATCAAGGCACGGTGCTTTTTGACGTGTTGAACTGCGTAGCGAATCTGCATCGGGCTGGTGTGGGTACGCAGCAGATTGGGCGCAGCCTCTGTGCCGCCTTCAACATAAAAAGTGTCATGCATCGACCTGGCAGGATGGTCTTCAGGCGTGTTGAGCGCGGTGAAGTTGAACCAGTCGGTTTCAATCTCTGGGCCTTGGGCCACTTCAAAACCCATGGAGCCAAAAATCGCCTCGATGCGCTCTAACGTCAGCGACACCGGGTGTAGTCCGCCTTGCGAGTGCTGACGGCCTGGCAGGCTAACGTCAAGCGCCTCGGCCTTGAGTTGCTTTTCAAGCTCAGCATCGGCCAATGCTTGACGCCGGTCGTTGAGTGCCGTTTCAATCGCTTGCTTGGCTAAATTGACAGCCGCGCCGCGTGATTTTTTCTCGTCCACTGTCAGCTGCGCCATGCCCTTCATCAGCTCAGTGATGCGGCCCGTTTTGCCCAAGAAAAGCGCCTTGGCGTTTTCCAGGTCAGCAGGTAAGGCGGCTGCGGCGAACGCGGCTTTGGCCTCAAGAACAATCGTTTCCAGATCAGTCATTCAAACAAACCTATTCCTACAAATGAAGCTGTATAAAACAAAAAGCCAGAGCCTTTTCAAGCTCTGGCCCTTTATTTGTCGGCGTAATTAGCTACTAATTAAATAGCAGCCAGTTTAGCTTTGACTTGATCAACGATGGCACCAAAAGCGGCACTGTCGTGAATCGCCATATCGGACAAGACTTTGCGGTCAATCTCGATACCGGCTTTGCGCAGGCCGTTGGCGAACTGGCTGTAAGTCAGCCCGCAAGCGCGGCTAGCAGCGTTGATACGCGTGATCCACAGGCGGCGGAAAACACGTTTTTTGGTACGGCGGTCACGGTAGGCATATTGCCCGGCCTTCATCACCGCTTCTTTGGCGACCCTAAAGACATTACCGCGGCGACCACGGAAACCTTTTGCAAGGGCTAAAACTTTTTTGTGGCGGGCGCGAGCCGTTACACCACGTTTGACGCGAGGCATGTGATTACTCCTTGTTCGTCGTTAAATTAAATGCCACGGCCAGGCAACATTTGCGCAATGTGACCCATATTGGTCTCATGAACAGCTGTTGTTCCACGCAGGTGACGTTTGTTTTTGGTGGTCTTCTTGGTCAGGATGTGACGTTTGAAGGCTTGACCGCGCTTGACGGTGCCACCGGGACGAACGCGGAAACGCTTTTTGGCGCCGCTCTTGGTCTTCATTTTGGGCATGTAAATGCTCCTTTTCATTTGTGCTCGTGAGGCGCTGCGAAACTTCCGCAGACTTGACGGCCCCGAGCCACTTGTTAGTGGCGAGTTTTTAGCTTTGCCACTTGTTAGTGGCAAGTTATTTAACTTTGCCACTTGCT
>JANNVB010000035.1:0-63726 GCA_031414215.1 Polaromonas sp. | reverse complement strand
GCTGGTGAACTGGCTTGGCAGGCTGTCGCTGATCGTGCCGGTAAAGGTGCCTGGCCCGGCGTTGGTCACCACCAGCGTGAAGTTGGTCGTGCCGCCAAGCACCAGCGTCGGTGAGGCCACCAGCTTGGTCACGCTGATGTTGACCGTCGGCGTAACGCTGATAACCGCGCTAACAGTGGCCGAGTTGGTTCCGACCGAGGTTGTTAAAGAGCCAGGCGCTATGGTGTTGGTGAAGGTGCCGCCGACCGAACTGGTGATCACAACCGTAATCGTGCAGGTTGATGCTTGCGGTATTAAGGTTCCGATTGCAAGGGTCAAAGTGCCGGTATTTGGGAGGGCATTGGCACCGCCCGGGCTACAACCAGACGTGTTGACAGACGACGGCGTGGCATTGACCAAACCAGTCGGATAAAGATCGGTGAATAACGTCGTCAGCGTGGCCGATACAAGCGCGTGGGTATTGCGAATGGTGATGGTGAGTAAGGCGGTTCCGCCGGCGTTGATGGCGCTGGGGGAAAAGGTTTTCGAGACGATGGGAAGCGATGGCGAAACGGGATCCGCGTCTGCAGCAGTACAGGTACCAGCGATGCAAGAGAGTGCGGAATTTGTATTGGTAACGCTTGCCGGTGGCGAAATGATTGCCGTGTTGGTAACCCCTTGTTGAGCCTGAACCGCAAAAGCTGCAAAAAGAAGCAGAAACGGGAATACCGCGAGCCTTGCCAAGCGGCAAGCCCAATCATCGGCTCGCAACGAAAGTATTACAGAGCATAAAGCTCTCGAAAGGGACAAAAAAACCTTTTACATACGCACAGAATTCACGTCTAACAACAGACACACCATGAAGGGAATTTTAGCGAGGCAGTCAATAAACGTAACAAGGTATTTCATCAAATCCGCGCAATAACTGTCCTTCATGAGCAAAAAATCACATTTACCCGACACTAAACCAACTCCACATGAAGTTACGAAGTAAAAAACTTTCGCAAACTTATGATTTATAGAGGTTTTTTCAATATTTCTGTAAGCAAAAAAACTTTACCGCACCAAAAAAGTGATGCATTTTACTACATTCTTTTGTACTAAAAAAAGCCCAGTAAAACGCAAAAAATCTGCACGAAAATGCGCAAAAAAAATCTCCACACGGACTTTTTTGAACGGGATTCTGGACCTGAAAATGCAAATCTCGGGCGGCAACTTCATACAATTGGTAACACTTGAAATTGAAATCGCCCACAAAAAAGCCCCAGAACCCGTTGGGGCGCTGGGGCGCATAAATACTGGTGGCCTGGGGCGGAATCGAACCACCGACACAAGGATTTTCAATCCTCTGCTCTACCGACTGAGCTACCGGGCCAAGCCTTCGATTATATAACAGGCTGAAGGTGCTTTACCCGCCGCGCTTACCGCGCGTGAGGTCGACACCCAATTGTTTGAGCTTTCGGTACAGGTGCGTGCGTTCAAGACCCGTTTTTTCAGCCACACGGGTCATGGAGCCGCCTTCTTTGGAAAGGTGGAACTCAAAATAGGCTTTTTCAAACTCATCTCTGGCATCCCGCAAGGGTTTTTCGAGCAAAAAACTCTGCGTGGCTTGTGGGCCCATTTCAACCACGACAGGCAGAATGCCCCCCGTCATAGCGGCTTCAACGGTGAGGTCTGCAGGGCTCACAACCGTGCCCACAATCACCGGCTTGCGGCCTGCTGCTTTGACCAGTCCTTGCTCTACCGCCTTGAGCAGCTTTTGTAGCGTGATAGGCTTTTCTAAAAAAGCCATCGCGCCAATTTTGGTGGCCTCTACTGCCGTGTCGATGGTGGCGTGGCCACTCATCATGATGACGGGCATGGTCAGCAAGCCGCTGGAGGACCACTCTTTAAGCAGCGTCACGCCATCGGTGTCAGGCATCCAGATGTCGAGCAGCACCAAATCCGGCTTGCTGCGGTTGCGAGCGGCGCGTGCTTGCGCCGCATTTTCAGCCAACTCGACTTGATGGCCCTCGTCGTTGAGAATTTCCGAAAGCAGGTCGCGTATACCTAGTTCGTCGTCGACCACCAGAATGTTTGCCATAGTAAATTGTTGCCCGCCAGTTTGCCTGAAGTGTTGTTAGACCGCCACTGCGAATGATAACGATACTTGGGCACCAGAGATGACACCATCTGTAACACGGTTAGAAATATCCACCCGCGCGCCATGCTCATCGGCGATTTTTTTGACTACCGCCAGCCCCAAACCCGTACCTTTGACCTTGGTGGTGACATACGGCTCAAACGCGCGTTTGAGGATGTGCTCAGGAAAACCGCTGCCGCTGTCACGTACTGACAAACGCACCCGTGATGACGATTTTGAGTAGTCAGTTTTGAGGGTCACCACGGCATGAGGCACACCCTCTTGGGCATCCTGCGCGTTTTGCACGAGGTTATGAATCACTTGGCGCAACTGCTGTGCATCGCCCTTGATCAGCGGCGCATTCGAATCCAACTCGGCGTGCACGGGCACCACCGCGTTGTCTACGCTGTACAACTGAATCACATCGTTGATGAGTGCATTGAGGTCAACCGGCTTCAGTTCAGCTGCGGGCAGCCGAGCATAGTCCCGAAACTCATTGACCAGCCGCTTCATGGCATCGACTTGGTCAACGATGGTCTTGACCGATTTGGTCAACAGCGCCTGCTCTGGCTCTGCCAGCTTGCCGCCCAGCTTCATCTCCAGCCGTTCGGCAGACAACTGAATCGGTGTTAGTGGGTTTTTGATTTCGTGCGCTAACCTGCGAGCCACCTCGCCCCAAGCCTGCGCACGTTGGGCAGAGACCATTTCAGATACATCGTCAAACACCAGCAAAAACTCTTCAGCACCCGGCATTTTGGCTCCGCGCGCAATCAGCGTGATGGCGTTGTCGGGTGAGCCTGGCATGGCGGTGTTCAGTTCAAACGACTGCTGCCATTGCTCCTGGCCATGGGGGGCATTCACATCGCTTAAAAAATCTGCAAATTGCGCATTGACGTCTTTGGCAAACAAGTCCAGCCCTGGCACTTCACCCAGCAATTGGCCGTGGTACGCGGCCATCGGCGCACGCAAGATACGCGTTGCGCCTGGGTTGCTGGATTGAATACGCCCATGCGCGTCCAAAACAATCACGCCGGCCGTGAGGTTGTCCAAAATGGTTTGCAAGTTAGCCCGTGCCGCATCAACCTGGCTCATGCTCAGTTGCACGGCGCTACGCGCATCGCTCAGTTGCTGGGTCATGTCGGCAAATGACCGCGTCAAACCGCCCAACTCGTCCTTGCCTTGCAGCGCGGCCTTGGGCGTCAAGTCGCCCAGCGCGACTTGACGCACACCATCGGCCAGCACCAGCAGCGGCCTGGCCAACTGGTTGCCCAGCAGCACCGCCAGCAACACCGCGCTGAACACCGCCAAAAATAAGCTGAGCGTGAGTGTGCCGATGTACATCTTGCGCAAGCCGCCTCGAGCCAACGCCCGCTCCTGGTATTCACGGTTGGCCTCTTGTACCGCAATCGCGTTGGCCACCACGCTGACAGGAATCGCCTGCGTCACCTGCAAAAAACGTGACTCGCCCATCAGCCCCACATTCGCACTGCTGACAAGCGCCACCGCCTGAATGCGCCCTGTGGATGCCGCTGTTGGTGTCGCCGTCAGGCCGCCAGACAGCTCGTCCAAGCCCTCAACCTGCGTGGCCACGCGCTGGGCTCTGGCATTGCGAAAAAGCGCAGGTGCTGGCCGCTCCGGGTTGATCTTGAAACGCGAATCACCGACGCTGGCAATCACCTGGCCGCCAGCCGTCCACAGCACCACATCACTGGCCGACAGTTGGTCGCGCAAGCGCTCCAGCGCCAGCCCGGCGGAACTGTCTGGCGCTTCAGATAATTGCGTAGCCGCCTGCCTGGTTTTACTGGCCAGATCAGCCGCCATCGCATCCAGCGTCGCGCGGCCCAGGTTCAGGCCCGCATCCAGCGCGCCTTCAACCTTCACGTCAAACCAGCTTTCAATCGAGCGCGATACAAACTGGTAAGACACCACATAAATCATCAACCCTGGCATCAACCCGACCAGCGCAAAAATAGCCGCCAACTTAACCAGCAAACGGCTACCAAAACGCCCTTGTCGCAGCCGCAGGTACAGGCGCAAAACAATCCAGCCAATAACCCCCAGCAGTAACGCCGCCACGGCAATATTGAGCACCAAAAGCCGAGCGTAATTGCGCTCGTACAGCTCGCGGTTGCCTGTGGCTTGCGTCAGCAAAAACAGCAGTACCAAACTCAGCGCCAACACCGCACCTGCGCCGACACCTACAGTCCAGCGAAAAGCCCGGCTGCTTTTGATTGATTCGGCCTGACCTTTCAGGCTCACTTTTCTGCCTCTTTGGGCAGTGGCAATGCGGATTTTGGCCGCGCAGCACCTAATAACAGACGTTCATTTTGCTGGACAGAAATCGTCCAGTCTTTTTGCCCCGCCACGCCAATTTGAAAGGGGCGCGGTAACTGCGACAAATCCAGTTTGAAGCTGAACTCCAGCTTGTGCGCCACATCCACCTCCAGCTCGGTGCTGTCGGCAATCCGCCAGCGTGACAAGCGCTGCACCGCCGACATCGCCTCAGGCAACGTATCGTAGTTTTGATTCAAAGTGGCGCGCAGTCCGGCTGAGTTGTTGATGAGCCCGCTGACGATGTTGACTCGCCAGCGCCGCGTCAAAGGCTGGTAGGCCAGACGAATGGTGCGTGTGGCGCTGGCAACCCGCTTGTCGGCCCAGTACCAGCGATTCAGATAAATATCGGCTTCAGCCACGAAAAACATTGGAATCCCCTTCAAAAGGGCGTCTTCTACAACGGATGGCAGGTCAAACCGGACAATCGCCGACAGGTAAACCCCATCGTCGGCGCGCTCCACGCTGAACTGTGTCAGCTCGGCAGCGCGTGAGAATTGGCCGAAAAACAACAGGAGAACACACACCAGAAAGGCGGAACAACGCCGCACTGCGGTATCAAGCGCTGTGCTTTTGAAGAAGGGCGTAATAAAAACCGTCGTGCTCACGCATCAAATTGTCCGGTATGACAGCACCCGGCACGCTGATTTGCGGCAGTAAGTGCCCCGGCGAGGGCATTAATCGGGCATCGGTGTGGTGTGCAAGAAACGTTTGTATCTGGTTGTCACCTTCCGCCCTGAAAACTGAACAGGTGCAATACACCATCGCGCCGCCCGGCTTTAACAGTTGCCAGAGCGTTTGCAGCAGTTGCGCCTGGATGCTGGCAAGCTGTGCAATGTCCGTTGGCCTGCGCAGCCAGCGCACGTCTGGGTGACGTCGCACGATGCCTGATGCGGTGCAGGGTGCATCCAGCAAAATGCCGTCAAAAAGCTGGCCGTCCCACCAGGCCTTGGGTTTGGCAGCATCGCCGACCATGATGTTGACTTGCAGCCCCAAGCGTTGCAGGTTTTGGGCGACGCGCTCGCAGCGGCGTGCATCGATGTCCAGCGCGGTGACCCGGTTGTCACCCAACTCCAGCAAATGCGCGGTTTTACCGCCGGGCGCGGCGCAAGCGTCCAGAATATTCAGCGGGCTGCCTGTGGGCAGCGCATTCAACAGCAAAGGCGCAGCCAATTGCGCGGCGGCGTCTTGCACTGAAAAGTGACCCTGCGCGTAGCCCGGTAGCGACGGTACAGACACTGCATTGGCCAAAATCACGCCTTGCTCGCCCACCAGACTTGCTTCAATATTCATAGCTGCCAGCGCCCGAATATATTGGTCTATCGTCGTTTTTAACAGGTTAACGCGGAGTACCAGCGGCGCTTTGGTGTTGTTGGCGCGCAAAATGGTTTGCCATTGCTCGGGGTGGTCTTTGCGCACCCGGTCTATCCACCACTGCGGGTGGTTCCACACGGCTTGTGGGTTGGCGTCGGTTTTAGCGACCAGTTCGTCCCGCTCCCGCAAAAACCGCCGCAGGCAACCGTTGATGAAGCTGGCTTGATGGGTCGTCGCCTCGCTGCGTTTGGCGGCTTCTACCGCTTGGTCGACCAGAACGAAGGGCGAATATGGCGCTTCTTTCTCGCTCCACGCCAATGCGAGAGCGACGCAGAGCAGCGCATCCGCCTCGGGCGGCGGTGGCCGCTTGGCCAATTGCTGGCGCAGCGCCTCAGCTCGGCCCAGCCAGCGCAGCGCATGAAAACCCAGCGCCTGCACGCCGGGCCGCAGCGTGCTGTCAACGTCCAGCAAGGCCGCCGTCATCGACTGACCATCCCGCACCGCCATCAACAAGCTGGCAGCGCCCTGCAGTTGCCGCCAGAGCGGAATCTGCGCAGAAGGGGTGGATGGAACGGAAAAAGGCTTGTTTTGCATGCGGCGGTCTAAAAAGACGTGAAAAAGGGTCAAAAAACTGCTTTTTTGACCCTTTTTACTAATGAAATAAGGCTCTAGCCCAATAAATACGGGCGCAAGCAGCTATAAATAGTATAGCATTTTAAGTGCTCGTCAGGCCAATGAATCTGCCCAAATGTTGCTCGCCCAGTTCAGCGCATACACGCCTTCCAGTTCGCTAGGCGCGGCGCTCAGGCCACCCGAGCCTGCAACGGTTTTAAAGGTCTTCTCGGCAGCCACGTACTCATGCACGCTGGCCACGTGAACGACATTTTTCTCATCGACAAAGCTGTAGCAGGTGTTGGTCAGCATCGGGGCCGGGTTCACGTCCCAACCTGACAGCTGCGCCACGATGGCGCTGGCCGCCACCTTGCCGTGGCTGTTGGCCATGTGGCCGCTTTTGGGCATGGCGGGGGCAATTTGAATCGAGTCGCCCAGCACGTGCACGTCTTTGGCGGCGGTCGATTCAAAAGTCAGGTAGTTCACGCCGCACCAGCGGTTGTTGGCCTGGTTGTTCAGCCCGGCTTTGACGGCAATCGCGCCCGCCCGCATAGACGGGATGACGTTGAGCACAGCGGCTTTGACGTCGTCTTGTACGTCAAACTTCACGGTGTTTGTTTTTACATCTACCGCCACCGCCTTGTGTTGCGGACGGTATTCGACCATGCCTTTGTACTGCTCGGCCCACACTTTTTTGAACAAGCCAGCCTTGGACGTAACGTCCGGGTTGGCATCCAATATCAGCACCTTTGACTTGGGCTTGGCGGTTTTAAAGTACCCCGCCACCACCGACGCCCGCTCGTAAGGGCCGGGTGGGCAGCGGTATGGCGCTTCAGGAATCGTGATGGCAAAAACGCCACCATCAGGCATGGCTTCTAGCTGTTTGCGCAAGGCGACGGTCTCTGCGCCGGCCTTCCAGGCTTGCAGAATCTGGCCGCTGGTGTTGGCAGCCTGCAGTCCTTCCACGCCGCCAAACATCAAATCAACACCCGGTGACACCACCAGTTTGTCATACGCAATCACACTGCCACCGCGCAAGGTGACGGTTTTTTTGGCGGTGTCGATGCTGTCGGCAAAGTCTTTGACCACCGTGATACCGTGGTTTTTGGACAGCCCCACATACGGCGTTGTCAGGTAGCCAATCTGCTTGACACCACTGACCACCAAATTCGACATCGGGCAAGAGATGAAGGCGTCTTGCGGCTCGATCAGCACCACGTCGATTTTGTAGTCCGACAACATGCGCACGTACTTGGCAGCGGTAGCGCCGCCGTAGCCGCCGCCAATCACCACCACTTTTGCTTTGGAAGGCACGCCCGACATGCTGGCGCAGCCCGAGAGGCCTGCAACACCCAGCAAGCTGAGGGCGGCAGACGATTGCAAAAACGAGCGGCGATTGGATAGAGTTGTTTTGGTCATGATGATTTTTGCCTTATTTCTTTTGCGCTGCAAAGTAGGTGGCCAGCGTCTCAATTTGTGCATCGCTGTAGCCCTTGCTGAGCTGGTGCATGATGGTGGCAGGACGCGTACCTGCTTTAAAGGCTTTCATTTGCGCAACTATGTAAGCCTTGTCCAAGCCGGCAATCGACACCACGCTTGAGCCCTCGACCGCTTTGCCATTGGTGCCGTGGCAGTTGGCGCAGGTCGCGGCCAGGCTTTTAACGTACAGCGCTTCTTTGCCTGCATCGGCTTGGGCAAATGCCGTGTTGGCCAGGCAAAACAATGAGGCAGCCAGCAGGCTCAACTGTGCGGCAAGGGGTTTGATTTTCATGATGATTCCGTGAGGTTTGATTCAAGTCACAATTTAACGCGGCGAAGCGCCTGAGCTATTGGGAGTATCCAGTACTTCGCGGCCAGTTTGCAGCCGGGGCTATCGAATCGTTTGTGATTTGCTTATGCAAAAAACGGCACGTTAAAAAATTTAACCGATCAAATCGGGCCGCGTCTGAGAGAACTCATCACTGTCCAAAGCACCCATCGTGTGGCCATAAATCCGGCGAATCCGCTCGGCAATCGGCGGATGCGTCGCCAGCCAACTGGCTTGGTCAGGGCCCAGCAGCAGCATGTGCTGAACTGAGGGGTGCAAGGGCCGCGCCACATCGCCCTGCCCCAGCGCCTTGCGCAGCACGCCGCCCAAACCGTCTTTGCTGCGGGTAAATTGCACGGCCCGCGCATCGGCCAAATACTCACGTTGGCGCGACACCGCCGCCTTCAGAACGCGGCCCGCCAGCCAGCCGAGTGAGCCCACGCCCTTGATGGCAAAGCCGGGTAGCGCCAAAAACGACCGGCTACCGTCATCGCCCGGCTCGCACATGGTGTTGCCCAAATTAAAAATCATCTCCAGCCCCGACACCATGCCCGCCAGCCGCATGTTCAATTGCATGTCGCCTTCGCGAATGTGGCTGAACTCGTGCGCCACCAGGCCCTGCAGCTCGTCACGGGTCAAATAATCCAGCGCACCCTGGGTAACGGCCACTACCGCGTCGTCGTCCCCCTCACCATTTCCCCAACCGCAAGCAAAGGCATTGATGCTGTCCACCCGGTCCAGCACCATGGGCATAGGCGGCTTCATGCTGGCGGCAATCGCCAACTCGCTGATGATGTTGCAAAATTTTTGCTCGGTATCCTCAGAGCCCAGTCGAGACAGCGGCCCCAGCACTTTGGCTGGCCGCGCACCCACACGCCGTGCGAGTTGCTCGCCACCGCCCGCCAAATTGGAGCTCTCAATCCACCAGCCGCCCAGTACAAACAGCAGCGTCATGCCGGTGTTGATGTGAAAAAAGTATGCCGGGTAAGCCGCGTCCTGCCACGCCACCAAGCGCCAGGTCAGCGCCAATGCCGCATTCACGGCGACCACCAAAACCAGCAGCGTCAGCGCGAAAAGAAACAGCAGGCGGACGGTTTGCGCGCGGGCTCTTTCCTGTTGCTCGAAAAAGCGCATGGCTAATCTGATTTCGTCTGTGTCGCTGCTGCTTGCGCGCGCAAGGCGTTTCTTAGGCGTTCAAGTTTCAAGCGGTCAGATGTGTCGGCGTCGCGGCTGGTTTTTTTCGTCAACAGCATGCCGTCCACATCCAGAGTGACAACAGGCTGCCCTTCAAAATTGACGGTATGAACATGCGCCTTGAGTGATTCAAACGTCTGGTCTGCAGCAACGTACAACAAGTCAACGTAAATCTCCCCCTCCAACGCGGTTGAATGACCTTTGTCCATCCACTCTGGACGCAGTGCATCAAGCGCTTGGGCGTTGCCCGGAATACTGGCCAGTGCTTGCAGCAAGCGTGCGTTGTTGTCAGCGTTAACGGGCAGCAGCAGATCAATGTCTTTAGTGGCGCGTGAAAAGCCATGTACCGCCATGGCAGTTCCGCCGATCAGGGTATATTGGACGCCAAATGCTGTCAGCGCCTGCGCGAGGATTAGAAGGTCACTCTTGCCAGGATCCCTTGGGCTCATGGTTTTATAGCCGATTTTTGTGATGCGTATATCGAATGCCGCATGGCAAACGCCAACTCACGCTCCTCATCAAAGCGGTTCTTTTCTTCAAACGTGGCATAGCTCCGGGCAGTGGGTATATGCGCTGGCCTGTTGACTGTAAAAGTAGCTGAGTTACGTTGTACTCTGCCCCAAACGTTCTCAAGCCATGCACTGCGCTCAGCGCCAGACATGGCTTGCACGCGCAAGGCTTCTGCTAATTCAGCGCTTTCTTGGTCTGGGTACATCAGCGGATGGTAGCTGTAAATGGTGCAAGCTACATCGCAATCCGCACTGTCTTACGCTCTTCAGCACTTTCAGTCGCCTGCAACATCGCGGACGGCGCAAAGCTGAACAGCTTGGCGATCAAAACCGCCGGGAACTGCCCCTGCGCATCGTTGTAATCCAGTACCGCGTCATTAAACGCCTGGCGGGCAAATGCGACTTTGTTTTCGGTGCTGGTCAGCTCTTCGCTCAGTTCGCGAATGGTTTCGTCTGCTTTCAGGTCGGGGTAGGCTTCGTTCAATGCAAACAACTGGCCCAGGCTGCTGCTCAAGGCTTGCTCGGCCACGGCCAGGGTGGTAACGGCCAGCGCGTTGGCGGGGCGGCTGCGCACCGCGTCGCTGGCTGATTTGGCCTGGTTGCGTGCGTTGATAACGGCCTCAAGCGTTTCGCGCTCGTGACTCAGGTACTTTTTGGCGGCTTCGACCAGGTTGGGAATCAAGTCGTAGCGGCGTTTGAGCTGCACGTCAATTTGGCCGAAAGCGTTGGCGATGTTGTTTTTCAGCCGTATCAGACGGTTGTAAGCACCGACAGCCCAAAAAATCAGGATGGCCAATACGGCGATAGAAATCAACTGAGTCGGGGTCATACAGGCTCCTTGAGTGAATCGAACGAATATAGCCCAAGGTTAACGGGTTTCAATCTCGTTTTGATGACGCCAAAAACGCTATGATTTTTATAGCTGCTTGCGCCCGTATTCATTGGGCTAGAGGTCAATTTGATACTTAAAAACGGCGTTTTGCAGAGGTTTTTGACGCCTTAACGGCCAAAAACCGCAAATCAACCCCTGGCGCGCTCGTACAGCCCGCGTACCTTGGGCACATTGGCCTGCAACTGCTCGATGCGCTGCGGGCCTGACGGGTGGGTGGACAAAAAGCTCGGGCCGCCCGCGCCGCCACTGGCTTGACCCATTTTTTGCCACAAGCTCACACTGGCTTGCGGGTTGTAGCCGCCGCGTGCGGCCAGCTCAAGCCCCACCAAGTCGGCATCGGTTTCGTCTTCACGGCTGAATTTGAGGGTTAGCAGTTGCGTACCGAGGCTGGCAGCCACGTCGCCCAGTTGACCAAGGCCAAAAAGCTGAGCACCCAGTGAAAACAACATCCCTGTGCCTTGGCTCTTGGCAATGCGAGCCCGCGCGTGTTCGCGCAGGGCGTGAGCCATTTCGTGACCCATGATCATCGCTGCTTCGTCGTCTGTCAGCCTGAGCTGATCCAGAATGCCGGTATAAAAAGCAATTTTGCCGCCGGGCATGCAAAACGCATTGATCTGCTTGCTGGCGAGTAAATTGACCTCCCACTTCCAGCCTTTGGAGCGGTCGTTCCACTGCGCGGTTTGCGGCACCAATTTGGTCGCGATACGCTGCAAGCGCTGCAATTGTGGGTTGCCAGCCGGAGCCAAAGCGCCTTTGGCCCGGGCATCGGCCAGCAACTGGGCGTACTGCTGTGTGGCTGCGCCTTCAAGCTCTTCAGCCGGGACCAGCTTGCGCACGCTGGACGACGGCCCCACGTCAACCTGCGCCAGCGCAGGCGCGGCGACAGCGGCTGTACCCGCAGCCAGTAAAAATGCCCGGCGGCTGGACCAGGCGGATGATTTAGCCTCGCATAAAAAACACATGGCTTAATAATAGTCATAAATTATTTAACGCGTGTCAGATATAACCCCGTCATCCAAAATGTCATCAGAATCATTGACCCCAACGCCAGCCGCGCTTGAAAAAGTCAAAAAACCGTGGCGCGAAGTCTTCGCGGTATACGCCGAACCTGCCACGCTGCGCATGCTGCTGCTGGGCTTTTCAGCCGGGCTGCCGCTGCTGCTGGTGTTTGGCACGCTCAGCTTTTGGCTGCGTGAGGCGGGTATCAACCGCACAACGATTGGCTACCTGAGCTGGGTCGGCCTGGCCTACGCTTTTAAATGGGTCTGGGCGCCGCTGGTGGACCGCATGCCGATACCGGTGCTGACCCGTTTGCTGGGGCGCAGGCGCAGCTGGTTGCTGGTGTCGCAAATCGTCATCATCAGCGCGTTGATTGGCATTGGCCTGACCGACCCGCGCCTGGCGCTCACGCCGGTGGTGTGGTGCGCCCTAGCGATTGCCTTTGGCTCAGCCACGCAAGACATTGCACTTGACGCCTACCGCATTGAATCAGCCGACACTGACCGCCAAGCCGCGCTGGCGGCAGCCTACCAAACGGGTTACCGCATCGCCATGATTTGGGCCGGCGCGGGGGCGTTGTGGATCGCGGCGCGGGCGGAAGTGACCGGTGTGGTCGGCTACCAGCAAGGCGCGTGGCAAACCGCGTACTGGGTGATGGCGGCATCGATGCTGCTGGGTGTAGCCACGGTGCTGCTGTCGCCTGAGCCCGCCATGCGCGTGATCGCGCCCGCACGCAACGCTGCCGAGTGGCTGAAAAGCGCGCTGATTGAACCGTTTGCCGACTTTTTGCGCCGCTACGGCAAGCAGGCGATATTGATATTGGCCCTGATTGCGATATACCGCATCAGCGACGTGGTGATGGGCATCATGGCCAATCCGTTTTATGTCGACATGGGCTACACCAAAGATGAGGTGGCGGCGGTGACCAAAATCTACGGCGTCATCATGACGCTGGTCGGTGCCTTTGTGGGTGGGGTGCTGGCCATGCGCTATGGCGTGATGAAGGTGCTGATGCTGGGCGCGATATTGAGCGCAGGCAGCAACCTGCTGTTTGCTTGGCTGACAACCCGTGGGCACGACGTGATGGGTTTGACTTTTGTGATCTCAGCCGACAACTTGTCGAGTGGTATTGCATCAGCGGCGTTTATTGCCTATTTGTCGAGCCTGACCAACATCAATTACTCAGCCACGCAGTACGCACTGTTCAGCTCGATGATGCTGCTGTTGCCGAAGTTTTTGGCAGGGTATTCAGGCAAATATGTTGATACCTTTGGCTACGGCAACTTTTTTACCGCCACAGCTTTGCTGGGCGTGCCGGTGCTGGTACTGGTTTACCTGGCATCGCGCATGCAAGCGCCACAAGCCCCGCAACCCTGACAACCGTTTACCCCATCTTTACCCAAGCGACAACCCCGCTTGCCCCAATTCAAGGAGTATTGATGCATGGCACAACAACAGCTGTTAATGATTGAAGACGACACCCGCCTGGCGACGATGGTGGGCGAGTATCTGCGCCAATCGGGCTATGGCTTTACCCATTCGGCTGACGGCGAGAGCGGCCTGACGGCCTTACAAGCGAGCGCACCAGACCTGGTGATACTGGACCTGATGCTGCCGGGCATCGATGGGCTGGAGGTGTGCCGACGCATCAAGGCCAGTAACCCCGCCGTTGCCGTGCTGATGCTGACCGCCAAGGGCGATCCGATGGACCGCATTGTGGGCCTGGAGATTGGCGCTGACGATTATTTGCCCAAGCCCTTTGAGCCGCGTGAGCTGCTGGCGAGGATTCGCGCTGTGCTCAGACGCGGCAGTGAAGCTGCAGCCCACAACGGTGCGCACAAAGCCATGCGCTTTGGCTCGCTGGAGATTGACCGCGACGCACGCACGGTGACGGTGGGCGGCAAGCCCTGCGAGCTGACGTCTTACCAGTTTGATTTGCTGGTTGCGCTGGCTGAACGCGCCGGACGGGTGTTGACCCGCGACCAGATCATGGAGGCCGTGCGTGGCCGCGAGTTGGAGGCGTTTGACCGCTCGATTGATGTCCACATGGGCCGCATTCGTAGCGCGATTGAAGTTGATGCCAAAGAGCCGAAACGCATTTTGACGGTGCGCGGTGTGGGTTACGTGTTTGCCAAACAACAAGATTGATCCGGAAATTTATGTGGGCGCGTTTTACATCCAGGCTGTACGTCCGCATTTGGCTGGCCGTGATAGCGACTGTTGTAGTGCTGACCTTTGCCGTGGCTGGCGTCTGGCGCTACGCCAAAGAGCCGCTACAGTTACCGATTCGTGAACTGGTGGTGCGCAACCAGGCCGGTGAAATCATCGGCAATGCACAAACCCGGCCTGGACGCAAATTGGGTGACGGACTTGAATTTGTGGTGGTGACCAAAGACGGCCAAACCCTGAACTTGCAAATGTCCCGGCCGCCGCGCCCGCCGGCTGTCGCTTTGAATCGCCTGCCTTTCGGCTTTGGTTTTGGCTGGATGCTGGGCCTGGTGGGCTTGGCAGTGGCGCTGGGTAGCTACCCGATCATCCGGCGGCTCACACTGCGGCTGGAGGCACTGCAAAGCGGCGTGGAGCGCTGGGGCACGGGTGACTTGTCGACCCGTTTGAACGCCGATGGCAAAGACGAAGTGGCTTTTTTAGCGCAGCGCTTTAACCAGGCGGCACAGCGCATTGAAACGCTGATGAACTCGCACAAGTCACTGCTGGCCAATGCGTCGCACGAATTGCGTTCGCCGCTGGCGCGTATCCGCATGAGCCTGGAACTGATGGGCGTCGATGCGGCATCGCCGCAGCGGATTGAAATTTCGCGCAGCATCACCGAGCTGGACCAGTTGATTGACGAAATTCTTTTAGCCAGCAGGCTGGACGCCAAGCAAGCGGATGCAGAACCGTTTGAATCACTCGATTTGACCGGGCTTGCGGCTGAAGAATGCGCCCGGGCCAATGCTGAGCTGGGCGTGTCGGCCACCGGCCAAAGTCTGTTGATACGCGGCTCCCCGCGCTTGCTGCGCCGCCTGATGCGCAACCTGCTGGAAAACGCCAAACGATACGGGCAGGGTGATGTCACGCTGGAATTGACGCAAAAACAGCTTGGACAGCAAACCTTCGCCGTGATAACCGTACACGACTGCGGACCCGGCGTGCCGCCCAACCAGCGCGAACGCATTTTTGAGCCGTTTTACCGCTTGCCTGGCGCCAGCGAGCGCGAAGGCGGCGTTGGCCTGGGGCTGGCACTGGTCAAGTCCATCAGCGAGCGGCACGGCGGCACGGTACGCTGCGAGGCCAGGCATGGTGGAGGCGCGACCTTTGTGGTGGAGCTACCGATACGGTTGTGACCAACGGCCTGTCGTTTAAACCACAAGGTTCACGCAAAAAAAGTGCTTTCTCCTCCAATTAGAGGATGTTCAATTCAAGCCCATCAGAGCATCATCCGACTGTTGCTGTCACAACCTGTCGGCAAAACACTTGGGAAGCCCTTTTGGGCAACTTTCAGTCGATCTCCCAACGACGCCTTCTGTCAAAGGAAGGCTTTTACAAGACCACCGCGAGGTGGTCTTTTTTTGTCTGACCCTTTTGTGTAACAGCCGTTTACACTGAATTTGCGCCACACAGACCCCGACAAATATCAGAGGAATGCCAACTTGCGTCTACTAAAAGCAACCCTGCTCATCACCCTCACCGTATCGGGTCTTTGTTTCACCGCGCAGGCACAAGCGCCGCTGGACATCCGTATCGCGCTGGTGATTGGCAATTCAGCCTATCCGGGCTCACCGCTCATCAACCCTGTGAACGACTCACGCGCCATGGGCGATGCGCTGCGGCGTCTCGGCTTCAGTGTGGTTGAGCTTGAAAACGCCCAGAGGCTTGAGATGATGCAAGCAGTCACCAAAGTGCGCGATGCCCTCAAGGGCAAACAGGGCGTGGGCATGCTGTACTACGCGGGCCACGGCGTTCAGCTGGACTGGCTCAATTACCTGGTGCCGGTCAATGCGCGCGTGAGAAAGTCTGACGATGTGCCCGGCCAAACCGTGGGCATTGACAGTGTGATGGAGGCCTTCAAGGAGGCCGGTAATCGCATGAACATCGTCGTGCTGGACGCCTGCCGGGACAACCCCTTTGACGACAAAGTGGCCACCAAAGGACTGGCGCCGATCGATGCACCGCCGGGGACTTTCATGGCGTTTGCCACCTCCGCTGGCAACGTGGCAGAAGACGGCGACGCGGCGTCTGGCAACGGGCTGTACACGCAATTTTTGCTGCAAGAACTGAAAGCGCCTTCGGCTCGCCTCGAGGATGTATTCAAACGCGTGAAGCTGCAAGTGCGCCAAAAGAGTGAAGGGCGTCAGGTCCCGACAGACAGTTCCAATCTCGACGAGGAGTTCAGTTTTTCAGGGGGATTCTCCAAAGCCGCACGCGTGTCCGAGGCAGCCAGAATTGAGCGCTACCAGATCGAAAAAGCCGCCTGGGATCGCATCAAGGGTTCCCAGTCCGCAGATGATTTTTTTGCTTTTTTGCGGCTTTACCCCAGCGGTTTCATTAGCGAGATCGCGCAGTTTCGCGTCGACCAACTCAAAACCCCCTTACTGGTGGCCCAATTGGCTCGTGATGGCCTGGCCACGCTGGCCAGCGGTAAAAACCGGTTTTCTTTGGGTGATGAATACACGCTGATCACCACAGATCTGATCACTAAAATTGTGCGCAGCGAAGCCCAAAAAGTCACTTTTGCCGACAACCAACGGGTTGAAATTAACAACGGAGTAACCGTTTACGACCAGATGGGCGGCTTGATCAAAGACGATTCGGGTATCAAAGACCCGGCCATGCTGCTGGTGCCCGCAGACATCGCCTTGGGCAAGCAGTGGCGTTCATCGTTTCAAAACCGGATCAGCCAGTTTGACGCCAGGACGTATATCGACTTCAAGGTCGTTGTCTGGAGGACCTTGACATCGCAGGAACAGTCCAGAAGGTGTTCAAGGTCGACATGTCCGGTTTCGCCACGATCAGTGGCCGCACTGCTGGGTTCAAAGGCACGGCGTGGATTGAGCCGCAGACCATGCGGCTGGTGCGCTACGACCGCGAGGTGCGCTACAGCGGCAGTTTGCTAGACGCTACCCGCATTGAGGTGACGAATTACAGGCCAGCGCGTCGCTCCTGAACCAGGATGGCATTTGCCACCTGCTCAGGCGCGATGTCATTTAAGCACCGCGTATGACCCAACGGACACTCCCGCTCAAAGCACGGCGCGCAATCTAGCGGGGGCTGGTAAGAGCTATCGGTTTTCAGCCACAGCACCACGGCTTTATCGCTCAGCGGCGGCGTGTGCAGCGGGCTGCTGGAGCCAAAAATAGCCACTTGCGGTACGCCCAGAGCCGCAGCCACGTGCATCAGACCCGAGTCATTTGTCACTATTAATTTGCTAGCTGCTTGTACCCGTATTGCTTGGGTTAGAGTCGTTTTTCCTGCTAAATTTAGGCAGTTCCTGGCGGTTTTGCCAATCACTTCGCACAAATCCGCCTCTTTGCCAGAGCCCAAGAGCACCACCGGGCCGCCAAGCTGATTCGCCAGCGCCGCGTAATGCGCCGCAGGCCAGCGCTTGGCCGGGCCGTATTCAGACCCCGGTGCAAACACCGTGTACGCGCCGCGCTGCAAACCCAGCTCGGCCAGCGTTTCATTGATGTCAGCTTCAGGCACTTGTAATTGCGGGCGGTCAGCATCAAACCCGGCCTCACCACTCAGCGCCGAGTAAAACGCCACCATCGGAGGTTTGCTTTTCGGGTTTTTCAGGCGATGCGTCAGCAGCCCAATACGCGCTTCACCCAGATAACCTATGCGTTTGGGAATGCTGGCCAAAAAAGGCAGCAACGCACTCTTCAATGAATTGGGCAACACATAAGCCGCGTCAAACTGCCCTTCCATCCGCTTGGCAATGCTGCGCCGCGCCTTGAATTGCAAGCCGCCATGCGCAAATGGGAACTCAATGACTTCAGCCACCTGCGACATGGCCCTATAAATCGGAGCTACCCAAGGCAGAGCGCCAACAGTCAAGCTCTCACCTCTGGCCGCCAATCGGCGCATCAAAGGCTCAGTCATGACCGCATCACCAATCCACTGCGGGGCAATGACGAGAGAACGGGTCAAAACAAAAAGTTAATTGGAGTCTGACCCCAATTAATTTCCGGCTTGTTCAATGATGACCGCCCACATGCTCACCCGCTTTCAGCGCGTAAACCGTCCCGCAGTACGGGCACTTGGCGCTGCCCGTACGCGCTACGTCCAGGTACACCTTGGGGTGGCTGCTGTAGATTTGCATGTGGGCTTTGGCGCTGGGGCAATACACGCCGCCTTGGGCGTTCAAGTCTGAGGCCAGCAGCTCGATGTTTGATGAAGTGGTCATTGGCTTCAAACCTTCGCCAGCCAGGACGCGTACTTGGGGTTGCGGCCATTGACGATGTCAAAAAACGCCGCCTGGATTTTTTCGGTGATCGGGCCGCGTGAGCCGCTGCCAATGTCGATGCGGTCCAGTTCCCGTATAGGTGTCACTTCAGCCGCTGTACCGCTGAAAAACGCTTCATCAGCGATGTAAATTTCATCACGGGTGATGGCTTTTTCTTTCAGCTCAATGCCTAAATCCTGGCAGATGGCAAAGATGGTGTTGCGCGTGATGCCGTTCAACGCACCGGCACTGGAGTCCGGCGTGTAGACCACACCCTTGCGCACCACAAACACGTTTTCGCCTGCGCCCTCGCTCACAAAGCCTTGCGGGTCCAGCAGCAGCGCCTCGTCGTAGCCCTCGTCGGTGGCTTCCATGTTGGCCAGAATCGAGTTGGTGTAGTTGCTAACCGCCTTGGCGTGAATCATGGTGATGTTGACGTGGTGACGGGTAAAACTGGAGGTTTTGACGCGGATGCCGCGCTTGAGTCCCTCGTCGCCCAAATACGCACCCCAGGGCCAGGCGGCCACCATCAAATGGATTTTGTTGCCTTTAGGGGAGACACCCAATTTTTCAGAACCGATCCAGGTCAACGGGCGAATGTAGCAGCTGGGCAACTTGTTTTCACGCACCACACTAAGGGTGGCCTGCATGACTTCTTCTTGTGTGAAAGGTATCTTCATGCGCAGGATTTTGGCGCTGTTAAACAGCCGCTCGGTGTGCTCCTCTAGCCTGAAGATGCCGGTGTTGCCGTCTTGAAGTTTGTAAGCGCGTACGCCTTCAAAAGCGCCGCAACCGTAATGCAGGGTGTGCGTTAGCACATGGATTTTGGCGTCACGCCACTCGACCATTCGGCCATCCATCCAGATTTTGCCGTCGCGGTCTTCCATGGACGGGGTGGCTTGTGGGGCGGCTTGGGTACTCATGAGCTTGTCTTTCCGGTAACTTTTAAACAATTTTTGATTTTACGGGGAGTTATGCACGAAAAGCCTGGTCGCGGCAGGCCTCAATTTTGCAGCTGTCACAGAAACTACACACTTACCCTTAAGAATAAACCCTGATATAAACGGGTTTCACATTCGAAAGGGGAAATTATGAAAACAGCTTTGACATTCGCTATATTTTTAGCCGCTGCTTGTGCACAGATCAATACGGCTACGGCTCAAATTGACACAAAAAATGGCATCAAAATCGCCAGCAACGACGATGCCCGTTGCAAAAAAAATGTTACCCAGTACACCGAGACCCTGCAGTTTTTACGCCAGTCAGCAGGCGAGCAGGTCAGCACCAAAGTCATGAGCAACTATGTGCCGCTTGAGCAGCTCAACCAAGTGGTGAACAGCTCGGGTTTTTGCGCGGGTGAGCAGTTGTTGCGCGATAAAAAGGCGCTGCGCTAAGCGTCAATTTCAGCAGGTTGGTCGGGCCTGTACAGCACATGGTGCGCCAGCTTGCCACCCACAAAGGTACAGGTCACGGTTGAATCGGTGCCGTCCTTCCACTCAAACACTTCGGGCTGCTCGTCTTTGACTGATTTGAGCAAGCCCAATGCACGCGTCATGGCCACGACATGCAGCAGCGTGGCGCCTGGTTTGAGCTTGGCGTTGAGCATGACGGCACTGTCGACATGGCCGATGGGCCGATTGGCCGCGCGTTTGAGCACTGCCATCATGCGGGTAAAGTGCAGCAGAATGCCGAATACGAGCACGCTGACCACGGCAACGATGCCCGGCCAGCCGTAAGACCGGTAAGCCAGCACAGCGCCGCCGACGATGGCCAGTGGGATGAGGATTTTTTGATAATTCATGGCGCTATTTTCGCAGCACGGGGCAGATGGGTTGCGTCAACCCAAGCGCCCGGTGCACAGCGCCACTGCCCAGTCTGGCCGCTGGCGAGTTTCAGCCAGCCTGGCCATGCTTTCAAAGTCGTACATCACGCTGTGCAGCGCCACGCGTCTGACATGATGTCGATTTTCATGGTTTGACGCTGTTTTGAGCTATTTCAGGTGTTTTGAAGCCATTTTTAGGTATGTTTTAGGCCTCTAGACCAATGAATACGGGCGTAAGCAGCTCTTAATAATATAGCAAATCAGCAGCTCACTGCAAACTGCGTACCACCTCCAGCGCCTGCTCGATGCGCTCGACCGCGTGAATCGTCAGCCCTTCAAAGGCTTTGTCGTTCTTCTTGGGCGCGTTGGCTTTGGGCACGATGGCGACGCTAAAACCTAATTTTGCCGCTTCTTTCAAGCGCTCCTGGCCGCGCGGCGCGGGGCGCACCTCACCTGCCAAACCGACCTCCCCAAAGGCAATAAAGCCCTTGGGCAATGCCTTGCCGCGCAGGCTTGAAGTGATCGCCAACATCACGGCCAGGTCAGCTGCGGGCTCGCTGATGCGCACACCGCCCACCGCGTTGACGAACACATCTTGGTCCATACAAGCCACACCGGCGTGGCGGTGCAGCACGGCCAGCAGCATGGCAAGGCGGTCTTTGTCGAGGCCGACTGACAAGCGCCGGGGCGATGGGCCGCCACTGTCGACCAACGCTTGAATCTCGACCAGCATGGGTCGCGTGCCCTCTAACGTGACCATCACGCAGCTGCCGGGTACGGGCTCGGTGTGCTGGCTTAAAAAGATGGCGCTGGGGTTGCTGACGCCTTTTAGGCCCTTTTCAGTCATGGCGAAAACGCCAATTTCATTCACTGCGCCGAAGCGGTTTTTAATTGCCCGCACCAAGCGAAAGCTGCTGTGCGTGTCGCCCTCAAAGTACAGCACGGTGTCGACCATGTGCTCCAGCACGCGCGGGCCGGCCAGTGCGCCTTCTTTGGTCACGTGTCCGACGAGCACGATGCACACACCGCTGGACTTGGCCATGCGCGTGAGGTGCGCTGCACATTCGCGCACTTGCGCGACTGAGCCGGGCGCGGACGTGAGCTGGTCTGAGTAGACGGTTTGAATCGAGTCGATGACGGCGATGGTGGGTTGCTTGGCCTCTAAGGTTGCCAAGATTTTTTCAAGCTGAATTTCAGCCATGACTTTGACTTGCGAGCCTTCAAGTCCGAGCCTTCTTGAACGAAGTGCAATCTGCGCGCCGCTCTCTTCGCCAGTGACGTAAAGCGTGGTCACTTCGCCCCCACGTTCGTTCGCTTTGCGTAACTCTCTGCCCCCCGAGGGGGCTACCGCGCCTTGGGGCGGCCCGGCGGCGCGCTGCCCAGCGCGCTGCATTGAATCCAGCGCCTGCAGCAACAAGGTTGACTTGCCAATGCCGGGGTCCCCGCCAATCAGCACCACCCCGCCTTCCACAATACCGCCGCCGAGCACGCGGTCAAGTTCATCGTGCCCGGTCGGTGTGCGGGCCATGTCGGTGGCATCAATGTCGGCCAGCGTCGTGACTTCCGACAGCTTGGCCAGACCCTGGTGCTGGTTGCTGTAGCGGTTTTTGGTGGGCGCGTTGCTCTCAACCACGCCCTCGACCAGCGTGTTCCAGGCATTGCAATGCGGGCATTTGCCCAGCCACTTGGGGCTGGTGCCGCCGCAGTCTGTGCAGGTGTAGATTGTTTTGTCTTTGGCCATGCGGCGATGGTACGCCAAATACTGTGGTTATACACAGTCAGAGCAGTTAAAAAACCGGTGCACGCGGCTAACATGGTGCGAACAGCCCTCCAGGCGTTTTGGATTTCACTTTTTACAAGAGCCACCATGCAAACTCCTGTCAACACCTTCAAACTCGCACTTCAAAACAAGCAAGCGCAAATCGGCCTGTGGCTAAGTTTGGCCGACAGCTATGCCGCTGAGATTTGCGCGGGCGCGGGTTTTGACTGGCTGCTGATTGATGGCGAGCACGCGCCCAACGACTTGCGCAGCGTGTTGCAGCAACTGCAAACCCTTGCCGCCTACCCAAACACGCACGCGATTGCACGCCTGCCGATGGGACACGGCCATGTGGGTGAAATGCTGGTCAAGCAGTATCTTGATTTGGGTGCCACGACGCTGTTGATACCGATGGTGGACACCGCCGAACAAGCCCAGGCGCTGGTGCGTGCGGCGCGTTACCCGCAGGATGATGGCCAAGGCGGCATCAGGGGCATGGCTGCAGGGCGGGCATCACGATTTGGCCGCTACCCGCGCTACGCACATGAGGCCAATGCGCAGGTTTGTTTGCTGGTACAGGCTGAAACGCAAACCGCACTGAACAACCTGGACGCGATTGCTGCGGTCGATGGGGTTGACGGTGTGTTTATTGGGCCAGCGGATTTGTCAGCGTCGATGGGCTATGTGGGGCAGCTCACGCACCCGGCCGTGCAAGCGGCGATTGTTGACGCGATAGCGCGCATCAACCGGGCTGGCAAAGCTGCGGGCATTTTGTCGGCAGATGAAGATTTGGCAAAACAGTACCTTGAGCTGGGGGCGCTGTTTGTAGCCGTGGGGCTGGACGCCAGCCTGTTGGCCAAACACACCAGCGCGCTGGCGAGTCGTTTTAAAGCGTTACCCAAAACCTTGCCGGCTGGAAGTTCTTACTGATTAGCCACTCAATAGCTATTAAATCAGGAGCTGTTTGCTCCCGTATTTATTGGGCTAAAGACCATTTTTGCCACTTTATCGATGGCGTTTCGCAGCCACAGATGGGCGCTTTGAAGTTGCATACGGCTGTGCCAGAAAGCATCGATGTGAACCGGCGCCACATCAAACGGCAACTGCCGCAGCACCAGTTGGTCAGCAATGCCTGTGACACTGACAAAGTGTTGGGGCAGCACCGTCAGCAAATTTGAATTGGCCACGACCCGGCCGGCTGTGAAGAACTGGTTCACGGTCAACACCACATGGCGTTTGCGGCCTAACGATGCGAGGGATTCGTCAATAAACCCGTAAGGACGACCTGAAAAGCTGACCAGCATGTGGCGCGCGGCACAAAACTTGTCGAGCGTGAGTGGACCGCGCGCCAAAGGGTGACCCGCGCGCATCACGCAAACGTACTGGCCGTCGTACAGGCGTTGGTGGGCAAAGACCACCGGCTCATCGCTTTGGGCGCGCACCACCAGGTCCGCCAGCACCGACGGGAAATGGCCCACCGCCAAATCGGCTTTGCCCTCATCGAGCAGGGGGCGCGGGTCGCGCGTTGTCAAAGGCACTACCCGCATCGTCACGCCGGGCGCCTCGTGCTCCAGGATGTCAATCAGCCTGGGCATCAGCTCCGCAGCGGTAGCGTCGGCCATGGCCAGCACGAAAGTGGTGTTGGCCGTGAGCGGCTCAAAATTGCTTGGGGCAAGTGATGCCTGCAATTGGTCAAGCGCTTCGCGCACGGTGGGCCACAGCGCCAGCGCACGCGGCGTGGGCGCCATGCCCTGGCCAACACGTACGACCAACTCGTCGCCCAGCGCGTCACGCAAGCGGCGCAATGCATTGCTGACGGCCGGCTGGGTGAGCGACAAGTTGCGCGCAGCACGTGTCAAGCTGCGTTCGGCCATGACTTCATCAAACACGCGCAGCAAGTTCAGGTCAAGCGTGCGGAAATTGGGTGATTGGGCGGCATTTGTAGCTGGCATGGCCTTAATTTATCACCTTTATGAATAACCACAATCACAAAGATAAATTTGAATATCATCAGTATTAACCCTAATATCACCGCATCCAAGGCTGTTTTGCATTGGATATTGATAAGGGAAAAACACCATGACCAGCTTCGTACACATTGAATATTCAAACCAGCACGCCGGCGTGAGTCGGGTTGAGGCGGCCTTTGAGTCTGCTGCTTCGTCGGCGCAACACATCAAGCGCAACTTCTCCAGTACCCGCTCACTGGCCACGCTGTTGTTGTCAGCTATCGCCGCTGCGGTGATGGTGGTGGCCTACCAAGTGATGGACAGCATCGCAGAAGGCCATTTGCTGGCGCTTTGGATTGGCATGTGGGTGGTGGCCTTTGCCACGCTGGCCGCATTTGCCAGCACTGCGCGCCACATGGTCGTCAAAGTAAAAACCAGCCTTGACGGCTGGTCACGCAACATCGCCGCCAAGCGCGCCGACGAACGCCTGTGGGCCATGGCCCAAACCGATGCGCGCCTGATGGCCGACTTGAGGGCTGTGATGACGCGAAACGATGCCGGCGATGAGGGGCTGCGGTTTGTGGCACCAGTCAGCGCTGTTGGCAAAGTTTCTCAAAAGGCTGTTGCATCACATGATGAGCCGCTTGCATCTTACCAGCGGCTTTACATCTGAGCCTCTAGCTTCTTAAATAAAAAAACCGCGCCCTAGCGCGGTTTTTTTTATGGGAGTCGGGGAAACTCAGGCCGCCAACCGCTTCTCAATACCCGCCTTCGTCTCCAGCAAGGCCTTCGGTAAATGATGTTCCAGCTGCTTGAACAGCTCGGCGTGCAGCTCTAATTCTTGCGTCCAGGCTGCTTTGTCGATGCTGGTGACGGTTTCGAACTGCTCCTCGGTGAAGGGTAGGCCCGTCCAGGTCAGGTCGTTATAGCTGGGGGTCACGCCCATGACGTTGTCTTTGCCTTGGCCCGTTCCTTCGGCGCGGTCGATGATCCACTTGAGCACGCGCATGTTCTCGCCATAGCCTGGCCATACAAACTTGCCGTCTGCGCCTTTTCGGAACCAGTTGGCGGTGTAGATTTTGGGCAATGCTGCGCCGGTCGCCGCCAGTCTTTCGCCCATATTGAGCCAATGCGCAAAGTAGTCGCTCATGTTGTAGCCAGCAAACGGCAGCATGGCGAAGGGGTCGCGGCGCACCACACCGGCTTGGCCGGTGGCGGCGGCTGTGGTTTCGCTGCCCATGGTGGCAGCCATGTACACGCCTTCTGTCCAGTTGCGTGCCTCAGTCACCAGCGGCACGGTGGTTGAGCGGCGGCCACCGAAGATGAAGGCGTCAATCGCCACGCCTTTAGGGTCATCCCATGCAGCATCGAGTGCCGGGTTGTTGATGGCGGCTACCGTAAAGCGGGCGTTGGGGTGGGCGGCTTTGGCGCCGGTTTCTTTGGCAATCGCAGGGCTCCACTCTTTGCCTTGCCAGTCGATCGCGTGAGCGGGGGCCGATTCACCATCTTTTTCCATGCCTTCCCACCACACATCGCCGTCGTCCGTCAGCGCGACGTTGGTAAAAATCGTGTCGCGCTCCAGGCTGGCCATGCAGTTGGGGTTGGTCATTGTGTTGGTACCTGGAGCCACGCCAAAGTAACCCGCCTCCGGGTTGATGGCATAGAGCCTGCCGTCAGCGGCGGGTTTGATCCAGGCAATGTCGTCGCCAATGGTGGTGACTTTCCAGCCCTCAAAGCCAGCGGGTGGAATCAACATTGCAAAGTTGGTTTTGCCGCAAGCAGATGGGAAGGCAGCCGCCACGTGGTATTTTTTGCCTTGCGGATTCGTCACGCCCAAAATCAGCATGTGCTCGGCCAGCCAACCTTCGTCTCTGCCCATATTGGACGCAATACGCAGCGCAAAACACTTTTTGCCCAGCAGCGCATTGCCACCGTAGCCGGAGCCGTAAGACCAGATCTCGCGCGTTTCGGGGTAATGCACGATGTATTTGGTTTTGTTGCACGGCCATTTCACGTCAGCCTGGCCTGCCTGCAAAGGCGCGCCAACTGTGTGAACGCACGGCACAAACTCGCCATTCAGGCCCAGCACATCAAACACCGCTTTGCCCATGCGGGTCATGATTTTCATGTTGACGGCTACATAGGGGCTGTCAGACAGCTCGATGCCGATGTGCGCAATCGGTGAGCCGAGCGGGCCCATGCTGAAAGGCACGACGTACATGGTGCGGCCTTGCATGCAGCCATCAAACAGCGGCTGCAGCGTGGCGCGCATCTCGCTGGGCGCCATCCAGTTGTTGGTCGGGCCTGCGTATTCTTTTTGGGCAGAGCAATTGTAGGTGCGGTCTTCAACCCGGGCCACGTCTGTCGGGTCACTGCAAGCCAAGAAGCTGTTCGGGCGTTTGACGGGGTTGAGTTTTTTGAATGTTCCGGCGTCGACCAGTTGCTGACACAGGCGCTGGTATTCGGCGTCGCTGCCGTCGCACCAGTAAATCGAATCCGGCTTGCACAGGGCGGCCATGTCGGCAACCCAGGCAATCAATTTTGCGTTTTTGACGTAGCTGGGCGTGTTCAGGTTCAGCCCTTGCATGGCAGGATGGTTCATCGAGAAAAGCTCCAAAAATATGACACAACTATGACCATTTTAAGAAGCTGACGATGCGGTTACCTGACGGTTACAGGTAATAGTTATGCAAAACTCGCATGAGGTTATGCGCAACTTTTTAGGGCATTGGTTTACTGTTTAGCGTACGCCGACACATTTCCACCCGTGTTGGCGGACGTGCCAGGTGCAGCAAGCTGGGCCTTGAAAACTTGTGTGCCAAGCAGGTATCCTTGGCCTTGGGTTCCCGTGAAGGCGCCATTGACCGCTGCCGCCGTGCCGCCACCAGGGCAAGTCGGCGAACATGCAATCGTCACGCCGGTCAGATTTTGAAAGCCAGGATTCATCGACCAGCTTTGAACGGGTATGGTGTAAGTGCTGTTGACAGCCATTGCAGCATTGGCGGCAAAATTAATGCTGATCGGCGATAGATTCGTCACCTGCCGATTGCCAAAATTCATGACTAGGTTGGATGCGGAAAACGTCCCCGGGCGGCCAAAGTTGTCAGTCGGTCGGGTACCGCCCACATAGTTGTATTGCGCAACGCCTGATGTTGGGCTGGCCACAGTAGGGGCATCGCCAAACGCCCGGTGCGTGCCCAAGCCATTGGCTTGTGTCGGCGGGACAAAATACCAGTACGCACCAGCAGCAGCGTTGCTTTGAACCGGCCTGAACCGGCTGATGGCAGCAGCGCCAGACTGCGCATTAAAGACAACCGCATTGGCAAAATCCGGGTCATCCTTGGGTCGGGTCAGAGGGATTCTTTCAGTGTTCAGCCGGGTGTCATTAAAGCCGCCTGGCGATCGGAAACCCTGTAGCTCCGCGACAGTGACTTCGCCGTTGCCGCTTTGCTGGATGGATGGCAATTCATTCGTTGTAAGGCTGTTGGCACGCCCAACAAACTCCAGGCGCGGAGGTCGCTGCTCCGTCAATTGCGGCGACGTTGAAATGCGTGTGCCCCCAGTTTTACCTGAATTGCTGCTGGCCTCCCCTTCGCCCGCTGCCGCAGCCGCTGTGCTGCGACCCCGGCTGGAAGCGCCCTTGTCGCCCAAGATCGCGGGCGGCGCCAGCAACTGGACAGGCGCCGTATTGGCTGTAGATACATAAAAAGTGTCTTGCTGGCCAAACTCTTTGATACCTGAAGCATTGGACACCGTGATCCGCCCATCCGTCACACTGCCAAATGTGCCATTGGCCTCTGGTGTGCCGTCTGGCCGGGTGCAGTCGTTGTTGCAGGACACCACAGTGAAATGCGTGCCCCGAATGCCAATCGTGGCTGTGGCCGTTTGCACCTGGTAATTTTTGTTGTTCGCCTTGCCAATCAGCCCGGTGATGGTGCGCATGCCGCCTTTGAGCAAACCCATCAGTGAACGGTCACTGTCGGCGTTCTTGTCGTACTTGTAGTTCTCAATCTTGAACTGGCTATTGGCACGCAGCGCCACCACAGATTCGTCAGTAAAACGCACTTGCAGGGTACTTTTATCGCCCACCGCCAAAACGTCGCCGCTTTCAACAGCTGCGCCGACCTGAAGCTGCAGCTGCTGCCCGGCTCTCTCAAGCGTGGCGCTGCCCGCAACGGCCAGTACCTTGCCTGCGGACACCGTTTGCGCCATACCATGAACGCTTAAAACCATAACAGCGCTTGCAATGAGGGTACGTTTCATGAGAGATTCACCTTACAGTGGGGGTGTTGGAATCATTTGAAGTCATAGCGCAACTTGACCGCCAATGCGTCGCGACTGTACTTGAAAAACCCGATGCTGGACTGCTGCTCTATCCTCTGGTATTCGCTTCGCAGCAGCCAGTTGCGGCTGACGGCATAGGAGGCCGACAAGTCGAGTGCCAAGTAATCGTCTTTGCGCACCGCCAGGCCTTCTGCAAAGTCGCGTGCGTAGCGGCTGATCTGGTAGCCCAGGCCCGCACCAAAACTCCACTTGGGCAAGGGTTGCACGGTAACGGCGGTGCGCACACCCCAAAAGCTGCGCGACAAATCAGGGCGGTCCTTGCGGTTTTTTTCGTCGCCATAGTTCAGCGACAGGTTAAATTCAGGGCTCCAGGGATGAGCTATAACGCGCGTCCACGAACCTGTCAGGTTGCCCAGGCGGCTGTCACGAACATCTGCGCCCGACGACACCTTCGTGGTCTTGTCCAGGTCAAGGTAGGTGTCTATGTTTTTGTAGGCTTGGTTAGCATACTGAAGGCTTAAACCGAAACGATTGAACTGGTCACTTTGGTACTGCCATTCCCCTACCAGGGTGGTCAGGTTCAAGTACGCCTGATTGCCGACAGCGAGGTGCGTAACGTCCACACCCAATCGGTAAAGGTTGCGCCCTTCAAGCACTGATACGCCGCCTTGCAAACCCAGTGACGCCTGGTTAAACACATCGTTGTTGCCGAGCTTGTGAAACCGCCCCGACACTTGTCCGCCGCCGTACAACGATATGCCCGGTGCAATCGGGTAAACGCCCTGCAAACCTGCCGCAACGGTACTGAAAAAATCCGCCTGCTTCACCGACGACTGACCCGGTGCAATGACAAAGCCCAACGGCAGCCCGGCGACCTGACCGGTTGGAAGGCCGCTGTTCAGGTTGGTGTCATAACCACCGCCCAATTCAACATAGGCTGATGAAGTGGGCTTATAGCGTGATTCGCGCGAGCGGATCGCATCTAAAAACTGGTTGATGTTGTCCTGCTCAGCGCCTGATGCCGTGGCGACCATACCGGAAAACTCTTCTCTGGCGCGTTCATCCTCACCCAAAATAAAGTAACCACGTGCCAACTGAAACTGTGCCGACCGGTTGTCCGGAAACTGCAGCAAGTAGCGCTCCAAGGCCAAAACGCCTTCGCCCGGCACGCCAGCATTGAGCGCAGCAATGCCAAAGTAAAAATCAAACAGCGGGGTTCCCAACGCGTCGGGGTTGGCTTTGCCTGCCTCGTAGGCTTCACGGTCTTTGCCTTGCTCGAGCAAGGCCTTAACGTCGTCAGCGGGTGCAGCAAACGCGGCCGCGCTACACAAGACGGAGCAGGCTACCCAGATCACTTGGGGTGTGAAAGCTGACAAAGAAATTTTCATGACGTTTTGATTTGGCAAATAAACTACCAAAGACAACTACCGAGACAGTAGCATGTGTGCGTCAAAACGTAACAAATTGAGTCGCCGGAAAGCGGAAATTTGTCTCAAAAATGCGATTTTCAGCGCTTTTTCAGCGCTTTTTCAGGGATTTACGCCAGAAATACGGCGATAAAAGCCAGCAAGAATATCAGCACGCCGCCAACGATGGGAAGAATGATCGGTGCAACATGGGCGATGGACTCGACAACATCTGTCTCGTGAGCAGCAGCAGTTGGCGTGGCAGTGTGGTCAGTAGGCTGAGACATGAAAATTCCTAGAAAATTCTGGTGTTTGCAAAAATTACCTACATTTTACCTATTCAAAGCCCACCTGAGTCATCAAAAGCCGGCGACTAAAGGCACACTTGAACCATGAAACACCCACTTTCAATCAAATCCGCTCTCCCGCTGCTACCCATCGCGCTTGTTGTGCTGCTCGCAGGCTGCGCCGCGACTGGCCCCAACAGCCCATCAGCCAAACCTGTGCTTTACCCCAACGCAACGCTCACCCGCGTGGGCGAGGCACAAGCCAAGGCCGAAGTCGATGGCTGCATGGCGCGGGCGATACAGGCCGGTTTAACACCCGATCAAAAAACCAATGAAGTGGGCCGGCGTGCTGGCGAGGGTGCCGCCACGGCAGGCGTGGCCTCGGCCGTAGGCGCACTGATCACCGGCCGCAGCGGTGATGTGCTGCGGGCAGGCGCAGCAGGCGCGGCGATTGGTGGTTCTGCTGGCGCGGTGTCAGGCGCCTTCAACAATGACAAGGTCAACCCGGTTTACCGCCAGTTTGTGCAGCGCTGCCTGAGTGAAAAGGGTTTTGATGTGATTGGCTGGAACTAGGGTGACCTAAACAGCTATTATTTTAATAGCTGTTTGCGCCCGTATTTATTGGTTAAAACCATGTTTTTACTCTCCAATTCGGTCTTTAATGCTGCTCGGTCGCATCAAAACCCGCCGCACCCAGCGCAGCCAGTACCTGCTGGATATGCGCCTTGCCGCGCGTCTGGATCACCAGCTCAATTTCGACGTTTTGCGCTGACAACAGCGTGAAGGCGCGCTGGTGATGCACTTCATCAATGTTCGCGCCAGCCTCGGCCACGGTAGCGGTGATTTTGGCCAGCGCGCCCGGCACATCCCGCACGCTGACGGTGATGCGCGCCAGGCGGCCAGCGCGCACCATACCGCGCTCAATGATCGAGGCCAATAGCAGCGGGTCAATGTTGCCGCCGCACAGTACCAGACCGACTTTTTTACCCGCAAAACGCTCGGGGTGTTTGAGCAGCGCGGCCAGCCCAGCGGCACCTGCGCCTTCGACCAGTGTTTTTTCAATTTCCAGCAGCATCACCATGGCCTGCTCAATATCGCCTTCATCGACCAGCAGCATGTCGCTGACCAGCGCCTTGATGATGGCGGTCGCTATCACGCCCGGCGTGCCCACAGCGATGCCATCTGCAATGGTGCTGCTGCCTTGCGGATGTTGCGTGCCCTTGATGGCGTTGACCATGCCAGGAAAGCGCGAGGTTTGTACGCCGACAATGTCGATGTCAGGGTTGATCGCTTTGGCAGCCGTGGCAATACCAGCAATCAACCCACCGCCGCCCACGGCGATCACCAGCGTGTCCAGATCCGGCACGGCGCGCATCATCTCCAGCCCAACCGTGCCCTGCCCCGCCACAATCGCTTCGTCGTCGTAAGGGTGAACAAACACCAAACCCTGGCTTTGCGCCAGGCTCAGGGCGTGGGTGCGGGACTCGTCCAGCGTGTCGCCGTGCAGCACCACCTCTGCGCCAAAGCCGCGCGTTCTTTCAATCTTCACGCCGGGCGTAAAGCGCGGCATCACAATCACGGCCCGTATACCGAGGCGCTGCGCGTGGTAGGCCACACCTTGGGCATGGTTGCCTGCGCTCATGGCAATCACGCCGCGGCGCTGCTCATCAAGTGTCAGTTGGGCCAGTTTGTTGCATGAGCCGCGCTCTTTGAACGACGCGGTGTACTGCAGGTTTTCAAACTTCAAAAAAATCTGCGCCCCGGTGATTTGCGACAACGTGCGTGATTCAACGCAAGGTGTGTTAAGTAAATGTCCTTGCAGGCGCTCGGCGGCGCGTTCAATATCGGCTAGGGTGATCACGTTGCTTCCTGATATTTGAAATGATGTGAGAAATGGCCTTGATAGGGTGTAGGACACTTGAACAAATCGAAAGCGCCATGCAGTTTTGATGGATTATGGGTGCGAATGTGTGGCGTATTGCACACGCCCACGCAGTAGAGGGTATTCCAACCAACCCGAAGCTGCGTTATGGTGAAGCTTGAACTTGTCAAGCGGGCATCTTTTTCCATTTTTGGAGTTGTGATGAAAGCCAAGTATTCTCTAGGCGATTTGCTGCTGTCCCCCGGGTTGAAGGACGCGCCCGTGCTCGACCTGATGTGCTCACATTTTGTGTTGACACTGGCGGCGCGGCAGGGCGGCAAGTTCAATGTGCGGCGCGACTTGAACAGTTTGCTGTCGCTGTCAGGCCGGCACCTGGTTTGGCCGCTTCCTGCATTGCAACGCCTGCGGGAGTTTTTAGGCCGTCGCTGCAAAGACAACGATTTTTGGCGCGGCCATGAGGCATTGACGGACGCTGAATTCATGCAGCGCCACGGCACCTGGCGCGGCCCGTATGAAGAAGGCACGCTGTTTTTTTACCTCGACGAACACGCCAAAGACCAGCCGAAAGATTTGTTGTCAGTGCTGGCCGCAACCGGCGACTATCTGACGCACGCGCTCAAAAAGCAGTCCACGCTGGTTGAAAAAAATATCGATGCGCTGGCTAACTTGTTGCAACTGAACCGCGCAGAGCGGGCCTTGCTGCTTTACGGCACTCTTGCGCGTTATCAACGAGACCTTCGCTCGCTGCTGGTCGAGTTCAAGGTCAACAACGCGCCCGAAGCCTATGCAGCACTGGCCGATGTGGCGGGTGTCAAGGCGCCTGAGTTGGCTGAAGCGCTGCGCGCTGGGTCGCGTCTGGAGCGCATTGGCATGGTGGAAAATTTGATTTCCGAACACAACATCACCGACCTGGCCGACCTGATGAAGGTCAGTGAAAAACTGCCGCCGGTGCTGATGCGCGAATACCGTGACAGCAACGAGTTGATGGCGGTTTTCACCCGGCCCAGTGTGCGCAGCGAGTTGGCATTGAATGATTTTGCTTTCGTCAAAGAAGATGCCGATGTGCTGGTGTCCCTCTTGAAAAATGCAGTGGCCAGCAAAGAGCAAGGCGTCAACGTACTGCTCTACGGCCCACCCGGGACGGGTAAAACAGAGCTGGCCAAAGTGGTGGCGCAGGCCGCCGGTCTGGACTTGTTTGAAGTGGAGCACGCGGACCGCGACGGCAACTCATTGAGCGGTCGTGACCGCTACCGCTCGCTGCAAATTGCGCAGGTGTTTCTCAAAGGCAGCCAGCACTCCGCCTTGCTGTTTGATGAAGTTGAAGATGTATTTCCCCCTATATCGAGTGAGGCGGCGCAACTCATGGCACGCTCTGATCAGCTACCCGCGCCCGCCAGCAGTTCGGTCAATGGCAAGGCTTGGGTGAACCAGATTTTGGAATCAAACACCGTGCCCACGCTGTGGGTGACGAATCGCATTGAGCAGATCGACCCGGCATTTCGCCGCCGCTTTGCCTACCACCTCGAACTGCGCTCACCCCCACCCGGCGCGCGCGAAGGCTTGCTGCGTAAAACGCTGGAGGGCGTGCCTGTCAGCGATGCATTCGTTGCTAAGCTCACAGCCCGAAAGGGACTGACACCTGCGCAGATTCGTACCGCAGTGCGCTTTGCGCGGCTGGCCAGCGCGCCAGATGAAAAGATCGACGCGCCTGCAAAAATGGAATCCTTGATCGAGCGGCAACTTAAAAACGCCGACGTCGCGCTGGGTAACAAAGTCGATGCTACTGGCCGCAAAAGCGTGACCACCTATGACCTGGCCATGCTCAATGTCGAGTCACGTTTCGAGATTCCCCGTATCGTTGAAGCGCTCAAAACCCGTGGCCACGGCGCGCTGTGCTTCTACGGTGCACCGGGTACCGGCAAAACCGCGCTGGCCGAGCACATTGCCAAGGCGCTGGACAAACCCCTCCTGATCAAGCAAGCCAGTGACTTGATGAGCAAGTATGTCGGCGAGACCGAGCAAAACATGGCCGCCATGTTTAAAGAAGCCGAAGACGAGAAAGCCGTGCTGTTATTGGACGAAGCTGACAGTTTCTTGCAAGACCGGCGCGATGCACAGCGCACATATGAAGTGACCGAAGTCAACGAAATGCTGCAGGGCATGGAGCGCCACAACGGCATCTTTATTTGCACCACCAACTTGCTGGACAGCATTGACCAGGCGGCGCTGCGGCGCTTCACCTTCAAGATCAAGTTCATGCCGTTGACCGCGCTGCAGCGTGAAACCATGTTTGTGACAGAGGCGCTGGGCAGTGAAATAGCTTTGATGACCAACGAGTTACAAGCCCGGCTGGCCAAACTCACGCAAATCTGCCCGGGCGACTTTGCTGCCGTCAAGCGTCAAACCGACATTCTGGACGCAACCTTTTCAGCCGATGAGTTCATGAGCCAGCTGGAAGCCGAGCACCGCATCAAACCCGAAGTGCGCGAGGCGCGTGGTATGGGTTTTGTGCAGTAATTACGTCAAAAATTGTTTTTACGCGAAAAAAGGCTAGTTTTATCTATTAAATCGGCTTATAGCCCAATGAATACGGGCGCAAGCAGCTATCAATAATATAGAGACTAGATTTTTAACACCCGTATGGCTTTACCTGAGCCATCCTTCATTTCTACAAGCGCGGCCAACAACAAGGTCATGACGCTTTCAGCCTGCGCTGGATACGCTGCGTTGGGCTCACCGTGATGACCCAAAGCAATGTTAAAGCGCAGCGGCTCGCGCTCTGGCAGCTCGTTGGTGGCGCGCAAGCCTGCCGCCAGGATTCTGGTCGCCATATCATTGGCATCGTTTGTATTGACTGGGCCCTCTATCAAAAGGCCGAACTGGGTCTCGCCAATCCGCGCCACCGTGTCAACGGAGCGAGCCACACTGCGAATGCGTGCAGCCGCCATGACCAGCGCCCGGTCGGCCGTGTCACGGTTGTATTTTTTCAGCAACTCAGCGTAGTTCGTCAGGTCAATGGCCAGCAATGCGAATGGCTGGTGTTGGCGCGGCGTTGCGGCCAGCAGCTGCTTGAGTTTTTGACTCACAACCTTGGCGCTGTAGACACCTGTCAGTGGGTCTGCGTAGCGCACGCTGCTGGCACGCAGGTTGATGCTACGGTCCTGGGCCATGCGGCGGTACAGGCCATAAAACATAATCGGCACCTCGATGGCAGAACCGATCAACATGGCATATTCAGTCCAAAAGCTGGAAGGAATTACGCCGTAATTGCGCAGCAGTGGCAGCATGGAGGCCGCCAAGATGGGTGAAAATCCGTAGGCCACCCAGCGCGAATGCCTATCACCTGCAAAGATAGCTGCCGATATGACCACGAATAACAACAAAAAATCAAGGCTCAACAACCAGTTGTAAACATTGAAAGTCAGCTGCGTCTGTAGCAGCATGTCTAGCAGCCCGGCCAGTGGCAGAACCACGACGAGCGTCAGCACAGCCTTGTCAAGTGCGGGGGAAAACCGCTTGGGCATGACCACGGTGCGCACAAACCAGGTGGCGGCCGCCACGGCAAGAACAAAGGTAAACGTCAAACCCCGGTTCAATGCCGGCCACTCTGGCCACCAGTAGAGCCCGGCAACGCTGGTAAACATGCCTTGCGCCAGCGTGAACAAGGCAATGTACAAAGCGTAGGTGCCAAAACCCGCGTCTCGGTAAGCCACTGTGTTGGCCAGCGCAAGCACCACCACCAGGGCGGCAAGACCAAAATAAGCCCCCAACAGGATATGACTCAGCAGCTCTGAATCGAGCAGTTGCGCATCCGTCACGATGCGCGGCATCACCGAATAAGGCACGCGAGCATGTTCAATTTTGACGAAATAGCGAACCTGCTTGCCTAATTCGTGCGAGATTGAAAACACCGGGTAACGAGCGGGCTGCGTCCAGTTACTGATCGCCCGGCGGTCACCCGCTTGCTGCACCGCCCATTGGCCATCCTGACCCCGGTAATACAGGCTCACATCATCAACACCTGGCAATGGAACCGTCAGACGCCAGTGTGTTTGCGGGCGATTATTGACCGCATCAAACTGCAGCCACAAGGCTCCGTTGCCAATCAGGAAGGGCGCGCCGGGTTGAACCCTGGCCAAAGTAGCGTCGGGCAGCGCTTCGATCTGATCCTGGGTGAGGCGCCCCGTGCTGTCCAGAAAAAACAGCAAAGCGGGCTCAAGATTGACAGTTTGAGTGCCGCCGAGCGTGACTACGTTGCGCTCAGCGGCTACTTTTGCCACTGGCGCCGGCTCCGCAAGGCTCGCAGGCAACTGTCCCTGCGCATGCACATTGCAAGCCAACAAAATATTCAGCAACAGTGCCAGCAGGAGGTGCTGTCGATACATCGATGCTTTCCGAAAGTTACCACGAATGGATTTACAGTGTACTTGCCGCTTGGTCGCTGTCTGATGCAAGAAGTTATTGCACTGCTACTGCGCACACTCTCAAGACTTCTGCGCCATAGGCTTCGAGCTTTTTAGTGCCGATGCCCGCAATGCCCTCCAAGTCACGTGCGGTTTGCGGTGCGCGTTCAGCAATCGCTCTGAGCGTTGAGTCATGAAAAATCACGAAAGCGGGCAAGTTGTGTTCACGCGCGACTTCAGCGCGCCAGGCTTTGAGCTGAGCCAGGCGTTCAAGTGCGCCCGCGTTCAGTGCTGCCTCGGCAAGGCCCTTGGCGGAGGTTTTGATGATTTTTTTGGTACGGCTTGATTTTTCAGCCCCTGTCTGCTCGCGCAGTATCACGCTGGCTTGGCCTTTAAGCACTTGCCGCGCATCGGGCAGCAACTGCAAAGTACTGAAGGCTTCAGCATCTACATAGACCATGTTTTTAGCAATCAGTTGGCGCAACACCGCACGCCACTGCGTTTCAGCCAAATCGGCACCGATGCCGAAAGTCGAAAGCTTGTCGTGGCTGTGCTGCAAGACTTTTTCCGTCGCCTTACCGCGCAAAATGTCCATCAAATGCCCAGCTCCAAAGCTGATGCCGCTGGCTTGCTGCACGCGGTAAATGCAGCTCAGCATTTTGCGGGCAGCGTCGGTCGCGTCCCAAACAGCGGGGGGATTTAAACAATTGTCACAGTTACCGCAAGGCTGACTCTCTTCATCAAAATAATGCAGCAAGCTGACGCGCCTGCAAGCCGTGCCCTCAGCCAAATTGAGCAGCGCGTCCAGCTTGCCGCGCATCACAATTTTGAATTCTTCACTCGCTGCCTCGCTGGTGTCAATCATGCGGCGCTGGTTCACCACATCGTTCAGGCCATAGGTCATCCAGGCGTTAGCAGGCAAGCCATCGCGGCCCGCGCGGCCCGTTTCTTGGTAGTAACCTTCAATATTCTTCGGCATGTCCAGGTGCGCCACAAAGCGCACATCGGGTTTGTCAATGCCCATGCCAAAGGCAATCGTTGCTACCATCACCGTGCCGTCTTCGCGTAAAAACTTGTCTTGGCGCTGTTGGCGCAAACCGCTGTCGAGCCCGGCGTGGTAGGCCATGGCATTGATGCCTGCGCCCTGCAATGTTTCGGCAATTTCTTCAACCCGTTTGCGCGACTGGCAGTACACAATGCCCGCCTCGCCAGCGTGCTCAGACTGGATAAAGCGCAGCAATTGCCGGGTGGCCTCTAGCTTTTCAACGATGGTGTAGCGGATGTTCGGGCGGTCAAAACTGCTGACGAATTTCGCCGCATCCTCAAGCTGCAGCCGTTCCACCATATCTTGCCGGGTCAGCGCATCGGCTGTGGCGGTGAGTGCCATGCGCGGCACGTTGGGAAACAGCTCATGCAGCAGGCTCAAACTGCGGTATTCGGGCCTGAAATCATGGCCCCACTGGCTGACGCAATGCGCCTCGTCAATCGCAAACAGGCTCAGCTTGCCGCGCTGGTTGAGGCCGCGCAGCAAGTCTTTCATGCGCGGCGTGTTGATGCGCTCTGGTGCGGCGTACAGCAGCGTCAGCTCGGCACTTTGCAACTGCTTTTCAATCGCACTGCTTTCGTCAAAACTTTGCGTGGAATTTAGAAACGCTGCTGACACACCTGCCTCATGCAGCGCGCCGACCTGGTCATGCATCAGCGCAATGAGTGGCGAGACAACGATGGTCACGCCATGGCCCGCGTTTTGCCGCGCAATCGCGGGGATCTGGTAGCACAGCGACTTACCGCCGCCGGTGGGCATCAACACCAGCGCATCGCCGCCGTTGACGGCATGGTCGACGATGGCTGCCTGCGGGCCACGGAAGTCAGAATAGCCAAAGACCTCACCCAGAATCTCCAATGGTGAGGGTTGTTGTATCGGTTCAGTCAATTGGAATGAGTTGTTTGCTATGAATACAGGAGCTGCTTGCACCCGTATCTATTGGTATAAAGGCCGATTTGCCAGGTAAAAAGAGCTGTTTTTGGTAGTTTTTTGCGGTTTTTGAGCCAAATTGGCACTGAAACGGCTCACCAAGCTACATTTGCTCCCAAGGCAAGCCGTCAAAACGCCAGCCCGATTGGGTCGATCGCTTGAACTGCTCATCCAGCTCCCCCTCAAAACCATGCACCACATGCTGCACATCGGTAAAACCTGCCGCCTCTAGGGCATGACCCGCAGCGATGGTGCGCTGGCCCGAGCGGCAAATCAGCAGCAGCGGCTGGTCTTTGTCAGTCGCCTCCTGCGCCACTGTTGCGGCAAACTTGTCAGCGTCAGGCTGCAAGTCCGGGTAGTCATACCAAGGCACATTGACCACGCCGGGCGGACGCCCGACATACAACGACTCGATTTCCATGCGCACATCGACGAATAGCGCGTCGGGGTGTTCTTGCAGCCAAGCGTAGGCTTCTTTAGGTTGTAGGTTTTTCATGGCATTGTGAGCGTGAGCCCTTATTGTCATTGAAAGTATGGGTAAAAAGACAGCCGCTTAAAATGGCAGCATGAAGCCCATCACCTACACCCGCGGCCAGCAGCTGCCCGCTATTCTTGAACAACGCATCGCCATTCTTGATGGCGCGATGGGCACGATGATTCAGCGCTTCAAATTGAACGAAGCACAATATCGGGGTGAACGGTTTAAAGACTTTCACAAAGATGTCAAAGGTAACAACGAGTTGCTTAGCCTGACGCGGCCCGATGTCATTCAAGACATTCATGAAAAATACTTAGCCGCTGGCGCCGACATGATTGAAACCAACACCTTTGGCGCGACCACGGTAGCCCAGGCTGACTACGACATGGCCGAATTGGCGGTTGAAATGAACTACGAGTCAGCCCGCATTGCGCGGGCGGCTTGCGACAAGTATTCAACGCCTGACAAACCGCGCTTTGTGGTCGGTGCACTCGGCCCCACGCCCAAAACCGCCAGCATCAGCCCCGACGTAAACGACCCCGGTGCGCGCAACACCAGTTTTGAAGAGCTGCGCAAAGCGTATTACGAACAAACCGAAGCACTGGTCAAGGGCGGCAGCGATGTGCTGCTGGTTGAAACGATTTTTGACACGCTGAACGCCAAGGCCGCGTTGTTTGCGATTGACGAATACTTTGACGACTCGGGCGAGCGCCTGCCACTCATCATCAGCGGCACGGTCACAGACGCATCTGGCCGCATTTTGAGTGGCCAGACCGTGACCGCCTTTTGGCACAGCATTCGCCACGCCCAGCCGCTGGCCGTGGGCCTGAACTGCGCACTGGGCGCAACACTGATGCGCCCGTACATTCAGGAGCTGGCACGCGTGGCGGGTGATACTTTCATCAGCTGCTACCCGAATGCCGGGCTGCCCAACCCGATGAGCGACACCGGGTTTGACGAGACACCCGACGTGACGTCACGCCTGCTGCATGAGTTTGCGGCTGAGGGCTTGGTCTTTATTGGGGGTGGCTGCTGCGGCTCCACGCCGGAGCATATTCAGGCGATTGCTAGCGCAGTCGCACCAGTGGCGCGGCGGGGTTTGAATGCGGGTGTTTTCTATCGGGAAGCTGCTTGAGCAGGAGCCCTTCAAGCAGGGGCCATGTCCACCGTGGGGGCTATGTCGGCATGAGATGGTCGATCTCCTGCTGCATCGCTTGAACCAACTGGCTATACATTTTCAATTTCTCTGCGGTTTCACGAAGCCGTTCTGAAATTCGCAAAGAAATCGCCAAGACCAATTTTGCTGCCGTATCGGGATGCTCTTCGCTGAGCTTTTCAAGCGCTGCGCGCGACAAAATGGCACATCGCATATCTGTGCTGGCAGTGCACGATGCCAGCCGGGCCTGTCCATCTACCAAACCCATTTCACCTATCAGGCTGCCGGGGCCGAGCACCGTTACCGTCACGGGTGTGCGGCGGCTGACCACAATGTTTTCAACCGTGACTTCACCCTCAAGCAGCAGCAGCATGTAGCCGGTATCGTCTTTGTTGCCCTCCTTGATAAAGGTGGTGCCCATGGCGACTTTGCGCGGAATCATGTAGCTGACCACGGTAAAAGCTTCTTCCTCCGTCAACTGCATCAGCGCGGTGGGCGCGATTAAAAGCTTGGCAGCCAGCTCGGCGGTGCTGGAGCCTTCAATTGCGCGCATGCGGTCTTTGGCGTTCAGCAGCTCGGGCGCGACCGTCGAGCTGTTTTTCTTGGCGCTGAACAAATTTTCAAACATGTTGCTTTCGAATCTTGGTCGAGCGCAAAGGTCTTGCACTACGATAAAATGATGTTAACCCAAGGAGCGTTGCAGCGAAACCATTGTTTCGTGAGGCTTGGGTTGTGAATGTTGTGCATCAACATTTCGATAACGACGCTCACCTAATTTGCTTGAGGTGAGTTAAATGACAGCACTGAACACCCCCGAAGTCGCGCCGATGAAGTTGTCTGGCCTGGAGCCGGTCAACATTGGCATTGGCAATTTGTTTGTCAACATTGGCGAGCGCACCAACGTGACGGGCTCCAAAGCCTTTGCCCGCATGATTTTGAATGGCGACTTTGAAGCCGCCTTGGTCGTGGCGCGCCAGCAGGTTGAAAACGGCGCGCAAATCATCGACATCAATATGGACGAGGCCATGCTGGACAGCGAGGCAGCCATGGTGCGATTTTTGAATCTGATCGCCAGCGAGCCAGATATTGCACGCGTGCCGATCATGATCGACAGCTCCAAATGGACCGTGATTGAAGCGGGTTTGCGCTGTATTCAGGGCAAGGGCATTGTCAATTCAATCTCTATGAAAGAAGGCCTTGAGCCTTTCAAACACCAGGCCAAGTTGCTCAAACGTTACGGCGCGGCTGCGGTGGTCATGGCGTTTGACGAGAAGGGCCAGGCCGATACCTACGAGCGAAAAATTGAAATCTGCGAGCGAGCTTACCGCGTGCTGGTCGATGAGTTGGGTTTCCCGCCAGAAGACATTATTTTCGACCCGAACATTTTTGCCATTGCGACAGGCATTGAAGAGCACAACAACTACGCAGTCGACTTCATCAATGCCACAAGCTGGATCAAAGAAAATCTGCCGGGCGCCAAAGTATCTGGCGGCGTGAGCAATGTGAGCTTTAGCTTTCGCGGCAATGACCCGGTGCGCGAAGCGATTCACACGGTATTTTTGTACCACGCCATCAAGGCGGGCATGGACATGGGCATCGTCAATGCAGGCATGATGGGCGTGTATGACGACCTGGAGCCGACGCTGAAAGAGCGGGTTGAAGACGTGGTACTCAACCGCCGCCCAGACGCAGGCGAGCGCTTGGTTGAAGTAGCCGAAACCGCCAAGAGCGGCGCCAAAGACGACAGCAAACGCAATGAATGGCGTAACCTGGAAGTGCGTGCCAGGTTGTCGCACGCGCTCGTCCACGGCATGAACGAATTCATCACCGAAGACACTGAAGAAGTCTGGAAGCTGATTGAAGCCGATGGCGGCAGGCCGCTGCACGTGATTGAAGGCCCGCTGATGGACGGCATGAATGTGGTCGGTGACTTGTTCGGCCAAGGCAAGATGTTTTTGCCGCAGGTGGTGAAAAGCGCACGCGTGATGAAGCAGGCGGTGGCGCATTTGTTGCCCTACATTGAAGCTGAGAAGCTGCTGTTAGAGGCTGCCGGCGGTGACGTAAAAACCAAAGGCAAGATCATCATCGCTACGGTCAAGGGCGACGTGCATGACATAGGTAAAAACATCGTCACCGTGGTGCTCCAATGCAATAACTTTGAAGTGGTCAACATGGGCGTGATGGTGCCTTGCCATGAGATTTTGGCGCGCGCCAAAGTCGAGGGCGCAGACATTGTGGGCCTGAGTGGTTTGATCACGCCCAGCCTGGAAGAAATGCAGTATGTGGCTGCCGAGATGCAAAAGGACGATCACTTTCGCATCAAGAAAATACCACTACTGATCGGTGGCGCAACCTGTTCACGCGTTCACACAGCGGTAAAAATTGCGCCGCACTACGAAGGCCCGGTGGTGTATGTGCCAGATGCATCGCGCAGCGTAAGCGTGGCGCAGAGTTTGCTGAGTGACCACGCCGCCAAATACATTGACGAGCTGAACAGCGACTATGACAAAGTCCGCCTGCAGCACGCCAATAAAAAGCAGACGCCAATGTGGACGCTGGCCAAGGCTCGTGCAAACGCCACGGTGATGGATTGGTCCAGCTACACGCCGCCAGTGCCCAAATTCATTGGCCGCCGTTTGTTTAAAAACTTTGACCTGGCCGAGCTGGCTAAATTCATTGATTGGGGGCCATTCTTTCAGACCTGGGATTTGGCAGGCCCATTCCCGGCGATTTTGAAAGACGAAGTCGTGGGTACAGAGGCGGTGCGTGTGTACGCCGATGCCAAACGAATGTTGACACGGCTGATCGAAGGCCGCTGGTTAACGGCAAGTGGTGTGATTGGCCTTTACCCGGCTAACAGCGTAGGCGATGACATTGAAATTTATACGGACGAAACGCGTAGCGAAGTGGCCATGACCTGGCACGGCCTGCGCCAGCAGACTGAAAAGACAGCGGTTGAAGGCGTGATGCGGCCCAGCCGGTGCCTCGCAGACTTTGTGGCACCGAAAGTACTCACTCCTGAATTAGTAGCGGCTCGCGCCCGTATTCATTGGCCTGAAGGCCAAAATGATACCCAAAAAGACACTAAAACAGGCCGAATCAACGACTACATTGGTGTTTTTGCGGTAACGGCCGGCCTGGGTGCTGAGAAGAAAGAAAAGTACTTCCAGGACGACAACGACGACTACTCCTCGATCATGCTCAAGGCGCTGGCCGACCGCCTGGCCGAGGCCTTTGCCGAATGCATGCACCAGCGCGTGCGGCAGGACTTGTGGGGCTACGCCGCCAATGAGGCGCTGGAAGTCAGCGAAATGATTGGCGAGAAATACCAAGGCATTCGCCCAGCCCCCGGCTACCCGGCTTGCCCCGACCACAGCGTGAAAAGTGACATGTTCGAGCTGCTGGGCGCTGGCGATATTGGCATGGCACTGACGACCAGCCTTGCCATGACGCCCGCCGCCAGCGTCAGCGGCTTTATGCTCAGCCACCCGGACAGCACGTACTTCAATGTCGGCAAAATTGGCGATGACCAGTTGCACGACCTGGCCAGGCGGCGCGGTGAAAAAGCTGAAGATTTGGCGCGGTTGCTGGCACCTAATTTGTAGCGTAAATTCATCCGTGCTTTACAAATAGACACGGGACTTTACGCTGCTCTGTGTTCTTTCAGGTCACTCGCGACGTTAAATACAAGCAACGCCAAGCGCGTTGCACCTGTGACAATTGAATCGACTTTATCTGGAGGGCATTTGCCATGAACACAGCCATTGACAACCTGCAACCAGGTCAACAACCTGCCAACAACGCCAAGCCTTTATGGGCGGCGGTCGCGATTTTGGGCGTCGCCGTGCTCGGCATGGGCGGCACCATGATTTACCAGGGGCGGCCATCTGCCCCAGCGGCACAGGTGGTAGCGGCAGCACCTGCGGCCATTGCAAAACCAGTTGACGCAGCCACAAAATCGACAAACGCTGCTGACGACATGGTTGAAAAGCCCACCGCTGTGCCAGCCAAGCCAGCGCCCGTGCCGGCTAAAAAAGTTGTCAAGCCAACACCTAAACCAACGCCATCACCCGCGCCTAGCGTTGCGGGTGCGGCGCCTGCTGCATCGCCTTACCCAGCGCCCGTGCCAGTTGCGGTCGCGCAAATTTGTGGCAATTGCGGTGCGGTTGAATCCGTCACGCCGATTGAGCGCACCACCAAGGCCGACGGCCCGGGCATTGGCGCGGTTGGTGGCGGCGTGTTGGGTGCCGTACTGGGTAACCAGGTGGGCAATGGCAATGGTAAAACCGTGGCAACCATTTTGGGGGCAATTGGCGGCGGTTTTGCGGGCAATGAGGTTGAGAAGCGCATGAAAAGGGAAACCGTCTACCAAGTGGGTGTGCGCATGGAAGACGGCTCACGCCGCACAGTTGAAGTCGCTCAGGCACCCGCTGTTGGCAGCAAAGTGACGGTGGACGGAAGCACTGTTCGCAGCAACGAGGGCGGCGTTTACAACGCGCCAGCCCCTGTCGTGCAGCGCACCAGCCAACAGACGCCGGTTTATCAGGCGCCCACTTACTGAAATTCCGCTAGTGGCCTTTTAACGCTCGGCGGTATTGCACCGCCTCGGCCACATGCGTGACCTGCACCCTGGCCGCACCTGCCAAATCGGCAATCGTACGAGCCACCTTCAAAGCGCGGTGAATGCTGCGGCCTGACCAGCCCAGACGTGCAGCGGCCGTGTTTAAAAATTTGGCCGCTGCATCATCCAGCTTGCATTGCTCGTCTATCGCTTTGCCACTGAGTGCCTGGTTGGTGTTGCCCTGCCGGGCAATAGCGCGCTCACGGGCAGCGGCCACGCGCACACGAATGGCTGCGGTGCTTTCGCCCGGCGGCGTGTTGATCAACTCTTCAGCCGCCAGTGCGCCGACTTCGACGTGCAGATCGATACGGTCAAGCAGCGGGCCGCTCAGCTTGCCCTGGTATCGCCCTACCTGATCAGGTGAGCAGCGACAGGCACGCAAATTTGACCCCAGGTAACCGCAGGGGCAAGGGTTCATCGCGGCCACCAACTGAAAGCGCGCCGGAAACTCAGCCCGGTGCGCGGCGCGTGAAATCGTGATGGTGCCAGACTCCAGCGGCTCTCGTAGCGCTTCAAGGGCGGCTCTTGGAAATTCAGGCAACTCATCCAAAAACAAAACACCCCGATGCGCCAGTGAAATTTCACCTGGTCGTGGCGGAGAACCACCACCCACTAGCGCCACAGCACTCGCCGTATGGTGCGGCGAACACGTCGGCCTGACCGCCCAAGAGTCCAACGTAAAACGCCCGCCCAGCGATGCCACGGCTGCGCTTTCAAGCGCTTCTTCGGTCGTCATGTCGGGCAGCAAACCGGCAAAGCGCTGCGCCAGCATCGACTTGCCCGAACCCGGTGCGCCCATCATCAAGATGCTGTGGCCACCCGCAGCAGCGATCTCCAGCGCGCGGCGCGCTGCAGCCTGACCTTTGACGTCAGCCATATCGGCATAGCTGGTTTGCGGGGTGCGCTCTACGGGTTGTACACGACTCCAGCCGTCCAGTACATCCACAGCGGCATCGCCAGGTAAAAATTGCCGTACGACGTCCAGCAGATGCTGCGCGGCGAAAATCTCTGCGCCCGGTACCAAGCCCGCTTCTTGCGCGCTGGTCTCAGGCAAGACGAGCTTGGGTATGTGTTGGTTTTTTTGGGTTGCTATGCCCTGGCTGATCGCCAGGCTCATGGCCAGCGCACCGCGCACGGGCCGCAAGTCACCGCCCAACGACAACTCACCGGCAAACTCAAAGCCAAGCATTTTTGTCGCGTCAATTTGCCCGCTGGCCGCCAAAATGCCCAGGGCAATTGGCAGGTCAAAACGCCCCGAGTCTTTTGGCAAGTCAGCTGGTGCCAGGTTGACGGTGATGCGTTTGTTGCCTGGAAACTCCAAGCCCGTGTTTTGAATCGCCGATCGCACCCGCTCACGCGCTTCCTTGACTTCGGTTTCGGCCAAGCCGACGAGCGTGAAACTGGGCAAGCCGTTGGCCAGATGCACCTCGACGCAAACAGGACGTGCTTCCAGCCCCAGCAAAGCACGGCTGTGCACGATAGAAAGGCTCATTCAGAAGCTCCCGCTTTTGGTGCGTTAAAGTGGTGCGTAAACTATCACCAATTTGGTGCGTTTTGTTTTGTATCTATGTGAATAACGCGGCAGTGCCGTAAAAGGTGGACGAGTTGTGACTTGGAACTGTCATCATTTGGCACGCTAAATGCTAGATCTTCTTCGGACACAGGTATGTCAGCTCTTATATAACTCAACTTAAACGGAAAATATCATGAAATTTAGCCCCATCCAGATCACACTCGCAGCCGCCGTGGCTATCTCAGGCGCAGCATCTGCACAGACCGCGGCTGCCCCCACATCCCCATGGTCTTTCAACGTTGCCCTCACCTCGAACTACAAGTTCCGCGGACAGGATCAGGACACCGCGAGCACCCGTTCGTTCAAGCCGGCGCTGCAAGGCGGCGTTGACTATGCATTTTCCAATGGTTTTTACCTCGGCAACTGGAACTCGACAGTTGGTTTCGTGGATCCAAATCCTGCGAACACCACGACCAAGCGCGCCAACCTTGAAATGGACTTCTACGGCGGCTACAAGACATCGTTTGGCGACTGGGGTTTTGACATCGGTCTGCTGCAGTACTACTACCCGAACGCCAACAAGGCCAATGTGACTGAAGCCTACATCGGCACCAGCTACGGCCCCTTCTCGGCAAAATACTCTAACACCCTTTCCAGGGGCTATTTCGGCCTCGGTATCGGCACCGTTGCAGCTCCTACAAACGATGGCCGCGGCACGCAGTATTTGAGCCTTGCATTTGCCAAGGAAGTCGCGCCTAGCTGGACTGTGAAGGCTTCAATTGGCCAGACCATGTACAAGAATGCGGTCAAGACTGCGGGTGCCCCCAACTTCACCGATTACAGCCTTGGCGTTTCTTATGACTTCGGCGATGCACTTTCGCTGGCCGGTTATGTACAAGGCGCAAGCCAGAAGAATGCCGCTGGCTACAACTACACCGTTGGTGGTGTGACCAAGTCGGTCAATCGGGACACCTTCATTCTGACCCTGACCAAAGCGTTCTAAAGGCGCTAAGGCGGCAGCCCATTGGGCTTGCCGTCTTTTTAAAATTCATCTGGAGGAAATCTGAACATGAAACTCGTCACAGCTATCATTAAACCGTTCAAGCTCGACGAAGTGCGCGAAGCACTGTCTGGCATTGGCGTTCAAGGCATCACCGTTACTGAAGTCAAGGGCTTTGGTCGCCAAAAAGGCCACACTGAGCTGTACCGCGGGGCAGAGTACGTGGTGGACTTTTTGCCCAAGGTCAAAATCGAAGCTGCCGTCTCTGACGAGCTGGTCGACCGCGTGATAGAAGCGGTTGAAGGCGCCGCACGCACCGGCAAAATCGGTGACGGTAAGGTATTTGTCTACAACCTTGAACAAGTCGTGCGCATCCGCACAGGTGAAACCGGCAAGGAGGCTCTGTAAGGCGCAAGCCTTGCAGTCTTTCTAACGTCTTCCATAAAAGAAACACAGATATGAAAAAACTACTAGCTTCCCTGGTCTTGGGATTGAGTCTGATTGCTGGCGGTTCGGCCGCAGTGGCTCAAACCCCCGCATCTGCCGCACCGGCCGCATCTGAAGCGGTCAAGCCTGCCGAGGCCGCAGCACCGGCTGCTGCAATGGCTGCGCCCGCACCGGCTGCAGCTGCATCCGCGCCTGCGGCTCCGGCTCCTGTACCCAACAAGGGCGATACCAGCTGGATGATGGTTTCCACCATCCTGGTTATTTTGATGACGATTCCTGGCCTGGCTCTGTTCTATGGCGGCTTGGTACGCAGCAAAAACATGCTGTCGGTGCTGATGCAGGTCATGGTCACGTTCTCGATGGTGACGGTGCTGTGGTTCATCTACGGCTACAGCTTGGCGTTCACTGAGGGCAATGCCTTCTTCGGCGGTTTTGATCGCCTGTTCATGAAGGGCATCTGGGACAACGTTGCAGGCACTTTTGCCAACGCAGCCACGTTCAGCAAAGGTGTTGTGATTCCTGAAATCGTGTTTGCAGCCTTCCAGGCCACGTTCGCTGGCATCACCTGCTGCCTGATTGTTGGCGCATTCGCAGAGCGTATCAAGTTCTCGGCTGTGCTGCTGTTCATGGCGCTGTGGTTCACCTTCAGCTACCTGCCAATTGCCCACATGGTCTGGTTCTGGATGGGTCCTGACGCTTATGCCAGCAAAGAAGTGGCTGACGCCATGCTCGCCAAAGCCGGTTATATCTGGCAGATGGGCGCCCTTGACTTTGCCGGCGGTACCGTGGTTCACATCAATGCTGCGGTAGCTGGTTTGGTAGGCGCTTACGTCATCGGCAAACGCATTGGCTACGGCAAAGAAGCCATGGCACCGCACAGCCTGACACTGACGATGGTCGGTGCAGCCATGCTGTGGGTGGGCTGGTTTGGCTTTAACGCTGGCTCGGCACTGGAGGCCAACGGCTTTGCAGCGCTGGCTTTCATCAACACCCTGGGTGCAACCGCTGCGGCCGTGTTGGCCTGGTGTGCAGGTGAGGCCCTGATGCGCGGCAAGGCTTCGATGCTGGGTGCAGCCTCTGGCGCAGTCGCTGGCTTGGTGGCTATCACGCCAGCAGCCGGTAACGTTGGCATCGGCGGCGGCTTGGTGATTGGTTTTGTGGCTGGCTTTGCCTGCCTGTGGGGTGTGAATGGCCTGAAGAAGATGCTGGGTGCAGACGATTCGTTGGACGTGTTCGGCATTCACGGCATTGGCGGTATCTTGGGCGCGATTTTGACGGGCGTGTTCAACTCGCCATCACTCGGCGGTCCTGGCTACGTGGCTGACTGGGTCACTGTGACCATGGTGACGGCTGCTGACTACTCTATCGTGAGCCAAGTCATCGTACAGGCCAAAGCCGTGCTGATCACCATCGTCTGGTCGGGTGTGGTGTCATTCATCGCCTACAAGATTGTTGACCTGACCATCGGCCTGCGCGTCAACGAAGAAGACGAGCGCGAAGGCTTGGATATCACCTCACACGGTGAGACAGCGTACAACCGCTGATCTGCTTGACTTAAAACCAAAAAGCCCGCTGACTGCAAGGTCAGCGGGCTTTTTTTATGGCTACATTTAACAGCATTGAGACAACAGTTTTGAAAGACTCCATGACCTGGCAGCCCCTCACCCCGCAAACCTGCGAACTTGGCGAATCACCGTTCTGGCACCCGATCGAGCAGCAGCTTTACTGGGTGGATATTCCGGGCAAGCAGATTCACCGCTGCAACATTTTTATGGGCAGTGTTGAAAGCTGGGCCATGCCGTCTGAGCCGGGCAGCATCGCGCCTGCCCAATCGGGTGGTTTGGTGATCGCGTTGCGCGACGGCATTTACCGGGCGCGGGATTGGGGCGGTGCGTTGCACAAGCTGGCCGATGCCCAGCACGACACCACGACCACGCGATTTAACGATGGCAAGGTGGACCCTGCCGGGCGGTTTTGGGCGGGCACGATGTATGAGCCGCGCACCGCGGCCAGTGCGCAGCTGTTTTCACTCAACAACGGGGCGCTTGAGGTCAAAGTGAGCAACGCCACCATTGCCAACGGCCTGGCCTGGTCACCCGACGCCAAAACCATCTATTGGGCCGACACGCCCATCCACACGGTACGCGCTTGGGACTGGAACGCACAGACCAACGCCATGGCCCACGAACGTATTTTTAAACAGTGGCCGGGCAAGCCCGATGGCTGGCAGTTCGGCAAGGATGACTATCAGGGCTACGGTGGCCGGCCTGACGGCGCAGCGGTCGATGCTGAAGGCAATTACTACGTGGCGATGTTTGAAGGCGCACGTATTTGCAAGCTGTCATCCGCTGGCGTTGAGTTGGCCAGCATCCCCGTACCGGCCCAGTGCCCGACCATGCCGTGCTTTGGCGGCGACGACTTGAAAACCCTGTATGTCACCACCGCCTGCTACAACCGCAGCGCTGCGGAGTTGCAGGCCTATCCGCAATCGGGCTGCGTCTTCTCAATGCGAGTAGATGTCCCAGGGCTACCCGTTAACTTTTACGTTGATTGAGTTTGGCGTGTTTGCTGCTGTAGCGCTGGGTTACAGTCTGTTTTTGCTCGAAAAGTCTGTTTTTTCAGCTGTTTTAGCCGTTTTTTAGGCATTAAATATGTCTCTATCCCAATGAATACGGGCGCAAGCAGCTACTAATTTAGTAGCGGAAATCAATAACCATCGCATGACCGCCCGCATCTACACCGACCAAGTTCTGGCGACTGGCATCAGCATCAGTTTGCCACCCGTGGCCGCGCGCCATGTGCAGGTACTGCGCTTTCAGCCGGGCAGTACATTGACTCTGTTCAATGGCCTATGCGATATCGAAGGTGAATTTAGCGTCACGATTGAAAGCATGGGCCGCAGTGACGTGCAGGTGAGCGTCGGTAACTTTGTGGCCACCCAGCGTGAGGCAAGCCGCCCCGTTCACTTGGTTATTGGCATGCCCGCCAACGAGCGCATGGACTGGCTGGTTGAAAAAGCCACCGAACTGGGCGTGTCCAGTATTCAGCCCCTGATGACCGAGCGCAGCGTGCTCCGGCTAGCGGGCGAGCGGGCCGAGAAAAAGCAAGCCCATTGGCGCGGCATTGCCATAGCGGCTTGCGAGCAATGCGGGCGCAACCGCGTGCCGCTGATCCACGCACCCGCCAGTTTGAACGATTGGCTGAAAAACAGCTTGAGACCGAGCGGTTCGGCCAACGACAAGCGGCTGCTGCTGTCATTTCAGCCCAACGCCCGAGCCTTGGCAGAAGTTGTTGACAGCCAGGGCGCGTTGACATTTTTAAGCGGCCCAGAAGGCGGTTTGAGCGCTCTTGAGGAAGCCGCCGCCTTGGCCAATGGCTTTGAACCTGTCACGCTCGGCCAGCGCGTGCTGCGGTCTGAAACCGCACCGCTGGCCTGCCTGTCTTATCTGATGCTGGCGGGAAACCCATGAACCGAAATTTATGGCTGCTGACGATCTGCCAAGGTCTTTTCATGACCAACAACGTCGTCTTTATCGCCATCAACGGGCTGGTGGGCTTGAGCCTCGCGCCTTTTGGCTGGATGGCAACACTGCCACTGATGGCCTATGTGGTCGGCGGGGCGATGTCGACCGTACTGGTCAGCAAAACGCAAAGCCGTTTCGGGCGCAAGGTGTCGTTTCAGCTTGGCCTGGCGGTGGCTGTGCTGTCGGCGCTGCTGTGCTGCTACGCCGTCTACGACAAAAACTTTTGGCTGCTGGTCGCCGCGACCGTGGTGGCGGGTTATTACAACGCCAATGCGCAGTTGTACCGCTTTGCCGCAGCAGAATTGGCTGCACCTGCTTTCAAAGAAAAAGCGATTTCGCTGGTGATGGCGGGCGGCTTGCTGGGTGCGGTGTTGGGGCCCAATTTGGCATCACGAACGCGCAGCTTGATGGACGCACCATTTGCCGGGGCTTACCTGGCGCTGGCGTTGGTGGCGCTGCTGGCCATGGCGCTGCTGGCGTATGTCACGTTTCCACCAGCGCCTGCTAAAACTGAGTTGAACGGCGGCAGGCCATTGAGTGAAATCATGCGTCAGCCGGTGTTCATTGTGGCTGCAGCAGCAGGTGCTTTGGGCTATGGCGTGATGAACCTGTTGATGGCCGCCACACCGATTGCCATGCAAGTCTGCGGCTTGCCGTTTTCAGAGGTGGCCTGGGTGCTGGAATGGCATGTGATTGGCATGTTTGCACCCGGCTTTTTTACCGGGCATTTGATCAAGCGCTACGGCACGCTGCCCATCATGGCGATTGGGCTGGCGCTGAACATCGTTTGCGTGCTGATTGCGCTGTCGGGGGTTGAATTCAAAGAGTTTCTAGTCGCGCTCTTTTTGCTGGGCCTGGGGTGGAATTTTTTGTTCACGGGCGCAACCACTTTGGCGTTGACGGCCTACAGACCAGAAGAAAAAGACAAGGCGCAGGGCGCGCTGAATTTTTGTGTGTTTGTGGTGCTGGCGTTATCCTCGCTTACCTCCGGCGTGCTGGTCACCACGCAAGGCTGGATGCTGCTGAACATGGGTTCGCTGCTGCCGCTTGGGTTGACTGGCCTGCTACTGGGCTGGCTTGCATTGCAGCAGCGCAAGCCCCAAAATCCTTCATGAAACTTTGATACATTCATTTTCACAATAACTTTTTGGGGTTCATCATGGGTTTACTGGATTCAGTTTTAGGCGCAGTGACGGGCGGGCAACAAGCCCAAGCGGGCAGCGGCGGCGGCATGGGTGGTTTAGGCAGTATCGGCGGCCTGATCAATATGGTCACCAGCAACCCGCAGCTGATGCAGGCTGTGACCGGCATGCTCAGCAATGACGGCGGCCAAGGCGGCTTGGGAGGCCTGGTCGCCAAATTCCAGCAGGCAGGTTTGGGTGATGTGGTGGGCTCGTGGATCAGCAATGGGCAAAACCAGCCGGTAACAAGTGACCAGTTGACCAACGTGCTGGGCGCAGACACCATGGCTGGACTGGCTGAAAAACTCGGCATGAGCCAAGGCGATGCCGCAGGCCAGTTGTCAAACATCCTGCCGGGCCTGATTGACAAACTCACCCCCAACGGCGCTGCACCCGCAGGCGGGCTGGGCAACGCAGGCGACCTGATGGGCATGCTGGGCGGCTTGCTGCAAAAGCGCTGAAGCCGTTGGGCTTTGGTCAGAGGCGACAATAGCCCTCATGACCGAAGATCTGAACCGAAAAGCCGAGCTCAAAAAAATGACCCTGTGCGAGCCCTGCACAGGCATTCAACGCAACTGGCGGCGCGCACCCGGACACGCTGAGCTCATACAAGGCGGCAACCGCCAAGTGCCAAGCAAGGGCAGCCTGGTCACCATCACCAGTTACCGCTGCGACCGCTGCGGCACCGCCTGGGAATACGAGAACAACAAGGGCAACCAGCAGGCGGGCTGGTCAGTCGTGGGCGGTTAGCCCGCTTTAAGCTGCGAGACAAGCACCTCCTGGATGCTATTTATTTAATAGCTGCTTGCGCCCGTATTTATTGGCCTTGATGCCGATTTGATACCCAAAAATAGCTTAAAAATGGCGTTTAACCGAGCACGCGGTTAATTTCCGCTTCATCTAGCGCTGTAAAAACGGTATTGTGCCTATCCGTCAAAGGCCCACCGCCGGGGATGACTTGACCCGAACCGTCATAACCAATCGCCTTGAATTTCCATACACCGCCAATTTGTTTGAGGTTGCCCACATGCAGGCCAGAGTCGTTCAGCACGCGGCAAATGCCGGGGCTTTGTAGCTGGAGTTTGAGTTGCGAGGTCATAGGTCAATTCTGCATGGCTGTGTGGCATCACAATAACAGCATGAATCTACAACCTGTCACTTTAGCTGGCCACAACGTCAGGTTAGAGCCTTTACTCCTCGGCCACACACCGGCGCTTGCGCGAGTGGGTCTGTACCCCGAGCTGTGGCGTTTGCAGCCTGCGCCCATCATGACGGAAGACGACATGCGCCGCTACGTGCAGGCAGCTTTGGATGACCAACTGAATGGCAGCGGCCTGCCCTTTGTAATCATCGATAAAGACAAAGACCAGGTTATTGGCAGCACCCGCTACATGGACATCGCAATACAACACCGTCGGCTGGAGATCGGCGCAAGCTGGCTGACCCCTTTACATCAACGTAGTCGCGCCAACACAGAGGCCAAGCTGCTACTTCTCGGCCACGCGTTTGAAAGCCTGGGCATCAGGCGCGTTGTGTTCAAAACCGAAGCGTTGAACGAGCAGTCTCGCAGAGCGCTGTCCCGTCTCGGTGCAGTGGAGGAAGGCACGTTTCGCCAGCACCTGTACACCGCATCAGGCCGCGCGCGAGACATGGTTTACTTTTCGATTCTTCAGGACGAATGGCCCGCTGTGAAGGCTGGTTTGATCATAAAGTTGAGTTAAATTTTTTGTGGTAACTCTATAAACCAGGTTGCCGTTGAGCGCGTTGGACTACGCAACCACGCTGAACAAAGCGAACACCCCATGCTACGGCAAGCGTATGCTGTCAAGCATCGTGCCAGCAGATCCAACCGACACCCCTCCTACGAGGCCAAACAACAAACTGAGTGGCAAGCTTGGCGTCCACCCGGACGTGGTCAAACTCGGGAAGGTGAGTTTTTTGACGGACCTGAGCTCGGAGATGATTTTTTCGGTGTTCGCGATCTTTTTCACCACCGTCGCTGGCGCGTCTGCGGCGTTGCTGGGATTGGTGGAAGGGCTGGCAGATTTATCGGCCTCGTCCCTTAACTATTACGCCGGCTGGCTGTCTGACCGCAGCGGCAAGCGCAAGGTGTTTACGCTGGCGGGTTACGTTTTTTCAACCTTGGCCAAGGTGATTTTGCTGGTCAGCAGCAGCATCACTGGCTTGACTATTTTCAGAGTGATCGAGCGGCTGGGCAAGGGCTTTCGCGGCCCGCCGCGTGATGCCTGGCTGGCCAGCGTGGCTGACAAGGCCAATCGCGGCTATGCGTTTGGCGTGCACAAAGCGCTGGACAAATCGGGTGCGGTGCTGGGCCCGCTTGTTGCCTACGGCCTGCTGCGCTGGCTGGGCGATGGCGAAGCAACTTACCGCATTTTGTTTTGGGTAGCGCTGGTGCCGGCCGTTCTGGCGGTGGTGGCGCTGGCTTTCATCAAGGACCAGCCTGCGCCCGAGCGTTCGCGCGAGAGCATTTTTACAACCCTCAAACTTTTGAGTCCCGAATTCAAACGCTATTTGATGACTGCAGGTGTGTTTTCTCTGGCCTACTTCAGCTTTGGTTTTTTGCTGCTGCGGGCGCACAGCGTGGGCTTTTCAGTCACTGACACGGTGCTGCTGTATGCGCTGTTCAACATTGCCTGCGTGATTGCGGCGCCGCTGATTGGTCGTTTGAGTGACGGCGTTGGCAGGCCGCACATGATCATGCTCGGCTATGGGGTCTATGCGGTGATGAGTTTTGGCTTTGCCTTTGCCAACGCAAAGTGGCAGGTGATCGTTTTGTTTGTGTTGTACGGTGTTTTTTACGCGATTGACGAGGCGCAAAACAAGGCTTTCATTGCCGACATAGAGGCAGAGCGGCGCGCATCGGCGATGGGCCTGTACAACTTTATTACCGGGGCAATGTACTTGCCGGCATCGCTGATAGCCGGTGCGCTATGGCTGCTGAACCCGGCAAGTGCATTTTTGCTGGCGGGCGCAGTAGCGTTGCTGGCATTGGGCATGTTTTCAGTGATGCGGCCTGATCGCATGCGCTAACTATTTGCGGCAATAAAAAAGCGCCCGCAGGCGCTTTTTTAGGATTGGGATGACGCTTACTTCGCAACAACGCGAACCATCTCCAGGCACTTGTTGGAGTAACCCCATTCGTTGTCGTACCAAGCGACGATTTTCACGAACGTGCTGTCGAGTGCAATCGATGCGTCAGCATCAAAAATCGAGGTGCGGGTGTCGCCCCGGAAGTCGGTGGCAACGACCTTGTCTTCGGTGTAGCCCAGGATTCCTTTGAGTGCGCCCTGGCTTTGCGCTTTCATCTCGGCGCAAATCTCGGCCATGCTGGCGGCGTTGTTCAGCTCGCAAGTCAAGTCAACCACTGATACATCAGAGGTCGGAACGCGGAAAGACATGCCGGTCAGCTTCTTGTTCAGCTCGGGAATCACAACGCCCACCGCCTTGGCTGCGCCTGTGGATGATGGAATGATGTTCTCCAGAATGCCGCGACCGCCGCGCCAGTCTTTGTTGCTTGGGCCGTCCACCGTCTTTTGGGTAGCAGTGGCGGCGTGCACCGTTGTCATCAGGCCGCGCTTGATGCCCCATTTGTCGTTCAGCACCTTAGCCACCGGGGCCAGGCAGTTGGTGGTGCAGGATGCGTTTGAAATGATGGCCTGGCCAGCGTAGGTTTTGTCGTTCACACCAAAGACAAACATCGGGGTATCGTCTTTTGACGGAGCCGAAATGATGACCTTTTTAGCGCCAGCGGCGATGTGTTTGTCAGCGCCTGCCTTGTCGAGGAAAAGCCCTGTGCATTCCAGCACCACATCGGCACCAACTTCGTTCCACTTCAGTGCTGCTGGGTCGCGCTCTTGCGTGAGGCGAATTTTTTTGCCGTTGACGATGAGCGTGTTGCCTTCAACAGATACTTCACCCTTGAAGCGGCCATGCACCGAGTCGTATTGCAGCATGTAGGCCAGGTAGTCGGGATCTAACAAGTCGTTGATGCCAACGATTTCAATGTCCGAAAAATTTTGAACTGCCGAGCGAAGGACGTTGCGCCCGATACGACCAAAACCATTGATGCCTACTTTGATTGCCATGATGTCTTTTCTGTTGAGGTTAAAAATGAAGATTGATTTACTTATTTTTTCAGCACTTTACGCACCGTATTCGCCACATTCTCAGGTGTAAACCCAAAGTGCTTGAACAGCACAGGCGCCGGCGCTGATTCGCCGTAGGTGTCGATGCCGACCACGGCTGCACAGCCGTATTTCCACCAGCCGTCCGTCACACCCATTTCAACCGCGATGCGGGGGATGCCCTCGGGCAGCACTTCGGTCTTGTAAGCGGATTTTTGCTTGTCGAATGTCGTGTTGCTGGGCATGGACACCACGCGCACGGCGATTTTCAAAGTGGCCAGCAGTTCTTGCGCCTTCAATGCCAACTGCACTTCAGAGCCGGTGGCGATGATGACGGCTTGAGCTTTTTTGTTCAAGCCGACTTCGCTTGGCTCTGACAACACGTACGCGCCTTTGCTGATCTGGCCCAAGTCGTCTTTGGGGGCGTAAGGCAGGTTTTGACGGCTGAGCAGCAACGCGGTTGGTTTGGTTTGGTTTTGCAAGGCAACCGCCCAAGCGACAGCGGTTTCTGCTGTGTCGCCCGGTCGCCAGACGTCCAGATTCGGAATCAAGCGCAGGCTGGCGGCGTGCTCGATAGACTGGTGGGTGGGGCCGTCTTCGCCCAGGCCAATGCTGTCATGCGTGAAGACGTGAATCACGCGCAGCTTCATCAGTGCCGCCATGCGGATGGCGTTGCGGCTGTAGTCGCTGAACGTCAAGAACGTACCGCCGTAGGGGATGTAACCGCCATGCAGCGCCACGCCGTTCATGATGGCGGCCATGCCGAATTCGCGCACGCCGTAGTTGATGTGACGGCCACCAGCGCTCACGCCTTCGGCATTCGCTGTCAGCACGACTTCGCCATTCATGTCAAAGCGCAGGTTGGGGGTGGACTTGGTGTTGGTGAGGTTAGAGCCGGTGAGGTCAGCCGAGCCGCCCAGCATTTCAGGAAGGCCAGCGGTGAAAGACTCCAGCGCGAGTTGTGATGCTTTGCGCGACGCGACGGTTTCAGCCTTGGTGTGCGCAGCCAAGATGGTGTCGACTGCGAGTTGGTCAAACTGCTTGGGCAAGTCGCCCTTCATGCGGCGGCTAAGTTCTTGTGCAAGCTCTGGGTAGGCTGCCTTGTACGCGGCAAACTTGGCGTCCCACGCGGCCTCAGCCACCAGGCCTTTGGCTTTGGCGTCCCAGGCGTGGCGCACGTCATCCGGCATTTCAAACGGAGCGTGCGGCCAGTCGAGCGCTTCGCGTGTGAGCTTGATTTCTTCCGCGCCCAGCGGCTCGCCGTGCGCTTTGGCGGTGTTGGCGCGGTTCGGGCTGCCTTTGCCGATGTGGGTTTTGCAGACGATCAGGGTGGGTTTGTTATCTGCGTTGCTTTTGGCGGTTGCAATGGCGGTTGACACCGCAGCTGCGTCATGTCCGTCAATCGGGCCAATCACGTTCCAGCCGTACGCGGCAAAGCGCAGCGGCGTGTTGTCGATAAACCAGGGGGCGACCTGCCCATCAATGCTGATGCCGTTGTCGTCGTACAGCGCCACCAGCTTGCCCAAGCGCCATGCGCCGGCCAACGCAGCGGCTTCGTGGCTGATGCCTTCCATCAGGCAACCGTCACCCATGAAGACGTAGGTGTGGTGGTCCACGATCGTATGACCTTCACGGTTGAATTCTTTGGCCAGCAGCTTTTCAGCCAATGCCATGCCGACGGCGTTCGTCAGGCCCTGGCCGAGAGGTCCGGTGGTGGTTTCCACGCCGGGTGTCACGTCCACTTCAGGGTGGCCGGGAGTTTTGCTGTGCAGTTGGCGAAAGTTTTTCAGCTCTTTCATCGGCAGTGCGTAGCCTGTCAGGTTCAACAGCGCATAAATGAGCATCGAGCCGTGGCCGTTGCTGAGTACAAAACGGTCGCGGTCAAACCAGTGGGGGTTGTGTGGGCTGTGCTTGAGGTGGCCGCCCCACAGCGCAACCGCCATGTCGGCCATGCCCATAGGTGCACCGGGGTGACCAGAATTGGCGGCTTGCACAGCATCCATGGCGAGTGCGCGAATGGCGTTGGCCATCAAGGTAGAAGTGTTGTCAGCCATCGGGGGGAATCCAATAAGTGGGGTGTTGGGGTAATCGATGATTTTACGGGATGCGTTTTGCGCCTTTTACGATGCGGTTACCGCTACTTATTCAGTAGCTGCTTGCGCCCGTATTTATTGGTCTAGAGCCATATTTAGCACCTAAAAAAAGCCATAATCAGCGCCATATGACTATTTCAGCTCTGATTTTGGCCGCCGGGCGCGGACAGCGCATGCGCCCGCTGACCGACAGCACCCCAAAGCCGCTGCTCAAGGTGCGCGGCCAAGCGCTGATCGACTGGCATGTGCAGGGCTTGACCAAAGGAGGCTTTACCGAGCTGGTTGTCAATACGGACTGGCTTGGGGAGCAATTTGAACCTCACTTCATGCATAAAATTATCCTTCAGGCCAATGAATACGGGCGCAGGCAGCTATCATTTTCATACTCTCATGAAGGCATTGATTTTGGCGGCGCGCTGGAGACCGCTGGCGGCGTTGCTCGTGCGCTGCCACTGCTGGGCGATGTGTTTTGGGTGCTGGCGGGGGATGTTTACACACCCGGTTTTGCTTTTACACAAAGCGCGGTTGACCGCTTTACTGCCAGCGGCAAGTTGGCACACCTGTGGCTTGTGCCTAACCCGGCCCACAACACAAAGGGTGACTTTGGCTTGAGCGCTGATGGGCTCGCCTTGAATTTGCCCACAGACAGCCAGCATGCCCGATACACCTTCAGTACCATTGCGCTGTACCGAAAAGCATTTTTTGATGCGCTACCGTTTGGCAACCCGCAGGGGGTAAAAGCCGCACTGGCTCCGCTACTTCGCAAGGCGATGGACAATGATCAAGTAAGTGCCGAGCTGTACACCGGCGATTGGACGGACGTAGGCACACCTGAACGTTTGGCAGAATTGAATCGAACTCAAAACACTTTATGACCATGACTGTTTACCAAAAACGCCGCGCGCTAGTTGCCAAAGCCCTCAAGTCAGCCGGTGGCGGCATTGCCTTGCTGCCCACAGCGCCTGAACACCCACGCAACCGCGACAGCGACTTCCCGTATCGACACGACAGCTACTTTTATTACCTGACGGGCTTTACCGAGCCAGGCGGCTGGCTGCTGATTGATTCGACTGGCAAAACCACGCTGTTTTGTCGCCCCAAAGACTTGGAGCGCGAGATTTGGGACGGTATTCGGCTGGGGCCTAAAGCGGCGGTACAGGCGCTGGGCGTTGATGAGGCTTTCAGCGTTGATGAGCTCGACGCAAAAATGCCCGCGCTGCTGACCAATCAGGCCGCGGTGTGGTTCCCCTTTGCCACCCACACGGGACTTGAGACGCAAGTCGACGGCTGGCTGGGCAAGGTGCGTGCACGAATTCGCTACGGCGCTGAATGCCCGCAAAGCCAGCATGACTTGTGCAAGGTGCTGGACGAGATGCGTTTGATCAAAGACGCACATGAAATTGCGATTTTGCGGCGTGCCGGGGCTATTTCAGCTGGCGCGCATGTACGTGCCATGCAAACCAGCGCTGCCATGCTGCGCAAGCCAATTAAAGGTGGTTTGCGTGAGTACCATTTAGAGGCCGAGTTGCTGCATGAGTTTCGCCGCAATGGCTCGCAGTATCCGGCCTACACCAGTATCGTTGCGGCAGGCGCCAACGCATGCGTGTTGCACTACCGCGCGGCAGATGCTGAATTGAAATCAGGCGACTTGTGTTTGATCGATGCAGGCTGCGAACTGGACGGCTACGCCAGCGACATCACACGAACCTTCCCGGCCAATGGTAAATTCACACCCGCCCAGCGCACGCTGTATGACATTGTTTTAGCTGCCCAAGAAGCTGCCATCAAAGTATGCAGGCCCGGCAAACGATTCACCGACCCGCATGACGCCGCCACCCGCGTACTGGCGCAAGGCATGTTGGACGTTGGCCTGCTGGATAAAAAGAAACACGGCGCGGTTGACGACGTGTTGGCAAGCGGTGCCTACCGCCAGTTCTACATGCACCGCACCGGCCACTGGATGGGCATGGATGTCCACGACTGCGGCGACTACACCGAACCGGGCAGCAAAGCGCGCCAAGAGCGCGACCCGCTGGGCGAAATGGTCATGAAAAAGCCGCCGCGCATCTTGCGCGCAGGCATGGTGCTGACGATAGAACCCGGCATCTACGTGCGCCCCGCCAAAGGCGTTCCCAAAGAGTTCTGGAACATCGGCATTCGCATTGAAGACGATGCATTGGTGACCGAGAAAGGCTGCGAGCTGATGACGCGCGGCGTGCCGGTGAAGGCCGATGAGATTGAGGCGCTGATGCGCGGTTAAGCCTTCACCTCACCCCATGAAAATACTTATTCGTTACTTCTTCAAAACAATTCGCGTCATCCTCGGCCCGGTGATGCTGCTCAAAGACAAGCTGACCCGTCCGCCAGGGGTTGTTCGCCCTCCAGCCGCTCAAGCGCTTGTTGACCAGGACTGCCAGAGCCTGGTTCTGTACCACTACAAAACCTGCCCGTTTTGCATGAAAGTAAGGCATGAAATAGCGCGTCAGTCACTGAAAATCAGGCATGTTGACGCGCAGCCGCCTGGCATTGACCGTGACACACTGACACGTGAAGGCGGGCAAACCAAAGTGCCCTGCCTGAAAATCACCGATGCGTCTGGAGACAGCCAGTGGCTTTACGACTCTGAAAAAATCATTGGCTACTTGCAAGGGCGGTTTGCCGCCGTTTAATTGCAGCTTAAATCTGTACTGACAGACCGGCTGCGAATCAAAACCCCGGCGGTCTGCGAAGCAGGCGCAGCATTTGAGGCAGCCTCACAACGCCGCGCTGTATCTTCATTCAATGACGCCGCCATGGCACCAGCGAGTTGACCCGTAAAGGTCGACGCATCAGGGCGCAGAATGTTGCCCGTCGTCAGCGCTGTTGTGTTGACAAGGTTGTAGTTGGCCGCATCAGCACCGCCCAGCGTAATGCCGGTCACGTTGATGGCTTTACCTGCACCCAGACCCGAATCTGCAAAACTGGCGATGCCGTTCAGGGTGAGCGAGTCACCCGCCACGCGGTTGTCTGTCAAAACGACATTGGCCAATGTGCCGCCATTGAACACGCGGTCCTGTCCAGTGGCGCTGACGGTCAGGTCGCGCCTGGTAATTGTTAGCGCGCCATTGGTGGTGGCCAAGGTGTAGTTTTCGTTGTTGGTGGCCGCGACTGTGATCGCCACTGGACCAGCTGCAACGGCAGTGCGTGCAACTGCGGTCGTGACGAAATTCACCCCCACACTGGCAGCGGTATCGCCGTCGATCAAACCGCTGTTGATCACGCCTGTCAGTGCCGGGTTGCTGTCGCCGTAAACGCGGGTGTTGTTATTGGCAGTCACTGTGAGCGTGGGCGCAATGCGGTACAAAAATGTGCTGGCAGCAGTAGCAGGCACAGCATTCAAATCGCTGTTGTAACGCTTGCCGTAGCCTGTCATACCCTCAGTCGTGCTGCCAGGGTCGCCGCTGTACACAAGGTAACGCCCCGACGCAGAAACGATACCCGCCGCGCCGACGTTGTTGATGAGTTGACCGCCAGTGCTGACACCCGCCGCATTGGCGCTGCCAGCTTTGAGGATCACCGCATTGCCGGTTGCGGTTGAGGTGACCGCATTGTTCAGGGTGAGGTTGGATGCCACTCCGGTTGTTTCAATTCGGGCGACACCGCTTGTGGTGACACCGGCCGTACCCACCGTGCCAACGATCAGTGCGCCTGCCTGTTTGTAGTCAACGCTGCCGGTATTGGCTGCCAGGGTTGTGATGGCGTTGCCAGCGTTGTTCAGTGTGTAAGCGCCGCCAGCACCTAGCAATGCCAGGCCTGTGGCTGCTACAGCGCCAGACTGAGTGACGACACCACCAGCGGACAGCGTGGCATTGCCTGTGGTGGCAACCAGCGCCACATCAAAGCCCGTGGCATCGGTGTATTGAATTGCCCCTGAGGCATTGGCTGTGTCAGCCGCATTGCGGGCTTGCAAATTCACCGCCGTCACGTTGTTGGCCGTGTTGGTCAGCGTGATGTTGGCAGCCCCTGCAGACAGCGTTTTAACCCTGAGCGTACCGGCTGTGATGTTGCCCGTGCCCGCAGTTTGCGTGACGTTGCCAGTGGCTGTCAAATCAAGCGTGCCGCTGCCCAGGCTGGAGCCGCCAGTACCCAGATTGATCGCGCCTGTGCGCACAAATGCATTGGCATTGGCGGTGGTATTGACGGCAAGGTTGGTGGCAGCGATGTCAATGCCGTTGGCAGCGCTGGTACCAATTTGTCCACTGGCATTGAGCGTGACGTTCTGCGCGGTGATGGTCTGCACACCGGTATCTGTGATTGAACCTGCGTTCAAAGTCAGGGTCTTGCCCGCCAGGCCGACTGCTGCGCCCACGGTCAGCACACCTGTGCTGGCGGTATCGCCCACAACGATGGGGCCGGTAGCACCCGTTGAAATCGCCGTTATTTCTGCCGCAGAAATATCAAACGCCGATGCGCCCGCCAGCGACATGGCCTGCCCTGCGGATTTGGGTTTCAGGGTCAGCGTGCCCGATGTGGTCAGTGCGTTGTTGCCTGTATTGGTGGCAACGGCCACTGTGTTCGCTGTCAACGTGATGGGGCCTGTGCCCGCAGAAATGTCGATGTTCGCATTCTGGGTGTAAGCACCCGTGCCCGCATCAATCGACACGGTATTGTTGGTGGCGGTCAGGTTGCCCGCAACGGTGACGTTGTTGTTGCCGTTGTTCAATGTGAAGCCGCCCGGCGTGACGATCGTTCCCAGCGATGTGATCTGGTTGGCGACTGCGCCGAAATTCAGGGCGCTGCCAGTGCCCAGAAGCGTGGATGCGAGTGAGGTCGCCCTGATGGCATTGGTTTGGTCGATGGATGCGGCAGCATTGAGCGTCAGCGCGTTGACGTTCAATGCGCCGTTAAGCGTGATCTGCCCCACGTCTGCGCCTGCCGTCGTGGCGGTCAACGCAGTCGCGCCCGTCACGCCAGCAGCCACGCCGCCAATAGCGCCTACCGCGATGTCGTTGCCCGTTACCGTCAGAGCCGACAAAGCGCTGGTCGCGCCTGTTGCACCCGTGATCGTCGCGTCGCCCGACCCAGCCTGAACGACCAGCGCCCGTGCGCCACCCGTGCTGTTAACCGTTCCGTCAAACTGAGTGTTGCCGCCAACGCCCGCGCCTGCATTGCCACCGCGAGAGTCAACGGTGACAGTGGCCGCGTTGAGCAGTGCATTCTTTTGGACACGTATGTTGGCGCCCGCGCCAGATGTACCGCCACCGACCTGATTGCCACCCACAGCCGTCAGGTTGCCCGCCAGTGTGATGGTGGGTATTGCACCGCCAGCATCCAGTGTGATGGTGCCAGCATTGCCGCCACTTGTCAGACCTGCACCGCCGTTACCGCCCGTGGTGGTGATGGCTGCAACCGTGACGTTGGCCCCCGTTGAGCGAAGAGAGACCGCGCCACCATTTCTGCCCGCCTGGCCAGCCGTACCAGCGCCGCCGCCTGTCGCGATCGTGCCTACACCGAGCGTGCCCGTGGTGGTGATGTTGACTTCGCCGCCATTGCCGTTGGCCTGGCCTGCGGTGCTGAGCGGACCCAGAGTGGTTGCCGTTGCCGCCGTCGCGTTGTTGTTG
>JANNVB010000034.1:0-2033 GCA_031414215.1 Polaromonas sp. | reverse complement strand
GTGTGACCGCCATTAATCTGGGCCGGGAGTCGCCTACCCGGCTCGGTGCCACCTACCCGCCAACACTACTAGCGAACCGCTAGTTAAGAAAATGGCGGCGAACCGCCACCGCTTTGGTTGGCCTATTTGGTGTTGCTGCGCGTAGAGATTGCCCGTTTCACCCGACCCAGGTTGCCCTGAGCCGACTCGTCTCTGTTGCTCTGATCCTCACCTCACGGTGGAGAGGTGTTACCTCCTACGCTGTCCTGTGCAGTCCGGACGTTCCTCCAGTGCGGGGTTTCCCCCACAGCGACTTACGTTGCTGTCTCTTGCGAGTTGCACCAGCGGCGGTCTGGCGTGCTTCACGACGTGATTATCGGCGCAACTTAAAATGACGGCCTGATCCGAAAAACAGATCCACATAACAGGCCTTAATTCCCGCCATGATCCGCATCACTGAACTCAAGCTACCGCTTGACCACCACGAGCACGCGCTGCCTGCGCTGATTGCCCAAACGCTGGGCATCCAACCCGCCGAACTGCGTAACCACAGTATCTACAAACGCAGCTACGACGCGCGCAAGCAAAAACTGCTGCTGGTGTACATATGTGATGTGGAAGTTGCCCCCACGCTTGTCGCTTCGCGTACTTCGCTGCCCCCCGAGGGGACTAATTTTCCTGGGGGCGGCCCGTCCGAAAATTGCCCCACACTTGAAGCAACGCTGCTCAAACAGTTTGAAGCGCACCCGCACATTCGCGCAACGCCAGACCAAAATTACTATCCGGTAGCGCAGCTCAACGAAGCGCCGGCAATAAGACCTGTCATTGTCGGCTTTGGCCCCTGCGGTATTTTTGCGGCGCTGCTGCTGGCGCAAATGGGTTTCAAGCCCATCGTGCTGGAGCGCGGGAAAAAAGTACGCGAACGCACACGCGACACTTGGGGACTTTGGCGAAAATCCGAGTTAAACCCGGAATCAAACGTGCAGTTTGGTGAGGGCGGTGCGGGCACTTTTTCAGATGGCAAACTGTGGAGCCAAATCAAAGACCCGCGCCATCTGGGCCGCAAAGTGATGATGGAGTTTGTCAAAGCAGGCGCGCCGCCCGAGATTTTGCTGGTCAGCAAGCCGCACATTGGCACGTTCAAGCTGGTGAAGGTTGTCGAGCATATGCGCGAGCAGATCATCGCGCTGGGCGGTGAAGTGCGGTTTGAGCAACGCGTGAGTGATGTGTTGATTGAGCGGGGCCAGATTCGGGGCTTGACGGTACAAAACCTCAACGACTCCACCGCTTACCACCTGCGCGCCGACCACGTCGTGCTGGCGCTCGGCCACAGCTCCCGCGACACAGTGGCCATGCTGCATGACCGAGGCGTTTACATGGAGGCCAAGCCGTTCTCCATCGGCTTTCGCATTGAACACCCGCAAGGCGTGATTGACCGGGCGCGGCTCGGCCAGCACGCTGGCCACCCTCTGCTGGGTGCGGCGGACTACAAGCTGGTGCACCATGCAAATAACGGAAGATCGGTCTACAGCTTTTGCATGTGCCCTGGCGGAACGGTGGTGGCCGCTACGTCGGAGCCTGGCCGCGTGGTGACCAATGGCATGAGCCAATACTCGCGCAATGAGCGCAATGCAAACGCAGGCATCGTTGTTGGCATCACGCCTGCTGACTACCCCGGCGGTGCGTTGGCCGGGTTTGCATTTCAACGCGCACTTGAATCGTACGCCTACGAATTGGGCGGTAGCAACTACCAGGCGCCTGGCCAATTGGTGGGGGACTTTGTCGCAGGAAAGCCGTCCACCCAGCTCGGCAGCGTTGAGCCGTCTTACAAGCCCGGCGTGCTGCTGGGCGATTTGGCAACCGCCCTGCCCGCTTACGCGATAGCTGCCATGCGTGAAGCAATACCCGTGTTCGGTAAAAAAATTCGCGGCTTTGACATGCATGACGCGGTGCTGACTGGAGTGGAAACGCGCACTTCATCACCCGTCAAAATCACGCGCGGAGAAAATTTTCAAAGCCTGAATGTCAAAGGGCTGTACCCGGCTGGCGAAGGC
>JANNVB010000033.1:0-9726 GCA_031414215.1 Polaromonas sp. | reverse complement strand
CAAGAGTCAAAAAGACTTTTTCTCAGGCCTGATGTTTATGGCTGTCGGTACAGCTTTTGCATGGGGTGCAACTACCTACAACGTTGGTTCTGGCGCGCGCATGGGGCCAGGTTACTTCCCGCTGATGTTGGGCATTTTGCTTGCTGTTCTAGGCGGTGTGATCACCTTCAAAGCGCTGGTTGTTGAAACCGTAGGCGGCGACCCGATCGGTGCCTGGGCCTGGAAGCCCCTGTTTTTCATCATCGCTGCCAACTTGTTGTTCGGTGTGCTGCTGGCGGGTTTGCCCAAGTACGGCATTCCGGCGATGGGATTGATCGTCGGCATTTACGCGCTGGTGTTCGTTGCCAGCGTGGCTGAGACTGGCTGGAAGGTTAAAAACACCTTTATTTTGGCAACCGTTCTGGCAGTGGGAAGTTACCTCGCGTTTGTCGTGGTGCTCAAGTTGCAGTTCCCGGTTTGGCCAGCATTCTTAACGCGTTAAATCCAAATCAAAATAACAACGAAAACCAGGACAAAAAATGGATCTAATCGCTAATCTTTCATTGGGGTTTGGGGTCGCGTTCACGCCCATCAATTTGATGTATGCGCTTGTTGGCTGCATATTGGGCACGCTGATTGGTGTGTTGCCAGGCATTGGTCCAGTGGCCACGATTGCCATGCTGTTGCCAGCAACCTATGCGCTGCCCCCTGTGTCGGCGCTAATCATGCTGGCCGGTATTTACTACGGCGCGCAGTATGGCGGCTCTACCACCGCTATTTTGGTGAACTTGCCGGGGGAATCGTCGTCAGTAGTGACGTGTATTGACGGCTACCAGATGGCCCGAAAGGGTCGAGCGGGGCCTGCGCTGGCGGCTGCTGGAATCAGCTCATTTTTTGCCGGTTGCGTCGGCACCTTGATCCTTGCTGCCTTTGCGCCTCCACTGACTGAACTGGCCTTTAAATTCGGCCCTGCCGAATACTTTGCGTTGATGGTGCTGGGCTTGATTGGTGCGGTGGTGCTGGCATCGGGCTCGTTGCTCAAGGCAGTCAGCATGATTGTGCTGGGGCTGTTGATGGGTTTGGTCGGGACTGACGTTAACTCCGGGGTGGCTCGCTTTAGCTTTGACATTCCCGAGCTGACAGATGGCATTGGTTTTGTGGTGATTGCCATGGGCGTTTTTGGCTACGGCGAGATCATCAGTAATCTGGCTCGACCGGCTGATGACCGCGAAGTGTTCACCGCCAAAGTCACCGGCTTGTTCCCCACCAAAGAAGACTTTAAAAACATGGCGCCTGCGATGTTGCGCGGCACATTTTTGGGCTCTGCTCTTGGAATTTTGCCGGGCGGTGGTGCTTTGCTGGCTGCGTTTGCCGCCTATGCGCTTGAGAAGAAGATCAAAAACAAACCGGGTGAAGTACTGTTCGGCCAAGGCAACATTCGCGGCGTAGCAGGCCCTGAGGCGGCTAACAATGCAGGCGCACAAACATCGTTTATTCCGCTGCTTACGCTGGGTATTCCGCCTAACGCTGTGATGGCGCTAATGGTCGGTGCCATGACGATTCACAACATTCAGCCTGGCCCGCAGGTCATGACCAGTAATCCTGAATTATTTTGGGGCTTGATTGCATCGATGTGGATTGGCAACGCGATGCTGGTGATTTTGAACCTGCCACTGATCGGCATGTGGATCAAGCTGCTTACTGTGCCGTACCGGTATCTGTACCCCTCCATCGTTTTATTTTGCGCGATCGGTGTGTACTCAACCAACAACAACAACTTCGATATCTGGACCGTCGGACTTTTTGGCGTGATTGGATACCTTTTCGTTAAGCTCGGCTGCGAGCCGGCACCGCTTTTGCTGGGCTTTATTTTGGGCCCGATGATGGAAGAAAACCTGCGGCGAGCATTGCTGCTTTCACGCGGCGACTGGAGCGTTTTTGTGACGCGTCCGTTGTCGGCTGGTCTATTGGCGGCAGGGCTTTTGATGCTGATTATTGTGTTGCTGCCCGCTGTGAAAAACAAACGAGAACAGGCTTTTGTCGAGGACTGAAAAAGCTTTACAAAGAGGTGATTCAATAAAAAGCACCTTCGGGTGCTTTTTTTGCGGCTTGGTTTTTGCTGCTTCACAATGCTTGGTAAGGTGTTGGAAACTTTAATCAGATTTAACCGGAGTGATTGGTATGAAACGACGCAGTTTGGGATTGGCAATCTCGGTAAGTTTGGCTAGCTTTGCTTTGGCGCCAGCTTCTAGTTGGGCGCAGGCCTACCCTGCAAAGCCAATTCGCATGATCGTGCCGTTTCCTGCGGGCGGTGCGACAGACATTTTGGCTAGGGCACTTTCGCAAAAGCTGGGCGAGAAAATTGGACAGACGGTGGTGGTTGAAAACCGCCCGGGCGCAGGCGGCACGATCGGTGCTGATTTGGCTTCCAAGGCAGCACCCGACGGCTACACGCTGCTACTTGCTACCAGCAGCACGCACAGCATTGGCCCGGCGATTAACCCCAAGATTCCGTACAACGCCGAGGCCGACTTTACGCCGGTTGCGTTCGTCGGCAGCTCACCCAATATTATCGTTGTGCCCAACACGCTGCCAGTTAAAACGATGCGTGAATTCATCGACTACGCCCGAAAAAACCCGGGCAAATTGAACTACGCGTCCAGTGGCAACGGCACCATCGTGCACTTGACCACCGAGTATTTCAAAGCGCAATCTGACACGTTTATTTTGCATATTCCGTACCGTGGCACGGCATTGGCTATTCCTGATTTGGTGAGCGGCAAAGTTGACGTGCTGTTTGACTCGTTCGTGACCGGTATGCCGCACGTTAAAGATGGCAAGCTGCGTGCCCTTGCCGTAACCAGTGCCAAACGCACCGCTCTTGCGCCTGATTTGCCCACTGTGGCTGAAACACTTCCGGGCTTTGATTCCATCACCTGGTTTGGCCTGTATGGCCCCAAGGGCATGCCGCAAGATTTGGCGATGAAGGTGAATCAAGCGGTCAATGCGGCGCTGGCTGACCCGGACGTGAAAGAGCGCTTTGCGCGCTTGGGTGCAGAGCCTGCTGGTGGTACACCGCAAGCGTTTGCCGCAATGGTCAAAGCCGACAATGCGAAGTGGAAGAAAATCATTGCGGACCGCAAGCTGACAGTTGAATAAATGACCCCGGTTGTTTCTGCTCAGTATTTTTCTTGTCCCATAAACCTCATCAGCCAGCCTTATGAACTTCAATTTCAACAACCCGTACCCGACCACCCGCATTCCAGTATTTGCTCGCAATGTCGTGTCAACCTCACATCCCCTGGCGTCCAGTGCCGGGCTGCGCATGCGGATTTTGGGCGGCAACGCGGTAGACGCTGCAATCGCCGCAGCTGCCGTTATGACCATTGTTGAGCCGGTCAGCAACGGCTTGGGCAGCGATTCTTTTTGCATCATTTGGGACGGCAAAGAACTGCATGGCCTGAATGCGTCGGGCCGCGCGCCACAGGCCTGGACGCCTGAGTATTTCAAGCGCAAGTACCCTGGCACCAGCGCGCCACCCAAGCGCGGCATGGACACAGTCACCGTACCCGGCGCGGTCGCCAGCTGGTCGGCATTGAGCGAACGCTTCGGCAAGTTGCCGTTTGCTGAGTTGATGCAACCAGCCATCGACATTGCCGATCGCGGCTATTTGCTCACCCCGGTGGTGCAGCAAAAGTGGGAAGCTGCCACGCCTGAGCTACAAGGCTTGCCTGGGTTTAAAGAAGCATTTTTGCCGTGGGGCAGGGCGCCGAAGGTTGGTGAGCTGTTTCAGTTCAAAGCGGCGGCTAAAGGTCTGCGAGCCATTGCTGCTACAAAAGGCAGAGCGCTTTACGGCGGTGAAATTGCCGCGGCAATTGTCAAATTCTCGCAAGCCAACGGCGGCAGTCACACGCTCAGAGATTTTGAAAGTTACCAGCCCGAGTGGATCAAACCCATCGGTAAAAACTACCGTGGCCACACGCTGCATGAAATTCCGCCCAACGGGCAAGGCATAGCAGCGCTGATTGCAGTCGGTATCCTCGACAAGTTTGATCTGGCCAGCTTGCCAGTCGACAGCGCCGAGTCCCAGCATCTGCAAATTGAAGCCATGAAGCTGGCATTTGCAGACGTGTACAAATACGTGGCCGAGCCAGCGTCTATGGCGGTAACGCCCGAGCAAATGCTGGACGACGCCTACCTGGCCTCCAGAGCCAAACTCATCGACATGAAAACTGCGCAAGACTTTGGCGCTGGCAACCCCGTAAAGGGCGGCACGATTTACCTCAGTACGGCAGATGAAGACGGCATGATGGTCAGCTTTATTCAAAGCAACTACATGGGCTTTGGCTCGGGCTGTGTGGAGCCGCAATTTGGCATCAGCCTGCAAAACCGTGGCCACGGTTTCAGCCTGGACGAAGGCATCAATCAGGTCGCCCCCGGCAAGCGGCCGTTTCACACCATCATTCCAGCATTCGTTACCAAAGACGGCCAGCCCGTCATGTCTTACGGAGTTATGGGTGCCAACATGCAGCCGCAGGGCCACATGCAAACGCTGGTGCGTATGCTGGACTACAAGCAAAGCCCGCAGGCGGCGTGCGACGCGCCGCGCTGGCGCTACAACGCGGGTTTTGAAATTAACGTTGAAGCCGGTATGAACCCTGCCGTGGTGGAAGCTCTGGCCGACCGTGGCCACCGCATGGAAGTTATCAACGACTCTTACCAAGACTTTGGTGCGGGCCAGTTCATCTGGCTGGCAGGCAACCCGAAAGTTGAAGGCTACGTGGCGGCAAGCGATTCACGGCGTGATGGCATGGCGGTCGGTTTTTAGGCATATTTTTATGCCTGTTTATAGAATTTTATGCCTGTAGCCCAACAAATACAGGCGTGAGCAGCTATCAATACCATAGTAAATACAAAGCCCATTGGTGCTGGCCTGCTGCTCGCGGTCGTGGGCTCCATTGCCTTCAGCGGCAAAGCCATCATCGTGAAGCTGGCCTACCGCTACGGCGTAGACGCAGTCACGCTCATCATGCTGCGCATGTTGTTTGCGCTGCCGATTTTTGCCGCCATGGCATGGTGGGCCAGCCGGGGCAAAGCGCCGTTAACCCGCAGCGATTGGCTCGGCGTGTTGGGCTTGGGTTTTACCGGCTACTACCTTGCCAGCTTTCTGGATTTTGCGGGTTTGGCGTACATCAGCGCGTCGCTGGAGCGCTTAATTTTGTATTTGAACCCAACGCTGGTCATGTTGCTTGGCTGGGCGTTGTACCAGCGAAAAATCAAGCCGCTGCAAATGCTGGGCATGGGTATCAGTTACTGTGGTGTGGCGCTGGTGTTTGGCCATGAACTTGCGGTGCAAGGCACAGGCGCAAGGGGCAACGCCACGTGGGGCGCCCTGCTGGTGTTTCTAAGCGCCATCAGCTACGCGATTTACCTGATTTACAGCGGCGAGCTGGTCAAGCGCCTGGGTGCGCTGCGCCTGGTGGGGTTGGCGACTACGGTAGCTTGCCTGCTGTGCATTGCGCAGTTTGTGCTGCTGCGGCCAATGAGCAGCGCGCTGGTTGCGCCTGAGGTGCTTTGGCTGTCGCTGCTCAATGCCACTGCCTGCACTGCAGTGCCGGTGGTGATGGTGATGATGGCCATTGAGCGGATTGGCTCCGGGCTGACAGCGCAAACCGGAATGGTGGGGCCCATGTCAACTATTTTGATGGGCGTGGTGATTTTGGGTGAGCCGTTTACTGCTTGGGTTGCAGCTGGAAGCGTGTTGGTGATAGCGGGTATTTTTGTGTTCAGTCGAGCAAAAACCTGATGCTTTTCTGAACTTCATATCGGCTACCGCTATTCATCGCAACCGGGCTAATGTGTGGCAGCGGCTGGGTTGAAAGTAGCGAGGTTCCGCAAGATGTTCACGTCGCTGGTGAAGGATTAACGCTATCTATTCAGTAGCTGCTTGCGCCCGTATTTATTGGACTAGTGACCAAATAAGCATCTAAATATTGTTGAAAATGGCAGTTTTTCGATCACTACATTTTTAAAAACTGACTTTTGCAGCAGTTTTCGCCTTGCGCAAATGTGCAAAGCATTGGAATGCAGTCAAAATCAAGGTCATGCTAACTCCAATTCATATCTCAAAGCTTCCGTGGTTTAACGCTCTTTTTATTGAAGCAAACTATTCAAGACTGACAAGTGAAATTCATGCTTTCATTGGGGAAAACTGCCAGCTTACGCTGCAGGTTTTGCGGTACACATTACGTTGGGCGTCATAGAAGCACATGACCGTCATCCTTTGGATCGTAGTTGCCATCCTGACCCTTGACGCTGGTCTGATAGCGGTTCTTCTACTGAGTCGTGTCCGTGTTCCACTCACGGCTGCGGCTATCCCCGAGATTGCCCCGCTCATTGTGCTGGCTGGCGTTCTAACCGCGGTTGTCGCGTTTGTCTTTAACCTACGGCGAGGTCGCTCCGAGGACATTCTGGATGCGGCGACTGACTTGTTCGAGAAGGCCCATGAGGTGCTGAAACCTAAGGACGGAGAGTTGACGAATCACCGCCACTCTTGGCTCTCAGCCGCCCGTCTTATCGCGACAGCAGAAATGCTCAGCAAGCACTTGACCGAAAGCAGTCATCGAACCATTTATGGGGAGAAGCGCGAGTACTGGAGAGGCCGGCTCTACGACCTAATCTTTCCTTCTTCGCCCGAAGGCCTTCCAAGCTCGTTCTACGCAGAGAAACCCGAACACATGCGCAGCTACTCGGGAAGAGTAAGAGATCCGCTCTCGGAGAAGTCCATTGCTTTCCTGTACCGCTTCATACAGTGGCCCAAGGAAACTGTCGACCCAATAGGCAAAGAGCCGATCTTCACAGAAGAAGAAATTGAACGAATGCGTACCTTTGGACCGCGCGGCCTCGGAAACCTAATGGCCGAGGTCCGGTCATTGACCGGAAAGGCTTCCCCGCCAAAATGACACCCAACCCTTCATTCCAGCGGACCACCTTCAGCGGCCGGTGAATTCAAACGTTAGGCCTCTCAATCACCGACTCCGTATGTTCAATCAAATTCGCCACGCGATTGCTGCGCCTCGTAAACTCAAAGAGGCATATCAGTTCCTTGAGTCATGGTGCCCGAAGGGCGTGGAGGTGGTGATCAAAGGAAAGGCCTGTTGGCTGCACTATTCGGGGATGATATATTCCTTGCCGTACACCCAGATTCCAGATCCAGCGCACATTCCATTCTTGCTTGTTCACCTTGAGAATCACAAGTGGTGCCTACAACTTGCCGGCGGTGTGTATACGCACCGGAGCCTCCTAGAAGCTTGGGTGAGCAAATACCTGCCCGACGCCATAGTGTTTGGATTCGGCCCGAATGACATCGTGTATCCTGATGAGAAAGTCGACAGGCCACTATTGAACGGTCTACATTCGAGCCTCGCAATAACGCACCTAGGAGACTTCGTCCTTTCAACTCGGACTAGCAACGCGCTGGCGCTGTTGGCCATGGATCTCAGGAAGAAGACCGAGCTGCTCGCCTCCGGTCATAGAATCTACGTCCGAGGGAATTTTTAATATTGCACCAATGGCCCTGACCGCTCGGAGAGGCCTAACCCTTCAATCGAGGGGATGCCCAAAAGGTTGCGCCTTGCGGTCACCCCTCATGTCAAACGTTTGCCATCCCAAGGAGCAATGGTGCCCAAAGTAAAGGACGCGTATCACGAGCGGCAAGTGATCCTTGGCCAGCCGAATAAGCGGCCGTACGGTGCGCGCGTTCGCATTCACCTTCAAACGGCGGGTGCATTGGGCGGTGCCGAGGAAGTTTGCGTTCCTCTTCCTTCAGGCGCTTTCCTAACCGTCGAACCAACACATAAGGCGCCGTGGGAAGGTGGCAGGAAGTACGTCGTAACGCTCGAAGGATTTGCAACTGCGGCCGCAGCCGAAGCAGCCGGACGTCGCCTTGTTCAGGCGCTCCTTTGGATGGCCGTTAGTACGGACGCTCCGCTCAAGCTGGAATACCTCACGTATGAACCGGCGTCAGTCTTCGAGCGCGAGCGGTCATCTGGTGCAACATGTATCGCGTATGGAGAAGTCTCATTCGCGCCAACAGTTGTCTTCGCCGAATTGCACGATGCGTATGCACTACTTGCAGAGCCAGACGAAAAACTCCTCCTCTCGATGGAGATTTTTTGTGCTGCGCGGCTCGAATCTAGTCAGCGAGCAACATTTCTGGCGCTTGTATCGGCGCTCGAACCGTTGGCTAAAGAAGAGCCAATGGGGCCTGCCGTAGCACTGTTCGTCGATGAGTGCTGTCAACAGTTGCGAGCCAGCGCCGGCATTCAGCAAGAACTAAAAGCATCATTGGAAGGCCGACTTCTTCAGCTTCGGCAGGAGTCCGTTCGTCAAGCTCTCCGAAGGCTCGCGCGCACTGCACTACCCAACCAACCGGAAGCGTCTCGTTTGATCGACGAGGCCTACGCACTTCGGAGCCAACTTATCCACAGCGGTGTACCCGCGGACCTCGATGTAGATCTCGAAAGCGAGTCCCAAGCATTGTCCCGGACAATCAGGGCGTTGTATGCGAGTCTCCTCAACCGAAACCTCGCGCGAGGTGGCTAACCCTGCGCTCCCGCCAACGGCCTTCGGCCGCGGCGGAGCTTAAACGTTAGCCAAGATACCAACTCCCGAGTTTTGCAAGACTCACAACAACCATCTCAAATCAACAAGGAAGAAAAAATGTCTAAAGCCTATTGGGTTAGCACCTACCGCGCAGTAAAGAATGCTGAAAAGCTCGCCGCCTACGCGACGCTTGCGGGCCCGGCACTCACTGCAGCAGGTGGTCGATTTTTGGCGCGCGGTGTGCCGTCGATGGCGTACGAGCTCGGGTTGAAGGAGCGCACCGTCCTGATCGAGTTTGATAGCGTCGAGCAAGCCACCGCAGCACACGACAGCCCCGCCTACCAGGCAGCTTTAGCCGCGCTGGCTGACGGCGCGGATCGGGATATTCGGATCATTGAAGGCGTCTAACGCGAGCAGACCCGAAACGATTGCCGCCCAAGGGTATCGGGGTTGGATAGCGCCTTGCTATGCAAGATTGAACAGGCTGCTGTCGAAGTGCGTCAGGTTGTTATGATTTTAATAGCTGCTTGCGCCCGTATTTATTGGGCTACAGCCGTATTTGATACATAAAAGCGCTTTTTCCAGTCGAAAAAAGCTGTTTCAGGCCCGTTTCAAACCCGTTTTTGCGCAAAGTAAAACCACTCTTGACCCACTTCGCCGCGCGGATTGGGGAACACCACAAAACCGTCGCCCTGTGCTTTGACTTCATCGCCGCCGTGCCGCACGCCGATCACATCGCCTGCTTTTACTGCGTCAAAACTGCGCCATTCTTTTGTAAACGTGTCGCCCGCATGCGCTTTGTCGGTCACGTCAATTAGCCGCAATATCTCAGGCGCGGCAATTGGGGCTGCGGGCTTGGTGGGCGTTATGCCCAGCAAACCCAGCGTTTGCAAAATCGCGTGTCTTGCCACGGCAATGCCTGCAGGGTCGTCGTGCTGGCCGCATTCCAGCGTAACTGCATAGCCACCACGAGAGCGCATGTATTCAGTGGTGCCCACGCCGTAGTTGGGGTTGGTGACCAGCGTTTGTGAGCGCGTGTTGGCCGCCTCCGCATTCGCAGCGCGGCGCTGCACGCCACGTGCATACGTGTCCAGCCAGCCCTCGACGATGCGCGGCGCGCCCGTGTGCAGCGCCAGTTGCATT
>JANNVB010000032.1:0-20623 GCA_031414215.1 Polaromonas sp. | reverse complement strand
CGACGCCGATACGACCAACAAATGTTGAGAAATCAAGCGCAGAAATCTGCAATTGTAGTGGCGCTGCTGGGTCACCCTTTTGTGCAGGGACGTGGCTCAAAATGGTGTTGAACAGGGCAGACATATCTGGGCCCCACTGCTCACCTTGTGCGCCCTCTTCCATAGATGACCAGCCGTTGATGCCCGAAGCATAAACCACCGGAAAATCTAACTGCTCATCCGTTGCTCCGAGCTTGTCGAACAAATCAAATGCGGCGTTGACCACGAAGTCAGGACGTGCGCCTGGCTTGTCAACTTTGTTCACAACCAGAATTGGCTTCAAGCCGAGCGCCAAAGCTTTCTTGGTCACAAAACGGGTTTGAGGCATAGGGCCTTCTTGTGCGTCGATCAACAGCACCACGCCGTCAACCATTGACAGCGCACGTTCAACTTCACCGCCAAAGTCGGCGTGGCCGGGGGTGTCGACGATGTTGATGTGTGTGCCTTCCCAGGTCACGGCGCAGTTTTTGGCCAAAATCGTGATGCCACGCTCTTTTTCAATCGCGTTGTTGTCCATCACAGTATCAACGACTTTTTCGTGTTCAGCGAAGGTGCCAGACTGGCGCAGCAGTTGGTCAACCATGGTGGTTTTGCCATGGTCAACGTGGGCGATGATGGCGATATTGCGGATTTGCTTGATGGTCATAAGGACTTTCTAAAAACTAAAATACTAAAAATCAGTGCGCGGCTTGCAATATGTCTTGCACTTCAATCGGTGACAAAAGGCGCTGCGGAATCAATTCATCAGCGGTGATGTGGGCAGAACCCAAAAAAGCGATCGGGTCAGAGCCAAACACCTGCACCAGCGCTGCATCTTTACCCCATTGGCCGGGCGTGCCCCTGCGACGCAAACCGCTCAAGAAGCGCCCCGCATTGTCGGCATCCAATGTGACAGACGGGTAACTGGCAACGAGTGACTGTGGCGGTAGCAGGCGCGCATCGCGGCCCGATTCATCCATTGCCTCAAGGTCAGGCAAACTGATGCACTGGGCGGCGGTAAAACCACCCGTTTCAATACGACGCAGTGAACCCAAATGCGCGCCGCAGCCAATCGCCTCGCCAATGTCTTCACCCAGCGTTCGGATGTACGTGCCCTTGCTGCATTTCACTATTATTTTAATAGCTGCTTGCGCCCGTATATCTTGGGTTACAGCCATATTTAGCTGGTAAATAACGATGTTTCTCGCTTCCCGCTCGACTTCTTCACCTTTGCGTGCGTACTCGTACAGCGCTTTGCCGTCTTTTTTGAGCGCTGAATACATGGGCGGGATTTGCGCAATCGGGCCCGTGAATTGCACAGTCAGCTTTTCAAGCAGCTCCGGCGTGATGTCGGGCACAGGCCGGGTTTCAATCACGTCGCCTTCAGCATCACCGGTGCTGGTTTTCAAGCCCAGCAGCAACACCGCTTCATAGGTCTTGTCGGCATCGAGTTGAATCTGGCTGAACTTGGTGGCGGCACCAAAGCACAACGGCAGAACGCCAGTCGCCAACGGATCCAGCGTGCCGGTATGGCCCGCCTTGTCGGCGCGCAGCAACCATTTGGCTTTCTGCAACGCCTGGTTGCTGGAAAGTCCAATCGGTTTATCAAGCAGCAACACCCCATGCACAGGGCGCCTCTGCACCTTTGTGCGGAGTTGCGTCATGACCTAGTCCTCTTGAGCGCGTGAAGAAACAGCCTTGGCGATCAAGGCGTTCATGTCAGCCGCGCGCTCTGTGGTGCGGTCAAAGTGAAAGTGCAGCGTGGGCACGGTGTGCGTCATCAGCCGCTTGAACAAGCCGTTGCGCAAAAAGCCCGCCGCCTGGTTCAATGCCTCTTCGCACTTGGCCGCATCACCCATCAGCACGCTGAAAAACACCTTGGCATGCGCGTAATCGGCTGTGACTTCAACCGCCTGAATCGTCACCATCCCGACCCGCGGGTCTTTTAACTCGCGGGCGATCAGATCCGTCAGATCGCGCTGGATCTGATCGGCAACCCGAAAGCCGCGGTTGGGAGTGTTTGACTTTTTACGCATACAAAAATGACGTCAGCTTGAACTTAGGCTTCCAGGGTACGGGCAACTTCACGAATCTCGAAGAACTCCAGCACGTCACCGACTTCAATGTCGTTGTAGTTCTTGATATTCAAACCGCACTCGAAGCTCTCTTTGACCTCTTTCGCATCGTCTTTGAAGCGCTTGAGTGACTCCAGCTCGCCGGTGTAAATAACGACGTTCTGACGCAGCAAACGCAGCTTGGCAGTACGGCGAACCACACCTGCCGTGACCATACAGCCGGCGATGGAGCCGATCTTGGACACCTTGAAGATGTTGCGAATCTCGGCGGTACCGATGACTTCTTCTTTCTTGTCTGGCGTCAACATGCCCGACATGGCGGCGCGCAACTCATCTACTGCGTCATAAATGATGTTGTAGTAACGAATGTCGATGCCGTTGTTCTCGGCCTGCTTGCGCGCCTGTGCGTCGGCACGGGTGTTAAAGCCGATGAGCAATGCTTTCGAGGCAATCGCCAAATTGACGTCGGACTCTGAAATACCACCCACACCCGAGTACACCAACTGCACTTTGACCTCTTCGGTCGACAGCTTGAGCAGCGACTGCGCCAAGGCTTCTTGCGAGCCCTGTACGTCGGCCTTGATGATGATGGGTACCAACTTGACTGCGCCTTGAGAGATGTCGGCAAACATATTTTCAAGTTTGGCGGCTTGCTGCTTGGCCAGCTTGGTGTTGCGGAACTTGCCGGCACGGTAGGTTGAAATCTCACGCGCGCGGCGCTCGTCCAGCATGACGATGAAATCGTCCCCGGCTTGCGGTACTTCGGTCAGGCCTTGAATTTCAACCGGAATCGATGGGCCAGCGGTTTTAATTGTGTTGCCGTTTTCGTCCAGCATGGCGCGCACGCGGCCATAGGTTGAACCTGCCAGCACCACATCGCCAGCCTTCAGCGTACCGGACTGAACCAGCACAGTAGCCACCGAGCCGCGACCTTTGTCAAGACGCGCTTCAATCACCAGGCCTTTGGCCAATGCGTCGACCGGGGCACGCAGCTCAAGCACCTCGGCCTGCAGCAAGACTTGCTCCAGCAGGGAGTCAATGCCCTCACCCGTGTGTGCGGACACACCGATAAACGGCACATCGCCACCGAACTCTTCAGGAATGACTTCTTCAGTCACCAGCTCGCCCTTGACGCGCTCCAGGTTGATACCCGGTTTGTCAATCTTGTTGATGGCCACCACGATAGGTACGCCAGCCGCTTTTGCGTGCTTGATGGCTTCTTTGGTTTGCGGCATCACGCCGTCGTCAGCTGCCACCACCAGAATCACGATGTCAGTGGCTTGCGCACCACGGGCACGCATGGCGGTAAACGCCTCGTGACCCGGTGTGTCGAGAAAGGACACCATACCGCGCGGTGTTTCGACGTGATACGCACCAATGTGCTGGGTAATCCCGCCCGCTTCGCCAGATGCCACTTTGGCACGGCGAATGTAGTCCAGCAGCGAGGTTTTACCGTGGTCAACGTGGCCCATGACGGTCACCACTGGTGCGCGTGGCAACAGCTCAGCGGTTTGACCTTGCACGTCATCATCAGTGAATGCTTCTGGGTCGTCCAGCGCTGCGGTGACTGCGGTGTGGCCCATTTCTTCGACCACGATCATGGCGGTGTCCTGGTCCAGCGGCTGGTTAATCGTCACCATCTGGCCCAGCTTCATGAGGTGCTTGATGACCTCATTGGACTTGACGCTCATCTTGTGCGCCAACTCACCCACGGTAATCGTCTCAGGCACATGGACTTCAATGACTTTAAATTCGGTTGGTGCGACAAAATTGGATTCTGGGCGCGCATCACGGTCATTGCCGCGACGGCTGCCTCCACGAGCGCCGCCCCTAAAGTTACCACGGCCCGGTACGGCAGTCGCACCACGTGTGGGCAAGGCTTTTTTCTTGGCGGCGTCTTCTTTCCAGGTCGATGACAGGTTTTCAGATTTGACTTCTTTTTTACCTGCTGCGCCTGGCGTACCGGGTACAGCCTTGGCAGCGACTGAGCCAGCCGCTGGCTTGTGCAGCGTGCCTTTAATGGCGGCTTTCGGATCCACATGCGGCACCAAAACACGTTTGGGCGCATTCATCATGGCACGAATGCCATGGGCTTCAGCCTCGGCTTTTTTGCGTCGGTCTTGCAGGTCAATGGCCTTGGCAGCATCGGCTTGAAACTCAGCGGTTGCTTTGGCTTTGGCCGATGCTTGCGCGGCGGCTACTTCAGCGGCTTTGGCGGTTTGTTCAGCAGCAGCTGCTTCTGAAACTTTGGGTGTTGCAGCCTCTAGTGCAGCCGCTGCTTCTTTGGCTTTTTTGCTCAGGGGCTTGGCTTTTTCAAACACCTCGGCGGCACGCGCGACAGCTTCTGCAATTTTTTCTGCAGCCAGGCGTTCTTCTTCTGCCATTTTGGCATCTTGTTCTTCACGCAGGCGACGCTTTTCATCCAGATCAGCCTCTTGGCGGCGCAGCAGTTCGGCATGGCGGTTGGCTTCGTCTTCACGGCGAGCCAAATCAGCCTCGTCAATCGCAGGCATCTGCAGCGCAGCGGCCTCAGCTTGCACCTCGTCGGCTGGCGAATCGGTACCGTCTTCACGTTTGATGAAGGTGCGTTTTTTGCGCACTTCAACCTGAATGGTGCGTGCTTTGCCTGTGGCGTCCGCTTGCTTGATCTCACTGGTGGACTTTTTTACCAGCGTGATTTTTTTGCGCTCGCCCGTAGCAGTGCCGTGGCTGGCTTGCAAATAAGCCAGCAATTTTTGCTTGTCAGATTCAGACAACGCGTCTTCGGCGTTGGCTTTGGCGACGCCCGCACTGGTCAATTGCTCGATCAGTGTGGCGGTTGATTTGTGCAGCTCGGCTGCAAATTGCGCGACGGTGGTGGTACTTGACATATTTGGTTTTCCTGTGCGGCCTCCATGATCACTGCTCTTGGGCTGCGGCGGGCTTTGCAGCCTCGGCGACAGCCTCAGCAGGTGCGGCGGCTTCATCTAGAAACCAGTGCGCGCGTGCCGTCATGATCAGGGCCGTGGCGTCTTCATGGGACTGCCCGGTAATATCGGTGAGTTCGTCAGTGGCCAGGTCGGCCAAGTCGTCACGTGTGGCAATACCAGCGGCATTTAATTTAGCCACCAGCTCAGGCGTTATGCCATCAACATCGCGCAGCTCTTGCGAGACGCCGCCGGCGTTTTCTTCTTTGGCGATTTCCATGGTCAGCAAAGCGTCTTTGGCACGTGTGCGCAGCTCGTTGACAGTGTCTTCGTCGAAGGACTCAATTTCCAGCATTTCTTGTAGCGGCACGTAAGCCACCTCTTCCAGGCTGGTAAAGCCTTCGGCAATCAGGATGTCGGCGATTTCTTCGTCAACGTCGAGCTTTTCCATGAACAGCTTGCGGCTGGTGTCGGTCTCAGAGGCTTGCTTGACCGCTGATTCATCAGCCGTCATGATGTTGATTTTCCAGCCGGTCAATTCAGCGGCCAGGCGAACGTTTTGACCGCCGCGGCCAATCGAAATCGCCAGGTTTTCCTCGTCCACCACCACGTCCATGGCGTGACGCTCTTCGTCGACCACGATGGACGAGACGTTGGCGGGTGCCAGAGCACCAATCACGAACTGGGCTGGATCCTCAGACCAGAGCACGATGTCAACACGCTCGCCAGCCAGCTCATTCGTCACGCCGTTCACACGGGTGCCGCGCACGCCAACGCAAGTGCCGATGGGGTCAACGCGCTTGTCATGCGACAGCACGGCAATCTTGGCACGCGATCCAGGGTCACGGGCGCAAGATTTGATTTCCAGCAGACCTTGCTCAATTTCCGGCACTTCAGTGCGGAACAGCTCAATCATGTACTCAGGCGCTGAACGCGACAAAATGATCGGCGCACCACGCAGGGTGTTGTCGACCTCCATGATCATGGCGCGAACGCGGTCACCAGAGCGCAGGTTTTCTTTCGGAATCATGTCGCTGCGGCGCAAGCGGCCTTCAACCCGACCCGATTCGACAATGATGTCGCCCTTGTCCATGCGCTTGACGGTGCCGACAAAAATCTTGTCGCCACGGCTCATGAAGTCGTTCAAAAGCATTTCACGCTCAGCGTCACGGATTTTTTGCAAAATCACTTGCTTGGCAGCCATCGCGCCAATGCGGCCAATCGGCATGCTTTCAATCGGCTTTTCAATGTAGTCGCCTTCTTCGATGTCGGCGATCTCGTCGCGTGCATCGGTCAGCAGCTCTTCGGCTTCCGGGTTTTGCAAGCCTGCCTCGTCTGGCACCACCAGCCAGCGCCGAAAGCTCTCGTAGTTGCCGTTGTCGCGGTCAACCGCCACGCGAATATCGACTTCGCCTGGGTAAATCTTTTTTGTGGCCTGAGCCAAAGCCAGCTCAACAGCACCGAAAACAACGTCGCGCTCGACATTTTTTTCGCGCGAGATGGCATCCACCAACATCAACATTTCGCGGTTCATTTCACAGGCCTTTCAGTCTCAGGGTTAGATTCAATAACGTTTTTATCAATACTTGTCTGTTGCAGTGACTTTGCACCCAACTTGGATTTACGCCCCTTGAAGTCAACCACAGGGGCAAGCCGCGCCGTGGCAATTTCATCGAGCGTAAAACCCAGTGCCTGCAACGGCGCGGGAACTCTTTTCTTGCTGACCTTTTGGCCAGGCTTGACTTCAGGCTCATCGCTCCAGACGATTTGCCAGCAAGCGGCTTCCACTTTCTCAAGCGTGCCGCGAAACTTTTTCTGGTTGGCCGACACGGTGGATCCCGCTGCCGCCGCACCGACCGGCGCTTTGAGGGTGAGATCAATCAACTCCCCCACAAAACGCTCGTAATCTTTTTCAGTCCTGAGTGGTCTGTCAATACCCGGCGAGCTGACCTCTAGCCGGGAATAACTTGCCCCTTCAACTTCCAGCACAAACACCAACTGGCGCGTTACTTTCTCGCAGTCTTCAGCATTGATGAACAACTCAGTCCCAAGGGCATACGGGAAATCAATCGTGACCCGCAGCAAACCGCCTTTCGTGCGCTCTACGTCCACCAGGTCGTAGCCGAGCCCGGTGACGGTTTGCGCTATCGTGTCGTTGGTGCTCTGTGCTGCCATTTACTTGCTAAAAACTGTCCGAAAATCTTGTGACGCAAAAACAAACGCCCAAAAAAAATGGGCGGTGTGAACCCGCCCATTTGGTCGTGAAGATCGGATTATAGCCTGTAAACCAGCCTTTAGTGACAATCGCTGACAGTCGGAAACGTCTGGCTCAGATTTGCGAGAATGCACAAAACCCAAAAAAATTCAATGACTTTACAAAACACGCAAGGCGGCTTGGTACTGCAAGGCTTCGCGCCACCCCTCCAATTGGCCGATTTCAAGCTGATTGCGTTTGACATGGACTCGACCCTCATCAATATTGAGTGCATTGATGAAATTGCCGATGCCGTCGGGCTCAAAGCTGAAGTTGCGGCCATCACCGAAGCCACCATGCGCGGCGAGATTGCCGACTTTAAGACCAGCCTGCGCCGCCGGGTGGCACTGCTCAAGGGTGTCCGCATTGACGATATGGAGCGGGTATATGCCGAGCGTTTGCAGCTCAACCCCGGCGCGGCCGAGCTGGTTACCGCCTGCAAGAAGGCGGGCATGAAGGTGTTGCTGGTGTCGGGCGGGTTTACTTTTTTTGCTAACCGGGTGGCCGAGCGACTGGGCATCGACTATGCCAAGTCAAATGAGCTGGCCATTGAAAACGGCGTGCTCACAGGCGGCTTGGTCAACCAAAGCTGGGGTGATATTTGCGATGGCGAGGAAAAACGCAAAACATTGCTTGAAACTTGTGCAAAGCTGGGTATTGAACCCGCCCAATCCATAGCGGTGGGAGATGGTGCCAATGACTTGCCGATGCTGGGCACGGCGGGTTTGTCAGTGGCCTTCCACGCGAAGCCAAAAGTACGCGAAAAAGCCATGGTGGCGATCAATGAAGGCGGACTGGATCGACTGCTGGAAGTGCTGGCCTAAACTCAGATTCGCTCGACCAAAGCCCTGCCACTGCGCACTGAAAACTGGGCCAGTGTTTCAATACCGGCATCTTGCCGGGTTACATCACTCACCACACGCAAAGTGGTTTTCATCTGACTCGGCGTGATGTCTACAACCCCATAGCCTTTGCGCTCTGCATCTGCAAATGCAAAGTGCGGGTTCTCAGCCAGCGTTTCGGCCAATTTGGCATTGCCACCCGAGCGTGACGAGATACTGGTGCCGCAGAACTCCACACCCACCGCTGCGCTCGATGCCTGCGAATAGTCGGCTTTGATCTGACCCACCCAGTTTTCATGCACGTCGCCGCCCAGCATGACCAGATTGGAGACGGCGTTTTTACGCACTGAATCGGTCAGACGCGTTCTGGCTGCGCTGTAGCCGTCCCAGCCATCGTTCCACAGGCTTTGCTCTGGCCCGGCTTTCCAGTCGCGCTGACCTATCAATGACTGCTGGCCGACGATATTCCATGCCACCGATTTGCCTTGAGCGCTACCCCAAGACGCATCCAACCAACGCTCTTGCTCTGCACCCAGCATGGTGCGTGCGGGGTCATTCCAGGCTGGGCAATTGGCGGGGTTCACCGTGCTGGAGCCGCGTTTGCCGTCCCGCGTGCACACCTGCGGGCTTTTGTACTGCCGTGCGTCCAGCATGGTCAAAGATGCCAATTGCCCGTACTGACTGCGGCTGTATATCCGCATTTCTGCACCACTGGTCAGGCCTTGTGCCGCGCGGGTCAGCACAGACGCTCGCACCGGCATATGCTCGTAAAACGCCTGATAAGCCGCTGAACGCCGCGCTGCAAAATCGGGCACATCCGGGCCGTTTTCGCCAACCGTCAAACCGGCGTAGTCGTTTTGTACTTCATGGTCGTCCCAGGTCACTAACCAAGGGCATACGGCGTGCATAGCCTGCAAATCTGCATCTTCTTTGTAGGTGGCATAGCGCTGGCGGTAGTCGTCCAGCGTCAACACCCAGCCACCAGGCGGCGTGCGGACGCCGTTGGCAGCGCGTGGGTACTCATAAATATAGTCCCCCAAAAACATCACCAGATCAAGATTTTCTTGCGCCATGTGGCGGTAGGCTGAAAAGTAACCGTGCTCCCAGCGCTGGCACGATGCGTAAGCCATGCGCATACCGCCAACGGCCGCATCAGGCGCCGGAAAGGTACGGGTACGGCCCACCGCGCTGACAGCGTCACCCACCAAAAAACGATAAAAATACCAGCGGTCTGGCGCCAGGCCTTGCACTTCCGCATGGACTGAATACGCCAAGCCAGCAACTGCGAGCGCCTGCCCAGACTGCGCTATGCGGGTGAACTTGTCGTCGTGCGCGACCTCCCACCGCACGCCAACGCCGGGGCTGCCAGGCGTTTGCACAAAGGGCGGCATGAGCCGGGTCCACAGCACGACTGAATCATGTGTGGGCGAGCCGCTGGCCAGGCCCAAACTAAACGGCGAACCGCTGACCTTTGTTTGCGCCCACGCCCTGTGCGGCAACACCAATCCTGCGCTGCCAAGCGCCGCCCATTGAAGTAATTGCCGACGCTGTAGTGCTGGCTGGCTCATGGAATGCCTTATGTGATTTGCGTTCTAGGCTATCAAAGATTGCAATATACCCGCTTCAAAATGCTGCTCAATATAGTCAGCCAGCCCGTCAAACACACTGTCAAGCGTAGGCACAGTCGCCCCAAACAAGGCTTGCAGCACTGCAGGGTCTTCAAACAAACCATGCATGTAGACGCCCAGCACATTGCCATGCACGTTCTGCCAAGCCAAATCGTGCGGCATGACCGGATGTGTGCCGTCTGCCAAGTCGGCGCGCAGTGATGTTTGCCCGTGGTGAATCTCATAGCCCGCCACTTGCACCTGCGACAAAACGGCCCATGCGCCTTGAAGCATCTCAAACTGCGTTTGCCTGTGCTGGACCGTCTTCAGTTCTTCAAAAACCGTGACCACACCGAGCAGCCCCAAACCAGCGGCATTACCGTCAATGCCATGTGGGTCTATCAATGCTTCGCCCAGCATTTGCAGGCCACCGCAAATACCCAGCACAGCCCCGCCGCGCGCTGCGTGCGCGTTGACGGCTTGGTCCAAGCCTTGCACGCGCAGCCAGGACAGGTCAGCGCTGGTGGCTTTTGAACCCGGCAAGATGATCCAGTCAGCACTTGTTAAGCCTGCCAGCTCGGTTGGACTGCGTACCCACACCAGGCGCACACCGGGTACGTTTTTGAGCGACTGAAATTCATCGAGATTGCTGATGCGCGGGTAGGCGATGACGGCGATGGTTTTGGTGACCTGTCCGCTTGATTTGCTTCGGTCGTCAAACACGCCGTCTTCCTCAGGCAGGCCGTGTTGCCACCACATCGGCAGCGTCGCAACCGTCGGCACACTGGTCAGGTCTTGCAGCATTTGCGGACCGGGCGCGAGAAGTTTGACATCGCCTCTGAACTTGTTTAAAACAAATCCCTTGATGAGTTTTTGCTCCGCAGCATCGAGCATCGCCCACGTGCCGTACAGGTGCGCAAACGCCCCGCCCCGGTCAATGTCAGTGACCAGCAGGCAGGCCGCGTTGGCATGCAGGGCCACTCGCATGTTGACGATGTCACTGTGCTTTAAATTGATTTCAGCGGGAGAGCCTGCACCTTCGATCACCACCACGTCGTTCTCGGCCATCAGCTCATCGAGCGCGTGTGCCACCACAGGCCAGACAGACGCACTGCGGCCACGCCATTCCATTTTTGACAGTTCTGCATTGACCTGCCCCATCAAAATAACCTGGCTTTGGGTGTCTTTTTCAGGTTTGAGTAACAACGGATTCATGCGAACTTCTGGCGTGACGTTTGCGGCCAATGCCTGAAAGTATTGCGCGCTACCGATTTCTCCGCCTGCCACTACACGAGCGTTATTGCTCATGTTTTGCGCCTTGTACGGCGCAACTTTCAAGCCTTGGCGTGCGTAGTAGCGGCACAGCGCCGTCGTCAGCCAGCTTTTACCAGCCCCGCTGGTCGTGCCTAAAACCATCACAGCTTTTGCAGTCATGTCATGCCTTTAATCTGTTGCCATGCATTGTGCAAGGCGCTTTGCGCATCGGGCGGCTGTACGCTGATGCGGACATGATGGGCTAAGCCAAAGGAAGTGCAGTCGCGCAGCTTGATGCCATGCTGGCGCAGGGCTGCTAAATCAATGTCAGCTTGGCAGACGAAAAAGTTAGCCAAGCTGGGCAATACCGTCCAGCCCAGCGATTTACACAACGCGATTTGTTGAATTTTCCATTTACGCAGCGTGTCCAAGCTACCTGACAGCCAGGCGTGTGTATCAGCTTGCGTCCAAGCCGTGAGCATGGCCACACCATGCGCACCGATGGGCCATGACGGACAGAGCTGATTCATGGTTTCTATGTCTGCCTTGGCATCCGTAGGGGCGATGGCGTAGGCAGCTCGCACACCGGTCAGTCCGAGCGCTTTGTTGGGTGAATACAGTTGCCAGAGCTTGTGTAGATCGTCGTCATGCTCAAAAAAACCGCTCAAGCGCAGCGGCTCGTAAGCCCGATCAAGCACCTTTACCGCACTGCCGGCGCTGCGCCAATCCGCGTGCGCTTGACCCAAGGGGCTGGACGGCTCGCAGGCCCAGCACAGGTCAGCACGATGCGCGTCCAGAATTTTCAAACTGTGCGCTGCGGCAGCGTGAGCATAGTCGCCATAACTGTGCAGTGGCAAACTGATTGACCGACCACCGCGCCTAGAGACCATCGCGGTGATACGAAAAATAAACTCGCTGGCACTCGCCGCCAGCACCACGCGCTGCACATCAACGCCGTGAAAAGCTGCCAGCTGCAAACGCAGTGCCGTGTAGCTCGCGTCCGGGTACTGGCTAGCATCTGCCAACTGAATGGCAGCAAGTGCAGCAGGGCACGGGCCGCAGGCGTTGCTGTTGGTGGAGAAGTCAAACTGCACAGCGCCGAAAGCATCCGGGCCGCCGTGAACGCGTTGATGTTGCAATGTCATGGCTTCAAATACGCTATTAATAAAATAGCTGCTTGCGCCCATAAACAGGCTGCTACGACCACTTTTGATCCATTTTTTTGGGCTAAAACAGCATCTTTTGGCTCTGGTGGCCTGCCGGATGGGTTCAGCGCATAGACACCGGGCTTTTGCAGCCGAATATTCAAAGCCAACGCCATCGCGCCCAAAGGCCAGCCGCTGTTGGGTGATGGTGTTTTGCCAGCTTCAAGGCTCAGAGTTTTGAAATCAACACCTTGCGACAAGAGTTTCAGCAGCAGCGCTGTGATGCGCGCAGGCACCCAGCTCAGCACATCGTCAGCGCGCGCAGCCCACTTGCCCGCCCATTCCCAGTTCACCCCGTGACGCAAACCCCGGTAACCCCACATGGCGTCAGCGGTGTTGGCGAAACGGTAAACCGCCGCACCCGGTAGACCAAACAACGCAAACCAAAAAATCGGCGCAACGACTGAATCGTTGAGGTTTTCAGCCAGCGACTCGATGGCGCTTTCGCGCACTTCAGTTTCAGTGAGCTTGGCCGTGTCCCGGCTGACCAGCATGGCCAAGCGCATTCGGCCCGCATCCAGCGATTGCCCCAACGCTGCCTCAACGGCCTGCACTTCAGAAGACAACATCGCCCAGGCCAGCATGGGCTTGAGCGCCAAGCCCAGCAGCAGCAGCGCCACATACCATGGCAGCTGAAACGCAGCCCATTGCACCACACAGCTCACTATCAAAACAAGAGCCGCTCCCGCCCACCAATAGGCTGCTGCAAGCCAAAACGATTTCAGATCACGAACAGCAGGTGAAGGGTTTGGCTGTAGACGCCTGGCAACCCAATTCAGGTAATTGCCCATCCATACCACCGGGTGCAGGCGAGAGCTTGGTTCGCCCAGGTAATGGTCGATGAGCATAGCAACCAGCAATGCGCCACCAAAGGCCAACATGCTGGAAGTCAAATCAAATACAGACAACACGTCTTACCTGCTGAAGTCTTTTGCAAGCCGCCAGCGTCGCGACTGCTGCCATGCGCCCAGACCCAAAAGTAGCGCCACGCCCCACAAAGCAGCCAGGCTGTTGATGACTGAAGTCACGGGCGTGGACTCTGGCGCTTGCGGCTCCAGTTTCAGGCCTTTGACCACCTCTTGGGGTTCAGCTTTCGGCTCGTTGACAGCCTCGTTCGTTGTTTGTTTTGCCGATGCTGGTTGCGCTTCTGCACTTTGGCTTGAAGCGGAATTCAAGTTGACCTGCGCCGCTGCAAAGCGCTGCACGGCGACATTGCTTTCGCGCAAGCCCGTGGCTTTTAAAGCGTCGTTGTAGGCCTGGGTCAGTTCCCGTTTGGTGGCGGCGTCGGGTTGCCAGTAGTTCAGGCGCACCGCGTCCAGCATGCGCTCCAGGGTTTGAGCAAACGCTGCCCGGTTGCTGCCTTCCAGCCATTCACGTGTGCCCAGTTTGTACTGGTCGCGCACATAGACGTTGTGCAGAGACTGCCAGTGGTCTTGCCGCACGGTTTGTGGGGCGGTGACTTGCCAGCCCCACAAAAATTGCGCGGTTTTCAACACCTGCAGCGTACCGCTGTAGCCTTCGGCTTTTTGTGCGGTGATCCACTGCGGGTGCAGGTAGCGGGTTTGCATTTCTTTGGCGATGGCGCTGCTGGCGCTTTCGGTGATGACCTCGGTCGTGTCACGCAGGTTTTGCACGTACAGCACCGGGTCTTTGCCTGTCAATTGCCGCACTGCCTGAGCGATGCCGCCCAGGTACTGAAAAGGATCGTCGCTGGTCAGCACGCCGTAGGTGTTGGACGTGCGGGACAGCAGCGCCGCATCAACCTGCGCCAAATTGCGGGCGTAGGCGTTTCCCAGGGCTTTGTTGCGTGCTGTGCCGTCGATACCCTGTCCATACGCGTAGCCCATGCGGTCCATATACAGCTGGGCCATCTCTGCGTCACCGCCGCCCTTGTCTGCTTTTTTCCAGATGTCGGTGGCTTGCGCAGCATCGCTCAGGCCGGTGCCGTAGCTGCCTTGTTCGTTAGAAAACACCCTTGCAGTCGACCAACGTTTGACCTCCGCAGCGCTGGCACCTTGTGCCGTAAACAGAGCCGCCAGTTTTTGCGTGTTGCGTGCGACACCGTTGTTGGCTTCTTTAATTTGGGAGGTTTGTCGCACGGCCTCGTCGATCCAGCGCATCACCACCGGGAACTGGTCGCGGTACGAGCCCGTCACGCTGACCAGCACGTCCAGCCTTGGGCGTTTTAGTTCGCTTGCGGGCAACACATCCAACCCGGCCACGCGCCCGGCATCGTCCCAACGCGGTTTAACGCCCAGGGCATACAGCGCTTGTGACTCCATCACGCCCTGATGGCGCATGGTTTCGCCTGCCCACAGGGTGAAGGCCAGCTTTTCTGGCCAGCGGCCATTGTTTTCTTTGCGGTGCTGCTTCATCCACGCATCAAAGGCGGCCACGCCGGTGTCCCAGGCCTGGCGGGTCGGTACGCGGCTCGGGTCAAAGCCGTACAGGTTGCGGCCGGTGGGCAGACTTTCGGGGTTACGAACCGGGTCGCCGCCATAGCTGGCCTTGACATGCTGACCGTCTAACGCAGCAAGAAACCCGCTGATTTCTTCGTTGTTGGCCAGTGCGGCATCGAGCTTTTGAGCGCGCTGCGCGAGTGCCAGCAGCACCTTCGGATCAAGCAGCTTGGCCTCGGCGCGGTTGGGCACAGAGCTATGCGCCAAGGCAGCGTCTTGAATGCGCAAGTCAAGCGTGCTGGCCGCTTGCGGGTCTTTTAAAGCGACTTGCAGCCAGCGAGCCGGGCGCGAGTTGATGATCTTTTTGGCATCGAGCAAAAACACCTCGTCAATGTCTTCCCCCAGCGCTTCTATCAGCGGTTTGCGAAGGGTTTGCATGACCGTGCCAAAGCGGCGCTGCGCATCGGGCACTTCACCAAATGCTGCCAGGCCCAGCGGTTGCGCGGTTTGCGCAATGTCGTCGAGGTAGGGATGCAGCTCTTCCATAAACCCTGCAAAGTTTTTGCGTATTTTGTCTTGCGTCCAGCCCACGTCGCGGTGCAACTGGTGCTCAACAAATGCGGCAATCAAACGCGATTCCAGCTCTTTTTTAACCGGCCCGGGCGACACTGTTTCCCAGTCGTGCATCAGGTCGTGCATGTCGTGCACGCCAGGTCTGAAGCCTGCGGGCGAAAACATCGGCGTGGAGTGGCTGACCAGCACCGCACGGCCACGCCGCTTGGCAGTCAATGCCTCGCCCAGGTTGTCCATGATGTAGGGGTAAATGTTGGGCAAATCGCCCAGGGCCAACAGCGGGTCGTCTTGCAGTGACAAGCCGCGCTCTTTGCCCGGCGCCCATTCCAGTGTGCCGTGCGTACCCACGTGTACGACGGCATGCGCACCAAGCTGCTGCCGCAGCCACACATAGGTCGCCAGATAGTTGTGGCTGAGCGGCAGCTGCGACCGATGACCAACGCGTTGCTTGCGCAGCTCTGCGCTGGTACCCGCCGTCACTTCATGGCGCAGCGGCTGCGGCATGACGACGACGTTGCCCAGCAGCACACGCGGGATGATGAAGCCGGGTTCATTTTGCGTTGCTACCGAATTGAGATATGGCCGCAGCATGATGGATTTTTCAGGCGCGCCCCAATAGCTTTCAGTTCGGCGCTGGGTATCTAACGGCAAAGCGCGAAACCATGCGAGGTAGGTCTTAAGCGGCAGCACGTCGGCCAGGCCTTGGGCGGGTAAACCAGCCAGCGTTTCAGGTTTGTAAAAAGCGCCCATCGTGGCCAGGACTTGTGGCGTGATCTGATCCGCCGTTGGCACTTCCGTCTGGTAGCCAGCGGCTTTCATGGCGGCCAGCATGTTGTGCAGGCTTTTGGGTACGTTTAAAAACGACGCGCCAAAATTGCCTTCACCTAGCGGGTAGTTGTAGACCATCATCGCCACCCGGCGCTGGGCGGGCGGCGCGCTTTGCAGGCGCGCCAAAGCAGCGGCTTTGTCGGCCACGGCGTTGATTTGATCCGGAATCGGTTCAAGCGCCCCGGTTTTGGCGTTGCGCGCCGTGATCAGCAGCGCATCGACCATGCCTGCAAGTTCGCTGGGCGTGTAGTAGTAAGCCACGTCGCTCAAGGCCAGGCCGTCTTTGCTCTGTGCCCACTGCGCGGTATCCATCGCCAGTGCAGGCATGGTTTGCAGCACTGGCACGCCGATGCGCTCCAGCTCGGCTTTGCGTTCGGTCGGGTTAAACACCAGTGCTGAATTGATGATGACATCGGCCATGCGTTGCTGCCCCACGGCCGTGCCGACATGCGTCGCTTGGTAAAACAAATCTTTTTGCTGGCGCGGGCCGTAGAAGGCGTAGGCGCGCAGCCCACGCTGCTCCAGGGCGGAGATAAGCGCGTCTAGCCAGGGCGTGTCGTCAGACGTGAAGACGGCGTTGTTGACGGCGATGGCAACCGTTCTACTCGCTATTAATTCAGGAGCTGCTTGCACCTGATTCCATTGGCCTAGAGGCCTATTTGATAGGTAAAAAGTGCTGCTTTCGAGCATTTTTAGTGCTGAAACGGCATTATTTTCAATTTGTGGCCAGCGTGGGTTGTAAAAGCCAAGTAACGGCAACTGCACGGCAGGCGGCAGACTTGTAACGGGTTGGGTTGCTCCGCTTTTAAGGGCCAGCATCGCCAGCCGCATGTTTTGCGCGCCGCCAAAGCGCCAGTACTCGCGCAGGCGCTGCGCCCAGTCGGGGGCCACGCCGTTGTCGGTTTTGAGCGGTGACGCCGCTGGCCGCTCGTTTTTAGCCACAGCACTGAACTCACCTACCACCACATACGGCTTGTCGCTTTTGTTGATGACCTCACCAAAGCGCGCGGCAGCGGTTTGCGCCACGCTGGGGTGCGGCGCGTCTATCAGCAGCAGGCTAGCCGAGCGCAATGCTTTTTGCAAGGTGTCTGGCGTGTCTTCGTCAGCCGATACCGTCTGCATGACGACGCCTGCCTGCACTGCAGCCGTTTGCAACTTGGCCAGGCGGGCGGGTGACACGACGTACGTCGTGAGTAACACAATGTTTGTCGCGGGGATTTGCCCAAGCGCAGTCATGCAGCCACATAGCCCGAGCAGCCCTGACAACACAGCCTTGAAAACGCTCATGGTTTGGTGTCGTTAACAACCGCAGGCACGTACACCATGCTGCCGTCTTTCATACGGTAAGCCGTGCCGGCCTTTTCCCCATCGCCCTCGCCTGACGCACCACTGGCCTTGAACCGGGTGATCTTCTGGCCGTCTTTGGTGATGATCTCCATGTTGGGCTTGCCCTCATTGCGGATGATGGTCAGCTTGTCGCCTGCAAAAGGGTTCATCGGGTTGTTGATGACGGCTATCAACAGCATGCCAATCACCACCAAGAACACGTCAATCAGGTTGATGGTGGACAGCACCGGGTCGTCATCGTCTTCATCGAGGATGTGCAGACGCGGTCTGGGGTCTTTATTGATCGGATTCATGCTGACGCACCATCAAGCACCGCCAGCATTTCAGCCAATAGCCAGCGGCGGCGCACGCTGTAAATCACAAAAGTAATCGACGCAGCCACGAGCGCCACAATCACCGCTGCAAACGCCGGGGCCAGGCTTTCAGCCACACCGCTTGACTGGCCAGAAGCCACGGCGACCAGCGCCGGGCCCATCGGGATCATGGTGGCCACCAGCCCCAGCATGGGCGCTACGCGGCTGCACAGACGCAGGCCTTCCAGTTCCTTCAAAACCGCCAGCTCCAGCCGTTCTTGTGATGCCGCTTTAGCACCCGTCAACACCAGCACGCAGCCCGGCTGCTTGCGGCGGCGATACCACTCAACACCAAAAGCGCCCAGACTCATAACGGCGTAGGCAAACACGGCAAGCACCAACAGGGTAACGGGCCATAAAAAGGTTTGGGCGAGCTGGAAAAGTGCGGTTTCAAAAGGCATGGTCAACTTTCATTCAGGCTTACAAAAATATCAATCTTCAATGCCGCGCTGAGCCGGTATGCCAGCCTTGAACGCATGCTTGACCATCGTCATCTCGGTCACCGTATCAGCCAGCTCAATGATCTCGGGCGGGCATCGGCGGCCGGTGATGACGACATGGGTATGTGTCGGGCGGTCAAACAGCGTTTGAACCACCTCTTCAACACCACCAATCGGCTCCATCCAGCCGTAAATGAGCGGGTAGGTGAATTCATCAAGCACCACCATGAAGTACTCGCCGCTTTGAATCGCGGTTTTGGCTTTTAGCCAGCCGTCGCGCGCCAGCTGGCCTGAGCGTTCCAGGTCCTGGCTCTTCCAGCTGAAACCGTCCCCCATGCCTTCAATCGGAATACCCAGTTGCTCAAACATGCGGTGCTCGCCAAAGCGGGCGGTGGGCACTTTCATGAACTGGAAAATCATGATTTTTTTGCCATGCACATGCGTGCGGCCAAAGGCGCGCAGAGCCAAGCCAAACGCTGCGGTGCTTTTGCCTTTGCCATCACCCGTGTTGACGATGAGCAAGCCGCGCCGTTCGCCCTCGGGCTTCTCGTAAGGTTTGTCTGCGGGAGGTGTTTCGATTTGCATAGGTAATCCCCCAATTGGGGTCAGACTCCAATTAATTTTCAAATTTTCGATTTAAATTTTGGGTAAAGCCACCCATTGGCCAGCCAGTTGGTGAATGGCAATGCGCCGGTCAAACACAGCTTCAATCGCACGATGACTGTCTGTATCGCCGCAAGCACCTTGATGTGTCACGCGACCAGCGGCCATGACCACCACCTCGTCAGCTTGCATCGCAAACGATATTTCATGCAGCACACTGATCACGGCTTTACCGCTGGCCACCAGCGATTTGGCCAGCAGCAGCCAGTCAGTTTGATGCGGTGGGTCCAGATTGGCGAGCGGTTCGTCCATCAGCAGCACCTCGGCCTCAACCGCCAAAGCCCGTGCGAGTAAAACACGTTGACGTTCGCCACCCGACAGTTGCCCGAGCGCCCTGCCCCGCCAGTCCCAGGCGTGGGTTGAGCGCAAGGCTTTTTCTACCGCGGCGTGGTCGGCTGCACTCGCGGGCGCCAGCCAAGGCTGGTGCGGCAAGCGGCCCAGCATGGTCACGTCATAGGCGGTCAAATCGTCGGCAGAAGCTTCGTTTTGGCCCAGCCATGACAGTTGCTGTGCGCGCTGTTTGGCGGGCAGGCTTTGCATGGGTTGACCGAGCAATTCAGTAGCGCCGCTAAATGGAATCAAACCCGCCAGAACTTTGAGAAAAGTCGATTTTCCTGCACCGTTTGGGCCGACGATGCTGGTCCATCGGGCGCGGGGTAAATCAATGGAGATATCGCTTAGAACCTCGGCATTTCCGAGCCTGGCCCTTATTCCACGGGCCTGTATTGCAACGCTCTTTGCGGCTACAAAATACATAGCATCAGTCATAACCCAGCGCCTCGGCCGGTATGCCTGTGCATCAGCCACAGCAGGTAGCCACCGCCCAAAACGGCCGTCAGCACCCCCACAGGTAGTTCTTGCGGCGCCGTCAACCAACGCGCCAAAATGTCCGCCGCCACCAACAACACCGCACCCATCAGACTGGACAACACAATCAGCCGCCCATGCGTGGTTTTAACCACTGATCTCACCAAATGCGGCGCAGCCAAACCCACAAACGCAATCAAACCCGTTTGTGCGACTGCCGTACCCGTGGCAAGCGCCAACACGGCCACCAGCGCGGCGCGCATTTGCGGCAGTTGCAGCCCCAGGCTTTGAGCGGTAGCCTCGCCCAGCGCCAGGCCATCGAGCACATGACTCATCAGCCAGGCGGCTAACAAACTGATGCCAAACGCCGAGGCCATGACGGCGCAGGCCGTCCAGCCGACAAACGCCGTGGTGCCCAACATAAACGCTTGCATCGCCTGCATGATGTCGGGCGTGAGCAGCAAAACCAGTGAGGTAAACGCCCCCAGCACCACGCCTACCACCACACCTGCCAGCAGCAAGCGCAGCGTGTGTTGCACGCCTTTGGCCAGCAGCAAGGTCAGCAGCACGGCAGCCACTGCTCCTAAAAACGCAGCACCGGTTAACCCCACGCGCGCTACCCATTGCGTGGCCAACGGCGACACGCCGAACAGCGCCATGGCCAATGCCACGCCTAGCGATGCACCCGATGCACTACCGAGTAAATAAGGGTCGGCCAATGGGTTACGAAACAGACCTTGCGCCACCGCACCCGCCAGCCCCAGCAAGGCGCCGGCCAGCCAAGCCCCTACCGTACGCGGTAAACGGATCTCCCAGACGATAAGCATGGCCTGCGGGTCACGCTGCATATTGGCAACCGATTCAAAACCCGTACTGCCTACAGTGATGCCCAGCAGCAGCAAGCCGCAAGACGCGACTAGCAGCAAACTTGCCAGCAAAAGCGCCTGACGATTTGACACGCTACTCATACGACTCTAAACACTTGGCCATCAGCCGTGCAGCTTCTGCCATGCGCGGGCCGGGGCGTACCACGACGTCAGAATCCCCCACCC
>JANNVB010000031.1:0-78372 GCA_031414215.1 Polaromonas sp. | reverse complement strand
ATTTGGTTCCATCACCAGCGCCAAGGTGATGATGGAGCGCGACACCGGCCGTTCAAAGGGCTTTGGTTTCGTCGAAATGGGCAGCGACGCTGAAGCGCAAGCTGCTATCGCTGGCATGAACGGCCAGTCACTCGGCGGCCGTGCCATCACAGTCAACGAAGCCCGTCCGATGGAAGCTCGTCCTCCACGTACCGGCGGCTTCGGCGGCGGCGGTGGTGACCGTTCAGGTGGCGGCGGCTACGGCGGCGGCGGTGGTGGTCGTTCAGGCGGCGGTGGCTACGGTGGTGGCGGCGGCGGCGGTGGTTATGGCGGCGGCGGCGGCGGTGGACGCGGCGGCTACTAAGCCCTCGTAACCCTCAATCTTCAGCTTCGCGCTGAAGATGCTTTAAAAGGCTTCAGGACTTCGGTTTTGGAGCCTTTTTGCTTTGGGGTACTCATATTCGGAAACTTTTAGTGGGGCATCAGCAGAGGCGTGATGCAGTGTCATCAAATCTTGGAAGAAAGCTCAACCCACTCATCGAAATTAGTCCTCGCCGGTATGTCCCAATTGATAGAACCTCCCCTACGAAGCCCTTTCATGCCTAACGTACCAATTCCAGACGCCACCTCAATTAGTTCGGGCAGAGCCTTCCAAAGTACATCAATTGCTTGATCACTCGGAACGATGCCTCGGTGCACAAGATCATTTCGCTCATCACGAGCTTGGCTAAGTGTTTTATGACATTCCTTGCTGATGACCTTTGAAAGTCGAAGGAGTTGTTGTTTCGCCCAAATCTGATCTTGTTTAACGAATCGACTGATCTTGGAGTGGCACCTAGCAATACGGGCTGGAAAAGCGTTCTTGTTCTTGAGATACCGTTCAGTCCAAATATATGCGGTGAGCTGCTCGACGGCGATCCAGAGGTTATTGAGTGCATCGCTGTTGTTCTGGTACATCATCGCCGTGTAGCCATTTAAGAGAAAGAATGGGGAAAAGTTGTGCAACGCTTCAATGACCTGTTGCCCCTGAGCGTATGCAGCCTGTATAGCGTTCAGCATCAGCACCCTCGGATACATCAGGGGTTGCAAGCGTTCCGTTAACGCTGCCCCGTTCAATCTGAGCTGTGTATGAACGCAGGGGGTATATGAGAACAGTATCGCTTTGTCTTGTAATGAGCCAACCACTAGCGCATCGGCATGAAGCACTTCAGCGTGGATACCGCCCAGCAAAAGACTGCAAAGAATTTCATTGAGCTTGGCAATTCCCTCCGCCTTGGTTGGAAAATCTTCACATTGGGGAATGGCGATTGCACCGTCATAGCTAATAAGTGCGTCTATTCCACTGGGGGCGGCAATAGGAAGTACGTCAACAACTTCTGCCAACCTCTTCCCGTCATAAGAATTAGCATTGATCTGGTCAAGTGTGAGACTTAGTTGCGAAGTCGCATCGCGAAGAACCGCCGTATAAGGTCTTAGGTGAGCCATCCATGCTGGGTTGTATGAAGGAACACTAGAGATTGGCGGTGAGTAGCCATCTGGCGAATCCTCTGGTTTGATCCAATCGCCCTGGTGCCAAACGTATGAGTCAGTTGTTTTTATTTTTATAGTTTGAGTAAGCGTATCAGGGATGTTTCTATTGTTCGATGTGAAGGGATCGTAGTCATCCTCAAACGCATGGATCATTCCCGTTTCTGTGTCTTGGTAGTGCTTCACGCTATCTCCCATTAAGGTTGCAGAATTGCGCTGCAAATTCACTCGCGACTTACTCTGTACTCGTTACCTTTCAGGAGGTAAAGATATCTAAATCAACTATTGACTAATCTTGACCGTTTGACTGAGCCGCAGCCCTTAACTTATCCTTCTTACTAGGCCGTTTCCCCTTCACGCCCCCAGTCCCCTGCGGATCAGCCGCATTCACTGGCTCGGCTTCAACAGGCTCAAACCCGGCCACTTGCTCCAACACCAGCTTGATGCCATGCCGCTTTTCAATCAGTTTGAAATGCGCGGCAGTAGCCGCACTCACAAAACTGATGGCCATGCCCGCCAGCCCGGCACGCCCGGTGCGGCCAATGCGGTGGGTGTAGTCAGTGGCAGAGCGCGGCAAGTCGTAATTGACCACCACCGGCAGCCCGGTGATGTCTAGCCCGCGCGCGGCTACGTCGGTGGCCACCACGACTTGCACTGCGTTGGCTTTGAAGTCCATCAGTACCTGGCTGCGCTTGCCCTGGCTGAGTTCGCCGTGAAAAGGCTCGGCGTTGATGTCAACTTTACGCAGCTTGTCGGCCACTATTTCAGCGGCGTGTTTGGTCGCCACGAAAACCAGCACGCGTGGCCACTTTTCAGTTTGCACCAGGTGGCGCAGCAGCTGGGTGCGGCGCGGGGCATCGACTGCAATGGCGCGCTGGGTAATTTCCGGCTGGGCTTCTGGCTCGGTTTGTACTTGAACGCGCAATGGGTCGTGTAACAGGCTATTCGCCAGCACCTCAATCGCGGGCGGGAAAGTTGCCGAGAACAGGGCGTTGTGCCTTTGCGCGGGCAGCAGTGCCAGGATGCGCGCCAGCTCGTCGGCAAAACCCATGTCCAGCAGTTTGTCGGCTTCGTCCAGAACCAGCGTTTTGACGCTGGTCAAGCTCAGTGCGTTGTGGTCAATCAAATCAATCAGCCGCCCCGGCGTGGCGACCACAATGTCAGCGCCGCCGCGCAGGTTCATCATTTGCGGGTTGATGGATACACCGCCAAACACCACCGCCACTTTGATGCGCTGCTGCAGGTATTTTGCAAAACCAACAAAAGCCTCACCCACCTGCGCGGCCAGCTCGCGCGTGGGTACGAGTACCAACACTTGGGTTTTGCCAGCCAGTCGGGCCGGCCTTTCGCTGACCTGATGCAGCAAGGGCAGGGCATACGCTGCCGTTTTACCCGAACCTGTGGGCGCAGAGCACACCACGTCACGGCCTTGCAAAAACGCAGGTATGGCCGCTAGCTGGACGGGTGTGGGGTCAGTAAAACCTTTGTCGGCAATAGCGCGCAACAAAAGTGGCAAAAGCGTGGGCGAAAAGCCCAAAGTGGAGAATGGCATGTGGTGCCAAGTGTAGGCCTGATGCGCTGTAGCCAATGGTGGTTGCCCCCAAGACAGGCAACACGACGCTATTAATTTAGTAGCTGATTGCGCCCGTATTCATTGGGCAGAAGGCCTATTTGATACCCTAAAAGGCCTGAAAATGAGCTTTAAACAGGCCTCAATGCTGATTTACTTGTTCAGCGTCGCCACTTGCACTGACAAATCATGCAACTTGGCTTTGCCTGAGTAATAGCGGTCAAGACGCCACTCCTTCAAAACGTCGATGGCGAGATTGAAGTTGTCGTAGCTCAACTTGTACAAATCGCCCAAATCAAACTTTTCTTCTGATTCCAGCGCACGCACCAGTGCGGCCAGTGTTTTAGCGGCATCGGTCTGTGGGTCGGCTTCAATCAATCTGCGCGCTTTTTTAATTTCATTCATCGGGCTGTTCCGTAAAAAGAGTTGAATCGGTGATGTCGTCGCAACGCTGTGTTGTTGATGTGCTAGCGCTAACAACCAAAATTATGTAGTGGTTGTGACAGGTCTGTCTATCGTGTGCATCAAGTGTTTCGTAAAAAAACTCGTTTTTTTTCGTTTTTTTAGTTATTGGTGCAGCAAGTGCCCGTCGCCTGCACAGGGTTATTGGCTTGTCATTGGCAGGTCACAACGGTTGACTACCGTGTCGGCATGCGTACAAATTCATACATTGATTTCTTATGCCGCTTCTGAAGTCAGAAAAGGCCAAACACGAACTGGCATCCAAGCAGCGCGTTTTGAGCGTGCGTGAGCGCTCGGCTTTGTTTTTGGCGGATGGCATTCGCACGCGAGACGAGTTGGTTCACTTGCTCCAGGGCGATATTGGGTTGCTGCAAAAGCTCATGTCGGATGGATATTTGGTACCGGCAGAATCACTGAGCCGCGCAGCCGCAGCACGCATGACTGACTTTGCAGTTTCTCAGACTGCGCCTGTACCCATCTTTTCTGCGCAGTCCCAACGTGCTCCTTTGCCACCGGTTGCGGCTCAAAAATCTGGTTTTACCGGGCTGGACACCGTATCGCGCAATATCGCCGAGATCAAGTCATCGTCAGACAACTTTGACGGCAAACGTTCACTGGCGACAACCCGCATGTTCTTGTTTGACATTGTCGAACGCATGTTTGTGCGCAAAATGCCGGAGCTGGCAAACCACCTGCGTGACCAGCTGCGGGAGGCGCGTGACCGAGAGTCCATGCTGGCCATCGCCAGAGACATTATTTTGAACGTGGAAGAAATTGCCGGCCCTGACCGAGCTGACGGCCTGAGCGAGCGACTGGCCATGATGCTGCCGCCAGAGTAGTCAACACGGCAGCGTTGCAGTTGCCGACCTCAACAGAGCGTTGGTAGCGACTCAAGCCATCATTACTTTGCTATTAAATCAGGAGCTGCTTGCGCCCGTATTCATTGGTCTGGAGGCCAATTTGATACCTTAAAATGGCTCAAAAAGGGGTTTCCAGGCCTTTGTGGGCGCTTGTTCAGTGCTTTGGATGCAGGAACTTATCGCCACTCTCGCGCCCGAACCAGCGGACAATAACTGATTGGCTTAACAAGGTTCTCAATGTTTTTTAAGTTAATAGACCAGCCGCGCCGTGTGCTGGCTTTGATTTGCGCCGCTTGCATTGCCATGCTGGCATTTGGTTTGTACTTGCAGCATGTTGTTGGCCTGGAGCCGTGCCCGATGTGCATCGTTCAGCGGTATGCGCTGGTGTTGGTGGCCGTTATGGCGGGTATCACGGCGTTTGCCCACCGCAAGGGTTTGCTGGTGGCGGGCTCAGGTTTGATGGCGCTTATCAGTGGCCTGGGCGCTTTTGTCGCGGCACGCCAAAGCTATTTGCAGTGGTACCCACCCCAAGAAGCGTCTTGCGGCCGTGACCTGTACGGCATGATTGAAACTTTTCCGCTCAAACGCGCGATTCCGATGATTTTCAAAGGCAGCGGCGACTGCACCAAGATCGACTGGACTTTTTTAGGTCTGTCGATTGCCAACTGGTCTTTTGTGTGTTTTGTGGTGATTGCCTTGCTGGGTTTGGCGCTGGTTTTTCGTCAATTAAAAAAGTAAAGCTTCTTGCGGTTTTACCTGTAGCCGCCTCGGGTAACATTGATGTTTGTGATTTTTAGCGCTGCTTGCCCTGCAAGCGACAAAAGTGTTTTAAATCAATAGCTTACATAATAAATACGGGTTGCCTTTTGCGTCTTAATTCCATCAAACTGTCGGGTTTCAAGTCGTTTGCAGAGCCGACCAACTTTGTGCTGCCCGGCCAACTGGTGGGCGTGGTCGGGCCCAACGGTTGCGGCAAGTCCAACATCATGGACGCGGTGCGCTGGGTTTTGGGTGAAAGCAAAGCGTCTGAGCTGCGCGGCGAGTCGATGCAGGACGTGATTTTTAACGGTACCACCACGCGCAAACCCGCCAGCCGCTCCAGTGTTGAACTGGTGTTTGACAACGCCGACCACCGGGCCGGCGGCCAGTGGGGCCAGTTTGTGGAGATTGCCGTCAAGCGCGTGCTGACACGCGACGGTACATCGAGCTACTACATCAACAACCAGCCGGTGCGCCGCCGGGATGTGCAGGACGTTTTCCTTGGCACTGGCCTGGGCCCTCGCGCTTACGCCATCATTGGCCAGGGCACCATCAGCCGCATCATTGAGTCAAAACCTGAAGAACTGCGCCTGTTTTTAGAAGAAGCCGCTGGCGTTTCAAAGTACAAAGAACGCCGCCGGGAGACCGCCAACCGCCTGTCTGACACGCGTGAAAACCTGACCCGGGTTGAAGACATCTTGCGTGAATTAAACGCCAACCTGGATCGGCTTGAAAAGCAAGCTGAAGTGGCCAAGCGCTACAACGCCTTGCAGGCTGACAGCACGTTAAAACAGCATCAGCTTTGGTTTTTAAAGCGGCTGGATGCTGAAGGTGATCAGGCCAGAGTCAAAGCGGATGCTGAAAAGGCTGTCAACGAACTTGAAAGCCGCATTGCAGATGTGCGCCACATAGAAGCTGATTTGGAGACCATTCGCCAAGCGCATTACGCAGCGGGCGACCACGTCAACCAGGCGCAGGGCAAGCTGTATGAAGCCAGCAGTGAAGTAGGGCGGCTGGAAGCAGAAATCCGCTTTGTGGTGGATGGCCGGGTGCGGGTTGAGCAGCGCCTGGCGCAACTCAAAGAGCAAACCGCCCAGTGGGCTACGCGCAAAGACGATGCAGCGGTTGAGACCGAAAACCTGGCTGCCCTGGCTCTTGAAGGCGACGAAAAAGCCGAGCTGCTGGCGGCACAAAGCGAAGAGCAACGCGCCCAGTTACCCGCGCTGGAAGAAGCCCTGCGCAGCGCCCAGGCCAAGGCCAACGAACAGCGCACCGGCGTGGCCCAAGTGCAGCAGCAGATCCAGGTGTTGGCAGCGGACCAACGCAACATCAGCGAGCAGTCACGGGCACTGAGCTTGCGACTTGAAAAACTCACCACTGACCGCAATGCACTCAATGCGCCCGATGAAGCGCGGCTGGTCAATTTAACGGCGCAATTTGAAGCCGCACAAGAATCGCAACTGGAGGCTGAGGCACGCCTGCACGAGCTGACAGACAGTGTGCCGCTGCTTGACGAGGACCGCCGTGCCAAACAGTTGGCGGCCAACATCGAATCCGCCAAACGTGCTGATTTGTCAGCCAAGGCTGACGCATTGCGCGCACTGCAAGAAAAAGTCAAAACCGACGGCAAACTCAAACCTTGGCTGGCCAAGCACGGGCTGGATGGTTTGCAGGGCTTGTGGAGCCGCATTCATATTGAGCAAGGCTGGGAAAATGCTTTGGAAGCCGCGCTGCGTGAGCGCTTGGGTGCGCTAGAAGTCAGCCGCCTGGACATGGTGCGCGGCTTTGCCGGCACAGATGGCCGCGACACCCCGCCCGCCAAGTTGTCGTTTTACTCGCCGCCGGTTGGCTCTGTGGCTGCTAAAACGAATGCGGCCATCAGCCTCAAGCCGTTGGCCGACTTGCTGCGCTTGAACGATGCCGGTCAATCGGCCTTGCTGGGCGACTGGCTGCATGGCTGCTACACAGCAGGCAGCCTGGACGATGCCCTGGCTGCAAGGGGTAACTTGCAAGCAGGCGAGGCGATTTACGTCAAAAGCGGCCATGCCGTCACGCAGCACAGCGTCAGTTTTTATGCACAAGATTCTGAACAAGCCGGCTTGCTGGGCCGTGCGCAAGAGATTGAAAATTTGGACAAACAGCTCAAAGCGCAAGCCTTGATCAGCGACGAGGCACGTAGCGGCCTGGTGCGGGCTGAGTCGATGTATGCCGATGCGGCCCAGCGTTTGTCAACCGCCCGCCGCGAAACCACTGAAGGCCAAAGCCGCGCCCACGAGCTACAGGTTGAAGTGCTGCGCCTCACACAACTGGCAGAGCAAACCCGTGCACGCAGCGAGCAGATTCAACTCGACATGGGCGAGATTGAGGCGCAACTGGGCGACCTGGAAGAGCGCAAAGCCACGGCTGAAGGCCGCTTTGAAGAACTTGATATGCAGCTGGCCGACAGCCAGGAGCGACATGCGCAGTTTGACGACCGGGTGATTGAAGTCGAGCGCAAACTCAACGAGTCACGCGAGCAGCAACGCGCGCTGGAGCGCCAAAGCCAGGAAGCGCAATTTGCGCTGCGGGCCTTAACGGCGCGGCGTGAAGAGCTGACCCGCTCGATTCACATCGCGGCGCAGCAGGCGGACACCATTGCCGCTGAGGAGCAGCGCGCCAAAGAAGAACTCTCGCGCCTGACCGATGCCGCCGCGCAAGCCGGCCTGCAAGCTGCACTGAGCGTGAAGCTGGAGCGCGAGGCCGACCTGGGTGCCAAACGCAGCCAGTACGACGACCTGACGACCAAACTGCGCGCCAGTGACGAACGCCGCCTGGCCCTCGAGCGAGATTTAGACCCGCTGCGCCAGCGCATCACCGAGTTTCAATTGAAAGAGCAAGCCGCGCGCCTGGGATTTGAGCAATACGAGCAACTGCTGGTGGATGCGCAGGCCGACATGGCCGCGCTGGCCTTGTCGATTGAGCAAGGCAAGGTGCGAGCCACAGGCATGCAGGGCGATATTGACCGCATCAACCGCGAGATTGCATCGCTGGGAGCCGTCAATTTAGCCGCACTTGACGAGCTGGCCACCGCCAGCGAGCGCAAACAGTTTTTAGACGCACAGTCGGCTGATTTGAACGAAGCCATGACCACGCTGGAAGACGCGATCAAAAAAATCGACGCCGAAACACGTGACTTGCTGGGCAGCACCTTTGACAAGGTGAACGAACACTTTGGCCGTATGTTCCCCGAGCTGTTTGGCGGCGGTAATGCGCAGCTGAAAATGACCGGTGAAGAAATTCTGGATGCAGGCGTGCAGGTGATTGCCCAGCCGCCAGGAAAGAAAAATCAGAGCATTGCCTTGCTTTCTGGTGGTGAAAAAGCCCTGACGGCGATAGCGCTGGTGTTTGCGATTTTCCAGTTGAACCCGGCGCCGTTTTGCTTGCTGGACGAGGTCGATGCGCCGCTGGACGATGCGAACACCGAGCGCTATGCAAAATTGGTTAAATCAATGAGCAAAGAAACCCAGTTCTTGTTCATCAGTCACAACAAGATTGCCATGGAAATGGCCGAGCAACTGATCGGCGTGACCATGCAAGAGCAGGGCGTGTCGCGCATTGTGGCGGTGGACATGGAAGCGGCACTCGGTTTTGTGGAGGCTGCTTGAGCAATCTACAAATTGGTTTAGCTATTGCGGGCGGTTTGGTGTTGGCGGCCGTCGTGGCCCACAGCGCGTGGACAGCCCGTAAAAGCCAACCCAAGCGCGCCACGCCTGACGCGTCGATGGAAGACTCGCCAGCACACAGCGCAAACGACGGCGTTGCTGAACGCCAAGACCCCCGTTTTGACAGCGATTCTGAACTGGGCTCATTAAGCAACTTGGCCAGTTTGATGGCGATTGACAAAAAACCGGGCCTTGATGCCTTGATCGACGTGATGGCCCCGGTCGCACTCGACGCTGATGTGTCCGGCGAGGCCGCACTGGCTGCCATGCCCGCTACCCGCCGCGCTGGCAGCAAGCCCTTTGGTGTGGAGGGCTTGAACACTGCCACCACCCAGTGGGAACTGCCGGGTGCTGGCCAGCGTTACAGCGCTTTTCAGTGTGGGGTGCAACTGGCCAATCGGCTGGGCGCGCTGAACCAGATTGAATACTCAGAATTTGTCATGAAAACCCAGGCTTTTGCCGATGTGATTGGCGGCGAGCCGGAGTTCCCGGAAATGCTGGAAGAAGTCGCACGCGCCCGTGAGCTGGACCAATTTGCCAGCGCGCATGACGCGCAACTGAGCTTTACACTGCGCGCCCTGGGTACTGCCTGGAGCCCCGGCTATGTGGCGCAAAACGCTGCCCGCTTGGGCTTTGTAGCGGGCTCGATTCCAGGCCGCATGGTGCTGCCCGCCACCGAGCGCGGCGGTGGGCCGTTGTTGGGTTTGGCTTTTGACACCCAAGCCGCCATGGCCGAAGACCCTGAGCAAACTGCGCTGCGTGAAGTCACGCTGTCACTCGACGTGCCGCAAGTGCCTCGCAGTGAACAACCTTTTGTGCGCATGCGCGAGTCAGCGACTGCCTTGGCGACCAGCATGGGCGGCGTGGTGATGGACGACAACGGCAACCCGATTGTTCCAGAGGCGATGGACGTGATTGGCAGCGAGCTGGAGCAGCTGTACGACACGCTGGATGAACGCGATTTGTCAGCGGGCTCGGTGCTGGCGCGGCGGCTGTTCAGCTAAAAAATCGTGACTGACGATCTTTTCAGCAGCGCGCCGCCAGAGCAGCCTGCCAACGCAGCGGCTCGCATCAAAAAACTTCATGCGCTGCTGCACGCCCATGCCCACAGCTACTACGTGCTCGATGAACCGTCGATTCCTGATGCCGAATACGACAAGCTCTTCAAAGAACTGCAAACGCTGGAAGCGCAGCACCCTGAATTACTCACAGCCGATTCGCCCACCCAGCGGGTAGGCGGCAAGGCGCTTGATGCGTTTGCCAGCGTGCGCCACAAAGTGCCCATGCTGAGCATTCGCACCGAGACCGATACCGAAGCCACAGGCGCACAAAGCTTTGACACCCGCGTTCGCAAAGAGCTGGGTTTGACTGAGGCTGACCCGCCAGTTGAATATGTAGCTGAGCTGAAATTCGACGGCCTGGCCATGAGCCTGCGTTATGAAAATGGCGTGCTGGTGCAGGCCGCAACGCGCGGCGATGGCGAAACCGGCGAGGACGTGACGCAGAACATCCGCACGATTGGACAGATTCCGCTGCGCTTGCCCAAAGATGCGCCCGCCGTTTTGGAAGTGCGCGGCGAGGTTTATATGCGCACGGACGATTTTGAAGCGCTGAACGAGCGACAACGCGCCAAGATCGCCCAAGGCATGAAGGGCGAAAAGACCTTCGTCAACCCACGCAACGCCGCTGCTGGTGCCGTGCGCCAGCTAGACCCAAGCATTGCAGCGCAACGGCCTTTGAGCTTTTTTGCCTATGGCCTGGGCGACATCACAGCGCCAGATGCAGGCGGCCCGGCCTTTGAAACCCATTTTGAGCTGCTGCAGGCCTTAAAAAAGTGGGATTTTCCGGTTGCAAACCAAACAATACGAGCGCGAGCAGCTCCTGAATTGATAGCGTATCACCAGCGCATTGGGCAGTCACGCGACAGCCTGCCGTTTGATATTGACGGCGTGGTTTACAAAGTCAACAGCCTGGTGCTGCAAAGGCAGCTCGGTTTTGTGACCCGCGAGCCGCGCTGGGCTGTCGCCCACAAGTACCCGGCGCAAGAGCAACTGACCACGGTTTTAAGCATTGATGTGCAGGTCGGCCGCACTGGCAAACTCACGCCGGTGGCCAAGCTGGCCCCAGTGTTCGTCGGCGGCGTGACAGTGACCAACGCCACCCTGCACAACGAAGACGAAGCCAGGCGCAAAGACGTGCGGGTGGGCGACACGGTGGTGGTGCGCCGCGCCGGAGACGTGATACCAGAAGTTGTCAGTGTGCTGCTGGACAAGCGTGTTGGCAATGCTGAAATTTTCACCATGCCGCGCATTTGCCCGGTGTGTGGCTCAAGCGCAGTGCGTGAAGAGGGTGAGGCTGACTACCGCTGCACCGGCGGGCTGTTTTGCGGCGCGCAGCGCAAAGAAGCGATATTTCACTTTGCCCATCGCCGTGCTGTGGAGGTCGATGGCTTGGGTGACAAACTGGTCGAGCAACTGGTGGATGCCAACATCATTCGTACGCTGCCCGACTTGTACAAGCTGGGTTTGACGGCCCTGGCCAATCTGGACCGCATGGCCGACAAATCGGCCAACAATTTGTTAGAGGCGATCGAAAAATCCAAGCAAACCACGCTGCCACGCTTCGTATTCGGCTTGGGCATTCGCCATGTAGGCGAAGCAACCGCCAAAGAATTGGCAAAGCACTTCGGCAAGCTCGATGCCATCATGGATGCGACTGAGGAGCAATTGCTGACGGTCAGCGATGTCGGCCCCATCGTCGCTAAAAGCCTGCGTACATTTTTCGACCAACCGCACAACCGCGAAGTGGTCGAGCAACTCCGCGCCTGCGGCCTGACATGGGAAGAGGGCGAACCCGCAGCGGTCGTGCCCAAACCACTCACAGGCAAAACCTTCGTCATTACCGGCACACTGCCCACCTTGAGCCGCGATGAAGCCAGAGACATGCTGGAATCAGCAGGTGCAAAAGTGGCTGGCAGCGTGAGCAAGAAAACCGATTATTTGCTGGCGGGTACTGATGCGGGTAGCAAGCTGGACAAGGCGCGGGAGTTGGGTGTCGCCGTGATTGATGAAACCGTTTTATTGGATATGCTCAAACCATGACCATCCACACCATCCTCAAAATGGGCGACCCACGCCTTTTGCGCATTGCCCCACCCGTCACCGCGTTTGATTCCGACGAGCTGCATTTGCTGATCACCGATATGTTTGACACCATGCGTTCTGTCAACGGCGCGGGCCTGGCTGCGCCGCAGATTGGGGTTGATTTGCAACTGGTGATTTTTGGCACCGATGCGCCGAATCCGCGCTACCCCGATGCGCCACTGGTGCCGCGTACCGTGCTGCTCAACCCGATCATCACGCCGCTCAGCAGCATGGAAGAAGACGGCTGGGAAGGGTGCTTGTCCGTGCCGGGTTTGCGGGGTGTTGTGCCGCGTTTCTCGCAAATCAGGTACACAGGGTTTGACCAGTACGGCGACGCGATTGACCGCACGGTGGATGGCTTTCATGCACGGGTGGTGCAGCACGAATGTGACCATTTGATAGGCAAGCTCTACCCGATGCGCATCAAAGACTTCACCCAGTTTGGCTTTACCGAGGTGCTGTTCCCCGGGCTGGATGATTCTGACGACTAAGCGCTCAGTGCTTGCAGCAGTTCGGTTTCAATCGCAATCTGCGCGCGGTTGTGTTGCAGCTCTGGCCCGCTGATCAAAAACGTGTCTTCGACCCGCTCACCCAGCGTGGTGACTTTGGCCAGTTGCAAGTGGATGCCGTGCTTGGCCAAGACTCTAGCAATCAAATACAACAAGCCGGCGCGGTCGCTTGCGGATACGCTGAGAAGCCAACGTTGGGCTTTTTCGTCTGGGCGCAAATCCACACGCGGCGCGACGGGGAAGCTTTTGACCCGACGGGAGATGCGGCCCATGCTGGGGGTGGGCAGCTCGCCGGGTGTTTCAATCGTTCGGTCAAGCTCAGCCTCAACCATTGCCGCCAGCTCTCGAAAGTGATCGTTTTCGCTGTCCAAGTCCGGGCTGACGACCTGAAATGTGTCCAGCGCGTAGCCGTTTTTGGCGGTGTGAATTTTGGCATCCAAAATGCTGAAACCCGCCTGGTCAAAGTAGCCGCAAATACGGGCAAACAAATCGGCCGCATCCGGCGTGTAAACCAGCACCTGCATGCCTTCGCCAGCCGACGACCGCCGCGCCCGCACGATGGCCTTGGCTTTACCGACATGGCGCGACAACTGGCGCGCGTGCCAGGCAATATCGCTGGCGTCATGCCGCATGAAGTAGCTGACATCCAGCGTCTCCCACAGCGCTTTGTGGCCTTCAAACGGCTCAGCGTGCAATGCCAGGGTGGTGAGTGCTTCACGTTTTCGGGCTTCGACTTCGGCATCCGCATCAGGCGCGCGGCCACCCAGCACGCGCAGGGTGTAGCGGTACAGGTCTTCGAGCAGTTTGCCTTTCCAGGCGTTCCAGACTTTGGGGCTGGTGCCGCGTATGTCGGCCACCGTCAGCAAATACAGCGCCGTCAGGTAGCGCTCGTTGCCAACCCGCTTGGCAAATGCCGTGATGACCTCTGGGTCGCTCATGTCTTCTTTTTGCGCAACTCGGCTCATGGTTAAATGCTCGCGCACCAAAAACTCGGCCAGCTTGGCATCTTCAATTGCAATGCCGTGTTGCTTGCAAAAAAGCCGCACGTCTTTGCAGCCCAAGTCTGAATGGTCGCCGCCACGGCCTTTGGCGATGTCATGAAACAGCGCGGCGATGTACAAAATCCAGGGTTTGTCCCAGCCTGCAGCGAGTTGTGAGCACATCGGGTATTCGTGCGAATGCTCGGCCATGAAAAACCGCCGTACGTTGCGCAGCACCATCAAAATGTGCTGGTCCACCGTGTAGACATGAAACAGGTCATGCTGCATTTGGCCGACGATTTTGCGGAACACCCACAGGTAGCGGCCCAGCACCGAGGTCTGGTTCATCAGCCGCATGGCGTGCGTGATGCCTTCTGGCTGCTGCAAGATTTGGCGGAAGGTGTCGCGGTTGACCGGGTCATTGCGAAACTTGGCTGTCATCACACCGCGCGCGTTGTACAGGGCGCGCAAAGTGCGAGCTGACAAGCCTTTGATGCCGACGGTTGATTCGTACAGCAGAAAAGTCTCAAGAATCGCATGCGGGTTGCGCACATACAAATCGTCGTTCAGCACTTCAAGCATGCCGGCTTTGTCAGCAAAGCGTTCGTTGATGACGCGTAGCGGGTAGGTGTTGGGGTTGATGCGCTCTTCAATGTTCAGCAGCAAAATCTGGTTGAGCTGTGCCACTGCTTTGGCGGCCCAGTAGTAGCGCTTCATCAAGGCTTCACTGGACCTGCGCAGCAAGCGGCCGTTGGTGTCAGTCTGGCTGGTGTAGCCAAAGCTTTCAGCGACTGCGGTTTGCAAATCAAAAACCAGGCGGTCTTCACGCCTGCCTGAGAGCAAATGCAGCCGCGCGCGAATCAGGCACAACAAGGATTCATTGGCCTTGATTTGCTTGACTTCAAACGGCGTGGCCAAGCCGTTTTTGGCCAGTTCATCCCACGACTTGCCGAGCCCGGCGGCCCGCGCTACCCACAAAATAACCTGCAAATCTCGCAGACCACCGGGGGACTCTTTGCAGTTGGGCTCTAGCGCGTAAGGCGTGTTTTCAAACTTGTTGTGGCGTTGGCGCAGTTCCAGTGTTTTGGCGATGAAAAATGCTTTCACATCCAGTACCGCCGCCAGTTGCTTTTGCAGCCGGGTGAAATGCTTTTTCGAGCCGATGACCAATCGCGCTTCAAGCAACGAGGTTTGTACCGTCACGTCTTTGCCTGCCTCCAGCACGCAGTCAGCGACTGTCCGCACGCTGGAGCCAATTTCCAGCCCGCTGTCCCAGCAATGACTGATGAAGCTTTCGATTTTTGCTTTCAGCACCGGATCATCTTCAGCGCTGGTGTCGTTGGGCAGCAGCAGCAACACGTCGACATCAGAGTGCGGGAACAACTCGCCCCGGCCAAAACCACCAGCAGCGACCAGGCAGGCATCAGCGGGAAAGTCTGCCAAGGCCCATAGCTTTTGTAGCGTCGCGTCGGTATGTTTGGCCAGCTTTTGCAGCATGCTGTGAATGCCACGTGTAGATGCACCGCTGGTGGCCAGCGATTCAAACAGGGCGTTTTTACCTGCGCGGTATTGCTCTCGGGCCAGGGCGAGCTGAGCCTGGTGCGGCATGTGCTGCTTTGAATCAGGCAGACACGGCTTCTTGTGCGCTGGTAGGCACAACAACAGGCACAAATGCCGGTACAGGCGGGCTGCCTGCAGACAGCGTCAGCACCTCATAGCCTGTCTCGGTGACCAATACTGTGTGCTCCCACTGGGCCGACAGCGAGTGGTCACGCGTCACGATACTCCAGCCGTCTTTTTCAGGCCCGTCCTTGATGTCGCGCTTACCCGCGTTGATCATCGGCTCGATGGTGAAAATCATGCCCGGTTTGAGCTCTTCCAGCGTGCCGGGCTTGCCGTAATGCAGCACCTGTGGGTCTTCGTGAAACTTTTGACCAATACCGTGTCCGCAAAACTCACGCACGATTGAAAAGCCCTGGCGCTCTGCAAACTGCTGAATCGCAAAACCAATGTCACCCAGCCGGATGCCTGGCTTGACCCGCATGATGCCTTGCCACATGGCCTCAAAAGTGATGCTGCACAGGCGCTTGGCGGCAATGGAGCAGTCACCCACCAAAAACATGCGGCTGGTGTCGCCATGCCAGCCGTCTTTGATCACCGTCACGTCCACATTCACAATGTCGCCTTTTTTTAGCGGCTTGTCGTTCGGTATGCCGTGGCACACCTGGTGGTTAACCGAAGTGCAGAGGGATTTGGGGTAGGCCGAATAGCCCTGCGGCTGGTAGCCCAGTGTGGCGGGTATCGTGTGTTGCACCTGGGTCATGTAGTCATGCGCCAGGCGGTCGATTTCATTGGTCGTCAGACCGGGTTTGATGAAAGGTGTCAGGTAGTCCAGAACTTCCGAAGCCAGTCTGCCAGCCACGCGCATGCCTTCAATGCCAGCAGCGTCTTTATAAGTAATCGTCATGGGTAGATTATCTCAGAGGGCGCTATCGCGTGCGGCCTAGCGGACAATCTCGCTTGAACTAGGGGTTTGACGATTTTTCTTTCCAGTGCGAGGCGCCTAGCAGCACGACTTGCAATTGTTGTACAAAATTTTCATTCATTTCGGCCTCTAGAAGCGGCTGTTCGGGTGGCAAATCGAGAATTTCAGGCGCTGCCGCCAGCATGGTGGTCACGATCAAGCCGCAAACCATTTGCAGGCTGGACGTGGGCATGTCCATGTACATGCCCAAGCGACGAAAATCTTGCGCCATTTCGTGGGTGAAATGGGTCACATCGCTGCGAATCGCCAGCCGCAGAATCCGACTCCCCCCCGACCTTTCACTGGAAATAAACAGAAACTGCAAGCGGTTTTGCTTGACGTAGTGGTGGTACACCTGCACGGATCGCCTGACCATCGCGTTAGGCCCGGCATCGTCCTGGCGCGCATCACGCAGCAGGCGGCGCAGCGTGATGCCGACCTCTTCTACAAGTGCGAGGCCTAGTTCGTCGGTATTGCGGAAATGCCGGTAAAAAGCGTTGGGAACCATACCCGCCTCACGAGCGATTTCGCGAATCCCCAAGCTGGTAAAGCTGCGTCCCTCACCCATCAAGTCCAGTGCTGCTTGCATCAAGCTGCTGCGCGTCAGATCCTTGCGCTCGGTACGTGAGAGCTTGTCCTTGTCTTTTGGCTTGGCAGTGGTCAATGGTGGGGTCATAGCAAGTCTTTTGGTAGCGGGTAGAAAAGCAGCGTCATGTTTTTGATGGGTTTCGTGTGTACAAGTGTATTGTCTTTAATGAGCCATAAATACAGCAAAATTTGATTATTAACATAGAGGAGATTGAGTGACTCCTCTAAAGTTGAGTTTGGCGATTGACTTCCAGTGTACGTATGTACACAATAAAACAAATCGACAAACCCTATCTCAACCCAAGGACGCTGCCATGACTGTTGAAACCAAGCCTACCGCACCAAGAACGTGGGCGCAAACCATCACGCCAAGCTTGCGGGCTGCACTTCAGCACCCTTGGGTAGAGTCCATTGTGCGTCTGAGTGCGGTAGAAGACACGTTGTCTGCCTTGCACCCCTTGCTGTCATTGAGCCATGTTCGAGCCAGAGTCGTGCGCGTGTTGCAAGAAACGCCATCTACTAAAACGTTTGTGCTTCAGCCCAATGCCCTTTGGGCCGGGGCGCAAGCCGGTCAGTTTGTCACCGTGCATCTTGAGATCAATGGCCGGCAAGTCGAACGGATCTACAGCTTGTCTTCACGACCCGGCTCGCGTCGGCTCGCCTTGACCGTCAAGCTTCAGCCGGACGGCCTGGTTTCACGGCATCTGCATGAAACCGTCAAGGCGGGTGATGTGCTGACCATCAGCCAGGCCAACGGTGACTTTGTACTGCCGGTTGAATCTTCGCAGTTGCCTGAAAAAATTCTCCTGCTCAGCGCTGGAAGCGGCATCACCCCTGTGATGGCCATACTGCGGGATTTGCAGGCACGTTGTCTAGCTGGTGACTACGCTGGTGATTTGGTGTTTTTGCATATTTGCCGCAACCCTGAAGACTTGATTTTTGCTGACACTTTGCAAAGTATCAGCAACACCTTGCCGAGTCTGAAGCTGGTGTTGCATTTCACCCAGACCCAGGGACGGTTCACACCGCAGGACTTGTTGGCATGCGTGCCCGACGCGGCCCTGCGCACCACCTGGATGTGCGGCCCCAGTGAGCTGATGGCCAATGTGCAGCGATTTTGGAGCGATACCGCCATCGCCGCGCCTCTGCACAGCGAACGATTTGTGGGTATTCCACTGTTACCCGCAGCCGCACCCGGCAAACCGGCGTTGGTGCGCTTAGCAGGCAGTGGCAAAAGCTTTACCACCAGCGGTACAGAGCCCTTGTTGATGCAGGCCGAGCGCGCCGGGCTGACGCCCAAACATGGTTGCCGCATTGGTATTTGCCGCTCCTGCCAGTGCACCAAAAAAAGCGGCACCACTGAAAACCTGCAAACCGGCGAAATTTCATCTGCACCGAACGAGCTGATACGCCTGTGCATTTCAGTCGCACGGTCTGATATTGCGCTGGATCTTTGAGTTTCATATTTCAACCTCCGTTTCGAAAGACAACTATGAGCTATGCCAAACCCCATGCCCTGAGCCGCGAACAAGTCGCCCAATTCGAGCTAGAAGTCAACGCCATCCGCAAAGATGTCATGGACACGCTGGGCCAGGCCGATGTTGACCATATCCGCAACATGATCCGCATCTGCCGAGCCAGTGAAGTCGGCGGGCGTGCGTTGCTGCATTTTGGTGTTGGCCCTTTGAGTTGGGTGGCTGGGGTTTTGGCGCTGGCCAGCGCCAAGATTCTGGACAATATGGAAATCGGCCATAACGTGATGCACGGCCAGTACGACTGGACGGGCGACCCGTCGCTGAATTCCCAAAAGTTCGAGTGGGACATTGCCTGCGACGGCGAGCAGTGGCGGCATTCACACAATGTGATGCACCACACCTACACCAATATTTTGGGCAAAGACCGTGACCTGGGTTATTCGCTGCTGCGCATGACCAGCGAGCAGCGCTGGAAGCCGCGGCACTGGTTTCAGCCACTTGCCAACCTGATGCTGGCCATGGGTTTTCAATACGGTGTGGGCTCGCATGACCTTGAGATTGGCCGTTACAAGCACGGCAAGATGCCAAAAGAGGAGTTCAGGTCGCGCCTGGACCGGTTTTTAAGCAAAACTGGAAAACAATGGTTCAAAGACTATTTGCTTTTCCCGGCGCTGGCGCTGTGGAGCGCGCCGCGCGTGCTGGCGGGTAACTTTGCGGCCAACCTGATTCGCAATCTCTGGACGTACGTGATTATTTTCTGCGGCCATTTCACCGAAGGCGTGGCCATCTACCGTGAAGAAGACACCCGCAATGAAACCCGGGGCGACTGGTATTTGCGCCAGTTGTCGGGCTCCAGCAACCTGGAAGGCGGACGCTTTTTTCACATCATGAGCGGCCATCTGAGCCATCAGATTGAACACCACCTGTTCCCTGACATGCCTGCACACCGCTACCCCGAAGTAGCGCCCAAAATCAAAGCGCTGTGCGATAAATACGGCTTGTTTTACAACACCGGCAGCCTGTACAAGCAGTATTTGACGGTGATGAAGCGAATTTTGATGTACACCTTGCCACCCAAAAAGGGCGCTCTGCAACCGCTGTCCCGCAACTAGGTCGATCGGGGCAGGTTGCTCTGGTCGGGAGGCTGGGCAAGGCAGTTAAAATCAAAGACACGGGCGGGCCTATTTGGCGTTTGCGCCGTGTCTTTGAATCCAACTCCGACAGCCCACTTTCCAGGCCTCTCACGTGACACTGCATCTGACTACTTTTGAGGGCGCCAGCCCTGCAAACGCTCCTATTTCTGCTCTCAGCGAGTTTCGCGCACAGCAGCTGTTGCCCAAGCTGCAGGCCATCGACAGCAAAATTGTCAGTATCAGCGCCCGGTTCGTACATTGGGTCGCCACACCATCGTCCCCCACGGATGCTGAAAAAGCCCAACTTGCCGCGCTGCTCAGCTACGGTGAGCCCTGCAAACCTGAGTCGAGCAAAAAGCATGAGGAAGCGGTTTTTATCGTCTCCCCGCGTCTAGGTACCGTGTCGCCCTGGGCATCCAAAGCCACTGACATTGCACGCAATTGCGGCCTGGCGGTCAAGAGAATTGAGCGCATCACAGAATTCCGCGTGGCCCTGAAGTCTGGCCTGTTTGGCAAAGCCGCGTTGACAGACGAGCAACGCAGCCAGGTCGCTGCGCTACTGCATGACCGCATGACGGAGAGCGTGATGGCTGACCGCACCCAGGCTGCCGCGCTGTTTACTGAGTTGCAAGCCGAGCCGCTTCAAACCATTGACGTCCTGGCGGGTGGTAAAGCCGCGCTGGAGTCCGCCAACACCGAGTTCGGACTGGCGCTGGCGGTGGATGAAATCGACTACCTGGTCAACGCCTTCACACAGCTCAAACGCAACCCGACCGACGTTGAGCTGATGATGTTCGCCCAGGCCAACAGCGAGCACTGCCGGCACAAAATTTTCAACGCCGACTTCACGATTGACGGCGTGCCCCAGGGCATCAGCCTGTTCGGCATGATCCGTAATACCGAGAAATTAAACCCGCAGCACACAGTGGTGGCGTATTCAGACAACGCGTCGGTCATGGAAGGCTCAAAAAGGCAGGGTTTTACTGCAAAAACGCCTTTTTCAGGTGTCAAATCAGCCTCTAGCCCAATAAATTCGGGCGCAAGCAGATCCCAAATTTATAGCGCCTCAAACGACGTGCTAAGCCACGTCCTGATGAAAGTTGAAACCCATAACCATCCCACAGCGATTTCGCCTTTTCCCGGCGCATCTACGGGCGCTGGCGGCGAGATACGCGACGAAGGCGCGACGGGGCGGGGCTCCAAACCCAAGGCGGGGTTGACGGGGTTTACCGTGTCAAGGCTTTTTGATACGGCGTACGGCAAGCCAGACCACATCGCCAGCCCGCTGCAAATCATGACGGAAGGCCCACTGGGCGGCGCAGCTTTCAACAACGAATTTGGCCGCCCCAACCTGAATGGCTACTTTCGTGAGTACGAGCAAACCATTGCAGGCCAGCGCTGGGGTTACCACAAGCCCATCATGATTGCTGGCGGCCTGGGCACGATTGACGCGCAGCAGACCAAGAAGATTTTGTTCCCTGCGGGTACGCTGCTGATTCAGCTCGGCGGGCCGGGCATGCGCATCGGCATGGGCGGCAGCGCAGCCAGCTCGATGGCCACAGGTACCAATGCGGCCAACCTGGACTTTGACTCGGTACAGCGCGGCAACCCAGAAATTGAGCGCCGTGCGCAAGAGGTCATCAACCAGTGCGCCCAACAAGGCGCGGCTAACCCTATTCTGGCAATTCACGACGTGGGCGCAGGCGGCTTGTCGAATGCCTTCCCAGAGCTGACGAACGACGCCGGGCGGGGCGCAAGGTTTGACTTGCGTGCCGTGCCGCTGGAAGAAAGCGGTTTGAGCCCGAAAGAAATCTGGTCCAACGAAAGCCAGGAGCGTTACGTCATGGCGATTGCGCCAGAGTCATTGCCCCAGTTCACCGCGTTTTGTGAGCGCGAGCGCTGCCCGTTTGCAGTGATTGGCGTGGCGACTGAGGAGCGGCAACTGGTGCTGACGGATGCTGATTCAGCACCACCCGTAGACATGCCCATGAATGTGCTGCTCGGCAAGCCGCCAAAAATGCACCGCGACGTGAAGACCGTCACCCACAGCTTCAAACCCATTGACCTGACAGGCATAGACCTGCAAAAAAGCGCGATTGACGTGCTCAGCCACCCCACGGTTGCGTCCAAGCGCTTTTTGATCACCATCGGCGACCGCACCGTGGGTGGCCTCACCCACCGCGACCAAATGGTGGGCCCGTGGCAGGTGCCGGTGGCGGACTGCGCCGTAACACTGGCCGACTACCAGGGCTTTGCAGGCGAGGCAATGGCGATGGGCGAGCGCACGCCGCTGGCTGTGACGAATGCAGGGGCTTCAGGCCGCATGGCTGTGGCTGAGGCCATCACCAACCTGCTGGCTGCGCCGATTGAATTGCCGCGCGTCAAACTGTCGGCCAACTGGATGGCCGCATGCGGCGAGCCGGGGCAAGACGCTGCGCTGTATGAAACCGTCAAGGCAGTCGGCATGGAGCTTTGTCCGGCATTGGGCATATCGATTCCAGTCGGAAAGGATTCGCTGTCGATGCGCACCACGTGGAAAGACGGCGCAGAAAACAAGAAAGTCACGTCGCCTGTGTCGCTGATCGTCAGCGCGTTCGCCACGCTGGCTGATGTGCGCGGTACCCTGACGCCGCAGCTCAACCGCGAAGAAGCAGACACCACGCTGATTTTGATTGACCTGGGCAAAGGCCAAAAGCGCATGGGCGGCAGCATTTTGGCGCAAACTTTGAACTGCGAAGACGGCGACGTGCCTGACCTCGACGACCCCAAAGACCTGGTGAATCTGGTCAACGCCATCAACGCGCTGCGGGCTAAAAACCAACTCATGGCCTACCACGACCGCAGCGACGGCGGCCTGTTGGCCTGCGTCTGCGAGATGGCGTTTGCAGGCAACGTTGGTGTGGCGCTGAACATCGACATGCTGCTGGTTGAAGGCGACGGCATCACCGACAGCCGGATGGAAGTCGGCGACAGCAAAAACTGGGCAGGCCAAATCGGCGCGCGGCGCGATGAGCTGACCTTAAAAGCGCTGTTCAATGAAGAGCTGGGCGTGGTGATTCAAGTCAACACTCTAATGCGCAATGAGGTCATGCAAACTCTGCGCGAGCACGGTTTGAGCAAGTTCAGCCACTTCATCGGTAAAACCCGGCCCGAACACTCACAACTGACGGTTGGCAAAGGCGAAGTGCAAGTTTGGCGCGACACCAAAGCCGTCTTCAAAGCCAAACTGCAAGACCTGCATCAGGTCTGGGACTCGGTCAGCTGGAAGATTTGCCAGCAACGCGACAACCCGGCGGGTGCAGATGCGGAGCATGCGGCCGTAGGTGATTTGGCCAACCCCGGCTTGCACGTCAAGTTGACGTTTGATGCGAACAAAGCGCCAGAAGCCCCCGCACTGATGCTGTCAAAGCCCAAAGTTGCCATCTTGCGCGAGCAGGGCGTCAACTCTCATATCGAGATGGCCTACACCTTCACCCAAGCCGGTTTTGAGGCTTACGACGTTCACATGACCGACCTGCAAACCGGCAGGGCCAAACTGGCCGACTTCAAAGGCGTGGTCGCGTGCGGCGGCTTTAGCTACGGTGACACGCTGGGGGCAGGCATCGGCTGGGCACGGTCGATCACCTTCAACCCGGCGCTGGCTGACCAATTCAAAGCCTTTTTTGCAGAAAAAGACACCTTCGGTTTGGGCGTTTGCAACGGCTGCCAAATGTTCGCCGAGCTGGCCAACATCATCCCCGGCGCTGAAGCATGGCCACGCTTCACCACCAATCGCAGCGAACGTTTTGAAGCCCGCTTGAGCCAGGTTGAAGTGCTGGATTCGCCCAGCTTGTTCTTCAAAGGCATGGCAGGCAGCCGCCTGCCGATAGCCGTCGCCCACGGCGAAGGCTTCGCCAACTTTGAGCCCGCACTTGGCGGGCGAGGTGATGCAGCCAACGCCATTGCCGCCATGCGCTTTACCGATGGAACTGGAACGGTGACTGAGAGTTACCCAGCCAATCCCAACGGCAGCCCAGGCGGTTTGACAGCGGTGACGACTGCAGACGGCCGCTTCACAGCCATGATGCCTCATCCCGAACGCGTCTTTCGCAACATCCAGATGAGCTGGACACCGCTGGACGCAGCAGCCCACAGCCCGTGGATGGAGTTGTGGCACAACGCGAGGCGCTGGGTGGGGTAGGGTGTGGGGTAGCGGCTACTATTAATTTAGGAGCTGCTTGCGCCCGTATTTATTGAATTTGAAGGCTATTTTACGGGTAAAAATTGCTGTTTTCGAGGCTTGGAGCACCTGTCGAATCGTGCTCTCAGCCAATATAAGGTTCTCACGGATGAAGTCACTCGCTCAATATATGTTTTTGGCTATTTGCTGTAGTCAAGCGTTTTCGGGCTCACCTCCTGCAACGGTGGGACAACCCATGCGAATTGCCAGCTCAGTTGAGGCGGCAAAATCTGCGAAATGTATTGTTGTGGCCACACCGATCAAACCCGTTGCTCCTAGTACATGGTCTTTTTCTGTAGAAAAGTGGCTACGTGGCAGTGGTCCTTCCACAATTCAGCTTTATGGCTTTATGGCGCCAGGGTTCGGAGGAACTTCCTTGGATGCTCACGCAGTTCCAGGGCGCGCGATCGTGGCTTTGCTACGCGGTTGCGACGGGCCAACCTATTCAGTGTTGGGTCCATTTGTAACCCCCGATGGATTGTGGGTACCAACCGGTGTTTACGATGCAACGGGGTTCAACTACACGACCTTAAGCGAGTAAGCAGTGTTGAACCTTAACTGGTTGCGCGCCTCTAACTCACACCTTGGGCCGCTGCTACACGGCAGATATTGAGAGCCGGGCATCCCCAACGGCAGCTCGCGCAACCCACCATGATCTCCTTCATCGTCCCTGCCTACAACGAGGAGCAATGCCTCGCCGAAACACTCGATGCCTTGCACACAACAGGGCTCGCCCTGGGCGAGCCCTACGAAGTGCTTGTGGCCGACGATGGCTCTACCGACCAAACTGCGGCGATCGCCACACAAAAGGGCGCAATACTCGTCAGCGCCACCCATCGCCAAATCGCCGCCACCCGCAACTCGGGGGCTCGGGTGGCAACAGGTGACTTGCTGATCTTTGTCGATGCCGACACGCTGGTCAATGTTGAGGTCGTTCGCTCTGCTGTTGAGGCGATGCGCAGCGGTGCAGTGGGCGGCGGCGCGGGGCTTTGCTTTGACGAGCCGGTACCGGTGTACGCTCGCTTTTTGCTGCGTGTCATCGTGCGAATTTTTCGCGTAACGGGCGTAGCTACAGGCTGCTTTTTGTTCTGCTCGCGCGCGGCTTTTAACGCCGTGGGCGGCTTTGACGAGCGATATTACGGCGCAGAAGAAATCGTGATGAGCCGGGCTCTAAAGCGTCAAGGTAATTTTGTGATTTTGAAGCAGACTGTGACTACCTCTGCACGCAAACTCCGCACTTACTCGACAAGAGAGACCATCCAAATGATGGTGCGGATGGCGCTTCGCGGCACCAAAGCCCTGAAGCAGCGCCAGGGCATGGAGTTTTGGTACGCCGAGCGCCGGGCGGATCCGCGAAACGATGCTTGAAGTCGCTGCGGTCGCAGTCAAGGCCAAACTCCAGTTAAAGCGCCCGCATTTATTGGCCTAGTGGCCAAAATGTTGGGTAAAAATGATCAAAAAAACTCCAAAACAAGCGTTTGAAGTCAAAAAATAGTCATTTTCATAATAAAAAGTTGCTGCGATCCAATAAATACGGGCGCAAGCAGCTCCTGAAAACGTAGCGTCTAGGCTGCCGTCAACAGAAAATCTGCGATGCCCTGAATGCAAGGCTGTGGCTGGTCTCTGTGTGGTGAATGGCCGCAGTCTGCCAGCCGGATTTGCTGGGCATGCGGCGCGGCCAGAGCTATCTCGTCCAGTTGCAGCATCGTGCCGTACTCGTCATTTAAACCTTGCACCAGCAGCAGTGGCGCGGTGATGCGTTGGCATTCAGCTCGAATGTCAAAGCTGGCGAAGGCTTTGGACAGCCAGACGTCGTTCCACTGCCAAAAAGCGCCGTCTACATCGGTATGGTGTTTGGCCAGGCGCGCTCTTAAATCACCTGACTCAAACGCCAGCTTGGCCTGGGCTATCGCAGCGGTGGCTATGCTTTCAACCAGCACATGCGGTGCCATGGCAATGCAGGCCGACACTGGCAAGCGGCTGGCACAGAGCAGGGCGATAGTTGCGCCGTCTGAATGGCCTAGCAGTATGGGGTTTTGAATTTGCAGTTGTGCAAGCAGTGCGGGCATCACGTCAAAAGCCTCGCGGTGCATGTAGTCGGGTGGCAGGATGTTGCGGCCTGGCGGTGCCGCGTCTGACTGACCATAGCCGCGCCGTGAAAACACCACGCCTGCGCGCCCGGCGGCCTGGCACACGGCCAGCGGCCAGTCAAGGCCGCGCTGTGTCCACAGGCTGACTGACCCCAGGCCTTCGTGCAAAAACACGATCGGTGCCAGGTTGCCCGCGCCCTCAATTTGGCGGACTTCTAGCCCAACGCCCTGTATGTTTAACAAACTCATGGCAGTCATCCTAATCGGAAGGCGTTATTCTTAGGCCATGAGCAAGCTTTTGGATTCTTTTTGGCGCGCCGCCATGTACTGCCTGCACCCCCGGGTAATTGCCCTGTCGGTGTTGCCGCTGGTCATCATGGCGGTGTTGTCGCTGGGCCTGGGCTACTTTTACTGGGAATCTGCGGTGGCCGCGGTGCGCAGCAACCTGGAGAGCTTTGAGCTGCTGGCCACCATGGTGCGCTGGCTTGAGACTTTGGGTTTGAGCAACCTGCGGCTGGTGCTGGCGCCGGTGCTGCTGCTATTTTTGGCGATTCCGGTGATTGTGATTGTGTCGCTGCTGTTTGTGGCGATTTTCATGACGCCCGCGATGGTGGCGCTGGTGGCCGAGCGGCGCTTCCCGTCGCTGGAGCGTAAAAAAGGTGGCTCGCTGGTGGCCAGCCTCTTTTGGTCATTGGGCTCGACGCTGCTGGCAGCGATTGCGCTGGTGCTGTCGATCCCGCTGTGGCTGGTACCACCGCTGATTTTAATTTTGCCGCCGTTAATTTGGGGCTGGCTGACCTACCGGGTGATGTCTTACGACGCGCTGGTTGACCACGCCAGCAGCGAGGAGCGCCGGCAGATTTTTAAAGAGCATCGCGGCTCGTTATTGGCCATTGGCATCATCAGCGGTTACCTGGGCGCTGCACCCAGTGTGATTTGGGCATCAGGCGCGATGTTTGTGGCGCTGGCACCGGTTTTGGTACCTGTCGCAATCTGGATTTACACGCTGGTATTTGCGTTTTCGTCGCTCTGGTTTACGCATTACACACTCGAGGCGCTTGACCAGTTGCGCAAGAAGAATAACGCTTTAGACCAACAAATACGTGCGCAAAAAGCTCCTGAATTAATAGCTAATCAACCTGAAACAACACCTGAAAACACACCAGTAACGCCAGCTACAGTCATCGACTTGCCCGCTCCAGGCGCGCAACCTTAAATTTAGTTTTAATTTTTTCATGACAACCAACTTCTCAATCATCATCATCGGCGACGAAATTCTGTCTGGCAAACGCGCTGACAAGCACCTGCCCAAAGCGATTGAACTGCTGAAAGCACGCGGCCTGCAGTTGGCCTATGCTGACTATGTGGGCGACGACAAAGCCCGCATCACTGCCACACTGGCACGGGCTTTTGCCGCCGCACGCGACTCGGGCGACGTGGTGTTTTCATTTGGCGGCATTGGTGCCACGCCTGACGACCACACGCGCCAATGTGCGGCTGCCGCACTGAAAGTTGAGCTGGCGCTGCACCCCCAGGCCAAAGCGCTGATCACCGAGCGCATGAAAGACACCGCCAAAGAACAAGGTGTGCCGTTTGATGAAAACCGCCATGACAACATCCACCGTTTGAACATGGGTATGTTTCCAGTGGGCTGCGACATCATTCCGAATCCGTTTAATAAAATCCCCGGTTTTAGTTGCAAAGCCGGGCAGGGCGCGGTTCACTTCGTTCCGGGATTTCCCGTCATGGCTTGGCCGATGATGGAATGGGTTTTGGACACGCTTTACCCACAATTGCACCAAAAGTCAGCCTATATTGAAAAATCCATCATCGTTTCAGGCTCGATGGAAGCAACCCTGACCCCGCTGATGGAGGCGATTGAGGCAGCCCACGAAGGCGTCAAAGTTTTCAGCCTGCCAAGCGTGGACCACCCTACCTATGGCAGGCACATTGAGCTGGGTGTGAAGGGCTCACCCGATGCCATTGAAGTGGCTTACCCGGCGCTGTTAGCCGGACTTGGGCAATTCGACTTGAAGTTGGGCCCAGAGCTTGTGCGCTGAATTGGTGCAAAGAATTTGCACCAATAGTGTGCAAATCCATCCATGCACAAAAACGTGCATTACAAAGATTTTCTGGTTCTTAAAGCGGGCTCACCCGCTTTAGGGGCTGGTTTTAACGGCACAATCCAAGGTTGTTCTCAGCGTCAGGTGCGGATTCGCTGTGGCATAAAAAGTGCATTCACAACACCTGAAAATTACTCTTCAACCCTTTCATAAACTTAATTACTGGAGATTTTGATGGCAAAGACCGTCGCAGACGTCATGAAAATGGTCAAGGAAAACGAAGTCAAGTTTGTTGACTTCCGCTTCACCGACACCCGCGGTAAAGAGCAGCACGTCACCGTGCCTGTGTCCCATTTTGACGAAGACAAATTCGCATCCGGCCACGCGTTTGATGGCTCGTCCATCGCTGGCTGGAAGGGTATTGAAGCGTCTGACATGTTGCTCATGCCTGATGCCAGCACCGCCAATCTGGATCCGTTTTTTGAAGAGACCACGCTGCTGCTCAGCTGCGATGTGCTGGACCCCACCGACGGCAAAGCCTATGACCGCGACCCGCGCTCGATTGCCAAGCGTGCCGAAGCTTATTTGAAGGCCTCCGGCCTGGGCGACACCGCTTACTTTGGCCCAGAGCCAGAGTTCTTCATTTTTGACGACGTGCGCTGGAACACCGACGCATCAGGTACGTTCTTCAAAATCGACGAATACGAAGCGCCATGGAATTCAGGCGCCAAACTCGAAGGCGGCAACCGCGGCCATCGCCCAACCATCAAGGGCGGTTACTTCCCAGTGCCACCGGTTGACAGCACGCAAGACATGCGCGCTGAAATGTCGTTGGTGCTCGAGTCATTGGGCATTCCGGTTGAAGTGTTCCACCACGAAGTCGCTGGTGCTGGCCAAAACGAAATTGGCACCAAGTTCAGCACGCTGGTTCAGCGCGCCGACTGGACGCAATTGCTCAAGTATGTGGTGCAAAACGTGGCCAACGCTTACGGCAAAACCGCCACCTTCATGCCAAAACCTATCGTTGGTGACAACGGCAGCGGCATGCACGTGCACCAGTCGATCTGGAAAGACGGCAAAAACCTGTTTGCTGGCGACGGCTATGCAGGCTTGTCAGATTTCGCCCTGTACTACATCGGCGGCATCATCAAGCACGCACGCGCCCTGAACGCCATCACCAACCCTGGCACCAACAGCTACAAGCGCTTGGTCCCTGGTTTTGAAGCGCCGGTCAAGCTGGCTTACTCGGCTAAAAACCGTTCAGCATCGATCCGCATCCCTTATGTGGCCAACCCGAAAGGTCGCCGCATTGAGGCGCGCTTCCCGGATCCACTGATGAACCCGTACCTGGGTTTTGCTGCGTTGATGATGGCTGGCCTGGACGGCGTAGAAAACAAAATCCATCCGGGCGAAGCCGCCACGAAGGACTTGTACCATCTGCCGCCAGAAGAAGACGCAAAAATCCCAACTGTTTGCCACAGCCTGGACCAAGCGCTCGACTGCCTGGATGTCGGTCGCGGCTTCTTGACCAAAGGTGGCGTGTTCACCGACTCGATGATCGATGCCTACATTGAACTGAAAATGGGTGAGGTCACGCGCTTGCGCATGGCCACGCACCCGATTGAGTTCGACATGTATTACTCGCTATAAAACGGGTTGTTAACAGACTACAAAAAGCGTTAAAACCGCTTTTGTGGTGAAAAAAGGACGGCTTTAGCCGTCTTTTTTTCGTTCTGCACTAGGGTTATTGCCTGATGACTTTGACTTTTCGCGGGTTTGCCGCATACTGACAGACCATCCAAAGCCATAACTGGCAACTGGGGCTACGCATGACACACATTTTTTTGAGTTCGTCTTTTGGTTTACTGCTGGCCTTGGCCTGTGGTTCTGCTTCGGCGCAAATTTACCGATGCGTGGGTGCAGACGGCAGGAGCACCGAGTACATCAACAACGCCAAAGACGCGCAACAGCGTGGTTGCAAAACCATGGAGGGCGGCAACGTGACTGTGGTGCAGTCGACCCCGGTACAACGTGCACCTGCTGTGCGTGTTGCCTCTGCCGGATCACCTTCTGGCAACCGCACAGATGGCAGCCCGGACCAAAAAGCGCGCGACAGTGATTCGCGCAGTATTTTGGAATCAGAACTGAAAAAAGCCGAGGCCAAACTGGCCGAGCAGCAAAAAGAGTTCAACAACGGCGAGCCTGAAAAGCAGGGCATTGAAGGTCGTAACTACCAGCGCTACCTTGACCGTGTGGCCGAACTCAAAGACGGTATCTCCCGCAACCAGAGCGACATTGCTGGCTTGAAACGCGAAATATCACGCTTGCCCAACAGCAATTAACCTGCTTTTCTTGCCAGTACTTAGTTCTGCGCCAAAATAGAAGACTTGAAAAAGCCTTCATACTTCACCTCAAAACCTGCCGCCGGATCGCTGCAGCCTCGCTTTCAGGCCTTTGACCTGCTTGCGACGCTGGTCGCTGTGGTGCGTACTGACGGCGTGGTGGTGTTTGCCAACGCCGCACTTGAAGATGCCCTAGGCATGTCGCGCCGCACAATTGAAGGTTCGCAGTTGCCAGATTGCTTTACCGAGCCGCATATTTTGCAAAATGCGCTGGTTGGCGCGGGCAGCAACGAATTTGCCGCGCTGCGCTACGACGCCTGGCTTAACCGCTTGGGCCACGAGCCGATGCCTGTGCACGTGGTGGTGGCACAAACCGATACACCGGGCGAAGCCATCATTGAGCTGCTGCCGTTGGAGGCGCAAGCCAAGCAAGACCGTGAAGAACGCCTGATGGACCAGGCCCAGGCCAACAAAGAGCTGATTCGCAACCTGGCGCATGAGATCAAGAACCCGCTGGGTGGGATTCGAGGGGCGGCGCAACTGCTGCAAATGGACATTGACAAATCACTGACCGAATACACCCAGGTCATCATCCATGAGGCAGACCGTTTGCAGTCGCTGGTGGACAGGTTACTGGCCCCGCACCGCAGACCGCATTTGGTGGGTGATGTGAGCATTCATGAGGTTTGCGAGCGGGTGCGGTCATTGATATTGGCCGAGTTTCCCAAAGGGCTGCGTTTTAGCCGCGACTATGACGTGTCGATCCCTGAGTTCAGAGGTGACCGTGAACAACTGATTCAGGCCGTCATCAATATCGCCCATAACGCCGCGCAGGCGCTTAATGAGCGGATTGCAGCGGGTGATGCGCAGATCACTTTCAAGACCAGAATCGCCCGACAAGTCACATTTGGCAAGCAGCGCTACCGCTTGGCATTGGAATTGCATGTCATTGACAATGGACCGGGCGTGCCGGACTCATTGAAAGACCGCATTTTCTACCCGCTGATATCGGGGCGAGAAGGTGGTTCGGGGCTGGGGTTGACATTGGCGCAAACCTTTGTGCAGCAACATCACGGTTTGATTGAGTGCGACAGCGTCCCGGGGCGAACAGATTTCAAGTTGCTGATACCTCTGCCTTAAGGGCGTTCAGGGTGAGCTTGTGATGTCTGGCGCTTGATGTTTCTGACAGACATAATTTTTGGGAAACCCCAAAGGGACAAAGCAGTATGAAACCCATCTGGATTGTTGATGATGACCAGTCCATCCGTTTTGTGCTGGAAAAAGCATTGCTGCGTGAAGACCTGCCTACCCGCAGCTTCACCAACCCGCGCGAGGTGCTGGCCGCAGTGGCTGAACTGAGCGGTGCCAACGATGAAGACGGCCCACAAATTTTGGTCAGTGACATTCGCATGCCTGGCGGTTCAGGCCTGGAACTGCTGGAAAAAGTCAAACAAAAGCTGCCTGGTTTGCCGGTCATCATCATGACGGCGTTTTCTGACCTGGACAGTGCTGTGTCGGCCTTTCAGGGCGGCGCGTTTGAATACTTGCCCAAACCTTTTGACTTGCCCAAAGCGGTGGAGTTGATTCGCCGTGCGGTAGAAGAAAGCCAGCGTGAAGAAGTCGCCGAAGAGCGCATGGCCGCAGCGCCTGAAATGCTGGGCCAGGCACCTGCCATGCAAGACGTGTTCAGGGCGATTGGCCGCTTGAGCCAAAGCAATGTGACGGTGATGATCACCGGCGAATCCGGCTCGGGCAAAGAACTGGTCGCCAAGGCGCTTCACAAACACTCAAGTCGCGCGAACGGCCCGTTCATTGCCATCAATACGGCAGCTATCCCCAAAGATTTGCTGGAGAGCGAGTTGTTTGGCCATGAGCGTGGTGCGTTTACTGGTGCGCAAACCATGCGCCGTGGCCGCTTCGAGCAGGCTGAGGGTGGCACGCTGTTTTTGGATGAAATTGGCGACATGCCGTTTGATTTGCAGACGCGCTTGCTGCGGGTTTTGAGCGACGGGCATTTTTACCGCGTTGGTGGGCACAACGCCATCAAGGCCAATCCGCGCGTGATTGCCGCCACCCACCAAGACCTGGAGCAACGGGTCAAAGAAGGCGTGTTCCGCGAGGACTTGTACCACCGCCTGAATGTGATTCGTCTGCGCTTGCCAGCTTTGCGTGAGCGCCGTGAAGACGTGTTTGCCCTGACACGCCACTTCTTGCAGCAAAGCGCCAAGCAACTGGGTGTGGAGCCCAAACGCATTTCAGATGCGGCTTTGCAGCAGCTCAGCAAATTTAGCTTTCCTGGCAATGTGCGCCAGCTTGAGAACATTTGCCACTGGCTGACAGTGATGGCGCCTGCGCAAGTGATTGAATCAAAAGACTTGCCACCCGAGGTGCAGGCCACTACGCCTGAGATCGTCAAAACCGTGCAGCCAGCAGAGCATGCGGTTCAGTCATCCGTGCCTCCACACAGCTCGACAGCCGACCAGCACGTTGCTGATGTACCTTTGGCACCACTCAAAACGCCACTGACCTCAGAGTTGATTTCGCTAGGGCAGGCGAGCACATCACACGGCTGGGAGGCTGATCTGGAAGTTGAAGCGCAAGCCTTGCTGGCTACAGGGTGTGCGGACGTGTGGGATGTGCTCAGCCGTCGATTTGAGTCCAAATTGATTCAAACCGCGCTGCTCAACACCCGTGGCAGGCGCATTGAGGCGGCGCAAAAGCTCGGGATTGGGCGCAATACCATCACACGCAAGATTCAGGAGCTGAATTTAGAGTGATTGATAGCCAGAGGCGCCTGTTTACGGGCGCAAGCAGCTATCAAATTTGGGTCTCAGGAGGCAAACCTCAATACAAATTGAGCCAACTTTCCGCCATTACTCAGCTCCCAATCGATCACCAAGTTTCGTATCCCGATTGCGTTGTACGAGGCTGATCAAGATCGTTTTCTAGTCTGGCGCTTCCATGCCGAATAGTTTGCCGGCAAACTGCCGTGTGCTGAACATCACCGCATCAGCAATGCCTGGCACTTTGCTTTCATGGACACCCGCAGTTCGCCCATCCTGTCAGAAAACGGTGACATCGCCGCCAATCCACCGGACTTTGACCGCAACGCCTTGTTGCAGCGGCTGGGGCGCGAGCTGCCTGCATTTTTCAACAAGGCGCTTTGGCGCTGAAGTTTACTTCTGCCCGCGAATCCTGATCAATTCTTTTTGCGTTTCAATCCAGGTGTCCATCCCCACATCAGCCGCAATCAGTGCGTACACGCGGGTTAGCTTGTTGCGCATGCGGTCTGCTTCGGCGCGTGGCAGTTCGTTTACCAACATGCCTTTGGCTTTCAGATCGGCAACGGCCTTGGCGGCTTCTTCACGGGTGTCTTTGCGCTCAAAGTCGCGGCTTAATTTGGCAGCATCGTTCAACACCTTTTGCTCGTCTTTCGACAGGCCGTCCCACCACTTTTTGCTGACCAACACAATCCACGGGCTGTAGACGTGGTTGGTCACCGTCAGGTACTTTTGAACTTCGTAAAACTTGCTCGATAAAATCGTGTTGTACGGGTTTTCCTGGCCGTCAACGGTCTTGGTTTCCAGCGCACCAAAGAGTTCTGAAAATGACATCGGCACAGCGTTGGCACCCAGGGTGTTGAAACTGGTCAAGAACACGTTGTTCTGCATCACGCGCAGCTTGATGCCGTCAAAGTCTTCCATCTTGTTGACAGGGCGCTTGCTGTTGGTCAGATTTCTGAAACCGTTTTCCCAATACACCAAACCGACCAGGCCTTTGTCTTGCAGCTTGGCTTTGACTTTGTCGCCGATGGGGCCGTCGAGCAGCGTGTCAGCTTCTTTGGCATTGCTGAACAAAAAGGGCGTGTCCCACAGCGCCATTTCTTTGGTAATGCCGACGAGCGTGGCGGTAGAGCCGACCATCATTTCCTGTGCGCCGCCAATTAATGCTTGCTGCATTTGGGTATCAGGGCCCAGTGCGGCCGCACCAATGGCGCGTACTTTCATTTTGCCGCCAGAGGCTTTTTCAACCGCCTCGGCAAACACTTTGGCTGCGCGGCCCTGGTTGCTGACTTCATTCAGGCCGTAGCCAAAGCGAATAATGCGCGGTTTGATGTCTTGCGACAGCGCTGCAAACGGGGCAGCAAGTGTGGCTACCGTGGCGGCAGCAATCAGGGTTCGGCGAAAAAAGGTCATACAAGTCTCCGAGGGTTGTGGTGGAAAAAAATAAGTGAGAAGGCGTTACCGCATCCAGGCCACCGGTGCGGTAACAATTTGGGGAAAGATCACAAACGTGGCCAAGATAATCAGGTAGGTGATGAGAAACGGGTTCACACCCCTGATGACCTGATGCATCGACAAGCGGCCCACGCCAGCTACCACATTGAGCACCGTGCCAACGGGCGGTGTGATCAGGCCAATCGCGCCGTTCAAAATAAACATCAGGCCAAAGTACACCGGGTCAATCCCCGCTTTGACAGCAATCGGCAGCATGACCGGTGCAAAAATCAAAATTGTCGGCGTCAGGTCAAGCGCGGTACCAATCACGATCAGCGTGACCATCATCACTGCCATCAACAGGCGCGGGTTGTCGACCAGTGGGCCCAGCCAGTTGACCAGCACACTCGGCAAGTCAGCCAGGGTAATCATGTAGCTGGCAACCTGTGCACCGGCACACAAGAACATCACAATCGCGGTCGTTCTAGCGGCGCGAACCAGCACGCCATTGATCTCGGGCAGCTTCATTTCACGGTGAATGAACAAAGCCACCACCAGTGCATAAAACGCAGCCACCACAGCCGCTTCAGTGGGCGTGAAGAGGCCCGATTTCATACCGCCAATGATGATGATTGGCATCAACAGCGCCCAGAACGCTTTGGCCGTTGCGCGGAGCTTGTACTTTAGAGGTGGCGCCGTTCCTGACGGTAAATCAATCTTGCGAAGCACCAGGTTCCACGCAATGATGAGGCCCAGACCCATGATGAGCCCCGGTACGATGCCGGAAATAAACAGCGCTGAAATCGACGTGTTGGTCGTCACGCCGTAAATTACGAAAGGCATTGACGGCGGAATGATGGGCGCGATGATGCCGCCCGATGCGACCAAGCCCGCCGAGGTGTGCATCGGGTACCCCTGGCTACGCATCATCGGCAACAAGATGGTGGCCAGAGCTGCGGTATCGGCCAGCGCCGAGCCGCTCATCGATGCCATCAGCACCGCAGCACCAATAACCACGTAACCCAAACCGCCTCGAACGTGGCCTACCCAGGCTTGCGCCATGGTGATGATGCGGCCACTGATGCCGCCCGAGTTCATCAACTCGCCCGCCAGAATAAAAAACGGCACGGCAAGCAGCGGAAAGCTGTCAACACCTGCGACCAGGTTTTGCGCCAGTAGCTGCGTGTCCCAAAAGCCCAACACCCAGGCCATGCCCGCGCCCGTAAGCACCAAGGCTAAGGCCATGTTCATGCCTATGCCCATCAGCAGCAGCATGCCGACTGAAAAGACGATGAAAGCTGCAGCTTCGTTGGTAAGTCCAAACATGGCGTTACTCCACTTCAACGCCGTGACCGAGGTCTAGCGGTGTTTGTTTGACTAATTCCCAAACCGCCATCAGGGCGATGGACGCTGTACACAACAGTGCGGGCAATGGCAGCAGCGCGGTTGAATAGCCCATCACGACCGACTTGCCGCTCATGCCAACCAGCACTTGCTGCCAGGCACCCCAGGCCACCAGGCTGCTGCCCAAGACCACCAGCAACCGGATCACCACCGTCATGACCCACATGGCAACCGGTCGCTTGCGCAACATGGCCACCAGTGCCGTGAAGGCCATGTGCTCACCAGCAGGGTAGGCCGCAGTGGCGCCAATAAACACCATCCACACAAACAGCAGGCGGCTGAGTTCCTCGCTGGCGGCAATGCCGCTACCAAAACCGTAGCGCATCACCACATTGATGAAAACCGCAACCGCCATCACGCCCAGGCACGAGGCCATCAGCAGGTTGCAGATTTTTTGAAAGTGATTGCCAGAAGGGGTGTGTTGCAGGTCGTTGCTCATGCTTGTTCCTTGTGAAGTAGGCTGAGTGTGTCTAGCCAGTCGCAGACCTCCGTCCGCAGGGAGGCGAGGGGCGAAAGGGCATCGACACGCAAAACACCCGCCTCGCCAACCGGGGGCTCTAGCGTGGCGAACTGACTGTCAACCAGGCTGGCCGAGAAAAAATGCGAGGCAGCCCGCGCCGCTACGCGCGACATGGCGTGCTCACGGCTGATGTCCAGGTAAACAAAGCACAAGCCAGGTGCAGACAGCCGCAGCTTGTCGCGGTAACTGCTTTTCAAGGCCGAGCAAGTCAACACCAGCCCGTTCGGATGGTTTTGTAGTTGCGCGCCCAGCTCGGCAAGCCAGCCTTCGCGGTCAGCGTCTGTCAGGGCAACGCCGCGCTGCATCTTGGCCAGGTTACTCGCACTGTGGTGGTGGTCGCCCTCCACAATCGGCCAGCCCATTTGCTGTGCAACGGCGACCCCCAGGCTGGACTTGCCGCAACCGGCTACGCCCATGATGACGATTGAGTTCATAAATTGACTGGCAAACAGTTCATTTGGATAACGCTATCCTTGAGGCTTAAAAGTTAAGCGGTGAGCTTCTTATGTATTTCAACTTGCAAGTTTCAAATGCAAAAATTAAAAATCAAAAAACAAACTGCTTGTGGATAGCGCTATCCTATGCGAACATGACAAACTGAAAATCAGTATTTACCCTGAAACATCAACACCATGAACCCCCACAACGCCCGTTCCCGAGCTACTGGACGCGTCACGCTGGCTGATGTGGCGCGTGCTGCGGGCGTCAGCCCCATCACTGTGTCGCGGGCACTGCGGGGTGAAAGGGCGGTCGATGCCGCGCTGGTGGCCCGCGTGCAGGCGGCCGTCAGCAAGCTGGGCTACGTGCCAGACCCAGCCGCCAGAGCGCTGGCATCGCGCCACAGCTCCCACGTGGCGGTGCTGATCCCCATGCTGTCTAACGCCTTGTTTGTTGACTTGCTGGAGGCGGCGCAAAGCGAGTTGCGCGCAGCAGGCTACCAAACCCTGATGGCTGTGACCCACTACAACGCCAGTGAAGAAGAACAATTGCTGCGCGAACAACTGCTGCACCGCCCGGCAGGCCTGATGGTCACCGGGCTGGAGCGCAGTGACGCGACCCGCCAGCTGATCAGCCAAAGCGGCGTGCCCTGCGTGCATTTGATGGAGGCCAGTGGTAACCCCGGTGTGTACAGCGTTGGCTTTTCGCAATTTGACGCCAGCGCCAACCTGACGCGCCACCTGCTGCAAAAAGGCCGCAAGCGTATCGCCTTTGCCGGCGCGCAGCTTGACCCCCGCACCCTGCAAAGGCTGGACGGCTACCGGGCAGAAATGCGCAAGGCCGGCCTGCAAGACGCGCGGCTGGAGTGGCTGAACCCCGCACCATCGTCGCTGGCGCTGGGCGGCCAGATGTTTGAACAAATCATGAGCCAGCAGCCGCCGGTTGACGCCATTTTCTTTTGTAACGACGACCTGGCCCATGGCGCCTTGCTGGCCGCTCTGCGCCTGAAAATCAAAGTACCGCAACAAGTCGCCATTGCAGGCTTCAACGACCTGACAGGCAGCGACCAAATGCTGCCCCCCCTGACCACAGTGCGCACCCCCCGAGCCGAAATAGGCACAGCCGCAGCGGCCATGCTCATCAAACTCATGAAGGGTGAGGCCGTGGCCACACCCTGTGTAGATGTGGGGTATGAGCTGGTGGTGCGGGGGAGTACGTGAGCGCTGCGTTTACTATGATTTTAATAGCTGCTTGCGCCCGTATTTATTGGGCTGAAAGCCTAAATAATAGATAAAAACGAGCTAAAAACAGCGTTTTGAACCTTGAAACAGCGCAAATTGCCTTCGCGGAGTTTTCAACACCAAAAAACAGGCCGTTTTCACCCACAAAAAGTGCCTGTAACCCAATAAATACGGGCGCAAGCAGCTACTTTGTTTGTAGCATTTGACTGACAACCTCGCCTATTGCCAGCGAGCTGGTCAAGCCCGGCGACTCGATGCCGAAAAGGTTGACCAAGCCCGCTACACCGTGCGTGGGCTTACCCTGAATCACAAAGTCCCGCGCTGCTGCGCCCGGTCCTTGCAGCTTGGGGCGAATGCCTGCGTAGCCAGCTTGCAGCGCGCCGTCCTTCAGTCCCGGCCAGTACTTGCGCACTTCGGCGTAGAAGGCGTCGCCCCGGCTGGGGTCTACCAGCAAGTCATCTTGTGAGTCAACCCACTCAACATCCGGGCCAAACTTGGCCTGGCCACCCAGGTCAATCGTCAGGTGAACCCCCAGCCCCGCTGCTTCGGGCACCGGGTAAATCAGGCGGTTAAAGGGTGACTTGCCACTGAGCGTGAAGTAATTGCCTTTGGCCCAAAAGGTTGGCGGGACGTAGCAGGCATCCAGCCCTTTGATGCGGCTGGCAACTTGCGGCGCGTTCAAACCAGCGGCGTTGATAACGCTGTTAGCCGCTAACGCTGTACCATCAGCCGCTATGACTTCAATAGCTGCTTGCGCCCGTATTATTTGGTCTACAGCCGTATTTAAAACTATAAAACCACCTGTATTTTCAATATCACCTTGCAGCGACAACATGTATGCATGGCTGTCAACGATGCCCGTACTGGGTGAATGAACTGCGGCCACACATGCAAGCTGTGGTTCCATGGCCAAGGCTTGCTCACGGCTTAAAAGCACCAGGTCATGCACACCGTTGGCCGCCGCCTTGGCGATGATGCCCTGCAACTGCGCCACTTGCGATTCGCTGGTCGCCACGATCAATTTGCCGCAGCGGCTGTGGCCGATACCGCGCTGGGCGCAGTAGTCGTACAGCATTTGCTTGCCTTGCACACACAGTTGGGCTTTGAGTGAACCTTGCGGGTAGTAAATGCCAGCGTGAATCACCTCGCTGTTACGGGAACTGGTACCGGTGCCGATGGCGTTGGCGGCTTCCAGCACCATGACTTCACGGCCCTTCAGCGCCAATGCCCTGGCGACTGCCAAACCCACCACGCCTGCGCCTATGACGATGCAATCGACTTTGTCCAATTTCTACACCCTAAAGTTCGCGTGGGTCCGTTCTAAGCAGCAACTCTACCAACGACTGCAAATGCTTTTTCAGCGGCGCAAAACCAGGCGTCAGCTCAAGCGTGGTTTCATTCATGTACAGCTTGCGGTTGATTTCCAGCTGCACACTGTGGCGCTGCAGAGCAGGGTTGCTGTAGCGGCGGACCAACTCAACACCTTTGTACGGGTGGTTGTAGGCTACGCTGTATCCCAGGCTGCGTAAATACTCGCAGATCAGCGCTGACAAGGCCCTGTTCGCCGTGGTGCAGTCCCTGTCGCCGACCACAAAATCAGCATGCGCCTCGCCGGGGAAGTCAGTGGCGTTGCTCGATGCAATCGCTGGCATCGAGTGGCAGTTGATATGAATGCTGTAACCATGTTGTGCTTGCGCCGCATCAATCGCGCTAGCCACCGCCGCATGGTACGGCTGCCAGCAGTTGGCAATGCGAGTCTTCACCTCATCGACGCTGAGTTGGCGGCTGTAAATCGGCAAACCGTCGTCCGTGGTGCGCCAGATCAGCCCTTTGCCGAGCCGAATTTTGGACATGGCTTTGGCGTCTGTTTCAATCGGGCCGCGCCACGGTGCACCAAGCAAGGTTTCGTCAATCTCCGTCGTGTTGCGGTTGGTGTCCAGGTAGCTGCGCGGAAAGTGTGCCTCGACCCAATGCACCCCCAGGCCGGGCGCAAATTCGTAGAGCTTTTCAACATGCGTGTCTTCAGCCCGGCGCAAAACCAATGCGTCACAACTGAACAAAAAATCGTCTGGGTACGCCGTGCCACTGTGCGGGGAGTCCAGCACCAGTGCGCTGGTACCGGGCTGGTGAGTAATCATTGAGTCCATGCCTGAGATTGTGCCCGCCTTCAAGCGTGGACGGCTGCCACACTTGATTAACAACAGGTTTGCAGGGTGCATCAATCCAGACTGATCCTGGCGCGCAGTCACCTTCAGCCTTTGAACCACTTCAAGAATTGGCTCCTTGCAGCCGTCTAGATTTTGTTTCGGTTCGATAAAACGTTGTAACGCATTGCAGCCAGCGCATGCTTTGTCCTACAAGCTTGGCTTTACGCAGCCTACAGCCAACGCAAAGCGCCATGCTTACATTGAATCCATCTTTCAGTCGCACACGAATGTGTGCCCTGCAAGTCCAGACTGATTCAACTTAAACAACAAAGGATTCATGATGAAAAGCTCATTCAAACTCTCCATCGCACTGGTAGCAGCCACCTTGGCATTTGCAGGCGGCGTGCAAGCGCAAAGCAGCACCACACCGGCCCCACGGAGCGGGTATTCAATGTACGCGCCAGGTTCTGCCTATATTGGTTTTAATCTTGGCCAGTCCAATCTGAACCTCAGCAACGGCAACAACTTATTTGGCGTTGAAAGAAGCAAGAACACCTACAACCTGTACGGCGGTAGCTACTTCAATGACTATTTGGGTCTGGAAATCGGCTATGCCGACTTTGGTAACGTCAACCGTGGCGGTGGCCAAACCAAGGCTGAAGGCTTCAACATCGGCTTGGTCGGCAAGCTGCCGCTGAGCCCATCGTTTAATCTGCTGGGCCGCTTGGGCACCACTTATGGCCGTACTGATGTTTCGTCCAACATCGCATCCGGTGTAACGGCGGGCAAAGAAACTGGCTGGGGCGGCTCCTACGGTATTGGCGCTGAATTTGCATTTAACCCACAGCTGTCAGCCGTACTGCAGTACGACGAATACAACCTGAAGTTTGCCGGCGGCACCCGCGACCGCATCAACACAACCAGCTTGGGCCTGCGCTACAGGTTCTGAATTTGACTTGCAAATTTCGGGCGCTGGAATTTTTATAGTTGCTTGCGCCCGTATTTGTTGTACCAAGCCAACGCTCAAGTTACAACTTACGCGATTTCAACAATCACGGGCGTGTGGTCACTTGGCCGCTCGTTTTTGCGCGGCAGTTTGTCAATCACGCAGCCGGTTACCTGTAGCTTGAGCGCTGGGCTCACCAAAATACGGTCAATCAGCAGGCCCCGGTTACGGCGAAAAGCAAATTCGCGGTAGTCCCACCAAGAGTAACTTTTCTCGGGTTGGTCGAACATCCGAAAGGCATCGCTTAGCCCCAAATCAATCAGCGCCTGAAAATGTTGGCGCTCCTCAGAAGTGTGGTGGATGGTCTCGCGCAGTCCTTCTGCGTCATAGGTGTCGCGGTCGTCTACCGTGATGTTGAAGTCGCCAAGCAACACCAATTGGGGGTGGGCGGCAAGTTCCGCGCGCAGGTAGTTGCGCAGGCCATCGAGCCAGAGCATTTTGTAGGCAAATTTGTCGGTGCCCGGTGCCTGGCCATTGACGAAGTAGCCGTTGACAACGCGCACCTCACCCTGCGGCGTGTCCAGCGTTGCTGCAATCACTCTGGACTGTTCGTCGGCAAAGCCGGTGATGTTTTTCACCACATCTCGCGGCTGGGTTCGGCTCAAAATAGCTACGCCGTTGTAGGTCTTCTGGCCGAATGCAGCGCTGTGATAACCCACGTCTTCAAGCGCTTTGAAAGGGAATTTTTCGTCAACCAGCTTGAGTTCTTGCAGGCACAGCGCATCGACCGGGTTGGCGGCCAGCCAGTCGATCACCTGCGGCAGCCGAACGGAGAGGGAATTGACATTCCAGGTGGCTATTTTGGTCATTTTTAGGCTTTTTCAGGTATCAAATAGGGCTATAAGCCAATAAATACGGGCGCAAGCAGCTACTAAAAATATAGCGCATTCAGGGTGCAGCTGATGTCGTTGGTTTGCGCAAATAAGTGACGAAACTGAACGCCATCCCGCCAGCGCTGACGTGCTGTTCACGGGCCGACTCTGCCCAGTCTGAGCCCAACTCAGGGGCATAGGCATCGCCTTCAAAGTCTTGCGCAATCTCGGTGACTTCAGTGCGCTGGGCCAGCGGCTCGGCTTGCGCGTAAATTTGCGCACCGCCAATGATCCAAACGTCGCTCGAAGCTTGGCATTGCGCTAGCGCATCAGTCAAGCTCCCTGCAGTTTGCGCCCCCGCAGCTTGCCAGTCGGCTTGGCGTGTGATGACCACGTTGGTACGACCTGGCAGGGGGCGAAATTTGGGCGGCAGTGAATCCCAAGTTTTGCGCCCCATGATGACGGGGCTGCCCAGCGTGAGCTTTTTGAAATGCGCCAGGTCTTCTGGCAGGTGCCAGGGCATCGCGTTGTTTTTGCCGATCACGCCGTTGGCGGCGCGGGCAAAGATCATGTTGATGTTCATGAGGAAATGCCGTGTCAGACCGCGACGGGTGCTTTGATGGCCGGGTGGTGCTGGTAGTTCACAAACTCAAAATCGTCGAACTCGTAGTTAAAAATCGATTCAGGCTTACGTTTGATGTTGAGCACAGGGTAGGACAGAGTTTCGCGGCTCAGTTGCAGCGCCACCTGCTCGTGGTGGTTGCTGTAAATATGGCAATCGCCACCCGTCCAGATAAAGTCGCCCACATCCAAATCGCATTGCTGCGCCACCATGTGGGTGAGCAGCGCATAGCTGGCGATGTTGAACGGCACACCCAGGAAAATATCGGCACTGCGCTGGTACAGCTGGCAGCTCAATTGCCCCTTTCCACCAGGTTCGGTGGCCGGGGCGACATAAAACTGAAAGAAGGCGTGGCATGGCATCAGCGCCATTTTGCTCAAGTCAGCCACGTTCCATGCACTGACGATGATGCGGCGCGAGTCTGGGTTGGCTTTGAGGGTGTTGATGACATCAGTGATCTGGTCAATGTGCCCGCCATCAGGCGTCGGCCAGCTGCGCCACTGCACGCCATACACAGGGCCCAAATCGCCGTCGGCGCGTGCCCATTCGTCCCAGATCGTCACGCCGCGTTCTTTGAGCCAATTGTTGTCACTCGAACCCTGCAAAAACCAAAGAAGTTCATGCACGATGGATTTGAGATGCACCTTCTTGGTCGTGACCAGCGGAAAGCCTTGCTTTAAGTCAAACCGCATCTGATAGCCAAAGACGCTTTTGGTGCCGGTACCGGTGCGATCGGCCTTGAACACGCCATGTGTGTCGACGTGGCGCATGAAGTCTTCGTATTGGGAGGAGTTGGGTTTGGGCAAATGGGTCATTTCAATAGCCGCCAAATAAAGTGTCCAAGGCGTTTTGAATCAAGTCTTGCTGTGTTGCGACGTTTGCTATCGGGCGGCGCAGCTCTGATGTGGGAATAGAACCCAAGGCAGATGTGTTCATGATGACCTTATTTCCCTGCACTGTAAGAACGATCTCGAGATTTTTAACGCTGTTGGTGAATTGCTCGTTGGCATGAAGAGGGATAACTACTCGTGTTCCGATTTCGAGATAAGTGTTTTGAATATCCAAAAAGTAGGGGACGTACTTTCGTTCGTCGGTGTCTGGATTTTGATAAACGTCAAAGCGAGCCATCAGTCGGAAGCTTTCTGTTTGCCAGTCGCGCCTATTTTTACTTTTCCATCGCCCAGGCTTAGACCAAACGTCCGGTACTTTGCCAAAGGCAATCCGTACTTGGCAATTCTCTCGTTGTACTCAGCAAAAGCTTCTTTGTTGTCGTCGCGCCATTTTTCCCAATAGCGCCTTTTGACCTCATCTGCCAGCAAAGCATCTACGGTTTGCGACAGGTTCATGCCCATTTCGCGTGCTGCTTCCAGCACTTTTGAATTGAGCGACAGGTTGGTTGCTTTTTTGGTTGCGTGTTCAAAATTTAGCATGGTTTAACTCCATAAAGTATGCGCATATTATCATGCGCAAATTCTAGTGCATCAAACCCGTAACACCCGCCCCGGATTCATTACACCCTGCGGGTCCAGCGCGTGCTTGATGGCGCGCATCATGCCTAGCGCGACCGGCGATTTGTGGTGTTCCAGCTTGTCAAGCTTCAAGCTGCCCACGCCGTGTTCAGCGGATATCGAGCCGTCAAAACGCGCCACCGAGTCGTAGACGATGGTGTTGACCTCCGCTTCGCGGTCACGCAAAAACGCCTTGCAGTCTCCATCTGCTGGTGCCTGCACGTTGTAGTGCAAATTGCCATCACCCAAGTGGCCAAAATTGACCAGACGCACACCGGGAATCGCAGTCTTAAGCAGCGCGTCGGTCGTGGTAACAAATTCAGGAATGCGCGACACGGCAATGGAGATGTCGTGTTTGATGTTCAAGCCTTCTTCCGCCTGCGCCAGTGGAATGCTCTCACGGATATGCCAGAGCTGATTGGCCTGGGTGAGGTTTTCGGCGACCACTGCATCCGCCACACAGCCGTCTTCAAAAGCAGTTTCAAGCAATTTTTCAAACTGCTCGCGTGCATGAGTTTCGCTCTCGTGATCGGAGTTCTCCAGCAGAACACAGTAGGGCACGTCTTGCCACAACGGTACGCGCTGCTGCGGGTAGTGCTTGGCCACCAAGCTCAATGCAAACTGCCCCATGACTTCAAAACCCGTCAGCCCGGCACCCAGGTGCTTGTGCGCCAGGCCGAGCAAGGTCACGGCGTGTTCCATCGACGGCACGGCTGCCCAGGCGGTGAGCCTTGCAGCAGGCATGGGGTAAAGCTTTAATGTGGCGGCGGTGATGACGCCGAGCGTGCCTTCACTGCCGACAAACAAATCGCGCAGGTCGTAACCTGTATTGTCTTTGCGCAGGCCGCTCAGGCCGTGCCAAATATCGCCCTGCGCCGTGACGACTTCCAGCCCCAGGCATAGATCACGTGCGTTGCCATAGCGCACCACCTGCGTGCCACCCGCATTCGTCGCCAAATTGCCGCCTATGGTGCAGCTGCCTTCAGCAGCCAGGCTGAGCGGGAACAAGAAACCAGCCTTTTCGGCTGTGTCTTGCAGGTTTTGCAAAATGCAGCCTGCGTCAACTGTCATGGTCAGGTTAGCGGCGTCGATATTGCGCACGGTGTTCATGCGCTGCAAACTCAGCACCACTTGCTCGCCTGATTCGTCAGGAATCGAACCGCCGACCAGCCCGGTGTTGCCGCCTTGGGTGACGATACTGATGCTCGCCGCAACGCAGGCTTTAACAACGGCGGCTATTTCAAGCGTGTTGGCAGGCCGTACCACGGCCAGCGCCTTGCCACGCGAGCGTTTGCGCCAGTCCAGCTCGTAGGCCGACAAGTCGCCATCCACCAAGACGTGGGTTGTACCGACGATCTCTTTTAACTGATTGATCACCTCATGTGGCATGTCTAGTAGCTCCCCTTTGGCAGCTTGGGAATGCCCTTGAATCGCACCTTCACATGCAGCGTACAGGCCGCAAAAAGCACCAGGCAAAGAAACACCTCGATCATGGCCAAATAGTTGCTGGGCGGCTTGTCGCTCCAAGCGCGCACCACGCCCTCGGTAAAGTACAGCCACACCAGCAAACTCAGCCAGCGGTAGGTGTACATGCGGTTTTTCAAGACGCCTGCCAGCGGCAAAATCAGTGGTAATACCTTCAGCGCCAGCAGCGAACCACCGGGGCGGATAGGCGCCAGCACCATTTCCCACAACACGCCAAGTAGGATGAGGCCGAACAGGCTGCTGGCCGCAGTCCAGCGGATGAATTCAATTTGAGTGGTTTTGTTCATGTCGTCGTTCAAAGTCTGAGGCATGATACCGGGGATGAATTTTCAACAACGATTACAAGTCTTTTGGGCAGACCTCTCGCATTTCCCCTGGCGTGACACGCTGCTGACCCTGCGTGACCGCTTTCGGGAAGATCACATGGGTTTGACGGCCAGCAGCCTGACCTTCACCACGATGATTGCGTTGGTGCCGTTTTTTACCGTAGCGCTGGCGGTTTTCACCGCCTTCCCGATGTTTTCAAAAATGCAGGGTGCGCTGCAAGGCTGGTTGATCGACAGCCTGATTCCCGACAACATTGCACGCCAGGTGCTGGGTTACCTGACCCAGTTCAGCCGCCAGGCCAACAAGCTCGGCGTTGCGGGTTTGGGTGTTCTACTGGTTACGGCGATTGCGCTGATTTTGACGATTGACCGCACACTGAACGGCATTTGGCGGGTTAAAAAAACGCGCCCATTTACCCAGCGGGTGCTGATTTACTGGTCGGCTATCACTCTGGGGCCTGTGCTTTTAGGGGCCAGCCTGGCCCTCACATCATCTGTGGTTTCAAGCGCCGGCGGCTTGGTGGGCACATTGCCATTCAGTTTGCGATTTTTGCTTACTACGTTTCAGTTTTTTCTGATCGGTGCCGGTCTGGCTACGCTTTACCGCTATGTGCCCAACACCTATGTGAAATGGTCGCATGCTTGGGTAGGCGGTGTTTTTGCGGCGACGGGGATTGAGCTGGCTAAAAAGGCGCTGGCCTTGTACCTGAGCAACGTACCCACCTATTCAATGATTTACGGCGCATTTGCGACTTTGCCGATTTTGCTTGTCTGGATTTATCTGGCCTGGGTGATTGTTTTGATGGGTGCGGTCGTTGCAGCCTACCTGCCCAGCTTGCTGGCAGGCGTGGCCAGACGTGGCGGCCATAACGGAGCGAAGGGTTGGCAATTTCAGCTGGCTATAGAGGTATTGCAGCGTTTAAGCACCCTGAGGCAAACCACCCAGCTCGGTTGCAGCGCATCCAGCTTGGCGCAGACCCTGCAAATTGATGTACTGCAATTGGAGCCGATATTGGAAACACTGACAGCACTCAATTGGGTCGGGCAATTGGTGCCCAATACCGATGCGGGCGCTGATGAAGAGTCGAACTACATCCTGCTGGCAGACCCTGACCAGACACTGCTGGAGCCGTTGATGCAGCGGCTGCTGCTGGACAAAACGGATTCGACTTTGCCGCTATGGGCTGCTGCGGGATGGTCGGGAATCAAGCTTAGACAAGCACTCTGACTGCGGTGCGTGACTATTTGCGGCTAGTGCATCAAATTGGCACGGTGTAGTTCAGCGCCATTCGCCCGCCATCAACCACCACGATCTCGCCGGTCATGTAGCTGGCGGCGTCGCTTGCCAGAAAGGCCACCACATCGGCAATTTCGCGCGGCTCACCCAAGCGTTTCATCGGCGTTCGGCTGATGATTTTTGCCTTCGCTTCAGTGCTGGTCAGTACCGCTTTGGTGGCCAACTCGGTTGCAATCGTGCCTGGGGCGACGGCATTGACGCGAATCCCGTGGTCGGCCAAAGCCAGCGCCATCACGCGGGTGAGCTGGTTGATACCGCCCTTGCTGACGTTGTAGCTCGCAATGTTCGGTATAGCCAACACGCCGTTGACTGAACTCATGTTGATGATGCTGCCTCCGCCGGTTTTGGCCATTTCACGCGCCACTGCCTGGCCAACCAAAAACGAACCCTTGAGGTTAACGCGCAGCACCGCATCAAAGTCGGCCTCTGTCACATCTAAAAAATCAGCCGCTTTGAAAATCCCAGCATTGTTCACCAGCACATCAATGCGGCCATACCTAGCGATGGTTTGCGCCACCAGCGCATCGACCTGTGCCTTGTCGCCCACATCACAATGCACGTAAAGGCACTGAAGTTCAGCCGCAAGCGTTTGCCCTTGCGCCTCGTCAATGTCGGCAATCACAAGGCGAGCTTTTTCTTGCGCAAAACGATGACTGCAAGCCCGCCCAATGCCCTGCGCACCGCCAGTGACGACGCAAACGCGTTGATTCAGTCCAAAGCTGACGGTTGATGGTGATTCTGGCTTCATATTTTGACTTTACCCAACCAAATATCCCGGTACATCGCCCAGTCGCCCATAAAGCTGTACAGCGGGCGTTTGAAGCTGGCGGGCTTGTTTTTTTCAAAGCCAAAGTGCCCCACCCAAGCAAAGCCATAACCGCAGAGCAAACCGTACAGCAAGTATTGCGGCTTGCCGGTTGCAATCAGCATGGCCAGGCATACCAGCACCAGACTGGTGCCCACAAAATGCAGGCGGCGGCAGGTTTTGTTGCTGTGCTCAGTTAGATAAAACGGGTAAAACTCAGAAAAGCTTTTGAAGGCTTTGGGGTCTTGCATGGTTGTCTCCTAGTATTTTTCTTAGTTTAAGCCGCTGTGAACGGCGCATGCAAGAAGCCCCTGAAACGGGCGCGACCGCCCCGGGTGGGTGGTGCAGTTAACCGATAGTTGGGAAAGCGTTGCAAAAATCGGCCAATGGCAATGCGGCCTTCGAGCCGCGCCAGGCTCATGCCTGCGCACTGGTGAATGCCCAAGCCGAACGCGAGGTGTCGGTTGTTGGTTCGCTCCAGCATCAACTGGTTGGGCCGCTCAAACTGAGCCGGGTCGCGGTTGGATGCGCCTATGCACAGGGTCAGCAGGCTGCCCGCAGCGACATCCACACCGCCAATCTGCGTGTTTTTCAACGCGCGGCGGTTACTGAGCTGATTTGACGGTTCAAAACGCAAAAATTCGTCAATTACGGGGTTCAAATAGGCCTCTAGACCAATAGAATCGGGCGCAAGCAGCTCCTGTTTTAATAGTAATTCTGCTTTAACCTGCGGGTGCTCTGACAAAGCCACCAGCGCATTGCCAATCAGGTTGGTGGTGGTTTCATGGCCTGCATTCAAGATAAAGACGCAGTTTTGCAGCAGCTCGGCCTCGCTCAGCTTGTCGCCGCTTTCCTGGCCAATCAGCCGGGTCAGCACGTCGTGTTCAGGGTTGCCGGGATGCTTGCGTCTTTCAGTAACCAGTGTTCTGAGGTAGTCGGTAAATTCAGTCACGCTGCGGTTGCCCAGCGCCTCTTGTTCGGCTGTCAGCTTGGGCTCCAGCGCCCCCAAAATGGCCAATGACCAGCCGCGCAAAGGCGCTCGGTCTGCGTGCGGTACGCCCAGCAGGTTGCCAATCACCTCGACGGGAATGGCGGATGCAAAATCCTCAATCAAATCACCGCCGCCTTTGATGGCAATTTCATCGAGCAGGCTGTCAACCAGTCTGACGAGGCTTGGCTCCATGTCGGCAATCGCCCGTCGTGTCAGCGCACCCATGATGAGGCTGCGCACGCGGGTGTGCAGGGGTGGGTCGTTAAACACCAGGCTGGTGGTGTGGTGCTCAAAAAGAGGGGACGCAGCGCCGTATTTGGGTTCAAACTCTACTTTTTTGTCAGAGCTGTAGGTTTGCGCATCCCGGTAGACCGCTGCCAGGTCGGCATGGCGGGTTAAAAAATACGTGCCATCGGGCATCAGGCGCACCGGGCTGATCTCGCGCAGCGCGTCGTACACGGGGTAGGGGTTGGCGTAAAAGTCAGGCGGCAGGGCGCGCAGATCGAACGTGGCTGCAATTTCTTGCGCCCGTGCCGCTGACATGGGCGTGATCATTTCAAAAAGTCTTTGATGGCCATCAGTGTTTCTTCGGGTGCTTCTGTCATCTGGTGGTGACCGACCGCCAAACGCACGACAGAGAAGTCTTTTCCTGCGCTTTTTGCGGTCTCTATCAACAGCTGCGCCGATTTGGCTTGCGTCATCTGATCTTGCGCGCCGAGTAAAAACAGCACGGGGCAAGTGACCTGGCCGATGGCCGTTTCACCGTTGGCGTAGTCGTTACACGCCTTGTAGCCCCGATGAAACACATTGACCTTTGTGTTGCTGGCCAGCACCCGCCTGCCGAGCGCCATGTTAGCGCCGTAGACCCAGGTGCCAGGGCCAAGTGCCGACGGCGGAGCCGCCAGGGTGCTGCGTGAGAAGATGTTGTTCATTTTTAGTGCAGCCATCGGGTCATTCAGCGACGTATCAAGTAGCGCGGGTGACACCTTCATCGGGAAAGCTATGCCTACCAGTACCAGGTGCGTGATGCGATCGCCTAGTTTTGAAGCGGCTTCGAGGGCAATCAATGACCCCCAACTGTGGCCGATGAGTGCAGCTTTTTCAATGCCCAAAGTGTCTAGCAAAGCTGCGATAAACGTAGCAGCTTCCTCAACACTGGCGGTCGCTTCGCCTTCACTTTTGCAATGCCCCGGCAAGTCTATGGCCAGCACATTCCAGCCGTGGTTGGCCAGGTAGCGGCTTTGCAAAATCCACACGCTGTGGTCGTTCAGTACGCCATGGATGAAAACTACCGTGGGCTTGGCTGCGTCAAAGGCTTTGCCTGCTGTGTAGCAGTAGGTCGGGTGGTTGTTGACGTTGATGATCATGATTTTGGATGGGTCTATTGGGTAAGGTTAGATGTCGGCGATCAAGCGCTTGCCCATAGACACCACGTCGTCCGTTGCATATTCCAGATGCTCGTAAAAAGCAATGACGCTCGCGTTGCTGCTTCGAATTTGAAGGTTCAGTTTTGGGCAACCAGCTTCAGTCAAAAGTGTTTCACCCGCTTGCATCAACTTTCTCGCGTAGCCCTTGCCTTGGCTTGAGGGCGATACCGCCAAGTAGTTGACCCAGCCACGGTGGCCGTCGTACCCAAACATGGCACTTGCGACTAAATCTCCATCCACTGATCCGACCAGAAACCAGGTGGGCTGAACCGTCAGCTTTCGCGCGATATCTTGGCTCGGGTCATTCCACGGACGCGTCAGCTCAGCGGCTTGCCACAGCGCTGTAACTGCAGCATGGTCACTGGTTTGAAAAGGGCGAATCGAAAACGCCATCGTCATGTGGCCTTCTCCGCTACCTTCAAAGCCCGCTTCAAGTCGTCGATCAAATCATCCGCATCCTCCAGCCCAATTGACAAACGAATCGTGCCTTGGCTGATGCCTGCGCCCGCCAATGCCTCGTCGGTCATGCGGAAGTGTGTGGTGCTGGCGGGGTGAATCACCAGGCTGCGGCAGTCGCCCACGTTGGCCAGGTGGCTGAAAACTTTGAGGCTTTCAACGAATGCCTTGCCCTGGTTGCGCGAGCCCTTCAAGTCAAAACTGAAGACCGAACCTGCGCCGCGCGGCAGCAGCTTTTTGGCCAGTACGTGGCTGGGGTGCGTCTCAAGCAGCGGGTGGCCGACGCGCCCTACAAACGGGTGACTGGCTAAAAAGGCCACCACTTTTTCGGTGTTGCTCATGTGCCGCGCCATGCGCAGACTCAGGGTTTCGATGCCTTGCAAAATCAGCCAGGCGGTGTGTGGGCTCATGCAGGCGCCAAAGTCTCGCAAGCCTTCACGCCGGGCTCGCAGCAAGAACGCGCCGACGGTGCTTTCTTCGCTGAACACCATGTTGTGAAAGCCGTCGTAGGCTTCTGTCAACTCCTTGAATTTCCCTGATTTTTCCCAGTCGAAGGATCCACTATCGACCACAATTCCGCCAATCACCGTGCCGTGACCGCTTAAAAATTTGGTGGCCGAGTGATAAACCAAATCAGCGCCATGGTCAAACGGCTTGATCAGCCAAGGCGAGGTGAGGGTGGAGTCGACCAGCAGCGGTGCGCCAGCTTCATGCGCAATAGCGGCTACGGCTTCAATGTCCAGCACGTCCAGGCCGGGGTTGCCGACTGTTTCACCAAAAAAGAGTTTGGTATTGGGCTGGGCGGCTGCGCGCCAGCCGTCCAGGTCGCCGGGTTTGACGAAAGTGGTTTCAATGCCAAAGCGCCGCATCGTGTAGTGCAGCAGGTTTTGCGAACCGCCGTACAGTGCGGTCGATGCGACGATGTGAGAGCCAGCGCCCATCAATGTGGCAATGCTCAGGTGTAATGCCGCCTGGCCGCTGGCGGTGGCGATTGCGCCTATGCCGCCTTCAAGCGCGGCAACACGCTGCTCCAGCACCGCATTGGTGGGGTTGCTGATGCGTGAATACACGTGGCCCGCGCGCTCCAGGTTAAACAAGCTGGCCGCGTGGTCGCTTGATTCAAAAACAAACGAGGTGGTCAGGTGAATGGGTACCGCCCGAGCGCCAGTTGTCGGGTCAGGCGACGCGCCTGCGTGCAGCGATAGCGTGTCAAAGCCGGGGTCAGCGTAGCCGGGCATGAGGTTGTCTCCAAATGAAAAAATTCAGATCTACTGGCAAATTTAAAACTCAGTTCACTTATTGTGGGCTATATTGCCAATGAACTTCCCACAAAGCGTTTTGCAGTGGGAAAATATGCCTGTCAAAACTGAGGAGATCGCCATGAAAGTTGCCGACATACTGCGCGTCAAAGGCAGCACCCTGTACACCGTTCAGCCAGATGAACCTCTGGCCAAAGCGACACAAATCATGTCTGAAAAAGACATCGGCTCACTGGTCGTGATGGAGCATGGCGACTTGGTGGGTATGTTGACCTTCAGGGAAGTGATTGTCAGCATCGTTGGCAACGGCGGTGAGATTGGCAACATGCTGGTCAGGAAAGCGATGGACGACCACCCGCTGACCTGCACCAGCGAAACTGAATTAGACGAAGTGCGCCGCATGATGCTGGAGCGCCATGCGCGCTACATGCCCGTGATGAACCAAAAAATGTTGATGGGGGTGATCAGCCTTTACGACGTGGCCAAAGCCGTGGTAGACAGCCAGAACTTTGAAAACAAGATGCTCAAGGCTTACATTCGGGACTGGCCCGCTGGCGAGGATGATGGCAAGGACGGTTAAATTTTTCGCCAACCGTGTCTGGGATAATCCAGCGGTATGAGCGGCAACACCTTCGGCAATTTATTCGCAGTCACCAACTTTGGTGAATCCCACGGCCCAGCCATTGGCTGCGTGATTGACGGCTGCCCACCGGGCATGGAACTGAGCGAGGCCGACATTCAGGCCGACCTGGACCGCCGCCGCCCCGGCACAAGCCGCCACGTGACGCAGCGCAACGAGCCCGACTCGGTTGAGATTTTGTCGGGTGTATACCAAGGCAAAACCACCGGCACGCCGATTTGCCTGTTGATTAAAAACACCGACCAGCGCAGCAAAGACTACGGCAATATTCTGGAGACCTTTCGGCCCGGCCACGCCGACTACGCTTATCTGCACAAATATGGCCTGCGTGACCCGCGCGGCGGTGGCCGGTCATCAGCCCGCTTAACAGCGCCCACCGTGGCAGCCGGTGCAGTGGCTAAAAAGTGGTTGCTGGCCAAGTACGGCACCACCTTCAAAGGCTGCATGATGCAAATTGGCGACGAAATCATTGATTTTGAGTCGTGGGAGCACGTACCCAACAACCCGTTTTTTGCGCCTAGCGCTGATGTGTCAAAACTTGAAGCCTACATGGACGCACTGCGCAAGGCGGGTGATTCTTGCGGTGCCAAAATCCGCGTGGTGGCGTCAAACATGCCGGTTGGTTTGGGCGAACCGATCTACGACAAGTTAGATGCCGACATCGCCCACGCCATGATGGGTATCAATGCCGTCAAGGGCGTTGAGATTGGTGCAGGTTTTGCCAGCGTGACCCAGCGCGGAACGACCCATGGCGATGGTTTGTCGCCCAAAGGTTTTATGTCGAACAACGCGGGCGGCGTGTTGGGCGGTATCAGCACCGGACAAGACCTCGACGTGTCGATTGCCATCAAGCCCACCAGTTCCATCATCACGCCACGCCAGTCGATTGACACGTCGGGCAACCCGGCCGAGGTGGTTACCAAAGGCCGCCACGACCCTTGTGTGGGCATACGCGCCACGCCGATTGCTGAGGCACTGCTGGCACTGGTTGTGATGGAGCACGCCTTGCGTCAACGCGCACAAAACGCTGATGTGGTGGTGACAACACCAGACATCATGCGCAGTCGTTCATAACCAGCTTGCAGTTTGAAAGCGTGTCAACATGAAAATCATCCTCGTTTTAAACGGCCCCAATCTCAATTTGCTAGGCACACGCGAGCCCGCTGTGTATGGCTCGCAAACGCTGGCTGATGTTGAGGCGCTGTGCGCGACCGCCTGTGCCCAGCACGGCTTCAAGCTCGACTTTCGCCAAAGCAACCATGAAGGCGAATTGGTTGACGCCATTCAACAGGCGGGCCGTGCCGAAGCCGCTGGCACTCTGGCGGGTGTGGTGTTCAACGCCGGGGCATACACCCACACCAGCGTGGCCTTGCATGATGCCATCAAGGGCGCGGGCGTGACTGTCATTGAGCTGCACATCAGCAACGTCCACGCGCGTGAAGCGTTTCGCCACCACTCATATTTATCACCCGCCGCAAAAGGCGTGATGGCCGGGCTTGGCGTACAAGGTTACGCGTTGGCGATTGCGGCACTGGCTGGCATGACTTGATAGGTTGAGCCATGGCAACAGCGCCCAAATACCCGGTTGACGAGCGCGAAATTGAATTCAACGCCATTCGTGCGCAAGGTGCAGGCGGGCAGAACGTCAATAAGGTATCCAGCGCGATTCACTTGCGCTATGACATTACTGCATCGTCTTTGCCAGATGATGTTAAGGAACGTTTGTTTGCCCTGAACGACAGCCGCATCACCGAAGCCGGTGTGTTGGTCCTAAAAGCCCAACAGCACCGAACGCAAGAGATGAACCGCAGCGATGCCCTAGCTCGGCTGCAAGAAGTCATCGATGGCGTAGCCACCCCACCCAAAAATCGCCGCGCCACCAAGCCGACATTTGCATCAAAGCAGCGCAGGTTGGAAGGGAAAAGTCTGCGGGCGGATGTCAAGGCGGGGCGCAGCAAGAGTGGCAAAGCAGACGATTGAAACCTAAAAAACTGTTTAGGGTTTCGTATTACGCAGCTGGCGAAAGCGAGTAGGTTAGTCCGCCAACGGCTATCAATTTGCCTTTTTCATACCGCAGGTGTTCCACCCAAACAGCGCGTAAGGCGGGCACCAGCCCATGGCGGCTGTAGCGAGCGGCACAGCGCCGAGGTAACCCCACCAGCCGACAGTGCCAGTTGCGGCAAGGGCGATCAGGGTCAGGCCGATCACGGCGCGCAAGATGCGGTCAATGCTGCCAACGTTTTTGGTCATGGAAATCTCCTGTAAAAATTGTTGATGAGCGCGTTACAAGAGTGATTTGACGCCTGATTGGGTGCAATTTCCATGATCTATGTCAAAGGCGGCTGATTCCACCGCCCAGATCGTCGAGGATGGGGCAGTCGGGCCGGTCATCGCCGTGGCAGTGCTCGAGCAGACGCGCCAGTGTGCGCTGCATGGCCTGCATCGCCTCTATGCGCTGGGTCAGCTCATCAACATGCTTTTGGGCAACGCGTTTGACGCTCGCGCTTGACCTGCCGCGGTTATTCCACAGGCTGACCAGCTCGCTAATTTCTGCCATTGAAAAACCCATGTCGCGTGCGCGCTTGATGAACTGCAGTGTGCGCACATCGGCCTGGTTGTACTGGCGGTAACCACTGTCGGTGCGGGCCACGCTGGTCAGCAGGCCAAGCGACTCATAGTGCCGCACCATCTTGGCCGAAATGTTTGACAGCCGCGCCGCTGTGCCAATCGCAACCGGCCACAGAACGCGGGTTTTTCCAGTGGCCGTCATGCGACGGTGTAGCCTTCATCGGCAATCGCTTTGCTCAGCAGGGTGCGCGATTGTTCTGACTGCACTTCCACTTTGTTGGCTGCGCGGTCTATCGTGACTTCGGCCTGCGGGTCAAGCTGTTTGACGGCGCGTGTCACCGCTTTTTCGCAGTGGCCGCAGGTCATGCCGGTGACAGTAAAGGTCTGCATCATTTGAAATTCCTTTTTTGTATGTGTGTTGAACTGAATTGACGATTTGCCAAAAGCATAGCTTGAACCTTACCACCGTGGGAAGGTCAAGCGCTTTACCTACACCCCTGTTATCGACAAGGTTGATGTGCATCAATGCTTGACCTTGCCATCATGGGAAGGATTAGGCTATGACCATGACGACAACAGCAACACCTCCAAAATCACCAGTTCCAGCATCATCCGCGTCGCTTGACGTCGGCATCGGTGGCATGACTTGCGCGTCTTGCGTGGCCCGGGTCGAAAAAGCTTTGAAGAAAGTCCCTGGCGTACAAACCGCTACGGTCAATTTGGCCACTGAATCAGCCCGCATTGTGTACGCGCCCGGGGAGCAGATGGAAGCGCGTTTGCGACGTGCCGTGCGGGATGCAGGCTACGAGCCCCGCGCCGCCAGCGCAGCCATTGACGCGCCAGACGCATCGCCCTGGGCTGGCTTTATGCCTGTGGGCATCGGGTTGGCCCTGTCGCTGCCGCTGGTACTGCCCATGTTTGGCGACTTGTTTGGCAAGCACTGGATGCTGCCACCACTGTGGCAATTTTTACTGGCCACGCCGGTGCAGTTTGTGTTGGGTGCGCGCTTTTACAAAGCCGCCTGGGGCGCAGTCAAAGCGTTAACGGGCAACATGGACTTGCTGGTGGCGCTGGGTACCACGGCCGGTTGGGCGTTGTCGATGTGGCTGTGGCTGACGGCTGAATCAGGCGCCATGGTGCACCTGTACTTTGAAGGCTCGGCCATCGTCATCACCCTCGTGCTGTTAGGCAAGTGGCTGGAGGCGCGCGCCAAGCGGCAAACCACCTCGGCCATTCGGGCGCTGCATGCCCTGCGGCCTGATGTGGCGCATCTGCTGGGCCCTGATGGCGAGGTCGATGTACCCGTGGCTGAGGTGCTGGTGGCTGACCAATTGGTGGTCAAACCTGGCGAGCGATTCCCGGTAGACGGCACGCTTCGCGAAGGCCATACCCAGGTTGATGAGTCGATGCTGACAGGCGAGCCGCTGCCGGTGACCAAAGACGTCGGTGGCATGCTGACGGGCGGCTCGATCAATGGTGATGGCCGGGTGGTGATGCAGGTCAGTGCCGTGGGCAACGCCACCGTGCTGGCGCACATCATTGCGCTGGTTGAAGACGCGCAAGCCGCCAAAGCACCGATTCAGCGGCTGGTGGATCAAGTCAGCGCTGTGTTTGTACCTGTGGTGCTGGTGATTGCAGTCGCCACGCTGCTGGGCTGGTGGTTGACCGGCCATGCGTTTGAATTGGCGCTGATTCATGCAGTGGCCGTGCTTGTCATTGCCTGCCCCTGCGCCTTAGGATTGGCCACGCCCGCCGCCATCATGGCCGGCACTGGAGTGGCAGCCAAAAATGGCATTTTGATCAAAGACGCGCAAGCGCTGGAAATTGCGCACAAGGTTGATGTGGTGGCCTTCGACAAAACCGGCACGCTGACGGTGGGCAAACCCAAACTGACTGAGTTGGTCGTGCTGCCTGGAATGAGCGAGCTGGAGGCACTGCAAATAGCCGCCAGCCTGCAAAGCGGCAGCGAACACCCGCTGGCCAGAGCGGTGGTAAACGACGCGCAACAAAAAACTTTGGCGTTTGACGTGCCGACCAACGTCAGCGCCGTGCCCGGCAGGGGTACTGAGGGCAGCGTTGGCACGCGCAGCTTTTTAATCGGCAGCCTGCGCTGGATGGACGAGTTGAAGGTAGACATGAGTGCCGTGGCCAGCCAGGCCGCAGCGTTGCAAGCTCAAGGCGCTACCGTGTCGGCCATGGCCGAGCGCACCGCCACAGGCCTGGTGCTGCGCGCGCTGATGGCCTTTGGCGACGAACCCAAGCCCGGCGCGAAAGAGGCGCTGGCCACGCTGCGCGCACGCGGCATCAAAACCGTGATGATTTCAGGCGACAACTGGGGCGCGGCCGAGGCCATGGCACGCCGCCTGGGCTTGCAGCCAGAAGCAGGTGAAGTGATGGCTGAGGTGTTGCCGGGGGACAAGGTGGCTCTCGTGGTCAAGTTGAAGGAGGGCGGCCACACAGTTGCCATGGTCGGCGATGGCGTCAACGACGCGCCCGCATTGGCCGCCGCAGACGTGGGTATGGCCATGGGTAACGGAACCGACGTCGCCATGCACGCAGCAGGCATCACGCTCATGCGCGGCGACCCGCTGCTGGTGGCCGCAGCGCTCGATATTTCTGCTCGTACGGTCGCCAAAATCCGTCAAAACCTATTTTGGGCTTTTGCTTATAACGCCGCTGGCATACCGCTGGCCGCGCTGGGTTTTTTAAACCCAGTACTTGCAGGTGCCGCCATGGCCATGAGCTCCGTCAGCGTCATGAGCAACGCGCTGCTGCTTAAGCGCTGGAAGCCGAAGTGAGTTTTTAGTGCTATGTATTCAGGAGCTGCTTGCGCCCGTATTTATTGGTCTGGAGGCCTAAATGATGGGTAAAAACGGCTCAAAATGACTCAAAAACGGTTTTTCTGAGCCTTTTGCAGGGCAAACCTTCCAACAACATGCATGATTGATTTACAATAACATCACGCATCAAACATCACGCATCAAACTTAAAGGCCAGTCATGCGCACCACGCTAGACATATCTGACGACGTTTTATTCGCCGCCAAAGAAATCGCCCGGCACGACGGCAAAACCTTGGGCCAGGTCATCAGCGATCTGGCGCGCCAGGCCTTCGCACGTCAGCCTGAAGCGCCAGGCCCGGCACACATCGTTTCTGAGCCGTTGGCTGTGTACGGCATACAGCCGCTGGCCAAGCGCGGCGGCGTTGTCAGCAATGAGCTGATTGACCGCCTGCGCGACGAAGAAGGCGTTTGATGCGGGCGCTGCTCGATGTCAATGTGCTGATCGCGCTGCACGACCAAGACCATGTTCACCACACCCGCGCCGCCAGTTGGCTAGCCAGCAATGCCGCGCACGGCTGGGCCAGTTGCCCTTTGACGCAAAACGGCTGCCTGCGCATCATGGCCCAGCCCGCCTACCCAGGCGCGCAACCGCTGGCAGTGCTGACAGCCATGCTGCAGCGCTCCACCGCCAACGACTTTCACGCTCTGTGGGTCAACGACATCAGCCTTTTGGATGCCACACGCTTCAATCACAGTTGGGTGCATAACCACAAGCAGTTAACCGATGTGTACCTGCTAGGCCTGGCCGTCAAAAACAAAGGCCGCATGGTGACGTTTGACCAGCGCATCTCATTGGAAGCCGTGTACGGGGCTAAGGCTGAGAATCTGGTGGTTTTGTAGGCGATATTAAATTAGTAGCTGCTTGCGCGCGTTTTTATTGGTCTATAGCACTAAAATATATCTGAAAATAGGTAAAAAGCAGCCGTTTAAGCCTACAGCCGCCCCTTATTCTGAAAATGACTGGGCGACTGCCCCATAGCGGCCTTAAACATCGCTGAGAACGCACTGTCGCTGGCGTAGCCGCTGGCGGCTGCTACGGCGCTGACGGGTTGGCCGCGTGCCAGTAGGGGCAGGGCTTTGGCCAGAATGGCTTGCTGTCGCCATTGCTTGAAGCTTTGGCCCAGCTCGTCTCTGAACAACCTCGCTGCTGTGCGCTCGCTGGCACCTACGTCGACCGCCCATTCGGCCAGGGTGGCGCGCCCGCCTGGGGCGCGCATCACGGCTTCGCACAGGGCGCGCAGGCGCTTGTCACCGGTTTGTGGGTGGGGCAGCGGTACACCCAAGGCTTGGGTGTCGGCGTGGGTGATTTCGTCTAGTGTCAGGTTGCTGAGCCACTGTTCACGCTGCGGTTGAATGTCCATATCCAGCGCCTGTACTGCTTCGCGCAACAACGGTGAAACGACCAAGACACGACAACCCGTCCAGCCTTTGGGCGTTCGGCTTTTGTGGATGTACAGGGTGCGAAACTCTGCGGCCTCCAGCACGGTGATGTGGTGCTGCGCACCGGGCGCTATCCACACGGCTCTAGATGGCGGCACGATGTAGGTGACCATGCTTTGGCTGGCTTGCGCAGCCGTGACCTGCACGATGCCGGTGGCGCAATACGCCAGTTGCGCCCAGGGGTGGGCGTGGGGTTCAAAGTGGGTGTCGACTGGCATGCTGCGGGCGCGCACCCGCACCGGACGCTGCTTGCTGGGGGTGTAGCTGTCTGTGTCGCCTAGCGGGGTTGGTTTGAGCAAAGAAGTTCTAGGCATGGGATGGTGGTATCAATCAGCTTTGTCTGTAATTCGCTGAAACTTGGCTATTTGTCGCATTTCAACATACCGGGTTAATACTACGATAGCCGCATGAACAACACAAGCACCCTGAACTTTCCGTCGGCTAGCGTGCCGTTCAAACAAGACGCGGGCGTGATTGGCCTGGTCGGTGCGGCGCATTTGATCAGTCACTTCAGCCAGTTGCTTTTAGCACCGCTGTTCCCGTGGCTCAAGACCGAGTTCAACGTCAGCTATGCCGAGCTGGGGTTTTTGATGACGGTATTTTTTGTCGTATCTTGCGCGGTGCAGGCGGCATCAGGCTTTGTGGTCGATAAATTTGGCCCGCGCCCTGTTTTGTTTGCTGGCCTGGCACTGATTGGTGTGGCTGCATTTGGCTATGCAGCGAGCACCAGCTATTGGATGCTGGCCGCTTTTGCGGTGGTCGGTGGTGCAGGCAATGGCGTGTTTCACCCTGTGGACTACACGCTGCTGAACCGCAAAGTCAGCGCACCCCGACTAGGCCATGCCTACAGCGTTCACGGCATCACAGGCAGCCTGGGCTGGGCGCTGGCCCCGGCCATGCTGGTACCGCTGGCTTATGCGTATTCATGGCGCGTGGCTTTGATGGCGGCGGGTGTGCTCGCTTTCGGGGTATTGGCTGTGATGCTTGTCAATAGCAGTAAGTTGGCCTTGCCTGCATCCAAGCAGCAAAGTGCCGCACAAGCTGACAGCAGCTTTGGATTTTTAAAAATCCCTGCGGTTTGGATGTGTTTTGCGTTCTTCTTTTGGTACGCCGCTGTACTCAGCGTGATTCAAACCTTTGCCCCATCGGCTGCGCAGCGCTTGCATGACGTGCCGTTGGCATTGGTCGCCATGTGTTTGACGATCTACATGCTGGGCAGTGCGGGCGGCATGGTGCTGGGCGGCTTTTTGGCGGCAGATGCGAAACGCTGCGAACGTGTTGTGGGCTTGGGTTTTAGCATCGCCGCTGCGCTGGCATTGCTGCTGGCGGTGGGCAACCTGGCCGTGTGGACGGTGCCGGTGCTGTTTGGCTTAATGGGGTTTGCTTCGGGTATTGCCGGGCCATCGCGCGACTTGCTGGTCAAAAGTTCCACGCCAGCCAACGCATCAGGCCGTGTGTATGGCGTGGTGTACGCGGGCCTGGACATTGGCCAGGCGCTTGCGCCGCTGCTGTTTGGGCTGATGATGGACGACGGCCAGTATCGCAGCGTGCTGCTGGGCTTGGTGGTGCTGCAAATGGTGCTGGTGGCCAGTGCCTTTAATGTACGGCGGGTGAGGCGCACGGCTTTGGTGGCGGCTTAAACCTTGGCTTAAACGTTTGCTTTATGCCGTGCGATGCAGGTGTCCAGCACCTCGCCACCGTCTTTTTGCCACCAGTTGTTGCTTGAAAATATTTCGACCTCGCTGTAGCCTGCAAACCCCTCAGCTTCCATCCAGCCGCGAATCTGAGGGATGTCAATCACGCCGTCGCCCATCATGCCCCGGTCGTTCAGCAAGTCAGTGGTCGGTGTCAACCAATCGCACACATGAAAAGCCAGCAAACGATTTTTTCCTGCACGTTTGATTTGTGTTTGCAGCTTCGGGTCCCAGGCCACGTGGTACACATCTACCGCCACGCCCAGTGCGCTATCGCCTGACGGGTTGAGGGCATCACACACGTCCAGCGCTTGCTCCATGGTGTTGATGCAAGCCCGTTCAAACGCGTACATCGGGTGCAGCGGCTCAATGGCCAGCGGCATACTGTTGGCTTTGGCGTAGTCCAGCAGGCTGGCAATGCCGTGGCTCACTTGGTTGCGTGACAAGGCAATGTCTTTGTGCGCGGCGTAGCCAGCCAGCGCACCCGGCAAGCCGCCCACCACCAGCACCAGGCAGGCGGCGTTCAGCTCGCAGGCTTCGTCAACCGCGCGCAGGTTATCGTCATGCGCGGCTTTGAGGCCTGCGCTGTCAGTCGCGGTAAACATGCCGCCCCTGCAATAGCCAGACAAGGCCAGGCCGTGCGTTTTGACGCGATTGGAGACCTTGACCAAGCCCGCAGCGGCTACCTGGTCACGCCACGGAGAAATGGCGCGTATGTCGCGCTTTGCGCAATCTTCGATGATCTGTAGTAGCGGTTGCTCTAGCCCGCGCTGCTTGCGCACGGTAGCGGTGTTGATCGACAGCCAGCGGTGGTTTCTAGAGAAGTCGCGCACGGTTTAGCCGTCCATGCCATGCAGCGTTAACAGGTTTTTCATGCGACTCACGGCCAGCTCGGGCTGCTCTAGCACGTTGGCGGCGTCTGCCAGCCGGAATAGTTCAGACAAATGCAGGATGGAGCGTGTGTTTTGCTGACCACCGACCATGGTGAAGTGGTTTTGGTGGCCGTTCAGCCAGGCCATGAAGACAATGCCGGTTTTGTAAAAGCGTGTCGGCGCTTTAAAGATGTGACGTGACAGCGGCACGGTGGGGCCAAGAATGGCGTGAAACTTGTCGACGTTGCCTTGGGCCAGTTCTGCCAGCGCTGCGCTGGCCGCGGGTGCAATTGCATCGAAGATGCCGAGCAGTGCGTCGCTTTGGCTGTGCATGGCGCTGTTGTTATAACCATCACCGGCAATCAGCTCGGCGTAGTTGAAGTCATCACCCGTGTACATGCGCACGCCTGACGCCAACCGCCTGCGCATGGCGATTTCTTTGTCTTTGTCGAGCAATGAAATCTTGATGCCATCAACCTTGCTCGGGTGCGCGTTGATGACGCTGAGGGCGGTGTTCATGGCCTCGTCAACATCGTTGCTGCCCCAGTAGCCTTTCAGGGCGGGGTCAAACATGTCGCCCAGCCAGTGCAGCACGACGGGCTGGCGGGCCTGGCTCAGCAGCCGGCTATAAACTTTTTCATAGTCGGCGGGCGATGTAGCCACTCGAGCCAGCGCGCGGCTGGCCATCACGATCAGTTTGCCGCCCAGTTTTTCTATCGCTTCCATCTGCGTTTCGTAGCCGCGTATCACGTCGTCAATGGTTTTGACTGCATCGATATCTAGGTGGTCTGTGCCGCAGCCTGACGCGACCAGCGCGCCTGGTATGTCTTTGGCGGCATCGAGCGAACGACGAATCAATTCAAGCGACGTGGGCCAGTCCAGGCCCATACCGCGTTGGGCGGTGTCCATCGCCTCGGCCACGCCCATGCCCAACGACCATAGGTGCTGACGGTAGGCAATGGTGGCGTCCCAGTCGATGGCGCAGTCCAGGCTGGGGTTGTTGTTGGCGTTCGGGTTGGCGACCACATGCGCTGCTGAATAAGCGATGCGGTTAAACGGTACGCGGGCTTTGGGTTTGGGCGGTGGCGAGCTGCGTACCGTGTACAGGTGCGAGCTGGTCGTGCCGCTGCTTGAGGTTTCAGGTAAAACGAGTGATAAAGGCATAAAAAGAGCTATTTTCAGGTATCAAATCAGTCTTTTGACCAATGGATTTGGGCGCAAGCAGCTATTAAATATATAGCGCTAAATTGTCAAAGGTTTCACGTCTACCCAGCGCCTTTCGCGCCAAGATTCCAGGGCAGCCTCGACCAATTGCACGCCTTTGGCACCTTCGGGCAGCGTCCAGCGGTAGGGTGCGTCTTCAACCACATGGCGAATGAAATGCTCCCACTGAATCTTGAAGCCGTTGTCATACACCTGTGAGTCCGGGATCTCCTGCCACTGGTCAAAAAAGTTCATGGTTTGCTTTTCGTCCGGGTTCCACACAGGGCGCGGCGTTGCTACGCGCGACTGGGCGCGGCAGCTTGACAGGCCCGCCACCGCAGAGCCGTGCGTGCCGTCAACGTGGAAAGTCACCAGGTCATCACGCCGCACGCGGGTGGCCCAAGACATGTTGATTTGTGCAATTACGGGGTCGCCGTTGTGGCCCTTGAGCTCTACCGTGGCGTAGGCAGCATCGTCAGCCGTTGCTGTGAAGGGTTTACCGTCTTCGTCCCAGCGCTTGGGGATGTGCGTAGCGCCCAGGCAAGACACTGATTTGACCTCGCCAAACAGGTTATCAAGCACATAGCGCCAGTGGCACATCATGTCCAAAATCATGCCGCCACCGTCTTCCTTGCGGTAGTTCCAGCTTGGGCGCTGGATCGGTTGCAAGTCGCCTTCAAACACCCAGTAGCCAAACTCCAGCCGCACTGACAGCATTTGGCCGAAAAAGCCTGCGCGTCGCAGCATGTCCAGCTTGCGCAAGCCAGGCAGAAAAAGTTTGTCTTGCACCGCGCCGTGCTTCAGGCCTGAAGTTATCGAAGCTTGTTCAGCCAATCGCGCAATCTCCACCGCTTCGTTCAGGTTGGTGGCAATCGGCTTTTCACAGTACACATGTTTGCCCGCCCGAATCGCCTTGGCCAGCAGGGTAGGGCGCATTTGCGTGGTGCCTGCGTCAAAGAAAACCGTGTCGCTTTTGTTGGTCAGCGCAGCGTCCAGTTCTGTGCCCCAGCGGGCGATGCCGTGGGCCTTGGCCAGCGCCTCTATCTTCTCGGCGTTGCGGCCAATCAGTATTGGGTCAGGCATGACCTTGCTGCCATCAGACAGCGTCACGCCGCCTTGCTTGCGAATCGCGACGATGGAGCGGATCAAATGCTGGTTCATGCCCATGCGACCTGTGACGCCATGCATGATGATGCCTAGGCTTTTAGTTGGCATTGCTTTCCTTGATGAGGGTTGAAATACGCGTCGGCCTTATTGCACGTCCAGACGGGCGGCTTTCACAAGGTCTGCGTTGCTGCGGACTTCGGCTTTGATGTAGTCGTCAAACTGCTCGGGCGACAGCGTCCAGGCATCAGCGCCCAAGCGCGCAAAGCGCTCTTTGACCTCGGGTGTGTTCAGTGCTTTGATCACCTCGGCATTGAGCCTCTTGACAATTTCTGGTGGCGTTTTTGCGGGAGCCATCATGCCGATCCAGAAATTAAATTCAGAGTCTTTGACACCTGCCTCGGCGGTTGTCGGTACGTTCGGCAACACCGCAATGCGTTTGCTTGAACCTACCGCCAATGGGCGCAGCGTATTCGCGTTGATGAATGGAATAGCGGCAGCGGCGGGCGAGAAGTAATAGTCCACCCGATTGGCCATCAAGTCCGTGATGGCCCCAGCGGATCCGGTGTACGGAATATGCACCGCAAAGAACTGCGCCGCCAATTTGAATTTTTCTGCATTTAAATGCGTTGCGCTGCCGGTGCCTGCGGAGGCGTAATTGAGCAAGCCGGGTTTGGCTTTGGCAGCACTGACCAGATCTTTGACGCTGTTAAATTTGCTGTTGGTGGGAACGACCAGCAGATTGGGGATATTCGCAATTGGCGTGACACCCATAAACCCATTGATGGTGTCAAACGGCAGCGTTTTGAAGGTGGAGGGGCTAACGGTGTGTGACGACGAATGAATCATGATGGTGTAGCCATCAGGCACTGCGTTGGCCACTGCTGCCTGGCCGATCGTGCCGCTGGCACCGCCTCGGTTGTCAATGATGAGTGCTTGACCGAGGCCAGCACCCATCTTGTCAGCTATCGCCCGCGCAATGATGTCGGTGGTGCTGCCTGCGGCAAAGGGCACGATGACGCGAATCGGCTTGTTGGGGTACGCAGTCTGTGCTGCCAGCACCAGGGGCGCGAAGCAAGCCAGAGCTACAGTTGCACTGCGGCGATTGAATGTCATGTTGTCTCCAGAAGTGTTTGTTAACTAATTGGTGAATAAGCAATTATGGCGATGCCATCAACGAATCGTCAAGATGCGTTGGCTCTTAGCTTCTAAGGACATACCCTAGCGTCATTTCGCAGATATGCGACAGACGCTCGCTGCGTGATTTGGGCGTCATCAAGTCGCGCCCAAAAATGGCTGACAGCGTGTGGTTGTTCGACAAATAGAAGTACGACAACCCTGCAATTGACACATAAAGTTGCAATGGGTCAATACCGCCGCGAAAGCTGCCGTCTTTGCGGCCACGTTCTAGAATTTCGCCCAAAGTGGCTATCAATGGCGAGTTCATTTCACGCACGCTTTGCGAAGTCTCCAAATGTCGGGCACGGTGCAAGTTGGCGCTATTCAGCAGAGTGAGAAACTCAGGATGCTCGAGGTAGTAGTTCCAGGTGAAGTCAACCAGACTGCGGATGGCGTCAGCGGGTTTTTGCTCTAAGAGATTGAGCTTGCGTTCGGCTTCACGGATATGCTGGTAAGCCTGCTCAAGCACAGCTTGAAACAGCTTTTCCTTGTCTTCAAAATAATAGTAAATCAGCCGCTTGTTCAACCCGGCCCGCTCGGCAATTCTGTCAACGCGAGCACCGCCCAAGCCGTGCTCGGCAAACTCGTCGCGTGCAGCTTTCAGGATGACGGCTTGTGAGCGGTCGGCGTCGCGTGAGCGCGGTTCTGCAGGTTCTGCTGAAATAGTGGACATATCAATAATTTAACTGTTTGGTGAATTAATGCAAGCCGTGTTGGCCTTTTGCTGCTTTTGCACGACGGCGGCTGCCAGCATAATCAGAGAGTGGGGCAGGCCTTGCCATTCGCAACATTTGCCTAACACTGGCCGCCAAACACAAGGAGATCCGTATGAGCGATTCAAACACACCAAAAGATGGCGATTTTGCGCATTGGGTTGAGGAAAAGTCAGAGGCGCTGAAGTTTGAGCTGGGTGAAAAATTCCCCGTACCGCCAACTGCAATGCATTCGCCATCCGTGCATGTGGAGACCAGCCAGCAGAAACTTGAAGAAGTTCTGCTGGAGCATGAAGAGCCCACGCAGGAGTTTTTAGACGAGTTGGCGGCGCTTGAACAAGCACCACCGTTGAGCGATGAAGAGCTGGCCCGTCAGGCACTGGAGGCCGGCGGCGATGATGGCGATAGCAGCACGCCAGAATAAAGAGCACATGACAGCACAACTTGCCGGACACCTTTTAGTGGATTGCCTGATCGCCCAGGGTGTGACCCACGCATTTGGCGTGCCAGGTGAAAGTTACCTGGCCGTATTGGATGGCCTGCATGCACGGCAGGATCAGATTCGTTTTATCACCTGCCGGCAAGAAGGCGGTGCAGCCTACATGGCTGAGGCGCATGGCAAGCTGACGGGCCGACCGGGCGTGTGCATGGTCACGCGCGGGCCGGGCGCAACCAACGCATCGATTGGCGTGCATACGGCGTTTCAAGACTCTACCCCTATGGTGCTTCTGATTGGGGATGTAGCCAGCGACTGCCGTGACCGAGAAGCGTTTCAAGAGGTGGATTACCAAAGCTTTTTTGGCCCCAGTACCAAAGGCTTTGCCAAGCGGGTAGAGCGGATTGACGATGCCAACCGCATTCCTGAATACATAGCCCGTGCCTTTGCCACCGCCATGAACGGCAGGCCTGGCCCAGTGGTGCTGGTACTGCCTGAAGACATGTTGACCCGCATGACATCAGCCCAGCCTTTGCCTAAAGTAGAGGCGGTGCAAGCCTGGAGCGACCCTGGCGCGCTGCGAACCCTGCGCGAAATGCTGCTCAAATCAGAGCGTCCATTCGTGATCGTAGGCGGTGGTGGCTGGACACCGCAGGCAGCGCAGGCCTTGCAGCGCTTTGCTGAAAACTGGCGCCTGCCGGTTGGCAATGCCTTCAGGTTTCAAGACACCTTTGACAACCACCACCCGCTTTACGCAGGCGATGTTGGCATTGGCCTGAACCCCAAGCTGGCCGCGCGTGTCAAAGCGGCTGACTTGATCATCGCCATCGGCCCGCGCCTGGGCGAGATGACGACCAACAACTACACGCTGCTTGAAGCGCCGTGCCCAAAGCAAAAGCTGGTGCACATCCACAGCAGTGCTGAAGAGCTGAACCGCGTCTATCAGGCCGACCTGGCCATCAACGCCACCATGAACGCTGCTGCACGCTCGCTAGAGGTGCTGACGGCCCCTGTCAGCGTACCGTGGGATCAGTGGGCACTCGATGCCAATGCCGACTACATTGTCAACCTGCAACCCAACAAATTGCCAGGCGACATCGACATGCCCGCCATCATCGGCCTGCTGCAAAAGCACTTGCCGCCTGATGCGGTGCTGACCAATGGTGCAGGCAACTTTGCCAGCTGGATGCACCGCTTTTACAAGCACCATGGCTTGGTCAAAGGTCACAAAACGCAGTTGGCACCCACGGTAGGTGCGATGGGCTACGGCGTGCCTGCGGGCATCGCCGCAGCCATTACCACCGGGCGCGTGGTGTTGACGATGGCCGGTGACGGTGACTTTTTAATGAACGGCCAAGAGCTGGCCACGGCCGTGCAGATTGGTGCCAAAACCATCATCGTGCTGCTCAACAACGGCATGTACGGCACCATCCGCATGCACCAGGAGCGCGAATACCCGAACCACTCCAGCGGCTCCCACTTGAAAAACCCCGACTTCGCCGCGCTGGCACGCGCTTACGGCTATGCGGGGGTGCGTATCACGCGCACAGCAGAGTTTGAAAGTGAACTGCTGGCTGCGCTGGCGCGCAGTGAAGGTACCTTGATAGAAATCATGCTGGACCCCGAGGTCATCACCACTCGCGCTACCTTGTCGGCTATTACCCATCAGGCGCTAGCTGCCAAACCCTAACCAGAGACTCGTTGATGATTGATGTAGTTGTACTTTTCTTTTTGCTGGGCCTTTTGGCGCGATTGGTCAAAAGTGATTTGGCTTTGCCAGGTGTTTTGTACGAAACGCTTTCAATTTATCTGCTGCTGGCGATTGGCTTGAAGGGCGGGGTTGAGTTGTCAAAACAAAGCCTGGACGCCGTCATTCCCCAGATGCTGTTTTGTTTGGCTTTGGGTTTGTTGATTCCACTTTTTTTGTACCCCGTGCTCAGGCGCTTGATTGGGCTCAACGGTTTTGATGCGGCCTCGGTTGCAGCGCATTACGGCTCGGTCAGTGTGGTGACGTTTGCCGTGGCCAGCGCTTACCTCACGCACCGCAACATCCCGTTTGAATCGCATGCTGCGCTTTGGGTGGCCTTGTTGGAGGCACCCGGCATCGTGATGGGTATCGCTTTGGCGCGGTGGTATGAAAAGAAACAAACAGGCGGCAGTGGTGCCAAAGCGGGAATAGCCTGGCGTGCACTGGCGCACGATGTTTTTTTAGGCAAGTCGGTTTTTCTGCTGGTGGGTGGTTTGGTGATTGGCACGATGATGGGTGAGGCCGGCACTGCGCCGATTGCACCGCTCTTTACCGTTCTGTTCAAAGGCGTGTTGGCGCTATTCTTATTGGAACTGGGGCTGGTGGCAGGCGGCCGGTTGGGCGAGCTCAAGCGTTACGGCGCTAAATTGATTGCGTTCGCATTACTCGCGCCTATGGCCTTGGGGGTGTTGGGCGCTTTGGGCGGCAAGGCGCTGGGCTTGAGTACTGGCGGCATTGCCATCATGGCGGCTTTGGCGGCCAGCGCCAGCTATATTGCTGCACCTACGGCCATGCGTATCGCAGTACCGCAAGCCAACGCCGCGTTGTCCATCACCGCAGCGTTGGGCGTTACCTTTCCTTTTAATGTCCTGCTGGGAATCCCGCTGTATTTAAAGCTGGCGCAGGTCCTCAGCTAATCGGCATGCCACATAGAGTCACCAACTATGCTTAAACATCAAAAAAAACTGCTGGTCATCATCACTGAGGCCATTCTTGAAAAGTCGCTGATCGCCGACGCCAAGCGGCTGGGTGCGCAGGGTTACACCGTGTACGACGTTCGCGGCGGCTCGCAAAACGCAACGCATGAAGGCAATTGGGACGCTGACCGCATGATAGAGATGAAGATCATTTGCGACGCGGCAGTCGCCGATGCCATGGCCAGTTACGTCATCGAGCAATACGCCAGCAACTACGGCGTGAGGCTGTTTTTTTCTGACATTGAGGTGATACGACCACAGAAGTTTTAGCGGTAATTGCTATTATATTAATAGCTGCTCGCGCCCGTATTCATTGAGCTTAAGCCAAAAAATATACAAAAAAGCATAAAAAAAGCCGGTTTTCACCGGCTTTTCAGGTTCTGCGTTAAAGCAGATTACTTGACGTGCTTGCCGATCAGGCCAGCCATCTCGAACATCGACACTTGGGCTTTACCGAAAACGGCTTTGAGCTTGGCGTCAGCGTTGATCATGCGCTTGTTGATGCTGTCTTGCAGTTTGTTGGCCTTGATGTAGACCCACAGCTTGCTGACAATCTCGGTGCGTGGCAGTGGCTTGTCGCCCAACACTGCGGCCAATGCCGGGCTCAGTGTCAATGCCTTCATGAACGCGGCGTTCGGGGTACGCTTTTTAGCAGGCGCCTTTTTGGCTGCTGGCTTTTTGGCCGCAGCTTTTTTGGCGGGAGCTGCTTTTTTGGCTGCTACCTTTTTCGCAGGAGCTGCTTTTTTAGCGGCTACCTTTTTCGCGGGAGCTGCTTTCTTCGCAGCTACTTTCTTTGCCGGAGCAGCCTTTTTTGCGGGCGCTTTTTTAGCCGGTGCTTTTTTTGCAGTTGCCATGATTGATTTTCCTTCTAGAAGTTGATAAATCACCACCGGAAATAACTAGTCTCTAGTGGCACTGCGGATGCTACTGGAGAAAGAGCGCTTTTCATAGGGGAAAAGCACATTTTTGATGGTTTGTGATGCTTATTTGCCTCTGAAAATCAAAAACAGCGTGGTTTACTCGCCTTTCAGAGGAGAAAATACGATTTCAATCTATTTATAAAATCTGCCATGCCCAATACAAACACCCTGAAATTCGCAACTTGTGACCTTTGCGATACTCACAAAAATGATGCTTCAGGTCACTTCAGAGTCTTGCCGCCGGTGTTCAAAAATTTCGGCGGCATCGAAAAATTTTGTGGTGAGGTCGTTACGGTCAAATGCTTTGAAGACAACTCGCTGGTCAAGGCAGCTGTTGATACAGCAGGTGAGGGGCGGGTGCTGGTGGTTGATGGCGGCGCGTCACTCAGGCGTGCTTTGCTGGGCGGTAACCTGGGCGCTGCTGCGGCTAAAAACGGCTGGGCTGGTGTGGTGATTGACGGCTGCGTGCGCGACGTGGCTGAGCTGGCGCAGTGCAGCACCGGCATTCGCGCCTTGGCAGCGATGCCGTTGCCCACTGAAAAACGCGGCGAAGGTCAGTCAGACGTAGCGGTTCAAATTCAAGGCGTGTGGGTTCGCCCGAGTGATTGGCTGTATGCCGATGAAGACGGCATCGTGGTGATGCCAGCGCCTGCTTCGGCTTAAGCCTGGCCTAGCCTGCAATGCCCTTGTAGAGCATGTAGGCCGCCAGCACATACAGGATGCTGGCAAAAATTCGCTTGAGCTTTCCTATTGGCAAGCTGTGTGCAGCCTTTGCACCATAGGGTGCGACAAAAAAACTGCAAGTGGCAATCACCAGCAAGGCGGGCAGCCAGATAAAGCCGAAAGAATTGGGCGGTAAACCTTGCACGGTGTTGCCGCTGATGACATAGCCGATCACATTGGCCAATGCAATCGGAAAACCAAGCGCCGCAGAGGTGGCTACGGCGCTATGAATGGCCACGTTGCACCAGGTCATGAAGGGCACACTGATAAAGCCGCCGCCAGCGCCCACCAAGCCTGACAAAAATCCGATGAAACCGCCGGCTACAAACTGCCCAGTCGTTCCAGGCATCTGTCGGCTGGGTTTGGGTTTTTTGTCCAAAAACATTTGGGTGGCCGAAAAGCTCACGAACAGGCCAAAAAATATCGCCAGGTACGAGCCTTTGAGCAGCGCAAAAACACCCAGACTACCGACCATGCTGCCAACAACGATGCCGGGCGCCAGGCGTTTGACGATGTCCCACCGCACCGCACCGCGCTTGTGGTGCGCCCTGACACTTGAGATCGAGGTAAAGATGATCGTTGCCATTGAGGTGGCAATCGCCATCTTGACGGCCAGGTCTGGGGCGATGCCCCGGTTGGACATGATGATGGTGATGAAGGGCACCATCAGCATGCCGCCGCCAATGCCAAGCAGCCCCGCAAGAAAGCCGGTACCAACGCCCAGCAAGGCGAGTTGAATGATCAAAACAGGTTCAAAGGTCATGGGGTGTGGGATTCAAGAAGGTGTCTGCAAGTACCGCTGGACCGTCATCCTGAACCGGGGTTCAGGTGGGCGAGGGCAGCCTGGCTTTGGGCTCGTCTAACGCGAGACGTGCGCGCCAACCAGGCAATTTACCAAGCCCGTGCTATTAAAAGCATTGGTACAAGGAAATATAAAGCCCAGCGTGTACCGCAGACAAGACATATTGTAGGCGTTAGCCAGAAAAAATGGCGCTACAGCAACTGGCCGTCTTGGCCCAGCGCGGTGTCTAGCCGCTCAAGCAGCGCGGCAAGTTGAGCCGACTCTTGACCCGGCGTTACCGGGGTTTGAATGGCGGGGGGCGGTTCAGGTACATCAAAGGCCAGATTCAGCGCCGCCAACACCGCAATACGGTCGCGTGCTTTGATTTTTCCGCCATCACGGATTTTGCACATCGCCAGGTCGACCCGGTTAACGGCATCCAGCAGCCGTGCATCGCCGTCGGGTGGGCAGCCCAGCAAATAACTCTGCCCCATGATTTGAACTTCGAGCTGTTTCATCATGAGGCGCTCAAGGGTGCTGCCTGGCTGTGGCTGGCGTTTTCAGGCAGACGCTCAAGCAGTGCGTCAACCCGCGCCCTTGCTGCACCCAGGCGTGACTTGAGCGAATCACGTTCCTGCGTCAGCACGCCGACTTCTTCAGCCAACAGTGCATTGGTGCGTTGCAATTCCTCGTAGCGCAGCAAGAGGCGCTCGACGCGCTCTGTGATCTGGTTAATTTGGGTGGTGTTGGGCATAGCTAGCGCAATTGTAGGGTTTACGGAAGGTTCAGCGCTTAGAATCTTGCGTGTTGGTGCTCGCGGTGTGGTTCACATGCCGCAGTTCAACGGGAAGCAGGAGAAAGTAAGCCGCCCATGGCCATCACTTTTAACCTGCGCTGCCCCCGCAACGGTAAAACGGACGAGTACAGAGTCACTTTTTTTGACCCGTATTCAGCTTTCATCAATAGCCACTGAGACCCCTGAACAAGGACTTGGGAAGGCGATGAAGGCAGTTCCGTCAGCCCGGATACCGGCCAACAAGGTGATTTCACGCCTGTCAAAAGGTGTGCTGTCGTATCGCTCATGCACTGGCGGGGAAGCCAGTGAGAGTTTTTTGTTGATTGTTTTATTCATGAAAAACCGTGTTTTAGGTGCACAACGCACTGTATTGGCTATGGCCTTGGCCGCTGCATTTTCGGCGCTCTCGACGCCAGCTTATTCTCAAACCCAAGCTATCCCGCAACTGAAGGAAACCGTCATTTCCGCCAGCCGCACGGCCACCCGGGCGGACGAGCTGGTCAGCGACGTCACGGTTATCACCCGAGCCGAGATTGAAAAATCTCCCGGCCGCACGCTGCCTGAACTTTTATCGCGTGTGCCGGGCGTGCAGTTCAGCTCCAACGGTGGTCTTGGTAAAAACAGCAACATCAATATTCGTGGCTCTGAAGCGCGGCACACCATATTGCTGATTGATGGTGTACGTTACGGATCGGCGACTACTGGTACGCCCGTTTGGGACAACATTCCGGTGGACATGATTGAGCGAATTGAAATTCTTAAAGGCCCAGCATCTGCCTTATATGGCAGCGAGGCTGTAGGTGGCGTGGTGCAGATTTTCATGCGCAAGGGTGCTACAGGATTTAAACCCTATGCGGCCATGACACTTGGAAACGAAAGCCACGCCCAGTTTACTGCTGGAGTGACGGGTGGCACAGGCGATGTGACTTATGCCTTGAGTGCCCAAAAGACGCGTGAAGCCGGATTTTCTGCGACCAATTCAAAAGTCGGAGCTAACTTCAACCCCGATAGGGATGGCTTTGAACAAAATTCACTCAGCGGTTCGGTGGCCTATCAAATCAATCCATCATGGAAGCTGGATGCGGGTCTGGTCTATGCAGACAACGTAAGCCGCAGCGATGATGGACTGAACCGTGATACACGCTATTCAAGCATCACCAACGTGGCTCGCGTGGGGCTAGAAGGCTTCGTCATGCCTGGCTGGAAAACCCAGTTGCGGTATAGCCTGAGCTCCGACACCAATCGCGCCATCGTCGCTGCACCTGCCTTGTTGCCTAGCCTGTTTAAAACCACGCAGACCCAATCGACTTGGCAAAACGACATTGATACGCCGTTGGGCATAGTGATTGTGGGTATCGAAAATCTGACACAAAGCATTGAAAGTTCAAGTCGCTACGCTGTGTCACGACGCGATGTCATGTCCTACTTCACAGGTGTCAATGGGAGTTCTGGTCGTCACAGCTGGCAGGCCAATGTGCGGCGCGACAACAACTCGCAATTTGGCGGCAGCAGCACTGGTTCTGCCGGATACGGCTTCAGCTTAACCCCCGAATGGCGGGTGAGTGCGTCGGGCGGCACCAGTTTTGTGGCGCCGTCTTTTAACCAGCTTTACTTTCCAGCAAGCGCTACCTTCAGAGGAAACCCATTGCTAAAACCAGAGCGTGGCCGCAATTTCGATTACAGCATTGGGTGGTCGGATGCTGGTCAATCTGTCAAGCTTGTCAAGTATGACAACAACATCACCAACATCATCACCACGGTAGGCATCTCGCCGGTGAACTTGGCGAGAGCCCGCATTGATGGCGTGACACTGGCCTATGACGGTACGTTTGGTGGACTCACACTGAGTGCATCAGCCGATGCCTTGAACCCACGCAACGAATTGACAGGCAAACGCTTACCGCGCCGAAGCAGCAGGCAGCTACGTGCTGCGGCTGACTACACGGTAGGTGTGTGGACTTTTGGTGGCGCTGTGTTGCGAGTCGGAGAAAGCTTTAACGACGTAAACAACACGCAAAAACTCGAAGGCTATACAGTGGGCGATGTATACGCCGACTACCGATTTAGCAAGGACTGGAATCTTCAGGCCAAGATCAATAACGTTACCGCCAAGGTCTATGAAACTATTCTGGGTTTCAACCAGCCAGGCCGTGGTGTCTTTGTAACTTTGCGCTGGCAACCTAAGTAATCCCGCGCATGCATTCAGCCCCTTGCCCCGCCATCCTGATCGCCGCCCCCGCTTCCGGGCAGGGCAAGACGACGGTTGCCTGCGCGCTGGCGCGCTTGCATACACGGCAAGGCAGGCGGGTAAGGGTCTTCAAATGCGGGCCTGATTTTTTGGACCCGCATTGGTTGACCCTGGCCAGTGGCAACCCGGTGCATCAGCTTGACCTGTGGATGACTGGCGAGCAGGACTGCGCGCAGCGCCTGCATGACGCCGCGCTGGGTGCTGACCTGATCATTGTTGAAGGCGTGATGGGCTTGTTTGACGGTGAGCCCAGTGCAGCTGACCTGGCACAGCGCTTTGGCTTGCCGGTGTTGGCCGTGATTGATGCCAGTGCCATGGCAGGTACGTTCGGCGCATTGGCCTGGGGCTTGCAACACTACCGTGAAGGCTTGACGTTTGCTGGTGTGCTGGCCAACCGTGTCGCTTCGACTGGCCATGCCGAGATGCTGGAGGCTGGCTTGCGTGATGCCAGGCAATGGCGCGGCGCGCTGATGCGCAGCGATGCCTTCACGCTACCCGAGCGGCACTTGGGTATGGTCGTGGCCAGTGAGTTGACCGATGCGATGCAAAGGCTTGATGCGGCTGCTGATGCCTTGGCTGAAACACCGCTTGGCAAGATGGGTGCTGATGATTTGCAGGGGTGGTCTGTTGTATTTGATGCGCCCACTTCAAGTCATGCTGTCTTGCCGGTTGATGTATTAAAAGACCAAACCATTGCCGTGGCGCGCGATGCCGCTTTTTGCTTTATTTATGCAGCCAACATTGATTGCCTGCAAGCGATGGGTGCACAGGTCGTGTACTTTTCTCCGCTGCATGACGGCGCATTGCCTACGTGCGATGCCTTGTGGTTACCCGGCGGCTACCCCGAACTGCATGCTGAAAAACTTGCAGCCAATACAACCATGAAAACCAGTATCGCGGCGCATGTGGAAGCTGGTAAACCGGTCTGGGCCGAATGCGGCGGCATGATGGCTTTGTTTGAAACACTCACGACCATTGACGGTGCTGGTTACCCGATGTGGGGTGTGCTGCCAGGCAGCGTGGCGCTGCAAAAGCGCTTGGCAGCACTCGGGCCGCAACAGCTCGGCATGAATAGTGGTGTTTTGCGTGGTCATGCGTATCACTATTCCACTTGCGCCACCACATTGCCCGCAAAAGCGCGCACCCAAGCCGCACCGGGCCGCAAGTTGCGGGGTGAAGGTGAGGCGCTGTATGTCCAGGGTTCGGTCAAGGCCAGTTACTTTCATGCGTGGTTCGCATCAAGCCCTGCGGCGGCGGCAAGCTTTTTTTTGAGGGATCAGCATGCTGGATAAAACAAGTGATTGGCGCAGCTTGCCAGTCAGTCAAAACTACGGCCCGCAGCGCATCGTTTGCCTGACAGAAGAACCCACCGAATGGCTGTACCTGCTGGGCGAGGAGCGGCGCATTGTCGGTATATCTGGCTACACCGTGCGCCCACCGCGTGCGCGGGAAGAAAAACCCAAAGTCAGCGCCTTTTTAAGCGCCAAGATTGACAAGATTGTTGAACTGCAACCCGACTGCGTGATTGGCTTTTCAGACCTGCAAGCCGACATTGCCTCGCAGTTGATCAAAAAAGGCATTCAAGTCACCATCTTTAACCAGCGCAGCGTGGCCGAGATTTTTTCCATGATGTACCAGATAGCCGCGATGGTTGGGCAAGCGGGCATTGGTTTGGCACTGATACAAACTATGCAAAACCGTTTGCTTGAAATTGAAGCTGCTGCAAAGACTTTAAAACGTCGTCCGCGTGTATTTTTTGAAGAATGGTATGACCCGCACATCAGCGCCATTGCCTGGGTGTCCGAGCTGATCGGTATAGCGGGGGGCGATGACTGCTTTCCCGAGTTGGCCAAAGAACCGATGGGTAAGGGCCGCATCATTGCTGATGGAAAAGAAATTGTTCAGCGCAATCCCGACATTGTTTTTGGCTCCTGGTGCGGCCGAAGGTTCAGGCCCGCGCATGTGCGTGCCAGGCCGGGTTGGCAAGAGGTCAACGCGGTTAAAAACGATCAGCTGTTTGAAATTAAATCGGCTGAAATTTTGCAGCCTGGGCCGGCCTCGTTAACCGACGGTGTTGAGCAGATTCACAAAATCATCATGGCCTGGGCTGAACAACATGCATAGCGAATTTATCCTCGGTGGTCAGCGCAGCGGCAAGTCGCGCCGAGCTGAACTGCTGGCGCGTGACTGGCTGGCGCAATCGTCTGACCATAAAGCCGTGATGATTGCGAGTGCCACAGCGTGGGACGACGAGATGGTCGAACGCATCGCACGCCATCAGCGGGACAGGGCAGATCGCGTACCAGGTATGACCACTGTTGAAGAGCCGACAGCACTTGGCGAAGCGATTCAAATCCACAGCAGCCCGCAGACCCTGGTAGTGGTCGATTGTCTGACGCTGTGGCTGACCAACTTGCTGATGCCGCCTGAAAACGCCGAGAATAGCTTAAAAAAGGTATCAAATGAGGCCTTAGACCAACAAATGCGGGTGCAAGCAGCTACTCTTTTAATAGCAATCAAAAACGCGTCTGGCCCGGTTGTTTTGGTGGGTAACGAGATCGGGTTGGGCGTGATTCCGATCGGGCGCGAGACTCGCGCGTTTGTTGACGCGCTGGGTCGATTGAATCAGGATGTGGCCGCCGCTTGTGAGCGCGTGACCTTCATGGCGGCTGGTTTGCCGTTGACTTTGAAGGGGCAACTATGAAGTATCTGGTCATGTTGTTGCTGCTTTGGTGCGGCGCGGTTCAAGCCCTGCAAGTCACCGATGACCGAGGCGTGACTGTCACTTTCGCGCAAACGCCTCAGCGTATCGTCAGCATGTTGCCGTCACTGACGGAAAGTGTTTGTGCGATGGAGCAATGCCAGCGTCTGGTGGGGGTTGACCGATATTCCAACTATCCGGACAGCTTGAAAACCGTGCCCAAACTGGGCGGCGGTATGGACCCGAACATTGAAGGTATCGTGGCTTTGAAGCCCGACGTGGTGCTGGTCTCCGGCAAGTCACGCTCCAGTGAAAGGCTGGAAGCACTGGGCATCAAGGTGGTGGCGCTAGAAACCAAAACCCATGCCGATGTCAAACGCGTCCTGTCCGTACTGGGTGTTCTGCTGGCCGTGCCCGAAGCGCAAGGTGCAGAGCGTTTGTGGCGCATCATCGACAGCAGCGTGTCGGCGGCCGCGCAGTCATTGCCCGCTAAAGCCAAAACAGCGCGGGTGTATTTTGAGGTCAGCCGCGGGCCATATGCGGCGGGTGAAGTATCTTTTATAGGCGAAACCCTGACCCGGTTGGGCGTGAAGAACGTCGTGCCCGCCAAGCTGGGGCCGTTCCCCCGTTTGAACCCCGAATTTGTAGTGCGCGCCAACCCTGATGTGATCATGATTGGCAACCGTAGCATGGTTAACGCGGTAGCCTACCCCGGCTGGACCAGTATCAAGGCCGTCAAAAACAACCGTGTGTGCGTGTTTGGGGTGGGGGATTCTGACGTCGTGGTACGCCCCGGCCCGCGCATGGCAGAAGCTGCACGGCTGATGGCCAAGTGTTTAGAGTCGTATGAGTAGCGTGTCAAATCGTCAGGCGCTTTTGCTGGCAAGTTTGCTGCTAGTCGCG
>JANNVB010000030.1:0-13775 GCA_031414215.1 Polaromonas sp. | reverse complement strand
AGTCACCGGTGTCGACGTGAGGCGTATAAATGGCCTTGTGTTTGCCGCGTAAACGGAGAGCAACTTCGCTGGCTACTCGTCCGAGGACCTTGTCGGTCGCGTCAATCACAAACCACTCGTGCACTACGTCAGCGGGTTTTGCGCTGAAGGTTTTCATGAGTTTTCTCTTTAAAAAGAAGGGTTTGGCGGGTTCTTTTCTACGGTCGGCGTTCCTCTGACGGGAACCTCTTAGGTAGCAGGTTTGCCTATGAATCACTCCAAAGGCGCACTTCGCCGCGGAACCACATTTGCGCTGCGAAGCCCTCTATTATATGAAATATCAAGGGCTTGCGTCAAGATTTGGGGTTCCAGCCTGTCGTTTAGGGGGAAAATACACCCATGTTTTCTTATCGCCACGCCTTTCACGCCGGCAACCATGCCGATGTCCTCAAACACACCACCCTGATTGCGCTGTGCAAGTACCTGTGCGGCAAAGACGCCGCCCTGAGCGTCATCGACACCCACGCGGGTGCCGGGCTGTACCGGCTCGACGGCGACTACACCGAGACCAGTGGCGAGGCCAAAGACGGTGTTTTCAGGCTTTTTCAGGCATCAAATCAAGCTCCAGACCAACAAATGCGGGCGCAAACAGCTCCTAAAAAAGTAGCAATTAAATCAGCCAACAAGACCATCACGCCAGACGACTTTTGCCCTGCCCTCCAAGATTACGCCAATGTTTTGCGTGATCTGAATCCCAAATTTGCTGAGACTGGTGATGCGAGCCACCTCAAAATCTACCCCGGCTCCCCCTTCATCACCCAAAAGTTTTTGGAAGGCCGCGACAAGCTCAAGCTGTTTGAACTGCACCCGACGGACTTCAAGTCGCTGTCAGGCAACATTGCGCAATTGGGTGCCGGCAGGCAAGTAACAGTGGCATGTGAAGACGGTTTTGAAGCGCTCAAAACCTTTTTGCCACCGCCGTCGCGCCGCGCGATGGTGTTTTGTGACCCAAGTTACGAGATGAAGAGCGACTACGCGCGCGTCAGCGCCTGCCTGGTCGATGCAGTGAAGCGGTTTTCAACGGGGACGTATGTTGTCTGGTATCCGGTGATACCGCGGCCAGAAGCGCATGATTTGCCACGCAAGCTGAAGACACTGGCGGTCAAGGCGGGACGCCCTTGGCTGAATGCTGTTTTGACGGTCAAGTCCAGCAAGTTGACGACCGATGACGAGGGTGATGTCGTCAGGCCGGGCTTACCCGCCAGCGGCATGTTCATCATCAACCCGCCGCATACGCTGAAAGCGCAGTTGCAACTGGCGTTACCTCAGATGGTGGCGCTGCTGGGGCAGGACCGCAATGCGGGGTTTACGCTGGACAGCGGCGGATAAAGCGCCGCTCCTTCACCACTTTTTACTGCTTTGACGCTGTCGTGGTGGCGAGGTCAAATTCGCTTTTTTCCTGGCAACCGATACAGCGCGCCGCTTCAGGCGCGACCCTCAGACGCGCAAGGGCAATGTCAACACCGCATTCCACGCATTGACCATACAAACCCATTTCGATGCGTTGCAGCGCAGCGTCTACCTCAGCAAGCTCGGCGATTTCCCGGGCGTCGAGTGCCAGCTCCAGATCACGAGCACTGTTTGCCTGAGCGCGCGTGTCTTCTGATGGTCCAAAATGGTCGGCAGAGGCTGCAGCCCGACCCACATCGCCGCCCCGCAAGTCTGCGATCTGGGCAAGCAAAGTGGCGCGTTGAAGCAACAGTGCGGGCTTAAAGGAAGCGGCGAGATGTGTGTCCATACAAGTTCCCGGTGAAGTCAAGGAAGCATCATGCGCCCGACAATGCCGCGGGGCTTTGACATGGCGCAATGAATTCTCAGCTTTTCAAAATCAACAACACCTGACAGAAAACAGAATCACCCCAGACCATGGCCGCCTTCAATGCGGCCAACACGGTGGCTTGCCGTCCGGCTTGTTGATCCACGGCAATCAGGCCAAGCTTAGTATTTCAAAGCCACACTCTTGCCCCAAAACACCCGATAAGCAAACACGGTGTAGCCAATGATCACGGGCAACACAACACAAGCACCGATCAGAATCACCTTCAGCGCCTCAGTCGAGCTGGCCGCTTGCCAAATGGTAATTTTCTCGATCACCAGCCAAGGGAACAAGCTGTAGGCCAGTCCGTAAAACGCCAATAAGAACACACCCACCGTTGCGCCAAAAGGTACCCAGGCTCCGTACTCGTTACCTTGCGTCAGGCGAGTCGGCAAGCGGCTCAGGCTGCGGTACATCACGGCGAACAACACTGCCGTGGCAGCCGGGATGGGCAGCAGCAAAATAATGTTCGGAAATGAAAACCACTTGGCAAAAATCAGCGGGCTGACCAGCGGCGTGGCAATCGATATGGCCGCCACGCCCAGTACCGTGAATAACAAACTGCGCTGCGCCCACTGCACGGCTTGCAGTTGCAAGTCACCCACCGTTTTCATGATCAGCCAGCCAGCACCAATCAGGCAGTAGGCCGCCACCAGCGCCAAACCAATCACTGCGTTAAAAGCCATCGCCCACAGCGACGGGTCAAAGCCGGTGATCAGCGAACCCAGCATGTAGCCCTGGCTCCAGCTTGCCAGCAGCGACCCGGCAAAAAACAGCCGGTTCCACAGCGGCTTGTGTGCAGCGCGCGCCTTGACACGAAAGTCAAACGCAACGCCGCGCAGCGTCAAGCCAATCAACATGAAAGTCACTGGCAGGTACAAGGCACCCAGAATCGCACCGTGTGCCATCGGGAAGACGGTGAGCAAAATACCCACGCCCAGCACCAGCCAGGTCTCGTTGGCGTCCCAAAACGGGCCGATGCTGGCGATCATGGTGTCTTTGTCGTCGTCGTTCGCGCTTTGCATCAGCACGCCAACGCCCAGGTCATAGCCGTCCAGAATCACATAGGCCAGCATGCTCAAGCCCATCACCACGAGGAAAACAATCGGCATCCAGCCCGCGGCTTGGGTCAGGTCGGGGGTCACGATACTGTATATATCAGGCATTGGGTACTCCTTCTTTTTCTGGGTAGTTCACCACATTCAATTGGTCTTCCAGATTGCTGCTGGCCTCGTCGCCAAACGGCTTGTCGGCGTGCTTTTTATGCCGTGCCAAATAAAACACCACCGAGATGTAAGCCACAGTCAGCGCCGCATACATCGCCAAGTACAGCGCCAGGCTCAGCGCGATTTTGGGGGCGGGCACTGTCGATGCCGCCTCCAGCGTGGTCATCACGCCCGTTACCAGCCAGGGCTGGCGGCCAATCTCGGTCACGTACCAGCCCGCGACCAGCGCCACCCAGCCAGCAAACGTCATACCGACCAGAATGCGGGCGTGCCAGACCGTTAGTTCACGCCTGCTGTTTTTCTTCCACGGCTTGAGCTGAAAAACACTCGCCCAACTGACTAGCAACATCAGCATGCCCACACCGACCATGATGCGAAACGCCCAAAAAACAGGCGCCACCGGTGGGTGCTTGCCTTTGAAGTCATTCAGCCCTTTGACCTCGCCGTCCAGGTCATGGGTCAGGTAAAGAGACGCGAGCTTGGGTATCGCAATTTCGTACTTATTGGTACGGGTTTTTTCATCTGGCATCGCAAACAGCACAGCGGCAGCGCCTTTTTGGGTCTCCCAAATGCCCTCCATAGCTGCCAATTTGGCGGGCTGGTATTTCATGGTGTTCAGCCCGTGCAAGTCACCCGCAATGATTTGCAGGGGAATCAAAAACGCCGCCAGGTAGACACCAGTTTTGATACCGGCCACCACCTCTGCGCCGCGCTCGCTCCTTAGCCAACGGTAGCTCGAAACGCCTGCAATCAAAAACGCGACCGTCAGTCCAGATGCCAACATCATGTGCGTGAAGCGGTAGGGCAGTGAAGGGTTAAAAATCACCTCCATCCAACTGGTGACGTGCGCTTTACCGTCAATCATCTCAAACCCGGCTGGCGTGTGCATCCATGAATTGAGTACCAAAATCCAGAAGGCCGACAACGTGGTGCCACCTGCCACCAGCAAGGTGGCAATGGTGTGCGTGCGCTCACTGACCCGTTCACGGCCAAAAAGCATGACGCCCAGCATGGTGGCCTCTAGAAAGAACGCGGTCATCACCTCATAGGCCAGCAGCGGCCCGGCAATGTTGCCGACTTTCTCCATGTAGCCCGGCCAGTTGGTGCCGAACTGAAAGCTCATGGTGATGCCGCTCACCACACCCAGCGCAAACGTCAACGCAAAAATTTTCACCCAAAACTGGTAGGCGTCCATCCAATGTTGTTGCTTGGTTTTAACAAAGCGCAGCTTGAAAAACAGCAGCACCCAGCCGAGCGAAATACTGATCGTCGGGAACAGGATGTGAAAGGTGATGTTGGCCGCAAACTGGATGCGGGCGAGCAAAAGGGCGTCTAGGTTTTCCATAATTCGCTTTGGTTAGCCTTGTTGAGGTTCGAGGGGCTCGGGCAATTTAGGGGCCGCGGCTTTTAAGCCCAGGCTCACCGCCACTTTGTCTTTGGCTTCCAGCAGCTTGGCCACCTTGGCACCCATCTTCATCAGGCTGGCCAGCGTGGCGGAGTCCATCTTTTGCACGTCTTGCAGCCAGCCCGTCATGAGCTCGATCAAGTCATGCATCTGCGCCATGCGCGCCTGGGCATGCACGTCGTCGCCCGTCACGCCTTCTTCCATCAACGCCTCGCGCAGCATTGACAGGGTCGGGTCTATCTCACGCTTGCGCCGCTCCTCAGCCAGGGTTCTGAAAATCGCCCACACATCTTCAGGCGCCTGAAAGTATTCGCGCCTGTCATTCGGCAAATGCTGCAAGCGCACCAGGTTCCACGATTGCAGTTCTTTGAGCCCCATGCTGACGTTGGAGCGAGAAAAAGCCAACGCATCGCCAATTTCGTCAGCGTTCAGCGCCTTTGGGGACACATAAAGTAGTGCGTAGATTTGCCCAACGGTGCGGTTGATGCCCCAGCGGCTGCCCATTTCACCAAAGTGGAGGACGAAGCGCTGGGTTAAGGGGGCTAGGTTCACAACTTATTTCTTAGTTTTCAGGAATTACTGAAATTATAGGAAGTTTGGGAATTTTTTGCGGCTTTGGTTGGATTGAGGGGCTTTTGGGCTGGTTTTTGACTGTTTTTACCTATTTTTATGGGTCTTTTAGGGCTCTAGGTCAATGGATACGGGTGCGAGCAGCTACTGAATTTATAGCGATCTCCTTTGCGTAGCTGCCGGGACTCGCCCCGGCAATTCCAGCAAAGTTAACCAGCCTATCAGTTAATCAACGAGCACTGACAACCCGCCGAACCACCTTCCGCCCCTTAACCAAAGACAACGGCATATCAACAACAACCGCAGTCGACTCAGGCACCAACAACACAACCTCTTTAAACCCCAATCCCAACATCCCCAAAGCCTCAGCCGCCCCTCGACTCACGTCAATCACCCGGCTGCGAATGAACGGCCCACGGTCTGTGATGCGGACATCCACCTCGCGGCCATTGACCAAGCTGTGTACCCGCACCCAGGTACCAAACGGCAGGGTTCGGTGGGCAGCCGTCATGGCATGCATGTTGTAACGCTCACCACTGGCGGTGCGACGACCATGAAAGCCCGGTCCGTACCAGGATGCGCCGCCTCGTTGGTACTCACGTGCGGGTTCGCCTGCCAATAACGCGGGGCGCGGTGCGTCGTTGATGGGCTCATGGATCGGTGCGTCAGTTGGCGCAACTACGGGTTCCGCAATGACTGGTTGCGACGGGGTTGAGGTCGTCTTGGCAGCTCTAGGGACGGGCGTTGGCACTTGTTGCGGCGTGGTGGTACACGCCGCCAGCCAGCTCAACGCACTGAATGCAATGGCAAGCTTTAAACCAGTTGCAGTCGGTCGCAAATTTCAACCGTAGGCCCGGCCTGGTTCATCGAGTAAAAATGAATGCCGGGAACGCCGCCGTTACGCAACTGGTCACACAAATCGGTTGTCACGTCCAGACCAAAGCTTTTGATGGATGCGGTGTCATCACCAAATCCCTGCAAACGCAGGCGTATCCAACGCGGGATTTCTGCACCGCAAGCATCTGAAAAGCGCAGCAGTTGCGTCGAGCTGGTGATCGGCATGATGCCGGGCACGACCGGCACATCCACACCCAGCTTATAAGCATCGTCCACAAAGCGAAAGTACGCGTCAGAGTTGAAAAAATACTGGGTAATGGCTGAATTGGCACCGGCTTTGACTTTGGCGGCATAGGCTTTCAGGTCGTCGTCAGCTGACTTGGCTTGCGGATGGACTTCAGGGTAAGCGGCCACTTCAATATGAAAAGCATCGCCGGTCTCGGCGCGGATAAACGCCACCAGGTCACTGGCGTAATGAAATTCACCGCCTGCACCGTAGCCACTTGGCAAATCACCGCGCAATGCCACCAGGCGTTTGACGCCCATGATTTGCAGCGTGGTGAGCTGCTGGCGAACCGTGGCTTTGGTTGCGCCTACACATGAAAAGTGGCAGGCGGCTTCAACACCTTCGGCCAATATTTCACTGACAGTCGCAAAGGTGCCGTCTTGTGTTGAGCCACCCGCGCCGAAGGTGACCGAACAAAACTCGGGCTTCAAAGCGTAGAGGGCTTGGCGCGTGACGCGCAGCTTTTCAGCGCCCTCGGGCGTTTTGGGTGGGAAGAATTCAAAACTGATGGGGAGTTTGACGTTGTTCATAACAGGGGATCAATCTTTTTGTTTGCGCCGCGCGGGTCCGTGCTGGCCTGCGTGGGCTTCTTCAGAATCCTCATGGGCAGCGTGAAGCGCGCGCGTTTCGGCTCTGGGGGTTCGTTTAACGACCTTGCGCGGCGGTGCAGCGGGCAAAGGCTTGTCGTCTAGCCCCACATCGCTGCCCTTTTTGCCGTGGATAAAAAACTCGCGATTGCCGTCGCCGCCTTCTATGGCGGATGCCATCCAGCCCAAAACCTCAACACCCAATTCAGCACAGCAGTCACGCAGCCGCTTTTCAACAAACTCGAAATGTGCCGCTTCCCGCACAATACCGCCCTTACCAATCTGGCCGGGTTGCAGTTCAAACTGCGGTTTGACAAGCATCAGTAAATGGCCGTCAGCCTTGAGCAGACGCACCACGGCGGGCAGCACCAATGTCAGGGAGATGAATGACAAGTCTCCGGTCAAGAAATCGAAAACAGGGTCAATTTCAGGCGCGTTTTCACTGTCAAAATGGCCTGTAGCCGCCATTTTTTGTGCGCAAGCAGCTATTAAATCAATAGCGGTCAGCGACCTGGCATTGATACCTTCAAGACACACCACACGCTCATCATCACGCATGGTGGCGTGCAACTGGCCGTGGCCCACATCAACGCCCACGACTTGAACAGCCCCGAGTTGCAGCAGGCAATCGGTAAAGCCGCCAGTCGATTGACCGACATCCAGGCAGCGCATGCCTGTCACGTCAAGCCTGGTGGCCTTCAAGGCACCTTCGAGTTTCAAGCCGCCACGTGAGATGTACTTGGCCTCGGTGTTGTCAAGCACCTCGACCTCAGCGTTGTCAGCAATCTCGTCGCCGTTTTTTGCCACGCGCTTCCAGGGCGCAGCGACTTCTGCCTCGTCCACCACGACGCGCCACTGCACACCCGAGCCAATCAGGCGTTGGGCCTGAGAGCGGGTGGTGGCAAAGCCGTGTTCGACGAGAAAGAGGTCAGCGCGCATGGAGGGTTCAGCAATTCAGGGATTTCACCGCAGAGACGCAGAGAACGCAGAGAGCCGCAGAGAGGGAAAATGAAAAATTCTCTTTCTTCCTCTGACTCGCTTGCTCTGCGTCCTCTGCGCCTCTGCGGTGAATGACTGCGTCTTTAAAACGCAGACAAATCAATAACGGTAAGCGTTAGCCTTGTACGGGCCTGCCTTGTTCACACCGATGTACGCTGCCTGATCGTCGCTCAATTCAGTCAGCATGGCTCCAACCTTTTTGAGGTGCAAACGGGCCACTTTTTCGTCCAGGTGTTTTGGCAACACATACACTTCGCCAACCTTGTACTCATCCTGCTTTGTAAACAGCTCAATTTGCGCAATCACCTGATTGGCAAAGCTGGTGGACATCACAAAGCTGGGGTGCCCCGTGCCGCAGCCCAGGTTAACCAAACGGCCTTTGGCCAGCATGATGATGCGCTTGCCGTCCGGGAAGATCACGTGGTCGACTTGCGGCTTGATCTCTTCCCATGTGCATTTTTCCAGCGAAACAACATCAATTTCGTTGTCGAAGTGGCCAATGTTGCAAACGATGGCCTGGTCTTTCATGGCGGCCATGTGCGCGTAGGTGATGACGTTTTTGTTACCGGTGGCGGACACAAAAATGTCGCACTTGTCAGCGGCGTATTCCATCGTCACAACTTTGTAGCCTTCCATCGCGGCTTGCAGAGCGTTGATTGGGTCGATCTCTGTTACCCACACTTGGGCGCTCAATGCGCGCAGGGCTTGGGCAGAGCCCTTGCCCACGTCGCCGTAGCCAGCAACAACGGCCACTTTACCGGCAATCATCACGTCGGTAGCGCGCTTGACAGCGTCAACCAGTGATTCGCGGCAGCCATACAAGTTGTCGAACTTGGACTTGGTGACGGAGTCGTTCACGTTGATGGCGCGCAGGGCCAATGTGCCCTTGGCCGACATTTCGTTCAGGCGCAGCACGCCAGTGGTGGTTTCTTCGGTCACACCAATGATGTTTTTCAGGCGGCGGCTGTAAAAAGTGGGGTCAACAGCCAGCTTGGCTTTGATGGAGTTGAACAGGCAGATTTCTTCTTCGCTGCCAGGATTGGCCAGTAGGGAAATGTCTGTTTCAGCCTTGGTACCCAGATGCATGAGCAACGTGGCGTCGCCGCCGTCGTCCAGAATCATGTTCGGGCCTTCTTCAGGTGTGCCTTTGGCGCCGCCGAACTCAAAAATGCGGTGGGTGTAGTCCCAGTAGTCAGCCAGTGACTCACCTTTGACAGCGAACACGGGTGTACCGACAGCAGCCAGCGCTGCAGCGGCGTGGTCTTGTGTCGAGAAGATATTGCACGATGCCCAACGCACTTCGGCACCCAAGGCTTGCAGCGTTTCAACCAGCACGCCGGTTTGAATCGTCATGTGGATCGAGCCAGTGATGCGCGCACCCTTGAGGGGCTGCGAAGCGGCAAACTCATGACGCATGGCCATCAGGCCAGGCATTTCAGTTTCAGCCACTTTGAATTCTTTGCGGCCCCAGGCAGCCAAAGAAATATCAGCAATCACGTAGTCAGAAAAAGGCGCGACAGCGGCAAGGGTAGGTTTAAGGACGGCGTTCATACGGTTCTCCAAAATCAATAAATGACATCAAACATCAATTGGGCAAAATGGCCACATTCGCGAAGCTGAAAAGTCTGGAGAGTTTGAAAACTCACCCGGCGAAAAAGCTTTGCGGGTGAGCGTGGTTGCAAAATAAATCTTGAGCCTAATCCACATGCCGTGGGTTGCAACGCTCCTCAAGAACTGGGTATTGTACATACATGAGACACTTTCGTCATGCACCCCTTAAATACCTGGTCGCCAGAGGCTAGAAGCCGCATCAAAGGCGTTTTTACTGACATTGACGACACGTTGACGACAGATGGCGCGATCACGCCTGACGCGCTGGCTGCGCTACATGAATTGAAGACTCAAGGCTTGAGCGTCATCGCCATCACAGGCCGCCCAGTCGGCTGGAGCGAGCCATTTGCCATTGGATGGCCAGTTGATGCGATTGTGGCTGAAAACGGTGCCGTTTTGCTCCGAAATACCCATAAAAATGACCTACAGACCAATGAATACGGGCGCAAGCAGCTATTAAAATCATATCAACAAAGTGATGTACTACGCGCTGAAAACTACTCCAAAATGCAGCAAATCGGCCAACGCATCTTGCGCGAAGTACCCGGTACGCTGCTAGCCAAGGACAGCCCCGGGCGCGAGACTGACATGGCGATCGACCACAGCGAGTTCACACACCTGCCGCCGGACAAAATCGCAAAAGTAGTCAGCATCATGCAGGCCGAGGGCATGACCGCCACCGTGAGCTCCATCCACATCAACGGCTGGTTTGGCGAGCACAACAAGCTGGTCGGCGCACGCTGGGCGGTGAGCGCCCTGTTTGGCCGCGACCTGGACGCTGAGATCAATGACTGGGTCTATGTAGGCGATTCGACCAACGACCAGTTGATGTTTGAAGCCTTCCCCAACTCAGTGGGTGTGGCCAATGTGCGCCGCTTTGAAGCGCAGCTTGCACACTTGCCGCGCTACATCACCAATGGTGAGCGGGGCGCGGGGTTTGCTGAAGTGGCACGAGCAGTCACATCTGCTCAAACCAATTAAGAAGCCTTCAACAACCCCAGCTTTTCAACCAGCGCCTTCTCGCGCTTGAAGGTATCTTGTGCAAACTTTAAATACGCCGCCGAGCTCATGTACATCGGCTGCATGTCGTACTTGCCCAACGCGGTTTTGTAGCTCTGCATATCCATCGCCTGCTTGAAGCCATCATGCAGCCGCTTGACCACCGCTGGCGGCGTGCCGCGCGGTGCGGCGATGCCGAACGGTGAGTTTTGCACCAGTCCCAAACCAAGCTCCTTCAGAGTAGGTACATCGGGGAACTTGGCCAGCCGCTGCTCACCCCACGTATTGAGTACCCGCAACTTGCCCGCTTCAACCTGCGGCGCAAAGCCTGTCGAATCAGCCGCCGCCATGATGTTGCCGCCCAAAATGGACTGCATCAAATCAGCGCTGCCTTTGTAGGGCACATGCAGCAACTCTAGCCCCAGCTTTTGCGCAATCAACTCCATCGTTAAATGCGGGCTGGTCATGGTGCCGGTAGACCCATAACTGAGCTTGCCGGGATTGGCCTTGGCCCAGCCCACAAAGTGGGTCCAGGTTTTAAGCGGTGAATCAGCCGGCACAACCAGGCCAAAAGCATAGCCCGTCACATTCAGTACGTACGACAAATCCGTGATCGGATCCCACGTCATTTTGGTGGTGTACGGCATCCGGAAAACGCCCAGCGGGATTTGCGCCACTGTATAGCCATCAGCCGGGGTGCTTTGCAGGGCCTGCGCAGGCAGCGTGCCGCCCGCGCCTGGTTTATTTTCAACAATCACCGCTTGACCCAAAACCTTAGATGCGTTGTCGGCCAGCACCCGCATCGTCACGTCGGTCGGCCCACCAGCGGGGAAGGCAATCACCAGCTTGATGGGCTTGGCGGGGAAGCTTTGGGCTGTTGCGAAGTTGGCCAAGCCTGGCAGACTCAGGGCGGCGGCGGATTGCAGCAGATGGCGGCGTTGCATAAAAAACTCCATGCGAAATAGTTAATGGTCTAAATCATGCCCCAGCAATAGTAAATAGGCACTAGGGCTTTAGCCTATAAAAACACTTTTACAAGTAATATCTGGTCATGAACTTACCTTCGAAATTCTGGGCCGATTTAAGCTCGCGCCATTTCTCGCAACTGGCTCTAAGTCCCGTGATCCATCAAACGGTGGCGGTACTGCCGGTTGCCGCGATTGAGCAGCACGGCCCGCACTTACCGGTGAGTGTGGACACCTCGCTGGTCAACGGCGTGATCGAAGCTGCCCTGCCCCACTTGCCCGATACCCTGCCCGTGCTCTTCATGCCGACCCAGCAGGTGGGCAAAAGCAACGAACACATCCGCTACCCCGGCACGCTGACGCTGAGCGCGCAAACGCTGATCAGCGTGTGGATGGAATTGGGGGCTTGTGTGGCACGCGCTGGCATTAAAAAACTGCTGCTGTTCAACAGCCACGGCGGACAGGTGAGTGTGATGGACATCGTGGCACGAGACTTGCGCACTGCCCATGATTTGATGGTGTTTTCAAGCAACTGGTACACCCTGCCGTTGGGCGATGAGGTGATGAATTTGTTCACACCCTCTGAGCACCGCTTTGGCATTCATGCGGGGGATATGGAGACATCCATGATGCTGGCGCTGCGGGAAAAGTATGTTGACATGACGCGCGCACAGCACTTCTCGACGCAAGCCGAAGAGCGCGCCAAAAACTACCCGATTTTGGGCAACGGCGCGGCAGCCAAGCTGGGCTGGCAAATACAAGACTACAACCCCTATGGCGCGGCGGGTGACGCAACGCTGGCCACGGTTGCCAAAGGCCATGCGGTCATTGACGCAGCGGGCTTGCAACTGGCGCGGCTTTTGCAAGAGATCAGCAGCCTGCCTTTATCCACCTTGAATCACCAGCCGAATCATTCTGTTGAGAATCTGTGATGACTCTGATGGGTGAATTCTTCATGTTTGAGGTGCCATTTAAGGCTGAAAGCCAATAAATACGGGCGCAAGCAGCTCCTGAATTGATAGTAAACTAAACCCGCTCTAAAACGCCTCGCAAGGCATTGCCGGTGTGCGTCCCGAGCCTGACGACCACCTCTGGCGGCGCGGCGGCCACCACGCTGCCGCCTGCGTTGCCGCCGTCAGGACCGAGGTCAATCACCCAGTCCGCCTCGGCAATCACGTCAAGGTCATGCTCAATCACCACAACGCTGTGGCCGCCGTTGACGAGGCGGTGCAGCACATGAATGAGCTTTTCAACGTCGGCCATGTGCAGACCCACCGTGGGCTCGTCCAGCACGTATAGCGTGTGCGGTGCTTTTTGACCGCGCCTGGTGATGTCGTCACGCACCTTGCTGAGCTCCGTCACCAGCTTGATGCGCTGCGCTTCACCACCTGACAGCGTCGGTGACGGCTGGCCCAGCGTCAGGTAACCCAGCCCGACGTCTTTGAGCAACTGCAGCGGGTGGCCAATGCTGGGCATAGATTTGAAAAATTCCACCGCCTCGTCAACTTCCATCTTCAGCACATCGCCAATGCTTTTACCGCGCCAGGTCACGGCCAGCGTTTCCGGGTTAAAGCGGGCGCCGTGGCAGATTTCGCACAGCACTTTCACGTCGGGCAAAAAGCTCATGCCAATGGTGCGCACGCCTGCGCCTTCGCAAGTCGGGCAGCGGCCTTCGCCTGTATTGAAGCTGAAGCGACCAGCTTGGTAGCCGCGTGCGCGTGCCTCTAACGTATCGGCAAACAGTTTGCGAATCGCGTCCCAAAAGCCGATGTAGGTGGCGGGGCAGGAGCGCGGGGTTTTGCCTATTGGGGTTTGGTCGACTTCGAGCACGCGGTCTACTTTGCGGTAGCCCGCGATGCTTTCACAACCGACCCATGAGGGGTGACTGCCTGCGTCGTCTGAATCGCGGCCTGCCTTGGTGGAACGTTGCATAACGGCGGCGTGTACATTGGTCAGCAGCACGTCGCGTGCCAAGGTGGATTTGCCTGAGCCGGATACGCCCGTGACTGCTACCAGCCTGAACAGAGGCACGTCAATCGTCACGTCCTTGAGGTTGTGCAGATCGGCTTTGGTGACGGTTAGCCAGGAGGTGTGTTTGTTGGCAGCAGTGGGCGCAGCGTTATGTTCGATGCTGGCAGAGGCTGCGTTGGCTTTTAGTGCCGCTGCTTTTAGCTTGGCTTGTTTAGCTTTGCTGATGGGTTTACTTGGGGCCGCTGAATTGGGGTCAGAGCCCAAATCCGATTTAGCTTGTGCGCCTTGCGAAGTTTGTTTCGCGGAATTGGGATCTGACCCCTGTTCAGCTACGGTTTCTCTTCGTGCGTGGAGTGGGTGAATCAGAGGGTTTGCCAAATAACGACCGGTGAGCGAATCAGGCACAGCAGAGAGTTGCGCCGCACTGCCCTGAGCTACCAAACGCCCGCCGCGCTTGCCTGCGC
>JANNVB010000029.1:0-3694 GCA_031414215.1 Polaromonas sp. | reverse complement strand
CGCGTTGCGAAGCACCGAATATTTGTTTGGCAAACAGCCGCTAATTTGCCAGACACTGCAACAGTCGCAATAACCATCGCAGACGACACCACCTTCGGCATCCTCCACAGCCGCTTCCACGAACTCTGGTCGCTGCGCATGGGCACATCGCTTGAAGATCGCCCACGCTACACCCCAACCACGTGCTTCGAAACCTTCCCCTTCCCAGCAGGCCTAACCCCACAAGACACCGCCAGCCAGGCAACCGAAACGCTGCCTGACGGCAGCGTAATTCCTGCTTCACTCGCGGCGGGTGTCCGCAAATCATCAGAAGCCATTGCCAAAGCCGCTAAACACCTGAATGCCCTCCGCGAAAACTGGCTAAACCCACCCGAATGGACTGACCGCATCCCCGAAGTCACGCCGCTGGGCATGGCCACCAGCCCCTACCCAGACAGAATCATCGCCAAACCCGGCCATGAAAAAGACCTGGCTGAGCGCACGCTCACCAAGCTCTACAACCAGCGCCCCGCCTGGCTGGATGCCGCCCACAAACAGCTAGACGAGCTCGTCGCCGCCGCCTACAACTGGCCCGACTACACAGCGGACATGCCAGACGAAGAAATCCTCAAACGCCTGCTGGCCCTGAATTTGGAGCGGGCAGCATCCGGTGGTTCGTGAGTTGAGCATTTCGTGCAACTTGCCCGTTCAATTTCTCCCCAAACGGGCAGTGCCTTGAACCCATCCAAACCCATCGACAAAAGCGAAGACCAGCAAGTTCAGCTAAACGACCCGCAAGTCCCCGAAGCGGTGCGCGCAGCTGCCAGCGCCCAGTGGCGAGAAGGCGCGTCGCTGTGGCGCTGCCCGCGGGCGGCGGGGCGCAAAGAGCTGTTTAATTTCGCTGCACAGCCCACCGTCGTCGAATGGTGGTTGTTAGATCAGCGCGGCGAACTGATTGAAGTGTTTTGGGAAAGTTAGTCGCACGGCCCTACAAATCTTTTGCCGAAATCCGCATGGGAATGGCTGGGGCTGAATTTGGAGCGGGCCGTTTTAAACGCCCAAAAGTGGTTAAAAACGGTCATTTTTAGCATTAAAAGGTGCAGTAGCCCAACAAATATAGGTGTAAGCCGCTCCTTAATTTATAGCAATTTATTGCTTTGCGTGTGGAGTCAGCGTGCGCATGGCACCGCGCTGAATAAGTTGCTTCGATCTTAAAAAGGCCTATGATTTATCGAATAAGGAAATTTAACAACAAAAATTTGTGCGAAACCTGATTTAATACCGTCATGTTGCACAAATACGCTTTTTCCAACTTCCAGTCGTTTCGCGAGCGGACGGAGGTTTCGTGGTTATTAGATGGCCGTGTGCCGCCTGCGGTTTGGTCTGGTGCGGCAACTTCTGGTGAGCGGGTTAGCTCGGTGATGGCTGTGATTGGCGCAAACGCCAGCGGCAAGACAGCTTTGCTGAAGCCGATTTTGTTTTTGAATTGGTTTGTCACGCAATCCTTTTCAAAGGATCCGACTGAGCCACTACCACTGGCAGCTCATGCAGCGGCAAGAGATGAGCCTAGCGAATTTGAGGTGGAGGTAGATTTTGAAGAGCGCATATGGCGTTACACCTTGCGTTGCACGGCGGAGCGCGTACTTCATGAAGCGCTTTACGCCAAACACGAACGCATGCGCTATGTTTTCATCCGTGAATGGAACGAAAAAACGCAAAGCTATGACGTCAAGCAGCAAGATTTTGGCTTTGCGCCCACTGAAGCACGCAAGGCCCGTCAAAACGCGTCGTTGATTGCGACCGCAGCGCAGTATGGCGTTCCCGTGGCCCAGCGCATCGTAGACCACCTTGTCGTTACCAATATTAACGAGGGTGGCCGTATTACAAATGATCGGGAGCAGTTGATCCGATCTGCAGCCCACTTCGCCGTGGACGAAGCGCAGCGCAAGTCGCTAATACGCTTGTTGGGCTCTTGGGATTTAGGACTTAGCGATATACAAATTCGCCCTTTTGAAAGTGTAAATTCCAGCATTCAAGCGAAAAAGATATGGTTCCCAGTTGGCATTCATCGCACATCGGACAGCAAGTCCTTTGAGCTGCTATTCAACCAGGAATCCAGCGGCACACAAGGCGCTTTCATTCTGCTAAGCCGTCTGTTACCAGTATTGGCTTCCGGCGGCCTGGCCGTTATCGACGAATTTGAAGACGACCTGCACCCGCACATGCTGGAGCCAATTCTTGACCTGTTTGCCAACCCGGCCACTAACCCGCACGGGGCGCAGTTGCTGTTTACCTGCCACGCACTTGAGGTGCTGAATATTCTGCATAAATCGCAGGTCATGCTGGTTGAAAAAGATGCCAACAATGAAAGCAGCGCCTGGCGGCTTGACAGCGTGGAAGGGGTTCGCCACGACGATAACTTTTACGCCAAGTACATGGCAGGCGCATATGGTGCAGTGCCGCAACTATGAAGGCAAATAACCATCGACGAGCGGTACTCCGGACGATTTTGTTGGTGGGCGAGGGTGATGCAGAAGTCGCCTTTATTGAGCATTTGAAGGCACTGTACGTTTTCCGTGGTTGCGGTATCGCCTTGAAGGTCAAAAACGCGCATGGCATGGGTGCTTTGCATGCTGTAGAAGTTGCCATTCGTCAGTCCAGAAACGCTGCTTTTGACGTAAAGGCCGCCCTGCTTGACACGGACACCGGCTGGGATGACAAGACGCGCACCCTTGCAAGAAAAGAAAAAGTTTTAGTTGTTCCGTGCACCCCGTGTCTTGAAGCCATCTTGCTTTCCTTACTCGGTGACGTGCAACAAGCGCAATCGACCAACTTTTACAAAAAGGCTTTTGAAAAACGATTTGGTAAGCCTGCTCATGCGACAAGCTTGTATGCCACACACTTTTCTAAAGAGTTGTTAGAAAAAGCACGCGTCAATTCACCAGAACTTAAATTCTTGCTAGAGCTACTTACAGCTTCAAACGGAGTAACTCCATGAAAAACGTGATGGAAATTGAAGGCTATAAGGCGCTGATTGCGTTCGATCCTGACACCAATCAGTTTCGCGGTGAATTTGTTGACTTGAACGGTGGGGCAGATTTTTATGCGGTTGATGTCAAGTCGCTCAAGCGTGAGGGCAAAACGTCATTAAAAGTATTCCTGGACATGTGCCGTGAAGATGGTTTGGAGCCGCATAAAAGTTATTCTGGCAAGCTGATGGTTCGCCTGCCCGTTATGTTGCACGAGCGTGCAGCGGTTTCAGCAGCGGCACAGGGTAAAAGCTTGAACGCCTGGTTGGCCGATGTAGTGGCACAGGCTTTGCACGCTTGAACGTTTTAATTCGGCGGCAGAAGCCGCAACAATCTAAAACTATTGCAAATTCAGCCAAATCTCATTGCGCCGCAAAAACGGCAATGAAAACGGGCTGTTGTAGCGGGACGATACTGGCTCGCCAACCGTTGCAATATTGGCCTTGGCTAGCGCGGTTTTCAGCAATTCAAGCTGCTCGTTGTACAGGCTTTGCGACCAGCTGCCTGAAAAGCGAATCACGGCCACGCTTTTACCGGGCACTTCACGCAGTTTGACGCGCGCGTCCAGCGGCTCTGGCAGCGTGGCCAGCGTGTAGCCCTTGGGCATCACGAACTGCACCACGAACTGGCCAGAGCCGCCGGGCGCAGCGGCCTGGGTCACGGGCGCCGTCATATCGAGCTTGACC
>JANNVB010000028.1:0-11413 GCA_031414215.1 Polaromonas sp. | reverse complement strand
GCCAAGTGTGGTGCCTGTAAGAAAATGAAGTTCAAGTAGATTTGCACTATGGTTGCCAAATTAGGCAATCAAATCAACAGCTTGCAGGCCAAATGCGAACGCATCTCCGGACAGTAGTGTGTCTGACCCCAATAACCCTCGACCCCAATTGCTCCCCAATTGCTCCAGAGTGCGTTGTTTTCGTGCAAATTTTAGAGCTGTAAGCCAATGAATACCGGCGCAAGCAGCTACCAATTAAATAGCAGTCATCCAGCTCAACCAATAGCTCCCGCCGACCCAGCCAGCTTCCTCAACTCAAACTTCTGAATCTTGCCGGTAGACGTCTTGGGCAACTCCCCAAATACAACAGCACGCGGCACTTTGAAAGCTGCCAAGTGTTTTTTGCAATGGGCCACGATGTCTTCAGGCAACGTCGTCGCACCAGCTTTCAATTCCACAAACGCACAGGGGGTCTCGCCCCAGCGCTCGTCGGGTTTGGCCACCACCGCTGCGGCCAGCACGTCTTCTACCTCAATGGAGCTGATGTTTTCACCGCCCGAGATGATGATGTCTTTGCTGCGGTCTTTGATCTTCATGTAGCCGTCGGGGTAGCACACGGCCAGGTCGCCTGAGTGAAACCAGCCACCCGCAAACGCTTCTTGTGTCGCCTTGGGGTTTTTCAAATAGCCTTTCATGGCGATGTTGCCTTTGAACATGATCTCGCCCATCGTCTCGCCGTCTTGCGGTACGGGCAGCATGGTGGCGGCATCCAGCACGCGCACGTCGGCCTCCAGGTGGTAGCGCACGCCTTGGCGGGCGTTCAGCCGGGCGCGCTCGCCGATGTCTAGCGCGTCCCAGGCGTCGTGTTTGGCGCAGACGGTGGCCGGGCCGTAGACCTCGGTCAGGCCGTAGACATGGGTCAAGTCAAAACCGAGTGCTTCCATGCCCTCAATCATTGATGCGGGTGGTGCTGCGCCTGCCACCATGCACTTCACACCGCGCGGCAAACCCTGCTTGAGTGCTTCAGGTGCGTTGACCAGCATGCCATGCACGATGGGTGCGGCGCAGTAGTGGGTCACGCCATGCGTACGAATCGCCTCAAAAATCTCGGGGGCGGCCACCTTGCGCAGGCACACGTTCACGCCAGCACGCGCCGCCACCGTCCACGGAAAGCACCAGCCGTTGCAATGAAACATCGGCAACGTCCACAGGTACACCGCGTGTTTGGGCATGTCCCATTCCAAAATATTTGAAACCGCATTGGCCGCCGCACCCCGGTGGTGGTAGACCACGCCCTTGGGGTTACCGGTGGTGCCGCTGGTGTAGTTCAGCGCTATCGCGTCCCATTCGTCATCAGGTAACTTCCACGTATAGTCCGCATCACCCGTGGCTAAAAAATCGTCGTAGTTGATGCTCCCAATCCGCAGGCTGTCACCCGTATAAAGCGCATCCTCAGCATGGATGACCAGCAGCGGTGCGCTGGACGTGCGCAGCGCCAGGGCCTTGTGCATGATGCCTGCAAACTCCGGGTCAACGATCACGACTTTGGCCTCGCCATGGTCGAGCATGAAGGCAATCGTTTCGGCATCCAGCCGGGTGTTGAGTGCGTTCAGCACTGCGCCCGTTACCGGTATGCCAAAGTGCGCCTCGACCATCGGCGGTGTGTTGGGCAGCATCACGGCCACCGTGTCGCCTTTGCCGATGCCGTGCTTTTCAAGCGCGCTGGCCAGCTGGCGGCAGCGGGTGAAGGTCTCTAGCCAGCTTTGGCGCAAGTTACCGTGCACCACAGCCAGGCGGTCGGGGTAGACATCGGCAGTTCTTTCAATAAACGCCAGAGGTGATTGCGCGGCGTAGTTGGCTGCGGTTTTGGGTAGGTCGGTGTCGAAGATATGCGCCATTTGTCTCTTTCTTTTTAATTCAAACGCGGTCGCGGTGCGATATTTCAACCACCACGGCGCGTGCTGCCAGTTGCGCCACCAGAGCCTCGGCACTGGCGCGGTTTTTCGGATCCAGGTTGGCATCCCATTCATCTAGCATATACACCGCTGCGTTCGTTCGACTGACGATTTCCTGTAGGCTCTTGAGCTGCCGTTCACCGGATGAAAAGCCACTGGCGGCGGGCTCGTCATCACCCTCATCCCTTGATGAACCTGAAAAAGCAAAAGCCAGCTTGTCACTGGTTGGCCAATAAAAAGCGGTAGATGCCAGGCGTGCTTTCAGGGCTACCAGCAGCGTTGATTTGCCCGAACCGTTGCTGCCGCGTACCAAAAAACGGCCCGTGGCTTTCTTCTGGATACATGCCAACGCTTCATCAACGCTATTGCAAACAACCACCTCATGACCGTCCGACAACATCACACCCTCAAACCGGATGCGCTGGTCAAAGTTGACGTCTGGCGCGGGACGCATGGCGGCGCAGGCACCTGTCATGCGCGTCCACACGGCCAGCAGGTCGTTCCAGCCGCTGGCCAAGCCGTGGACGTTGTATGACAAATCAATTTGCCTGGGCAGCGTAGCGGCCAGTGCAATCAGCATGCCGGTGTCTGCCACGTTGCGGCCAGCAATCCATGCCAGGTAGCTGAATACGACCACCAACGCAAAAACACCGCTGACAGCGGCAATGCCCTCACGCGCCAAAATTGCCCGAATTTGCGCCCGCAGCGCGTCGCGCAGCCGCTGCTTGAAGCCTGCATGCCACAAGCGGTAGTTGTAACGGTTGCCTGCGGTGATGTTGTCCCAGGCGGTGTAGGTGTGGGCCGTCATGCGGTTGCCGGTAGCCTGCTGCTCCACGTACGCTTTGGCCACCGGGCGGCGCACCAGGTATTGCAAGCCCAGCAGCACCACAAACACGGCGGCATACACACCGGGCAGCCCGGCATCAATCGCAACACCCAGCACGATGGCGTTAAATATCAGACCAAAGAAGAGCTTTAAATCAGCCTCCAGTTCGTACACCAGCTCAAAGAATATTTGAAACGCTTCGTTGGTTAAAAACGGCTCAACCACCTCGCGCTGGGTTTTGTCGCCCAGCAGCGCTGGCTGGCTGCGGTTGTCGCGTGCAAAGCGTAATATGTAACGGCCATACGCGCCGAAGCCCGCCCGCTCTGCAAACACCCAACTCGTAGCGCCCACCACATACGATGCCGACTGCGCCAGCACGATCCAGACGAAGTCTGAAATTAAAAATTCCTGGTCGGCCACGTCATGCCCAGCTTTGATGATGAGCGCTGTGGTGGCGGCGGCCAAAGCGGCCTCTACAACCAAGAAAAACAGCATCACGTAAAAGGGGCGGCACAGCAAAAACCTGACGAAGTCTAAATTTTTATAGGGTTTTTTGTGGGTCATTTTTTAACAGAGGTGCGTGCGTTTTACAACGCTCGGTCTTTAGAAGTTTTATTTCTTTAAATTATGTCAACCAACGCAAACAATTTATCGTTTAATGAAGACTTGCGACACTAGGAGAGCAATTTCATAGCGTAACAAGTAACCGGGTTCGCTCAAAGCGGGTCTTTTTAACATTCACAACCTAAGTGAGACACCATGAACAACGCCACCGCCAAGCCGAAGAAAACCAAAAAGCCTGCTAAAAAAGCACCTGCAAAATAAATTGCAATGTTGATTTAGTAAAAGCCCGCTCAAAGCGGGCTTTTTTACGCCCAAAGGGTAAACAGCCTGACAGGTCAAAATAGCACCATGGCGATCCCGCAATCCTTTATTCAAGAACTTCTGGCCCGGGTCGATGTTGTGGACATCGTGGGGCGCTATGTTCAGTTGAAAAAAGGCGGTGCCAACTTCATGGGACTGTGCCCTTTTCACGGGGAAAAGTCACCTTCTTTCAGCGTCAGTCCTGCCAAGCAGTTCTACCACTGCTTCGGTTGCGGCAAAAACGGCAACGCCATCGGGTTTTTGATGGATCACGGCGGTATGTCGTTTATTGAGGCCGTCAAAGACCTGGCGCAGCAATATGGCCTGCAAGTGCCTGAAGACGACGTGTCCCCGCAAGACCGGGCCAAAGCTGCGCAAATGCGCGAGCAGCAAGCCACCCTGACCAGCGTGCTTGAAAAAGCCGGCCTGGCTTACATCAAAGCCCTGCGCAATTCACCCAAAGCCATTGATTACTTCAAAGGGCGAGGCCTGTCGGGCGAGATTGCCAAAACCTTCGGCTTAGGGTACGCACCTGAGGGCTGGCGCAGCCTGGCCAGCGTCTTTCCTGACTACAACGATGCGCTACTGGTGGAAAGTGGCTTGGTGATTACTGGCGAACCGGGCGAAGAAAACGCTGCAGGCGAGGCAAAGCGCTACGACCGCTTCAGGGACCGGGTGATATTCCCGATACGCAATGTGAAGGGCGAATGCATTGGCTTTGGCGGGCGGGTTTTGAGTGACGAAAAGCCGAAGTATTTGAACTCGCCTGAAACACCCGTTTTTAGCAAAGGGCGCGAACTGTACGGCCTGTTTGAAGCTAGGGCCGCCCTGCGTGAGCATGGCTATGCGCTGGTGACTGAAGGCTACATGGACGTGGTGGCGCTGGCGCAAATGGGCTTTGCCAACGCGGTTGCCACGTTGGGTACGGCCTGTACGGCTGAGCATGTGCAAAAGCTGTTTCGCTTTACCGATTCAGTTGTTTTCAGCTTTGACGGCGACAGCGCGGGCCGCCGCGCGGCACGCAAGGCGCTTGACGCCGCTTTGCCTTTTGCCACTGACGTGCGTACCGTCAAGTTTTTGTTTTTACCCGCCGAACACGACCCCGACAGCTACATCCGCGAGCACGGCAAAGATGGCTTTGCAGAGATGGTGGCCAAGGCGCTCCCCTTAAGCAAATTCATGCTGCAAGCCGCCGCCGAGGACTGCGATTTGGACACCGCAGAAGGCCGCGCCCACATGGCCAGCAATGCACGGCCGTTGTGGACGCTGCTGCCCGACGGTGCGCTAAAACGCCAACTACTGGCCGAAATAGCCGACAAGGTATTGATTGATTTACGCGATTTGCTCGAACTGTGGCAGCCTGCAAGTAAATCTGGAAGCTATAAAAAAGTTAGCTACTCACGCCCGGATTCATTGGGCTACAACCCTAAAATACCCCACAAAGCAGCTAAAAACGATGGGAATGACTCGTTTTCAGGCTATCCGGATGATGTTGGCTACCCCGGCAGCCATGAGATGGATTATTCAAGCTCTGAACCGCATTTCTCAACGCCTATCGCCGCCACCACGAAGCCTACACGCCGCGTGGCGGGCCGCCTGCTGCCCGCCAGCCGTGAAGACCGCGTGCTGCGCCTGCTGCTGACCGAACCACAAAGCTGGGACAAATTGACCAGTGAAGAGCACCACCTGTTGTGCGCCCTGCCCGCTCCGCATGGCTTGCTGTTTGCCTGGCTGGAAAGCCAGCTCCATGACCACGGCCCACAGCCTTGGGCGGCCCTGCGTGAGGGCTTGCGCGGTCATCCGCATGAGGCGCACGCCGTGGCGCAACTGTCGCAGATCCCCGAAGGCATCGAGGGCGACTGGAACGAAGTGCGCAGCATCCTTGACCAGTTGCTCAAGCTCAACCGACAGCAGGAAATGAAGGATTTGGCCGCTAGAGCCGCGACTGACCCATTGGCCATGCAGCGTTACAAAGAGCTGACCAGCAGTCTGCAAAAATAAGTCCAAAATAAGTCATCTTTACCCGCCTAAAAAACAGGCAATAGGGTATAATCCGGTTTTCAATACCGCAAGCGCGACAGCAGCACCTCCGGCATCGGCCTTCCGCAAAGCGGAAATCACTCATCAAAATGAGCTGGCCACCGCACCGCAAGGACTGCACACCAAATGTTCGCCCAAACAGCTTGTGCCCCGCAGAGACTTGTATTTAATTTTTTACGCTTTAACGCCCAAAAGGCACGTTCCTGCCCAGTGAATAAATTTTGTCAATCGGAGACCCGCTATGCCTTCGCAAACATCAAAAAAAACCGCAGTAAAACCAGCAGCAAAGCCAGCAGCAAAACTAGCCAAGAAACCCGCAGTTAAGTCTGCGGTCAAAACGGCCAAGCCCGCTCCGATTGAAAAAAGCAAAAAAGTCACCACCTCTGTTAAACCAGTCAAGGCTGTAAAAGCTGCGAACAAGCCTGTCAAATCCGCCAAATCCGTTGCGTCCCCGAAGAAAGCTCCCCTAGTGCCTACCAAGAAAATTGCTGAAACCAAGCCCCTGGCTGTCAAGCCAGTTGCTGCCACTGTTGATGTGGCTGTGAAAAAGAAACCCGGCCGCCCTGCCAAAGTTGTAGATACCGAAACAGCGGGCGCAAAGCGCGGCCGTAAACCTAAGTCTGCAGGTGATGGTGATGAGGACCTGTCAGACGTTGTTGCCGAGTTCGAAGAAGCTCCGGTTGTCGACACAACTGAAAAAGTTAAACCGCTGCGGATGAAGATCAGCAAGGCGAAAGAACGCGCCTTGATGAAAGAGTTTGGCCTGGACGAGACTGTCCTGAGCGAAGAAGATATTTTGAAGCGCCGCATGCGCCTCAAAGCGCTGATCAAGCTCGGCAAAACGCGCGGCTACCTGACGCACGGTGAAATTTCTGACCACCTGCCCGACAAACTGATTGATGCTGAAACGCTCGAAGCGGTCATCCTGACGCTGAACGACTTGGGCGTGGCCGTATACGAACAAACGCCTGATGCTGAATCGCTGCTGATCACCAGCAACGCGCCGGCAGGTTCGACCGAAGAGGAAGCCGAAGAAGCCGCCGAAGCCGCGCTGTCCACCGTTGACAGTGAGTTTGGCCGCACCACCGACCCCGTTCGTATGTACATGCGGGAAATGGGCACGGTTGAGTTGCTGACGCGTGAAGGCGAAATTGAAATTGCCAAGCGCATTGAAGGCGGCTTGATGAAGATGATGGAAGCCATCTCTGAGTCGCCTGCCACGATTGCTGAAATTTTGCGCATGGGCGAAGACATCCGTGAAGGCAAGGTTGTTATTTCTACCGTGGTTGACGGCTTTACCGTGGCCGATGAGGCAGACGACTACGTGGCTGAGGAAGACTTTGACGAATTCGATGAGGAGGACGACGACGACGGCAAAGGCGGCTCGAAAGCGCTGACCAAAAAGCTGGAAGAATTGAAAACCGAAGCACTGAGCCGCTTTGACAAAATCGCCACTCACTTTGAGAAGGTTCACAAAACCTACGACAAAGAAGGCTACGGCACACCGACTTACATGAAGTCGCAAAAGTTGCTTAGCGACGAGTTGATGACGGTGCGTTTCACCGCCAAATCGATTGAAAAACTGTGCGATTTGCTGCGTGGCCAAGTGCTGGACGTGCGTAAAAAGGAGCGCGAGCTGCGCCGCATCATTGTTGAAAAATGCGGTATGCCGCAAGAGACTTTCATCAAAGACTTCCCGCCCAATTTGCTGAACCTGAAATGGGTCGAAAAACAGGTCGCATCTGGCAAGCCGTGGTCGGTCATCATGGCGCGTAACATCCCGCCGATTCAAGAACTGCAAACCAAACTGGGCGAACTGCAGGCGCGCGTCGTTGTGCCGCTGGGGCACCTCAAAGACATCAACAAGCGCATGAACGAAGGCGAGACCAACTCGCGCGATGCCAAAAAGGAAATGATCGAGGCCAACTTGCGGCTGGTTATTTCGATTGCCAAAAAGTACACCAACCGCGGCCTGCAATTCCTGGATTTGATTCAGGAAGGCAACATTGGCCTGATGAAAGCGGTGGACAAGTTTGAATACCGCCGGGGCTACAAATTCTCGACCTATGCAACATGGTGGATTCGCCAGGCGATTACCCGCAGCATTGCCGACCAGGCGCGCACCATCCGTATTCCGGTGCACATGATTGAAACCATCAACAAGATGAACCGCCTGAGCCGCCAGCACCTGCAGGAGTTTGGCTTTGAGCCGGATGCCAGCGTTTTGGCCGAGAAGATGGAAATCCCGGAAGACAAAATTCGCAAAATCATGAAAATTGCGAAAGAGCCGATTTCGATGGAAACGCCGATTGGTGATGATGACGATTCACACCTGGGCGACTTCATTGAAGACGGCGCCAATACCGCACCGCTAGAAGCCGCCATGCAAGCCGGCTTGCGCGATGTGGTCAAGGACATCCTGGACAGCCTGACCCCGCGCGAAGCCAAAGTGCTGCGCATGCGCTTTGGTATTGAAATGTCAACCGACCACACGCTGGAAGAAGTTGGCAAGCAGTTTGACGTGACGCGCGAGCGGATTCGCCAGATAGAAGCCAAGGCACTGCGCAAGCTCAAGCACCCATCGCGCTCAGACAAATTGCGTAGTTTTATTGACACGCTGTAACGCTAAAACAGGTGAAAATTCACCAAAAACGCCTGCTGGCATGCCTGGCAGGCGTTTTTTTATGTCACTTTCTTGCTGCAAGCCACTGAAAATTGGCGCTAGCAGCTATAAAACTTGTAGCAGTTTGATATTTGCGCTATATTTATGTACAGGCTTGTGCTGAAGGTCAGTTTGTGACTAAATCGTGAAATACTATTTTTGACAAGAGGAGATACTTGATGAGCGCTAAAGAATCCGCAGCTGTTGGCCAGTTGCTTGAACTACTGGAATCTCGCTACGCACTGCGCGTGATGTGGGCACTAAAAGACGGTCACCCCCAAACTTTCCGCATTTTGCAGGACAGCATTGGCACCATCACCCCAAATACGCTAAACACCCGCATCAAAGAACTGCGCGCCGCAGGCCTGATGACGCACGGCACATCTGGCTACACCGTGACATCGCTCGGTGCCGACCTGCTCAAGCGACTGGGCGAGCTGCAAGCATTTGCCACCAAGTGGACCACCAGCCTGAACAAGGCAGCAGCCTCCAAGAAAAAATAAATAGCGCTTTTTGCAACGTTTCAAAAAAGCAGGCCTGGAGCCTGCTTTTTTTATGTCCTCCTTGCCTTTAAAGCCCTTTATGCGATTTTACAAATAAGCTTATTCGCATAAGAGTAGAACAAAACTGTATTTTGTTTTTATAAGGCAAGCCACTACATTCTGTGGCTATGTCTGAATTTGCCCCCTTGTTGGCCTCCTCTTTTGCCTACATCTTTGCCGGTTTTGTCGTGGGTTTGGTGGTGGGCTTGACAGGCGTAGGCGGTGGCTCCCTCATGACACCGCTGCTTATTTTCGGTTTCGGCATCAAGCCGCATTTGGCGATTGGCACGGACTTGCTGTTTGCCGCCTTCACCAAGCTGGGTGGTACGGTCAGCCTGGCACGCCACCGCCTGATTGACTGGCCGGTGGTGGGCCAAGTGGCTTTGGGCAGCGTCCCGGCGTGCTTGGTCACGCTGTACATTTTGCAGCAGCTTGGCCCCGCCAACCCGGCCACACAAGCCATCATGACCACCACACTCGGCGTGGCACTGTTGTTGACGGCGGCTGCCACACTGTTCAAGGCCGTTCGCGGCAAGGCCGTACCCACGCACATTGCGCCTGAGCACTTGAGCCAAGCCACAAAAGCCCGTCATTGGGCGCTGCCCGTGCTGTTTGGCGCGGTGATTGGCACGCTGGTCACGATCACATCTGTGGGTGCAGGCGCTATTGGCGTGATTGTGCTGATGCTGCTCTACCCCGCCCTGCCCTTGCCGCGTATTGTGGCGGCGGATATTGCTCATGCCGTACCGCTTACCTTGGTCGCAGGTTTGGGCCATGCGTCGATTGGCTCGGTAGATTGGCTGCTGCTGGCCAAGCTACTGGCCGGTTCATTGCCCGGCATTTGGCTGGGTACTGTGCTGATGAAAAGAACCCCTGACCGGGTCATTCGCTCACTCTTGTCTGTCCTGCTGGCTTATGCCGGACTCAAATTGATCGCTATTTAATTTAACCATGTACCAATACACCGACTTCGACCGCCAATTCGTCCAATCACGCGCAAATCAATACCGTGACCAGCTCACCCGTTGGCAAGCAGGCACACTGCCTGAAGACGAGTTTCGCCCGCTGCGCCTGCAAAACGGCTGGTACGTGCAGCGCTACGCACCCATGCTGCGCGTGGCCGTGCCTTATGGCGAGCTGAACACCGCACAACTGCGCGTGCTGGCCAAAATTGCGCGTGACTACGACCAGCCCAATGCCGCGCTGTTCAATGACGCGCAAACAGCACAGGACAAATTGGGCGAGATCCCGTTGCCGAACGGTCTGTCCGTTAAAACCAATTTGACCAAAGGCTACGGCCACTTCACCACACGGCAAAACGTCCAGTTCAACTGGATTCCTCTGGACAAATCAGCCGACGTGATGGATCTGCTGGCCAGCGTCAACATGCACGGCATTCAAACCAGCGGCAACTGCATTCGCAACATCACCAGCGACGAGCGTGCTGGCATTGCCGCCGATGAGCTGGCTGACCCGCGCCCGTTTGCTGAAATCATGCGCCAGTGGAGCACGCTGCACCCTGAGTTTGCTTTTTTGCCACGCAAATTCAAAATTGCGATCACCGGCGCTCTGGAAGACCGCGCTGCCACGGCCTGGCACGACGTGGGCTTGCACATGGTTAAAAGCGACCATGGCGAGCTGGGCTTTAAAGTGCTGGTCGGTGGCGGCATGGGCCGCACGCCGATTTTGGCCAGCACCTTGACCGAATTTTTGCCGTGGGATCAAATTCTTAACTACATCGAGGCAATTGTTCGCGCCTACAACCGCTTTGGCCGCCGCGACAATATTTATAAAGCACGCATCAAGATTTTGGTCAAAGCCGAGGGCCAATCCTTCTTCGACCAGGTCGAGGCCGAGTACAAAGACATCGTCGAGATTGACGGCGCGCCGCACACCATCACGCAGGCTGAGCTAGATCGTGTATCAGCGTCCTTCGTTGCCCCAGATTTGACCTGCAACCGCAGCGATGCTGACGCAAAAATCGCCAATATCTTGCGCGCTGCGGCTGAAGACGATGTGGAATTTGGCCGCTGGTTACAGCAAAACGTCGCACCGCATAAAAACCCCGATTTGCGTATCGTCACACTGTCGTTCAAGCGCCTGGGTCAAGCGCCCGGCGATGCAACTGCTGACCAGCTTGACTTGGCCGCCGACCTGGCAGACCAATTCAGCGCAGGTGAAGTGCGTGTGACGCACGACCAAAACCTGGTGCTGCCGTGGGTACGTTGCGACCAGTTGCCCGAGCTGTGGAAGGCCGCACGCAAAGCCGGTTTTGCGCGGCCCAACATTCGCCTGCTCACTGACATGATTGCTTGCCCCGGCGGAGACTTTTGCAGCCTGGCCAACGCACGCAGCTTGCCGCTGGCCGAAGCCATCACACGCCGCTATCAAGACCTGGACGAACTGCATGACCTGGGCGAGATTGATCTGCACATCAGCGGTTGCATCAACTCCTGCGGCCACCACCACAGTGGGCATATCGGCATTCTGGGTGTCGATAAAGACGGCAAGGAGTGGTACCAGATCACTCTGGGTGGCTCGGATG
>JANNVB010000027.1:0-344944 GCA_031414215.1 Polaromonas sp. | reverse complement strand
GCAAGAACCTGCGCACCGAGGCCGGGCCGGGCGAGCCAGTACGCGTGCATGAATCCCCGAGTGATTTTGCTGAAGCGCAGTGGTTTGTAGATGAGGTTAAGCAACTCGTGCGCGACGGTACTGAGCGAAAAGAAATTGCGCTGCTGTACCGCAGCAACGCCCAAAGCCGGGTAATGGAAACGGCGCTTTTCAACGCCGGTTTGCCGTACCGTGTGTACGGCGGCCTGCGGTTTTTTGAACGTGCTGAAATCAAACACGCACTCGCTTATTTGCGCCTGCTAGAGAACCCGAATGACGACACCAGTTTTATGCGGGTGGTTAACTTCCCGCCGCGCGGCATTGGCGCGCGCAGCCTGGAGCAACTGCAAGACATTGCCAAAACGTCAGGCTGCTCGTTGCATGATGCGGTGAGCGCTGTCGCGGGCAAAGCGGGTGCGAACATTGGTGCGTTCGTCGCCAAAATTGATGTGATGCGTGAGCAAACTACGGGCAGCACGCTGCGCGAAATCATTGAGCTGGTGCTGCAGCACAGCGGCCTGGAAGAGCACTACAAGCTGGATCGGGAGGGGCAAGATCGGCTGGAGAATTTGGCTGAACTTGTTAACGCTGCAGAGTCATTTGTCGGGCAAGAGGGGTTTGGGCGGGATGCGGTGGCGCTGCCTGTGGATGAGTTGGGTGCGGGCTTGACGCAGTCGCCGGCCAGTCAAGGGTTGGTGATGGATATGGGGATGGGGATGCCCTCAACCCAGCCCTCTACCGCAAGAGGGAGAGGGGGCAACTCCGAACTCCCTCTCCCGCTTGCGGGAGAGGGCAGGGGTGAGGGCCTCCCCGAATTGCTCCCCGACTTTGAAACAGGCGAAACCCTTAGCCCACTCGTCGCCTTTCTGACCCACGCCGCACTTGAATCTGGCGACAACCAGGCCAAGGCGGGGCAAGACGCCGTCCAGCTGATGACAGTGCATTCTTCCAAAGGCTTAGAGTTTGACTGCGTCTTCATCACCGGGCTGGAAGACGGCATCTTTCCGCACGAAAACTCGCTGCTGGAGGCCGGCGGCATTGAAGAAGAGCGCCGCCTGATGTATGTGGCGATCACCCGCGCCCGCAAGCGCCTGTACCTGAGCCATTCGCAAACCCGCATGCTGCACGGTCAGACCCGCTACAACCTGAAAAGCCGGTTTTTTGACGAACTGCCGGAGGCGGCGTTGAAATGGATCACACCCAAAACCCAGGGCTTTTCGTCTGGCCTGGGGCGCAGTAATCCGTGGAACGATGCTACTGATTCAGGATCTGGTCACGCCCGTAAAGATTGGGCTAGTGGCGTATTTTCTTCCCAAAAAGGGTCTTCAGAACGCTTCGCGAACCCCGCCGTGCCACCGCAACGCGAAGCACCTGCGCATGGCATCAAAACGGGCATGAACGTGTTTCATGCCAAGTTTGGCGAAGGCAAGGTGCAGATGCTGGAGGGCAGTGGGCCGGATGCGCGGGCGCAAATCAATTTCACCCGCCATGGGGTCAAATGGCTGGCCTTAAGTGTGGCCAAGTTAACGGTGGTTTGAATTATCCAGGCGCCTTATAGGGTGCTTCACTCATCTTTCCTCTGCCATCTTTGTTGCCTTTTCTACCGGCAATTTGCCAAGCCGTGCGTTGATTGATCAGTTGGGCTAAAAACTCCAGCTCTTCGTCGCTGTGGTTGATGGCTGGTGCTGGGCTAAGTGGCGCACCTTGTGTTTGTGACCAAAACGATTGGTGGTATTGCGCTTCAGAAACGGTTTGGCTACCGCCTGCGCTCAAGTCCACCGTGCCATAGCAGTTGCAAAAGTAGGTACGGCTGTCCTGGTTGGGCACGATCTCTGTGTACACGCCTGTACCGCGAATACCCGCTGTCAAGGTGGGGGTGATGATCGAGCGGTTACTGCCTTTGCTCCAGACACTGGCCACCGCGCCTGACACCATCCGCAGCAGGCTGACGGCATTCAAGGTTGAGCCACGTTCAACCGCCATCATGGTGTTTTGTCGCACCAAAAATGAGGCATTGCCCATAGCAAAAATCATGCTGCTGCCGGGACCTGTTTGTAGCTGGTCACCTGTTTGAATGGTTTGGTCAGGCTGCAAGCGCGTGCCATTGATCAGCACATCGCCTGTCAGCTGCACCACATTGCTGCGCTGCTGTGCCACGGCAATTGGCAAGCCGCCCATCGCCACCCAGGCAGCGGCAGCTTTGATGACGTCGCGGCGTTGAAACCACGAAATCTCTTTTTCAGTCCGGCCTTGCAGCATGTGTTGTGTCATGAAGCGTCTCCTGTAGTGGTTGGATTGCTGGGCAACTCGCCCTTAGAGGTTTCCTCGAAGCTATCACGAAACGTGAAGTAAATCGAGGTAAAAAACATCGAAAACATGATCAATGCGATGGGAAACATGGCCACGCCCGCAAAAGCTGGGCTGCCCAACAGCGCGGCAAGCACGGTCACTGCAAGAATCGTCAGCATGAAAATTCCCATCCAGGTGAAGCCGTACACCGTGAAAGCGCCAAAGTTTTTGTAACACGCCATGAAACTGAAAAACAGGCTCTTGACAGGTGACATGCCGTGCCAATGGACCAGCGCGGGCGCGTGCCAAAACATCAGTGACAAGGGCAGGTAAAAGATCAGTGTGACCCACATGGCGATCTGGAAGTCCTCTTGCAGCACCAGCTCTTCGGTGATTTTGCCGCCCACCAGATACAACTTGGCAAATTGCCCGCCGTCAATCAAGCTGACAACCGCCATGATGGCTAAAAAGCCTGCGGCGTACAACGCGCCCAGAATCAGCATGGCATTCAGGCGCTGCTTGCCGGCCCGAAAAGCGCTGATCAAGATCGACGGCATGGGGAATTTGCCTTTAGCGGCCTCTTGCGTTGCAGCCATCAGCCCCAGCGTCGCGGCAGGCAGCAGTGCCAGCGCCACGGCAGCGCCAATAAACGGCAACAACGAGGCAATCGACAGCAGTGCCATGAACATGAAAAACAGGCCCGACATGGCCAATGGCTGCTGCAAAAAGGTTTTAAAGCCCAGCTTGACCCAAGTGATGCCGGTGCGTGCCGGAACGATGTTTAGTTTCATGATGATGTGGTGGATATACGGCTGGGGAAGTGAATTGGATGCAAAATTCTTTGGCGCAACACGCGCTCAAAATGGGTGGGGTCATGTGCTTTGAGCAAAGCGGCTTCGCGCGGCAAATAAAAATCCCACAGCCGCGAGATCCAAAACCGCAGCGCACCGGCGCGTGCCATGGCCGGCAGCAGGGTACGTTCTTGCGCCGTTAAAGGTCGCACGGCTTGGTATGCTGTTAGAAATGCATCAGCGCGTGCCGCATCATGTTGGCCCGTGGCCAGGTCAATACACCAGTCGTTCAGGCAAACGCCCATGTCAAATAAAAAGGTGTCGCAGCCAGCAAAGTAAAAATCAAAAAAGCCGGTCAGCTCGCCACCTTCAAACATCACGTTGTCACGAAACAGGTCCCCATGCACCGTGCCTATGGGCAAAGCCTTGTACGCAGACGTTGCGGCAACGTGGTTTTGGTAGGCCATCTCGCCCAGCAGCAGGCTGCGTTGCTCGGCGCTGACGTTCGGCAAGACGGCGGGCAAGGTGGCGTTCCACCAAGACAAGCCGCGCAGATTGGGCTGGCGCAGATTGAAATCCTGCCCGGCCAGATGCATGCGTGCCAGCATTTGCCCGACGTTGGCGCAATGCGCCAGGGTAGGCGCCAGCTCACTGGCACCGCGCAGCTTGTTAACGACGGCTGCGGGTTTGCCTTTGAGGCGGTGCAGGATATGGCCGTTTTTGTCGGGCGCGGGGTTTGGCACCGGGATGCCGCGCTCAGCCAGGTGCTTCATCAGTTCCAGGTAAAACGGCAATTGCTCAAAGCTCAGGCGCTCAAACAGCGTCAGCACATACTCGCCGCTGTCGGTATCTGCAAAATAGTTGGTGTTTTCAATGCCGCCAGCGCAGGCTTTGAGGTGTTGCAAGGGCCCCAAGTCAAGCGCCTGCAAAAAGTCAGCTGCCTCGCCAAACGAGACTTCGGTATAGACGGCCATGCCTGGAAGGTCGCAGTCGGAAACTTAAAACTTCAAGACATTCCAGACGCGGGATCCAGTGGTGTCACTTTTGGAGGTCGATGGTGCTGCACCGCGTGCCGTGTCTGAGGGTTTGACTTCGTAGGCAGGTAGGTTGGCGCCCGTTTTGGGCTGCACGGTGATGCTTTGGGTTTCGCCGCCCACACGCACTTCATCAATGCGTGAGCCAGCGTCTTCGGTGCGGATGCGTTGAATGATTTGGTCAGGCCGGCCTGCTGGGGCGGCGGCAGATGGTGCAGATGCGGCACTCAGAGCAGGTTGAGCCGTCGTTTGCGCAGCACACAAGGTGGCCAGCGGCAACGCAGCCAAAAAAAACAATGTGCGGAGGTGGGTTGGCATAGCGTGTTTCATAGCTGCATTGTAGGCTTGGGCGGGCGGGATGCACCGCAAAAATACCCCAAAAAGGATTGATGCTAAATCCCTGACAATCGCACACCATGACCACTGACAAAACACCTGATATCGCCCTTGACCTGGGAATTGACAAAAAAACCCTGCTGCTGGTCGATGGCTCCAGCTATTTGTACCGTGCTTTTCACGCCATGCCTGACCTGCGGGCTGACCCGGCAGACCCCTCCAGCCCAGCCACTGGCGCGATACGTGGCATGGTCAACATGCTGCAAAAGCTGCGCAAAGACTACCGTGCCGACTACGCCGCCTGCGTGTTTGACGCCAAAGGCAAGACGTTTCGGGATGATCTTTACCCAGCCTACAAGGCTACCCGTTCGCCCATGCCGCCTGACTTGCGCAGCCAGATTGAGCCCGTGCATGAGGTCGTTGGCTTGATGGGTTGGCCCGTGCTGACGGTGCCGGGTGTAGAAGCCGACGATGTGATTGGCACGCTGGCCTGCATGGCATCCGCCCAGGGCATTGAGGTCATCATTTCAAGCGGCGACAAAGACCTGAGCCAACTGGTGGACCAGCACATCACCGTGATTGACACCATGAACAACAAGCGCCGCGACTTGGCCGGGGTCGAGGCTGAATTTGGCGTGCCGCCGCGCCTGATGGTGGACTACCAGGCGCTGGTCGGCGACACAGTTGACAACGTGCCGGGTGTGCCCAAATGCGGGCCTAAAACTGCCGTGAAGTGGCTGCTGGAATACGGCTCGCTCGACAACCTGGTGGCGCATGCTGCGGATATCAAAGGCGTGGTCGGCGAGAACCTGCGTGCCTCACTCGACTGGCTGCCGCAGGGCAAGGCACTGGTGACGATAAAAAAAGACTGTGATCTGGACGATTATCTGCACGGCCTGCCTGCTCTGGATTCGATAGCTGTCGGCGCTCATAAACAGGAGGCTTTGGCTGTTTTTTATGAAAAATATGGGTTTAAAGGACTGGTAAGGTCGCTAGAAACCAACGTGCCGATTGTTAAAACTGTAAAGCCTGCTGAAAAATCAGAACCTGGCCTGTTCGACGAACCCGAGGCCGCAGTGGTCATCCACAAGCAGCCCAGCACACTGGTCTTTGACACGATTTTCACGTGGGACATGTTCAACACCTGGCTGGCCAAGTTGCAAGCTGCTGATTTGGTCGCACTCGATACAGAAACCACCTCCATCGACGAGATGCGAGCCGAGATCGTCGGCATCAGTTTTTCCATCCAACCGGGTCAGGCCGCCTACATCCCACTCACCCACGACTACCCCGATGCGCCCGACCAGTTGCCGCGTGATGAAGTGCTGGCCAAACTCAAGCCATGGCTGGAGAACCCCGCAAAACACAAACTCGGCCAGCACATCAAGTACGACCGTCATGTGTTTGCCAACCACGGTATTGAAGTGCAGGGCTACGTACACGACACCATGCTGCAAAGTTATGTGCTGGAAGTCCACAAACCGCATGGCCTGAGCAGCCTGGCCGACAGGCACTTGGGACGTGGCGGCATCACATTCGAAGACCTGTGCGGCAAAGGCGCGCACCAAATCAAATTCAACCAGGTTGACATTGCCAAAGCGGCTGAATATTCATGTGAAGACGCGGACCAAACGCTGGGTGTTCACAACGTGCTGTGGCCGCAATTGCAGGCGAATGACAAGCTGCGGTTTATTTATGAACTTGAAATAAAAAGCAGCGAATCGTTGTACCGCATCGAGCGCAACGGCGTGTTGATAGATGGCCCCATGCTGGCCAAGCAAAGCGGCGAGCTGGGTTTGCGGCTGGTGCAGTTAGAGACCGAAGCGTATGAAATCGCAGGCCAGCCCTTCAACCTGGGCAGTCCCAAGCAGTTGGGCGAAATTTTCTTTGACAAGCTGGGCATGCCGGTGGTAAAAAAAACACCCAGCGGCGCTCGCAGCACCGACGAAGAGGTGCTCGAAAAACTGGCCGAAGATTACCCGCTGCCCGCCAAGCTGCTGGAATACCGCAGCCTGTCAAAACTCAAAGGCACCTACACCGACAAACTGGCTCAGTTGGCCTTACCCAGGACTGGCCGCGTCCACACCCACTACGCGCAAGCCGTGGCCGTGACGGGCCGCCTGAGCAGCAATGATCCGAACCTGCAAAACATCCCCGTCAAAACCGCTGAAGGCCGTCGCGTGCGCGAGGCCTTCGTCGCCCCCGCCGGCAGCGTGATAGCGAGTGCCGACTATTCACAAATCGAGCTGCGTATCATGGCGCACATCAGTCAAGACGCAGCGCTGCTCAAAGCCTTTACCGATGGCATTGACGTGCACCGCGCCACGGCCGCCGAGGTGTTTGGCGTAGCGGTAACCGAAGTCAGCAGTGAGCAGCGCCGCTACGCCAAGGTGATTAATTTTGGGCTGATTTACGGCATGAGCAGCTTTGGCTTGGCGCGTAATTTAGGCATTGAAACCAAAGCCGCCGCCGCCTACATTGACACCTATTTTCAGCGTTACCCCGGCGTGAAGAACTACATGGACGAGACGCGTCTGTCAGCCAAAAACAAAGGCTATGTCGAAACCGTTTTTGGCCGCCGCCTGTACCTGCCCGAGATCAATTCCCCCAACGGTCCGCGCCAAAAAGGCGCAGAGCGCGCAGCCATTAACGCCCCCATGCAGGGCACAGCGGCCGACTTCATCAAGCTCAGCATGAACGCCGTGCTCGATGTGCTGGACAAAGAACACCGCAAAACCAAAATGATCATGCAAGTGCACGACGAACTGGTGTTTGAGGTGCCGCAGGATGAAGTTGACTGGGTGCGGGTGGAGATTCCGCGCTTGATGGCGGGTGTGGCGCAACTGAAAGTACCGTTGCTGGCTGAGATTGGCGTGGGCGAGAACTGGGAAAAAGCGCATTGATCTGCATGCAAACAGGAACTCGCCCAAACGAATAAACTCCGATAGTTTGCACGCCACCTATCAACCAAAAACTCCCTCACTCAAAGGACAACCATGCTGACCCAAGACCAGAAATCCGAATTTGATGCCTTGTTACCTGGTAAAAGCACCGAATCTGGCGCTAGCCGCCGCACGGCTCTCAAAGCCGCATTGGGCGTGGGCTACGCCGCCACCGCCATGCCCATCATGGCGCAAACGGCGATCAAAACCTCGTCAGATGGCCTGAAAACGGGCGAAATCGCGTTTGAAGTGAACGGTTTTAAAGTGCCGGCTTTTTACGCAGCACCTGCTGGCAAAACCAATTTGCCGGTGATTTTGGTGATTCAAGAGATTTTTGGCGTGCACGAATACATTGCCGACACCGCCCGCCGCTTTGCCAGGGCCGGCTACCTGGCCGTTGCGCCAGAGTTGTTCGCGCGCCAAGGCGACCCGACGCAATACGGCGAAATGGCCAAATTGCTGGCGGAAGTCGTGTCCAAAGTGCCCGATGACCAAGTCATGGCTGACCTGGACGGTGCGGTGAAATGGGCAGGCGCCAATGGTGGTGACTTGAAAAAAGTCGGTATCACCGGCTTTTGTTGGGGTGGCCGCATCACGTGGTTGTATGCATCGCAGAGCAAAAACGTCAAGGCGGGTGTCGCCTGGTACGGCCGCTTGGTGGGCCAGCCATCGGCTCTCACGCCGAAGCATCCGCTTGACCTGGCTGCGCAAATCAACGCACCCGTGCTGGGCTTGTACGGTGGGCAAGACGGTGGCATTCCTGTCGCTACCGTTGATCAGATGAAGGCCGCTCTGGCAGATGCGGGCGGCAAAGGTAATGCAGCCGCCAAAGCGTCGGAGTTTGTTGTTTACCCAGATGCGCCTCACGCTTTTCACGCTGACTACCGCCCCACCTACCGCAAAGAAGCGGCGGAAGACGGCTTCAAGCGGGCGCTCGCTTGGTTCAAAGCGAATGGTGTTGCCTAAGTTGCAGGCTGTCGATGGCTTAAACTCTACCTTCTCATCAAAAAGCCGCCCACGGCAACATGCGGCGGCTTTTTTTATGCTTTTACCCCTTTTTTAGGCATCAAATCGGGCTACAGCCCAATAAATACTGGCGCAAGCAGCTATGATTTTAATAGCAATTATTCTGGGTACTTTAACCGCTGGTATTGGCAGCGTCTGGCTGGCGGCGGCGCTCAGCTTTGGCATTTTGGCCAAATACACCCAGCACATGCTCAGTTTGGCGGCGGGCGCTTTGCTGGCCACCGCTTTCATGCACCTGCTGCCCGAGGCGTTTGAAAGCCAGGCCAGTGCGCATGACATGTTTGCGGCGCTGCTGGTGGGGTTGGTGTTTTTCTTTTTGCTCGACAAGGCCGAGCTGTGGCACCACGGGCATGAGCATGGCGCTGGTCATGACCACGATCATGGGCATTCGCATGGCGATGATCACAACGTCAAGTCAGGTGGCTGGGCGGTGCTGGCGGGCGACAGCGTGCATTGCTTTGGCGACGGCATTTTGATTGCCTCGGCGTTTATGGCCGATATCAGGCTGGGCATTGTGGCCTCGCTGGCGGTGTTGGCGCATGAGGTACCGCACCATATGGGCGATTTGGTGGTTTTGCGCCAGTCATCTAACAACAACCAGCGCGCCGCCATCATCAAAGTGTCGATGGCGGGGGCTGTGACGGCGCTGGGCGGCGTGCTCGGCTACCTGCTGGTGGAACAGCTGTATGACTTTTTACCGTTCTTTTTGATTCTGGCGTCCAGCAGCTTTATTTACGTGGCGCTGGCCGACCTGATTCCGCAACTGCAAAAGCGTGTCAGCCCGGGTGAGACCGCTGCACAAATTGCCTGGTTATTGGTCGGTATTGCGCTGGTCACGCTGATCAGCGGGCTGGCGCATTCGCATTGACTTGACTTGACTGCGCCATAAGGATGTTTGACTTGACTGCGCCATAAGGATGTTTGTTTTGTGGTTCAATTCAACGTGTAACGGGACTGCCTGAATCTATTTCCATCTGTTGGAGATATTGGGACTGCTCAAAAGATTGTTAGTTGAACAACTCAGGAGACCCAGATGGTGACATCCACGACCCAGCAGACCCCGTTTGGCATCGCTGCAACGCAGCCATCCAGCGCGCCCGAGCCTGAGCAAATCGCCACCATTTCATACCGCAGTCGCGCGGCGCAGCCGTTTTCAGAGCTGCAATTGGCGCAATTGTTGGAGTCCGCTCGCCAATACAACCACGCCAACGGCTTGACCGGTTTGCTGATTTACGACGAGGGCCGTTTCTTTCAGTGGATTGAAGGCAGCCCAGAAAAGCTGGACAAGGTTTGGGATTCGATTCAGCGCGATCCGCGTCACACTGATATTCAAATCATGGGCAACCAGCGCGTGCCGCTGCGATTTTTTGGTGATTGGGATATGCGGTTTTCAGTCCGCAAACAGCATGGAAAATCCGCGCCAGCTGCCCATACTGAAGCGGCCCACGGCTTGGTTGACAGCCTGTTTCGCCGTCCGCAAGGTTCAGCTGAAATCGCCAAAGACTTGCGACATGAGTACGCGCAGGCGTCCAACCAAAACATCGATTTGAGCGGCGCTCGCTTTATTGAACCGGTACTGCTGGACGCAGTCAAAACCATCGCGCTACCGCAGCTGTTTGCGCGCCACAACGTCCCGCGGCAGCTACTGGCTCCGGTCGATTTGCGGGTGGGTGATTTGGTGCACAAGCTGATTCTTGCAGAGCCCGAATCCGCGCAAGCGTTGATTGCACAGTTTTACGCCGAGACGCACTCCTTGCGACAGTTGTGCAGCCAATTGCTTGAGCCTGCTGCGCGCGGCCTGGGTGACTTGTGGGGCGCGGACGATTGCAGTGACGTCGATGTGACGATTGGACTGTCGAGACTGCAGTCTTCAATGCGTGAAAACGTGGCGGGTCAAGTGCCCCTTGTCAGCGTCGACGCGCCAGCGGTGTTGATCGTTCCACAACCTGGCGAGCTGCATTTGTTGAGTGCTGTGCTGGATGCTGAATCAATGCATCAGCGCGGCTGGGCCCCGCAGTCAGCGTTTCCGGCATCGGACGCAGCCTTGCAACAAATGGTGTCGACCACCTGGTTTGACGCTCTGGACCTGACCTTGAGCACCGCCTTCAGCCGCGACCACTGGATGCCCCGCGTGGCCGAGACGATTGCACAAGTGCGCAAAGCCTCGCGCAACCCCGCGTTGGTCATCATTGTGGGTGGCCGCGGGTTTATGGAGTCCGCGCAAAACGGCCGTCAAGTTGGTGCTGACAACAGCAGCCAGACCGCGTCAGATGTCGCGCCACTGATTTTGCAGTCGCTGCGCAAGCTCAGCGCAAAACAGCAAGACTAAACAGCAAAAGTGATTTCAAATCGCAGGGTGCCTGGTAACTCAGCCCTGCGCCATCGGCCTGCTGGCGTCACTGCACCAGTCGCTCCAGCTGCCAGCGTACAGGCCCGTCACGCCCAAGCCCGCGATTTGCATCGCCAGAATATTGGGGACAGCGCTGACGCCGCTGCCGCAGTGGTGCACGACTGTGGCCGGGTCGCGGCCAGCCAGCAGGGTTTCAAATTCTGCTTTCAACTGCTCTGCAGGCTTGAACTTGCCGTCAGCCCCAATGTTTTGACCAAACGGGCGATTCAGCGCGCCGGGTATGTGGCCTGCAATTGGGTCGAGTGGTTCAACTTCACCCCGAAAGCGCGGTGCGCCGCGTGCGTCAATCAGCGTTTGAATTGGCCTGCCCAGATTGCCGGCGACGGTTTGAGTCGCTACCAGCTTCGATATTTCAGGGTTTAGGGCAAAGCTTGTTTGAAAATGTGCGGGCTCTTCACCGCTGGCAACGGCGCCACCTGCCGCCTGCCAGGCCTGCAAACCGCCGTCGAGCACCGCTACATTGGCGTGGCCTGCCCATTTCAGCATCCACCACAGGCGGCCACAGTAATTGGCACCGTTTCGGTCGTACACCACGGCCTGCATGTCGTTGGCCAAGCCGACGCTAGACAGCCAGGACGCAAACCTCTCACGCGTTGGCAGCGGGTGACGCCCGCCTGAAACGCCTGCGCCGTGTTTGTCGCTCAAAGCCTTATCGAGATGCGCATAAACGGCGCCAGAAATGTGCGATTCAAGGTATTGCTTGTGGCCGAGAGCGGCATCGGCCAAGTCAAAAGTGCAGTCAAAAACGCACACAGGTTTTTTGTTGGCGAGAAGCTCTTGCAGTTCTTCAGCAGATATCAGTAGCTCGTAGTTCATTTCAAACTCCATCTAAGTTAATGTTCTTCAGCTGGCGCATTCGGTGCAGCCCGAGCCCGCAGGACCGTGGCTGCAATCGCACTCAGCACAATCAGCGCCATGCCCGCCCAGCCCAGCAGCGGTATCAAATCGCCAAACAGCACTAAGCCATACAGCGCTGAAAAAATAATGCCCGAGTATTGCAGGTTGGCCACCATCAACGTGCCGCCGTGGTTGGTCGACATCGAATACGCCTTGGTCATGCACAACTGGCCAAAGCTGGCCAAGAGGCCAATTGGCAGCAGCCACAGCGCATGTTGCCAGTTCCATGGCGACAGCCCTAAAAAAACCATGCCAGACGCCCCAGCGATGGCGGTGCCGACGGCAAAGTAAAACACGGTACGCGCCTCAGGCTCGCCCATGCGCGCCAGCACCATCACCTGCATGTAGGCAAACGCAGCGCCCAGGCCCGACAGCAAGCCAATCAGTCCGGCAAAGGCCTGGTTTTGGTCAATCGTCGGGCGCAGCAGCATCACCACACCTGCAAAGCTGGCCAAAATTGCCGCAACCAAAGGCCCTTGGGACTGGATTTTTTGATCCGCCTTGGCAAACATCAAGGTACCGCCGACCAAAAACGCGGCTATCCAGACGCTGCTCATGTAGTTCAGCGTCATGGCGGTGGCCAGCGGCAGGTGGGCGATTGCGTAAAACCAGGCCGACAGCGCCACCACACCCACCACACTGCGCCATATGTGCATTGGCAGCACTTGCGTTTTAAGCGATGTGCCGCGCATGCGGGCAAACCACCACATGAACACGATACCAATCACGCCCCGGTAAAACACCAGCTCGGCGTTGTTGAAGTGTGCGGACGCAAACTTGACGCACACCGCCATGGTGGAGAAAACAAAGGCGGAAAGAACCATCCAGACGGCTTGCATGGGCTGTTTTTGTCTTTTTAGTCGGTTTTGAGGGGTTTGAGGCCGTTTTTAGGCCGTTTTGAGGTGTATTTTAGGGCTCTAGACCAATGAATACGGGCGCAAACAGCTCCTAAATACATAGCAGCTATTCACTGCATCAAATCATCTGCGTGGTCTTGCTGGCACCCATTTCGCGGCGATACCACTCATGAAAGTGCTGCATGCCGTCTTCCATCGGGCTTTGGTAAGGGCCAAACTCGTTGTCGCCGCGCAGCATCAGCGCCTTGCGGCCCGCGTCCATCCGCAGGGCGATTTCGTCGTCTTCTACGCAGGTTTCCATGTAGGCGGCTTGCTGCGCCTCAATAAACTCGCGCTCAAAGGCGCAGATTTCTTCAGGGTAGAAAAATTCGACCACATTGAGCGTTTTGTCGGGCCCGCGCGGGTGCAAGGTGCTCACCACCAGCGCATGCGGGTACCACTCCACCATCACATGCGGGTAATACGTGAGCCAAATCGCGCCGTACTTCGGGGCCACGCCTTTGCGGTACTGCAGCACCACGTCATGCCATTTTTTGTAGGTGTCGGTACCGGGTTTGCCCAGTTTGTCAGACACGCCGACGGTTTGCACCGAGTAGCTGGGCTGCAGCTCCCAAGACAAGTCGTGGGTGGTGACAAAACCGCCCAAGCCAGGGTGAAAAGGCCCGACGTGGTAGTCCTCCAGGTACACCTCAATGAAGGTTTTCCAGTTGTAGTTGCACTCGTGCAGATGGACTTTGTCGAGCTGGTAGCCGGTAAAGTCCAGGTCTTTGGCGACGCCCAGTTGGCTCATTTCTTTGGCAATGTCCCTGCCCGTGTCTTCAAACACCAAGCCGTTCCAGGTGGTGGTTTTGTAGCGGTTCAGGTTCAGGCAGGGGTCAATCTCAAAGTGCGGCGCGCCAATCAGCTCGCCCGATGTGTTGTAGGTCCACCTGTGCAGCGGGCAGACAATGTTTGCCCCGGTGTTGCCGCGCCCTTGCAGCATGGTGGACTGGCGATGCCGGCAGACGTTGGAGATGAGTTCAATTCCGCTGGCATTGCGCACCAGCGCGCGGCCTTCACCTTCATGGGGCAGGGCGTAAAAGTCGCCCATATTTGGCACGGCCAGCTCATGGCCCAGGTAGCGCGGCCCTTTGGCGAACAGCTTTTGCTGCTCGCGCTCATACAAGGCGGCATCAAAATAGCTGGAGATGGGGAGCTGGCTGGTGGCCTGCAGCAGGCGAAGGCTTAAATCTGACATCGGTGCGTGGCGGCGGGCAGCCGCAGAGAGGTGTCCTTCAATTTTACCCGTGCAACAGGTGCTGGCAGGAAAAATCAGCCCATCGAGCCTTTAAAATCACAGGTTCAAGCATCACACTATGGCCAAATCCACACCACCATCCACCCCCGCCTTGCCCGCCACCTACGAGCTTGCGCTGCAAGAGCTTGAAGGCTTGATATCGGGCCTGGAGTCCGGCCAGTTGCCGCTGGACCAGTTGTTGGCGGGCTACCAGCGCGGCGCGCAGTTGCTGGCTTTTTGCAAAAGTAAACTGGAGGCGGTTGAAAGCCAGATCAAAGTGCTGGAAGGCACTGAACTCAAGCCGTGGCCTTGATCAATCAATAAAAATCAAACGTGAACGAAACAATTCCTGAATTCCGTCTGGCCGACTGGAGCGCCTTGCAACTGGCGCATGTCGAGCAAGCCTTGAGTCGCTGGGTGGCTTGCCCTGTTACCGAGCCCGCACCTGCGGGGCTCGGCGATGCCATGCGCTACGCCGTGCTGGACGGCGGTAAACGCCTGCGCCCGCTGCTGGTATTGGCGGCGTGCGAGGCCGTCAACGGTAGCCCGCAAGCTGCGCTGCGTGCCGCCTGCGCGGTCGAGTTGATCCATGCGTATTCATTGGTACACGACGATATGCCTTGCATGGACAACGATGTGCTGCGCCGTGGCAAACCCACGGTGCACGTCAAGTTTGGCGAGGCCCAGGCGCTGCTGGCAGGCGATGCCCTGCAAGCGCTGGCGTTTGAGTTTTTAACCCCAGATGACGACACGGTGGATGCCGCCACGCAGGCACGCCTGTGCCGCATGCTGGCAACAGCCGCAGGCGGGCAGGGCATGGCGGGCGGCCAGGCGATTGACCTGGCCAGTGTGGGCTTGCCGCTAACCTCTGAGCAACTGCATGAAATGCATCGCCTGAAAACCGGCGCATTGCTACAAGCCAGCGTGTTGATGGGTGCCAGTTGCGGCACGGCGTCCGGTCCAGTCATGAACGCCCTGCGCGACTACGGTGCAGCGATTGGCTTGGCGTTTCAGGTGGTCGACGATATTTTGGATGTCACCGCTGATTCAGCCACGCTGGGTAAAACGGCTGGCAAAGACGCAGCGCAAGACAAGCCGACATTTATCTCACTGATGGGCCTGACGGCCTCTAAAGATTACGCCCAGCAGTTGTTGTCGCGGGCGCTGGGAAGCCTGGAGGCGATAGATACCCTGCAACCCGACGACCAGCACCGCACCCAGGCTTTGCATGCGCTGGCTGATATGCTGGTGAATCGGAAGCATTAAATACGCGGCTCAGACTTTTACACACACCACGATGACACCTTTGCTCGACACCATTCACAGCCCGGCAGACCTTCGCAAACTGTCCCGAGCCCAGCTCAAACCGCTGGCCGATGAGCTGCGCGCTTACCTGCTGGACACCGTGTCTAAAACCGGGGGGCATTTGAGCTCTAACCTGGGCACGGTCGAACTCACGGTCGCTCTGCACTATGTCTTCAACACGCCTGAAGACCGCCTGGTGTGGGATGTGGGCCACCAAACCTACCCGCACAAAATTTTGACCGGCAGAAAAAACCGCATGGGCAGCTTGCGTCAGTTGGGTGGCTTGTCGGGTTTCCCGCGCAGGGACGAAAGCCCCTACGATACCTTTGGCACGGCGCATTCATCGACATCAATTTCAGCCGCACTTGGCATGGCACTGGCCGCCAAACAAAAGGGCGAAGACCGTTATTCAGTCGCCATCATTGGTGATGGCGCCATGAGCGCGGGCATGGCATTTGAGGCGATGAACAACGCGGGTGTGTACGACAACTGCAAAATGCTGGTGGTGCTAAACGACAACGACATGAGCATCAGCCCGCCAGTAGGCGCATTGAACCGCTACCTGGCGCAACTGATGAGCGGTCGGTTTTATGCATCAGCCAGAGAAGTGGGTAGGCAGGTACTGAGCGTGGCACCGCCTCTGCTTGAATTGGCTAAACGCTTTGAGGCGCACGCCAAAGGCATGGTGGTCCCAGCCACGCTGTTTGAAAACTTTGGCTTCAACTACATCGGCCCGATTGACGGGCACGACTTGGATTCGCTCATACCCACGCTGGAAAACATCAAGCAGTTGATGAAAAACGGCTCTGGCCCGCAGTTTTTGCATGTCGTCACCAAAAAAGGCCAGGGCTACAAACTGGCCGAAGCTGACCCGATTGCCTACCACGGCCCCGGCAAGTTCGACCCAGCGATGGGTCTGCAAAAAGCCACTGTTCCCGCTAAACAAACCTTCACACAAGTCTTTGGTACCTGGCTGTGCGACATGGCCGCGCACGACCAGCGGCTGGTAGGCATCACGCCCGCTATGCGCGAAGGCTCGGGCATGGTCGAGTTCCACCAGCGCTTTCCCGATCGCTATCACGATGTGGGCATTGCTGAGCAGCATGCTGTCACGTTTGCTGCGGGCATGGCCTGTGAAGGCCTCAAGCCGGTGGTGGCCATTTATTCGACGTTTTTGCAGCGCGGCTACGACCAGCTGGTACACGATGTGGCACTGCAAAACCTGCCCGTGGTCTTTGCACTCGACCGGGCTGGCCTGGTCGGTGCCGATGGTGCAACACATGCGGGCGCTTATGACATCGGTTACCTGCGCTGCATCCCGAACATGAGTATTGCCTGCCCGGCAGACGAGCGCGAATGCCGCATGCTGCTGAGCAGCGCGTTTGAGCAAAACCATCCGGTTGCAGTGCGCTACCCGCGCGGCGCGGGCGCCGGCGTTGCGCCTGAGGCGAATTTGGATTCACTGCCGTTTGGCAAAGGTGAAGTGCGTCGCGAGGGCAAAGGCATCGCGATTCTGGCGTTTGGCACGCTGCTGTACCCAGCAATGCAAGCCGCTGAAAAGCTCGGCGCAACCGTCGTCAACATGCGCTGGGTCAAGCCGCTGGATGTCGATTTGCTCTTTCAAGTTGCAGCCAGCCACGAAGCGCTGGTAACGGTGGAAGAGGGCGCGATCATGGGCGGCGCAGGCAGCGCAGTGAGCGAGGCGCTGCACGCAGCAGGCCTGCTTAAACCCGTACTGCATTTGGGCTTGAACGACGAGTTCATTGAGCATGGCGACCCGGCCAAACTGTTGGCCATGCAGGGGCTGGACGCAGCGGGGATTGAAGCGGCCATCATTGCCCGTTTTGGTGATGTGATGGTCGAACGTCCGCCTTCCAAAGTTGTCCTCAAGTCCGTTGCCTGACATCCGTCATCGGGGAGTACCTAGGGTGCTTCTAGAAATTCAGATTTTCGGGATGAAGTGCAAGGCGCACGGAGCGCAGCACACCGGAATGCACTTGTGTGCATGAGGATTGCGAGCACCGCGCAACGCAGCAATTCGCCTGAAAAATGAATTTATAGAAGCACCCTTCAGCTTCCCGTCAGGTCTTCAAGGGTAAACCCCGCCGCTCACTGCTCGGGGCATTTTTACAATTCCGTGCGTGATCAGTCTATTCACTTATAACAACTAACTACGGGTAAAAACCGGGTGAGTGTTCGTGTGAACGCTGACAAAATGAGCAACTCAGTCGTGGGGGCAGATAAGTTCTGAAGAGAACTCTTCTGGTCATGCGGCGGATCAATGCAGTGTGAAAACTTAACTAAGTCAACCTCTCAGGAGATATTCATGGATCGTCGTTCTCTTATTAAAAATGCCGGCATTGCCGGTGTGCTGGCAGCTGGTGTCGCACCTGCTGTACACGCACAGGCCGCTGTTCGCTGGCGCCTGTCGTCGAGCTTCCCAAAAGCGTTGGACACCATTTATGGCGCAGCCGAAGTTTTTGCAGCCAAAGTCAAGGCCATGTCGGGCGGCAAGTTTGAAATCTCCACCCATGCTGGCGGTGAGATCACGCCACCGTTCGGCGTGGTCGATGCGGTGCAGCAAGGCTCGGTTGAGTGCGCACACACCGCACCGTATTATTTCTTCGGTAAAAACGAAGCTTTTGCACTCGGTTGCGCCATTCCATTCGGCCTGAACAGCCGCCAAATGACCGCTTGGCAATATCAAGGCAATGGCTTGACTTTGATGCGTGAGTTTTACGCCAAATACGGCATGACCAGCTTCCCGATGGGTAACACTGGCGCGCAAATGGGTGGCTGGTATCGCAAAGAGATCAAGTCTGCCAAAGACATCAAGGGCCTGAAAATGCGTATCGGTGGTTTCGCCGGTAAAGTGTTTGAGCCAATGGGCGGCGTACCGCAAAACATTCCTGGCGGCGAGATTTACACCGCACTAGAAAAAGGCACGATTGACGCTGCTGAGTGGGTCGGTCCATACGACGACCAGAAGCTTGGCTTTAACAAAGTCGCGCCGTTCTACTACTACCCAGGCTGGTGGGAAGGTGGCCCGCAGCTTGACCTGTATATCAACCAAAAAGCGTTTGATGCACTGTCAGCTGAGAACAAAGCCATTGTTGAGTCGGCTGCTGCCTATGCGCACACTGACATGCAGGCCAAGTACGATGCCAAAAACCCAACTGCCCTCAAGCAATTGGTCGGTGCCGGCACCAAGCTGCGCCCTTTCCCGAACGACGTGTTGGCCCTGGCCTTTAAAACCTCGCAAGAGCTGTACAGTCAGTTGTCTGCCAAGAACCCTGAGTGGGCCAAAATCTACGCTGACTATTCCAAGTTCCGCGCTGATTCCAACCTCTGGTTCCGCTTTACCGAAGCGCGTTTTGACAGCTTCATGCAAGCGCAAAAGCTGTAATAGAACAGCAGCGTTTCTAAACAAAAAAACCGCGCTCATGCCGCGGTTTTTTTATGGCTGAACATTTGTTCTTTAACGGCAGTTTGTCGATCAGTTCAACGACGAATACGCAAGGCTTTGAGCTCGCTTTCCATCCGTTCAAACTCAACCAGCATGGCAGGCGATGATGCGTAAAAAATGGCCAGCTTGCCTGCGTAGGTTTTGGTGTACAGCCGGGGTGCAATCAGCCACTCAAGGCCTCGCATGCGAATCAATTTGACGTAAGCCAGTTGGCGCAACTCAGCGCGCTTGTGCCACACCCAGGTTTGTTCCAGGGTGATGTTGTCCAGCGTGGTTTTGCCTTTGAAGATGTACCAGCCGGTGTAGAGCATCAGGCACAGTGCCGCAAACAGCCAGCCACTGGAGGCCAGCGTCCAAGCGATGACGCCGGTAGACCACATATGCCAGCCCCACGCCACAGCGGGTGCAATCAGCGCCGTGGCCAATACCTTAAAGGGTACTGAAAATGCGCTGGATTCAACTCGCCCGCCTGTTGGGGTGAAGACAAATAGCTCAGGTGTTGTCATTGCAGGCGGTTGGAAAGCAACTGCGCGACATCACTTCTTGAATAGATCATCAATCTTCTTTTGCTCGTCGGCCGCAGCTTTGTCGGCAGCTTTGTCGGTTTCTGCCGCTGTCAATGGCTCTGTGCTGACGGGTACAGGCAACTCGCCTGGTTTGAGGGCAGCGGCCGGAGACACTTCTTCAGCAGGCATTTCGATTTTGACCTTATCCACGTCCACGATGATTTCTTTGTCCAGGAACATCGTCACAGATTGCGGCACAAAAATCACGATACCTACCAAGATAACCTGCATACAGACCCAGGGAATAGCACCAAGGTAAATGTCGTTTGACTTCACCGCCTCGGGGATTCGTTTGTCTTTAAAGAGCGTGTCCGCAATCCCTCGCAAATAAAACAGTGCAAAACCAAACGGTGGGTGCATGAAGCTGGTTTGCAAGTTCACACACAGCAGCACACCAAACCAGATCAGGTTGATGCCCATTTTTTCAGAGACTGGCGCGATCATGGGCACGATGATGAAGGCGATCTCAAAAAAGTCGAGGAAGAACGCCAGGAAAAACACGAATACGTTGACGACAATCAAGAAGCCTGTCACGCCGCCCGGCAAGCCTGTTAAAAGATGTTCAACCCACTTGGCACCGTCGACTCCCTGGAACACCTGGCTAAACACGCGTGAACCAATCAAAATGAACACGACCATTGCGGTAAGCCGCATCGTGCCCGTCATGGCCTCCCACAGCAAGGCAACAGAAAGTCGTTTGGAAATAGCCGCCAATATCAATGCACCCACCACGCCCATCGCACCGGCTTCTGTCGGTGTTGCGATAGCATGGTTTTGAAACGGCAAGCCGCCCATGGAGCCCAGCACGGTGAAAATCAAAATTGCTGACGGCACGATGCCACGCAGGCATTTTTTAGCCAATGGCCAGCCGTTCAACGTACGCTCCGATGCGGGAATAGCAGGCAGGTAGTCAGGTTTGATGCGGGTCAGCATGAAGGTGTACAGCGCAAACATACCCACTTGCATCAGCGATGGGCCCCAAGCGCCTTTGTACATGTCACCGACCGGGCGACCCAATTGGTCAGCCAGCACCACCAGTACCAGTGATGGCGGGACAAGCTGCGTGATGGTGCCTGATGCGGCCAACACGCCCGTGGCGTAGCGCATGTTGTAGTTGTATTTCATCATCACGGGCAGCGAGATCAGAGCCATCGCAATCACCTGGCCAGCCACCGTGCCGGTAATTGCACCCAAAATAAAGCCAACAATAATGACCGAATAACCGATGCCGCCACGTGCCGGACCGAACAATTGGCCCATCGAGTCCAGCATGTCCTCCGCCAGCCCGCATTTTTCAAGAATTGTGCCCATGAAGGTGAAAAACGGAATCGCCAGTAGCAACTCATTACTCAAAATCGAAAAGATCGATATCGGCAAATTACCCATGAAGGCGGCGGGAAACCAGCCCATTTGAATCGCATAAAAGCCACTGGCCAGGCCCAGCGCCGACAATGAAAAGGCGACCGGAAAGCCGATCAGCATGATGACTATCAAACCCGCGAACATCACCGGGGCGAAATTTTCCATTTGCATTTTGTTATTCCTGAATCAATTTTTTAAAGAAGAGCTGCGCCAAAGCGTTGGTGCTTATTGCAACGGCTTCTCGTAATGCGTGTCCATCTCGTATTTGCCTTGCAGGTAGGCCACGCGCTTGATGATTTCAGCGCAGCCTTGAATCCACATCATTCCAAAACCAATTGGAAGCGCCAAAACGGCGGGCCAGCGAATCAAGCCACCCGCGTTTTGTGACATTTCACCAGACACCAGCGCTTTGACAAAATAAGGGTACGACAGGTAAGTCAGCAAGCCAATCACGGGCAGTAAGAAAACCACAAGGCCAAACAAGTCCACGTAGACCCGGCCGTTGCCTTTGAGCTTGGCGTAAATCAGGTCAACCCGAACGTGTTCGTTCAGCTTTAAAACAATCGGCGCACCAATCATCACGATATAAGCAAACAGATACCACTGGATTTCAATGAAGGCGTTGGAACTCCAGTCAAAACCATAGCGCACAAACGCGTTGGCCGCACAAATCATGGCGGCGAACAGCACCGCCCAAGAGGCGATTTTGCCGAGCTGTTCAGAAATCCAATCAGAAAGGAGCGCTAGTTTGAGGAGTGCTGACACGGAGGTCTCCGGAAAAAGTAACTGTTGATACGATCTGCTTTGAGCAAAGCAAGCCACACAACATCGTACCCTTTAGCCGACCGTTAGCACTGAATAAACCCTGACGGATAAGTGCAGGGTATTCCCGTATTTAGTAAACGCTGACGCCGCTACCTTCTCGCACTTCACCCACCACGGCGGCCTCAGCAAACCCTTGGGTGTGAAAGATTTCCAAAACTTGAGCGGCAACATCAGCGCTGCAAGACACCAGCAAGCCGCCAGACGTCTGCGGGTCACTCAATAGCGCTTTATCAGCTTCAGCAAACGCATCAGGCAGCGTTACTTCGGTGCCGTAGCTTTCCCAATTTCGGCCCGATGCGCCTGTTACGCAGCCCTGCGCGGCTAATTCGCGCACGCCATCTATCAAGGGCATGCGCGACCAATCCAGGCGTATTTGCAGTTTTGCACCGCGCGCCAGCTCAAGCGTGTGCCCCGCCAGACCAAAGCCGGTGATATCGGTCAATGCGTGCACGCCGTCGAGCGCGGCCAGCGCAATGCCGGGTTTATTCAGTTGCGTGGTGACTTCAATCATCTTGGCGTAGCCTGCGGGTGGCAGCATTTCTTTTTTCAGCGCGGCTGACAAAATACCCACGCCCAGCGGTTTGCTCATGACCAGCACATCGCCCACCTTGGCGCCAGAGTTTTTCTTGACCCGCGACGGATGCACCAGGCCCAGTACCACCAAGCCATAAATTGGCTCCACTGAATCGATGGTGTGGCCACCGGCAATTGGAATACCTGCATCACGGCACACGTCTTGGCCGCCACGCAAAATCGCGCCAATGGTTTCTAACGGCAGCACGTTAATCGGCATACCGACCAAACCCAGCGCCATGATGGGTGTACCGCCCATGGCGTACACGTCGCTGATGGCGTTGGTGGCGGCGATGCGGCCAAAGTCATAAGGGTCATCGACGATGGGCATGAAAAAGTCGGTGGTGGCAATCAATGCCTGGTTTTCATTGAGCAAGTACACCGCCGCGTCGTCAGCGGTTTCAATGCCTACCAACAGCTCTGGCGGGATGGGCAGGTTGCTGGAGTTTTTCAGAATCTCGCTCAGCACGCCGGGGGCAATCTTGCAGCCGCAGCCACCGCCATGTGACAGGCTGGTCAGGCGCGGAGCTGTGAGTGTGGTGAGTTTTTCAGGGGCGTTCATGGGGATTCCTTGGTAGCAGATGCAACTAATTTTAAAACAAGGCGCTTTTCAACAGCGGGTTCAAACAATTCAGCCCGCTGGTCGCACTGGCTTTGCAAATGCGCCAAAAAATCAGGTTTGGTTGCGCAGCGTTTGACCAGCGCGGCCAGCGCGTGTGCATCGCCCACCTCAAAGTAGCCCGCGTAGTCAGCGCCCAGCATGCCCAGATTGCCGCTGATGCGTGATGCCAGCACCGGCGTACCCGACTGCACGGCCTCCAGAATCACATGTGCACCGCCTTCCATCACTGAGCTGTTCACCAGCACATGGGCGCGCTTGATGCGCTGGCGTGTGGCGGCGCGCGGCAAGCCGCCCAGCCAGTGGTAGTTCGGCGTTTGCGCGGCAGTGATTTGGGCGGCGCTGGCCAAGGCAGCGTCTAGCCCGTCACCTATCTGGTCAAAGTCGATACCACTTTCAGTGCACAGCTGCGCTGCTTCCAAAAAGGTGAGTGGGTCTTTTTCATCACGCAAATGGCCCACCATCACCGCTTTGAAACGCTGGGTTGCTTTAACGGCGGGTTTCAAGCGTGGTGCAGATTGGTAAATCACACTTGTCTTGGCGCGCAGATCTTCAGGTAATGCAGTTAAACCAGCTTCTTGCAACACAACCAGGTGCGTCGCGAGGCGCAAAGATTCCTTTGCATCAGCATCGGTTTGAATGTCCCGGTACAAGTCTGTACCGGTAAGAACAACGATCAACGGCTTGCCCGGATGCCCCGATGCCCAGGCGTGAATCGATGGCGCGGAGCGCCGCGCGTGTAGTGCGATCATGGCGACTGAATCTTTATATGCGCCGTTCCAGCTCTGCAATACTGCAATGTCACAATGTTCAGACAAAAACTTTGCCCAGCGGTGCGCCGTGTGCCAATTGCCATTGTTGGCCTCTAACGCAGCCGGGCTGATCAGGACTATTTTTGACTTCAAGCAACGCACCTTTTTTAACAGCCACCAGCACCGCAGGGCAGATCGACTCGCCTCTGATGCGGCGTGCAGGTAAAGAGCTGCTGTCGCTGGCGCTGATGGATGCGCGTAATCATACGCTGCACCTTTTTGCGCAGTACCAGAGGGCCTTGGAGAGCGTTCAGTACGTCGTGCCTCAGTTGGGCACGGTCAACCCGCCGCTGTGGGAGCTGGGCCATATTGGCTGGTTTCAAGAATGGTGGATAGCCCGCAATATGCAGCGCGCCCTCGGCCCGCGCTGCGAGCCTATTCACGCACGCCTGGCCAGCGTCGAGCCGAATGCTGACCGCTGGTGGGACAGCAACCATGTGCCGCACCGCACGCGCTGGCAGCTTGACTTGCCAGACGCGAACAACATTCGCGCTTACTTGCTGGACACGCTAGAAAGTACGCTGGACTTGCTTGAAAAGGCCGACGAAAGTGACGACGCACTGTACTTTTACCGCCTGGCGTTGTTCCACGAAGACATGCATGCGGAGGCCTTTGTGTATACGGCGCAAACGCTGGGTTTGGCCTTTGACAAAGACATCGCGCAGGCCTTCACGCCCGCGCCCATGACCCTGCGGGAACCACTGCTGATACCGGCTTGCACTTGGCAACTGGGCAGCAGTGACAGCGACGGATTTTCTTTTGACAACGAGCGGCCACAGCACAGCTTGCAAGTGCCAGAATTTGAAATCGACGCCCAGCCCGTGACATGGTCGCAGTACGTCGAGTTTGTAGACGATGGCGGCTATGACCGTGAAGAACTGTGGAGCGCTGATGGCTGGCAATGGCTGCAAAGCCTGGCCAACGATGAAGGCCATTACGAGGGAAGAAGGGCCCCACGCTATGTTGACCAGATCGGTGTAGCCAGCGGTGCCGTGATGCAAACCCGCTTTGGCACCGCCCGGCGCATGCACGGCAACCAACCCGCCATGCACATGACCTGGTTTGAAGCCGACGCCTGGTGCCGCTGGGCCGGGCGGCGCTTGCCGTTTGAAGTCGAGTGGGAAGTCGCGGCCCACACCGCATCAAAGCGCGGGTTCTTGTGGGGCAATGTGTGGGAGTGGACGGGGACGACTTTCAGGGGTTATTCAAGCGAAACAGGGGGCTTCAAGCCCGACCCCTACCAAGAGTATTCACAGCCCTGGTTTGGCAACCACAAAGTGCTGCGCGGCGCATCGTTCGCCACCCGTGCCCGCATGAAAAGCCCCAAATACCGCAATTTTTACCTGCCTGAGCGGGATGATGTGTTTTGTGGGTTCAGGTCTTGTACGCTATGAATATGGTTTTGCGGGTCGGGTTAGCCCTCCGGGCGTAACCCGACTGAATCTGTGGCGCGGCAAAAAATCTGGGATGTCGGGTTACGCTTTGCTAACCCGATCTACGGGAGTTTGACGATGGCCTGCAACTGTAGGAAAGCTAATCGGGGTCAGATTCCGATTAAATTTCAAGCTCAATTAAATATACAATGTATATCTTAAAGGAGTCATCATGTCAGCAGCCGCCATTACCAATCTTCCTTCCAAGGCAGTCGCCTGGGGTAACGGCCTTGGTTTTCGTATCACCAAACCGCTGGCTGAAGCGGCTGGCATTGCGCTTGATACCGAGCTATCAGTTAGTGCCCAGCCAGGCCGCATCGTCATCGAGACGCGCGCCAAGCGGCCTAGCCTGGACGCGATGCTGGCAACGTTTGACCCTGAACGGCATGGTGGTGAAGTGATGGCGTTTCGCCCTGTCGGGCGTGAGGTGCTTTGAAGGTGGCTACCCAAAAGCCGTATACACCTGATCGGGCCGACATTGTCTGGATTCAGCATGACCCGCAAGTCGGTCGTGAAATGAAGGGCATGCACCCGATGCTGGTGTTGTCGCCCAAGGCGTTTGTGGAGCGCACGGGTCTGGTCATTGGGCTACCCCTGACCCATTCAGACTTTAACGCTGACAATCCGTTTGCCGTGGCGATTGTCGGGCCTCGCAAAGAGGTGGGTTACATCCTTTGCCACCAGCCTAAATCTTTTGATTGGCTGTTGCGCGGCGGTGGAAAGCACCCCTGGGGTGTTGCACCCAAGCGCATTTTGCGAGCGGCTTTGGACAAGCTGGATGCGATCTGCGGCGTCTGTGAGCATTGATTGTTTACTATGAATTAAATAGCTGCTTGCGCCCGTATTTGTTGGTCTACAGCCATATTCTGTAGGTAAATCCAGTCACTTTTATTCATTTCCAGACAGTTTCCCGCCATGAACACCTTTTCAAGCAGTCTGACGGCTGCTTTCTCACTGCTCACTGGCATGGACGCTTTGCTGTTCGATGTGGTGCTGCGTTCGCTGGCTGTGAGTGCGTCGGCTTGCGCCATTGCATCAAGTGTGGGTCTGCTGCTGGGGGCCTGGTTGGGTGTGTCGCGTTTCAGGGGGCGCGGCGCGGTGCTGGCAATGCTCAATACCGCGTTGGCGTTGCCATCAGTCGTGGTGGGGCTGGTGGTGTACCTGCTGCTGTCGCGCAGTGGGCCGCTGGGTTTTCTGGGTTGGCTGTTTTCATTCCAGGCGATGGTGCTGGCGCAAACCATATTGGTGCTGCCTGTCGTCACAGCGCTGGTGCGGCAGACGATTGAAGACGCTGACCGCAGCCACGGCGAGCAGTTTGCGTCGCTGGGCGCAGGGCCTTTCATGCGCAGTTTGATACTGCTGTGGGACGAGCGTTATGCCTTGCTGACAGTGTTGATTGCGGCTTTTGGCCGGGCTATTTCTGAGGTTGGTGCGGTGATGGTGGTGGGCGGCAATATTGATGGGTTTACCCGGGTGATGACCACATCCATCGCGCTGGAGACCAGCAAAGGCGATTTGCCGCTGGCGCTGGCTTTGGGCATCGTGCTGCTGGGTGTGGTGCTGCTGCTCAATGCCGTGATTGGCATGCTCAAGCTGTGGCGTGAACGGCTCGGAGATACCCAGCCAGAACGCGTGGTGGCCGCCACATGACGCCGCTTTTCAATCTGCAATCTGCCAGTGTGCGGTTTGGCCAGGTGCAAGCCTTGGCAGACTGCTCGATGCGCATCGAGGCGGGTGAACGCCTGGCGCTGATTGGTTCGAACGGCAGCGGCAAAAGCACCTTGCTGCGTACCTTGCACGGTCTGCTCAAACCTTATGCAGGCTCGCTGACAGTAGATGCATCTGCACGCCAGGCCATGCTGTTTCAACGCCCGTACATGCTGCGCGCCAGTGTGCAAAACAACATTGCCCTCAGCCTGTGGCTGCGCGGGTCTGACTGGCAGCAGGCGAAGCGGGACGCGACCAGCGCGCTGGAGCGTGTGGGCCTGGCTGACCTGGCTGGGCGCAATGCCAAAGCGCTATCGGGTGGGCAGCAGCAGCGGGTGGCGCTGGCGCGCGCCTGGGCCTGCAAGCCTGCTGTTGTGCTGCTGGACGAGCCGACGTCCAGCCTGGACCCAACCGCCAAGCGCGAGGTTGAGCGCTTGATGCAAGAGTTCGCTGACAGCGGCATGACCCTTATTTTCAGCAGCCACAACCTGGGCCAGGTCAAGCGCCTGGCCAGCCGTGTGGTGTACCTGGAATATGGCCGGGTGGTAGCTGATTTACCGACGAACGATTTTTTTAACGGCCCACTGCCCGCTGCAGCTGAAAATTTTCTCAAAGGAGAGATTGGGTGATCTCAAAGCCGTGTTTTTCACTTTCATTTAAGGCTTTTGCCCTTATTTTATGGGCGCAAGCAGCTACTATTTCAATAGCACAAACAAACCCTATCGTGATGGCTTCCACCACCTCAACCGAGCAGTCGGGGTTGTTTACTGCATTGTTGCCAGCGTTTAAAAAAGCCACCGGTATCGACGTGAAAGTGGTTGCGGTAGGCACCGGCCAGGCCATCGACATGGGCCGCCGGGGCGATGCGGATGTGCTGTTTGTGCATGACCAGGCGGCGGAAGAAAAAGTCGTGGCCGAGGGCTTTGCCATCAAACGCTTTGCCGTCATGTACAACGACTTTGTGCTGATTGGCCCAGCGGCTGACCTGGCCAAAACCAAAGGCAAAGACATTGCCGATGCGCTTAAAAAACTCAGCGCATCGAATGCGAACTTCGTCTCGCGTGGCGACAAAAGCGGCACCCACGCCGCCGAGTTGCGCTACTGGAAAACCGCTGGCATCGAAACGCCCGCTGATAAACCCGCTTTCACCAACTACAAAGCCTGCGGATGCGGCATGGGCCCCGCGCTGAACATAGCGGCCAGCTCGGGTGGCTACGTGCTGACCGACAGGGGTACCTGGCTGGCCTTTAAAAACCGCGCAGACCTGACGATTCTGGTTGAAGGCGATACGCGCCTGTTTAACCAGTACGGCGTGATGGTCGTCAACCCGGCCAAGCACCCGCAGACCAAAGTGGCTGAGGCACAAAAGTTTGTCGATTGGGTTGTCTCACCCGCTGGGCAGAGCGTGATTGCGGGCTACAAGATTGGCGGCGAGCAGCTGTTTTTTCCGAATTCTTTAAAGTAGCGTGTAACTTCTTCGAGGCGGGGCAAGGCCGTTTGATCTTTCTACAATCTCTGCTGCACTCGATCATTTCGGAACCAAGTTTTAAAGCGCAACATGAACCTTTCTAAATCAATCGCCCTGGCGGCTATTACCACTTTGACCAGCCTGGCCTTTGCCCATACTCCCAGCGTTAATGTCGACATCAAAGACGCCTGGGTGCGCAGCACCGTCCCGGGCCAAATGGGCACAGGCGCTTTCATGAAGATCACCGCCAAAGCAGGCATGCAATTGGTGGGCGTGTCGTCTCCCGTGGCGGGTGTGGCTGAAGTCCATGAAATGAAGATGGACAACGACATCATGAAAATGCGCGCCATCCCCGCGCTGGACCTGCCTGCTGGCAAGTCGGTTGAACTCAAGCCAGGTGGCTACCACGTCATGCTGATGGATTTAAAGCAACCTTTGCTCAAAGACAGCAAGGTGCCGGTGACGCTAACATTCAAAGACGCCAAGGGCGTTCAAAGCAAACTTGAATTGAATCTGCCCGTGAGTGCGGTCGCACCCAAACCATAAACGGTCAATGCCGCTTCAGGCTTGAGCCAAGCCGTCGATACACCGTTGCACGGCTGATACCCAGGGTTTTGGCAGCTTTTTGTACATTGCCGCGCGCCTCATCCACCGCTTGGCGGATGAGTGCGGTTTCAATGTCTTTCAAAGGTGGCGCAAGGGCAGCAGGTGCATCAAGTTGGGCGTGCGGTGACGCGTCAGCTTGCCCACGCATGACGGGCAGGGCGTGCAGCCGCAAGCCTGTCCATAGCGGTACTTCCAGCGCAGCTTTGCTGGTTTGCTTGCGTGCGGCGTAAAACAGCATGTCAGGGGGCATGGCAAACACATCGCTGGCGTGCGTTTGCGTGGGGCTGCTTGCGGTGAGTTGCGGCACCATCATGCGCGCCATCTGGTTCGCAGCCGTTACATAGCCGTCGGCATTCAGGCAGACCAAGCCATCGGTTTCATCGCCCAGTGTGCGTCCCGGCCAGTTCAGCCGAATCAGCAAGTCTTGCTGGCCGAGCAAGCGGCCAATCGTCAAGGCGTTTTCAATGCTGCGAGCCGACTGAGCCACCAGGTGCTTCAGCTCGGGCCGCTCGGCCGCTTCGATGCCTGTCAAGTCCAGCATGCCGATGCATGCGCCGTCCGGCCCAAACAGTGGCGCACCGGCGCAGCTGTAGGCTGAATTCGCATCAAAAAAGTGCTCACCCCGGTGCAGCCACACCGGTTGCAGTTCTGTCAATGCGGCGCTGATGGCTGTGGTGGCTAGCCTGCTTTCTGACAGGTCGGTACCGATGCGGGTGATCAGGTCGGCTCTGCGGTCACGCCGGTCAATCGCGCCGTGGGCGTCTATCACCACACCTTGCGCATCCGTTAGAACGGCAAAGTAACGTGTGTTGGCAATCGCCTGGCTCAGGCTCTCCAGCACCGGGCGGGCCGTGCTGACCAGCGTGCGGTTGGCATCCATCACCCGCCGCATGGCAGTCGGTGCAATCATGTCAAAGCTGACTTGTTGGTCGGGCCGCTTGCCACTGGCCAGGCAGCGCTGCCATGAGCGTTCGATCCACGGTTGCGTGCCCGAGCGCGACATGCTTTTGCCATCATGCAAAACAGCCTGACGCGCCATTGCAATCTGCTGCAGACGTTGGTCGGGGGCGCGGTGGGTAACTGACGGCATGGTTTGTTTCATTTTGCAGCAGGCGGCTGTGTTGACTGTTGCATTTTGAGAATATCCCCTGGCTTGCGCAAGTTGGCAAGGGTTTAACCTAGGCTGGCAAGAATACGCTAACCAAATAATGTTTGTTGGCCTCATGGCAGCCAATCCTTCAGCCAACCCGCAAACCAATCAACAAGCCAACAGGAGACAAACCCATGCAAGTTCAGTTCAAGGTCAATGGCAAAGCCGCCAGTATTGACATGCCCGACAACACGCTTTTGGTACAAGCCCTGCGTGAAAAGTTATTGCTCACCGGCACCCACGTGGGCTGCGACACCGCCCAGTGTGGCGCGTGTACCGTCATCATGAATGGCCGCGCGGTTAAGTCGTGCAACATGCTGGCCGCGCAGGCGCAGGGTGCAGACATCACCACCATTGAAGGCTTGGCCGCCAAAGACGGCACCATGCACCCGATGCAAGCGGCTTTCAAAGAATGCCACGGCCTGCAATGCGGCTTTTGCACAACCGGCATGGTGATGAGCGCGGTGGATTTGTGCCAGCACCACCCCAAAGCCAGCGAGATTGAAATCCGCGAGCACCTGGAAGGCAACATTTGCCGCTGCACCGGTTACCAGAATATTGTCAAAGCTGTTCGCACTGGCGCTGCCGCCATGGCTGCCTGATCCATCCATTCACACACACACTTCAGGAGCACATCATGGGCGCACCCGACTTCGTAAATTTGCCAAACATTGGCGTATCTGTTCGTCGTAAAGAAGACTACCGCTTCTTGACCGGCGGCGGCCAGTACACCGACGACATCACCCTGGCCAACCAGAGCTATGCGGTGTTTGTGCGTTCACCGCACGCACATGCCAACATCAAAAGCATCAACCTGACGGCAGCAAAAGCTGCACCGGGTGTACTCGACATTTTTGTCGGCGCTGATGTAGCTGCCGACAAAATCAACGGCTTGCCATGCGGCTGGGGCATCACTTCGACAGACGGCAACCCGATGAAAGAGCCACCGCACCCGATTCTTGCGCAAGGCAAGGTGCGCTATGTGGGCGACCACGTGGCGATGGTGGTGGCTGAAACACTGGAGCAGGCCAAAAACGCAGCCGAGCTGGTGGAGGTGGACTACGACGTGTTGACCGCCGTGGTCAACGTGACCAAAGCCAAAACCGCCACAGCACTGCATGAGGCAGCGCCTGACAACCATTGCTACAAATGGGCGATTGGCGACAAGGCTCTGGTGGACGCGGCTTTTACCAGCGCAGCACACGTCACCAAAATTGACTTGACCAACAACCGCCTGATACCCAACGCCATGGAGCCGCGCGCTGCCATTGGTAGCTACAGCCGTGCCAACGACGACTACACGCTGTATGTGGCCAACCAGAACCCGCACGTTGAGCGCCTGCTGCTGACCGCCTTTGTGATGGGCCTGCCCGAGCACAAGGTGCGCGTGATTGCGCCAGACGTCGGTGGTGGCTTTGGCTCCAAAATCTACTTGTACGCTGAAGATGTCTGCCTGGTGTGGGCGTCCAAAAAACTCAACCGCAATATCAAATGGACAGCTGACCGCAGCGAAGCTTTTGTCAGCGACGCGCATGGCCGTGACCATGCCAGCCACGCTGAATTGGCGCTCGACAAAGACGGCAAGTTTTTGGCTCTGCGAGTGCACACAGACGCCAACATGGGCGCGTATTTGTCGACCTTTGCACCGGCTGTGCCGACCATTTTGTACGCCACCTTGCTGGCTGGGCAATACAGCACACCGCTGATTTACTGCGAAGTCGATGCCTGGTTCACCAACACTGCCCCCGTGGATGCCTACCGCGGTGCAGGCAGGCCAGAAGCGACTTACTTGCTGGAGCGAATTGTTTCGCGTGCAGGCTGGGAGATGGGTTTGAGCCAGGACGAAATCCGCCGCCGCAATTTCATCAAAGACTTCCCTTACCAAACGCCGGTGGCGTTGCAGTACGACGTGGGTGATTTTGCATCGCTGCTCAAGCGCGCCAACGAGCTGGCCGATATTGCGGGCCTGCCAGCTCGCCAGGCAGCATCCAAAGCCAAGGGCTTGTTACGCGGTATTGGTTATTCAAGTTACATCGAGGCATGCGGCCTGGCGCCCAGCAACATTGCAGGCGCATTGGGCGCGCGGGCGGGTTTGTTTGAGTGTGGCGAGGTGCGCGTGCACCCTACAGGTAGCGTGACGGTGTTTACTGGCTCACACAGCCACGGCCAGGGGCATGAAACGACGTTTGCGCAGGTCGTGGCAGCACGCTTGGGCATCTCTGTTGACGCGGTAGACATCGTGCACGGCGACACGGGCCGCGTGCCATTTGGCATGGGCACCTATGGTTCACGCTCCATGTCGGTGGGCGGCACGGCCATCATGAAGGCGCTCGACAAAATCGAGACCAAGGCCAAGAAAATTGCCGCGCATCTGATGGAGGCCAGCGATGCGGACGTGGAATTTGCCAATGGTGAATTCACCATCAAGGGAACAGACAAAAAAGTAACCTTTGGGCAAGTCGCGCTGACGGCCTATGTGCCGCACAACTACCCGCTCGACAAGCTCGAACCAGGCCTGAACGAAACCGCGTTTTACGACCCGACCAACTTCACCTTCCCGTCAGGCACTTACATCTGCGAGGTTGAGATTGACCCAGCCACGGGCACCGTCAAGGTTGAGCGTTTTACGGCCGTCGATGACTTTGGCAACATCATCAACCCGATGATTGTGGAAGGTCAGGTACACGGCGGGCTGGTACAAGGCATTGGCCAGGCGCTGCTGGAGAACTGTGTCTACGACGAAGAAACCGGGCAACTGCTGACTGGCTCGATGATGGACTACACCATGCCGCGCGCTGACGACATGCCCAACTTCACGTTGGACACGTTGTGCACGCCGTGCAGCCACAACCCGCTGGGTGCCAAGGGCTGCGGTGAAGCGGGCGCGATTGGCTCACCGCCAGCGGTGATCAATGCGGTGCTGGACGCGCTCAAGCCACTCGGTGTGGTGGACTTCGACATGCCCGCCACCCCAGGCCGCGTGTGGGAAGCCATTCAGTCAGCCAAACATTAATTCGCCAAAGGAGCAAACACCATGTACGCATTTACATTAGAGCGCCCCGCGACTGTGCAAGACGCAGCCAAACTGGCGGCCAGCGGCTCCAAACCACTGGCAGGCGGCCAAACCCTGCTGGCGTCGATGAAGCTGCGCTTGTCCAGCCCTGACAAGCTGGCAGACCTGAGCGGCATCAAAGACATGAGCAGCATCCAACGCGACGGCAACAACATCGTGATTGGCGCGATGGCTCGCCATGCCGATGTCGCCGTTAACACCGATGTGCTGGCGGCCATCCCGGCGCTGGCGCATCTGGCAGGCAACATTGGTGACCGCCAGGTACGCGCCATGGGCACGATGGGCGGCTCGGTGGCCAACAACGACCCATCGGCCTGCTACCCCAGTGCGGTGCTGGCGCTGGGTGCCACCATCCACACGACCGCCCGCAAAATTGAGGCGAAGGATTACTTTCAGGGCATGTTCACCACCGCGCTGAACGATGGCGAGCTGATCACCGCCATCAGCTTTCCCATCCCCAAACGTGCGGCGTACATGAAGTTCAAGCAGCAAGCCTCACGTTTTGCGATGGTGGGTGTGTTCATCGCTCAGTTTGACGGCGATGTGCGGGTGGCAGTGACAGGCGCATCGAGCGGCGGCGTGTTCAGGCACGCCGGGCTGGAGGCCGCTTTGAACAAAAGCTTCACCCCTGAAGCCGCGGCAGCCGTCAAGATTGACGCGACTGACTTGAACCACGACATTCATGCCACAGCGGCTTACCGCGCCAACATCATCAGCGTGCAAACGCAGCGTGGTGTGGCCGTGGCGCTGGGTTGATGGTTGTAGCCAAATTTGAGCTAAAACTGCTCAAATTTGGCTGTTGGATGCCTTTTTAGGCCTTTTTTAGGTATGTTTTAGTGATGTTTTAGTGCATTGGCCCAATAAATACGGGCGCAAGCAGCTACTAAATTGATAGTAAATGATTTTCTTCCCAACCATTGATGCACTGACGGCTGCGCTGCAAAGTGCAGGCTATTTTGCTGACCGCCGCCTGGCAACCGCTGTTTTTCTGGCGCTCAAGCTCCAGCGGCCGCTGCTGTTAGAAGGCGAACCCGGCGTGGGTAAAACAGAACTGGCCAAAGCGCTTGGCATCGCGCTGCAGCGCCAGCTTATTCGCCTGCAATGCTATGACGGCCTGGAACAACGCGAGGCGCTGTATGAATGGAACTACGCAGCTCAGCTGCTACATATGCGTGCGGCTGAAGGCAAAGGAAACACTGATGACATTGAGCGAGAGGTCTACCAAGACCGCTACCTGATTCGCCGCCCCTTGCTGCAAGCCTTGCAAGCGCCCGCGCCCGGCGCGGTGCTGCTGATTGACGAGGTAGACCGCGCCGACGAACCCTTTGAAGCGTTCTTGCTCGAATACCTGGGCGAGTACCAGGTCAGTATTCCTGAAATCGGCACCATCAAAGCTACTCAAGCGCCAGTGACGATTTTGACCAGCAACCGCACCCGCGAGCTGAACGACGCCGTCAAGCGCCGCTGCCTGTACCACTGGCTGGATTACCCGGAGCGCGAACGCGAACTGGCGATTGTGCGAGCCCAGGTGCCGCAGGCTAGCCAAGAGCTGTCTGCGCAGGTGGCCGCGTTTGTCGACAAGCTGCGCCGCTCACCGTTTGGCAATGCCTTTCAGCGAGCGCCCGGCATTGCCGAAAGCGTGGAGTGGGCCAAGGCACTGGTGGCGCTCGATACCTTGACGATAGACCCAGAAGTCGTGATGGACACCGCCGGTATTTTGTTCAAACAGCGTGAAGACGTAACGGCGCTGACGCAAGAGATGGCCGCGTTGTTGCTAACCCCCGATGCTGTGGAAAGCTGATGCTACTCGGTGATGCCAGAGCAGGAAAGTTGGCCGACAACATCACCGGCTTTGGCCGAGCCCTGCGCCGTGCCGGCGTCAAAATTGACAGCCACCGCATCGCCTTGGCGCATGGCGCGGCAGGCTACGTGGGTATTGCTGAAAAAGAAGACTTAAGCGCTGCGTTTGAAGCCGTCATGATCAGCCGCGAGCAAGACCGGGGCGTGTTTCGTGAGCTGTTTGACGTGTACTTCTCGGACCCGAAAGTCGCCAATAAATTACTCGCACAGTTGCTGCCCAGCGCCGAAGGAAAGGCCGAACCCAGCAAACGTCGCCCGCGTGTGCGCGAGGCGCTGGCTCCACAAAAAAAGTTTGGCCAACAAGCCAAGCCAACGTCTGAAGACCAAAGAGTCGACTTTGACGCCGCCATGACAGCCAGCGACATTCAGCGCTTGCAGCATGCGGATTTCAATGCCTTGTCAGCTACTGAATACCGCCTGGTCGAGCGCCTGGCGCGTGACATCAAGCTGCCGCTGCCGCAATTTGCATCGCGCCGTACCCGGCCCGCCGCGCAAGGAGCGCGCATGCACTGGCCGGGCGTGATGAGCCAAGCCGCGCGTACAGGTGGCGAGTTGCTGCATTTACCCAGACTTCAACGCCGCCAGCAGGCTTTGCCGCTGCTGGTGCTGGTCGATGTATCGGGCTCGATGGAGCGTTACGCACGCTTGCTGCTGGCCTTTTTGCACGCCGCCACGCGCCGCCACCCGCAGCGCGATGTGTTTGTTTTCGGTATGGGCTTGACGGATTTAAGCCAGGCTTTCAAACAAGCGGACACCGACGAGATGCTGGCTCATGCGAGTGTGGCGATTGAAGATTTTGCGGGTGGCACGCAGTTGGGCGCATCGCTGAGTAGCTTGCGCATGCAGCATGCACGCCGATTGGTCGGTAGGCGTACCATTGTGTTGATGATTACCGATGGACTGGACACCGGTGAGCCTGCTGAGTTGGCACAAGAGCTGAGCTGGCTGCGCCGCCGCAGTCGCCGGGTGCTGTGGCTCAACCCACTGCTGCGGTTTGATGGCTATGCGCCGCTGGCCCAAGGTGCAGCGGTGTTGCATCAATTTGCACACGGCATGTTGGCCGTCCACAACTTAAGCAAATTGGAAGAGCTGGCCGCTAGCCTGGCCGCCCTCATGAAAAAATAAGTGAAGAACTAAAGGAACGATGACATGGACATGCAAGGCGCAAGGCAACTTGCCATCACCCAGCAGCAAGCTTGGGATGCACTGAATGACCCAGCCGTACTAAAAGCCTGCATCCCAGGTTGCGACAAGGTGGAGCCTTCAGGCGAGAACCAGTACAGCATTGGCATGTCGCTCAAAATCGGGCCGGTGTCAGCCAAGTTCAGCGGCAAAATCACGCTCAGCGATATCAACCCGCCCAGCAGCTACAAAATTAATTTTGAAGGGCAGGGCGGCCCGGCCGGTTTTGGCAAGGGTGACTCGGCTGTCACCCTCACGCCGAATGCAGATGGTTGCGAGCTGGCTTACACCGTACACGCATCGGTAGGCGGCAAAATTGCCCAGCTTGGCCAGCGCCTGATTGATGGCGCAGCCAAGTCGATGGCGGAGGATTTCTTCAAACGCTTTGACCTTGAAATGCAGCGCCAGCACCCGGAAGCCTACGCTGCCAAAATGGTGATGGGCGACGTGAGCACGACCTATGGCGGTCTGGAAGAAAAAGCAGATGCGTCCAGTGTGAAATGGGCCATTGCTGCGGCTGTGGCCTTTGCGGTGGTTTTTGCGCTGTGGCTGTACGTTAAATAAGTCTTGAACCCCATTGAAGAAAAGGTATTGCGTGGGTTTTACAACTCGGTTGCGGTGCGTGCAACACACGGCTTTTGCGGGCGTGCTCGCGCTCTGTGAGTCGGCAGCAGCACAAACGCCCTCGTCAAACGACCTGCCAACGTTGCGGCCTGTGGTGGTAACGGCAACGCCGGGAATTGCACAGTCGGCGTTTGACGCGCCGTCGTCGATTGACGTGATCAATGCGCAGCAGGTGCAAAATTCTCAGCTGCAAATCAATCTGTCTGAGACGCTGGTGCGTGTGCCTGGTGTGGTCGCACAAAACCGGCAAAACTACGCGCAAGACCTGCAGATCTCGATTCGCGGCTTTGGCGCCAGGTCAACTTTTGGTGTGCGCGGGCTGCGCCTATACGCCGACGGTATTCCCGCCAGCGGGCCAGACGGGCAGGGCCAGGTGTCACATTTTGATTTGGCGTCTGCCGCGCGCATTGAGGTGCTGCGTGGGCCATTTTCAGCGCTTTATGGCAATTCATCAGGTGGTGTGATCAGCATTTTTACTGCCGATGGCGGGCCGCAAACGGTGGCTGATGTTGATGTGGTGGCGGGCAGCGACGGTGTTCGCCGCAACGGTGTCAAACTCAGCGGAACCCAGGGCGCGTTGCAATACAACCTGAGCGCGTCCAGCTTTCAAACCGACGGCCTGCGTCTGCGAAGCGCGGCTCAACGGGACAGCTTCAACGGCAAGGCGAAGTACACGTTCAGCCCAGATACGCAAATGAGCCTGGTGGTCAATCGCGTGGCGATGCCTGATGTGCAAGACCCGCTCGGGTTGAGCCGCGCCGAGTTCAACGCCGACCCAAGGCAAACCACTGCCAGTGCGGTGCAGTTCAATACCCGCAAGTCGGTGGCGCAAACGCAAGGCGGATGGGTGCTGGATCATCGTCTCAATGCCGACCAATCGATGCAATTCACAGCGTATTCCGGCCAACGGGACGTCACGCAATATCAAGCGATTCCGGTCGCCACACAAGCCGCAGCAACGCAGCCGGGCGGTGTGATTGACCTGAGCCGACGCTACGCTGGACTGGATGCCCGCTGGACAAACAAGGCCCTGGTTGCAGGAGCCCCTGTGACGTTGACCGCAGGCGCTGCTATTGACCACCTGGATGAAAATCGCAAAGGCTTTCAGAATTTTGTGGGCGCAGCACTGGGTGTTGCAGGCGCATTGAGGCGTGACGAACGCAACACGGTGACCAGTCGCGCACTTTATGCGCAAGCCCAAGTTGCGCTGGCCGAACGCTGGAGCGCGTCAGCTGGTCTGCGGCATACCCGCATTGCGTTTGAATCGACCGACAACTTTATCGCACCAGGCAATGGCAACGACAGTGGTTCGGTCCGCTTCAGCGGCATCACGCCCGCGTTGGGTTTGGTTTTTCATGCCTCAGACAACTTGAATATTTACGCGTCTGTGGGACGCGGTTTTGAGTCGCCTACCTTGAACGAGCTGGCTTATCGTCCCAACGGTGCTGGCGGATTGAACTTTGACTTGAAGGCCGCTACCAGCCAGCAATGGGAACTGGGTATTAAATCGGAGTTCGCTCAAAACTGGCGCTTGAACGCTGCATTTTTTCAGGCTAAAACCAGTAACGACGTGGCGGTGCTGAGCAACATCGGCGGCCGCAGCACGTTTCAAAATGTGGCTGCTACCCAGCGCAGCGGCCTAGAGGCGGCACTTAGAGGCCAGTGGCGAGGCGGGTGGTCGGCTTACCTGTCGGCTACGCTGCTCAATGCCCAGTACAAAACTGACTTTTTGACCTGTGTGGCAGCGCCCTGCACCTTGCCGAATGTGCGGGTGGCCAGCGGCAACCGCCTGCCGGGCGTTCCGCGTGTGAGCCTTTTTGCCGAGCTGGGTTACCAACACCGCCCGTGGGGCCTGGACGCCGGGCTTGAAATGCGCCACACCGACAAGGTGTTCGTGGATGACCGTAACTCCGACGCAGCCCCTGCTGCCACCACGTTTAATTTGCACGCAGCATTGACGCAAACCGTCGGAAGATGGACATTCAAGGAGTTTGTGCGCATCGATAATTTGACTGACAGAAACTATATTGGGTCGGTCATCGTCAATGAGGGCAACCAACGCTTTTTTGAGCCAGCGCCAGGGCGGACTGCTTTGCTGGGTGTGACGGTGCGTTACATGTTTTAGCTGTGGCTTGATTTTTACGCAAACAGAACGAACAGAACGAACAGAACGAACAGAGAGGTGACGTATGGAAAATCTTGATGTGATGGTGCTCCGCACCCTTCGCGACTGGCGCTTGGCAGGCAAGCGCGCTTTGCTGGCAACCGTGGTGCGCACCTGGGGCTCGTCGCCCCGCCCAGTCGGCTCCATCATGGCGCTGTGTGAAACGGGTGCGGTGGTCGGCTCGGTGTCTGGCGGGTGTATTGAAGATGATTTGATTTACCAGTTCACGCAGGCGTATTCTGGCGCTGACAGCAACAAAGCCATTCCGTCGGGCCCACCCACGTTCATCAAATACGGTATCACGGCTGACGAGGCGCACCGCTTTGGCTTGCCTTGCGGCGGCACGCTGGAACTGCTGCTCGAATACGACCCTGATGCAATTCCTTTGAGTGCGCTTGTCACTGCGTTAGAAGCAGGCCAACTCATGCAGCGCAGCGTGAATTTAAAGGATGGCGCTGTAACTTTAACTACCAGCGCAGCGCCTGCCGAATTGGCGTTGACCAAAACCGAACTCATCAACACCTTCGGCCCCGAGTACCGCATGTTGGTCATCGGTGCAGGCCAGCTCACCGAATATTTAGCCACCATGGCCCAGTTCAGCGGCTTTGCCGTCACCGTGTGCGACCCGCGTGAGGAGTACCGCAGCGCTTGGTCAGTTCCGGGTGTCACCGTTGTCAGTGATATGCCCGACGACGTGGTGATCGCTTTCAAACCCGACCGCCGCAGCTGCGTGATTGCCCTGACGCATGACCCAAAACTGGATGACTTGGCACTGCTTGAAGCGTTGAACACCGAAGCCTTTTACGTCGGCGCCATCGGCTCGCGCCGCAACAATGAATCACGCCACCAGCGCATGGCCGAACACTTCAGCGTCAACCAGCAAGCGTTGGCCAAGCTACGCGGTCCCATAGGCATTTACATCGGCAGCAAAACCCCGCCAGAAATTGCAGTCAGCGTGATGGCCGAGGTTTTGGCGGTTAAAAACGGTGTGGTACTACCGCGTGACATGGAAGTCGCGCAGGCTAAAAATGAGCGCGCTGTGCCAGAAAACGATGCGACTGACCTGGTGTGCGGTGTGGCGCGCTAGTTGCGTTAAAAATGCTTTTGAAACGATTTTTAGCCGATTTTTTACAATATAAATGGCCTGAAATCCAATCAATACGGGCGCAAGTAGCTATAAATAGCGTAGCGCAAAGGATGCGCTTTTGATGCCCGCCACAGTCATCAGCAGCGAGCCCGCCACATGCCCCGTGGCCGTGCCCAGTGCCAGGGCGTAGCGCTCGGTCATCAAAAACCCAACCACTTCAGCTGAAAACGTCGAAAAGGTGGTCAGCCCGCCCAAAAAACCGGTGATCAACAGCAGCCGCCATATCGGGTCCAGTTGCGGCATGGCCTGAAACACGGCGATACACACACCGATCAGATACCCGCCAATCAGGTTGGCGGCCAGCGTACCCCAGGGTATGACCCCGCCCGGCGTGAGCCACAGGCCCAGGCCCCAGCGGGCCAAAGCGCCTAAAGAAGCACCGATACAAATGGCGATGATGGGCAGCATGGTGTTGATGTAAAAGTTATTTTGGCGGGACAATGTCTTATGACTTTACCCGCAGATTCCAAAGAATCCATCACGAGCATGTTTCCCGATGGCTTTTTGGGTGTGGTGATGCTGGACACGCAGTTCCCCCGGCCCGAAGGTGACATCGGCCACCCATCGGCTTTCGGCGTACCCACACGGCGCTGCGTCATCAGCGGCGCTTGGCCCGACAAAATCGTGCAGTCAGGCGCAGGCCTGCGCAAAGGCCGTGTGGTGACACCGATTTTGCAACTGGTACGCAGGCTGGAGCAAGACGGCGCAAAAGCCATCACCACCAGCTGCGGCTTTCTGGTGCTGCTGCAAAGGGAGATGCAGGCGCAAGTGAAGATCCCGGTCATCACGTCTAGCCTGTTGCATTTGCCCGCTTTGCTGGCGCTGCACGCCAAGGTGGGTGTGCTAACCATCAGTTCTAGCAAGCTGGGCGTGGAGCATTTGCGGGCAGCAGGCGTGCCGCGTGAGCGTATGGCTGACGTGGTGATTCAGGGTGTGGATTCAAAAGGCGAATTTGCCACGGCGATTTTGGGCAATCGGGCTGAGATGGATTTAGACAAGGCGGGTGCAGAGGTGGTGGCCGCTGCAATCGCATTAAAAACCCGCGAACCGACGTTGACAGCCGTGGTGCTGGAATGCACCAACATGCCGCCGTACCGTGCGGCGATTGAGGCGGCAACTGGCATGAAGACCTGGGCGCTGGTGGATGATGAGCGCCTGACACGGCCTTGGCGCTGAATTCGTCATCCCGGGCTTGACCCGGGATTCATTCAGTTTGCGCCGCTTACTTTGCTGCGCGGCGCTTGGTGTAGTCGGCAATGATGGCCACACCGTCAGCGCCAGCAGCTTTTTGCCAATCAGCAAGCATAATGGTGCCCACCTGCTGCATGTCCGTCATGAGTTTGGCCGATGGCTTGTGGATGGTCATCCCTTTGCCTGTCAGCAGCGTTTTGTACTCGTCGTTTTTGACTTCGCTGACTTTCCAGCCACGTGCTTCGGCCTCTTGAGCGGCTTTGGTCACGGCAGCCTGCGTTGCCGCGTCAAGCGCGTTGAAGGCTTTCAGGTTCAGCATGACCGCATTTTTAGGCAGCCAAGCCTGTGTGTCGTACCAGTTTTTAATGTGTTCGTAGGTTTTGCTGTCGTAGCCCGTGGAGCCGGAGCTCATGTAGCTTTCAACCACACCGGTGGCCAGTGCCTGGCTCAGCTCAGCGGCCTGAATCGTCACGGGTTGCGCGCCAATCAGCTCGGCTATTTTTGCCGTGGCTGGGCTGTACGCACGCCACTTGATGCCGCGCAAATCAGCCACCGAGGCGATGGGTTTTTTGCTGTAAATGCCCTGCGGCGGCCAAGGCACGCTGAACAGCATCTTCATACCCTGTGCAGCCAGCAGCTTGTCCATCGGTGCTTTTTGAGCTTCATACAACTTGCGTGCATCCGCATAGCCTGTAGCCAAAAACGGCACACCGTCCAGCGCGTACACCGGGTTTTCATTTGCAAAATTGGCCAGCAACACCTCGCCCAATGGCGCTTGCCCGCTTTGCACCGCACGTTTGATTTCATTGGCTTTAAAAAGCGATGCGTTGGCATGTACCGTGATTTTCAATTTACCTGCGGTGGCTTTGTCAACATCATTGGCAAACTGCACCAGATTTTCAGTGTGAAAGTTGCCAGATGGGTAGGCGGCGGGCAAGTCCCATTTGGTCTGGGCGAAGGCTGATGTGCCTAGCGCGAAGGTTGCTGCAATCAGGGTGAGCTTGAATTTCATGACGACTCCGAAAAAAATTGAAGAATGTGGTGGTATGTTAGATGCAATAAACAAGCCACAGCTACCGGACATACCCCCAATGCCTGCCCCAACGCCTGAGTCACCATGAACCTCCGTTTTGTTGAAGCCTTTTACTGGGTCGCCTCCCTTAAAAGCATCTCGCGGGCGGCTGAAAAGCTGTTCTTGACGCAATCGGCCATGTCCAGCCGAATTTCTACACTGGAAGAAGAGCTGGGCGTGTTGCTGCTTGACAGGGGCGACAAGCAGTTCAAGCTAACTGCTGCGGGTGCGCGTTTTTTGGTCTATGCCGACAAGCTGCTGGCGCTGCAGCGTGAGGTCAAGGCGGAGATGGGCTCCACCCAGCAAATGGCGGTGTCAATGCGCATCGGTGCGATTGAGTCGGTGCTGCATTCGTGGCTGATACCGTGGCTTGAAAAGCTGCGTGCTGACCACCCTGGCCTGGAGCTTGAGCTGACGGTAGAGACCACGCCTATTTTGATGGACTTGGTACAGCGCGGCACGCTTGACCTGGTGTTTGCGGCGCTGCCTGCTTCCAGCACGGGTGTGCGCAACCACGCCTTGCCGCCCATGGACATGGCGTTTGTCGGCAACCCATTGCTGCATAAAAAAAGAAATTACAAGCTCAGCGAGCTTGCTGACATGGAGTTGTTGACCTTTCAAAAGGGCTCTCAACCGCACGTTACGCTGCTGGATCTTTTCAAGCAGCATCGCCTAGAGCCCAAAAAGGTGCATGCGATTTCATCCATTTCCGCCATGGTGCAATTGGTGCAGGGCGGTTTTGGTGTAGCTCTTTTGCCGCGTGCTGCCGTGGCGCGGTTAGGTGGTTTTGCCAAGCTAAAACCACTGGCAGTTGATGCCAAAGTGCAGTCGCTGCCGATACATGCCAGCTACCGCATTGACCCGACGTCTAGCAGTGTCGAAGTTGTGGTTCAGTCAGCTTTGGCGTTCACCAATACGGTCAAAAATGCACCAAAAAAAACCAATAAAGGTAAACCCTAGTCATCGAAAAAATCGATACTGTAAGCAAAAAATTTTGAATTTGCAGAAGGTCTAACACGCTCCCACAATCCGCATATCAGTAAATGGCGTCATGCAAATGACACACAAATTTAGACGGATCAGGAGAATTTTTAGTGAGTGTTTTTTCCTCCATTGAAAAGTCAGTCAAGGCAAGAGCCGCCATTCGCAGTGGCGAGTTCACAGGCCATACCAGCGGCTTATCTGTTGGCCATGTGCAGGGCAATGTGGTCATCTTGCCGGAACTGTTGGCGAATGATTTTTTGCGCTATTGCCAACGCAACCCCAAGCCCTGCCCGCTGCTGGCCGTGAGCGAGCCGGGTGATGCCATGCTGCCAAGCCTGGGTGCAGACATTGACATTCGCACTGACGTACCGCGCTACAGGGTTTGGAAGGGTGGCGTACTCAGTGACCAGCCGACGGACATCAGCACGCTGTGGCGTAAAGACCTGGTCACGTTTGTGATTGGTTGCTCGTTTTCGTTTGAAGAAGCGCTGTTAGAAGCTGGCATACCGCTGCGCCACATTGCGCAAAACCGCAACGTGGCCATGTACCGCAGCAACATGGCGACTGCTCCTGCCGGCGCCTTCAACGGCCCGATGGTGGTGTCGATGCGGCCACTCAAAGCTGCGGACGCGATTCGTGCAATTCAAATCACCTCACGCTTCCCCAATGTGCATGGCGCACCGGTCCACATCGGTAACCCGGCGCTCATCGGCATTGCCGATTTGGCCAAGCCTGATTACGGCGACGCGGTGGATGTGTTACCCGACGAAATTCCCGTGTTCTGGGCTTGCGGCGTGACCCCGCAAGCAGCGATTACCCAGGCGCGCCCCGAGTTCTGCATCACCCACGCACCGGGGGCGATGCTGATTACTGATTTACTCAATCACCACTTGGCCATTTAGGCTTTCACTTTCGACCTTTACTTTAGGAGCTACCAATGAAAAAACTGCTAATTTCTCTTGCTGCCATGACTGCGATGGGCGTGAGCTTTGCGCAAACCAAATGGGACCTGCCTTCCGGCTACGGTGCCAACACATTTCAGGTGCAAAACCTGACGCAGTTTGCCACTGACGTGGACAAAGCTACAGCGGGCAAACTCAAAATCACGGTGCACCCTAACGCATCGTTGTTCAAAGCCAATGAGATCAAGCGTGCTGTGCAGTCTGGTCAGACCCAGTCGGGCGAATTTATTTTGTCGCTTTTCTCCAATGAAGCCCCGGTCTTTGGTGTGGATTCGATTCCGTTTTTAGCGACCAGCTACGCCGATTCAAAGCGGCTTGACGCTGCATCCCGTGAGCTGCTGACCAAAACGCTGGCGGCCCAAGGCATCAAGCTGCTTTACACCGTGCCATGGCCACCGCAAAGCTTGTATTCCAAAAAGGCTCTGACCAAGCTGGCTGACCTGAAAAGTACAAAAATGCGCGCCTACAACCCAGCCACTTCATTCATTGCGACCGCAGTCGGTGCGCAGCCCGTCACCATTCAATTGGCTGAGTTGCCAGCGGCCTTGGCCACCGGCGGTGCTGATAACTTCTTGACATCAACATCCAGTGGTATTGACAGCAAGCTGTATGAAAGCGTCAAGTTTTTCTATGACGTGAACGCCTGGCTGCCGCGCAATGCGGTGGTGGTGAACCAAAAAGCCTTTGATGCGCTCGACAAAGCCGGTCAGGACGCTGTGTTGCAGCAGGCTGCCTTGGCTGAAACGCGTGGCTGGCAGAACAGTGAGAAGAACAATTCTGACAATTTGAAAGAGTTGGCCGCCAAGGGCATGAAAATTGATACAGTCGTTGGCGAGGTCTTGAAGAAAGAGCTCAAACCGATCGGCGACACCATGACGGCTGACTGGCTGAAATCCGCTGGCGCTGAGGGTAAAGCCATCATCGACGCGTACAACAAAAAGTAAAGTAAAAAATGACACAAGCTCCCACTACTGTTAGCAAGCCTCCATCCGCGTTGCGTGCGGGTCTGGACGCTGTTTATTTGGCTGCTGCTGTGCTGGGCGCTGTGTGTGTTGCATTGATTTGCGTGTTGATGGTGTTCCAGTCGCTGGGCCGCGAGTTTGGCATGAACACTGGGGCGACGAACGACATCGTGTCGTGGCTGTGCGCAGCGGCGGCTTTTTTTACCATGGCGCATGCTTTTAAGCACGGTGACTTTGTGCGGGTGACTTTGGTGCTGGAAAAAGTCAGCCCCAAAACCCGGCGCGTGATGGAGTTGGTCAGCCTGGCCATTGCCTTGGTGGCTGTGGCTTACCTGGCTTGGTGGGCTTGCCGTTTTACATACCAGAGCTTTGAGTTCAAAGAGCTGGCGCAGGGCTTGTTACCGTTGCCGATATGGATACCGCAAATGAGCTTTGCCTTGGGTTCAGTGCTGCTGTTGGTGGCAGTGTTTGACGAGTTCATCATCGTTGCGCGCGGCGGTGTGCCCACCTTTGTGCGGCTGACGGCAGAACGTCATGCCAAAGGTGACTTCTCGTCAGATATCTGATTTCACAACAACAAAAAAGCGAAAGAACACGATGGATATTTTGACCATAGGCGGCATCCTGCTGATTCTGATGTTGGTGCTGCTTTCAGGCGGCGTGTGGATTGCCATGACGCTGGCTATTTGCGGCTGGGTGGGGCAGGCGTTTTTTACCTCGACACAACCCGGGTTGAATTTGTTTTCCGCCTTCTGGGAAAGCAACGCAAGTTGGGAGTTGGCCGCGCTGCCGCTGTTCATCTGGATGGGTGAGATATTGTTTCGCACCAAGCTGAGTGAAGAAATGTTCACCGGGCTAGCGCCCTGGCTCAACCGCATACCAGGCAGGCTCTTTCACACCACCATTTTGGGTTGCGGTATCTTTGGTTCGGTGTCGGGCTCATCAGCCGCTACCTGCGCGACCATCGCCAAGGTGTCACTGCCAGAACTGACCAAACGCGGCTACGACGAAAAAATCGCTATCGGCTCACTGGCTACTGCCGGCACGCTGGGTATTTTGATTCCACCCTCCATCACTATGGTGGTGTACGCGGTGGCCGCTGATGCGTCGATCATTCGTATTTTTTTGGCGGGCTTTTTACCTGGCTTTTTACTGATGGCTTTGTTCTCGGGTTATATCGCCTGGTGGTCGATTCGCAACAAAGACAAAATGCCGCCGCCTGAGCCCGCTACCAGTTTTATGGAAAAGCTGCACCTGTCTAAAAACCTGATTCCGTGTGCGCTGCTGATTGTGTTTATTTGCTGGTCGTTGATTGCAGGCTGGGCCACGGCTACCGAGTGTGCCGCTTACGGCGTGGTGGGCGCGCTGGCTTTGGCTGCCTACAGCCGCTCATTGACGTGGAGTAACTTCAATGAAGCGTTGATGGGCGCCACCCGCACCAGCTGCATGATCATGTTCATCTTGGCGGGTGCTGCGTTTTTGACCAAAACAATGGCCTTTACCGGCGTGCCGCGCGAGCTGGCTTCATGGGTTGATTCGCTGGGCTTGTCGCCTTACAGCTTGATCGCTTGCCTGGTTGTTGTCTACCTTGTTTTGGGCACTGCACTGGACGGCATCAGCATGATTGTGCTGACGGCTGCTGTGGTGATGCCGATGGTGCAAAAGGCGGGCTTTGACTTGATCTGGTTCGGTATTTTTGTGATCTTGCTGGTGGAGATTGCCGAGGTCACGCCGCCGGTTGGTTTTAATTTATTTGTGCTGCAAAACATGACGGGCAAAGACAGCAACATGATTGCACTGGCGGCTATCCCGTTCTTCTTTTGCCTGGTTGTGTGTATTGCACTGGTTACTGTGTTCCCGCAAATCGTCACCTTTCTGCCGGACTTGGTGATGGGCGTTTCAAAGTAGCGCCATATGAAACGGCAAAAACCGCCGCAGCGCCGCACGCTGCTTTTTTCTCAAACCTGAGGAATCATCATGAAGTTCAAAAATATCGGAGCTGCTTTTGCAGCCTCGCTGGCAGGGCTTTGCCTGGCTCAGTCTGCTGTAGTGCCCAATGCGACCAATTGGAAGCTCGCCACCGGCTACCGAGCGGAATCTTTCCACACGCAAAACATTGCGCAGTTTGCACGTGAAGTGGGTGCAGCCAGCGGTGGGCAGTTGACGATTGAGGTCTTCCCCAACAGCACGCTTGCCAAGCTGGCCGACATCAGCCAGGCCGTGCGTGACGGCAAAGCCCAGGCGGGCGAGACCATCATGACCAGCATGGTTAAAGATATTCCGATCGCGGGTGCTGACTCAGTACCGTTTGTGGTCAGCACTTACAGCGACGCACAGCGGCTGTGGAAGCTGCAGCGTCCGGGAATCGAAAAGCATTTTGCCGAGCGCGGCATGAAGTTGCTGTACGCCGTACCGTGGCCACCTCAGGGGCTGCACTCCAGCAAGCCGGTTCGTAGCTTGGCTGATTTCAAAGGCACGCAAATGCGCACGTACAACGCCACCACACTGCGCATTGCCGAACTGCTGGGTGCCAAGCCTGTAGACGTGCCGATGGTGGACGTGGGCAAAGCATTGGCAGAAGGCAGGATGGACAACATGATCACATCCGCCCTGACGGGTGTTGAAAACAAGGTTTGGGGACAAATCAAGCATTACTACGAGATCAATGCATGGTTTCCGAAAAACGTGGTGTTTGTCAGTACCAAGGCGTTTGATGCGCTCAAGCCTGGCACCCGCACGGCTGTACTCAAAGCTGCTGGAGATGCTGAAACACGAGGTTGGTCCGCAAGCCAAGCGTTGGCCACCAGCGCTACCGAGGAGCTTCGTGCCAATGGCGTGAAAATTGAGCGCATTCCGCCTGACGTAGACCTCGAAATCAAGCGCATGGGTGAAAAATTCTCACGCGAATGGGTGCGCTCGGTCGGCAATGAGGCCAACACGATTTTTGTACCTTACTATCTTCAATAGCCTTCTAAAGACTTTTTAATGACTCAAGATAAATCACCGATTTCAAGTTCGTCTAGCAATGACAAACGCTGGCAGTTCTGGATTGATCGTGGCGGCACGTTCACTGATATCGTGGCAAAAAGGCCCGACGGCTCGCTCGTTACCCACAAGCTGCTGAGCGAAAACCCAGAGCAGTACCGTGATGCAGCAGTCGCGGGGATTCGTCACTTGCTGGGTTTGAAGGCAGGTGAAGCGATCAGTGCTGATGTGGTCGACTGCGTGAAGATGGGCACTACGGTGGCCACCAACGCGCTGCTTGAGCGTAAAGGCGAACCAACGTTACTGGTCACCACCAAGGGCTTCAGAGACGCATTGCGCATTGCCTACCAAAACCGCCCGCGGCTGTTTGACCGTAACGTCGTGCTGCCCGAGCTGCTGTACAGCGCCGTGGTTGAAGCCCATGAGCGTGTGGGTGCCCAGGGTGAGATATTGCAAGTACTGGATGAGTCGCTATTAAAAACGGATCTGCTCGCCCAATACTCTAAAGGCCTGCGCAGCCTGGCGATTGTTTTTATGCATGGCTACCGATATACCGAACATGAAAAAGCCGCCAAGCGCATTGCACTGGAGATGGGTTTTACGCAAGTCAGCACCTCGCATGAAACCAGCCCGATGATGAAGTTCGTCAGCCGGGGTGACACCACGGTAGTGGATGCGTATTTGTCGCCCATCCTGCGCCGCTATGTCAACCAGGTGGCGGGCGAGATGCCGGGTGTTAAATTGTTTTTCATGCAATCGTCTGGCGGCTTGACGGACGCGCATGTGTTTCAGGGCAAAGACGCGATTTTGAGCGGCCCTGCGGGCGGTATTGTGGGTATGGCCCGCACGGCTGCCATCGCAGGCCACGCCAAGGTGATTGGCTTTGACATGGGCGGTACGTCGACCGATGTGTCTCACTACGCGGGCGAATTTGAGCGCGAATTTGAAACGCAAGTTGCGGGCGTACGCATGCGCGCCCCCATGATGAGCATTCACACGGTAGCTGCAGGTGGTGGTTCTATTTTGAAGTTTGACGGTGAGCGCTTTCGCGTTGGCCCGCAGAGCGCGGGTGCCAACCCCGGCCCGGCCAGCTACAGGCGTGGCGGCAGGCTGGCCGTGACCGATGCCAACGTGATGGTCGGCAAGGTACAGCCGCGTTACTTCCCCAAGGTGTTTGGTCCGAATGCCGATGAGCCATTGAGCTACGAAGCCGCCGCTGCCCAGTTCAATGACCTGGCCGGGCAAATCGGTCGAAGCGCAGAAGTCGTTGCAGAGGGTTTCATCAACATCGCTGTGCAGCAGATGGCCAATGCCATCAAAAAAATATCGGTGGCGCGCGGCTACGACGTGACGCGTTATACGCTACAGTGCTTTGGCGGCGCGGGTGGCCAGCATGCTTGCCTGGTGGCAGATGCGCTGGGCATGACGCGCGTATTTGTGCACCCGATGGCGGGAGTTTTAAGCGCTTACGGCATGGGTTTGGCGGACCAAAACGTCATCAAGGAACAGGCTATTGAATTGAAGCTGACGGCTAGCGCATTGCCTGAAATTGCGCAAGTTCTCAACAGCTTGGCAACCACCGCTGAAGGCGAACTGCAACGCCAGCAGGTCAACACAGGCATTATCATCACTCACCACCGGGTGCATGTGCGCTATGAGGGTAGCGATGCAGCATTGGTTGTACCTTTCGGCACGCTAGAGCAAATTGAATCAGGCTTTGAAGCGGCCTATCGCCAACGGTTTGCATTTTTGATGCAAGGTAAAGGCCTGGTGGTTGAAGCGGTGTCGGTGGAGTCTGTGATTGCAGGCGATGCCCCGGCCGAGCCGCGCCACTCAACGCATGAGCCGCGTGAAGTGCCCAGGCGCGAGACGGTGCGCATGTACTCAGGCGGGCAGTGGCACGATGCTGCGCTGGTGGTGCGGGAAGACCTGCAACCCGGCGACATCATCGCTGGCCCGGCCATCATTGCTGAAAAGAATGCCACTACGGTGGTGGAACCTGGCTGGGAAGCGAACTTGACAGCACTTGATCACCTCGTGATTGACAGGCGTGCGGAGCGGGCTATCAAGTTTGCACCCGGTACAACGGTTGACCCGGTGCTGCTGGAGGTGTTCAACAACCTTTTTATGAACATTGCCGAGCAGATGGGCTTGCAGCTGCAAAACACGGCGTACTCGGTCAATATCAAAGAGCGGCTGGACTTTAGCTGCGCGCTGTTTGACACCGCAGGCAACCTGATTGCCAACGCACCGCATATGCCGGTGCATTTGGGCTCGATGGGTGAAAGTATCAAAACCGTGATTCGAGAGAACGCGGGCCTGATGGAACCCGGCAATGTGTATGTGCTGAACGACCCGTATCACGGCGGCACGCACTTGCCAGACATCACGGTCATCACACCTGTTTATTTAGGTGCATCACCAACGCCTACTTTCTACGTTGGCTCGCGCGGGCACCACGCCGACATCGGCGGCACCACTCCCGGCTCGATGCCGCCGTTTTCAACCCGCATCGAAGAAGAGGGCGTGCAGATCAACAACGTGCTGCTGGTTGAGCGCGGCGTGCTGCGTGAGGCTGAAATGGTGGCGTTGCTCAAAAGCGGTCACTACCCGTCACGCAACCCGCAGCAAAACATGGCCGACTTGAAAGCGCAAATCGCCGCCAATGAAAAAGGCGTGCAAGAGCTGCGCAAAATGGTCGAACAATTCAGCTTGCCCACGGTGCTAGCCTACATGAACCACGTCCAAGACAACGCTGAAGAATCTGTACGCCGCGTGATTACCAAGTTAAAAAACGGTGACTTCACGCTGCCGCTGGACAACGGCGCACAGATCAAAGTTGCCATTCGAGTGGATACAAAAAACCGCAGCGCCGAGATTGACTTTACCGGTACGTCGCTGCAGCAAACCAACAACTTCAACGCCCCCACAGCGGTGTGCATGGCAGCGGTGTTGTATGTTTTCAGGACGCTGGTCGATGACGATATTCCGCTCAATGCGGGCTGCCTGAAACCACTTAAGGTCGTTATCCCGCCCGGCAGCATGCTCAACCCCAACCCGCCTGCATCGGTGGTGGCAGGCAATGTTGAAACCTCGACCTGCATTACCAATGCGCTGTACGGCGCGCTGGGTGTGATGGCGGCGGGCCAATGCACGATGAACAACTTCACCTTTGGCAATTCAAAGTATCAGTACTACGAAACCATTTCAGGTGGCAGCGGTGCAGGCGGTGTGACGGATGCAGGAGGCAATTTGGTCGGCGGCTTCAACGGCACATCGGTGGTGCAGGCGCACATGACCAACTCACGCTTGACGGACCCCGAGATTCTGGAGTTCCGCTTCCCCGTGCGGCTGGAAAGCTACGAAATTCGCGCCAACTCCGGCGGGGCTGGCAAGTGGACGGGCGGGAACGGCGGGGTACGCCGCGTGCGATTCTTGGAGGCCATGACAGCCAGCATCCTGTCCAACGGCCGCAAGTACGGCGCTTTCGGCATGGCGGGTGGCCAGCCTGGGCAAGTCGGCCAAAACGTGGTGGTGCGCAGCGACGGCCGTGTCGAAACCCTGGGCCACATCGGCCAGGCAGACATGCTGCCCGGCGATGTGTTTGAGATTCATACGCCTGGGGGCGGGGGGTTTGGGAAGGGTTGAGTTTTGTTCTTTCAACCGCTGGCTATGTTGGGCGGCCACGCTGGCCGGTGTGGGTTTGGTGCCGCTGGCCATGCAATCCAGCGCATGCAGTGCGGTCGGGTGCTGGGAAACGTAATAGGTGACGGCTTGTGTTCATGCGGCGCAGTGTATCGGTTTGGCGTTTATCGGTAACATGGCTCGGCAACTTATGCAGATGATGATCTAAACGGAGCGCCTGCCGACATGACAACTTCATTTCTTGACAACTACCGCTTCCTGGCCCGCTACAACCGCTGGATGAACCAGCGCTTGTGCGCGGCCTGTGAGGCTTTGACTGACGCGCAGCGCAAGACCGACCAAGGCGCATTTTTCAAATCGATTCATCACACGCTCACGCATCTGGTGCTGGCCGACAAAATGTGGCTCGCGCGGTTTGCAAAACAAGGCGTGGCATTTTCAGCACTCGCACCTGAATTGCTGGCAGTGCCCGTTGGCTCAGACTACACCAGCGACTTGCACCCCGACTGGGCTGACTTGAAGCACACCCGCGATGCGCTGGACGCTGCCATTGAGCGGTGGGTTGCAGACATGCCGCCCGAGTTTTTAACCAGCACCATGAATTACGCCAACACCAAAGGCGTGCAGCGCGCGCACCCGGCCTGGCAGGCCATGACGCATTTTTTCAATCATCAAACCCATCACCGTGGCCAGGTTACGACGCTGCTCACGCAGGCGGGTGTAGACGTTGGCGTGACGGATTTGATTGCTTTATTGTGAGCTGCGATGCTGAAAAGCCCAATTTTTACCTATTTTGATGGTATTTTAGGGCTGTAGGCCAATAAATACGGGCGCAAGCAGCTACTGATTAAATAGCAGACCAAACCACCACCAAAGCCACTGCAGGCAGCTCTGCCAGCCGCACCCACTGGCCAGCTGCGACGATGCGGTCAGGTTTCAGATCAGTCGCTTCACCGCGCTGCCAGCGCAACGTGACTGACTTGCCTTGCAGGTTCAAGGCGACTTCAAACGATGGCCAGTCCTGTGGCACGCAGGGCGTTAGCGACAGCTCGCCTTGCCGCACCTTCAGCCCCAGCAAATTCTCAAGCGCCGCGCGGTACAGCCATGCGGCTGAGCCGGTGTACCAGCTCCATCCGCCGCGCCCGGCGTAGGGGGCGGAGCCATAGATGTCTCCTGCCAATACGTAAGGCTCCAACTCGTACAGCGGGCCGCGCGTTGGGTGCTGGCTGCGGTGGGCAGGGCTGATGGCACGCAAGCTTTCCCATGCCGCCGCCGCATCGCCGGTTTGCGCTTGCGCCATCATGGCCCAGACCGCAGCGTGGTTGTATTGGCCGCCGTTTTCACGCACACCGGGTGGGTAGGCCTGGATGTAGCCGGGGTTGTTGGCTGACTTTTCAAACGGCGGTGCCAGCAAATGCAGCAAGCCGCTGTCGTCATCAATGAGTTGCTGCGTCATGGACTGCATGGCGCTTTGCACGAATGTGTCTGTTGAAGCGCCTGACAGCACCGACCAGGCCTGAGCGATCAAATCGATTTTGCACTCGTCGTTGCTTGATGAACCCAGCGGCGCACCGTTGTCAAAAAACGCGCGCCTGAACCACTCGCCGTCCCAGCCGTGGGTATGCAGCGCTTTGATCCAGCCTTCCCGAGCGTTCAGCCACTTGTCGGCGCGTACTGTGTCGCCCCGCGCTTTGGCCAGCGTTGCAAAGTTTTGTGTCACGCTGCACAAAAACCAGGCCAGCCAGACCGATTCGCCTTTGCCCTCATGGCCGACACGGTTCATGCCGTCGTTCCAGTCGCCCGTGCCCATCAGCGGCAGGCCGTGCGTGCCAGTGGCCAGGCTGTGGTCAATCGCGCGGGCGCAATGTTCATAAACCGATGCTCTAGTGTCTGAGATGTCGGGCGCGTAGTAGGCATCTTCCGCACCGTCAGGAATGACAGCGCCTTCTAAAAATGCCACAAACTCATCGAGCAGCGTTGCATCTCCCGTCACATCAACATAGTGCGCACAGGCAAAAGGCAGCCACAACAGGTCGTCGCTGAAGTGGGTGCGCACGCCTTCACCGCCGGGGGCGTGCCACCAGTGCTGCACATCGCCTTCAGCAAACTGGCGCGATGCGTTCAACAAAATTTGCTCGCGCAGGCGCTCCGGTGCAACGACAGCGAAGGCCATGCTGTCCTGCAATTGGTCTCTGAAACCAAACGCACCGCCGGCTTGGTAAAACCCGGCTTTTGACCACAGACGCGAGGTGAGGGTTTGGTACAACAACCAGCGGTTGATGAGCGCGTCAAACAGCGGGTCAGGCGTGGTGACTTGAACTTGGCCTAGCAGGCCAGTCCAAAACGTCTTGAGGTCTTTAAGCGCTTGCGGCACGTCGTTTTGCAGCCATGTGCTGGCCAGTTGCTCGGCCTGAGCCGCATCAGGTGCATGGCCCAGCATGAAGGTGAAACTGAAAACCTCGCCTGGCGCAATTTTAAAACTGCTGGCCACCGCGCCGCACGGGTCCAGCCCGCCGCCGCTGCGCTGGCCCAATGTGTTGGGCCAAGTCAGTTGACCCGATGTGTTAAAAAATTCGGCGCGGTCGCATGTCCATTGCACGGTGCCTGGCAAACCTGCCAAGGCTAAAAACGCCGTGTTGCCGCCAAAGCCCGCACGGCTTTGGCGCTGTTGAGCCATCACCGCTGGCTTGCCTGGCGGGTTCCACGTCAACACCGTGCGGCGCTCTGCATGGCCAGGGCCCATTTGCCATTCGGCCAAGGCCAGAGCCCGCAAGGCACGTGGCCTGCTGCTGTTGTTGCGCAGTTCTACATGCACCAGTTTGACGGCCGCATCAGGGGCAGCAAAAAAAATTGTTTGGGTGTCCAGTTGTTCGTGGGTGCTTTCAAACACGCTGTAGCCTTGGCCGTGGCGCACCTTATGCGTTACGAATGTTTCGGCTGCTGAGCCGCTCTGGTTGCCTGGGGTCAAGTGCAAAAACTGTGTTGTTTCAATGTCTTGCAATAGATAATGTTCATGGCTTGGGTCTTGTACGGGGTCATTGCTCCAGGGCGTGATTTGGTGCTGCCTGCTGTTGATGGCCCAGGTGTAGCCGCTGCCGCTTTCAGACACCTGAAAACCAAACGATGCGTTGGCGATGACGTTGACCCACGGGCGCGGTGGCCGCTGGTTGGGGCTGATGCCGAATTGAAACTCACCCGACTGGGTGTCAAACTGGCCGACGGGTGTTTTGAGCTCGCTGGGTGCAGCCAGTAAGCGTGCGGCTTGCAGTTTTGCGGTTTGGGGGTTGCCCTGTGCTGCCCAGACGAACTTGAGCACTGCCACCTGCGTTTCAATCGGTCTGCCATCGGCTATCAGCACCACCCGTGCCATGGCCGACAGAGCGGCTTTTTCTGAAGCGGACACCTCATGCTCTCGCAGTAGATAAAAACCCGACGCATCTGTCGCCGGAAAGCTGTTTTGCACTTTCAGGTTCAAGCGGTCGCGCTGAGCCAGTATTTCATGCTGCAGTGGTGACAGGTATGAGTTGTCTTCGCTGTTGAGCACCACCACATCGGTAGCCAAGGCGCCAAAGCGCCACCACGGCTGCGCCCGCAGCAGCGACTGCACCAGCCCCAAGCCTTCGCTTGAATGGATACGCACCAGCAAGATCGGTTTTTCACCCGATATACCGAGCCGCCACAGTTGCCGCTGGTCTACCGGTGCAGTGCTGGTGCTGGGCCGTGGGCTGCTGTACATCAGCGCGGTTGTCAGGTCTTGCAGGGCGGCATTTTCATCCGCGTCAATGCCCAGGTCGCGCAGGCGCACCTGCGCCAGTGTGGCCGCCATGCGCGCGGCGCGCTCAAGGTTCATGGGCTGCAAGTATTTGTCGATGCGGGCGGCCAGCTCGGCAGGGTCTGCGGCGGCTGCGGTGGCAAAGCTGAGCTTGGCCACGCCACCTGCCGCAATTCGCACCTTCACACGCAGGCACGCAACGGGGTCGAGTCCGTTGGCCTGCGCGTCGTCTTCTGTCTGCGGTTTTTGCATGATGGCCGGCTGGGCGCGGCTATGGTTTCTGCCCAAAAATGCACGTCGGTCTGTGATGCAGTCCAGCGACACAATGTCTGCATCGGCCTGGGCTAAAAAGTGCGCAGCAGACAACTCTGGATCGCCCTGCAAGCGGGGGCGGCGCGTTAACAGCAAAGCGCGCCACGGTGCATGCCAGGCGGTGTGGATAAACAGGTTTGAGAACGCCGGGTGTGCCTCGTCGGCCCTGGCATCGGCCAGCACCACTTCAAAGCTCGAGACCACCTCATACGTGACGGCTACATCCAGCAGGTTGGTGATGACCACTGTGCGCAGCTCGGTATCGTCCTCAGGGCTGACGAGCACCGTGGTGGTGGTCTGCAACTGGGTCGATGAGGCATCAAACTGCACCCGGTCAGCCATGAAGCAGCAGCTGTAGCGCCAATGCGGATGCGGTGCCGGGTGTGCAGTGACAGAATACGCCTGTGCATCGCCACCAGCACGCAAGTAAATAAAACTGCCGTACTCGTCACGCAGCAAATCGTCACGCCAGCGGCTGATGTTGTGCCATGCATGCGCCAAGCGCCAGCGGCTGACGCCCGCGCCATTGGGCCGTAACGCTGCGCTATAGCGGCCGTTGGACAGCAGGTGCGTGGGTTGCCATTGGCGGCTGAACGGGTTGATGGTTCGCGACTGAAAGGCGCTGCTGGGTGCGCCTTCATCAAAAGCCGGTGCGCTGCGTGGATTGGGGCTGCTGATGATTTGCCGGGGGCAACGCTCTTGCAGCAATGTGTTGTACGCAGCCACCAGAGGCGTTTGTGCAAACCAGCGCTGTGGCGCTTGCCCACACAGCACATTGCACAGTGCCACCAGCGCCATACCCTGATGGTGGGCCATGTAGGTTTTTACCACGCTGAATTTTTCAGTATGCGGCTGGTGCGCGGCGGTAAAGTCGATGGCGTCCATGAAACCGAACTCGCCCCGGGCGCTCAGCAGTTCCATGCGCCGCAGGTTGGTAATCGCTGCTTTGGGCATCAGCATGGTTGCCATCAGCGTGGCATAGGGCGCCACCACTTTGTCGCTCGGGGGTGTGCGGCGCAGTGCCAGGCGCGGCACACCGAAGGGCGAGTACTGGTAGGCCAGCGAATGGTCTTGGGCGAGGTAGGCGGACTCAGACGCGCCCCACGGCAAACTCTGGGCGTCGCCAAAAATCTGTTGCTCCATCACCGCCGCCAGGCTGGACGAATGCAGGAGGCCTTGGCTTGGCTCTTGCATCACCAGGCTGGGCATCAGGTATTCAAACATCGAACCTGACCAGGACTTGAGCCCCGGCGTGACCCCGCTCGACAAAAACACGCGACCCAACGCCATCCAGTGGCGGCCCGGCACATCACCTTTAGCAATCGCCACAAAACTGGCCAGCCGCGATTCAGACGCCAGCAAGTCGTAGTAGCTGGCATCCAGCACATGGTCATGTACGCGCATGCCGATGTGAAACAAATGCCGCTTGGGGTTGTACAGGCCGCTGAAGTCCATCGCCTTACACAGGCGTATGCACTGTGTGCCAATGCTTTCCAACTGCTGCTTTTCGAGCGTTGTGGTGTCAGCCTTGTGTGCCAGGCTGTGGCACGCACCGCAGGTGGCCAGCAAGTGCCCGGCCAGGTTGCCGCTGTCAACCGTGGACACATAGGCAGGTTGCAGCACCTCCAGCGTTTCGGTTTGGTACCAGTTGTACAAATGCCCCTCATGCTTGGGCATGCGTTCCATCGTACCCAGCGTGGCTTGCAGGCGGGCCACCACGTCTGTGGTGGTGATCCAGCCAAACTCGCGCGCACACGTCACGGCCAGCAGGTACAGGCCAATGTTGGTGGGCGATGTGCGGTGAGCCAGTGTGGGTTCGGTATCAATTTGCAGGTTGTCGGGTGGCAGGTGGTTGTCAAGCGGCGTGATGCAGTGTTCAAAAAAGCGCCAGGTGTCGTGTGCAATGCCCGTCAGGTAGGCGCGCTCTGCTTCATCAAGCCGCATCGCTTTGGCCTGGCGCGCGGGCACACTGGCCCACCAGGCGGCCAGCGGGCCAAGCGCCCAAAGCGCAAACAGTGCCGCACCCGCATACTGATGGGGGGCATATAGCAGCGCCAGCACGCCAAGGGCAACACAGGCCACTGAGGTGATTGCCTGCTTGTGCACAAACGCGTAGAGCGTGTACCGGGCACTGGCTTGTGCCTGGGCGGCTGTGGTCCATTGCAGTAAGTGCTTGCGGCTGATACCCATGCGCCACAGTGCTCTTGCAATAGCATCAAGCTGTAAACCGGCTTTATGAAACAGCTGCGTAAATTGCCATGCTGCTGCCCCAAACGAGCGCCACAGCCCGGCCATGCCCACATGAAAAAAATGCCGAAGTACAATGCCTCGCCGGGTAGGTACCAGCCCTGCAAGCGCGCCCAGCAGCCGCCCCGCCAAAAAGGCAGACAGCACCACCGCAGCAGCTTTGCCCAAGGGCATGGCATCAGTAAAAATAACCCACACCAGCAAAGCCATGGATATAGGCACCACCTGCGAGCGGCGCAGGTTGTCCAGCATTTTCCACACGCTCAGGCTGTCAATGCCGTAGTGCGTAGCACGCAGCATCAGCGGTAACAGCTGCCAGTCGCCACGCGCCCAGCGGTGCTGGCGCGAGTCGTCTACCCCTGCGTGGTGCGGGTGGTCTTCTACCAGCACAACATCACTGACATAAGCGCAGCGGCTGATGCTGCCTTCCAGCAAGTCGTGTGAGAGCACTGTTTCGTCGGCAAAGCGCTGGTCCAGCACGGCATGCAGTGCCTTGACATTCAGCAGCCCTTTACCGGTAAATGAGCCTCTGCCAAACAGGTCCTGGTACACATCAGAGGTGCCGTTGCTGTACGGGTCAATGCCGCACTGGCCGGCAAACATCGCGTGAAACGGTGTGCGTTCTTCAGGCTGCGGCAGCGGCGTGACGACGCGCGGCTGCAAAATGCCGTAACCGCCAGTCACGCGCCTGCTGGCAGCGTCAATCTGTGGCGTGTTCAATGGGTGCGCCGCAATCGACACCAGCTCGCGCAGAGCGGTCGGCGGCAAGCCAGTGTCGCTGTCCAATGTCACAACGTACTGAACACCGGTAGCTAGCTGCATGCCATCTGGTATGTAAAAAGCCTCTTTACTGCTCGCGCCTTCATAGCTGTCAATGGCCAACAGGCGTATCAGCGCTTCGAGCTTGCCTCGTTTGCGCTCCCAGCAAATCCATTTGCCTTCGGTGCCGCACCAGCTTCGCCCGCGGTGCAATACTAAAAATCGTGGCGCATCGCCATCGGGTGCGGGGTAAGCCGTGTTCAGTGCGGCCACTTGCTCGATGGCCTCTTCCAGCAGCGGCCTGTCTGTGGGCATGCTGGCCTGGTCGGCATCAGCCCAGTCAGACAGCAGGGCGAATTGGGCGTTGGCCTCCAGACTGGCCAGCCAGTGCAGCCGCAGCCGATCTGCCAAATCGCAGGTTGATGAGGGGGATGTCAACATGCACGGCATGACCACCAACACCCGGTGCTCCGGCGGAATACCCTTGGTAAAGTCCAGCCGGGGCATGGGCTTGATGCGGGTTGACTCCGCTATCACGCGGTGAAGCACGGCCGCCGCCACCTCAGATGCAGGCCAGGCCATCAAGGCGATGGCAACCCAGTGCGCCCAGAGCCACTGCGGGATAGAGGTGAAGGGTCTGCTGGTCAGTGCCAGCAAGGCGAGGGTGCCAAGCAATAGCGCCAGCAGATAAATGCGCAGGCGCCAAGCCGGATCGAAGTTCGGCCCGATGCCCATGCCCTGGCCCACAACCAGGCCAATAAGCCTGCCTTTGCCATTTGCCGCTTTGTCTGGCGCCAAGCCTTCAAGCAACGCATCATGCCCTGGCCCTATCAGGTAATATGCGGCCGTGTTTTCGCCATGGTCGGTTTTTATACCGCTTTGCGTTGTTTGTTGAGCGCGACTGACGACCGCCTGGGCCACCGCCAGCTCGGTCAGCCCGGTGTCCCGCGCCAATTTTTCGATGGCCTGCGTGATCTGCTGGCGCGTGCCTTCGCTTTCCAGTGCAAAGCTGGGCAACTGGTGCAGCAGCTGCAGCGTGCTGCTGACAGGTTCAATCAACTCACGCCATTCGACCTGGCCTATCAGGCGCAGGCTGTTGATGATATTGCTGATCGTCAGGTTGGTGGACACCTGTGCCGACTGGCTGTCAGCGATCAGCGCCAAACCGTTCGCGCAATGCCGATTGATCCAGGTCACCAGCATGGCCGATGCATCATCTGAACCACCACTCTGGTCGGGTATGCGCTGCCACAACTGGGTCAAAAAGCTGCGCTCCAGCCCGCGGCCGCGCATGCCAGACAGCAGCTCGTTCAGGTCGTTTTCACCCAGAGCGCCTTGCGCGTCCCAGACTGCGTGGGCAGCCTCGCGCGCGGCTTTGCCTTCAGCAATGTGGTCAGCCACCCGCCGCAGGTTTTCAAGCAGCACCACCCGCAGCGTGGTGGGCATGGCCCACAGCTCGCCCAAGCTGAGTTGATTTACCTCCTGGTAAGCGTGCAAAAAGGCGGTGAATAACGCAGGGTCCAGCACGCTGTCGGTGTGCGCGACATACGCCCAGGCAATACCGTACACACGCGGTAGCCCCTCAAGCGGTTTGTCTGTGAGCTTGGGCAAGTCAGCGTAGTAGCGACGCGGCACGCCTTCGTGGATCTGCTGAAGCTGCGCCTCCACCAAGTGAAAATTGTCCAGCAGCCATTCAGCCGCTGGCGTGACGTACTGACCGCTTTGCGACAAGGTGGCAACGTAGTCATAGGCTAGTCGCAGCGCCGCAATGTTGTCTTGTACACGCGGGAAAAACGACAGGCTTTCGCCCCAGCTTTTGCTGCTGCGGACGGTTTGCGCCTCGGCCAAGCTGCGGCCATGCTCTTCAAAACGCTGCGTGCCAAACAGCTCCGCACGTATCAGCGGCTCAGCGCCGCCAGGGTTGCTGGTGAGAATTTGCCGCGCGAAAGGGCTTAAAGTGTCTAGCTGGTCAAGAACAGCGGTTTTCACATTTTCAAGCGATGCCAGTGACAACCAGCAAGACCACGGCAATCAGCGCTGCCGTCACCATGCGCTGAAAAACCACCGCATGCGCCAGCTCAAAGGCTGCATGCAACCCAAAAAACCGGCTGCGCTTGCTGGCACAACGGTTCATGTGCGAGGCCAAGGCGGCAGAGTCGGTCGAGACAAAATCGTTAGATGGGTGGATGAATGTCGTAGGGGTCGTCATGGTCTGCTCCGGGTGCTTGAGGGTCGGCCAATTTGCGGCGCTTTGAGCGCACGCTTGAGCCTTGTATTCATCCTACGGACAAACCCGTGCAGATGGCATCAGACGCCGCCGCTCTTGCTGTAGGACGCCAGCTTGGGGGAGGCAGTGCAGGATTGATGGAGCAAGTTTTATGCTATTTTTTCAGGAGCTGCTTACGCCCGTATTTATTGGTCTGAATACCTAAATGGCACCCTAAAGCAGGCTAAAAAACCTCAATTCACCATCACCATGGCCAGAACTGGCTATTCAAAGCGTTTAGAGGCTCAAAAACCGTCGTTTTTAGGTATAAAAATGGCCATTTGGCCAATAAATACGTGCGCGAGCAGCTACTGATTTAGGAGCATACGCCAACTGACAAGGTACCCACACTCTCGCCAGAAGCGGCAGACAGGGTTGCCCTGTCTGGCCCGGGCGTGCTGTGTCAGCGCCTGCTGATGATGACCGCACCGCCGACGCCAGCGCTGTCGGAGTTTTTGCCGCGCATCAGGTTGGGGCTGGCAACGCTGAGGGTGTAGTTGTCAGGGCTGTACCTGCCAGTGCCGAGAAGGTAAACCGGGTTGCTGGCGTTCATGATGACGGTGTCGCCGCGAACTGAAATCAGCATGTCTTGTTGTACCCGCTTGGCATCACCCGCTGCGTTGATGAACGACTGCACCATCACACCGCGAAAGTTTCCGTTACCCAGGTTGTCGCTTACCCGCAAGGTGCCGCTGGCCGTGTAGCCGGTGGGGGACACGTAGTCCACCAGCCATTCGCCCATCATGGCAAAGCCGCTGTTGGCTGGCTGGTTGTTTTGCGGTGTGGGCTGAGCTGCCGCTTGTGGCCTGGCCTGATTCGCTGAAGGGTTTGCCGTTGGCGCTGCTGCTTGCGGCGCGGCAGACGTGGCGGCATCGCAGCCCCATGCGCGCACTTTGCAGCTTGAGCCGCCTTTGGCGCGGCATTCAGACATTGCGAGCGCCTGGGTGTTGGCGCTGGTGCTGCCCGTGCCCCAGCCATAGGCATTGGAACCCTTGGCCTGGTCTGCGGCGTAGGCACCGCATTGGCCGCTAAAGCGCAGCACGATAGAACAATCAGCCCCGCACTCCCGCATCGACCGCTGGTCGGCCTGGTCAACGCTGGGGTGGTTGAAAGAAAAACCGTACTTTTCGCCCTGCAAGGTGTCAATCGCCAGTGCGCCCGCAGCCATCGCCTGGCTGCCCGCCAGCGCCAGCAGCAAACCCATAGCCCATCGGGCGGCAAGTGTTGTCAATTTAGAAGTCATGGTTTCCCTCCAAGGAAATGTGTAAGTATGATTTGACCAAAAGTAGCCAGCGTGCCGCTCTGTCCCTAGATACGCGCTCTAGATTAACAGCTGGGAGATACGGTCGACGGTCGCGGCATGTATGACACAGGCCTTGTTAGCCACTCACCCCGTATTCCGCAACCCAGCCGCAATCCCATTAATGGAAATATGAATCCCCCGCTGCACGCGCTCATCGGCCTGGCCTGCGCGGTAGCGGCGCACCAGTTCGACTTGCAGGTGGTGCAGGGGGTCGATGTAAGGAAAGCGGTGGCGGATGGAGCGTTGCAGGGAGGCGTTGTCTGCCAGAAGTTGCTTTTCACCGGTGATGAGTGCCAGTGCGCTGACGGTGCGGTGCCATTCGGCTTCTATCGCCGAAAAAATCTTTTTTCGCAGTTTGGTGTCCGTCACCAGCTCTGAATAGCGTGATGCCAGGGCCAAATCGCTCTTGGCCAGCACCATGTCCATGTTGCTTAAAAGCGTTCTGAAAAACGGCCATTCTTTGACCATTTTTTGCAGCAGTTGGGTAGCCTCTTTGCGCTTGGCGGGCGTTCCGCCTTCGGCCAGCATGTTGTCTACTGCCGAGCCAAAACCATACCAGCCGGGCAGCGTCAAACGGCATTGGCCCCAGCTGAAGCCCCAGGGGATGGCGCGGAGGTCTTCTATTTTCTGACTGGGTTTGCGGGATGCGGGGCGCGAGCCGATGTTGAGCTCTGCAATCTCGCGAATCGGTGTGGCGCTGAAAAAGTATTCAGTGAAGCCAGGTGTTTCATACACCAGCGCGCGGTAGGCGGCCATGCTGCTGGACGACAACGATGCAGCCGCATTTAAAAACGCGGCTGTGGCGGACTTGGTGGGTTGCAGCAGGGTAGCCTCTAGCGTGGCTGCTACCAGGGTTTCAAGATTGCGGCGGCCGATTTCCGGGTTGGCGTACTTGGAGCCAATCACTTCGCCTTGTTCGGTCAGGCGAATCTGCCCGCGCACGGTGCCGGGTGGCTGCGCAAGAATCGCCTGGTAGCTGGGGCCGCCGCCGCGGCCGACTGTACCGCCACGGCCGTGGAACATGCGCAATTGAATATTGAAAGAGTTGGCCAGCTCATCAAACAACTCCACCAAAGCAATTTCGGCCCGGTACAGCTCCCAGTTGCTGGTAAAAATGCCGCCGTCTTTGTTGCTGTCTGAATAGCCCAGCATGATGTCCTGCTCAGCTCCGCTGCGTTTTACCAGCTGTGCGATGCCGGGCAGGGCGTAGAACTCGCGCATGATGGGGGCGGCATTGCGCAGGTCTTCGATCGTTTCAAACAGTGGCACGACGATGAGGTCGTTGACGCCGTTGCTGTCTAGTGTGTTGTGCATCAAGCCGACTTCTTTTTGCAGCAGCAGCACTTCGAGCAAATCGCTCACCGTTTCAGTGTGGCTGATGATGTAGTGGCGAATCGCCTCTTTGCCAAATCGTGCGCGTGCGATGCGGGCCGCTTCAAAAATAGCCAGCTCGCCTTGCGCGTGGGCGGTGTAAACAGCGCCGACCACGCGCAGTGGCCGGGCGTCGTTCAAAAGGCGCATCAGTAGCTCGCGTTTGGCGGCTTCATCAAGCGCGCCATACGCGGGTTCAATGCGCGCCGTAGCCAGCAGCTCGGCCACGACCTCTTCGTGTTTGTCAGAGCTTTGGCGCAAGTCCACCGTGGCCAGATGAAAGCCAAACACATCCACTGCGCGAATCAAAGGCTGCAGGCGCTGCGCCACCAAAGCCTGGCCGTGGTTAGTTTTTAATGAGGCTTCAACCGTGCGCAGGTCAGCCAAGAACTCTTCAGACTTGGCGTAGGCGTTTTGCGGCGCAACCGCGTGGCGTGCAGCGTCGCCACCGGTCAATGTCTTCAGCGTGGCGGCCAGGCGCGCATACACACCAGTCAGGGCGCGGCGGTAGGGCTCGTCTTGCCGATGCTCGTTGGTGTCGGGCGAGCTTTCAGCCAAGGCCTGCATGGCCGGGCTCACATCGACCAGCATGGCCGACAAAGACAGCTCGCCGCCTAAAAAATGTACTTCGGTGAGGTAGTGGCGCAGCGCTACTTCAGCCTGGCGGCTCAGGGCGTAATTGAGGGTGTCGGCGCTGACATTCGGGTTGCCGTCGCGGTCGCCACCAATCCACTGGCCCATGCGCAAAAAGCTGTGAACGGGCAGGTTGCCCAGCTCGCGCTCCAGGTTGGCATAGAGCTTGGGGATTTCGCGCAAAAAAGTCGCCTCGTAGTAGCTCAATGCGTTTTCAATTTCGTCGGATACCGTCAGTTTGGTAAAACGTAGCAATCGCGTTTGCCATAGCTGCATCACGCGGGCGCGCAATTGCGCTTCATTGGCGGCCAGTTCGCGTGGGGTCAGGGCGTCTTTGGCGGCTAGCGCGGGGCTAGCGGCATGTACCGCTAGCGCCAGGGCCTTGATATCGTCGCGAGCAGTCAGCAGTTGCGCAATATCACGCTCTGCATCCAGGATGCTCTTGCGCTGCACCTCAGTGGGGTGTGCGGTGAGCACGGGCGACACAAAGCTGTGTGCCAATGTGTTTGCTATGGTCTTAGGAGCTATTCCCGCCCATCTTAGGCGAGCCAGAGCCACGTCAATGCTGCCTTCCTGGGTGTCACCGGCCCGCTCGTGAATCGCGCGGCGGCGAATGTGGTGGCGGTCTTCGGCCAGGTTGGCCAGATGGCTGAAGTAGGTGAAGGCGCGAATCACGCTGACGGTTTGGTCTCCCGACAGACCTTTGAGCAGTTTTTTCAAGGCCTTGTCGGCTTCAAGATTGGCGTCCCGCCTGAAGGCCACCGACAGTTTGCGTACCTGTTCAATCAGCTCATAGGCGGCTACGCCTTCTTGCTCCCGAATCACGTCGCCCAAGATTCTGCCCAGCAGGCGGATGTCTTCTACCAGGGGGCGTTCGTTGTCTTTGGTGGATTTATTGGGCATGTTTTTCAGTTTGGATGAACTCTTGTGCATGCTAGCATTGCCTTTCCCTACATGATTACAAATAGGTTACGAGGCGACAGACATGAATTTGAGCAGCGCAAAAATGACAAAGAAAGTAGTGATTGCCACCCGTGAAAGCCGCCTGGCGCTGTGGCAGGCAGAGCATGTCAAGGCCTTGCTTGAAACGCAGTTGGGCTGGCAAGTCGAACTGCTGGGCATGACGACAATGGGTGACCAGATTTTGGACCGGTCTCTCAGCAAAGTAGGCGGCAAGGGCTTGTTCGTCAAAGAGCTGGAAGTAGCCTTGCAAGAAGGCCGTGCCGACATTGCCGTGCATTCGCTCAAAGACGTGCCGATGGACTTGCCCGAAGGCTTTGCACTGGCCTGCGTGATGACGCGCGAAGACCCGCATGATGCGTTTGTATCGAACAGCTATGCATCATTGGCCGATTTGCCGCAGGGCGCCGTGGTGGGTACATCCAGCCTGCGCCGCCTGGTGCTGCTCAAAGCCTTGCGACCTGATTTGAAAATTGAACCCCTGCGTGGCAACTTGGACACCCGCCTGCGCAAGCTGGACGAAGGCCAGTACGACGCGATTGTGCTGGCGGCTGCCGGGCTAAAAAGGCTTGAAATGCCAGAGCGTATCAAAGCCAGCTTTGCGACGCTAGAGATGTTACCCGCAGCCGGGCAGGGCGCTTTGGGCATTGAGGTGTGTGCTGACCGAGCTGATTTACTTGAAGGCTTGGCCACGCTGGCCGACATGCCGACCTGGCTGGCCGTGACGGCAGAGCGCACCGTGTCGCGTGCCATGGGCGGCAGCTGTTCGATGCCGTTGGCGGCTTTTACACGTGGGCCAGCGTCGGGTGGTGACAAAGGTATGTTGCTGCAAGCCGCATGGGGCGACCCAGCCAGTATTGAAACGGGCACCATCAAGCCGCTGGTGCATGCGCAGCAAAGCGCGTTGGTCAATACGTTTGCCGAGGCCGAGGCGCTGGGCGAGGCTGTGGCGGCGCAACTGCGTGCGGGTGGTGCGGTGTGGGCAGCAAATCCTGCAATTGACGCAGTGGCTTGATGATCAATCGCGTCATCGTCACGCGGCCTGCGCAGGATGCGCAGGTGTGGGTGGCCAGGTTAGAGCAGAGCGGTTTTACGGCACAGGCGCTACCGCTGATTGAGATTGCCACTGTGTCCAACCCAGCTGATCTGAAGGCGCTGGCGCATGCCTGTAGCCATTTGAGTGATTACACGGCCTGCATGTTTGTCAGCAGCAACGCTGTAGAGCACTTTTTTATGCCTTTTCAGGCATCAAAAGTGGCTTTAGACCAATCAATACGGGCGCAAGCAGCTACTAATAATATAGCGCCTGAAATTCCGTCGAAGTTGCGATTTTTGGCCCCAGGCCCAGGCACGGGGGCTGCGCTGCTAGCGGCAGGCGTGGCGGCCAGCCAGCTAGACACGCCGCCGCCAGATGCAGCGCAGTTTGACTCTGAAGCCCTGTGGCAGGTGATTGGCCAACGTGACTGGCGCGGGGCCAAGGTGTTGATCGTTCGCGGCAAAGGCGATGCGTCAGAAGGCAGTGCGGGCACAGGCCGCGACTGGTTGATAGAGCAGTGGCGCTCTTCAGGCTGCACGGTCGATCTGGTGAGCAGCTACGAGCGACGCGCGCCGCTGCTCACGCCAGCGCAGATTGAGCTGGCCAAAACCGCCAGTGCTGATGGTTCTGTGTGGCTGTTCAGCAGCTCTGAAGCGGTGGGTAACTTGACACAGCAGCCCGGCCTGAAAGCTGTCAATTGGCAAAACGCAAGAGCCATTGCCACGCATCCGCGCATTCAGGCGGCGGTGCGTGCGGCAGGCTGGGGTGTTGCGCAGCCGTCACGCCCGGCCATGCCAGACATCTTGGAAGCGCTTGCCTCGATAGAATCGATGCAACCATGAGTGACACTCCCCAAACCCCGTTGCAAACCCCGCCTGAAGCCGCGCCAATCTCAGCGCCGGTTTCAGCGCTTGCCCAGGCTCTAGAGCTGCGGATACCCAAAAAACTGGGTTACGCCGTGCTGGCTGTGGGCGCGGCTGCTTTGGTGGTGAGTGGCCTGCTGTGGCAAAAATTGGGCAATATTCAAGAAGAACTCGCTCGCCGCAGCCTGGATTCAGGTGCGCAGGCGATTGAAGCCCGTACGCTGGCCAAAGCCGCACAAGACAGCACCCGCGAGCTGGCTGCACGCCTGGCTTTGCAAGAAAACCGCATCAGCGAGGTGAGTCTGCAGCGCACCCAGCTTGAGGAGCTGATGCAAAGCCTGTCGCGTTCGCGTGATGAAAACCTGGTGGTAGATATTGAATCGGCCCTGCGGTTGGCGCAGCAACAGGCGCAGTTAACCGGTAGCGCGGTGCCGCTGGTAGCCGCCATGACATCAGCCAGCCAGCGCTTGCAGCGTGCGGCTCAGCCCCGGCTCAACCCCTTGCAACGGGCGTTGACCAAAGACCTGGAACGCATCAAAGCCGCCAGCCTGACCGATGTGCCGGTGCTGATGATCAAAATTGACGAGCTGACCCGCATGGCCGATGAACTGCCCGTGGCCAATGCGATGGTGGTGAACACGCCAGCCAGGCAGAACACACCGACAGCTGCCGCGCCAACGGCTGGGACGAGGGGGCAGGCGCAAGGCTCGATGCTGGCCTGGTTTGACAGGCAACGCCTGGAGGCTGCGGCACGCAATGCCGTACATGCCGTTCGTGATGAAGCTAGAGCGCTACTGCGCGTCAGCCGCATCGAGCAGCCCGAGGCGGCTTTGCTGTCGCCAGAGCAATCGTTTTTCCTGCGTGAAAACCTCAAGCTGCGTTTGCTCAACGCACGGCTGGGCTTGCTGTCGCGGCAAACCGACACGGCGCGGGCTGATCTGGCCAGCGCCGGTGTCTGGCTGGGCAAATACTTTGATCCGACTTCGCGCAAAACCCAGGCAGCCACCCAACTGTTGCAACAAATCCAAAGCCAGCTCAAAACCAGTGAGCTGCCGCGCCTGGACGAGACCATGGCCGCGCTGGCTACTGCAGCGGCTGGCCGCTAAAAAGAACGGGCCACACGATGCGCGCCGCCTTTTGGCTCTTAGCTCTGTTCGCCATTGCGGCGGCAACCGCTTTGTTTGCAGGTAACAACCACGCGGTGGTGAGTATTTTTTGGCCACCGCACCGGATAGACGTGTCGTTTAATTTGGCGGTGTTTTTGGCGGTCGGTTTGTTTGTGTTGATCTACGTCGCGCTGCGTGCGTTGTCGGCCGTCGTCAGCCTGCCGCTTGAAGCCAGGCGCTGGCGTGCCCAGCAAAAAGAACGCGCCATGTACGGCGCGCTGATGGACGCGCTGGCGCACCAACTGGCCGGGCGCTACATCCGTGCCACCAAGTCGGCGCAAAACGCGTTGACGCAAGAAAAAAGCTTGTCCCGTTTGGCTGATGAGTCTGGCCAAGTGCCGGGCTACAGCCCCACCCGAGCCAGCCAGTTGCAGTCGCTGGCCAACCTGTTGGTGGCTGAAAGCGCGCAGGCGCTGCAAAACAAAGCCCTGCGCGATGAACACCTGCAGTTAGCCCTGCAAAGCTCGGCCCCGCGCCATGCGCAAGAGGTGCGCGAAGGCGTGCAGCTGCGCGCTGCCCGCTGGGCGCTTGACGACCGTGATGCCAGGGGCGCGCTGGATGCTTTGATGCAACTGCCGCAAGGCGCCACACGCCGCACATTGGCGCTGCGCATGAAGCTGCGCGCTACCCGGCAACTGCGGCAGACCGAGTTGGCGCTGGAGACAGCGCGCCTTTTGGCCAAGCACCGGGCGTTTTCAGCTGCAGCTGCCCAAAGTATTCTGCGCGGCTTGGGGCTGGAACTGCTCAGCGACGCGCATGACCCAGCGCAACTTGCGCAAGCCTGGGCTGCACTCGACGACAACGAACGTGCCATGCCTGAGTTGGTGGTACATGCCGCCGCAAGGCTGATGGAACTGCATGGCGATGCTGCTTTGGCGCGTACTTGGCTGCTGTTGGTATGGGAGAAAGCCATGCAAAGCGGTTCGACCTTGAGCGACAGCTTGCGCATCAAATTGATTGGCGCGCTGGAGCCTGGCCTGGACGCGCTGGACGCGGCTTGGTTAGCCCGGATTGAAGCCGCCCAGCAAAGCCGCCCGCGCGATGCCAATGTGCAGTACCTGGCTGGCATGGCCTGCTTGAGTCGCCAGTTGTGGGGCAAGGCCCGCCAGTGGTTGTCGCTGTCGGTGCTCGGTTTGCAGGATACAGGCCTACACCGCAATGCATGGCGGGCATTGGCTGTGCTGGCCGAGCAACGCGGGGACGACGCGGCTGCGGCAGAGGCTTATAAGCAGGCGGCGCTGCTTTAGGTTTTGGGGCAAATTGTGGCCATTAAAAAAGCCCGGTAGCGCAAGGCTAGCCGGGCTTGATAGATCTGCTGGCTGCGGGGTCAGCTTTTATCGAACGGCAATTCCATCTCGCGCAAATCGCGTTTGGTTTCCACCAAAACCAGCGGGCCTTCAGTTGACACCGCGACCGGTGGGCGCTCGCGCGGTACGTGGACAGGTTTGACTTCCGCTGCAATCGCTGCTTGTGCCTCGGCGATCTTGGCTGAATCCGAGTTGACCCACTGCAAGCCTGATCCTTGCGCGACCTGAACCAGGTCTTGCAGAGGCAAGTCGTATGACTGCACTTTTGGCAAGGCTGTCGATGCGGGTGCTGCTGGGACGGCTGCGGCTGCTTTTGCAGGTACAGCTACGTTTTGAACTGCCTGAACTGGTGCGACAGCCGCTACAGGCAAGATTGCAGGCGCTACGAATTCAGGAGCTGCTTGCGCCCGTATTTGTTGGTCTGGAGCCTCATTTGATCCTGTATTTTCAGTAAAAACAGGGGTTTGGCCATCATTTTCAGCGCCATTTTGAGCTTGATCCACGCGGTCACGGCGTTCGCGGCCATAACGGTCACGGCTGCGACGCTCACGCGGTTCGCGCTGTTCGGCTGCACCGCCATGGTCGCCTTGCGGTTGCTTGTCATTGGCGGCGTTCGCGTCGACGCCAGCGGTTGGCTCGGCAGGTGCTGCACTGTTGATGTCTTGGCGATCTACACGTGGTTCATCGCGTGATTCACTGCGGCGGTCATTGCGGCGACCGCGCTCACCACCACGTTCACTGCGCTCGCGGCGTGGGGCTTCCTGGCCAGCGTCCATGGCTGCACCACCCATCGCCGCAGCCATCGCTGCCTTGTTCGCCATGGCAATGTCCTGCTCAGTGGCATCCACCGGTGGGCGCTGCTCGCCGCTTCGTTCGGTGCGCTCGCCACGTTCACGGCGTGGACGCTCTTGGCGACCGCCTTCCCGAGGCTCACGTGGCTCACGCGGTGGGCGTGGTTCGCGCTGCTCTTGGCCCTCACTTCGTTGTTCATTGCGCGGCTCAGCATTGCGTTGCTCAGGGCTGCGTTCACGTCGTTCGTTGCCTCGGCCTTCGGGGCGACCTTCACTTCGACCCTCATTTCTACCTTCGGCCCGACCTTCAGGACGGTCACCGCGCTCGTTACGACCACGGCCACCGCGCCGGCCGTCACGGCCACCGCGCTCACCGCGGCTGTCGCGGTTTGCATCGCGGCGTGCATCACCTTCGCGGTCATCTTTCTTCACATCGCTGACAGGTGCAGCTTTGGTCGTAGCAGGTGCTTCTGCGCCGCCGAACAAACCTTTAATCCAGCCGAAAAAGCCTTTTTCAGCCGGCGCTGCGGCTTGTACAGCGGCACGCTGTTGCACTGGTTTTGTGGCCACTGGCGCAGCAACTGGCTTGGGCGGCGCCATCGGTGCAGGTGCATCGGGCAACACGCCTTTGATCACAGGCTCTTGCTTGTTGTGCTTTTCCTGGCTGCGGCGGGTGACGGTGGTTGGGTCTTCGATCTCTTCAGCCATTTTGTAGCTGGCTTCAATGTTGTCCAGACGCGGGTCGTCGTGCTTCAGGCGCTCAAGGCGGTAGTTCGGCGTTTCCAGCGTTTTGTTCGGCACCAGCAGCACGTTAATGCGCTGCTTCATTTCAATTTTGCTGATTTCTGAGCGCTTTTCGTTCAGCAAGAACGATGCAACATCCACTGGCACTTGGCACAACACCGATGCCGTGCTGTCTTTGAGCGACTCTTCCTGAATGATCCGCAAAATCTGCAGAGCCGAGCTTTCGGTATCGCGAATGTGGCCAGAACCACCGCAGCGCGGGCAGGGAATCGACGCGCCCTCGCTCAGTGTTGGGCGCAGGCGCTGGCGGCTCATTTCCATCAAGCCAAACTTGCTGATGGTGCCAAACTGCACGCGTGCACGGTCTTGGCGCAGCGCGTCGCGCAGGCGGTTTTCAACATCGCGGCGGTTGCGCGACTCTTCCATGTCAATAAAGTCAATCACCACCAGGCCGCCCAAGTCGCGCAAGCGCATCTGGCGGGCGACTTCATCAGCCGCTTCCAGGTTGGTGCGGGTAGCGGTTTCTTCGATGTCGCCGCCCTTAATCGCTCGTGCCGAGTTGACGTCAACGCTGACCAGCGCTTCGGTTTGGTCAATCACAATCGCGCCGCCGCTTGGCAGTTGTACGGTGCGGGCATAGGCTGATTCGATCTGGTGCTCAATCTGGAACCGGCTGAACAGCGGCGCGTCGTCGCGGTAGCGTTTGACGCGGTGCTCGTGCTCGGGCATGACATGCGCCATAAACTGTCTGGCTTGCTCGTAGACGTCGTCGGTGTCAAACAAAATGTCGCCGATGTCGCTGTTGAAGTAGTCGCGAATCGCGCGGATGACAAGGCTGGATTCCTGGTAAATCAGGAAAGCGCCTTTGCCGCCTTTGCCAGCGCCTTCAATCGCGGTCCAGAGCTTGATCAGGTAGTTCAGATCCCACTGCAATTCAGGCGCGCTGCGGCCAATACCGGCGGTGCGGGCAATGATGCTGGAGCCGGCTGGGTATTCCAGCTGGTCCATGTTTTCTTTGAGTTCGGCCCGGTCGTCGCCTTCGATACGGCGGCTCACGCCACCGCCGCGCGGGTTGTTGGGCATCAGCACCACATAGCGGCCAGCCAGTGACACGAAGGTGGTCAGGGCTGCGCCTTTGTTACCGCGCTCTTCTTTTTCGACCTGAACCATCAGTTCCTGGCCTTCGCGGATCACGTCCTGGATGCGCGCCTGGCTGACCGACACGCCTGGTGCAAAGTAGTTGCGTGAGATTTCTTTGAACGGCAAAAATCCGTGGCGGTCTTCGCCGTAGTCTACAAAGCAGGCTTCCAGAGAGGGCTCGACGCGTGTCACGACGGCCTTGTAAATGTTGCCCTTGCGCTGTTCGCGCCCTTCAATTTCAATTTCGTAGTCGAGGAGCTTTTGTCCGTCAACAATCGCCAAACGTCGCTCTTCAGACTGGGTGGCATTGATCAGCATGCGTTTCATGTGCGTATTTCCTTCATCGTTTCAGCAGCTCAAAAATGAGCCAACGATGCCGTAGCAGACGCTGTGCGAACGTGGGGAATTGCCGGAGAGCTCTGTAGCCGACCCACCAACTGAAAAATCAGTCAGGCAGGGGCTTGGAGCGTAGGCGCGTGGATGGGGTGAGCCGGAGTCCAGTCAATAGTCGCTACTGATTTAGTAGCTGATTGCGCCCATAGAACAAGGGCTGCAGGCTGAAAAGCATCTGAAATGCCGAAAAACGGGGCTAAAAAGCACCGCAGGCAAAAGCTTGTCAGGTTGTACAGCGTTGTCATTAAAGGGCTATTGGTCAAAAGACTTTTTTCTCACCAAGATCCGCGGGTAGCCTTCGTCAAAAATGAAGGCTGCCCGCTTGGGTATTCCGTAGTTTGTTTCGCAAAACGTCGACTTGTCATCCGAATATCTGCCAGCAGGGTGCCTTGCACGCTTGACCAGTGGATTGCCGGGATGGGCATCGACCTTCCAGCGCCGTTTGGGTTGACCTTTTCAGGTTATTTTGATGGGCTTGGACTAAACTCCATGCGAATCAACAACTTACAACGTAACGCTAGTGAAACACATTATAGGGGCAGGTTTGAGCAATCCAGCGCAACCCGCAGCGGCCGCCACCTTCGTCACGGTCGATGAAGACTACGCAGGCCAGCGGCTGGACAATTTTTTGATCCGCCAGCTCAAAGGCGTGCCCAAAACCCATGTTTACCGCATCATTCGCAGCGGTGAGGTGCGCGTCAACAAGGGCAGGGCGCAGGCCGATACCCGGGTTGCTGCTGGGGACATTGTGCGTTTGCCGCCCGTACGCACCTCTGAGCGGGCTGAACAAAAAGCCGTGGCTATTCAGGAAGCTCAAGAAGTTATACGCCACGGCGCCATGTCCACCGTGGGCGGTTTTGCACCAGCGGCTGAATTCCCGATTCTGTTTGAAGACGACTTTGTGCTGGCCATCGACAAACCCGCCGGCGTGGCGGTGCATGGCGGCAGTGGCGTGAGCTTTGGCGTGATCGAGCAATTGCGCATGGCTCGACCGGAATCTGACTTTTTAGAGCTGGTGCACCGGTTGGACCGTGAAACCAGCGGCATTTTGCTGATCGCCAAGCGGCGCATGGCTCTCAAATTGCTGCAAGAACAATTCAGGGAGCGCGAAACTGATAAGGTGTATCTGGCACTCGTCAAAGGTGCCTGGCCTTCGAATCTGCGGGTCATAGACAAGGCGCTGCATAAATATGAAGCGCCGAACGGGGAGCGTCGCGTCAAAGTCGTGCCCAACGACCACCCGGACGGCCTGCGCTCGGTCACGCTCGTCAAAGTCAAAAACACAGTTGCTGACGGGCGGTTCACGCTGTTAGAAGTCACCATCAAAACCGGCCGTACCCATCAGATTCGGGTGCATTTGGCTGATGCAGGCCACCCAATAGCAGGTGACGACAAGTATGGCGACTTTGACTTGAACAAGACACTGCAAAAGTCAAACGCCAGTACACCCAGCTTGAAACGCATGTTTCTGCATGCCTGGAGTTTGAAGTTCAACCACCCCAAGCTGCGCAAAGTGGTGCATTTAACTGCGGATTTACCACCTGAGTTGCAGCAGTTTTTGCCGACCTCGCCGACAATCACGCCATGACGCCCCGCAAATTTGACCTGATCGCCTTTGACTGGGACGGCACGCTGTTTGATTCCACCCAGATCATCGTGCGCTGCATACAAGCCGCCGTCAAAGACGTGGGCGGCACCGTGCCTTCTGACAAGGACGCTGGTTATGTGATTGGCCTGGGTCTGATGCAGGCGCTGGCCCACGCTGCGCCGGACGTGCCGCAAGACAGATACCCGTTGCTGGGCGAGCGCTACCGTTATCACTACCAGTTGCATGCCCATGATTTGAGTTTGTTTGATGGTGTGTTGGCGCTGCTGGCAGCACTCAAAACGCAGGGCTATTTGCTGGCAGTGGCCACAGGCAAGTCGCGCCACGGTTTGGACGAGGCGCTGCAAACTGTCCAGCTCAAAGGCGTATTCGACGCATCCCGCACCGCAGACAAAACCGCCGGCAAGCCTGACCCGAAAATGCTGCACGAGTTGATGGCCGAGCTGGGTACGACGACCCAACGTACGCTGATGGTGGGCGACACCACACACGATTTGCAAATGGCCTTGAACGCCGGCTGCCCCAGCCTCGGCGTGAGCTACGGCGCACATGAACCCAGTGCATTTGCTGCTTTAAAGCCATTGCATGTGGCGCATTCAGTGCAGGATATGCATGACTGGCTCGTCAAAAACGGTTGATTCAAGTCGTGAATGAAATGCAGCCCCTTTGCAATTCAGGTGACCTGGCTGATGGCGGCCAAGCCGTGCCGTTTGATGTGGTCTACGCTGGCCAAACCTGCCGTGCCTTTGCCGTCCGGTTCAAGGGCGTAGTACACGCTTACTTAAACCGCTGCACCCACGTGGCGATGGAGCTGGACTGGCAGCCCAACCGGGTGTTTGATGCCTCTGGTCAATGGCTGCTGTGTGCCAGCCACGGCGCGGCCTACCAGCCCGATACCGGCCAATGTGCAGGCGGCCCATGTCAGGGCGGGCTGGTCAAAATAAATCTTGTCGACAACGGCGGTGTCGTTTATTGGCAAAGTGCTTACAACCTTAAACCGCCAGAGTTCTGATAGCTGTCTAAACTAGCGATATGAATGATTCAAACCGCCCAGAACCTGAAAACAACCCTTTTGAGCCTGAAAATGCCTCAAAAAGTGGGTCAAATATGCCTCCAGACCAATCAATTCAGGCGCAAGCAGCTCCTGAAAACATAGCAAAAAACATGAATAAGAACGATCCCACCAGCAACCCCGGCTGGGAGCGCAACACGCTGGAAAAGCTGGCTTTTGCCTCATTGAATGAGCAAAAAGCCACCCGTCGCTGGAAAAGCTTTGTCCGCTTGGCTTGGCTGACATTTTTTGTCGTGCTGATATGGATGGTGATGCACCGAGGCACGCCCGTGACCAGCGCCAGCACACCGCACACAGCGGTGGTTGAAATCAAAGGCGAAATCGCCGCCGGGGCGGACGCCAGCGCTGAGTTCATCAATGCGGCGCTTAAAGCCGCGTTTGAAGACGAAGGCGCCAAAGCCGTGGTGTTGCTGATCAACTCCCCCGGCGGCAGCCCGGTGCAAGCCGGAATGATGAACGACGAAATCCGCCGCCTCAAGGCCAAACACAAAAAGCCTGTTTATGCCGTGGTGGAAGAAACCTGCGCGTCAGCTGCTTACTACGTCGCCGTGGCAGCAGACCAGATTTTTGTCGACAAAGCCAGCATCGTTGGCAGCATTGGCGTGCTGATGGACGGATTTGGTTTTACCGGTTTGATGGAAAAATTAGGCGTAGAACGCCGCCTGCTGACGGCCGGTGAAAACAAAGGCTTTTTAGACCCTTTCAGCGCGCAAACTGAAAAGCAGCGTGCCTATGCCCAGGCCATGTTGAACCAGATTCACCAGCAATTCATCAGCGTCGTCAAAGCCGGGCGCGGCCAGCGCCTGAAGGAAACGCCAGAAATGTTCAGCGGCCTGTTCTGGACAGGGCAGCAAGCCATTGAACTGGGCTTGGCCGACAAGATTGGCTCACTCGAATACGTGGCGCGTGAAGTGGTCAAAACCGAAGACATCATCGACTACACCCGCCGCGACAACGTAGCCGAGCGCCTAGCCAAAAAGTTTGGTGCGGCGGTGGGTGAGGGCGCGATCAAGGCGGTGAGGGCATTGCCAGCGATTCGCTGATGGGTGACGAATCGGGTCGTACGTATCCGCTATTTGTCTCAGTTATTTTTTAGGAATTCAATTGTCCGGCGCATGGCGTCCGCCGTGACAGTACCGTCCTGGCGATATCCTCTTCGCGAGTTTTCCTTATCCCAGGCGTGCGTTGCAGTGGGATAAAGATGCCAGGCAACTGGCTTGCCTTGAGCCTTCATTTCTTCCATTAGAGGAAAGCAGGACTTAATTGGCGTTTCGGTATCGCGCTCAGCCATAAGTAGCAGCACTGGCTTGTCAGCATCGCGCCGCAAAAGCTCCCACGACGGAAAAAGTGGGCCGACGTCGAAAGAACAACTCCCATACCAGCCAACTGATGCGCGGAACCGGGTTTTTGCGCCCACCAATGACGCCACCTGAGGGCTGGATGCAGTCGCGGCAGCAAAGCTGCCTAGAGACATGCCCACCAGATAAATTCTTTCCGGATCAACATCAGGCGTACGCTGAAGGTGCGTCATCGCGTCGTAAGTATCCTTGTAGAGTCTCGGCGCACCAACGCCTGCAGCTGTACAGAAGGTGAAATGTTTGCGCACGGTGTAAGCATCAAGCACAAGCACCATGAAGCCTGCATTGACCAGTTCTGCGGCTCGTTCGTACATGTGTGCTTCTATGCCACCACAGGTATGTACAAGCACAACAGCAGGAAAAGGGCCGTTGCCGGCGGGGCGGAAAATATCGTTACCCCCTTGGCTGGGTGAACCCAAAGGGCGTGCAGTAGCCGGAAATACTAAATCCGGATATTCAGCAATCTTGCGCTTGAAAAAGGGCTCTGGCTGCGCGTAAGCCGTGGTGGAGAGGGCACTCATAAGAGAAACGAGCAGGAAAATTAGAACTGAATTCATTTTTTTCTTTCTTAAATTGCCATAAAAATTAATGGGTGACTAAAAAGAGGAAAGTGCCAACACACTGCTACTGACAGAGGGTCTTTTACGACGAATAGTCTCACAACTCGCCCTGCCCATAAAACGCCCGTGCAACTAGGTCTGTGACTTAAAAAAGGCAATCATTTTGTCAATCGCATCTTTGGTAACAGTTTCGTCATAGCGATAAGTCATGGTCTGGCCATTGGCCGCTCGGTAAACGTAGCCGTTGTTCTCAAGCTTGTCCCAACCGTGCGTGGTATTCGGATAAATATGCCATTGCACGGGTTTGCCAGCTGTCTTCATTTGGTCAAGCATTGGAAAGCAGGTTTTCACTGGTGTTTCAATGTCAAGCTCGCCCATCAATAGAAGGACAGGGCGATCACTGTCAGCAGATAGAAAGGCTAACTGCCCATCTCCCAAGCTGCAACTTCCGTAGTGGGCAACGGTCGCGCGAAATCGACTTTGCGACTTTAGTGCCGTGGCGCCTTCTGGGCTAGCCAACAAGGCTGAAACAAACGCGCCCAGCGAATAACCGGTTTGAAAAACCAGTTTTTTATCGATGTAGGGCTGTGCCTGCAAATGCGCGAGCGCATCGTAAGCATCTTTTGCCATGTCCGAGGGCAACAAAGCGACGGATCCTGGCCGAAGGCCGCGCGGGCCGTAAGAGTCCACCATCAAAACGGCATACCCGGCATCAAGCAAAGACTTGGCTTGGGTTTTGAGGTGACCACTGACGCCTCCTATCGTGTGGTTAAGTACCACAGCAGGCAACAAGCCATCAGACGTTTTGTAGTTTTCAGGAACGTAAATTTGATTCGCCATGCCAGAGGCCGTGGTGAGCATCCCTACTGTTTTAAAGCCTGCTTCAAATGCTAGGGGCTTGGCAGTCACCTGCCAACGCAATTGCAGGTTGGTCAGTGGTGTACTTTCCAGCCCGCAAGCCTTGCGAAGTGCAGCTCCTGCTGCAGCGCCAGCGCCCTGCGGATCGGTCAACTTTTTGTCGGACATCAGCTTTAGCGTGGTTTGGAAAACCATCTGACGCCTAGCCTCATCTGATAGTTTGCAATAGTCTGCCAGCGATGCGTGTTGGCCGCGGACCGTGTTTTGAATCAGCTGAATCTCAGCGTCAGTAGCCGCGAAAGTATCAGCCGCGCAAGCGGCGACTAACGCAGTAAATACCCAACTGCCTATTAACCGCCCCGGCATTCTTTGCCAATCTTCGCACCAGCTTCTTGACCTACTTCTTGGGGATTGCTTTTTATTTTCCCATTTCCCACCAAGTTCATGAGCAATGGCATCACGGCTTGGCGTATGCCGTCAGGGCCTTTTTGACACATGGCCTTGGTATCAGGGTTGGCTGACTTGACAGCGGCTACAACGGTGTCTACCTCTGCGGGGTCGGCTGCTGCATGGGCTGGGAGGTTCACTAATAGGGTTGTGGCAAAAATCCACGCGTAAGATTTCAAAGAACACATAAGAATTCCTAAAAGTTATGGATGACAGCAGAACTGCAAGCAATTGTTACCTACTCGTCCCCCCGTTTATACCCAAAAACCCTGTGCGAGCAAAGATCAAATACAGGAGTCCCGCAATTTTGGCGTTTGAAGGGCAACGAATTCAGCGAGTTAGAGCGGTTTTGGCGGTTTTGGTTGGATGCCAGCCCAAGACCAGATGTGACGACGCGAAATCAGCTTCTTTCTTGATAACAATGCGCACCTGACCAATATCCAGCAAAGCAATACCGCTGTCGGCGTTACGATTTTTTCAGTCAAGCTAAGGGCAGCTCAGTAGCCGTTGAATTTAGCCGATGAGATTGCGCTTATTTTGTTTTTGCACCAGCTAGCCAAGTAGCCTTCAGCGCCCGATACAAAAAACAGCAGGCAAACCCAGCGGCGGCGCAGGCTTGTCTTTTTTCCACTTGTCCACCGTGGCGCTTTTGTTCCAGGCGCTGCCAAGCGTCAAGCCGCAGCTCATCGCCAACCGCGTATTGCCTTGCAGGGTTTGCAGCAATGCTTGCAACAGCGCAGCATTACGATAGGGCGTTTCAATAAAAATTTGGGTTTGTCCGGTTTTTAACGCCAAACTTTCCAGCGCCTTGATGCGCAAACTGCGCTCGCCGCCGTCTTGCGGAAGATAGCCGACGAAGGCAAAGTTCTGGCCGTTCAGCCCACTGCTTGCAAGAGCCAGCATCAGTGACATGGGGCCTGTCAGTGCGATGACTTCAATGCCCAAATCATGCGCGGCGCGCACCACTGACGAGCCGGGGTCGGCAATCGCCGGCATGCCGGCTTCGCTGACCAAGCCCATATCCCGCCCTTCGATTGCTGCAACCAACATGGGTCGCGCATCAAAGTTGCCGGTGTGATCGCCTTTTTTGTGTACCTCGCGCGGCAGTTCTGTGATTTGCAGTGCTTGTATGGGTTGGCTGAGCGGCACGATCTCGCCAACGCGCTTCAAATAGGCTCTCGTACTTTTTGCATTCTCACAAATAAAGTGGCCTATGCGCGCGGCAATTTGCAGGGTTAGCAACGGCATCACGTCTTGAATGGCGCTAAGTTGCTCGCAACCAAAATCCAGCGGCGCGGGGACCAAATAGAGTTTGCCTTTCGGTGCTGTCATGACGTGGCCTTGCTTGCCAATAACTCAATACCTGCCGCTCGGAGCATTTGGCATGTTCTGACCAAAGGAAGGCCTACCAAAGCGGTCGGATCGTCACTGTCAATCGAATCCAGCAGCGCAATGCCGAGGCCTTCGCTTTTGGCGCTGCCTGCGCAGTCGTAGGGCTGCTCAATGCGCAGGTAGTTTTCAATCTCGTTGTCTGTTAGGTCTCGAAATTTCACCCGTACGGCCGCCAGGGTGCGTTGTTCAAAACCAGTCTCAAGGCAGACCACCGCCACAGCGGTTTGAAAAATCACGGTTTGGCCGCGCATCAGGCGCAGTTGGGCAACGGCTTTTTCGTGTGTGCCGGGCTTGCCCAGGCTATGGCCATTCAGGTCCGCGACTTGGTCAGACCCGATAACGACGGCTTGCGGGTATTGAGCCGCTACTGCTTTGGCTTTGGCAAGTGCCAAGCGCTCGGCCAGCACGCGCGGTGCTTCTTGTGGGCGTGGGGTTTCATCCACATCTGGCGCAGCGACTTGAAACGGGATGTGCAAGCGCTCCAAGAGCTCACGCCGGTAGCGCGATGTGGAGCCCAAAATGAGCTGGCGATTTATTTTGGTAGGCGTAGCGGCAAAGTTCATGGCCTTGATTCTCTTACACTGGTGGCATGACCCGCCAGCTACACGCCACAAGTATGAACATGCAAGCCTTTGCCGAGGCGGGTATGCCATTGATTCAAACAACACCGCTACAAAATTTGGAGCGGCTTGCGCACGAATCTATTGGTCTGGAGCCTGATTTGATGGTCAATTGGCAGGCTGTGGCCGAGTTGCGGGCAGGCAGCACAGATAAAACCGATATTTGGCTGCACCTGACTGCCGACACAGGTGTACCGCTGACCTGCCAACGCTGCATGGGCGCTGTGCAAACGCCTTTGTTGGTCGATCAGTGGTATCGCTTTGTCGCAACAGAAGCCATCGCCATGGCTGAAGACGACGCATCTGAAGAAGATTTGCTGGTTTTAACAGCGCAATTTGATCTGTTGGCTGTGCTGGAGGACGAATTGCTGATGGCGCTGCCGCTGGTGCCTATGCATGACGAATGCCCCATAGCGCCTGTACTCAGCGCTGGGGCGATTGATGTGCCTCTTGACGAGCCAGACAAACCCAATCCGTTTGCCGCTCTGGCTCAGTTAAAGAAAAAGTAGTCACAAAACCCAATAACTCGCCGCAGTAGCTTATCGAAGTCGCTGAGCTAACCCCAACCCGGCTTATCCGCGCTATAATATGAGGCTTCGCGTGCTGGCTCAGTACGCAATTTACCAACCCATAACCCAACTATTTGGACAGTGTCGACCAACACTGTTTCATCAGGAGCCCATCATGGCAGTTCAGCAGAACAAAAAATCACCTTCCAAGCGCGGCATGCACCGCTCACACAATGCCCTGAACGTGCCAGGCATTGCAGTTGAGTCCACCACCGGTGAAACCCACTTGCGTCACCACATCAGCCCGACCGGCTTTTACCGTGGCCGCAAGGTGTTGAAAACAAAATCTGAAGCGTAAGCCATCGCTTCACCAATGAGCCCGCAACCTTTTTGCGGGCTTTTTCTTTTGTCTAACTTTTTTGCTTCTTGCCAACCGTCATGATCACCCTTGCGGTCGATGCCATGGGCGGGGACTTTGGGCCTTCAGTCACCTTGGTGGCTTGCGCTACCTTTCTTGAGCAGCACACAGACGCGTCACTGCTCGTGGTTGGTCTGCCAGAGGCGATTCAAAGCCACGCGCTTTATACCAATCTGCAAAACAACCCTCGCTTTCAGCTCATTGAAGCCAGCGAAGTCGTCACCATGGACGACCCGATTGAGATTGCGCTGCGCCGCAAGAAGAACTCATCCATGCGGGTGGCCATCAACCAGGTTAAAGACGGCGCGGCTCAAGCGGCAGTTTCGGCTGGCAATACCGGTGCTTTGATGGCCATTGCCCGGTACGTGCTGAAAACCATGGACGGCATCGAGCGCCCAGCCATCGCCACTCAGCTGCCCAACGCGCTCGGCACAGCCACCACGGTGCTTGATTTGGGCGCCAATGTTGATTGCACGGAAGACCACTTATTGCAGTTCGCCGTCATGGGCTCTGCCCTGGTAGCCGCCATCACCAACAACCCAACCCCCAGTGTTGGATTATTGAATATTGGTGAAGAAGCGATAAAAGGCAGTGAAGTGATCAAAAAAGCAGGCGATCTGCTGCGATCTGCTGCTAACTCTGGCGATTTGAATTTTTACGGTAATGTTGAAGGCAACGACATTTTCAAAGGTACGACCGATATTGTGGTCTGCGATGGTTTTGTCGGCAATGTGGCCCTTAAAACCAGCGAAGGGCTGGCCAGCATGATTGGCAACTTCATGAAGGTTGAGTTTTCACGCAACATCTTCACGAAATTTGCAGCTATCGTGGCTTATCCGGTGTTAACTGCATTTAAAAATCGTATGGATCATAGGCGCTACAACGGCGCGGCGTTGCTGGGTTTGCAGGGTTTGGTGTTTAAAAGCCACGGCTCGGCGGACGCATTTGCTTTTGAAAGAGCGCTCAACAGAGCCTACGATGCAGCGCGCAACAACCTGCTTGAGCGTGTGCGGGAGCGCATCGCGCACGCTGCGCCTATATTGACTGCGCCGCCGATTGAGCCAGAGTTGGCAATTTCAAAAGAAGAAGCCGGTTTACCAGTGGCGTTACATTAAGCGGTAACTTTCATTTATACGCTTTATTCACACGGTTTTTGATGGCACTTTTTTCACGCATTACAGGCACCGGCAGCTATTTGCCGCCAGATCGGTTGAGCAACGCTGATTTGGCCAAACGGCTGGCCGCCACAGGCGTTGAGACTTCTGACGAATGGATTGTGGAGCGCACCGGCATCCACGCCCGGCACTTTGCGGCGCCGGATGTGTCATGCAGCGATTTGGCAGCCGAGGCGGCAAAACATGCCTTGCAAGCTGCGGGCTTGCAGCCGGGCGATATTGATCTCATCATTGTTGCCACGTCAACGCCCGACATGGTTTTCCCGTCAGCCGCCTGTATCTTGCAAAACAAGCTCGGTATTGCTGGTTGCCCGGCGTTTGATATTCAAGCGGTTTGCAGCGGTTTTGTGTATGCGCTGACTGTGGCTGACGCCATGATCAAAACTGGCACGGCCAGCAAAGCGCTTGTGGTGGGCGCAGAGGTTTTTTCACGTATTCTTGATTTTTCAGACCGCACCACTTGCGTGCTGTTTGGCGACGGCGCGGGCGCTGTGGTGCTGGAGGCTTCGGATACGCCCGGCATTTTGGCCAGCGACTTGCACGCCGATGGCAAACACGTGGGGATTTTGTGTGTGCCGGGCAATGTGTCGGGCGGCAAGGTTGTGGGCGATGCGCTGCTCAAAATGGATGGCCAAGCTGTTTTTAAATTGGCTGTGGGTGTGCTTGAGAGCGCCGCTAGAGCAGCCTTGACCAAAGCCAACATGACGGATGCAGATATTGATTGGCTGATTCCGCACCAGGCCAATATCCGCATCATGCAAAGCACGGCGAAAAAGCTCAAAATGCCGCTTGAAAAGCTCATCGTCACGGTTGACCAGCATGGCAACACCTCAGCTGCGTCGATTCCGCTGGCATTGGATGTGTCTGTACGCAGCGGCAAGATCAAAAAAGGTGACACGCTGATGCTGGAAGGCGTGGGCGGTGGGTTTACCTGGGGTGCGGTGCTTCTCAACTATTGAGATGGGAGCCTCTATAAATTCATTTTGCGGGCGAATCGCGTCGTTGGGCGGTGCTCGCAATCCTCACTTAGTGGAAGTAAGTTCCGGTTGCTCCGCTCCGTCCACCTATCGCTTCATCCCGCAAACCTGAATTTCTAGATGCTCCCATATGGCTCTTAGTTTGAGTTTGCGCTACCGCAACCTGCTCTTTTCGGGTTTGGTGTTCATCGCCTTCGCGGCGGCGGGCTATAAAAGTCTTAATCGCGCCCCTGATGCTGCTTTTGCGGTGCCTACTTTGCAGCGCTCACCCAATGCAGAGCCGCAAACGCCCAAAGTGGAGGCGCAGTTTGTCTCTAGCGTGCCGGGCAAAGCGGTTCATGCGCCATCTGTGGTTGAACTGCGTGACGGTAGCTTGCGGGCGGTGTGGTTTTCAGGCTCGCGCGAAGGTGCTGGCGATGTGACGATTCAGACTGCCGTCTTAAGCAAAGCCAGTCAAGCGTGGGGGCCAGAAAGCAGCTTGTTTGACAGAACCCAACTCCAGCGCGGCTTGTGGCGCTATGTCAAAAAAATTGGCAATCCAGTGATAGCGCGCGCGCCTGATGGCTCGCTTCATTTATGGATGGTTAATGTGTCACTTGGAGGTTGGGCAGGTAGTGCTATTACTTGGTCGCGCTCAGAAGACGATGGCACGACGTGGAGCGCGCCCAGGCGTCTGGTTACTTCCCCATTTTTAAATATCAGCACTCTGGTTAAAGCTGCACCCGTTGCTATGACGCAAGGGCAAATCAGTTTGCCTGTGTACCACGAGTTCATCACCAAGTTTGCTGAGGTGCTGCGTCTTGATGCCAATGGGCGAGTCGTCGACAAGGTGCGCATTCCGGGCAGCCACACCAGCTTGCAGCCCGTGGTACTGGCCAGCAACCCGCAACAGGCTCAAGCCTTTATGCGTGCGACGCAAGGCGGTCAGGTCATGAGCAGTTCAACGCAAGACGCCGGACTGACTTGGGCGGCGGCATCTCCCATCGCCGCGCCCAACCCAAATTCAGCTTTGGCAGGTGCTGTGCTGCAAGACGGCACACGCTGGTTGGCGCTCAACCCCAACCGAGCCGGGCGCGAAAAGCTGGCATTGCTCAAGCTCGATGATCCCACTAGCAAAGAGATTGACGTCGAGCCGCCTGCGCAGAATAAAAGCTTGGTTAGCCCGCTGAGCATCAAAGACTACGCTTTGGTATTGGGTGCAGAACTCAAAGCAAAAGGCGCGACCGATGCGCAAAGTCAAGCCTATGTCGCCAGCGCTACACGCCAGTTGTGCGGGGATACGCATTGCGCACAAGAATTTTCCTACCCGTTCCTGCTGCAAGCCAGCGATGGAAGTCTGCACTTGGTCTATACCTGGCACCGCACCCGTATCAAGCATGTCCGCTTTGATTTCTCACCACTGCACAGCAACCAGGTCAAGGCGCAATGATTGACCTGACGGATGCCTTTGCTGCAGTTGGCATTGCGCTGGCTTTGTGCGCGGGTGCTTTGAGTCTGCGTCGTTTTGGTCGGCACAAAAACTACGCGCTGTCGTGGTGGGTGAAGGGCTTGTTGTTGGCGCTGTTCATCGCGTTGCTTGTTCCCAAGCCTGGCGCCAGTATTTCGCTGGCTGCTTTTTATCGCGGCTTCATCGGTGACTTGAGCATCACTTTGCTGGCGCTAAGCTTCTGGAGCTTGTGCCATCGCCTGTTTGATGTGTTGCCCACAGCCAAGCGTGAGCTCACGGCGCTGCTGGGTGTGGTCGCCGCTGCAGCTTTGCTTTTGTACCCTACCGCGCTAGGCTGGGGCGATTGGGATGCGTACCGTTTGGGCTGGGGATCTTGGTGGTTCTTGTCGGTTTTGCTGGTGCTGTGTGGGCTGAGTGCCTGGATGGGTTTGTACGTACTGCCCGCTTTGGTGGCGCTGGCTTTGTTGGCCTGGAGTGCTGGCCTGATGGAGTCCGGCAACCTTTGGGACTATTTGCTGGACCCTTGGTTGTCGGTGTTTGCTTTGGGATATGTCGTCAGCAAGGGCTTTATAAAATGCTCGCAAATCGTTCGTCGTCGTTTTAGCTAACTGGAGTTGTCGTTGAAATCATTTGCCTTTGTTTTTCCCGGCCAGGGTTCGCAATCGGTCGGGATGCTGGATGCTTGGGGTGATCACCCTGTGGTGGCGCAAACTGTTCAAGAGGCATCCGATGCCTTGGGTCAGGATATCGGTCTTTTGATCAAGGAAGGCCCCAAGGAAGACCTGGCTCTTACCACCAATACCCAGCCCGTCATGCTGGTCGCTGGCGTGGCAGCCTATCGGGTGTGGATGGCTGAGGTCGGCACAGCGCCTGCTTTTGTTGCGGGTCACTCATTGGGTGAATATGCAGCGTTGGTCGCAAGTGGTGCGCTCACTTTGACCCAAGCCGCGCCGCTGGTACGCTTTCGGGCTCAGGCCATGCAAGATGCCGTACCTGTAGGCACAGGTGCGATGGCCGCGATACTTGGCTTGGATGCTATAAAAATAGTAGCTGCTTGCGCCCGTATTTCGGGCGCTACAGCTCAATATGACCTGCAGGAAAATGATGTTGTTGAGGCGGTTAACTTCAACGACCCCATGCAAACGGTGATTGCTGGCAGCAAAGCCGCTGTCGATAAGGCGTGCGACGTACTCAAAGCCGAGGGCGCCAAGCGCGCTTTGTTGCTGCAAGTGTCAGCGCCTTTTCACTCCAGCCTGATGAAGCCCGCCGCTGAAAAACTGAAAGAAAAACTCGCTGAAACTTCTTTTGCACCCTCGCAGATTCCGCTCATCAACAACATTGATGTGGCGGTTGAAACTGATGTCGAGCGCATTCGTGATGCCCTGTACCGCCAGGCGTTTGGCGCCGTGCGCTGGGTGGAATGCGTACAAGCCATCAAGGCGCGTGGCGTTAGCCACATCATTGAATGCGGGCCTGGCAAAGTATTGGCGGGTCTGGTCAAGCGGATTGATGCAGATTTGACCGGGGCTCCTCTGTTTGACCCTGCCTGTTTGGCCCAAGTGAAAGAAATACTGATATGAGTGACATGAAATTTGAAGGCCAAATCGCCTTGGTCACGGGTGCCACGCGCGGCATCGGCGCTGCCATTACCCTGGAACTGGCTAAAAAAGGCTTGAAGGTCATTGGCACGGCAACCAGCGATGAAGGTGCCGCCAAAATCAGTCAGGCCCTGGCGGCTTTCCCGGGCTGCGCTGGTAAAAATCTGAATGTGACAGACGGCCTGGCAGCAGAAGCGCTGATTGACAGCATCGTGAAAGAGCATGGCGGCTTGCATGTGCTGGTCAACAATGCAGGTATTACCCGAGACATGCTGGCCATGCGCCTGAAAGATGATGATTGGGATGCAGTGATGGACACCAATTTGAAAGCCGTTTTCCGCATGAGCCGCGCGGTGATGCGCACCATGATGAAGCAGCGCTATGGCCGGATCATCAATATCACCTCGGTCGTCGGCAGCTCGGGCAACGCAGGGCAGTCGAATTACGCCGCGGCAAAAGCCGGCGTGGCAGGCATGACGAGGGCACTGGCTCGGGAGCTGGGCTCACGCAATATCACCGTCAATTGCATCGCACCGGGCTTTATTCAAACCGATATGACGGCCGGACTCAATGAAGAGCAACAAAAAGCGCTGCTGGGGCAAATTCCACTGGGTCACTTGGGCAAGCCGCAAGATGTGGCGCATGCTGTCGCTTTTGTGGCCAGCCCGCAAGCGTCGTACATTACCGGTCAAGAACTGCATGTCAATGGCGGCATGTACATGTAGCATTGGGGTCATCTGACAGTGGTAAAACACTGCAAACGCAAGCCGGTTTTTATCCGTCCGGTGCAGCGATTTCTGGGGTGCTTAGGGGCTTGCCTCTAACGCGCTAAAATCACGGATTAATTTACTACCCCTTGGGCGGAACTATGAGCGATATCGAAGCACGTGTTAAAAAAATCATTGCTGAGCAACTCGGCGTTGAAGAAAGTCAAGTCACCAGCGAAAAAGCCTTTGTGGCCGATCTGGGCGCCGACTCTCTTGATACGGTAGAACTGGTCATGGCACTGGAAGACGTGTTTGGCATTGAGATTCCAGATGAAGAGGCCGAGAAAATCACCACTGTTCAAAACGCGATTGATTACGCCAACACCCATCAAAAAGCGTAAGCTGTCATTTTCTTACCCGTTTAAAAAGCCCCTGCTGGGGCTTTTTTGCAATTTTTTCAGCTGTACTTTGAGGATGAGCGCATGAGTCGTCGCCGCGTTGTAGTGACTGGTCTGGGCTGTGTCAGCCCGGTTGGAAACACCGTTGCTGAAAATTGGTCTAATTTATTGGCCGGCCAGTCAGGCATTGACCTAATCACCAAATTTGATGCGTCAACCTTTGCCTGCAAGATTGCTGGCGAGGTCAAAGGCTTCGTGATCGGGGATTACATTCCTGAAAAAGAAGCTCGCCATATGGACACCTTTATCCACTATGGCTTGGCAGCTGCCTGCCAGGCGGTGGTGGACAGCGGCCTGAAAACGGGCGATGCCTTGAGCGAAGACGAAGCCGTGCGCATTGGCTGTGTGATTGGTTCCGGTATCGGCGGTTTGCCGCTGATTGAAAATACCCACGAAGAACTCACCAACCGTGGCCCTAGGCGCATCACGCCGTTTTTCGTTCCCGGCTCCATCATCAACATGATTGCCGGCCATGTGTCGATGAAGTTTGGCTTCAAAGGCCCGAACATCGCCATCGTCACGGCTTGCACCACGGGCTTGCACTGCATTGGCGATGCCGGCAGGATGATTGAGTACGGCGATGCTGATGTCATGATTGCTGGGGGGGCGGAAGCCACTGTTTCACCATTAGGCATAGGCGGCTTCGCTGCAATGCGGGCGCTTTCTACCCGCAACGATGACCCTAAAACCGCCAGCCGCCCTTGGGACAAAGACCGTGATGGTTTTGTATTGGGCGAGGGTGCGGGCATGATGGTGCTTGAAGAGTACGAGCACGCCAAAGCGCGTGGCGCAAAAATCTACGCTGAGTTGGCGGGTTTTGGCATGAGTGCCGATGCAGGTCACATCACAGCGCCGAATATGGACGGCCCGCGTCGGGCCATGTTGGGCGCGCTCAATAACGCGGGGCTCAACGCCGACGCGGTGGACTACCTCAATGCGCACGGCACCTCAACGCCGCTGGGTGACATCAACGAAACCAATGCCATCAAGGCGGCGTTTGGCGCGCACGCGCCCAAGATGGTGATCAGTTCCACCAAGTCGATGACTGGGCATTTGCTGGGTGGCGCGGGCGGAATTGAATCGGTATTTACCGTGCTGGCTTTGCACCATCAAAAAATCCCCCCCACCATCAACATCTTTAACCAGGATCCTGAATGTGACCTGGACTTTTGTGCCAATACGGCGCGCGATGCCAAAATTGACGTTGCTGTAAAAAATAATTTTGGTTTTGGTGGCACCAATGGCACGCTGGTTTTCAAGCGCGCTTGACGGCAAGTCAGACCGCCTTGAGCAAACACAACGCCCCGTCTGTTACCTATCCGCTGGAGCGTTCGCACTGGCAAGCGTTTCTTTTGTCGGTATTTTGGGTGGCAGCGCTTTTGCTGGTGAGTCTTTGGACTTTGGGTAGCCAGCACATTGGCTGGCGGCAGGCGGCAGGCTTCATAACAGTGATGGGCGCTGGCTTGGCTGCTTGGCATGGCTGGAAGAACGCAGCGGTCGGGCAACTCACCTGGGACGGTCAAGTCTGGCGCTGGGAAGGCCCTGGCTACCAAGCGGGTGTTGCTGAATATGAGCTGTCGGCTGCGCTTGACTTTCGAAACGTGATGTTGTTGCGCCTTGAAAACCAGGCGCATGCCAAGCTGTGGCTTTGGGCAGAACGGCGCGCATTTCCAGTGCGCTGGCTGGATTTACGCCGTGCGGTTTATTCGCCGCATCGCTCGCCGAATGGCCTGGTCAGCGCAGCATGAGCGAAGAACCCATCAGCCCGCTGGAGGTCAAATCGATTGACAGCGATGCCCTGTTGGTTGAACGCGCGGTTGCGGGCGACCAAAAGGCCTTCGAGTTGCTGGTCATCAAGTACCAGCGCCGTATCCAGCGCCTGATTGGCCGCATGGTGCGTGATGTTGATCTGGTTGAAGACATTGCGCAAGAGACTTTTATCCGCGCCTACCGAGCGTTGGCGCAATTCAGGGGTGAGGCGCAGTTTTACACCTGGCTGTACCGAATCGCCGTGAATACGGCCAAAAAAGCCTTGATGGACTTGAAGCGCAATCCGACTGTTTCTGAAAATTTCTTCAAATCTGACGACGACGATGAAACTTCCCCACTCGAAAACGAACTAACAAGTTCAGAAACGCCAGACGCGGTGCTGGCCAGCAAGGAAATAGCGCAAATCATCAACGCTGCCTTGGAGGCATTGCCTGAGGAGTTGCGTCAAGCCATCACGCTGCGCGAGATTGAAGGTTTGAGTTACGAGGAAATATCCGAAGCCATGAATTGCCCGATTGGTACCGTTCGCTCCCGCATTTTCAGGGCTCGAGAAGCGATATCGCTGAAGGTCAAACCTTTGCTTGAAAACCAGAGTGGCAAGCGTTGGTAACTGAGTTGAAAACCGAATTTTTTAAACCCTGCACCATCATGACGACCCTTAAATCCTCTTCTCCCGAACTATTGTCTGCCTTGGTTGATGGCGAGCTTGCAGGTGGCGAGCTTGTTGTGGGCGTTGCTGAAGCTGGCATGCAGGACATTCTTCAGTCAAGCTCTTTGCTCAGTGACTGGAACACCTACCATGTGATAGGTGATGTGCTGAGAAGCAGTGCTGCTGCGTCGCAAGGTGCTGATCCGGCTTTTTTGCAGCGCTTGAATTTGCGCCTTGCCGATGAGAAAGTAGCCCTTCCTGTGTTGGTTGCAGCAACCCAAGTGGCGGTCGCCATACCTAACCAGCCCGCAGCCAATGACGGTGTTTTTCGCTGGAAGCTGGCGGCTGGCTTTGCGTCATTAAGCGCCGCGCTGGTTGTTGCCTGGAGCTTGACGGCATCGCCCGATGCATCGACGGGCGCGCAACTCGCGCAAAACCGGGGAGCTGAGCAGGTGGTGGTGGCGTCTCCTCTGGGTCCCATGGTGCGCGATGCGCGACTTGAAGAGCTGATGATGGCGCACAAACAGCTCGGCGGCTCGTCATTGCAGGCACCGTACGGGTTTCTGCGCAATGCAGGTTTCGAAAATTCACAGAGCGGGCGTCGCTGAATGATCGCTAGGTCGACTGTAAAAGCTCAAACATACTATGAATTTTAAGCATTTTAGCCTTCTAGCCCTTTATTTAGGGGCGCAAGCAGCTACTGGTTTGATAGCAGTTCAAGCTCAACCGCAGGCCACATCGCAAGCTGTCAACGCAGCGCCAGCGGCTATTGAGGCCAAGAGCATCAATGACTGGCTGCTACGCTTGCATGAGTCGTCGAAGCGGCGCAGCTATATCGGTACTTATGTTGTGTCATCGGGTGGGCAGATGCAGAGTGCGAAAATTTGGCATGTCTGCGAAGGCACGCAACAAGTGGAGCGGGTTGAAAGCCTGACGGGTGCGGCTCGCTCTACTTTCCGGCATAACGACAAAGTCGTGACCTTTATGCCTGAGCAAAAAGTTGTGCGCAGTGAAAAGCGCGAGGTCTCGGGCAGCTTCCCCGAACTGGTTCAGTCCGCCGACAACCGGATTGCCGAGTTTTATAAACTCAAAGCTGAAGGCGTTGAGCGGATTGCCGGGCTGGAATCGGACGTGGTGCTCTTGATCCCCAAAGACGCGATGCGCTTTGGGTACCGGGTCTGGACGGAGCAGAAAAAAGGCCTGGTTGTGAAGCTGCAAACGCTGGACGCAGATGGCCGGGTACTCGAGCAAGCCGCTTTTTCTGAGCTACAGCTGGATGCACCTGTGAAGATGGAAAAGCTCTTGCAAATGATGGGCAAGGTCGATGGCTACCGCGTCGAGGAGCCTGCACTCGTCAAGACCACTGCCAGCGCCGAAGGCTGGAAGCTGATGACACCGGTGCCCGGATTCAAGCCCACGAGCTGCTACAAGCGCCCTATGGCAGGGGCGTCTGCCAGTACGGTTGTCGATGAACCGATGCAATGGGTCTTCTCTGACGGCCTGGCATCGGTATCTCTTTTTGTTGAGCCGTTTGATCGTCAAAGGCACATCAAAGAATCCGCCATGTCGATGGGCGCAACACACACCATCACGCGTCAGTTGGGCAGTTATTGGCTGACTGCTTTGGGCGAGGTGCCAATGAGTACCCTCAAACAGTTTGCCAGCGGTCTTGAGCGGAAAAAGTAAGTTTTGTTTTTTATACGAGGTCAATGATGTTTGCATTCATGAAAAAACCATGGCGTTCAGTCGCAGTTGCGGGCCTGCTCGCGGTGTTTGCCGCAACGGCCTTACTGCCTGCAACGTCTGCGCTGGCGCAAAACCGCACCTTGCCTGACTTTACCGATCTGGTGGAACAGGTTAGCCCGTCGGTGGTGAATATTCGCACATCAGAAAAAGCCAAGACCGCCGCTGCTGGTGGTGGTATCGACGAGCAAATGCTCGAATTTTTTCGGCGCTTTGGCATCCCGGTGCCGCCCAACATGCCGCGAGGCCCGCGCTCTGACAGAGCGCCTGCACCGCAAGAAGAGGCTCAACCGCGCGGCGTGGGTTCAGGCTTTATCCTGACAGCCGACGGTTTCATCATGACCAACGCGCACGTGGTGGAGGGCGCTGACGAAGTGATCGTGACCTTGACCGACAACCGTGAATACAAAGCCAAAATTGTAGGTAGCGACAAACGCACCGACGTCGCAGTGGTCAAAATCGAAGCCACTGGCTTGCCCGCCGTCAAAATTGGCGATTCCAGTCGCCTCAAAGTGGGTGAATGGGTCATGGCCATTGGCTCACCGTTTGGCTTGGAGAACACCGTGACAGCTGGCATTGTGAGTGCCAAGCAGCGGGACACGGGCGACTATCTATCGTTTATTCAAACCGATGTGGCGATCAATCCCGGTAACTCTGGTGGCCCACTGATCAATATGCGCGGAGAGGTCGTCGGTATCAACAGTCAAATTTATTCGCGTTCTGGTGGCTTTCAAGGCATCTCGTTCGCGATTCCCATGGACGAAGCAGCGCGTGTGTCAGACCAGTTGCGAAGCACAGGCAAAGTCACCCGTGGCCGCATTGGCGTACAGATTGACCAAGTTAGTAAGGAAGTGGCCGAGTCAATTGGCTTGGGCAAAGCCCAGGGTGCACTGGTTCGTGGTGTAGAGGCTGGTGCGCCCGCTGACAAAGCCGGCATTGAAGCGGGAGACATCATCACAAAGTTTGATGGCAAGCAAATTGACAAATCAACCGACTTGCCGCGCCTTGTCGGGAACGTCAAGCCGGGTACCAAATCTGTGGTGACGGTTTTCAGGCGTGGTGCGACGAGAGATTTTTCAGTTGTGGTTGCTGAAGTTGAGCCAGAAAAGCCAGTCCGCAAAGCTTCAGGCCCTGAACCCAAACCACCCGTGGCGGGTCCAGCACAAGTGCTTGGGTTGGCGGTCAGTGAAATCAGCGATGCACAAAAGAAAGAACTCAAAATCAAAGGCGGCGTCAAGGTGGACATGGTTGAAGGCGCTGCGGCCAGAGCTGGCTTGCGCGAAGCCGACGTCATCGTTGCCATTGCCAACACTGAAATCACCAGTGTCAAAGAGTTTGAAGCTGCGCTGGCCAAGCTCGATAAAAGCAAAGCTGTCAATGTGCTGCTCAGGCGCGGCGAGCTGGCTCAGTACGTATTGATTCGACCTGCACGTTGATCGTACTGAAACCTCCAGTTGGTTTTGCTATTACCTGCGCATAGGGCTAAAAACTACCCCCATACCCCATCAGGGCTGGGGGTTTTTATTAGAAAAAAGTTTTTTTGCGCTCGGTCAAAAATATATTTTCAGCTTCTTGTCCATTCGATTTGTTGGTGGTCACTAACAAAATTTGTGACGATATACGTGGTTTGGTTAGAATGAAGCTCTATTTTTTATGATTTTGGATATATCAAAGCCACTAAAATCCTCAAACACAAGCTATTTTGAGTTATCACCTGTTGATCCACAGATCACCCACAAGTTGTCCAGAGTAGTTCAGTTGAAATTGTGAATAACTTGTGGATAAAATTCATGTTGCTACCTTGCAACGACAAAAATATGGCCGTTTTGGGACTATTCGTGACCGGCTTTTTGCCTACAATGAAGTTCCAACATAGCAGTTGCCATAGATTGTTGGTTCAGGGCGCGTCGCAAACCGACGCGCCCTTTTTTATGTTTCAACGCGAATGGCAGCACCGCTGTTCGCAATACTTTCAAGCACTTAGGCGTTCTCGTTGATGAATCACATCAGAAATTTTTCGATCATTGCCCACATTGATCATGGCAAGTCCACGCTCGCAGACAGATTGATCCAGCGCTGTGGTGGTTTGCAAGACAGAGAAATGAGTGCGCAGGTTCTTGACTCGATGGATATTGAAAAAGAGCGTGGGATAACCATCAAGGCGCAGACCGCTGCGCTCAAATACAAGGCACTTGATGGTCAGATTTACAACCTCAATCTGATCGACACACCAGGTCACGTCGATTTTTCGTATGAAGTCAGCCGCTCACTGTCGGCATGTGAAGGCGCGCTGCTGGTGGTCGATGCATCGCAAGGTGTTGAAGCGCAAACAGTGGCCAACTGCTACACCGCACTGGAACTCGGTGTAGAAGTTGTTCCGGTTCTCAACAAGATGGATCTGCCGAACGCCGATCCAGAAAATGCCAAGCACGAAATCGAAGAGGTCATCGGTATTGATGCGACCGACGCGATTCCCTGCAGCGCCAAAACCGGCATGGGCATCGATGAGATTTTGGAAGCTGTGATCGCTCGCATTCCGCCGCCCAAAGGTAATCCTGATGCCGCTCTGCGCGCCATGATCATCGACAGCTGGTACGACGCCTATGTCGGCGTCGTCATTCTGGTGCGGGTGGTGGATGGCCGGCTGGCCAAAGGTGACCGCATTAAGATGATGGCCAGCGAGGCGACGTACAACGCCGAGCAACTGGGCGTGTTCACTCCGCACAATGAACCACGACCGGCGCTTGAGGCGGGCGAGGTGGGCTTTGTGATTGCTGGCATCAAAGAGTTGCAGGCTGCACGTGTGGGTGACACCATCACATTGATCAAGCCCGGTAGTGGCGGCGCAGCTTTCACGGCAACAGAGGCTTTGCCTGGCTTCAAGGAAATCCAGCCAGCGGTATTCGCCGGTTTGTATCCATCTGAGGCCAGCGAATACGAATCCCTGCGTGACGCGCTTGAGAAACTCAAACTGAATGATGCGTCTCTTCACTACGAGCCTGAAGTAAGCGAAGCGCTGGGCTTTGGTTTCAGGTGCGGGTTTTTGGGGCTGCTGCACATGGAAATCGTGCAGGAGCGGTTGGAGCGAGAATTTGACCAGGATTTGATCACGACAGCGCCGAGTGTGGTGTATGAAGTGCTGCAGGCTGATGGCACGATTCTCAAGGTCGAGAACCCCTCGAAAATTCCTGACGCGGGTCGTGTCAATGAGATTCGTGAACCCATCGTCACCGTGCATTTGTATATGCCGCAAGACTATGTCGGCGCTGTCATGACACTGGCCAACCAAAAGCGCGGGGTGCAGCTCAATATGGCTTACCACGGCAAGCAGGTCATGCTGACCTATGAAATGCCGCTGGGCGAGATCGTGCTGGACTTTTTTGACAAGCTCAAATCCGTCTCGCGCGGCTATGCGTCGATGGATTACACCTTCAAAGAATTCCGCGCATCAGATGTGGTGAAGGTCGATATTTTGCTCAACGGCGAGAAGGTCGATGCGCTTTCGATCATTGTTCACCGCAGCCAGTCAGCCTACCGCGGCCGCGCGGTGGTAGCCAAAATGCGCGAGATCATTTCGCGCCAGCAGTTTGACGTTGCCATTCAGGCTGCGATTGGGGCCAACATCATTGCGCGTGAGACAATCAAAGCTCTTCGTAAAAACGTGATCGCCAAATGCTACGGCGGTGATATTTCACGTAAACGCAAACTCCTTGAAAAACAAAAAGCGGGTAAAAAACGCATGAAACAAATTGGATCGGTTGAAGTGCCGCAAGAGGCATTTTTGGCTATTTTGCAGGTGGAAGATTGATGCCTACTGCCATCACAAAATCAATGAGCGCCATCACCGCTGTCGTGTTGGCGATATTTGTTGGGTACGGTGCGTCTTGGTACTTTGGTCTGGTCGACGGCAATTTCTCTTTGCTGCTGTTTTTGGCGGCGGTAGTTACCGGCATCTATTGGTTGGCCGAGCGGTTCTACTTTCTGCCGCAACGCTATAAGGCGGTTGAGGAACTTGAAGCTGCTACCGTCAAACGCGATGCCGAACTGGCTGAAAAAGGCATTACCAAAGTTGATACAGATATCCATGAAGCCAAAACCAGGCTCATCATGCAGCCTTGGTGGCTGGACTGGACTGCCGGACTGTTCCCCGTCATCATCGTGGTGTTCTTGCTGCGCTCTTTTTTGTTTGAGCCTTTCAAAATCCCATCCGGCTCAATGATCCCGACGCTGCTGATCAACGACCTGATTCTGGTCAATAAATTTCACTACGGTGTGCGTCTGCCCGTCATCAACCTGAAGGTGTTGGACAACAACAGCCCACAACGCGGTGATGTCATGGTGTTTCGCTACCCACCCAAGCCCAGCCTGGACTACATCAAGCGTGTGGTGGGCGTGCCGGGTGACGAGGTGGCGTACCTGAACAAAAAACTGACGATCAATGGGCAGCCCCTGATTAAGACCACTTTGCCAGATTTTTTTGACGAAGACATTCTGCGCTATTCAAAGCAGTTTGAAGAAATCACCACGGGTAGCAAAAAATACCGCTTGCTCAACGACGATGATCGTCCGGCTTTCATCCCCGGCACTGAGGACTTTCCATACAAGCAAAATTGCCGTTACAGTAGTGAGGGTGTAGTCTGCAGGGTGCCAGAAGGCCATTACTTCATGATGGGTGACAACCGCGATAATTCACTGGACTCGCGTTATTGGGGCTTTGTGCCAGAAAAAAACATTGTCGGCAAAGCGTTTTTTGTCTGGATGAACTTCGGTAACCTGAAACGTATCGGTGCATTCGATTGATTCGATTTTTAACGTGGCCATAGGCTTTTGCTGGAGAACCATATGAACAGTACTAAAAACAAACAACGCGGCGCTTCATTGATTGGCATTTTGTTTGTCGGTGGCGTCCTGGTTTTTGGAGGCATCGTCGGGGCGCAGGTTGCTCCGACCTATGCCGAATACCGGACGATTGGAAAAGCTGTTAACAAAGTTAAAGAGGCAAGTTCGCCAGCCGAAGCGCGCACTAATTTTGATAAGGCGGCTCAAATCGACGACATCAAATCCATCAATGGTAAAGACTTGGAAATCACCAAAGATAACAATAAATTGGTGATTTCCTTTGCTTACAACAAAGAAATCCATTTGGCCGGTCCAGCGTATTTGCTGATGAAGTATGCGGGCCGTTCTAACTAAGTGCGTGCTGGTGCTGCCTTAAGCCCGAACCTGCTGGCGTTGCAAAAGCGCTTGGAGCATGCGTTCACAAATTCCCAATTGCTGGTGCAGGCACTCACGCACCGCAGTTTTTCGTCTGACCACAACGAGCGCATCGAGTTTTTGGGCGACTCGGTGCTGAATCTGGCTGTCGCTGGCTTGTTGTACGAGCGCCTGGGCGAGCTGCCTGAGGGTGATTTGTCTCGAGCTAGAGCCAACTTGGTCAAACAGGAAACTCTGCACCAGGTTGCTGTGTCGCTGGGCTTGCCAGACCTGCTGCGCTTAGGTGAGGGTGAGGCCAAATCTGGCGGTCAAAAACGGCCCTCTATCTTGGCTGATGCGCTGGAGGCCGTGATTGGTGCGGTGTATCTCGATGCGGGTTTTGATGTCGCCTCTAACCTGGTACGCCGCTTGTTCAAAGATGTTGAAATCAACGCCAGAATGCAGGCCATAGGCAAAGACCCAAAAACAGAACTGCAAGAGTGGTTGCAAGGCCGCAAAATGAGCCTGCCTATCTACCGCATCGTTGGCACAGAGGGCGCGGCACACAAGCAAACCTTTGATGTCGAGTGTGAAATCGTTGAATACCGCCGAGCCGAGCGCGGCACCGGCAACTCACGCCGTGCAGGAGAGCAGGCAGCCGCTTCGGCCATGCTGGCTTTCATCAAAACACTATGACCGACAAAAAACCAACCCCTGACGAAGTGGCTGCGCAGGCCCAAGCTGCAGCCGTTGAGGCCATGATGGCCAAGGCTTTCTCAAAGCGAACCAGTACCGAACCCGCCAAAGACGCGCCCGACGCACCGCCTCTTGAAACCCAACGCTGCGGCCTGATTGCCATCGTCGGCAAGCCCAATGTGGGCAAGTCCACTTTGCTCAATGCGCTGGTCGGGCAGAAAGTCAGCATTACCTCACGCAAGGCACAAACTACGCGGCATCGCATCACCGGTATGAAAACGGTTGGCGCTTCGCAGTTTGTGTTCGTCGACACGCCCGGTTTTCAAACCCGTCATGGCAATGCGCTTAACCGTTCATTGAACCGCACGGTGGTGGGCACAGTCAACGATGTGGATTTGATTGTGTTTGTGGTCGAGGCTGGGCAGTTCAATCAGGCGGATGAAAAAGTACTGAGCTTGTTACCGCCAGGCACGCCTGCCATTTTGCTGGCGAACAAGTTTGATTTGATCCATCGCCGGGGCGACATTGCGCCGTGGCTGCAAATGATGCAAACCAAGCGTGACTTTGCCGAGTTTGTGCCCATGTCAGCCAACAGCGCCAAAGATGTAGAGCGCGTGTTCGGTATTTGTGAAAAGTACCTACCGCAGCAAGCCTGGATGTATCAGGCCGATGCCCTGACCGACCGCAGCGACCGCTTCATGGCCGCTGAGATGATTCGTGAAAAGCTGTTCCGCTTGACGGGTGATGAGCTGCCTTACACCTCAACGGTGATCATCGACAAGTACGAACAAGAAGGCAATCTGCGCAAAATCGCTGCGACGATTGTGGTGGAGCGTGACGGCCACAAAGGCATGATCATTGGCGACAAAGGCGAAAAACTCAAACGCATGGGGACTGAGGCGCGCCATGAGCTGGAGGCGCTGACAGGCAATAAGGTGTTTCTCGAGATTTGGGTCAAAGTTCGCTCGGGTTGGGCGGACGACGAAGCCAGGGTCAAGACCTTTGGTTATGAGTGAGCTCAAACCTTGCCAGTCAAACGCATCGTTGATGAACCCGCCTATGTCCTGCACCGCTACGACTGGAGCGAGTCCAGTCTGATTCTGGAAGTGTTCACCCGCACCTATGGCCGCGTCGCGCTGATTGCACGCGGTGCTAAAAAACCCAGTTCCAACTTTAGGCCCATCTTGTTGCCGCTGCAGCCACTGCACATCGCTTTCGGTGGTGATGCTGAAATCCGCAACCTCAAAAGTGCCGAATGGCAGGGCGGTCACGTCATGCCGACGGGCGATGCGCTGCTGTCGGGCTACTACTTAAATGAGCTGCTCATGCGCCTGCTGGCGCGAGACGACCCGCACCCTGTTCTGTTTGATGCGTACGCGGCCACTGTGCAACTGCTGGCCAGCCAAAGCATTGACACGCTGCAAGTGGCATTGAGAGCATTTGAGCTGCGATTGCTGCGCGACATTGGATTTTTACCGTTGCTGGACGCGCAAACCGCCACGTTGGCAACTTTGGAGCCCGAAACCCAGTACGTGCTGCTGGCCGAGGCCGGTTTGCGAGAAGCGCATGACGACGACCGCAGTGCGTTGAGCGGCGCGCAGTGGCTGGCGGTGCAGAAGGCCTTGGATGGTAACGCGCCGTTTGTCGACACCATGCACGCCTGCGTCAACCACCTGCCCGAGCTTAAAACCCAGCTCCGCGCGCTGCTGCACTACCATTGTGATGTCAAGGTGTTAAAAACCCGGCAAATGATGATGGACCTCCAATCTCTATAAATCGCGATGCATAAAACTGCTTTATCGTTCAACGTCAACAAGGTCGCCTTGCTGCGCAACACCCGGCACCTCGGCATACCTGATGTTGTGCGTGCGGCGCGGTTGTGCCTGGAGGCGGGTGCCAATGGCATCACGGTGCATCCGCGGCCCGATGAGCGCCATATCCGCAGCGCTGATGTGTTTGAAATTGCCGCCATGATGAAAGACTGGCCTGACCGTGAGTTCAATATTGAGGGCAACCCGTTTCAAAACCTGATGGGTTTTGTGCATGATTTGTCGGCGCGCGGCTTGCCGCTGCACCAATGCACTTTTGTGCCCGACAGTGAAGACCAGTTCACCAGCGACCACGGCTGGGTGTTTCCTGATGATGCCGAAAGACTCCAGCCATTGATTGATCAGATCCATGCGCGCGGCGTGCGCGTCAGCCTGTTCATGGACCCGATTCCTGAGGCAATGGCAGCAGCCAAAGCCATCGGTGCAGACCGGGTTGAGTTTTATACCGAAAGCTACGCCAGCGCCTGGTCTACAGATCAGAAATTGGAAGCTTTAAGCCGTTTTACCCAATCGGCACGGGCGGCGGCTGCTGTTGATTTGGGAGTCAATGCAGGACACGATCTGAACCGTGACAACCTCACCGAATTCTTAAAAGCCGTACCTGGCGTGCTTGAAGTGTCGATAGGCCATGCGCTGGTGGCTGATGCGCTTGAGCTGGGGTACACGGTCACAGTGCAAGACTACCTGCGTTGCATTGATAAGGCGTTTGCTGGCCAATGATTTATGGCATCGGAACCGACATTTGCGACGTACGCCGTATCCGCGCCAGCGTTGAACGCCATGGCGAGCGCTTTGCCAAAAAAATCTTGAGCGAAGGCGAGATGAAAACCTGGCGTGAACGCAGCGCCCGCTGGCCAGACCGTGGCGTTAGCTACCTTGCCAGCCGCTTTTCAGCCAAAGAGGCATTTAGCAAAGCCATCGGTATGGGCATGCGCATGCCCATGACCTGGCGCAGTTGCGAGATTGCCAAAGAGGCCAGCGGCAAACCCTGTATCGTGCTGCACGGCGCACTGAAAGAATGGTTTGACGCGCGCCAACTCAGCGCCCATGTCAGCGTGACAGACGAAACCGACTATGCAGCCAGTTTTGTCGTGGTTGAGCATAAAATTTAAGCTTTTTTACCTCTTTTGACCCATAAAATAGGCCTCTAGACCAATAAATACGGGCGCAAGCAGCTCCTGAATTAATAGTAAATTAAAGATCATCATGACCCAACACGCCCCCCTCATCATCGACATTGAAGGCCTTAGTCTGACCAAAGACGACCGTCGCCGCCTGAAAAACCCACTGACAGGCGGCATCATTTTGTTTGCCCGCAATTGGGAGAACCGTACCCAACTCACCAGCCTGTGCGCGGCGATCAAAAGCATTCGCAAAGACTTGGTTGTTTGCGTGGATCACGAAGGCGGCCGCGTGCAACGCTTTAAAACCGATGGCTTCACCCACCTGCCGCCCATGCGGGCTCTAGGCGAGCTGTGGATGAAAGACCAACTGGCCGCTACCAACGCCGCCACCGCTTGCGGCTACGTGCTGGCCACAGAGCTGCGTAGTTGCGGGGTTGATTTCAGCTTCACGCCAGTGCTTGACTTGGACTTTGGAGAAAGCAGCGTCATCGGCGACCGCGCCTTTGGCCGTGACCCGCGCGTCGTTACCTTGCTGGCCAAAAGCCTGATGCACGGCCTGCTGCAGGCCGGCATGATGAACTGCGGCAAGCACTTCCCAGGCCACGGTTTTGTCAAAGCCGATTCGCACCATGAAATCCCCGTTGACAAGCGTAGCCTGAAAGCGATTCTGACGGACGACGCTGCGCCTTACGAGTGGCTGAACACCACACTCACCAGCGTCATGCCCGCCCACGTGATTTACCCCAAAGTCGACAGCCGCCCGGCTGGGTTTTCAGAGCAATGGCTCACCTACATCTTGCGTGGCCAGCTCGGCTTTGGCGGCACGATTTTCAGCGACGACCTTAGCATGGCGGGTGCGCGCATCATCGACGGCAAACAAGTCAGCTACACCCAGGCTGCTGTCACTGCACTCAATGCCGGCTGCGACATGGTGCTGCTCTGTAACCAGTCTGTTGATGGCGGCAAGGCGGTTGATGAGCTGCTAGACGGCATGGCCGAGGCACTGCTCAAAGGCCGCTGGGAAGCGTTAGAGTCTAGCGAGTTGCGCCGTCTTGATTTACTGCCCACCACCCGTGCCCATGCGTGGGACGACTTGATGCTGCACCCGGCCTATATGCACGCCATGGGGATGATTCCATGAACTTTTTTCGCCACACCATCGTCGCCCTGGTCATCGCCGCACCGCTGTGCGGCAATGCCTTGGCCCAAGCCAGCACGCCTGTCCGCGTGGGCTCCAAAATCGACACCGAAGGTAAGTTGCTGGGTCACATGATGGTGCTGGCGCTGGAGGCCAATGGCATCAAAACCACCAGCAAAGTCTCGCTGGGCAACACGCAGGTCATGCGCGGCGCCATCACGGCGGGTGAAATTGATATTTATCCCGAATACACAGGTAACGGTGCTTTCATATTTGCTGAAGAAAAAAGCCCGGTGTGGAAGAACCTGCAAACCGGTTACGAGCGCGTCAAGGCGCTGGACTACGCCAAAAACAAAATTGTATGGTTGCAACCCGCGCCGGCCAACAACACCTGGACGATTGCTGTACGCAAAGACCTGGCTGCAGCCAACAAGCTGGTCACGCTGGGTGATTTGTCCAAGTGGCTGGCGTCTTCACAATACAAGGCGGGTCAATTCAAGCTGGCCGCGTCGGCAGAGTTCGTTGAGCGGCCTGATGCGCTACCCGCGTTTCAGGCGGCCTACAACTTCAAGCTCAAGCCCGACCAGCTGTTAACTCTGGCCGGTGGCGATACGGCGGTCACGGTGCGTGCAGCGTATGAAAAAACATCTGGCGTCAATGCCGCTATGGCTTACGGCACGGATGGTGCAGTTGCCGCCCTGGGTTTGGTGATTTTGGAAGACACCCAAGGCGTGCAAGCGGTGTATGCGCCAGCACCCATCGTGCGTGAAGATGCGCTGAAAAAGAATCCGAAAATCACCGAGGCACTCGCACCCGTCTTCAAGCTGCTCGACCGCCCCACCTTGCAGAGTTTGAACGCCAAGATTCAGCTCGAAGGCCAGGACGCCAAAAAGGTAGCTGCAGAGTTTTTGAAGTCCAAAGGCTTGTTGAAGTAGCCACTTGCGATGCTAGAGGACAAGCGCCGCAACCCTGTTCTGGCGACCTTGTTGGTGCTGCTGGTGCTTGCTCTTCTCGGTTTGCCATTTTTGCGGGTGGCGCCTAACCGCTTGGTGTCGGGGCATGCGGTTTATTTTTCATCCATCGCGCCGGGCGCAGTTTGGTTGCTGCTTGCCATGCTGTGTATGGCGGTGATGGTTGCGCTGCTCAAACCGCGGCGCTTGTGGCTTGGCTTGGTGTTGGCACTATCGGCGGTGCTGACACCCGGCATGCTCTGGCTGGCTGCCAGCCATGCCACGTTGGCTGTACAGGGCGCAGCATCGATCGCCCGCACATCCTTTGGCGGCGCATTCTGGTTGGGTATTGTGCTATTGGGTTTCATGGCCAGTACTGCGCTACAGCAATTGCACGCTACTGGTCGGCAAGGTGCTTGGTTGGGCGTGGGTGTTTTGCTGGCCTTGGCCGCATTGCTTGCCAGCGGTTGGTGTGCTGACTTGTCATTGATCAAGGAGTACAGCAACCGTGCAGACGATTTTGTGCAGGTTTTGGCAAGGCATATGCAAATTGTGTTGCTGTCGCTGGCATTCACAGTCTGCATCGGCTTGCCGCTGGGCTGGCTTGCACACACGCGCGTAAAAGCGGGCAGGGCGCTGCTGCCGGTGCTCAACATCATCCAAACCATTCCGTCCATCGCACTGTTTGGCTTGTTGATGGCACCGCTCGCCTTGCTAGCGGCAAGCCTGCCTGAGCTAGGCCGCGCGGGCATCAGCGGTGTGGGCTTGGCGCCTGCGGTGATTGCTTTGACGCTTTACGGTTTGCTACCCGTGGTGCGCAGTGTGCTGGCCGGGCTGCAGCAAGTGCCAGCACCCATGCGCAGCGCTGCAACGGCCTTGGGGCTCACGCCAAGTCAGGTGTTGCTCCACGTTGAATTACCGCTGGCGTTACCCGTGCTGCTGGGTGGCGTGCGCACTGCTGCTGTAGCCTGCGTTGGCTTGGCGGCGGTGACCGCGCTGATAGGTGCGGGTGGCTTGGGCAGCATTTTGTTTGAAGGTCTGTTCAGCAATGCACAAGATCTGGTGTTATTGGGCGTACTGCCCATCATTGCGCTCGGCCTGCTGGTTGATGCGCTGTTTAAAGGGCTCATCGCATTGGCCAGAATGCGGGCTCATTCGTGCTGACCAAAAAGCCCTTGCTTTGGGCGCTGCTGTTGCTGGCCGCCTGTGTTGTGGCGCTGCCCTATTCAACACCGCTGTTTGCCAGCCTGTTCCCGCAGCTAGATCGACCGCTTTACACACAAGAGCCATTTGCCTGGCTCTTGTGGCAACACGTCTTGCTGGTGGGCGCGTCCAGCCTGTTTGCTGTGGTGGTGGGCACGGCGGTGGGCATTGTCATCACCCGCTCGTCAGGGCAGTCCTTCAAGCCGCTGGTTGAAAGCGCCTTGGCCACCAGCCAGGCGGTGCCGCCTGTGGCAGTATTGGCGTTGGCCGTGCCTGTGGTCGGGTTTGGCGAGCTGCCTGCACTGACGGCCTTGGCGCTGTATGGCTTGCTGACCGTGGTGCAAGGCAGTGTCAGTGGCTTGCAGGGCGTGCCAGCATTGCAGCGCCAAGCGGCTCTAAGCTTGGGGCTGACCGCGCGTCAGTGCATACGCTACATCGATATACCGCTGGCGCTGCCCGTCTGGCTGTCAGGTGTACGCACATCCGTCATCATCAACATTGGCACAGCAGCCATTGCATCAACAGTAGGCGCTAAAACCCTGGGCTCACCCATCATTGTCGGTTTGAGTGGTTTTAATACGGCCTATGTTTTACAGGGCGTGATAGTGCTGGCCCTGCTGGCTGTTACGGTTGATTTGGCGTTCGAGGTTCTGGCACGGCGCTTGGTTTGGCGGGGTTGAGGTTGGTTTCGCTAGCGCTATAATTGCTACTAATATAGGAGCTGCTTGCGCGCGTATTTATTGGGCTATAGGTCTAAAGTAGATCGTAAATCGCTTGAGGTAATCTCAACAAAGTGTTATCGAACCCAAAGCCAGAGTTGCCGTACCTTACTGCACGCGTACTGGTAAGGCGATGGACTCAACCAGTGTTTTGCCCGCGTTTGCATTGTCCAGAAAGTCCAGCTTCACGGTGTAAGCGCCCGCGGGTGGTGAAAGCCACACTTCAGTTTGCCCGTTCACAAAATCCATTTCTGCCGGCTTGCCGCCTGTTTGCGGCGAAAGCGTCAGGCGGAAGTGGCCCGTGTCTTTTTCTGCCTGGCTCAGATGGGCAACGTTCAGCCCTGAAGCGTGAAACGCCACCTTGAACGGTGAACTCAACTTGGCGTCAGCCACAAGGCCGGGCATTGAGATGCCTTTTGTGACGAGGGTTTTGGGATCCACGCTCTTGTTGTTGCGCGTCACCGTGATTTTCACTGGCTTGCTATAAACAAAATGCGGAATATGTTTGTCGTCTGCCAGCAGCAACCGCAAGGTGTAGGTGCCTGGCTCCAGCGTCAGCACCGTTTCCATTTGCCCCTTTCCGAAGTGAATGTACTGATCGCTGAAAGGCAGTGCTTTTTTGAAGTCAAGCGGCAAATCCCGGTTGACCAGCAAATGGTGATGACCACTTTTGCCTTTTGCTGGGGAACTGATGGGCGCAAGACCCCAGCCACCTGCCAGACCGAACGCTAACCTGTAAGGGGTTTCAATCTTGGCGCCGTCTTCCAGGTTGAGAAAATATGCATCAGCTGTACCTTGCCGCGCAGGGGCTTGCCACGGGTGTGAGGCGGCGGCCTGATCGTTATTGGGTGGAGTGGGTACAGTTTTGGTCTGGGCAAAAATGTATAGGGGTAGCGCAGCAAAGATTGCTGCAGCGACTAGGTGGGTAGCGTACAAAGAAGTCTCCGGGGAACTGAAACGAAATGACAAAGAGATGTTACTAGTTGTACCCGCGGACTGCTAAGTCCACTTATAAATCCCGCTCCGGTCGCAGGTCATTGAATTCGCCGATGATCATCATGCGTAAACGAGTGAACTAACCCGTCAGCTCCCAGCCAACTTCATCCGGTTCACCAAAATCGACCCGACGGTTTTTGCACGGTAGTTGTACGTGTCTGCGCTTACGGCGGTGATGCCCATCAGCATGTCTTTGAGGTTGCCGGCGATGGTAATTTCTTCGACCTGAAAGGCGATTTGCCCCTTTTCAACCCAAAAACCTGACGCGCCGCGTGAATAGTCGCCTGTCACGTAGTACACGCCCTGGCCAATCAGCTCGGTGACGAACAGGCCGGTGCCGAGCTTTTTCAGCATCGCGTCCAGGCTGTCGCTGGGCTTGGTCTGGTGGCTGCTGGCTGCTGGCTGTGACGGTGGATATGGTGTTCGAGTACTTGGCACAGCGCATGGCTTGGCGGGGTTGAATGTGGTTGTAAATTGTCTAGTTTTCCTTTTCTCTTATTGACTTGCCAGCTGACCCAGCAGCGCGCCAAGATGCAGGTCGTCCAGGTGCCCAAAATGATTGAGACGGACAAAGCCCTGCCTGTCGATCACCACCAAACTGGGCGTGCCGCGCAACCGATAAGTTTGCATCGTTAACGGAATGCGATTACCTTCGACGGCTAGGTCGATACCGACTGGAAAGTCAACGCGGTACTCATGCACAAAGGCTCTAAGAGACTCTGGCCCCATGGCCGCGTGATGCTCGAACACCGTGTGCAGACCCAACACCACCACATCATCCCGTGAAAATGTTTCATGCGCCTTGATGGCTTGGGGAATGCCATGCGATACACAAGCGGGGCACAGCATTTGAAATGCGTGCAGCATGACCACACGACCCCGCAAGCCTTCAAGCGATGGGCTGGTGTCTGAATTCAGCCATTCAGACACCTGAAGCGGTGGTGCCAATTGCGGGTGTTCTTTCATCAGATGCCCCCAGACAAGACCAGATGCCTGAACCACCAGTGATCGGTCACTTGTTCACCTTGCCCGGCAAAGACAAATCGCCTGATGCCACCTTGAAAACATTGGCCACGCACAGCAGCGGGCTATGCACACTGGCGTTGACACGCAGCGCAGCAGTCACGCCATCAAAACCGGCGGCATTGACTGCGCCGATGTCGTCAAAAGGCACACGCACTTCAATCGTGCTGTCTTTAAAGCGCGGACTCCAGCCGGGGCTGTCAATCAATAACGGCAGGCCGGGCCAGGTCTTGGGCAGTTTTGGTTTTGCGCCCTCGGGGATGTCCACTACCTTGAGTGCGCCTTTGCCGCAAGCCTCGTCGGGTCGCAGCACCACCCAGTGCGAATGCCAGACAGCACCATCGTTGTTCGGGTTGCCGTCACCGTTTTCGTCAAACAGTGGCGTGTCGTCAAAGTCGGGGTGCGACGTTGCCGCAAAGGCCAAAATGCCGCTCTTGGCTTCAAAGCCAACAACCGATGGGTCCAGGCTGGTCGGCCAGACGTATGAAAACACACCGCTACCAGCCAGTTTGCCTGTTTTGGTTGGCTTGTTGGCGCCTGCCTTGCCTGACGTGTGCATGTGAAACACCGCCACGTTGCCCTCGGTGGTGATGCGGGTGTGAACGACGTCGAACGGAGCTTTCACGGCTTTGGCTGGTTTGCTTTGGATGCCGCCGGTATGGTCACCGGCATGCGCCATGGCGACTTGGCTGGCGCAAACGATGGCAGCTGCTGTAGCCAGGGAGCTGATATTTTTAGACAGTGTCATGATGATTCCTTTGAAAAGTTTTGAGAGATTTAACAAACTGTGCTGCCAGGCACAGATGTAGTTTCTGGCGATTACGTGTGTGATTGGTATCATTAAATCCTTAATAAATACCTTATAGTCCAATTTCATGCCAACTGAACCTGCACCATCGATTGACAGGCTTGATGCACTGTTGCAACGCTTTCGCGTGAAAGCACAGCTCTTTCATACCGGCGCGTTGTGCGGTGTTTCCAGCTTTCCAGCACAGGAGGGAAGGGGCTTTTTGCATGTGCTCAGGCATGGCGAGATGGTTATCACCCACAGGCGTGGCGCAGCTATTCCCAGACGAGTTGAGCTGAGAGAACCCACGCTCATGTTTTACCCACAATCGCTCACGCACGAGTTTCACACTACGCCTGTGACGGGCTCTGAATTCACCTGCGCCTCTTTGGATTTCGAAGGCGGTAGCGCTCACCCTCTGGTACGTGCATTGCCACCTTTGGTACTGCTGCCCTTAAGCCGTGTACCGGGGCTGGATGCCTGTCTGAATTTATTGTTTGCTGAAGCCGATCAGGTTCGCTGCGGCCAACGCTTCCTAGCGGATCGTTTGTTTGAAGTCGTGCTGATGCAACTGCTGCGCTGGCTGCTAGACCACCCAGAAGAAGGCGGCGTGACCAGCGGGCTGATACTGGGTTTGTCAGACCCAGCCCTGGCGCGCAGCCTGACCGCCATGCATGAAGCCCCGGGCAGCGCCTGGCCCCTGGAGGCGATGGCAGAGCAAGCAGGCATGTCGCGCAGCGCCTTCGCCGCAAAATTCAAGGATGTCATTGGCGTAACACCGGCAGACTATTTGTCAGACTGGCGCATGACCATTGCCAAACAGCTTTTAAGCGAAGGTCAGTCCGTCAAACACATTGCCGATGAGTTGGGGTACGCCAATGCATCTGCACTTTCAAGGGTGTTCGCGCAAAGGGTGGGCATGCCGCCACGTGCCTGGGTAGCGGGTGGAATTCCAGACTGAGTTGTAAAGCGCTACGAAATAAATAGCTGCTTGCGCCTGTATTTATTGATCTAGATGGCTTAAACATTACTCATAAGGGCATGCAACAGTTTTAATGGCTGTTTGCGCTGCCTTGAAACATCAGGCTTTGTTTGAGCCTTCTAACCAAAAATCCCCAACACACTTACCTCTCAAGTAATCGACAAGCTGCAGTCCTGGTCAGACACTTCAATCAGTGCACAAACCGCTGCACCGATTTGAAAAAAGGAGTTGACCATGCAGCACAACGAACTGCTCCCACTGGCTGTGGCCTTGTTGATTGGTATCCCTGCATTTGGCTCATGCATTGGCATTGGCTTGGCCAGCATGAAGCTGCTTGAAGGCGTGGCGCGCCAGCCTGAGCTGGCCAATGAGCTTCAGAAAAAATACTTTCTGGCCGTCGGCGTGACGGATGGTGCGTTCATCATTGCGACTGGCATTGGCTTGTGGTTTGCTACGGCGAATCCGTTCAAATGAGCAACGCCATGCGTTACCTTGTATCGAGCATGCTGTTGGTGGTCGCTGCCATTCACCTGTTGCCTGTAGCGGGTGTGCTGGGGGCTGAAAGGCTGTCTGCTTTGTACGGCGTACCGCTGAGCGACCCCAACTTACTCATCTTGATGCGACACCGTGCTGTGCTGTTTGGCCTGCTGGGCCTGTTTTTGGTATGGGCAGCATTCAAGCCATCGCTACAGCCACTGGCCTTTGTCGCTGGCTTTGTCAGTGTGGTGTCTTTTTTGGCGCTAGCGTGGTCTGTGGGTGGCTATAACGATTTAATAGGTCGCGTGTTTGCCGCTGATGTGGTGGCTTTGGTGTGCCTGGTGGTGGGCGTTGCTGCTTACGCGTTAAACCGCAAAAACACCTGGCTGGCTTCATCGGCGGGGTAATACAGCTCAATGCACAGCTCATGCAAAGTAATGTCGCGCGGGCTGCCGAAGGTGGTGAGGGTGGTGAAGAGCGAAATCTCATGGCCACCAATTTCCAGCACGCAAGGTATCAGCAGTTGCGTTTCAGGGCTGTGTGCTGGGGTCGTACTGGCCAAGTTGGCTTTGAGTGCCTGCACATTCGGGTAAGTCGCCACTTCAGCCGCCAGCGCCATCACGTTTTCATCACGCCCGGCCAGCACCAGCCGCTGCAGCAGCGCCACCAGGTAGTCGCCCCACTCAGAAAAGTTTTTTGTCATGGCGGCAAAGCCTTGCGGGTGCAGGCTGGCTTTGAAGATATTGATAGTTGGGGTTTGCAAAAAATCAGGCAGCAAGCCCAGCATCTTGCCCGCTGCCTGGTTGTGCAGCACGACATTCCATTGTTTGTCTAGCGCTACGCCAGGGTAGGGGTCATGCGTGTCTAGCAGCCGCTGTATCGCAGCTTTGACCGGCACCATGCGGGCAGAGTCCAAACCCTGCTCGCTGTAACGCGGTGCGTAGCCTGCTGCCAGCAGCCAGGTGTTGCGGGTGCGCAGCGGCACGTCCAGGTGGTCGGCAATTGTCATCAGCACCTCAGCGCTGGGTTTCGCGCGCCCGGTCTCCACAAAGCTCAGGTGGCGCGGCGAGATGTTCGCGTCAAGCGCCAGGTCCATTTGGCTGCGCCGCTTGGTGGTACGCCATTGGCGGATGAGTGTGCCTACCGTGTCATCGCGCATCAGCATGTCAGTTGTGGTGTCTATCAGCTGTGTCAATTGAAGTCTCCAGTGGCCTTGAGGATAGTGCCTGATTATTGACACGCGCCGGGTTCAAGTCTATTACCTGCAAGGTAATCGGCTCATGACCTGCCAGGTAATCGACTTGCGTCGCTGCCGTGACGACACTGGCATTCTATTAACTGAACCTGGAGATTCACCATGACTTTGACCGCGACGCAAACCCAGCCATCACAGACCTTGGGCATCAGAAAAATCCTGCTGCTAGATGCCTTGACCGGCTTGGCCATGGGCCTGCTACTGGTTAGCTCGGCGGGTGTTTTATCACCGTGGCTCGGCTTACCCAAAGACTTTGTATTTGGGGCCGGCATTGCTTTGCTCATGTTCTTTGTGTTGTTGTGGCTAGCCAGTCGTGCGGGGGTTGGCGCTAAACCGCCTGTTTTTGCCACACGGCTGGTGATTCTGGGCAACTCGGCATGGGTAGCGGCCAGCGTGTTGACCATCACGCTGTGGTTTAGCCCAACAGTGCTGGGCGCTGCGTTTGTGATTTCTCAAGCGCTGGTGGTGTTGGTCTTGACTGTGTTGGAGTACAGAGGGCGGTGAGATGCACGATTAATACGCTATAAAAATAGGATCTGCTTACGCCCGTATTTATTGGGCTTCAGGTCTAAAAGACACTTAAAAATGGCAACTTTCACCGTTCGACGTGCCCTCAAGGTAAATGCGGCCTGACTTTCGCTTCTAGTAGCTTAACCAACGCCAAATCCATGAACTTGTAGTTGTCAGGTATGCCCAGGCAAATGACCCGCTTACCAAGCAATAGAGGTTTGAACTGAGCTGACAGCTTGGTTTTATGCACCTTCTCCATGACAAAAATCATGTCCGCCCACTCAACCAATTCGGCTGACAGTGGTATTTGCGCATCAGCACTCAAGCCTGCGGATGCGCATTCAATACCCGGATGTAAGCAGAACAATTCTTCTGCGGTTGGGCTGCGCCATTTATTTTTACCGCAGATAAAAAGAACGTGCTTCATTTGACTGATATCACGACGAAAGGAGGGTCAACTCCCGGCCACCTTCATCCGGTTCACCAAAATCGACCCCACGGTTTTTGCGCCGTAGTTGTAGGTGTCTGCGCCCACGGCGGTGATGCCCATCAGCATGTCTTTGAGGTTGCCGGCGATGGTGATTTCTTCGACCGGGAAGGCGATTTGCCCTTTCTCCACCCAAAAGCCTGACGCCCCGCGTGAATAGTCGCCTGTGACGTAGTTCACGCCCTGGCCCATCAGCTCGGTGACGAACAAGCCTGTGCCGAGCTTTTTCAGCATCGCGTCCAGGCTGTCGCCGGGCTTGGTTTGGCGGCTGCTCATGACCAAATTGTGGGAGCCGCCAGCATTGCCGGTGGTGCGCATACCGAGCTTGCGGGCGGAGTAGGTGCTTAGAAAATAGCCTTGCACAACGCCTGCATCGACCACGGTGCGGGCGCGGGTTTTGACGCCTTCTTCATCAAATGGGGCGCTGCCTTTGCCTTTCTTTAAAAACGGGTCTTCGGTGATGTCGATGAAGGTGGGGAAGGCGGCTTTGCCCAGGCTGTTGAGCAAAAACGTGCTCTTGCGGTACAGCGCGCCGCCGCTGATGGCTTGCGTGAAGCTGCCGAGCAGGCCTGCGGCCAGGGGCGACTCAAACAATACTGGGCATTCGCAGGTTTTGACCTTGCGGCTTTTAAGGCGTGACAACGCGCGTTCAGCGGCGTAGCGGCCCACGGCTTCGGGGCTGGCCATGTCGTGCGCGTCTCGCATTGACGTGTACCAAGCGTCGCGCTGCATGTCGCCGTTTTTGCCGGGTGATGACGCAATCGGTGAGGCCGATAGGCTGTGGCGTGAGCTCGCGTAACCCCCACGAAACCCTTTTGTATGGGCGCTGAAAAAATGCGACTGCTGGGCCGACACACCCGCGCCCTCGCTGTTGGTGATACGTTTGCTCACGCCCAGGGCGGCGGCCTCGCATTGCAGCGCCAAAATAGCGGCGTCTTCACTGGTGATGTCCCATGGGTAGAACAAATCGAGGTCGGGGTGGGTGCGTGCAATGTCGCGGTCAGCGGGCAGGCCGCTGGACTTGTCTTCAGCGGTAAAGCGGGCAATGTCGAAAGCGGCTTTGACGGTTTGTTGAATGGCTGCTTTTGAAAAGTCACTGGTGGCAGCATTGCCGCGCTTTTGGCCGACGTACACAGTGATGCCAAGCGATTTGTCGCGGTTGCGCTCGACGTTCTCCAGCTCGCCCTTGCGCACGCTGACCGACAGGCCGCAGCCCTCGGATGCTTCAGCGGCAGCGTCGGTTGCGCCCAGTTTTTTGGCATGGGCGAGGGCGGTGTCGACCAGGTCTTCAAAAAAATCGCGGCTGTAGCTGAAGCCTTTTAGCGGTTGATTGGAGGATGAGGCGGCTTGTTTGGGAGCTTTTGAGGTCATATGGGTAGCTATGATACGGGTTGCTATGAACACAAAGAATATTAAGGGTACGCCCAAGGCCATCAAAGGCTACTGGTCGAACGGCCGATTCGTCAAACCTGAAGAGATCGCGCTTGAAGAAGTGGGTCCGCCCAGTAAAACCATGCTCAAGGCCGAGGCCGACGAAAAGCAGGCGTTGGGCGAGGCTTTGCTCACGCTGCGCGCTGATTTGATGGCCCGGCTGGACTTGCCCACCAAGTTGCTCGATGCCATCAAAGACGCGAAAAAAATCACCAACTTCGAGGGCAGGCGCCGCCAGATGCAGTTCATCGGCAAGCTGATGCGTCCGCTCGATGCCGACCCGATTCGCGAAGCGATCAACGAGCAGCTCAACGGCTCGGCGCAGCTGACGTTGCAATTGCACCTGGCCGAGCAGTGGCGCGACAAATTGGTGGCAGAAGACGAAGCCCTGCAAGCTTGGCTGAACGACTACCCGGCCACCGACGCGCAGCAGCTGCGCGCGCTGATTCGCCAGGCGCGCAAAGACTACAAACCCGAAAAACCCGGCGAAGCGCCGCGCCACGGCAAGTCGTACCGCGAGATTTTTCAGCTGGTGAAGGCTGAAATGCAATCCAGCACAGAGCCAGAAGCATGAACTTTGAAACGGTAAAAATCGGCATCGTCTCCGTTAGCGACCGCGCATCGACCGGTGTGTATGTCGACAAGGGCTTACCTGCACTCAAAGACTGGCTGGGTAAGGCGCTGCTTAACCCGATGACCTTTGAAGAACGCCTGATACCCGACGAGCAGGCAGGGATCAGCGCCGCTTTGATAGAACTGGTCAACGCAGGGTGCAGCCTGGTACTGACCACAGGCGGCACAGGCCCAGCGCTGCGCGACGTCACGCCTGAAGCCACGCTGGCCGTAGCGCACAAAGAAATGCCCGGCTTTGGCGAGCAGATGCGGCAAATCAGCTTGAAGTTTGTACCCACAGCAATTTTGTCGCGGCAATGCGCGGTGATTCGCGGCCAGTGCCTCATCATCAACCTGCCAGGCCAGCCGAAAGCGATTGCTGAAACGCTGGAAGGCTTGAAGAGCGAAGCAGGCGAGCAGCTCGTCCCTGGCATATTTGCAGCCGTGCCTTACTGCGTTGACCTGATTGGCGGGCCGTACATTGAAAGCCGCGCCGAAGTTTGCAAGGTTTTCAGACCCAAGTCGGCGCTGCGGGTGGCGACTGGGGCGGTTTGAGGCAGTAAAAAGCCAGCGCTGACATGGCTGCCAGGCTGGCATATCTGGTAATTAGTAGGCGCAAGCTCAAGGCAGCTTGGGCTGCTCCCACTTTTCAGAGCTGGTCAGAGTTTTCAAAAAGGCGACAACTTGGCCGACTTCTTTGTCTGTCAGCTGTGTGTCCCTGAGGATCGGCGACTTGTTCGGGTCTGGCTTGCCGCCGCCTGCCATGTAGCGTACCGCGTCTTCAAGCTTGGCCACGCTGCCATCATGAAAGTAAGGGCCTGACAGTTCGATGGAGCGCAAGGTAGGTGTTTTAAAGGCGCTCATGTCGGCCGGATTTTTGGTGACATTGAAGCGCCCCACATCGGGTTTCGCTTTGCCGTGCTCAAGCCCGACATTGAAGAATGTGCTGTTGCCATACAGCGGTGGGCTGTGGCACACGATGCACTGGCCCTTGCCCGCAAAGACTTTGTAGCCTTCAACCGCGTCGCTGGAGACAGCTTTAACGTCGCCCATCTCATACTTGTCCCATGGTGCGTTTTCGCTGTTCAGGCTTCTGAAAAAGGTGGTCAGCGATTTGACCACATTGTCTGGCGTGGCAGGGCCGCCGTAGATCGCTTGGAATTGACTCGCATAGCCGGGTACGGCATTGAGGATGGCAACCACCTTGGCCGGGTCTGCCAGGGTTTGGCCGCGCCAGGCCGCCATGGTTTGCGCTTCCATGGTGGCGGCACGGCCATCCCAATACCAAACAGACTGATGCCCGACGTTGTAAAGCGTGGGCGTGTGGCGGGTATTGACGCTGCCGTCTTCCTTGGCTGACAGCGCTTTGGCATCGGTCCAGCCGAGGTCGCGGTAATGGCAGCTTTGGCATGCTGCCTTGCCCGCACCAGACAGCCGGGTGTCGGCAAACAATTGTTTACCCAAAGCGACTTTGGCAGGTGACGTGGGGTTATCTGCGGGGTAGACCATGGCGGGCAGGGCTGAAATGCGGCCCACGATTGGTTTGGCGGATTCTGGTGTGGCGCATCCCACAACTACTGCGGCGATGGCCACGCCACACAAAGCTGCCAGTTGCAATGACTTTTTCATCTTGTGCTCCGTTTTTAGTATCGCTTCGGTCAGCTGCAAAATGGCCGATGACCTGAGGCTGGTTTTTTTGAAAACCGGAATTGATGCTAGGGGCGAACAGCAGCCGGGTCAAGAGGGGAGACACCACAAACACTCTGTCGGGATGGGGGGGGTGGCAAGCCGTGCTGGCTTGCATGGGCCAAATTTATGCTGATAAAAATGGAGCGGGTGATGGGAATCGAGCCCACGCTATTTGCTTGGGAAGCAAAAGTTCTGCCATTGAACTACACCCGCGATGGGTTGATTATAGAAGTTGCATGGTTTCCGTCGGCAGCTTTACGCTGCACTGTCTTCATGGGGCATGAGCCAAGCCCGTGCAAAATCTTCCTGCTCTGGCTTGAAATATTCAACCTGAAATGATGCGACGGCGGTCATCACAAACAGCAGTGCCTGGTCGCGCCAGCGCCAGTCCCCGACCAGCGCCAGTCGCGCCACATTCGGTTGAATTACCGCATCTTCATCGATGTCTTCCCAACTGACCAAGGCTTCAAAATGGCTAAAACCTTCCTCAATCAGAATCAGCAAGTAAATTCGGCCGTGCGCCAGAATGTAGTCGTGCAACTGGCGCTTGGCGCTGTCCATCTCGACCCGCTTGAACTCTCCGCTACCGCGCACCACGACCAGATTGCCATCTTCAAACGAAACACTGACTGTCATCTTGAAAATTCCCGAACCTAAATATAAAAATTAACCAGCTGTCCTGCAAAACCCCATGTGGTCACTTCTGAATATCGCCCAAACACAGGTATTTCATCTCAATGTACTCGTCCATCCCGTGACTCGACCCTTCACGACCCAGACCCGACTGTTTAACGCCACCAAACGGTACATGCTCAGTCGCAATCACGCCGACATTGATACCGACCATGCCGTACTCTAGCGCCTCAGCCACACGAAAGATACGGCCCACGTCGCGGCTGTAAAAGTAGCTGGCCAGGCCAAACTCGGTGTTGTTGGCGGCGTCAATGGCTTCCTGCTCGGCCTTGAACCTGAACACCGGAGCAAATGGCCCAAAGGTTTCTTCCTTGGCGCACAACATGTCGGCTGTGGCGTCGCCAATCAGCGTGGGTTCAAAAAACTGACCATCAAGCTTCTTGCCACCGGCCAGCAGCTTGCCGCCTTTGGCTAGCGCATCCGCCACGTGGCGCGCTACCTTGTCGACAGCCGCATCCTCAATCAGCGGGCCCGTCGTGATACCTTCAGAAAAACCGTTGCCTACTTTGAGTGTTTTAACTTTGGCCGCAAACTTTTCAACGAACTGTTCATACACGCCGTCTTGCACATAAATGCGGTTGGCGCAAACGCAGGTCTGGCCTGCATTGCGGTATTTACTGGCCATCGCACCTTCAACTGCGGAGTCAATATCAGCATCATCAAACACAATAAACGGCGCATTGCCACCCAGTTCCAGCGACAGTTTTTTAATGGTGGGCGCGCATTGCGCCATCAAAATACGACCCACTTCGGTGGAGCCGGTAAAGCTCAAATGCCGCACCACCGGGCTAGCGCAAATGACTTTGCCAATCGCAATCGAATTGTTGCCGTCAGCCGTCAATACATTCAGCACCCCGGCGGGAATGCCCGCCCGAATTGCCAATTCAGCTGCGGCCAGCGCGGTAAGCGGTGTCAGTTCTGCGGGTTTGATCACCACCGGGCAACCTGCGGCCAGCGCGGGCGCAACCTTGCGGGTGATCATGGCCAGCGGAAAGTTCCACGGCGTAATGGCTGCGCACACGCCAATCGATTCTTTGATCACCATCAGGCGGCGGTTGTTGTCAAACTGCGGCAATGTCTCACCATTGACGCGCTTGGCTTCTTCTGCAAACCATTCGACAAAGCTGGCACCGTAAACAATTTCGCCTTTGGCCTCGGCAAACGGCTTACCTTGCTCGGCGGTCAGGATGCGGCCCAGGTCGTCGGCATTGGCGATCAGCAACTGAAACCACTTCATCAAAATCGCGTGGCGTTCTTTACCGGTTTTTTTGCGCCAGGCGGGCCAGGCGGCGTTGGCAGCGGCAATGGCGGCTTCGGCATCTTGCGGGCCCAGGTTTGCCACGTCGGCCAGCTTGTTGCCGTTGGATGGGTCGTGTACGTCAAAGCGTGCCGTGCCTGCCACCCACTGGCCGTTGATCAGCGCGTCGGTTTTAAGCAGGCTGGGGTCATTGAGCAATGACAGTGGGGCGGTCTTCATGTCCATGGCGGGTGCTTTCATTCATTGGTCGCCGGGCTGGCGCTTTTCACAGCTTTTAAGCATAGCCTGTTGGCGGGTTTTTCGCTGTCGTGCGTGGGATACGTCAAACTTATAATCATTGGTTTCGTCAAACCTAGTATTCACGGGAAGTCCAGCGCTCTTTTTCAGAGCAACTGGCGCCCACACTGGCACACCATGAGCAATCCCACCGCTACCCGTTCCGTTATCTCCGTTGCAGACATCCGCAAATCCTTCCTCGACTTTTATGCCGCCAAGGGCCACACGGTCGTGCCGTCGTCATCGCTGGTGCCGGGTAATGACCCAACGCTGATGTTCACCAACTCCGGCATGGTGCAGTTCAAGGATGTGTTTTTGGGCACTGACAAACGCAGCTACGTGCGTGCGGCATCGGTACAAGCGTGCTTGAGGGCAGGCGGCAAGCACAACGATTTGGAAAACGTCGGCTACACCGCACGTCACCACACGTTTTTTGAAATGCTCGGCAACTGGAGCTTTGGCGATTACTTCAAGCGTGACTCGTTGCTGTGGGGTTGGGAGTTGCTGACCAAAGTTTACAAACTGCCGCCTGAAAAGCTGCTGGCGACGGTGTACATCGACGACCAGGAAGCCTACGACATTTGGCACAACGAGATCGGTTTGCCGGCTGACCGTATCGTGCGGATAGGCGACAACAAAGGCAAAAAATACGCGTCAGACAACTTCTGGATGATGGCCGACACCGGCCCGTGCGGCCCGTGCAGTGAAATTTTTTATGACCACGGCGACCATATTCCCGGCGGGCCACCCGGCAGCCCGGGCGAAGACGGCGACCGCTTCATTGAAATCTGGAACCACGTGTTCATGCAGTTCGACATGCAGGCCGACGGCTCACTCGTCAAGCTGCCCGCACCGTGTGTGGACACGGGTATGGGCCTGGAGCGGCTGGCCGCCATCTTGCAGCATGTGCACAGCAACTACGAGATTGATATTTTTGATGCGCTCATCAAAGCCGCAGCGCGTGAAACGGGCGAGGCCGACCTGAACAACAAGAGCCTGCGGGTGATTGCCGACCACATTCGGGCCACCGCGTTTTTGGTCAGCGACGGCGTGAACCCATCGAACGAAGGACGCGGCTACGTGCAGCGCCGCATCATTCGCCGCGCCATTCGCCACGGCTACAAGCTGGGCAAAAAGACGCCTTTCTTTCACAAGCTGGTGCCTGACTTGGTGGCGATGATGGGCGATGCGTATCCACGTTTGAAGTCCGATGGGGCAAGGGTGATGGATGTGTTGCGGGTGGAGGAAGAGCGGTTTTTTGAGACGCTTGAAATTGGCATGACGATTCTTGATGCCGCGCTGGCTGACACGACAGTCTTGCCTGGCGATGTGGCTTTCAAGCTGCACGACACCTATGGTTTCCCGCTTGATTTGTCAGCCGACGTGTGCCGTGAGCGTGGCCTGAGCGTGGACGAAGCTGGCTTTCACTTGGCAATGGACAAGCAAAAAGCCCAGGCCAGAGCTGCGGGCAAATTTAAAATGGACAAGGCGCTTGATTATTCAGGCGCGGGTCATCCGTTTACGGGTTACACGCTGCTTGAAGAGCCCGCCAAAGTTGTGGCTCTGTACCTTGATGGCGTGGCCGTGCAGTCTTTGAACGCAGGTCAAAACGGCATCGTGGTGCTCAACACGACTCCTTTTTATGCCGAGAGCGGCGGCCAGGTGGGGGATCAAGGATCACTTACGTCCAGCGCCGCCGTGTTCGCAGTTGACGACACCCAAAAAATCAAGGCTGATGTCTTCGGCCACCACGGCAGTGTGAGCAACGGTACGCTGAAGGTTGGCGATGCCGTCACCGCTCAAGTCAACAGCGCCATTCGCGCAGCCACCATCCGCAACCACAGCGCCACCCACCTGATGCACAAAGCCCTGCGCGAGGTACTGGGCACGCATGTGCAGCAAAAGGGCAGTTTGGTCGATGCCGACAAAACCCGTTTTGACTTTACCCACAACGCCCCGGTCACGGACGCGCAAATCCGCGAGATTGAAGCCAAAGTCAATGCCGAGATTTTGGTGAATGCCGCCACTGACGCCAGCGAGATGGACATGGAAGCCGCGCAAAAAACCGGTGCCATGATGCTGTTTGGTGAAAAGTACGGTGACAAGGTTCGCGTCCTGAGCGTTGGCAGCAGCAAAGAGCTCTGCGGCGGCACCCACGTAGGTCGCACCGGCGATATTGGCCTGTTCAAAATCACGGGTGAAAGCGGCGTGGCGGCGGGTGTACGTCGGGTAGAGGCGATCACGGGTGGCAATGCTTTGGCGTATGTGCAGTCGCTTGAATCGACGGTCGAAGCCGCTGCGGGCTCGCTCAAAGCCAACCCGGCCGAGCTGCAAAACCGTATCGACCAGGTGCTGGACCACGTCAAAACCCTGGAAAAAGAAGTCGCAGCCCTCAAAGGCAAACTGGCATCATCGCAAGGCGATGAGCTGATGCTGCAAGCGGTTGATGTCAAAGGCATCAAGGTGCTGGCCGCCAAACTCGAAGGGGCTGACGCCAAGACCCTGCGCGACACGATGGACAAGCTGAAAGACAAGCTGAAAACCGCTGTCATCGTGCTGGCCGCCATCGATGGCGACAAGGTGCAAATCGCTGCGGGCGTCACGGCTGACAGCGTTGGCAAAGTCAAAGCCGGTGAGCTGGTGAACTTTGTAGCCCAGCAAGTAGGTGGCAAGGGCGGTGGCAAGGCGGATATGGCGATGGCGGGCGGCACCGATGCGTCAAAACTGCCAGATGCATTGAAGTCAGTTCAAGCTTGGGTGACTGAGCGGGTTTGATCAAGGTTTGCAGTCGCTTGGTAACTGATGCACAATAATTTTTCGATCAACGTTTGGAGATCAGCATGAACAGAATTACCTTGGAACCAGGAAAGCGCGGCGGTCGCCCTTGCATTCGAGGCCTGCGTATTTCTGTTTATGACGTGCTGTCGATGTTGTCCAGTGGCATGACGCACGAAGAAATTTTGCAAGACTTTCCAGAGTTAGAAACTGAAGACATTCTGGCGGTCCTTGCTTTTGCCGCAGACCGCGAGCACAAGGTTTACTCGCTGGCGGTTTGAATGAAATTGCTGCTTGACGAGAACCTGTCTCGGCGACTTGTCCCTTTTCTACTGCATGACTATCCCGGCAGTTCCCATGTCTGCTTGATGGGACTTGAGTCAGCATCTGATGTTGACGTCTGGAATGCTGCAAAAAATCAAGATTTCGTGATCGTGACGCGCGATGCGGATTTTGAAGAGTTGTCCCTGGTTTGGGGGCAGCCACCCAAAGTCATTTGGCTCAAGATCAGCAATCAGACGCGCGCAGCCACACTCAAGGTTCTTCTGGACAACCATTCAAAGATCAACGAGGCGTTATTTGACATGGATCAGGCTTGCGTTGAAGTCTCGATTCAGTAAGTTGTCAATTGACCGCTATATATTTAATAGCTGATTACGCGCGTATTCATTGGTCTAGAGGCCTAAAAGACACCTAAAAATGCTTAAAAATCGGCTAAAAACGACTTTTAACAGCTTGATTTTTGGAATCAGCCTGCCAGCAGCCGCACAAATCGCCAACTTCAACAGCCTTGACGGCACAGTGCTCAAGGCGCTGGTTTTTCACCCGGCCGTGCCTGCCAGCGGCCCGACCCGCAGGGGCACGGTGGTGGCGCTGCATGGCTGCGGCGGACTGTATGCCACGGTTGGCTCGCGCAAAGGCCTGCTCAATGCACGCCATCAGGCCATGGCTGACCTGCTGGTGGCTGAGGGCTACAACGTGGTTTTCCCCGACAGCCTCACGCCGCGGGGTGAAACCGAGCTGTGTACCCAAAAAATCGGTACCCGCAAAATAGACCAAACCGAGCGCCGCGCCGATGTACTGGGCACGCTGGCCTGGGTCGCCAACCAGCCCTGGGCTCAGCAAGGTCGTATCGCGCTACTGGGCTGGTCGCATGGCGGCAGCGCGGTGTTATCAAGCACCGACGCCAGCCGTGCCGATGTACGCGGCCAAGCCGTCAAGCCCGCAGTTGCCGTAGCCTTTTACCCAGGCTGCGCCGCAGCGTTGAAGTCAGGCTACAAACCCAGCGCGCCGCTGGTGCTGATGCTCGGTGAAAAAGACGACTGGACACCACCCGGGCCCTGTGTTGCATTGGGTCAGGCGGTGGGGGCAGAGGTGAATGTGTATGCCGACAGTTACCACGACTTTGACAACCCGGTGGGTGAGGTACGAGTCCGCAAAGACGTGCCGAACGGGGTGAATCCGGGGCAGGGGGTGCATGTGGGGCCTAACCCGGTGGCTCGGGAGAGGGCTTATTTGCGGTTGAAGGGGGTTTTGGGTAAGGCTTTTAGTCCTTGATTGCTATTTAATTTGTAGCTGCTTGCGCCCGTATTTATTGGGTTTTGGCTATTTCTCATGGTTAATAAGGCAGATTGCAGTTAACGCTGCGTGGTTTGCCGGGAGTCGCCCGGCGGCGAGTCACTTTCTTTTGCTTCGCCAAAAGAAAGTAACCAAAGAAAAGGCGACCCGCAGTCTGGGTCCCTGCGCTTCGCTTCGGGCAACCTCCGGTGCTCGAAGTCAGCGGAATTTTTAGAAACTAGTCGGCTGCGCCGCCGTCGGACATCTAAAAATTTATTCCCGCTGCCTCCTGCGCTCCTCAGCCCAGCCAGGACGGGGTGGGAAAAAAAGACGAATGCAAACGCCACAGCCAAGCGCGTAGCGCTCGTCTGCTCTCCGAATCCGAATCCAATCCCCACCCCGTCCTGGCTGGGCTTGAAAAAGTTGGAGGAGACGGATTAAAAAATCTAGATGTCCGACGACAGCGAAGCTGGCTAGTTTCTAGATTTTCCGGCTCCTTCGGCTTTTTCAAGGAACCGCGAAGCGGCCCAGACTGCGGGTCGCCTTTCTTTTCCTTAGGTTTCTTTGGCGAAGCAAAGAAAAGTAAGTCGCCCGCCGGGGCGAGTCCCGGCAGCTACGTGAAGGGTAAACGCGCTATAAATTAAGTAGCTGCTTGCGCCCGTATTCATTGTTCTGGAGCCCTAAAACACAGGTGAAAACGGCCATTTCTAAGTGTTTTCAAGCTTCTCCGCAGAATTAATGGAGTTCTGCTCCCCATTGTTATTTTTTACTTGTCGGGTGTCACGCGCGCAAGCCTGAGCACTATCGGCTGACGTTCTATAAGCGCTACAAATAGATAACCCCTAAAAGCAGCATTTGTTTTGAGCGAGTAGCCACAAAACGCAAACGCTTTGCTGTGAATGCAGTCGGGGGTAATTTGGGAAAGTGTGGAGCTTGGAAAAAATTGTTCAATTTGAGCTCCGCTCGATACAGACATCTTGCAATCTGCTTCGCAGGTCACGTCAGCCCAACTTCCATCAGGTTTTCTATCTTCAACTATCCATTCTTTTCCGCGCTGCAAAACACGGAAAGCTCTTGTTGTTATTTCCCCCTTCGTATTGACGATCAAATATGTCCCGATATCACTCTCTACAACCGCATTTGCCAGCCCGCAAGCAACTTGTAGGAACGCTGCAAAAATTAGTGTTCGAAAAGTCATAAAGCCTCAAACCACCTTAGCAATACTAGAACAAACCCAATCAATATTCCCACTATTAAGAGCAGCAACACACATCCGCCCAGCATCCGTCCCATAAACCCCAAACTCACTACGCAACCTCTGCATCTGGTCTTTGCTAAGGCCTGAATAGCTGAACATGCCAATCTGGTCAGTGATAAAGCTCATGTCCTGTTTCACGCCCGCAGCCTTCAACCCATCCACCAGCTTTTGCCGCATGGCTTTGATGCGGACGCGCATCTCGGTCAGTTCGGCTTCCCACTGGGCGCGCAGCTCGGGGGTGTTCAGCACTGTGGCCACCACCGTGGCACCGTGGATTTGCGGGTTGCTGTAGTTGGTGCGAATCACCAGTTTGAGCTGGCTCAGCACCCGGTCGGCTTCTTCCTTGCTGGCGCAGACGACCGACAGGGCACCTACGCGCTCGCCATACAAGCTGAAACTTTTGCTGAATGACGTGGAAACGAAAAAATTCAGGCCAGCGGCCACAAACTTGGCAACCGCCGCGCCGTCTTCTTTGATGCCGTAGCCAAAGCCCTGGTAGGCCATGTCGAGGAAAGGCGTGATGTTGCGTGCTTTGACGACCGCAATCACCTGGTCCCATTGGGCGGGGGTGATGTCGTAACCGGTTGGGTTGTGGCAGCAGGCGTGCAGCACGGCAATGGTGCCGGGCGCGGCGGCGTTCAGGGCTGCCAGCATGCCGTCAAAGTCCACCCCGCGCTTGGCCGCGTCGTAATACGGGTGGCTGACGACTTCAAAACCGGCCTGTGTGAACAGGGCTTTGTGGTTTTCCCAGCTCGGGTCTGAAATCATGACTTTGGCGTTGGGGCTGAGCTTTTTCAAAAAGTCAGCGCCGATTTTCAATCCACCGGTCCCGCCAATGCCCTGGGCGGTGGCCACGCGGCCGCTTTTGACGGGCTCGCTGTCAGCGCCAAACACCAGTGCCTTGACGGCTGAGTCATACGCGGCAATGCCGTCAATCGGCAAATAGCCGCGCGGCTTGGGCGAAGCCATCATCAGCTTTTCAGCGGCTTGCACGCATTGCAAAAGGGGCAGTTTGCCGTTGTCGTCGTAGTACACACCCACGCCCAGGTTGACTTTGTTGGGGTTGCTGTCTGCCGCAAAGGCTTCGTTGATGCCCAAAATCGGGTCGCGTGGGGCCATTTCGACGGTGGTAAACAAAGACATGGGACTCCTGAAAGTTAAAAAAGACGTAAGCTAGTCGGTTGCACTTAATTTTAACGGCCTCAGATAGCGATTTAAACGAGGTTTCCATGCCAGAAGTACTTGAACTCATAACCGCAACGAATGACTCTGCGTCCAAAGGCACATTCGCAAGCTTTCCCAACTCACCGTTCGAGCTGTTCCAGCCCTACCTGCCCGCTGGCGATCAGCCGCAGGCGATTGAAAAGCTGGTCGAAGGCGTGAACGATGGCGAGGTGTTTCAAACCCTGCTGGGCGTGACAGGTTCGGGCAAAACCTACACCATGGCCAACGTGATTGCGCGGCTTGGGCGGCCTGCTATTATTTTTGCGCCTAACAAAACCTTGGCGGCGCAGTTGTACAGCGAGTTTCGTGAGTTTTTCCCGAAGAACGCTGTCGAATACTTCGTCAGCTACTACGACTATTACCAGCCTGAGGCGTATGTGCCGCAGCGTGATTTGTTCATTGAAAAAGACTCGGCGATAAATGAGCACATTGAGCAGATGCGCCTGTCGGCCACCAAAAGCGTGCTGGAGCGGCGCGACACCATCATCGTGGCAACCGTCAGCGCCATTTACGGCATCGGCGCCCCTGAGGACTACACCCAGATGCGATTCATCGCGCGGGTGAGTGACAAGATGGGTCAGCGCGACGTGATTGCGCGGCTGATTCGCATGCAATACCAGCGCAATGATGTGGACTTTTCACGCGGCACCTTCCGTGTGCGGGGTGATGTGATTGACGTGTTTCCGGCGGAGCATTCCGAACTGGCTCTGCGCATTGAGCTGTTTGACGACGAGATTGAGTCGCTGCAATTGTTTGACCCGCTGACAGGCCGCATCCGGCAAAAAGTACCGCGCTTTGTGGTCTACCCCAAAAGCCATTACGTCACCCCGCGCGACAAGGTGATGATGTCGATTGAAACCATCAAGCTGGAGTTGGCCGAGCGGATTGCGTTTTTCGTCAGCCAGGGCAAGCTGGTAGAAGCCCAGCGCATTGAGCAGCGCACCCGGTTTGACCTTGAAATGCTGACCGAAATCGGCCACTGCAAAGGCATTGAAAACTACACCCGCCACCTGAGTGGCGCGCCACCGGGCTCACCGCCGTCAACCCTGTGTGACTACATGCCGAAAGACGCGGTGATGTTTCTGGACGAAAGCCACGTGATGATGGGGCAATTGAGCGCCATGTACAACGGCGACAGGTCGCGCAAAACCACGCTGGTTGAATACGGCTTCAGGCTGCCGAGTGCGCTGGACAACCGGCCACTCAAATTGGAGGAGTTTGAAACCAAAATGCACCAGGCTATTTTTGTGTCGGCCACGCCTGCTGCTTATGAAAAAGAACACACCGGACAGGTTGTCGAGCAAGTCGTACGGCCTACTGGCCTGGTGGATCCGCAAGTCGAGGTACGCCCGGCGGTGAGTCAGGTTGACGATGTGCTGGGTGAAATTCGTATTCGGGTGGATAAAAACGAGCGCGTATTGATCACCACGCTGACCAAGCGCATGGCCGAGCAATTGACCGACTACCTGAGCGAAAACGGTGTGAAAGTGCGCTACCTGCACAGCGATGTGGATACTGTGGAGCGGGTGGAAATTTTGCGCGACTTGCGCCTGGGCGCTTTTGATGTGCTTGTCGGCATCAATTTGCTGCGTGAGGGCCTGGATATTCCCGAGGTGTCGCTGGTGGCGATTCTGGATGCGGACAAGGAAGGCTTTTTGCGGTCTGAACGCAGTTTGATTCAAACCATAGGTCGCGCTGCCCGTAACCTGAATGGCCGGGCGATTTTGTATGCCGACCGCATCACTGATTCGATGGCCAAGGCGATGGGCGAGACCGAGCGGCGCCGCAACAAACAAATCGCCTTCAATCTGGAGCACAACATCACGCCAAAGAGTGTGGTCAAGCGCATCAAGGACTTGATTGACGGCGTGTACAGCGAAAAGTCAGGCAAAGAGGCAGACAAGCTGTTGATGCAAAAAGCGCTGGTCGAAGACATGAGTGAAAAAGACGTGTCGCGCGAGATCAAACGGCTTGAAAAGCAGATGGTCGAGCACGCCAAAAACCTGGAATTTGAAAAGGCCGCCAAGGTGCGTGACCAGCTGCACATGCTCAAGGAGCAGGCTTTTGGGGCGCCGGGGACCGATAATATTGTGCCTATCCGTGCATAATTACCGATTGGTATTTATATTTACTGATCGGTTTAATTTCTGGTGATTTCCCTTGATTTCTGGTATACTTGACAAATCTAGTCAGGAACAGATCGATAACAACAAATTTACCCGTTAGCAGGTTGGCTGCGCCGGGCGGCTGGAGGAGAAAACCTCTTTTGAGACATCATTTTCAAAAGCGACAACGACAGTCAAGCTAACTATAAGGAGCTTGTTATGCGCCTCACGACCAAAGGCCGCTTTGCGGTCACTGCCATGATTGACTTGGGCCTGCGCCAAAACAGCGGTCCCATCACACTGGCTGCCATCAGCCAGCGCCAGCAAATTTCGCTGTCATATCTTGAGCAGCTTTTCGGCAAACTGCGCCGCCATGAGCTGGTTGAATCAACCCGTGGCCCGGGCGGCGGTTACACGCTGGGTCGCAAGGCCTCAGACATTACCGTAGCCGACATCATTGTGTCGGTGGACGAGCCGATTGACGCCACCCAGTGCGGCGGCAAAGAAAACTGCATGGGCGAGGGCGCCCGCTGCATGACGCATGAGCTGTGGGCCTCATTGAACAGCCGCATGGTTGAGTTTTTGGACTCTGTCAGCCTGCAAAAGCTGGTGGATGAGCAGTTGGCCAAGGGCTTGGTGGTTGAAAATTCACCGATGGTGAAGAAAGCCATCTTCACGCAACCGATGGTCAAACCTATTCGTGTGAACGCGCCGAATTCGGTGTTTGCCCTGGGCAATGCTTTTTCAAAGTCCTGAACTGATCGACATTAACAGTTGTTTTCGGCCATCCAGCCCGCTAATTGATCTTTGAGTAAACCAGCCAAATGGAAACCCCACACTTCCCCATCTATATGGACTACAGCTCCACCAACCCGTGCGATCCACGGGTGGTAGACGCGATGATTCCGTGGTTGCGCGAGCACTTCGGCAATCCAGCATCACGCAGCCACGCTTGGGGCTGGGAAGCTGAAGCCGCTGTTGAAAAAGCGCGCGAGCAGGTTGCAGATTTAATAGGCGCTGACCCGCGAGAAATCGTCTGGACCAGCGGTGCCACTGAGTCGAACAACCTGGCCATCAAAGGCGCTGCGCAGTTCTACAAAACCAAGGGCAAGCACATCATCACCGTCAAGACCGAGCACAAAGCCGTGCTTGATACCTTCCGCGAACTGGAGCGCCAGGGTTTTGAGGCGACGTACCTCGACGTGCAGGCCGACGGCTTGGTAGATCTAGACGTGTTGAAGGCCGCGATTCGGCCAGACACGATTTTGGTCAGCGTCATGTTTGTGAACAACGAAATTGGCGTGATCCAGGACGTGGCAGCCATCGGAAACTTGTGCCGCGAAAAAGGCGTGATTTTTCACACCGACGCTGCGCAGGCCACTGGTCGTGTGGACATCGACCTGACCGCGCTGCCGATTGATTTGATGAGTTTGACCTCGCACAAAACATACGGCCCCAAAGGCATTGGCGCACTTTACGTGCGCCGCAAACCGCGCATTCGGCTAGAGGCGCAAATGCACGGCGGTGGCCACGAGCGCGGTATGCGCTCTGGCACGTTGCCGACGCACCAGTGCGTGGGTATGGGTGAGGCATATCGCATTGCCAAGCTGGAGATGCATGAAGAAAACAAGCGCATTCGTGGCTTGCAGCAGCGGATGCTGGCTGGCTTGAAAGATGTTGAAGAAGTGTTCTTGAATGGCCACGCCGAAAAGCGCGTGCCACACAATCTGAACATGAGCTTTAATTATGTTGAAGGCGAGTCCCTGATCATGGGCATCAAGGGCTTGGCTGTGTCCAGCGGTTCAGCTTGCACATCAGCATCACTAGAGCCGAGCTATGTTTTGCGCGCCCTGGGCCGCAGCGACGAGCTGGCGCACAGCAGCCTGCGCATGACGATGGGCCGCTGGACAACCGAAGAAGAAATCGACTACGCAGTTGGCACGATCAAAGAGAACGTGGCCAAGTTGCGCGAACTGTCTCCTTTGTGGGACATGTTCAAAGAGGGTATCGACTTGTCGACTATCCAATGGGCTGCTCACTAGCCCGGCTTTATAGATTTAAGAGGTAAATATCATGGCATACAGTGAAAAAGTGGTAGACCACTATGAAAACCCCCGCAACGTCGGCTCCTTTGAAAAGGGTGACGACACCGTAGGTACCGGCATGGTCGGCGCACCGGCTTGCGGCGACGTGATGAAGTTGCAAATCAAGGTCAACCCGGTGACGGGTGTGATTGAAGATGCGCGCTTTAAAACTTACGGTTGCGGCTCGGCGATTGCGTCCAGTTCGCTCGTGACCGAATGGGTCAAAGGTAAAACGCTCGACCAGGCAGCCAGCATCAAGAACAGCGAAATCGCCCTAGAACTGGCATTGCCGCCGGTCAAAATTCACTGCTCCATTTTGGCGGAAGACGCCATCAAAGCCGCTGTGAGTGACTACAAGCAAAAGCATTCTCAGGCTGTTGCTGCGTAAAAATTAGCCTGGAACGATTCACATGTCCGTAACCCTGACCGATGCCGCAGCCCGCCACGTGACCCGCTACATGACCAAGCGCGGCAAAGGCGTGGGCGTGCGCCTCGGTGTCAAAACCACCGGTTGCTCTGGCCTGGCCTACAAGCTTGAATACGCCGACGATATCGCACCCGAAGACGTGGTGTTTGAAGACAACGGCGTGAAGGTGCTGGTCGACCCGAAAAGCATGGCCTACATTGATGGGACGCAGCTTGACTTTGTGCGCGAGGGTTTGAATGAGGGCTTCAAGTTTCTCAACCCCAATGAACGAGATCGTTGCGGGTGCGGTGAGTCTTTTCGAGTGTGAATCTCCAAGCCAATGACTTTGAACTTTTCGGTTTAACGCAAAAGTTCAGCCAAGACCGCGCAGCCATTGATGCCCGCTGGAAAGAACTCCAGAGAGAAGCGCACCCCGACAAGTTTGCGGCGCAAGGCGCGTCTGCCCAACGCGTCGCCATGCAATGGTCTGTGCGCATCAATGAAGCCTATCAGCGGCTCAAAGACCCGCTCAAGCGCGCTGCCTACTTGTGCGAGCTGAACGGCGCACCTGTTAACGCTGAAAACAATACTGCCATGCCTGCCGCGTTCCTGATGCAGCAAATCGAGTGGCGGGAGGCCTTGGATGAGGCTGAAACAGCACAAAATATAGATCAAATAGCACTCCAGACCAATGAATACGGGCGTAAGCAGCTATCAAAAATAGAGCGTTCAATAGATGCTGAAAACAACTTTACAGCAGCCGTTGAACACGTCAGAGCCCTGATGTTTGTTGAGCGATTTTCCGCAGAAGTCGACGCACGACTTGATCAACTGCAACAATAAACAAACGAATAGATTTCTCAAGCGACATGGCACTTCTCCAAATCTCCGAACCCGGCCAGGCGCCCAACCCGCACGAAAGGCGTATCGCCATCGGCATTGACCTGGGCACGACCCATTCATTGGTGGCCAGTGTGCGTAATGGCGTGTCTGAGTGCCTGCCTGACGATGAAGGCCGGGTGATTTTGCCCAGCGTGGTGCGCTACCTTGATGGTGACAAACGCCAGATTGGTTATGCGGCTTTGGCTGCGCAGGTTGATGACCCCGCCAATACCATCTCGTCTGTTAAGAGATTGATGGGGCGCGGCATTGACGACATTGGCAACCGTGCGCAGTTGCCGTACCAGTTGATTGACAAGCCCGGCATGGTCACGCTGCAAACCGTGGCGGGTGAAAAAAGTCCGGTTGAAATCAGCGCCGAGATTTTGGCAACGCTTCGCTTTAGGGCTGAGGATACTTTTGACGATGACATTTACGGCGCGGTCATCACCGTGCCCGCCTACTTTGACGATGCGCAGCGACAAGCTACCAAAGATGCCGCACAGCTCGCGGGCTTGAATGTTCTGCGCCTGATCAACGAGCCCACAGCAGCGGCGATTGCCTACGGTCTGGACAACGCGAGCCAAGGCGTGTTTGCCATCTACGACTTGGGTGGCGGTACGTTTGATATTTCCATCCTGCGATTGACCGAAGGTGTGTTTGAAGTCGTGGCCACAGGCGGTGATTCCGCCTTGGGCGGTGACGACTATGACCGTGCGCTGGTCGATTGGGTGCTGGCCAAAGCAGGGCTGTCAGCCGATGCATTGAATGCTACTGACAAGGCCGCTTTGCAGCGTGCAGCGCGTACTTGCAAAGAGGCGTTGTCGGATACGCCGGCTGTTCAGTTTTCAGTTCAACTGGCCAAGGCGCTGGTTAATTTTGAAATGAAGGCTGAAGATTTTGAAACGGCAACGGCGCACCTGACGCAGCGCACCTTGACGGCTTCTCGCAAGGCTTTGCGTGACGCCAAGTTGGATAAAACTGACATCGAAGGTGTGGTGCTCGTGGGCGGCTCTACACGCATGCCGCAGGTACGCAAAGCGGTCGCCAGTTTTTTCGGACGCGAACCACTGACCAATTTGAACCCCGACGAAGTGGTGGCACTTGGAGCAGCTATTTCTGCCAATCAACTGGCGGGTAACAACGCAGGCAATGACCTGCTGCTGTTGGATGTGATTCCGCTGTCATTGGGCATTGAAACCATGGGCGGCCTGGTCGAGCGCATCGTGCCGCGTAACCAAACCATTCCCACTGCTATGGCGCAGGACTTCACGACGTATCAAGACGGCCAAACCGCGCTTGCGCTGCACGTGGTGCAAGGCGAGCGTGACTTGGTAGTCGACTGCCGCAGCCTGGCTCGCTTTGAGCTACGCGGCATACCGCCGATGGTGGCTGGCGCAGCGCGTATTCGGGTCACCTTTACCGTTGATGCTGATGGTTTGCTGAGCGTGGATGCGAAAGAGCAGGTCAGTGGCGTAGAGGCGCGTATTGATGTGAAGCCATCGTATGGTCTGTCTGACGAGGAGATCGCCCGCATGTTGCAAGACAGCTTTTCAACCGCGCAACTTGACATGGCGTCGCGTGCGCTGGCTGAAGCGCGTTTGGACGCAGACCGCATGGTGCTGGCTGTTAAAACGGCGTTGGATGCAGATGCCGATTTATTAAGCCCTAACGAGCGTGCCCAAATTGACAGCCTGATGGTAGGCTTGATCGATACCCGTGAAAATGGCGATGCCGCTGCGATTGAAGCCGCCACTCAGGCGCTTGCAAAAGGCACCGAAGCTTTCGCCGCCGAACGCATGAACCGGGGCATACAACAGGCTCTGGCGGGTAAAAATATTGAATCAGTTTAAAAATGCCAATCATTAAAATCCTCCCCCACGCTGAGTACTGCCCGCAAGGCGCTCAGATCACTGCGCCCGCTGGCACATCCATTTGTGAAGCGTTGTTAGACAACAAAATCAACATCGAGCACGCCTGTGACATGAGCGCCGCTTGCACCACTTGCCACGTCGTCGTGCGCGAGGGGGTGAATTCACTCAACCCGCCTGATGAAACCGAAGACGATCTGCTGGACCGCGCCTGGGGCCTGGAGCCCAACTCGCGCCTGAGCTGCCAAGCGATACTGGCGCAAAGCGATGTCACGATAGATATCCCTAAGTACACGATCAACCACGCCAAAGAACTGCATTAGAAATTGCTCATGCGCCAAATTTTCTTGGACACAGAAACCACTGGCCTGTCACCCGACAACGGCGACCGCATTATCGAGATAGGTTGCGTTGAGCTGGTCGACCGCAAGCTGACGGGCAACAACAAGCACTTTTACCTGAACCCCGAGCGTGACAGCCATGAAGATGCGCTGAAAGTTCACGGCATCAGCAATGAGTTTTTAAAAGACAAGCCCCGCTTTGGCGTGATTGCGCAAGAACTTCTTGACTACTTGAATGGCGCTGAAATCATCATTCATAACGCGCCGTTTGATGTGGGTTTTTTGAACAAAGAGCTGGAGATTTGCGGCCAACATCCCATTGCAGCCCACGTCAGCAAGATCACTGACAGCCTGATGATGGCCAAAGAGCTGTATCCGGGCAAACGCAACTCGCTCGATGCACTGTGCGACAGGCTGGAGGTCGATAATTCAGGCCGCACCCTGCACGGCGCGCTGCTGGACGCTGAACTTTTGGCCGACGTGTACATCAACCTCACGCGCGGCCAAAACAGTTTGATGATGGAGTCTGGCAACACGTCTCAAACCGGTGACACTGCGCCGGCGATTGACTTGAGCCAGTTTGTACTGCCGTTGTTGGCCGCCAATGACGATGAGTTAGAGGCGCATGAAAAGCTGCTGGCAGACATTGACAAAGCCAGCAAAGGCAAGACGGTGTGGAGAACAGCCGCCGCATGAGAGTCGGCATATAATCTGAGGCTTCGCTTGATGGAGACGTCAAGGCGACGGGAGATTAGCTCAGGGGTAGAGCACTGCATTCACACTGCAGGGGTCGCAAGTTCGAAACTTGCATCTCCCACCAGACACGCAAAGTAAAAAGCCAAGTCATTTGACTTGGCTTTTTGCGTTCAGGAAGTACGATTTAAAGCACTTCGCTGGCAAAGTCCGCAAGTCTTGAACGCTCACCGCGTGCCAGCGTGATGTGCCCACCATGCGGCCAACCTTTGAAGCGGTCTACCGCATAGGTCATGCCCGATGAACCTTCGGTTAGGTACGGCGTGTCGATTTGTGCCAAGTTGCCCATGCAAATGATTTTGGTGCCCGGGCCGGCGCGGGTGATTAGCGTTTTCATTTGCTTGGGCGTCAGGTTTTGTGCTTCGTCAATGATCACGTACTTGTTCAAAAAAGTCCGGCCACGCATGAAGTTCATGCTTTTGACCTTGATGCGTGAACGAATCAATTCATTGGTGGCTGCGCGGCCCCATTCGCCCGAGCCGTTTTCGGTTTTGCCCAGCACTTCCAGGTTGTCGTCGAGTGCGCCCATCCAGGGGCCCATCTTTTCTTCTTCTGTACCAGGTAAAAAGCCGATGTCTTCACCGACCGATACCGTGGCGCGGGTCATGATGATCTCGGTGTAACGGCGGTCGTCCAGCACCTGGGTCAGGCCACTGGCCAGCGCCATCAGCGTTTTGCCGCTGCCAGCTGTGCCCGCCAGTGTGACAAAGTCCACTTCCGGGTCCATCAGCAGGTTCATGGCAAAGTTTTGCTCGCGGTTGCGTGTGGTCACGCCCCACACCGCGTTTTTCAGGTGGTTGAAGTCTTTCAGGGTTTTAAGCACCGCGGTTTTGGCGCGAATCTCAGTCACACGTGCGTACAGCGGCGGCTCGCCCGGCGCTTCAAAAAACACGAACTGGTTGATCAGCAAGCTGCCCACAATCGGCCCGGTGATGCGATAAAAGTTGTAGCTGCCTTGCTGCCAGCTTTCAATGGTTTTGCTTTGCCGTGTCCAAAAATCATTCGGCAGAGCCAGCACACCCGAATACAGAAGGTCGCCGTCTTCAAGTGTTTTGTCGTTTTGGTAATCGTCGGTTGCAAGGCCCAGCGCACGGGCTTTGACGCGCATGTTGATGTCTTTGGACACCAAGACCACCTCACGCGGTGCGTATTCTTTGCGCAGCGCCTCGACCACGCCCAAAATCTGGTTGTCGGCCTTCCCCTGCGGCAGGCTCATGGGCAGGGAGTAGTCCAGCGGCTTGGTTTGGAACAGCAGGCAGCCTTTGGCCTCGCGGTGGCCGGTGGTGTCCAGCTTCAAGCCTTTGGTGATTTCTGCGTCTTTGGCACCGGCCAGCGCGTCCAGCGAGCGGCTGGTTTGCCGGGCATTTCGGGCTACCTCGGTCATGCCTTTTTTATGGCCGTCCAGCTCTTCCAGCACGATCATCGGTAAAAAGATGTCGTGCTCTTCAAATCGGAACAGGCACATCGGGTCGTGCATCAGCACATTGGTGTCCAGCACGAACAGTTTGGTCGGGCCAGTGTGCTTTGGTTTTTTCACAGGCTTTGGCTGGACCGCTACTTCCGGGCGTTCAGCGCTACTTTTTTTATAGCTGCTTACGCCCGTAGTGATTGGTCTAGATATCTCTTTGCCTTTAAACGCTACCGGGTGGTCGGCGCCGCCCGCATGCGTACTTCGGCTGTCAAACAGGTCAAGTACGGGAGGTTTGGGGTCGCGTGGGTTGTTGCCTGCTCTTTGAGCCGCTTTAGAGGGTGATCTTGCGGGCGCGTCCATGGCATCGCTGGACAGCAGGGCGGCACGCTTGGTCGGGGCTGGGGGCAGGGGCATGGTACTTAAAACGCTTTCAAGGAGGGTTTAAGAAAAAACACGGATCTGAAAATGAAAAAGCCGCCCTAGAACCTGGGCGGCTTTGAAAATAGAGCGGTTTGTGAATCTCAGCAAGATGAGTTCATTATGCACAAGTCGCGTGACCGCCCAAAAACTCTTTCAGGCAGCTTTTTTGAGCGCTTTCACGGCTTTCAAAACATCATCCACATGGCCAGGTACTTTCAGGCCGCGCCACTCTTCAGCCAGCGTGCCGTCAGCAGCGATCAAAAACGTGCTGCGCTCGATGCCTTTGACTTTTTTGCCATACATGATTTTATTTTTGACCACACCGAACATGTGGCACATTTTTTCTTCAGTGTCGGCAATCAGCTCAAACGGCAGCTCAAGCTTGCTTTTGAACTCGTCATGCGACTTCATGTTGTCGCGCGAAACGCCAAATACAGTGGCACCCGCTTTAACGAAATCTTTGTAACGGTCACGGAACTGCATCGCTTCAGTGGTGCAACCGGGTGTGTTGTCTTTGGGGTAGAAGTACAAAACAACCACCTTGCCCATATGGGACTGGTTGGAAACTTTCAAGCCGCCAGTGGCGTTCGCTTCAAATTCGGGGAGGAGTTTATTGACGACGACTGCCATACTTGTAGAACCCTGGGAGTAGTGATTGTGTTGACCGCTGTGCTGTCGGGGTTGGCCCAACCTGTGCAACCCTAGATTTTACCCTGAAAGCCAGCGCAGCCTAACTGATTGTTTCAATCAGCAGCGCTGCAATCACCTGACGCCCCTCGCCCGCAAGAATGTTGTATGTGCGGCACGCGGCCAGTGTGTCCATGGTTTCAACGCCTATGCGTTTTTGCATCAGGGCACGCATAAAGGCCGGTGGTGCAAAGCGCAAGCGCGTCCCGCTGCCAAAAATCACCAGCTCGGGCTGGGTGACAGCCAGTTGCGTGAAGTGCTCTTCGGTCAGGTCTTCAAAACGCGCGCAATGCCAGTCAAATTTCTCACCGCGCGAGCCAATCACGATGCTGCGCTCGACTTTTTCAGCCACGCCGTTGTGCCCCAAACCAACCCAGCCAGGACCGTAGCCAAGGATCGATTGGACGTCTAATTTATCGGGCTGTAGTTTCATGCGGTCACAAGTTGATGGTGAGTGCTGCAAAGCAGCATTTATGTGGTCAAATTATAGGTTCCGCTCTGAAAAATCGTTTGAGGAATGCTCACATGAAACCCATCACCAAATCTGCCAAGCTGGCCAACGTGCTTTACGACATTCGTGGGCCCATCATGGACGCGGCGCGCCAGATGGAAGACGAAGGTCAAAAAATCATCAAATTGAATCTGGGCAATCTGGCGGTATTTGGTTTTGATGCGCCTGAAGAAATTCAGCAGGACATGATTCGCAACCTGCCCAATTCGGCCGGTTACTCTGACAGCAAAGGCATTTTTGCAGCGCGCAAAGCCGTGATGCACGAGACCCAAAAGCAGGGCATCAAAGGCGTGACGCTGGACGACATTTACCTGGGCAATGGCGCCAGCGAGCTGATCACCATGGCCACCAATGCGCTGCTGGATAACGGCGACGAGCTGCTGCTGCCCATGCCCGACTACCCGCTGTGGACGGCGGCCACCACACTTTCGGGGGGCACACCGGTGCATTACCTGTGCGACGAGGCCAATGGCTGGATGCCCAACCTGGCCGACATTCGCACCAAAATCACACCACGCACCAAAGCCATTGTGGTCATCAACCCGAACAACCCGACGGGCGTGCTGTATTCAGACGACTTGCTCAAAGGCATCGTGGCCATTGCGCGCGAACATGGCCTGGTGATATTGGCTGATGAGGTGTATGACAAGGTGCTGTACGACGGTGTCAAGCACACAGCGATTGCTTCTCTGTCAAACGACGTGCTGACGCTGACCTTCAATTCGCTCAGCAAAAGCTATCGCTCTTGTGGCTACCGCGCGGGCTGGCTGGTGGTGTCGGGTGACAAGCGTGCTGCCAGCGACTACATCGAAGGCCTGAACATGCTGAGCAACATGAAGTTGTGCTCGAATGTGCCGGGTCAATGGGCAATTCAAACCGCGCTCGGTGGCTATCAAAGCATCAATGATTTGACGTGTGAGGGCGGCAGGTTGCGCCGCCAGCGCGATTTGGCGTATGAACTAATCACCGCCATCCCTGGTGTGACTTGCGTCAAGCCCGTGGCGGCTCTGTATATGTTCCCTAAGTTGGACCCGGTGATTTACCCGATCACCGATGACCGCCAGTTTTTCCTCGAACTGCTGCGCGAGACGCGCGTGATGCTGGTACAGGGCACTGGTTTTAACTGGCCTGACCCAGACCATTTCCGCATCGTGTTTTTGCCGCATGAAGACGATTTGCGTGAGGCGATTGGCCGTATCGCCAAGTTTCTGGAGTCTTACCGCAGTCGCGCAGGCAAACCGCCTGGAAAAGCAATGAGTCCAGCCGCTATTAAATTAGTAGCTGCTCGCGCCTGATTTTATTGGTCTAGAGCCTTATTTTGTAGTAAAAAAGTATATGAAATCGATTCAAGTAGGCCTTTTGGGCATTGGTACTGTTGGCACCGGCGTTTTTAACGTGTTGCAACGCAATCAGACGGAAATTGTTCGCCGTGCAGGGCGCGGCATTGAAATTGCCATGGTTGCTGACTTGGACACGGCCAGGGCTCAAGCGGCTGTGGGTCCTGGCGTCAAAGTCGTCAGCGATGCACGCGCCGTGATTGCCAACCCCGATATTGACATCGTCATTGAGCTGATTGGCGGCTATGGCATTGCCAAGCAGTTGATGCTGGAGGCGATTGAAGCAGGCAAACACGTGGTGACAGCCAACAAGGCCTTGCTGGCCGTGTATGGTACCGAGATTTTTGCGGCAGCCAGCCGCAAGGGCGTGATGGTTGCGTTTGAAGCGGCCGTAGCTGGCGGCATACCGATCATCAAGTCATTGCGTGAGGGCTTGAGCGCCAACCGCATTCAATGGATCGCCGGCATCATCAACGGGACCACCAATTTCATTTTGAGCGAGATGCGCGACAAGAGTCTGGACTTTGACGTGGTGCTCAAACAGGCTCAAGCGCTGGGTTATGCCGAAGCTGATCCAACGTTTGACATTGAAGGCGTTGACGCCGCGCATAAAGCCGCTCTCATGTCGGCCATGGCGTTTGGCGTGCCGGTGCAGTTTGACAAGGCTTATGTCGAGGGCATTACTAAACTGGGCGCAACCGACATCAAGTACGCCGAGCAACTGGGCTACCGCATCAAGTTGTTGGGCATTACCAAGAAAACCGACAAGGGTATTGAGCTGCGCGTTCACCCTACCCTGGTACCTAATAAGCGACTGATTGCCAACGTCGAAGGCGCGATGAACGCGGTGATGGTGCATGGCGACGCGGTCGGCACCACGCTGTACTATGGCAAAGGCGCGGGCAGCGAGCCCACCGCCAGCGCTGTGATTGCCGACTTGGTCGACATTGCCCGCTTGCATAGCGCCGATGCTGCACAGCGCGTGCCGCACCTGGCCTTTCAGCCTGATGCCATGAGCAACACCCCTGTGCTGACGATGGGCGAGGTGGTGACCAGCTACTACCTGCGCCTGAACGTGGCCGACGAAGCCGGCGTTCTGGCCAATGTCACCAGCATTTTGGCCAAAGCAGGCATCAGCATTGATGCGGTGTTGCAGCGCGAGGCTGATGAGGTAGGCGGCGAGGGCGCAACCCAAACCGACCTGATCATCCTGACGCACGACTGCGCAGAAGCCAAAATGAACGAAGCTCTGGCGCAGATGCAGGCACTCAAGACGGTGCTCGCGCCGATTGTTCGGATTCGCAAGGAAGAGTTGGCTTGATGCGTTACCTTTCGACCCGCGGTGACACGACGTCACGTAAATTCTGCGACATCCTGCTTGAAGGTCTTGCTCCCGATGGCGGTTTGTACCTGCCTGATCACTACCCGCAAGTCACGCCCGCCATGCTCGATGCTTGGCGCGCTTTGCCTTATGCGGATTTGGCGTTTGAAGTGCTGTCGCTCTACGTTGACGACATTCCTGCTGTCGATTTAAAAGCTATCTGCCGCAAAACCTACACGCAAGAGGTGTTTGGCACGACGGCCATCGTGCCTTTGCGCCCGCTTGAAAAAGGTTTGTACTTGGAGGCTTTGTCGAACGGACCAACGCTGGCCTTCAAAGACATGGCGATGCAACTGCTGGGCAATTTGTTTGAATACGAATTGGCGCGGCGCGGCGAAGAGTTGAATATTTTGGGTGCAACCAGTGGCGACACCGGTAGCGCGGCTGAATACGCCATGCGTGGCAAACGTGGTGTGCGGGTGTTCATGACATCGCCGCAAGGCCGGATGAGCCCGTTTCAGCAGGCGCAGATGTTCAGCTTGCAAGACGCGAACATTCACAACATCGCGGTTGAGGGTGTGTTTGATGATTGCCAGGACATCGTCAAGGCGGTGTCGAATGACCTGGAATTCAAGCGCCAGTACAAGATTGGCACTGTCAATTCGATCAACTGGGCGCGTTTGATGGCGCAAGTTGTGTATTACTTTGCAGGGTATTTTCAAGCCACTAAATCAAGCTTTGAGAAAGTCTCGTTCACCGTCCCCTCCGGCAACTTCGGCAACGTCTGCGCAGGCCACGTGGCCAGAATGATGGGTTTGCCAATTGATAAATTGGTGGTTGCGACCAATGAAAACGACGTGCTGGACGAGTTCTTCCGCACTGGCATCTACCGTGTCAGAACAAGCAGCGACACGCACGAAACCTCCAGTCCGTCGATGGATATTTCCAAAGCGTCAAACTTTGAGCGTTTTGTGTTCGACCTGCTTGGGCGCGATGGCGCGCAAACCAAAGCGTTTTTTCATGACCAGATCAACGCCAAAGGCCGTTTCGATTTAAGCGCAAATGAAGCGTTTAAATCAGCAGCAAAAACCTATGGCTTTTTGAGCGGAAAAAGCACCCACGCCAATCGCCTGGCCACCATTCAAAGTGTGTACGCGCAGTTCAACGACATCATCGACACCCACACCGCCGACGGTGTGAAAGTCGCGCGCGAGCACATGCAGCCAGGCGTGCCGATGATCGTGCTTGAGACGGCATTGCCCATCAAGTTTGCCGAAACAATTGAAGAGGCTTTGGGCAGGTTGCCGCCAAGACCGCCACAATTTGACGGCATTGAGGCGCTGCCAAAACGCGTCAAGCTGATGTCGCCTGATGCAGCACAAATCAAGGCATATATTGCTGAAAATGTGCAGTAAATTGGCCACTATACCAATAAAATCGGGCGCAGACAGCTCCTATATTTATAGCAAATTTCTATCTGCGAAAGTACTCTTATGAATGTGGTTGGGTTTGCCGGGTACTCCGGCTCAGGTAAAACCACACTGGTTGAACAGCTGATCCCGGTGCTTAAAAAGCGCGGGCTTCGGGTATCGGTCGTCAAGCATGCGCACCACAGCTTTGACATTGACCGCCCCGGAAAAGACACCTTTCGCCACCGCGAGGCCGGAGCCTTTGAAGTGGCGGTGTCTTCCAGCAACCGTTTTGCGTTGATGCGTGAATTTGAAAAGCAGTCCGACATGACGGTGCACCAGATGATTGCCGAGCTGTATGACGGTGTCGATTGGGTCCTGGTAGAAGGCTTCAAAGACAGTGACTTGCTAAAAATCGAAGTCTGGCGTGCGCCTAACCCGGATTACATTGGCAAACCGCCGCGCTATATGGACGATGATTTCGTGGTTGCCATTGCTACTGATGCGCCAGAGCAGTTACCCCATGCCACTTTGCGTCCGGTCCTTGATTTGAACAACGTCGAAGCGGTGGCTGATTACCTCATCAACCAGCAGGCTCGTTTTGACTATTCGTTTGAGAGGCAGCTTGGCTAATATTTCAAACACAGCGCCGCGAGCGCCCCTTAAGCCGCTGGATGCGGCCCTCACAGAGCTGCTGGCGCACGCACTGCCGCTTGCCACTGCTGAATTCGTCAGCACCTTTGATGCCGATGGCCGCGTTTTAGCGCAAGACTTGATTGCCAGCTTGAATGTCCCCGCACATGACAACAGCTCCATGGATGGGTATGCGGTGCGTTGCGCTGATTGGCAAAACGCCACAACTGCCTTTGACGTCAACCAGCGTATTGCCGCTGGCAGCACGGGTCATGTGCTTGGCGTTGGCTGCGCTGCCCGCATCTTCACGGGTGCGCCTGTGCCGGAAGGCGCGGATGCCATCGTCATGCAAGAAGACTGTAGGGTTGAAGGCTCACAGGTTCGCTTGCAGGCCCAACCGACACTTGGCCAGTGGATTCGAAGGCGCGGTGAGGATGTTGTATCAGGCGCTGTGGTGCTATGTAAAGGTGAGCGGCTTGCGCCCGCATCGCTTGGCTTGGCGGCGAGTATAGGCTTTGACAAATTACTGGTTGCACCGCGCGTGCGAGTGGCGCTGTTTTCTACTGGCGATGAATTGGTGATGCCAGGCGAAGTCGCGCCTGTCGATATGAAGCCGGGTGCGATTTACAACTCCAACCGCTTTTTTCTGCGTGCCTTACTCCAGCGCTTGGGCTGTGTGGTGACCGATATGGGTATCGTGCCGGACAAGCTGGACGCAACGATTGCAGCGCTAAAGATTGCCAGCGCCGCGCATGACGTGGTACTGACCAGCGGCGGTGTGTCGGTGGGTGAAGAAGACCACATCAAACCTGCCGTTCAGGCGCTGGGCCAGCTCAATTTGTGGCAAATCGCCATCAAACCCGGCAAGCCCTTTGCGTACGGCAAGATTGACAAGACGCACTTCATAGGCTTGCCGGGTAACCCGGTGTCAAGCTTTGTGACTTTTCTTTTGCTCGTCAGGCCGTTCATTCTCAAGCTGCAAAGCGCTACGACATTTGCTCCTGATTCAATAGCTGCTTGCGCCCATTTTGATTGGCCTAAGGCTGACAAACGCCGTGAATTCTTACGTGTTCGGCACAACGCAGCGGGTGGGCTGGAGCTGTTTGAGAATCAAAGCTCTGGGGTTTTAACCTCAGCTGTGTGGGCTGACGGGCTGGTCGACAACCCGCCGGACAAAACCATTGCGCATGGCGACAGCGTACAGTTCATCCCGATGTCGTCGTTAATGTCTTGAAGGGCAACGCATGCTGGTGACCATCAAATATTTTGCCTCGATTCGTGAAGCGGTAGGCCATGCCAGCGAGCAGCGTGAGACGGCTGCCACCACTTTGGCTAGCCTGCGCGACGAGCTATTGGCTACCGGTCCAAACTACACCTGCCTGAGCCGGGGCAGGGCGGTGCGCATGGCCCTTGGCCAGGTGATGAGTGATGAAAGCACCTTGTTGTCTGAGGGCTGTGAGGTCGCGTTTTTTCCACCGGTCACCGGGGGCTGATATGGCTGCACGGGTGTCCATCCAGACCGAGGACTTCAATTTGGCCGTTGAAGTGGATGCCCTCAAAAATTGCGACAAACGCATCGGCGCTGTTTGTACCTTCACAGGTACGGTCAGGGACCGCAACGATGGTTTGAACGTCAGCAGCATGGAGCTCGAACACTACCCCGGCATGACGGAAAAGGCCATTGAGGCCATGATTGACGAGGCTTTGAAACGTTTTGATATTTTTGATGCGCGTGTGGTGCACCGTGTAGGGTTATTGCAGCCCTTGGATCAGGTGGTGATGGTTGCGGTGACGTCAGCGCATCGGGGCGAGAGCTTCAAGGCGTGTGAGTTTTTGATGGACTACCTGAAAACCCAAGCCCCGTTCTGGAAGAAAGAGCAAACGCCTGAAGGTGCGCGTTGGGTGGATGCCCGGGTGACGGACGATACGGCGTTGGCCAAATGGGGCATCCAAGCCCGCAACGCCTGATTTTTTAACTCATCTCTGGCGGCACAAACGCCGCACGAGCGTGGTCTTCTAGTCCTTGCGTCAACTCCATCAGCAGCAGCACCAACTGCGCCTGCTGTTCGGGCGACAGGGGTTTCATGAGCCTGTCATAAGCGCGCTCTGCTGGTTTTTGCGATTGTTTCAGCAGTTTTTCACCCTCACTGGATAGCGCCACCGACCAACTTCGCTTGTTCCCATCGGCTCGTGAACGATCGGCCAGCCCGCGAGCTTCCAGGCCGCGCAAAACCCGCAGCACAGTGACTTTGTCAAAACCCAGGGCGCGCGCCAAACTGGACTGATCCAGGCCGGGGGATGCCTCCAGTACGGTGAGCACGCCAAACTGTGCGGGCGTCAGCCCCACATCGCGGCATTCGTCCTCAAAGACGGCGGCAGATATTTGGTGCGCGCGCCTCAGTAAAAAACCGGGGCGTGCGTAGAGTCGGGCAAGGCTTGGATCAGACACAATAGAAATGTAAGTAGTTGTGTTGTTCTGGCAAACCCCGATTGTGCCTTGCTGTGAGGTACATATATTCGTTAGCATACCAACTTGTTATTGCTGCCTACCTGGCAGTTCTCTGGAGTGAAAAAATGTTTTACTTTTTACCCTGCTTAACAAATCATAATGCTGCCAGTTTTCGGCGACGATCCGCGTGTGCAGTTGGTCTGGCACTGGCGGTGTCAGCCTGGGCGCAACCCGCTGCCCCAGCCACCGCGCCAACATCCAACGCGCTGCGACTGATCGTGCCTTTCACCCCCGGCACAGGCATTGACCTGATTGCCCGTACCGTCGGTCCCAAACTATCTGAGCGGCTAGCTCGCCCGGTGATGGTCGACAACCGTGTGGGCGCATCCGGCAATATTGGGACTGAAGCGGTGGTGCGTGCCGTGCCCAACGGTTCAACGCTTTTGGTGTCGGTCAACACACTGGTGATGAACCGCAGCTTGTACCCCAAGCTGTCTTTTGACCCGATCAAAGATTTGGTGCCCGTCACCCTTACAAGCTGGGGTCAGCTGATTTTGGTCAGCCACCCTAAAACCAACCACAAAACCGCCGCTGATTGGGTTGCCGCTGCCAAGGCTGCGCCAGGCCGCATGAACTACGCGTCGCCGGGCGTGGGTACGCCGCACCATTTGTCGATGGAACTGCTCAAAAACACATCAGGTGTTTTTGTGACGCACATTCCGTACCGCGGTACGGCCCCTGCTGTCACTGATCTGCTGGGTGGCCAAATTGAAACCATGTTTTTACCCATCCACGTGGCGCTGCCGCATGTCAAGGCAGGGCGGTTAACAGCCTTGGCTATTGGCAGTGACAAGCGGCATCCGCTGCTGCCTGATGTAGCTACTTTGGCAGAAGCGGGTGTGGGCAAGGTTAATGTTGACATGTGGTACGGCATATTCGCGCCGCCTGGGACATCTGCCGCTGAAGTTGGCAGGCTGAACAAAGAGATCAAGGACATTCTTGCGCTCGATGATGTCAAGCGCGCCTTTCAAACCCAGGGCATGGACCCCGCCAGCAGTTCGCCAGAAGAGTTCAAGGCACTGGTAGAAAAAGACGCTGTGCGTTGGGCTCAGCTCATCAAGACTCAAAACATCACTGCTGAATAAAACCGCATGGCGATTGCAATCATTGGTGGCGGTATTGGTGGTTTGAGTTTGGCGCTGGCGCTCCACCAGCGCGGCCTGACGTGCGACGTGTACGAAACTGTTCCTGACATCAAAGAAATTGGCGTTGGCATCACGCTGTTGCCCCACGCGGTGCGTGAGTTGGCTGGCTTGGGCTTGCAGGCAGAGCTGGAAGCTGCGGGTATTGAGAACCTGGAGAGCGTGTTTTTTAATCGGTTCGGCCAGTACATTTACCGCGAACCGCGCGGTCGCCACGCCGGCTATGAGATGCCCGAGGTCGGCATTCATCGCGGCAAGCTGCACCGAATTTTGTTTGATGCCGTGCTGTCGCGCCTGGGTGCGTCACATGTGCATACCAACCACCGCTGTATGCAGGTCACGCAAGATGAAGAAGGTGCGCTGCTCCATTTCACAGAGACTTCAACTGGCGCGCAACTGACTGCGGTTCATGCCGATGTGGTGATTGCCTGCGACGGCGTCAACTCAACCCTGCGCAAACAGTTTTACCCCAATGAAAAAGTAGCTTTTGCCGGCATCAATACCTGGCGCGGTGTGACCCGGCATCGCCCGATTTTGAGTGGCAAAAGCTACATTCGCATCGGCTCGATAGAGACCGGCAAGATGGTGATTTACCCGATTGTTGACAACATCGACGACCAAGGCATGCAACTGGTGAACTGGGTGGCCGAAACCCAGCGCGAAGGCGAGGTGATGAACGACTGGAATCGCAGTGGCTCAGGCGCTGATTTTCTGGATATTTTTAAAGACTGGGCTTTTGATTGGCTAGACGTGCCCGCGCTCATCAACGGCGCAGACAGCATTCTTGAATACCCGATGGTTGACAAAGATCCGGTAGCCCAATGGACGTTTGGCCGCGTCACCTTGCTGGGCGACGCCGCGCACCCGATGTACCCACGCGGCTCCAATGGCTCGGCCCAGGCCATCATTGACGGCCGCGTGCTTGCGGCACAGCTGGCGTTGGTCCACCTTAGCGGCGGTGATATGCGCGACGCGCTGTTGGCTTATGAAGAACTGCGCAGGCCGCCGACTGCAAAAATCGTGCTGACCAACCGCTCGACGCCACCAGACTTCATCATCATGAAAGCCGATGAGCTGAGCGGTGGCAAGCCTTTTGGTCATATTGACGACTTGATCAGCCAGGCTGAATTGCAAGCGATTTCAGACAACTACGCCAAGATTGCAGGCTTTTCGCGTGAGGCGCTGGAGCCAGTAACCAGCCCTGCCTGATACGCTTTTGTTTGACTTGACGCAAGCTGGCTGGCATTGCCGGACTTGAAAATGCGTGAATACCCCCGAGTTAGTCACTAATTCGGAATTCACATGCGAGGACATTTTCATGCGCCAAGACAAACTCACCACCAAATTTCAAGAGGCTTTGAGCGATGCCCAGTCGCTGGCTCTTGCCAACGACAACGGCTACATCGAGCCGGTCCATTTGTTGCTGGCCATGCTCAAACAAGACGATGGCCCGCGAGCGCTGCTTGAAAAAGCTGGCGTCAACGTGTCAGGCCTTGAAGTGTCGGCGCAGGCGGCTATCAAAAAGCTGGCGCAGGTAGAAGGGCAAGATCAGATTTCTGTTTCTTCAGACTTGGCCAAGCTGCTGCAAGCCACTGAAAAAGAAGCCATCAAGCGTAGTGACCCCTTCGTCGCTGGCGAGCTGTATTTGCTGGCGGTAGCCGACAGCAAAGCCGACATCGGCAAAATCGCACGTGAAAACGGCCTGACCCGCAAGTCGCTGGAAGCGGCGATCAACACCGTGCGCGGTGGTGAAAAAATGGACAGCGCTGAAGGCGAAGGCAACCGCGAAGCGCTCAAGAAATATTGCATGGATTTGACGGAGCGTGCCCGCATGGGCAAGCTCGACCCGGTCATTGGCCGTGACGATGAAATCCGCCGTGCCATTCAAGTTTTGCAACGCCGAACCAAAAACAACCCTGTGTTGATCGGCGAACCAGGTGTCGGTAAAACCGCGATTGTTGAAGGCCTTGCCCAGCGCATCGTGGCGGGGGAGGTGCCTGATTCACTCAAAAATAAACGGGTGCTGAGCCTGGACATGGCTGCGTTGCTGGCCGGTGCCAAATTCAGAGGCGAGTTTGAGGAGCGTCTGAAAACCGTGCTCAAAGAGCTCGCGCAGGACGAAGGCCAGACCATCGTTTTTATCGACGAGCTGCACACCATGGTCGGTGCAGGCAAGGCCGAAGGTGCGATGGACGCGGGCAATATGCTCAAACCCGCTTTGGCCAGGGGCGAACTGCATTGCGTGGGCGCGACCACACTCGACGAGTACCGCAAGTACATTGAAAAAGACGCTGCACTTGAGCGCCGCTTTCAAAAGATTTTGGTCGGCGAGCCAACAGTCGAAGCGACAATTGCCATCTTGCGCGGCCTGAAAGAAAAGTACGAGCTGCACCATGGTGTGCAGATCACTGACCCGGCGATTGTTGCTGCGGCTGAGCTGTCGCATCGCTACATCACCGACCGTTTTTTGCCCGACAAGGCGATTGATCTGATCGACGAAGCCGCCAGCAAAATCAGCATTGAGCGCGACAGCAAACCTGAGGTGATGGACAAGCTCGACCGCCGCTTGATTCAACTGCAAATTGAGCGAGAGGCAGTGCGCCGTGAGAAAGACGAAGCCTCGCAAAAACGCTTCGGTCTGATTGAAGACGAGATCATCAAACTGCAAAAAGAGATTTCAGACCTCGACGTGATTTGGCAAGCTGAAAAAGCGCAAGCGCTGGGCAGCAAAGACGTGATGGAAGAAATTGACCGCATCAAGTTCCAGATTGAAGAACAAACCCGTAAGGGCGACTTCAACAAGGTGGCCGAACTGCAATACGGCAAGCTGCCAGACTTGGAAAAGCGCCTGAAAGCCGCGCAAGACAGCGAAGCCGCGCCCAACGCCAACGCCGCGCCCAAGCTGCTTCGCACACAGGTCGGCGCTGAAGAAATCGCTGAAGTCGTGGCGCGTTCGACAGGTATCCCGGTCAGCAAACTCATGCAGGGTGAGCGCGACAAACTGCTGCTGATGGAGGGCAAACTGCATGACCGCGTGGTGGGCCAAAACGAAGCGATTGGTGCCGTGGCCAATGCCATTCGCCGTTCGCGCTCGGGCTTGAGTGACCCGAACCGCCCTACCGGCTCATTTTTATTCCTCGGCCCCACTGGCGTCGGCAAAACCGAGCTTTGCAAAGCCCTCGCTGGCTTTTTATTCGACAGCGAAGACCATTTGATTCGCGTTGATATGAGCGAGTTCATGGAAAAGCACAGCGTCGCGCGCCTGATTGGCGCGCCGCCTGGTTATGTGGGTTACGAAGAGGGCGGCTATCTGACCGAGGCCGTGCGCCGCAAGCCGTACAGCGTGCTATTGCTAGATGAGGTTGAAAAAGCCCACCCGGATGTGTTTAACGTGCTGCTGCAAGTACTCGACGATGGTCGCTTGACCGACGGCCAGGGCCGCACGGTGGACTTTAAAAACACCGTGATCGTGATGACCAGCAACATTGGCTCGCCCATTATTCAAAGCATGGTCGGCAAGCCGTATGACGAGATCAAGGACGCGGTGACGGATGAGCTGAAAAACTACTTCCGGCCTGAGTTTTTAAACCGCATCGACGAGACGGTAGTCTTCCACGCGTTAGATGCGAAAAACATCGAGTCGATTGCCCGTATCCAGCTCAAAGTGCTGATGGCCAGGCTGGAGAAGATGGAACTGACGATGCAGGTGTCAGAAGCCGCCATTGCCGAGCTGGCCAAGGTCGGCTTTGACCCGGTTTTTGGGGCCAGGCCGCTCAAGCGCGCAATTCAACAGCGGATTGAAAACCCGCTCAGCAAGTTGCTGCTGGAGGGTAAGTTCCCGCCTAAAAGCATCATTCCGGTTGATGTTGACCCGATACGGGATCCAGGGGTGTTTAATTTTAGCAAGGCCAGCTAAAACTTCTTAAATAATAGCAACCTTGCTCAGATTACGGTCTGTTTTGCCGGGTCGCTTCCATCTTGCTCAAGTCAAACCCTTTTTTCTTGAGCCTGTCGGCGAGTTGGCTGTAAGCCAAGTCATCGGGTTTGGGAGTACGCGACAAGATCCATAGCAATTCTTGGCGCGGCTCGCTCACGGCTACTAGCTGGTAGTCGGTATCGATATCAATCACCCAATAGTTGCCCCATACAAGAGGCAAAAACGACAGCCAGGCGGGTGCAAAACGTACCTCCAGTTTTGGTGATGTGGCGTTACCTACCTGGCGTGCTTCCCCAATCGCTTCTTTGACCTTGCCGTCTGAATCAGTGCAGCGGTTGGTCACCCGGACGGTGCCGTTGGGCTGCGCCTCATAAGTTGCCACGGTATTGCTGACGCACTTTCTTTGAAAGAAGTTGGGGTACTTGGCAATCTCGTACCAGGTGCCCATGTAGCGGGGCACGTTCAGGCTGGGGATGGTGGCCAATGCATCTTGCGCCCATGCGCTAAAAGCGCATGCGGTCAGCAGTAGCGGTAGTACTATTTTTTTTAAATTCATGGTTGCGTCTAGAGTGATTGATGAGTGCAGTCCGTCCGTGAGTTAGTCAGCCAGCTTGGCAAACACATATTGAACATCGTGGTTGGCATGTATCACGGCCAGGAAAGCTTCAGCTTCCCGTCATCGCTGCGGTGGTGAGAGAGGCAGAGTTAATCGGATTTAAGCCTTGTTACCCAGCTCGGCTTTCATTAATCGATCGCGGCATTGCTGCCAGCGGTCATTGCCAAATGACCGGTCCTTTGCTGGCAAACCACTTTTCAACTTGTGGGTCCACAGCGGCTTCAATCTTGTTGCGCTTGATTTTCATGGTGGGCGTTAAAAAGCCGTTGTCCATAGACCACGGTTCGCGTGCCACCACAATCATTTTGAGCTGTTCGTAGTCGGCTACCTTGCTGTTGACGCGCTTGAGCACGGCGGCCATTTCTTCGACAAATTCTGCACGTACTGCCGGGTCAGCCAGGCGCGGACGCAGGCTTTCAGCGGGCACCACCATCGCGTACGCGGCCTGCTGGCCAACACCGGATACCAATGACAACTCCACCATCGGGCTTTCGTTGATGAGGTTTTCAATCGGCGCTGGCGCAACGTATTTGCCCTTGCCGGTTTTGAACAGCTCTTTTTTGCGCCCAGTAAGTTTGAGTTGGCCGTTCGGGCCTTCTTCGCCCAGGTCGCCCGTCATGAAAAAGCCGTCTGGCGTAAAGGTCTCCGCGTCCAGGTCGGGCCGCTTGTAGTAGCCCACCAGTGTGCCGGGCGACTTGATCAAAACCTCTCCATCTGCTGCAATGCGCCGCTGCACACCTGGAAACGGCACACCCACGTGACCAGCTGCATTGAGCGTACCTGTGGTGGTGTGGGAATAGGCAAAGTCTTCGGTCATGGCGTAGCCTTCCATCAGGTTCAGCCCCAGCCTGCGGTACCAGGCAATCAGCGCTGGCGGGATGGGGGCTGAGCCACTGCCGGCCAACAGCACTTCATTCAGGCCGAGCTGCGTCAGCACTTTACGCGCAACGATTTTGCCGAGGATGGGAATCGACAGCAGCCGATCCAGCTTTTTAGCCGGCATTTTGCTGAAAACACCTTGCTGAAATTTCAACCACAGGCGTGGCACTGAAATGAACACCGTTGGGCGCGCGCGCTGCAAGTCTTGCAAAAACGTATCCAGCGACTCGGCAAAGAAAATTCGGCCATTGCCCCTGACAAAACCTGCGCATTCAATCCAGGCGCGCTCAAAGATGTGCGCCAGTGGCAGGTAAGACAAGGCGCGGTACACAAACTGGGTGCTGTTCTGCTTGTCCTGGTAGCCAGTGATGCCTTCGCTGGCTCGCGTGGCGTGCTCAAAGCTGTGCATCACGCCTTTGGGTGTGCCGGTCGAGCCGGATGTGTACATCAGCATGGCGATGTCATTTGGCAAGCGCTGCGGCTTGCCCGCCATGGGTTCGCTGGTTTTAACGATTGCGTCCCAGGTTTCAAAGCTTGTTTTGGGTGACAGCGGCAAAGCAATGCACGGCAAGCTAGCGGGAATACCGGGCATTTGTTGGGCCCAAGTGTCCAACTTGCCGACGAACAACAGGCTTGCGCCGCTGTGCTCCAGCACGTACTTCACGGTTTCGGCAGACTCGGTCGGGAAGATGGCCACTGTGGTGCCGCCCGCCATCCAGATGGCCAGCTCAGTCATCATGAAGTGGGCGCAGTTTTTTGACAAAATCGCGATTCGCGCACCGGGCTCAAACCTGCGCGACTTCAGGTGTGTGGCCATGCGCCGCGCTTGATCCATCATCTGGCGCCAGGTGTAGTCCGCCACTTGCCCATTGCCCAAAGGCTGCGTCAGGTAAATCTGGTCGGCCAGCGCCGATTCATGTTCGTAAACGTAGTCCAGAAGAAGTTTTGAAGTGGCAGACGTGGCCATAGTGACTCCGATTGTTGTTGATAGTCCGGGCGAAAGCGTTTCGCGGCGTGAGTCGCATGCTAATCCGGAGCAATCATTACAACAAGCAGGGCTTGCCCTGATGTTTTTGCCGCTCTTGCAGGGCAGCGATGGTCTAAATCTTTAACCTGCCAGCCCGGCGAACACGTTTTGCACATCGTCGTTGGCATCAATTGCGGCCAAAAAGGCTTCGACCTCATGCATGTCGGATGCGCTCAAGGAGGCTGGGTCGATCGGGTTTTTGGCCTTGTAGCCCAGCTTGGCCGACAGCACGGTAAAGCCTTGGGCGGGCAGGGCGCGGCTGACCAGGTCCAGGTCGGCGTGATCCGTTAAAAACAGCGTGTGGCCTTCTTCTTCACCGGGCTCAAAGTCTTGCGCGCCAGCTTCAATGGCGGCTACTTCTGCATCTTTGCCGGGGGCGATGGGCTCGGCTTCAATCATGCCGATGTGGTCAAAGTCCCACGACACCGAGCCGGATGAGCCGAGTTGCCCTTTGCGAAACAGCACCCGCATTTCAGATGCGGTGCGGTTGTGGTTGTCGGTCAGGCATTCGACCATCAATGGCACACGGTGCGGCGCAAAGCCTTCATAAATGACGTGCTCAAAATGCACGGCCTCCGCGCCTGTGCCTGAGCCTTTTTTAATCGCGCGGTCCAGTGTGTCTTTGGGCATACTGACTTTGCGGGCTTGCTCCACCAGCAGCCGCAGCTTGGCGTTACCGGCAGGGTCAGCGCCGCCGCGTGCCGCCACCATGATCTCTTTGGCCAGTTTGCCAAATACCCGGCCCCTGGCGTTGGCTGCCAGTTCTTTACCTTTTGCTTTCCATTGCGCGCCCATGATCGGATTCCTTGTTGTGGTTTGCGCGGGTAGCGCTGTGTCTGTGATGCCGGCTATGTTAAGCCCAGTGAAGACTGAACTAACTACAGCGTGGCCTCCACGAGCCGCCGCAGCTCAGGTGTCACATCTGGCAGTACGCCAAACCAGGCCTCAAACGCGGGGCGCGCCTGGTTGAGCAACATGCCCAGGCCGCCCACTGTCGGGTTGCCGCGCGCTTTGGCAGCCAGCAGCAAAGGCGTTTGAAGCGGTACGTAAATGATGTCAGACACCAACGCGCTAGTGGGCAGGGCTGACAAATCAAGCTCTAGCGGCGGGTGTCCTTGCATGCCTTGGCTGGTGGTGTTGACGAGCAAAGCCGCGCCGCTGAGCGCCGCGTGGCGATGCTCCCATGCTACGGCTTGGACAGGCGCACCGAATTCAGCCGCCATCGCTTCTGCTTTATCAAGTGTGCGGTTGACCAAGCGAATCTCTTTAGCACCTTGGTCGGCGAGGGCCAGCACCACCGCGCGCGCTGCGCCGCCGGCGCCCAGCACCACCACTGGGCCAGCGTCTGCGCGCCAGTCAGGTTGCGCATCGAGCAGGCTTTGTATGTAGCCAAAACCATCGGTGTTCATGCCTTTGAGCGAACCGTCAGGCTGCACCACCACGGTATTGATAGCGCCGACCCGCCTGGCGTTGGCATCCACATGCTGTACAAGCCTCAGCGCTTCCACCTTGTGCGGAATCGTGACGTTGCAACCCTTAAACCCGAGCGCAGCCAAGCCCGACAGAGCCGCAGGCAACTGCCCCGGCTGAACTGCAAGCGGCACGTAGTTACCTGCCAGGCCGTATTTTTGCAGCCAGTGGTTGTGAATCAGCGGTGAGCGCGAATGTGCCACGGGCCAGCCCATGACGCCGGCCAGACGGTACGATTTTTCTTGCATGGTGACTTTTTGTGAAGTTTTGCCGATGCGCAATTTTGCCTTGTGGTGAAAGCCCAGCTTAATTTCTTGTTGGTTAGCACGCTAATATCCTTATAAACTTGAACTTGGAAGCGCAAAATTGCCGTCATGCTAAAACTCATTTCATCTATGGCAACCCGCCAGTTACTGGCTGAGCTGGCTGAGCAGTGGCAGCACATGTCAGGTGTAAAAATTGTCATTGAATCAGTCGGAGGAGTGGACGCGGCCAGGCGGGTGCAAGCGGGCGAAGCTTTTGACGGTGTGGTGCTCGCGTCTGATGCCATTGATAAACTGATCATTGCTGGCTGTGTTGTTGCAGGCAGCCGGGTTGACCTGGTGCAGTCCGGCGTGGCGGTGGCTGTCAAAGCGGGTACGCGCTTACCGGACATCAGCACTGAAGCCGCAATGCGCAGCGCGATTGTTGCCGCGCCAAGCATTGGCTATTCAACCGGGCCTAGCGGCGTGGCGCTGATCAAATTGTTTGAGCGTTGGGGCATTTGGGATGCACTGCAAAGCCGAATTGTGCAAGCCCCGCCGGGTATTCCGGTCGGCACGCTGGTGGCGCGAGGCGAGGTGGCTTTGGGCTTTCAGCAACTCAGCGAGCTGATGCATCTGGATGGCATCACGGTGGTGGGGACACTGCCAGATGCGGTCGCCATAACAACGATTTTTTCGGTGGGAACTTGTGAAGCGTCCGTGCAGCGTGAAACCGCTGAAAGACTGTTTGCTTTCATGGCGTCAACTGAAACTGTTTCTGTCAAACAAAAGCACGGTATGCAAGCTTTGCAAATCCTATAACTTCGAGACAACTTATGAGCCTAGAAAACCCCCTCATCATCGACTGCCACGGCCACTACACCACCGCTCCAAAAGCGCTGGAAACATGGCGCAACCAGCAAATTGCCGGCATCAAAGACTCGGCCGTGATGCCTAAGAGCGATGATCTGAAAATCAGTGACGACGAACTGCGCGAGTCGATTGAAATAAACCAGTTGCGCCTGATGAAAGAGCGCGGCAGCGACTTGACGCTCTTTAGCCCGCGTGCCAGCTTTATGGCACACCACATCGGCGACTTTAATGTGTCGTCAACCTGGGCGGCGATTTGCAATGAGCTGTGTTATCGGGTTAGCCAGCTTTTTCCTGACCACTTTGTGCCCGTGGCCATGCTGCCGCAAAGCCCGGGGGTTGACCCAAAAACCTGCATTCCTGAGCTGATCAAATGCGTTGAGCAATACGGAAACGTCGGCATCAATTTGAACCCAGACCCATCAGGTGGCCACTGGACATCACCACCGTTGTCGGACAAACATTGGTATCCGATCTACGAAAAGATGGTGGAGTACGACATCCCCGCCATGATTCACGTTTCTACTTCCTGCAACGCCTGCTTTCACACCACCGGTGCGCATTATTTGAATGCCGACACCACAGCTTTCATGCAGTGCTTAACCAGCGATTTGTTCAAAGACTTCCCGACGCTCAAGTTTTTGATCCCGCATGGTGGCGGTGCCGTGCCTTACCACTGGGGGCGGTTTCGCGGCTTGGCTCAAGAGCTGAAAAAGCCGCTGCTGCAAGACCATCTGCTGAACAACATTTTTTTTGACACTTGCGTGTACCACCAGCCCGGCATTGATTTGCTAACCAATGTGATTCCGGTCAAAAACATCCTGTTTGCCAGCGAAATGATTGGTGCGGTGCGCGGCATTGACCCTGAAACGGGTCATTATTTCGACGATACCAAGCGCTATATTAAATCGTCAACGCAGTTGACCAGCGAGCAAAAATTTCAGATCTACGAAGGCAATACGCGCCGAGTTTTTCCGCGCCTGGATGCCGCTCTCAAAGCAAAAGGACTGTGAGATGACTACCCCTTTAAACAGTCTTGGTATTGTCAAACGCAACATTGTGCGTGCCGATAAAGCTGCTGTTACCCGTTTGTCCAAACTCGGTGTGGCCACCATCCATGAGGCCATGGGCCGTGTCGGTTTGATGAAGCCTTACATGCGGCCTATTTACAAAGGAGCCAACATTTGCGGCACAGCCGTGACGATTCTTTTGCAACCCGGCGACAACTGGATGATGCACGTCGCCGCTGAGCAATTGCAGCCGGGTGATGTGGCCGTAGCCGCATGCACCACAGATAATGCCGACGGGTATTTTGGTGACTTGCTGGCCACATCGTTCAAAGCGCGCGGGGCGGTGGGCCTCGTCATCGACGGTGGCGTGCGTGACGTGACAGACCTTGAAAAAATGGGTTTCCCGGTGGTCAGCAAGGCCATTCATTCCAAAGGATGCATCAAGGCAACGCTGGGATCGGTCAACATCCCCATCGTTTGTGCGGGCGCGTTAGTCAATCCCGGCGATGTGGTGATTGCTGATATCGATGGCGTGGTGGTCGTGCCCGCGGCCATGGCGGGCGAGGTAGCCGATGCCGCAGAAAAACGCGAGAGCTTTGAAGGCGAAAAGCGCGCCCGGTTTGCGGCGGGTGAGCTTGGGTTAGACATGTACAACATGCGCGGGCCGCTAGAAAAAGCTGGCCTCAAATACATTGACTGATCATGCAATTTATTAAAACTCCCGGCTGGCTTGACTGGTACACCGGCCCCGCCAAGCCCACCTTCAAGCTTCCGCCGGGTGCTGTCGATGCGCATTGCCACGTGTTTGGCCCTGGCGATGTTTTCCCCTACGCAGCTGAACGCAAGTACACGCCCTGCGATGCGTCGAAAGACCAGTTGTTTGCGCTGCGCGACCATTTGGGCTTCGATAAAAACGTGATCGTGCAGGCCACCTGCCACGGCACTGATAACCGGGCGCTAGTTGATGCATTGAAGGCATCGAACAACAGGGCGCGGGGCGTGGCAACCGTCAATCGCCATGTGACGGATGCTGAGCTGCAGGACATGCACGCGGCGGGTGTGCGTGGTACGCGCTTTAACTTTGTCAAACGTCTGGCTGATTTCACGCCCCGCCAAGTGCTGCTGGAAATTGCCAACCGTATCGCACCGCTGGGCTGGCATGTGGTGGTGTACTTCGAGGCGGCGGACTTGCCAGAGCTGTATGACTTTTTCACCGCACTGCCAACGACTGTCGTGGTTGATCACATGGGCCGACCTGATGTGACCAAGCCGGTGGAAGGCCCGGAGTTTGAACTGTTCGTCAAGATGATGCGCGAGCATGAAAACATCTGGAGCAAAGTCAGTTGCCCTGAACGTCTGAGTGTGAGCGGTCCGAAGGCCTTGAATGGTGAGCAGCATGCCTACCAGGACGTGGTGCCGTTTGCCGAAAAATTGGTGGAGACCTTTCCTGACCGCGTGCTGTGGGGCACCGACTGGCCGCACCCGAATTTAAAAGACCATATGCCTGACGACGGCTTGCTGGTGAACTTTATTCCGCAAATTGCGACGACGCCTGCATTGCAGCAAAAGTTGCTGGTGGACAATCCAACCCGCCTCTATTGGAGTTGACATGTCCCTTAATAAAAACTACCTCGACGTTCCCGGCACCACGATTTTCGATGCCGACGAGAGCCGCAAGGGCTACCACTTGAACCAGTTTTGCATGTCTCTGATGAAACACGAAAACCGCGAACGCTTCAAGGCTGACCAACGCGCATACCTTGATGAATGGCCAATGACGGAAGACCAAAAACAAGCTGTGCTGGATGTGGACTTGAATCGCGCCATATCACTGGGTGGCAACATTTATTTCTTGGCCAAGCTGGGCGCAACACATGGCAAGAGCTTTCAACAAATGGCCGGAAGCATGACCGGCATGACTGAGATTGAATACCGGGACATGATGATTAGCGGTGGACGTTCAGTGGTAGGAAATCGCGTGGTGGGTGAAGACGGAACCGCCCAAGCACAGCATCAGCCGCAGGGTAAATCTGCACAGAAAGCGGGCAATTGAAATGGCAAAAATCACCGCCAGTGTTTTTACATCGCACGTTCCGGCCATCGGCGCTGCGCTTGACATGGGTAAGACCCACGAGCCTTATTGGGCGCCATTGTTTCAGGGCTACGAGTATTCCAAGCTATGGATGAAGGACAACACGCCGGATGTGATTTTCTTGGTGTTTAACGACCATGCCACCGCCTTCAGCCTGGACATGATTCCTACCTTTGCCATTGGCACGGCTGAAAGTTACCAGCCCGCTGATGAAGGCTGGGGCCCGCGCCCGGTGCCGGTGGTGCAAGGCCACCCTGAGCTCGCGGCGCACATTGCCCAGTCGGTGATTCAGCAAGACTTTGACCTGACCATCGTCAACAAAATGGATGTTGACCACGGCCTGACTGTTCCTTTGAGCCTGATGTGCGGTCAGCCGCCGGCGACTGACTTTAAGTGGCCTTGCCCGGTGATTCCGTTTGCCGTGAACGTGGTGCAGTACCCTGTGCCTTCAGGCCAGCGCTGCCTGAACATAGGCAAGGCGATTCGCAAAGCCATAGAGTCGTATGACGAAGACCTGAATGTGCACATCTGGGGAACAGGGGGCATGAGCCACCAACTCCAAGGCCCGCGTGCCGGTTTGATCAACAAAGAGTTTGACGCTACGTTCATGGACACCATGATCAACAACCCAGAAATGCAGGCTGCTGTTCCACACATCGACTATGTGCGTGAAGCTGGCAGTGAAGGCATTGAGCTGGTGATGTGGTTGATTGCACGCGGTGCGATGGCTGATTTGAATGGTGGTAAAAAACCGGTAGTCAAGCATCGCTTTTATCATGTGCCCGCATCCAACACGGCCGTTGGCCATTTGATTCTTGAGAACACTTGACATGACAAAAACCATCAAAGTCGCCCTGGCTGGCGCAGGCGCATTCGGCATCAAGCACCTGGACGGCATCAAGAATATTGACGGTGTCGAGGTGGTGTCGCTGATCAGCCGTGACATTGAGAAAACCAAAGAAACCGCTGGCAAGTACGGCATCAAGCACGTCACGACCGACCTTGCCGAAAGCCTTGCGATGAAAGAAGTTGATGCAGTCATTCTGTGTACGCCGACCCAAATGCACGCCAACCAAACTTTGGCCTGCCTGAATGCGGGCAAGCATGTGCAGGTGGAGATTCCACTGGCCGACAGCATTCAAGGTGCAAATGCGGTGGTGGCCATGGCCAAAAGCAGTGGCTTGGTAGCGATGTGCGGCCACACCCGCCGCTTTAACCCTAGCCATCAGTATGTGCACCAGCAAATTAACGCGGGCAAGTTCAATATCCAGCAGATGGACGTGCAAACCTATTTTTTCCGCCGCACCAACATGAACGCGCTGGGCCAGGCGCGCAGCTGGACAGACCATTTGCTGTGGCACCACGCTGCACACACAGTTGACTTGTTTGCCTACCAGTGCAGGAGCCCGATCGTGAAAGCCAACGCGGTGCAAGGCCTGATTCACCCAGCGCTCGGCATTGCGATGGATATGAGCATTCAGCTCAAGGCCGCCAACGGCGCGATATGCACACTGAGTTTGAGCTTTAACAACGATGGCCCGCTGGGCACTTACTTTCGCTACATCGGCGATACAGCCACTTACCTTGCGCGCTACGACGATTTGTTTAACGGGAAAGATGAAAAAATCGATGTCAGCAACGTGGACGTCAGCATGAACGGCATCGAGCTGCAAGACCGCGAGTTCTTCGCCGCTATCCGTGAAGGCCGCGAGCCGAACAGCAGCGTGGCCAGCGTATTGGCCTGTTATCAGGTACTACACGATTTAGAGCTTCAACTCGTATGACATTACCAACCCGCAAACTCGGCCCCTTCGACGTCTCAGCCATCGGCTTGGGCTGCATGAACCTGAGCCACGCTTATGGCGCACCCGTCAGCGCAGAGCAGGGCGAGCGTGTGCTGCTGGCCGCACTTGATGCGGGCGTGACGCTGTTTGACACCGCCACGCTCTACGGCTTTGGTGCCAATGAAACACTGGTCGGCAAGGTGCTCAAACCCCATCGCCACAAGTTCACCCTGGCCAGCAAATGCGGCATGCAAGGCGTGGACGTAGCCCATGACGGCAAGCTGGTACGCGTGATTGACGGTCGGCCCGCCACCCTTCAAAAAACACTCGAAGACAGCCTGCGCCGCTTGCAGACTGACGTGATTGACCTGTACTACCTGCACCGCTGGGACAAGAGTGTGCCGATCGAAGACAGCGTTGGCGCATTGGCAGACATGGTGAAAAAAGGCCATATTCGCAGCATTGGTTTGTCTGAAGTGTCAGCCACCACGCTGCGCACAGCGCATGCCGTGCACCCCATCGCAGCAGTGCAAACCGAGTACTCGCTGTGGACGCGCAACCCCGAGATTGCGGTGCTGGAGACCTGCAAGGATCTGGGCACGACTTTTGTCGCTTTCAGCCCGGTGGCGCGTGGCTTTTTGTGTGGTGCGCCAATAGATGTGGCCACGCTAGATGCCAAAGACATTCGCCGCAGCATGCCGCGGTTTGAGCTTGACAACTACGCGGCCAACCTCAAGCTGCTGCCTGGCTACAACGCGCTGGCATTGCAAGCAGCTTGCAGCCCATCGCAACTGGCTTTGGCCTGGCTGTTGCACAAGGCACCTCACATTATTCCCATCCCGGGTACGACCAGCGTTGACCATTTACTGGACGACCTGGGCGCTATGAGTGTTGTCCTCAGCAGTCAAATCATTGACCAGCTTGACAGTCTGATCAACCAGAAAAGCGTGCACGGCGCGCGTTACAACGCCCAAGCGGCGTCAGAGGTCGATACCGAGGCTTTTTAAGATTCAGGTGCCGAGCCTGCGCCTGCGGCACTCTCCTACAAATCTACATGCGTTTGCCTGACCAGGTCGGGCCAAACCTTGCGCGACGATTGTTTTTTTCTGGAAGGCATTCATCATGACAACTGACAACGAGTTGAACCTCTCCCCTAGCGGCATGCGGCAGAGCGCCAGCCTGACAGGTATGACATCAACCAGCGCGTTGGAGTCACCTACCCGTGCTTTTGCTGGCGACCGTGACCCGGAAGACATCAACGACGACCCGATTGACACCTTAAACGATCTGCTGGAGACCTGTCGAGACGGTGAGTATGGCTTTCGTGAATGTGCTGAACACACCAAAGCGCAGGACATCAATACCGTCCTCCACCAGCGCGCTGGCGACTGCCGAACCGCAGCTGCCGAGCTGCAGCACTTGATCCTTCAAATGGGTGGCGAACCGGACGAAGGTGGCTCGGTCAGTGCGGCGTTGCACCGCGGCTGGGTCGCGGTTAAAGGCACATTGAGCGGCTACAGCGACTACGACATGCTGGACGAATGCGAACGCGCTGAAGACGTGGCCCTTGCCCAGTACCGGAAAGCTCTCAAGCAGAATCTGCCCCTGAGTGCCAAAGTATTGGTGGAGAGACAGGTACAGGGCGCGAAAACCAACCATGACCAAATCAAGGCCATGCGCGACGCGTACAAGACAAACCGCTGACCAGGCAACAGATCCAAGTTTTATGTTTTATTTGCTGGCGCTCGAGGCTCAGCAATCTGGTAGCCAGGCGGCTATCAGCCGGGGGCAGCATAATGATGCCGCCCCTTTTTTTATTTAAATTAACAGGAGTCATCATGCCAACACGCCGAACCCTTCACCGTTTAACTTTGACCGGCCTTGCCGTAGCTGCTGCCGCATTGACCGTCACCCTCGCGGGCTGCGGCATGATGATGCAGCCTGCAAACATGGTGGCACTTACCACGCAGTTGCGCAGCGCCAATGAAGTGCCACCCGTTGTGACCAGCGGAGGCGGCTCGGTTGATGCTTCCTTCAATAAAGACACGATGCAACTGCGCTGGAAGGTCAGCTACAGCGGCTTGACCGGTAATGCTACAGCGGGTCATTTTCACGGCCCGGCGGGTGTAGGTGCCAATGCAGGCGTTGCGCTGGGCTGGGCGAATCCGATCACCAGCGGCATGGAAGGCAGCGCTACTTTGACAGCTGCCCAGGCGGCAGATTTGATGGCGGGCAGGTGGTATGCCAACATCCACACCGCTGCCAACCCCGGCGGTGAGCTGCGCGGGCAGATGACAGTGCGCAATTGATGGTTTTATAGCGCTATAAATTTAATAGCTGCTTGCGCCCGTATTTATTGGGCTAAGGCCTGATTTCATGCCGAAATCAGGCCTTTTTCGTTGTTTTGAAGCGGTTTTTGAGTGATTTCAAGCGCTTTTCAGTGGCATTGGCGCGGCCACGGTGCGCTGCGCGCATTAAAACCTTAAAATCAGTCTTTTGCCGCAGCATACGCTGCCTTCCACTCACCGCCTGAAAACTCTCCATGAACGCCCCTGTGGATGTTTCCTTCTTTGCCCGTGCCGCCAAGCCTCTGACCAGCTACCGCAAGTACTGGGCGGCTCGCTTTGGTACGGCCAAGTTTTTGCCGACGAGTCGCGCGGAGATGGACGCGCTCGGCTGGGACAGTTGCGACATCATCATCGTCACAGGCGATGCCTATGTAGACCACCCCAGCTTTGGCATGGCGGTGATTGGCCGCATGCTGGAGGCCCAGGGCTTCAGGGTTGGCATCATTGCCCAGCCGGATTGGCAAAGCGCCGAGCCTTTCAAAATTTTAGGCAAACCGAATCTGTTCTGGGGCATCACCGCTGGCAATATGGACTCGATGATCAACCGTTACACGGCTGATCACAAAATTCGCTCAGACGACGCCTACACCCCCGGCGACATTGGCGGCAAGCGGCCCGACCGCGCCGCGCTGGTGTATTGCCAGCGCGCTAGAGAAGCCTTTAAAGACGTGCCGATTATCTTGGGCGGCATTGAGGGAAGCTTGAGGCGCATTGCGCATTACGACTACTGGTCTGACAAGGTGCGCCGCTCCGTGGTGGTCGATGCCAAGTGCGACTTGCTGCTGTACGGCAACGCCGAGCGCGCGATTGTTGAAATTGCCCACCGCCTGGCCGCCAAAGAAACCGTCGCGACGATGACCGACATACGCGGTACGGCGTTTATCCGCCGCGCCGGTGACGAAACATCGCAAGGCTGGTTTGAAATTGACTCCACCAGCGTGGATGCACCAGGCCGGGTCGAGGCGCATGTCAACCCGTACATGATGATCTCGGACGTAGCCAAAGAGCAAGGCGCGACTTGCGCGCGGGAGGACGAGGCTGAGGCGGTTGCCAAGGTTGCAACGGCTAAAGCCATGCCGGCCAATCCAGCTATCAAACCGCTGACCTTCGTCGTCAATCCCGCGTTGTCGTCCACCATACAAACAGCGCAAGGCAAGATCAAAGTCCCGCCGCGTGACCGCTCCGTCATTCGTCTACCGTCTTACGAGCAGGTCAAAAGCGATGCGGTTCTGTACGCCCACGCCAACCGCGTGCTGCACCTTGAAACCAACCCCGGCAACGCACGTGCACTGGTGCAAGCCCACGGCGAAGGCGTTACGGCTCGCGATGTGTGGATTACCCCGCCACCCATCCCGCTGACCACCGCCGAGATGGACTACGTGTTTGACTTGCCCTACGCACGCAGCCCGCACCCGAGCTATGCAGACGAAAACGGCAGCCATGACCACGCCACCAAAATCCCCGCGTGGGAGATGATCCGCTTCAGCGTGAACATCATGCGCGGCTGCTTTGGTGGCTGCACGTTTTGCTCGATCACCGAGCATGAGGGCCGCATCATTCAAAGCCGGTCTGAAGATTCGGTGATTCGTGAGATTGAAGCGATTCGTGACACCGTGAAAGGCTTTACCGGTGCTATTTCAGACCTGGGCGGCCCGACGGCCAATATGTACCGTATCGGCTGTAAAAGCCCAGAGATTGAAGCCGCCTGCCGCAAGCCAAGCTGTGTGTACCCCGGCATTTGCTCGAACCTGAACACTGACCACAATCCGCTGATCAAAATGTACCGCCGCGCGCGGGCGCTCAAAGGCGTGAAAAAGATTCTGATCAGCTCCGGCCTGCGTTATGACCTGGCCGTGCAAAGCCCCGAATACGTGAAAGAACTCGTCACCCACCACGTTGGCGGTTACCTGAAAATTGCGCCGGAGCACACCGAGCAAGGCCCGCTGACAAAGATGATGAAGCCCGGTATCGGCAGTTACGACAAGTTCAAGCAGCTGTTTGAAAAGTACAGCCTGGAAGCCGGCAAAAAGCAGTTTCTAATCCCGTACTTCATCGCCGCCCACCCCGGCACCAGCGACGAAGACATGATGCACCTGGCTCAGTGGCTGAAGAAAAGCGGCTTTCGCGCCGACCAGGTACAAACCTTTTACCCATCGCCGATGGCCACCGCTACGGCGATGTACCACACGAATAAAAACCCGCTGCGCAAAATCACCCGAGACAGCGAAACGGTCGATATCGTGCGGGGTGAAAAGCGTCGCCGCCTGCACAAAGCCTTTTTGCGCTACCACGACCCCAACAATTGGCCGCTGCTGCGCGAGGCTTTAAAAACCATGGGCCGGTCTGATTTGATCGGCAACGGCAAGCACCACTTGATACCGACGTTTCAGCCGCTGACAGATGGTACCTATCAAAGTGCGCGGCGCAAGAACTCGACATCGGTATCTAAAACCACGGCGAGTGCATCACCTGTGAAGGGCCGCATCTTGACCCAGCACACGGGGCTGCCGCCCAGGGATAACGGCTCGGGAAAGCCCGTGGCAAACCGCCCAGTGCGCAAAGCTCGTTAAAGGCTACGCGAGAGTCTTTATTTTGCTGGCGCTGGTGGCGCCACGATGCCCAAGCGCTTAGTCACCGACTGCTCTAGCGCCACTACCTTTGGGTCAATCACACTTCGCGTGTCCGCCAACAGTTTTTCGGCCAGCACTTTTTGCATGTCACCCGTTAACTGCTGGTACTTGTTGAAGACCGGTGACTCCAGAAACACGGCGACTTGCTTGAGTTCGTCTTCGGTAAATCTCTCTTCAAGCAGCGCGCCAATCGTGGTCGGTGCCAGCTTGACGGCGCGGCTGGAGACCAGCGGCACGGCTTCGTCCAGGTACTTTTTAACGTCGGCCTGAATTTCTTTGGCCACAGCGTCGCGCTTGTCTGCTGGCACGCGCTCGGACAAGACCACACCCGCGCGATCCATCAAGGCTATAGCTGGCCTTTCAGCCATCGATCGGCTCATGCCTTCAATGCCCGGTTGCTGGACTTTCAGAATCCGGGCTACAAGCGCTTTTTTCGCTGGAGTGGATTGTGCGTGTGCGGCTACAACCGGCAGGGCGAGGAGGAGGGCTATGAGCAGGTGGGGTAGTTTTTTATGCATCATTGGATCTTAAACGCGCCATGTTTCTGTGCGGTCAATAAGACGTTACAAAATGCCAAAGCGACATTGCCCTACATTTTCAGCGGTTGGCCGTAGCCTGTCATTTCCAAATAGCCGCGACCGACCTGTTTGCCGTTGCTGTCTAACAGGTCGCTCAAACCTTCCCAGTAGATCGCGCCTGTGGACTGGCGACTGTCGAGCTCCTGGTTGTCTACAAGCGCTTTGACGGTGTAGGTGTTGGCTGGCGTACGGATAGTCCATTCCACCGGATAGCTGGTTTGGCTTGAGGGGCTTTTCCAAAAGCGTGTGGGTTTGAAGGTCACTTCACCATTGTTAAAGATACGCAGCGCATTGCTTGCTGATCTGAAAGAGCCACCGTCCCATACCGCGCTACCTGCTTTGTCACGCAGCCGGAAGGCCGTCAGGGCGCTGCCGTCTACCAAGTTCATGCCTATCCAGTCCCAGCCTACAGCGCCTGGCGCCAGTATTTCCTGACTCCATTCATGGTCCAGCCAGGCCGTACCTTGCACGTCAAATGTTTTGCCCTGCACGCGCAGGCTGCCAGTGGTGGCCAGTTGCGGCTGGCTGTAGTAGTAGCTGGCCTGTTTTTCGTCAGGCCCCTTGCGCGACAGGCCGTTGTTACCCTGAAGTAAAACTGGCTGTGTCTCTATAAATTGCAGTTTCAAACCAAAGTCATTGGCGGGCAGCTCGGCTGTGTAGCGCTTGCCATCAGCTTGCAAGGCCCAGTCGCGCAGCTTGATCGACATATCGGTTTCGCTGGCAAGAGCAACACCAAAACCATCTCGTGCAATGCGTTGGTCATGCCATAGTTTTTTGCTATCTACGTCGGTGATGGCGGCGTGCGCAAACATCAGTTGTTTGGCTGCAAACTTCGATGTCATGGCCTGCGTGCTGTCCACCCTGGAGCGAAAAAACGTGAGTTGAAAACCGAAAGAACGCGTGCCAGCGGCGCAATGCCCAGTGATGTACCACCACTCGGTTCTAAAGTCAGGGTGCGAGCCTCTGTCGCGCGGGAAAACCAGCGTTTTAGCGGGCAGGGCATGGGCTGTGCTACCCAGTGCTGCCAGGCTCAAGCCACCCAGCAGTAAATCGCGCCTGAGCTGGTTGATCTGAAAATTGCGTGGTGTCATGCGTGCATCATCTGCACGATTTGTTGTTGTGCATTGGCGCAGCAGCCTACCTTGTTTTGCACCCAATCGGTATCGTAGTAAGTGGGTAAATAACGCTCACCAGAGTCACAAAGCAGCGACAAGATGGAACCTGTCTCGCCGCGTGCCAGCATCTCTTGAGCCAATACCAACATGGCATAAAAGTTGGTGCCTGTTGATGGCCCCACCTTGCGGCCTAGCAGATCGGACAGTGCCTGCATGGCGGCCAACGAATCCACATTGTCAACATCGACCATGCGGTCAATCACGCTGCGTATGAAGCTGGCTTCAACCCGTGGCCTGCCGATGCCCTCAATGCGTGAGCCTGCGCCTAGCAACGTCTTGTCCCCTGTGCGGTGATAGGCACTGAACACCGAGCCCACCGGGTCAGCCACCGCCAACTGGCAATGCGCGCCGTGGTGTTTTTGAAACCGCATGTAGCGACCAATCGTGGCGCTCGTCCCGCCCGTGCCAGCACCTACCACAATCCAGCGCGGAATGGCAAAGCGCTCATGCGACATCTGGCTGAACATGCTTTCAGCAATGTTGTTGTTGCCGCGCCAGTCGGTGGCGCGTTCAGCGTAGGTGAACTGGTCCATGTAGTGGCCGCCACTACTGTAGGCAATGCGCTTGGCCGCGTCATACACATCAGACGCGCTTTCAACCAGCTCGCAGCGGCCACCGTAGTGGGCGATTTGTGCAATTTTTTCAGGCGATGTGCTGCGCGGCATCACGGCCACAAACGGCAAGCCCAGCAGGCGCGCAAAGTAGGCTTCACTCACCGCGGTTGACCCGCTGGATGCCTCCACAATCGTCGATCCTTCATGAATCAGGCCGTTACAAAGAGCGTACAAAAACAAGGAGCGTGCCAGTCGGTGCTTCAGGCTGCCCGTGGGGTGGGTTGATTCGTCTTTGAGGTAAAAATCAATCCCACGAGCAGCAAAGCCCGGCAGCGGCAACGCGATGAGGTGAGTGTCTGCGCTTCTTTGGTAATCAGCTTCAATACGCGCCATCGCGGTACTCAGCCAAGTCGTGTTAACGGGTTTCGGTGTTTGCATAGGTCTGATTTTCGCAGCAAGCGGGGCGGAGCGGCGCGGTGTTAGAGCTTGGCTCTTGCCTCAGCCAGCTGCTTCTCCAACTTGACCACCAGCGCCCGCGCTTCATCGCCTTCAGGTATCGGCCTGCCGCTGTCACGCCATTCCACCGCGTTTTTAAAACCTTCGGCCTGCGCTTGACGCCTGAACCACATGCCCTCGGGGTTATGGCGCGTGATGCCATCAAACACCGTGGCAAACATTTGCGTTTGCTCCAGACCCATCGACAACCACACCTGATTAACCACCAGCTTGTGCATCATCAGGTGTGATTTGGGCACGCCTGCAATTCGGTTGGCCAATGCGTTGGTGGCCACATCCAGCTCAGCGGCTGGTACGGCGATATTCGCCAAGCCCCATTCTGCCGCTTTGGCGCCATCAATCGTGTCGCCTGTAAACATCAGTTGCTTGGCACGCATGGCGCCAATGCGGTAGGTCCACATCGCCGTGGTGGGGCAGCCCCACACCCGCGTGGGCATGTAGCCGATTTTGGCGTCCTCAGCCATCACCAGCATGTCGCAGCACAGCGCAATGTCACTGCCGCCCGCCACCGCGTAGCCATGCACTTTGGCTATCGTGGGTTTCGTGCAGCGCCACAGTGACATGAACTCGTCGGTGTGGCGCTTCATTAGCTGGTAATCAACCATCGGGTCCCAGGGTGTTTTTTCTTGCCTGCACGGGTGGTCGTCTGTGATGTTGGCGGGATCCATGCCCTCGGCGTACTCGTTCATGTCGTAGCCCGCACAAAAGGCCCGGCCTTCGCCTTCAACAATGATCACGTGGACGTCGTCGTCGGCTTCAAGGTACTTCACTGCGCGCTGAATGTCGCCCGGCATGGTGCTGCTGATGGCGTTGAGTTTGTCGGGGCGGTTGAGCTGCAGGCGTGCGATACGGGGATTTTGCGCATCTTTGGCTACCTTGACGGTATTGAAATCGGGCATGAGGGTCTCCTGCGGGCAGTGGTTACTCGTAACCTCCCACTATATGACCAACTGCCGGCGCAGCTAGTTCAAAGGTGCGGGTTTTGTCTCAAAAACAATTTCCCCGCTAGGCACGTGTACCACCCGTACTTGCTGGCGAGTCGGGTCAACCACGCTTTTGACCGCCACAGCTACCGCCAGCGAGCAATCGGCAAACAGGCTTTTGCGGTTGCTGGCAGGCAGCAAGTGACCGAGCAAGGGGTCTCGGCTTTCAATTCTGTAAACAGGGATGGAGGCCATTGACATGATGAAGTCCTCATCGTTAGTTAAGGTCTCATGGTATTCGCTGCCCGCGCTGTGGTGATGACGAAGCCGCGGCAAAATCGTGACATGCGTAAGTAAATGAAAGCGAGGTCGGGTTCTACCAATCTTCTTTGACGGCCATCACCGCATCTTTACCTGCTGCCGCGCGACCCGCCAACCAGGCAGTCACCGTACCAGCCAGCACCACAGCCGCGCACAAGCCCAGCAGCCGCAGCCATGGCGCGACCCAATCCATCGTCCAGTGAAAGCTTTGCGGGTTGACCACATGCACCAACACCAGCGACACCGCCAGCCCCAGCCCCAAACCTGCCACGCTGCCAATCAATGTCCAGGCGGCGCCTTCGCCTGCCACCACCGTCAAAATTTGTCGCCGGGTGAGACCCAAGTGCGCCAGCAAGCCAAACTCTTTGCGCCGTGCCAACACCTGTGCGCTGAAGCTGGCTGCCACACCAAACAGGCCAATCGCAATCGCCACGCCCTGCAGCCAGTACGTCACGGCAAAGCTGCGGTCAAAAATACTCAGGGAGATAGCGCGTATCTGGCGGGTGGAGGCAAATTCAATCAACCCGCCTGCGCCTGCGAATTTGTCCGCGGCTGCACGAACGCCTGCTTCCACGTCGCCGCTAGCAGCGCCAGGAGCCAACCACAGCGACAGGTCGTTGATGCGCGTATCACCTGTCAGCCGTTCAAAGTCGGATTTGGCGATGACCACAGCACCAAACTGGCGGGCGTAGTCGCGCCAGACACCTGCTACGTAGAATTTGGGTGAGTTTTTTGACGCTACAAAATCAGGAGCTCCTTGCGCCCGTGTTTGTTGGTCTAGAGGCTTAAATGATGCTGAAAAACGCTCAAAAATAGCCCCTGGACGCGCTCCGTAGAGGTCGACCATGGCTTCGCTCACGTAAATCGCGACATGACCGGGCGGCGTGGTCAGCGGGTTACCCACTAAAGGCAGCACGCGACTCGGGTCACCGACATCTCGCGCAATCAACGCCACTGCGGGCTGAATGCTGTCCAGCGAAATGGAGGTGGTACGCAGCGTGCCAACGCGTTGCACACCTTTGACTTGCGCGATGCTTGCGACGAATTCTGGTGTGAAATAAACCGTGTCTGCTGCCGCTCCAGCACCCGATGGCAAGGCGGTGCGCATGTACAAATCAGCGGGCAGCACCACGTCTAGCCAGTCGGTGACGGAGTCACGAAAACTGGCGACCATGACCGTCAGCGCCACAGCCAGGCTGAGCGATGCGACCACACCACTCACGGCGATGGCTGCACTGGCACGCACCCGCCGGGCGCGCTCGACAGCCAGCAGTGGCAACAACTGATGCCGGGCAACAGGAGCAATGCGGTCATACAAAAACGCTACCAGCCAAGGCAGCGCCCTGATACCGCCTGTCAAGAGCAGCCCAACCGACACATAAGCTGCCAGCGGGATGCCAAAAACGGGTGGAGAAGCCGCAAGAAGAGCGCTACTGGCTATCAAAATGATACTGAACCAATGACCCTTGTCTTGGGCTGGCGCTGCGCCCAAGCCTTTCAGGGTTTGCGCAGGCGGTAGCTGTTGCGCCGAGCGTGCGGGCCACCAGCCGCCCACCACGGCCGCTAGCGTGCCCAGAGCGCCGTAAACCAAAGCAGCCGACCCGCTGAACTGCAAGCGGGGCGCAACTCCCGCAAAATATCCACCCCCCAAGTCACCGCCCAGCACGCGCAAGGCCAGCGCTGCCAAGCCAGTGCCCAGCAGCAATCCCAGCGCGCTGCCCAGCAAGCCTAGCAGGCTTGATTCAACCAGCACCAGCGCCAAACGCTCGCGGCCGGTCAAACCCAGCACACCCAGCAGCGCAAACTGCTGCGCACGTTTGGCCACGCTGAGCGACAGCACTGAGAACACCAAAAATGCACCCGTGAACAGCGCGACGAGTGCCAGCACAGTCAGGTTGACACGGTAAGCACGCGACAGGTTGCTGACACGTTGCGCCGCGTCGCCAGGCTCTGCAGCCACGATACCCGCAGGCAATTGCAAGGACTGAATAAACGCGGTGCGATCTGTACCTGGTTTTAAGCGCAGGTCAATGCGGGACAGTTGCCCGCGCTTGTCAAACAAATCCTGTGCTGCGCCAATGTCCATCACAGCCAGAGCCGCGCCACCTGCGCTGACGCTGCCAGCCGTTCTGACATCCTGCAGTTGCAAGCCGCTTTGGATTTTGAAGGTGTTGCTCAACGTTTGCCTGGCGGTGGCGTTCAAAAAAACCGAACCGGGTGTGAACAACGCAAAGCGGTCAGCGTCCTTTACGGGTAAAGGCATCAAGGCGGGTGCCAGTTGCGCCACCACCAACGCATCCAAACCCATCACTCGCAGGGCACTGCGTTTGCCGTCAAGCGTGATGGCGTAACTTCCCAGCTCCAGCAGCGGGCTGGCCACCGCGACTTGCGGATGATTGGCGACGCGCTCAAAAACGGCTTCATCAAACGTGCCTTGCGCAGCGCGCAGTTCCAGGTCAGGCTGACCATTGACAGACCGTACGGCTGTTGAAAACTCACTCAGCGCAGAAGCATTGATCAAATGGGTCGCAAACGCCAAAGCCACCCCCAACATCACAGCCACCACTGCCGCCGCGTTGCGCCAGGGGTGGTGCGTCAGCTCGCGCCATGAAAACTGACGCAAGAGCTTGGCAAGCAGCTTAGGTTCGGATGCCATCGCTGGTCAAATACAAAACCCGGTCCGCTCGGCTGGCTGCGGCTTCTGAGTGCGTGACCAGCACAAGAGATGCGCCGTGTTCACGGGTTTGGGCAATCAGAGCATCCATTACCTTGGCGGCGGTGGTCGGGTCTAAATTACCTGTGGGTTCATCGGCCAGCAGCAGGGCGGGGCGGTGGATGAGCGCTCTGGCAATGGCTACGCGCTGCAATTGCCCGCCACTGAGCTGCTGCGGCAGGCGTTTGCCTAGGCCCGCCAGGCCGACGGATGTCAGCATGGCCTCAACCCTTGCATCGTCATGTATCCCAAGCAACAGCAAAGGCAGTGCCACGTTTTGCGCCACATCCAGATGCGGCAACACATGAAAAGCCTGGAACACAAAGCCCACGTGCTCGCGGCGCAGCAATGCCTTGGCGTCGTCTGCAAGGTTACCCAGGTCAACGCCTTTGAGCGTGACGCTGCCTTCGTCCCAACTGTCCAGCCCGGCCATGCAATTGAGCAAGGTCGATTTGCCCACACCTGATTCGCCGACGATGGCCACAAACTCGCCCGCTGCGACGCTCAAGCTGACGTTCTGAAACACCGCAACCTCTGCATAGCGTTTGGCTAACTGATGGATGTGCAAGGTCATGCAAGCACCTCATTGACCTTGCTGAGCACCTGTTGCAACGCCTGAGGGTCATCACAGGCAATGATGTGCCGATCGGGCATGCTGCGCAGCCAGGTGATTTGCCGCTTGGCGAGCTGGCGTGTAGCAAAAATGCCTTTGTCGCGCAACTCGGCCATCGACGATGTGCCCTCCAGCGTCTCCCAGGCTTGGCGGTAACCCACACAGCGCATCGACGGCAAATCCGCATGCAGGTCGCCGCGCGCGCGCAAGGCCTCGACTTCATCCAGAAAGCCTGCTGCCAGCATCGCATCAAAGCGCTGGGCAATGCGTGCGTGCAACCAGCTTCTATCACTCGGCTCTAGTGAAATTAAGACTGAATCGCCCTTTTTGCGGGCGCAAGCAGCTATGTTTTCAGGAGCATTTAGTTGTTGAAAATGCGATATCGGCAGGCTGGTCAACCTGAACACCTCCAGCGCACGCGAGATGCGCTGCGAGTCATTGGGCTTGAGGCGCTGGGCGGTGACTGGGTCTACCAGCGCCAGTTCGGCGTGCAGCGCAGGCCAGCCTTTGTTTGCCGCCTCCAAGCCGATTTCAGCGCGTAACGCAGGACTGGCCTTGGGCATATCGTCCAGCCCATCCATCAACGCCTTGAAATACAGCATCGTGCCGCCCACCAGCAAGGGCAGCTTGCCGCGAGCGGTGATGTCCAGCATCAAACGCTCAGCATCGTGCACAAACTCGGCGGCACTGTAGGCATTGAGCGGGTCACGAATATCAATCAAATGATGCGGCACGGCGGCCAACTCGTCGGCAGTCGGCTTGGCGGTGCCAATGTCCATGCCCCGATACACCAAAGCCGAATCAACGCTGATGATCTCAACCGCGTGCTGCTGGGCAATGGCCAAGGCAGCTGCGGTTTTACCCGAGGCAGTTGGGCCCGCTATGGCGATGTAGCGCAGTGTCACGGCAAGGCGACAGCCATTGCGGGCTGATGACCGTACTTGCGCACCAACACCCAGGCGCTCAGGGCGATCAACACGCTCCAAAACCACACCCCATTGGTCAGGGGCAGCAGGGTGCCATCCATACGCACACCCAGCCAACTGCCAATGCCAAAAGCCACCAGCATCATGAAAAACCCATTCATGGCCGATGCTGCACCCGCTGATTTCGGGAAAGGCCCAATCGCTCCGCTTTGGCCGCAGGGCTGGTGTATGCCGTGCCCCACCATGAAAAGACCCAAAGGCAGTAAAACGGCCCAGACATTGACAACACCAGCCCAGGCTAGACCACCCATCAATGTACCGCCGCCCAAGCTGATGAAAGCGGCAATGGCGATGGTTTTCTGCACGCTAGAACGCAGCAACAGCCGGCGACACAGGAAGGTGCCGGAAACGTAGCAGATGGAGGTGAAAAACATCACCATACCGAACTGGGTTTTGCTCAAACCCAGCAGCGTGATAAAGACGAATGACGAACTGGCCAAAAAAGTAAAGAGGCCGCCATAAGACGCGGCTGACAACGCCGAAAACGCCAGAAAAGCCGGGTTGCCAAGTATGTTGCGCCAGGTGTCAAGCAGCGTTGTGGGCTCCAGTGCTTTGGGGTTTTTTGCCAACAGTGTTTCTTTAAAGCGCAGCACGACCAAAGCCAGTGCCAACGCACCAAACACAGCGACTGCCAGCAGCGCAGCCCGCCAGCCGTAAAACTGCGCCAGCAAGCCGCCGACGGGTGCGCTGATGCAGGCCAGCGCGCCCAGCCCGGTCAAGCCCTTGGACATGATGCGTGCACCGTCTTGTGGCTGGTACAAGTCGCGTACCAAAGCCCGTGCACACATCACCACGGCGCCCATCGCTGCGCCTTGCAGCGTGCGCCAAACGATCAGTTGCAACATGCTGGGCGCCAGCGCGCTGCCAATGGCGGCAACCAGGTAGGCGGCCAGACCGATCAGTAAAATCGGCCGCCTGCCAAAGCGGTCAGACAACGGCCCCCACACCAGTTGCGACACACCGAAAGCCAGCAACAAGGCACTGAGCGTGAGCTGCGCTTGCGACATCGGAGCAGAAAAGCTGCCCGTCAGCGCGGGCAGGGCGGGTAAATACAAATCGGTGGTGACGGGCTGAATGCCCAGCAATACAGCCAGAATGACCACAACCAGCCCAGGGGGCATGGGCGCGTCAATTGCAGAGGGATGGTTAACTGATGTTGTAGACAAAGGCGTGGGCAAAGGCATCCGGTCGAGGTTAGCAGAACAGGGTCAAAACCAAAGCGTGCAGGTCAATTCAACGCCCACGCAAAAAAAGCGCGTCCAGCTCTTTGATGCTGATCTGCCGCCAGGTTGGCCTGCCGTGGTTGCATTGGTCGGATCGATCGGTAGCCTCCATCTGGCGCAGCAGGCCGTTCATTTCGTCGATGGTCAGTTTACGGTTGGCGCGCACTGCGCCGTGGCAGGCCATGGTCGACAGCAGCTCGTTTTGCACACGTTGTATGACGGTGCTGGCGTCATGCTGTGCCAATTCGGCCAGTACGCTGCGTGCCAGTTCGACCGCATCGCCTTGCGCGAGTGACGTCGGTACAGCCCGCACGGCGAGGGTTTTAGGCGAAAACGGCGTGATCTCCAAGCCCAGCGCGGTCAGCGTGTCCTGGCTGCTCTCAGCGGTTGAAACTTCTTGCGGGCTGGCGGCAAAGGTCGCGGGTATCAACAGCGGCTGGCTCAGGATGTGGGCGGTGTCCATCTGCGTCTTCAGGCGCTCATACACGATGCGTTCGTGCGCGGCATGCATGTCGACAATCACCAGTCCCTGGGTGTTTTCAGCCAGGATGTAGATGCCTTGCAGTTGGGCGATGGCGCGACCTAACGGCCATGTATTTGCCTCGTCTGGGAGCGCAGCAGCTTCGGTTTTCGGCCACAGAGCTTCAAAGTCTGAAACTCTGTGCCCATCAGGCGCTATAAAAGTAATAGCTGCTTGCGCCCGTATATATTGGTCTGGAGGCTGATTTGATACCTGAAAAGGGCTAAAAACAGTGTTTTTAGACGTGCCAGAGGCCATTTCAGCAACATTTGCGGCTGAACGGGGGATGGCCAGCGCGTTTTCTGCGGCGTGGCGCACCGCGCTGTGCACCTCGCGGCTGTCCCTGAAGCGCACCTCGATTTTTGTCGGGTGTACGTTCACGTCTACCCGGGTTGGGTCCATCTCAACATACATCGCGTAAACCGGCTGGCGGTGGCCGTGCAGCACGTCTTCATAGGCACTGCGAGCCGCATGGGTGATGACCTTGTCGCGTACGTAGCGGCCATTGACATAGGCAAACTGCTGGTCGGGCCGACTGCGTGCTGCGTCGGGTATGCCAGCGCGGCCCCAAACCCGAATCAGCGGTGAGCCGTCAGCCCGCACGGCGCTGCTTTCAAAGCTGACGGCCACCGACTGGGACACAAAGTCGTCGCCCAGCACATCAGCCAGGCGCTGATCTTGCGCTGTTTCGCCAATGCACGTCCGCCATTGCTCCACCAGTTTGCCTTCATGCCAAATGGCAAAACCTACGTCGGGCCGTACCAGCGCGTGGCGGCGTACTGCTTCAACGCAATGCCCCAACTCAGTCGCGTCGGTCTTTAAGAATTTACGGCGGGCTGGTGTGGCGTAAAAAAGTTCGCGCACCTCCACGGTCGTGCCCCGGCTGCGTGCGGCAGGGCTTAACTCGCCAGTGCGGCCATCGAGCTGCCAGGCGTGCTCAGCCTCATCGGTTCTTGAGGTAATGCTCATGTCTGCAATTGAATTGATCGCGGCCAGCGCCTCACCCCTGAAACCCATCGTGCCGACGGCTTCCAGGTCTTGCAGGGAGCCAATTTTGCTGGTGGCGTGGCGCTTTAACGCTATCGGCAGCTCAGCGCTGGGTATGCCCGCGCCGTCGTCCTCCACCGAAATCAGCCTGACACCGCCTGCCAGCAAACGCACCGTCACCTGGCTGGCGCCAGCGTCCAGTGCGTTGTCAACCAGCTCACGCACCACCGATGCGGGGCGCTCCACCACTTCACCGGCGGCAATCTGGCTGATCAGTTCGTCGGGCAATTCACGGATAGGGCGGCGCGGGGCTATGGCAGACATTGCGCATGATTTTAGGCGGGATGCTTGTCGGCTTCTGCCAAAACTCCTGTCAAAATTGGCGCATGGAAATCATCACCTATTTAATCGACTTCATCGTCAACATCGACAAACACCTGGAAACCTTCGTCGCCGCCTACGGCGGCTGGATCTACGTCTTGCTTTTCATGATCATTTTTGTTGAAACCGGCGTGGTCGTCATGCCGTTTTTGCCCGGCGATTCCTTGCTCTTCGTGGTGGGCACCATGTGCGGTGTAGGCTTGATGAGCTACCCGCTGGCTGTTGGTTTGCTGTTTGTAGCTGCGGTGATGGGAGATCAGTGCAATTACAGCATTGGTCGGTACTTTGGCCCCAAGGTGTTCAGCTGGCCGAATTCGCGGTTTTTTAACAAGCGGGCGTTTGACAAATCACACGCTTTTTACGAGCGCTACGGCGGTATCACCATCATCCTGGCGCGGTTTGCCCCGTTTTTACGAACCTTCGCGCCGTTTGTTGCGGGCGTTTCTGAAATGAACCGCAAAAAATTCACGCTTTACAACGTGGTGGGCGGCGCGCTGTGGGTGGGCGGCATCATCACCGCGGGCTACTTGTTCGGCAATATTCCTATTGTCAAAGCCAACCTGGAGAAAATCATCTGGGCCATGATTTTGATTCCGGGTTTGCTGGTGATTTATGGGGCCTGGAAGGCGGGGCGTCATTCCCAGCCGCCTGCTTGAAGAAGATTGTTGCACTGAGGCGTTGTGCCGTAGCGCTTCGCCCTTAGCCCTTCTCCGACCCATACACTACAAAAATGAATTCTTTTCACACGTGCTTCAGCCGCTGGGTTGCAGTCCTGGCCGCCTTTCTGGCGCTGGTGACCACCTCGCTGGTCAATGCGCAGATATGCGGTATCCCGGGCATGATCGGCAACGCGGCCGTTTCAGCCGCTGTCAATACTTATTTTGCAGGCAGCGGTACGCCAGCGGCGGGCACGTCATCTATCAATCTGCTGGCTGGTGCTACGTCACGTCGCGGTGTCGCTGTTAATTTGGTTGCGGGTGACCTGGTGCTCATCATGCAGATGCAGGACAACAACGGAACTCTAGCGGGCAACTACGAATATGCCGTGGTCACTGTGGGCGGCGGTGTCGGAACCACCATTCAACTGGCTTCCAATCTGGTCAACAGCTATGCCCAGACCTTCGATGCTCCAAACGGCCGTGTGCGTACGTTTCAGGTGATTCGGGTACCCCAGTATTCAACGGCCACGCTGTCGGGCACCATCAATGTTCTGCCCTGGTTTGTTAACCCCGTGTCTGGCGCTGGAACCGGTGGTGTTTTTGCGGTGGATGTCGCCGGGCTTTTGACTTCTAACGGTGTCACCATCAATGCCAATGCGCGCGGCTTCAGGGGTGGCCTGGGTGTGAACTCAGGGAGTAACCGCGCAGGAGGCGGCCCACTTGACCCTGACTATGACTGCAATTCAGCTACTTTGAACGGCTCGTTTAAGGGCGAAGGCACGGCCGGTATCCCAAAACGCGTTTTGGGTTTCGACACGACGGGCATTGCCGGTACGGCGACAACCTACGATGCGGCGACTCAACTTTATGTGACTGCTGGCAACCGGGGCTTTTTAGGGGGCTCGTGTGGCCGGGCCGCGCAGGGCAACAGTGGCGGTGGCGGCAACGATGGTGATCCGCCTGCCAACACCAACGGACTGAATTCAGGCGGTGGCGGCGGTGGCAACGTCGGTGTTGGTGGCGTTGGCGGCAACAATTGGAATCAAAACGACCCCAATAGCGTCGTCTACAACCAGTCGCCTCCGGCTGCTTTGGGAACAGGCGGTTGGCCAGCAGGTGGGCGTGGCGGTCTGGCTCTGGCACCTGCTTTGGCGACCAAAATTTATCTGGGCGGTGGTGGTGGCGCTGGGTCTGCCAATAACTCCGGCGCTGACGCCATCACTGCTTTCCCTCCCGATCCACCGGGTGCTCCACCTGCTGCCAACGGCGCGACGGGTGCGTTGACGTCATCGGGCGCTCCCGGCGGCGGTGTGGTGATTTGGCGTGCCGGTGCGGTCACCATCAGTGCGGCCAGCACCATCAACGCACAAGGTGCGCACGCTTACACCAAAGCGCCGAATGGCGCCACAGATTCCGCTGGTGGCGGTGGCGGTGGTGGAACAGTAGTCATCGACAACGCCACGGGTTCACTCACCAACCTGACCATCAACGCTTTTGGCGGCATTGGTGGCAGCTCCAATTATTTCAACCACGGCCCTGGCGGCGGCGGTGGCGGCGGTTTCATATTCACACGCGGGACGGGTGCAACCACCAGCGTCATCGCCGGTACGCCGGGTACAGATGGGTGTTGCGGGGGTACGGGTGGCAACGCAAGTCCCAAGAATTACGGGGCTACTGGGGGTGCTGTCGGCGCTGTGACAACGTCAGGTGTTGGCAACCCACCGGGTTCTTCTTCAGGTGCGCAATGTTTGCCAAACCTGACTGTGAGCAAGGTTGCAGTGACGCCGCAAATCACAGCCGCCACCGGAGCAACGGCCCAGTACACCGTGAATGTGCGCAATACGGGTGGTGCTGCCACCAATGTCTTTATTTATGACACGGGTCTGCCGCCCGGTTGGGCTTACGCGACAACACCTGCAACTGTATATACCTACTTGCCTGCGCCGCCATTGGCGGGGGGGTCTTTTGCAGCCGGTGCGGAAGATGTATTGGCGACTGGTGTTGCGAATCCTCCCGTCTTGCCAGTCAATACCTACACGGCTTTCAACACCTTCCCACTGGCACTCAGGGGCGCTGGCGTACAACCACTTCTCGTTCCGACAGCAGGGCAGGGAAGCGTGACCTTTGGTAACTTCTTTATTCCTCAAAACGGCAGCATCAGTGTTACGTTTGCTGTGACGATTCCAGACGCTGCGACTGTGGGCACGTATCACAACGGAGCGGGTGTCAGCTTTCTGGATCCCACCCGCACCAGCAATGCTGGGCGAGCCATTGCTCCGGCAACCAATATTTCAGCCAACCGCAACACCTTAGCCTACAGCGGCAACACAACTTTTGCCTCAGGCGGTACAAGCACCGTAGCGGGCAGTCATTACAGCGGTCGGGAGGATGTCCTCTTCACAACGGACGATGTGCGCTTGCTACCCGACTTCAGCATTACTAAGGCGGCACCAGCCACTGCGGCAGCGGGGACCACCTACAACTACACCATCACGCCCCGCAACAATGGGCGTGCCATCGCAGTGCAGGTGTTCAGCGCAACCCAGGCAACCGATGTCGCGCTGGCCAATCTCGGCACGGTACTGGGTGCGTCACCGTTGACCCTGACAGACACTTTGCCTACAGGGGTGCTGGCAACCAACACGTTCAGCGGGACCAACTGGGCTTGCAGCGGCACAGCGCCAATCGTCTGTACCTTGCCCAATATCAATGCTTACCCAATTGCCGCTGCCACCAACTTTCCAGATGTTACTGGTACGGTGCTGATTACCTGTGCTGGCGATGTCGCAAAGACGAATACTGCAGTCATTTCGTCAGGGGTTGGAGAGTCGCTTTTAGACAACAACACCACGTCGTTTACAACCACGTCAAACTGTGTAAGCGCGACGCTGACAATTACCAAATTTAATGCGGGCTCAACTTTAATCGCCGGGCAAACCACCAGCTACACCATCACTGTTGCCAATTTGGGCCCTGGCGCAGCAGGCGGCACGACACTAAGAGACGTTCCGTCCTCTGGGCTGAGTTGCACAACCGAACCAACTTGTGCGGTCACGGGCGGGGCTGCGGCGTGCCCGGGATCGCTGGCGATCGCCACACTCCTGAATCCGGGGTTTGTCATTGCTACCTTTCCGGCTGCCTCAAGCCTGACATTCGTGTTGACCTGCGGCGTCACGGCCACAGGCCTGCCTTAGCGACGATTGTGCAAGGCTGTACTTATTTAATAAGTAAGCATATGATTTGGGTTATAAAAAACCGCACTTGCCAATCATGAATGCGCCAACCCTGATCAACCGCGAACCTTCCCGCTGGCAGCAAGACGCCACCAGCCGCGTACCCTTTTGGGCCTACACCGACACGCAGCTTTATCAAAAAGAGCTAGACAAGATCTTCTATGGCGCACATTGGTGTTACGTCGGCCTTGAGGTTGAAATCCCCAACACGGGCGACTACAAATTAAGCCATGTCGGTGAGCGTCAAGTACTGATGGTGCGTGACCGCGTAGCGCCGAAAGATCGCTCTACCGACACAGGCATCCGCGTGGTTGAAAACCGCTGTGCACACCGTGGCGTGCGCTTTTGCCAAACGCAGCATGGCAACGCCCGCAGTTTTGTTTGCCCCTATCACCAGTGGACATACAAGCTCAATGGCGACCTGGCGGGCTTGCCCTTTAAAGACGGCGTGAAAGAGGGCGATACGGTCAATGGCGGGATGCCAGAAGGTTTTGACATCAAAGACCACGGCTTGACGAAGCTGCGGGTCGCAGTTTTACATGGCCTCGTGTTTGCTACTTTTAGTGAAAGCGTTGAGCCGATCGAACAGTATCTTGGGCTAGAGGTGATGCCGTGGATCAAACGCATCTTTAAAGGTGAAGGCGGTGCGCGCAAGTTGACGCTGCTGGGTTACAACCGCCAGCGTATTCCCGGCAACTGGAAGTTGATGATGGAAAACATCAAAGACCCCTACCACCCGGGTTTGCTGCACACCTGGTTTGTGACCTTTGGCTTATGGCGTGCCGACCAAAAAAGTCGCATGGTGATGGATGAGCACGGCAGGCACGCAGTGATGATTTCGCGCCGCAACGAGGGCGGCCCGAGCTCGGCGGTGACTGAGGGCGTGACGAGTTTTAAAGCCAACATGACCCTGCATGATGATCGCCTGCTTGATGTGGTGCCTGAGTCTTGGTGGAAGATTGACGACCCATCTAACCCTGGCACTGACATCACACCCACCGTGACGATGATCACGCTGTTCCCCAGTCTCATCATTCAGCAGCAGGTCAACTCGCTCAGCACAAGGCACATCGTGCCGCGCGGGCAGGGCGAGTTTGACTTTGTCTGGACGCATTTTGGTTTTGCTGACGACACCCCCGAGATGACCCAGCGCCGCCTGCGCCAGGCCAATCTGTTTGGCCCGGCAGGTTTTGTCAGTGCGGACGATGGTGAGGTGATTGAGTTCAGTCAAGACGGTTTCAAGCAGGCAGGCGACGCAGGTAGTACCTTGTGTGAGCTGGGCGGCGCAGGAACAGAAGGCACTGAGCACATGGTGACTGAAACACTGATCCGCAGCATGTACGCCTACTGGCGCAAGGTGATGGCGATATGAACGAGTCTGTATTGCTCCACCACGAGATTGACCAGTTGAACGCGGCCTATGCGGCTGCACTTGACGACAAACGCTTTGGCGACTGGCCACTTTTTTTTACCGAAGACGGTCATTACAAAGTTCAGGCCCGCGAGAATTTTGACCGGGGCTTGCCGTTAGCTTTGATGGCGCTTGAAAGCCAGGGCATGATGAAAGACCGCGTCTACGGCATCACGCAAACCATCTACCACGGGCCGTATTACATGCGGCACGTCATCAGCCCAGCTCGCGTCACGTCGCATGACGGTAATGTTGTCAAGGCTGAGGCGAATTACGCGGTGTTTCGCACCAAACCCGGCAGTGTCAGCGAGGTTTACAACGTGGGTCGTTATGTTGACGAGATCATAAAAAAAGGCAACTCCTGGAAGTTCAGGAGTCGCCTCTGCGTGTACGACAGCGAGATGATTCTCAACTCACTGATTTACCCCATCTGATTCGACCAGTCGGGGTATTGCGTACTGGCAATCGCGTTAATGAGGTCTACTTTTTCTTGCCGACTTCGTTGCCGATCAGCGCGCCAGCAGCAGCGCCGCCGACTGTGCCCAGTACGCCGCCAAATACAGCATTACCAACTACACCACCTGCAACAGCACCTACACCAGTGCCAATTTGTGCATTGGTTGGGGGGGTAGAGCAACCCGCCAGGGCGATTAAAGATGCAGCAGCCACGGAGAGCAAAAGTTTGGTTGTCATGATGAAGTCCTTTGTAAAAATGGAAGGCTTTGTTTGCCAAAAAATTTGGTTTGCCTAGGAAATTAAATTTAAACGCATGGTAGTTCACGTCTTGTAGGAAAAAGACTGATACGCGTGTGCGGCGTGCGCTCGATTGCGACCGGATGTAACGCTAGGAAATCGGTAGCAACAGCTACAAGGGACGGTTTCTTGCCAATGGCGGATTGCGTGCAAAGTAGCGGTTGATGCCGCGCATCAAGGCATCAGCCAGTTGCACTTGATACGCTTCACTACGCAGCTTGGCTTCTTCGTCCGGGTTGCTGATGAACGCTGTTTCAACCAGCACGCTCGGTATGTCAGGCGCTTTCAGTACTGCAAAACCGGCTTGTTCAACGCGCGGCTTGTGCAGCTTGCCAACTGCGCCAATTTCACCCAGCATGGCACTGCCCAGTTTCAGGCTGTCGCTGATTTGTGCGGTGGTGCTCATATCAAGTAGCGCTTTTTGTACCTGTGCGTCTTTGACCTTGACGTTGACACCGCCCACCAGATCGGCTGAGTTTTCTTTGTCGGCCATCCAGCGGGCAGCGCTGCTGGATGCGCCTTTGTCGCTCAGTGCAAACACGCTGGCACCTTGCGGGCGCTCAGTAAAAAAGGCGTCAGCATGGATGCTGATGAAGAGGTCAGCTTGCACCTTGCGTGCTTTTTGTACCCGGATGTGCAGCGGCACGAAAAAATCTGCATCGCGCGTCAAATAGGCCCGCATATTGGGCTGCTGGTTGATGCGGTCACGCAGGCGGTGGGCGATTTGCAGCACCACGTCTTTTTCGCGCGTGCCGCCGGGGCCAATCGCGCCGGGGTCTTCGCCGCCGTGTCCTGGGTCTAGCGCCACGATCACCAGTCTGTCGGTTTTACCTGCTGTGGGCTGGGCAATCTCGGTTGGCGGTTTGGCGACAGCGGCTTTGTTCGGCGTGGCTGGTGGGGGTGCGGTATTCGCAGTTGGCCGACCCGATTGCTTGGCGATCAGCTCACCCAACGGGTCCGGTAATGGTGGCGCTGGGCTGGCCGCTGCTGTGGTTGGCGCTTGCTTTTTGTCAGCCAGCCGTTCAGCGATCAAAGCCTCCAGCGGGTCGGCCACCTGAGTGGGGTACAGGTCAAACACCAAGCGGTACTGGTAAGCCGCAACCGGGGCTAGCGTAAATACTTGCGGCAAGATGGGCTGCTTCAAGTCAATCACCAGCCGCACCACGCCGGGTGCGTTTTGCCCCACCCGAATGCCCAAGATGTTCGGGTCGTCGGGTTTGACTTTGGCTACCAGTTCACGCAGCGCGGGTATCAGGTCAATGCCTTCAATATCCACTGCCAGGCGGGGTGGTTCGGCAATAAAAAACTGGCGCGTTTTGATCTCACCGTCTGACTCAATGGTCAATCGTGTGTAGTCTTTGGAAGGCCAAACCCGCACCGCCACAATGCTTGCGCCGCGTGCGATGTGCTGCGTACCGAGAAGCAGTACCAGGGTACCCAGTTTTAAAACGTCGCGTCTGTGATTCATGCCAACAAGGTCTCGCCAACAGAGGTTTGCGCTGCCAATGTGACTTTCCGTGAGTCGTTGTCCAAAACGTCAATCGCAAGCACCAAGTCGGCTTGCGGCAAATACTCGCCCGCCTTGTCAGGCCACTCCACCAGCTTGAGTCCGGGGCTGGCAAAAATGTCACGAAACCCCGCGTCTTCCCATTCCTGTGGGTCATTGAAACGGTAAAAATCAAAATGCCAGATATTCAAGCCGCTGTTCATGCCGTTTTCTAAGGTGTAGGGCTCCACCACCGCATAGGTGGGGCTTTTAATGCGGCCTTGCACACCCAAGGCAGCCAGCAAATGGCGCACAAAAGTTGTTTTGCCAGCCCCCAAATCGCCGCGCAGCTCAATCAGTGCATCAGCAATCGCCGAGTGACCAGCAAGCGCCCGTGCAAACGCCTGGGTTGCAGGCTCGTCTGGCCAGGCAATCCTTTTTACAATCGGGGCGTGATTCAAAGCATTCATTCAGCGGGGCAGCCTTTATTGGGCAACATTCAAACTTGGGCGCGTGAGCTTGGATTCTCTCAAATCGGGGTTGCAGGCGTTGATTTATCGTCTGCTGAAGCCGGATTATCAGCGTGGTTGGCAGCAGGCTTTCATGGTGACATGCACTATATGGCCGCGCATGGGCTTAAAAGGGCGCGGCCAGCAGAGCTGATACCGGGCACGGTGAGCGTGATTACCGCACGCATGGACTATTTGCCCGCATCAACGCCCAATGACTGGCAGGCGGTTGAATTTAACCGTCTGGGCAGACCACAAGAGGCCATCATCTCAAGCTACGCCCGGGGCCGCGACTATCACAAAGTCATGCGCAGCCGCCTGCAAAAGCTGGGTGAAAAGATAGCCGCTGAGGTTGAAACACTGGGTCATCGTGCTTTTACCGATTCAGCTCCCGTGCTGGAGGCCGAGCTGGCCGCAAGAAGCGGCCAAGGCTGGCGCGGCAAACACACCTTGATTTTGAACCGCGAAGCTGGGTCGATGTTTTTTTTAGGTGAGATTTATGTTGACATGGCCCTTCCGCCAAGTGAGCCGGTTACCGCGCATTGCGGCAGTTGCAACGCCTGCATTGACGTGTGCCCCACACAGGCCATCATTGCGCCCCACAAGCTGGATGCACGGCGCTGTATTTCTTACCTGACGATTGAGCACGCTGGGCCGATTCCCATCGATTTGCGGGCGCTCATGGGCAACCGCATCTACGGCTGTGACGACTGCCAACTGATTTGCCCCTGGAACAAGTTTGCCCAGCGCAGCGCTTTGCCTGATTTTGATGAAAGGCAGGGGCTGACGGGTCAGCAATTGGTCACACTGTTTGCCTGGACTGAAGAGGAGTTTTTAAGCCACACAGAAGGCAGCCCGATACGCCGCATCGGTCACGAACGCTGGCTGCGCAATATCGCCGTGGCGATGGGCAATGCCCTGAGGGCTGGGGGAGATGATGGGATTCGGGCAGCGTTGCAGGCGCGACTCGGGAGCGAGAGTACTCTGGTTCGAGAGCACGTTGAGTGGGCTTTGGACGGGATCTAGCACGTCATTCTGTTTTCATTTCGGCGCGAGATTAGGCGCAAAGCCGCAGGCAGTGCTCCAGCACGACAAGGCGAAGCAACGACCTGATAGTGATTTGATGCGTTGAAATAGAAGCGTAAGGTGACGAGCCTTGACCCCGGCACTGACTCCACAGTTAGGGCTGCTTGGTTCCCCACCTGACCCGGTTGGCCGCTTTACCATGCGGGAAGGCTCGTCACTGTCGATTATAAATGATGCGTCACTTTAGAATGCATCCATGTCGTACCTAGTCTTAGCCCGCAAATACCGCCCGAAAAACTTCCTTGAGATGGTGGGGCAGTCGCATGTAGTCCAAGCCCTGAGCAATGCACTGACAACCCAGCGCTTGCACCATGCCTACCTGTTTACCGGCACGCGGGGCGTAGGTAAAACCACTATTTCACGTATTTTGGCCAAGTCGCTCAACTGCATAGGCACGGACGGGCAGGGCGGTATCACTGCTACGCCTTGCGGGGTGTGCCAGGCCTGCACGGATATTGATAGCGGACGGTTTGTAGACTACACCGAGCTGGACGCCGCGTCCAACCGGGGCGTCGACGAAATCGCTCAGCTGTTAGAGCAAGCGGTTTACAAACCCGTAGTGGGGCGCTTCAAGGTCTTCATGATTGACGAGGTGCACATGCTGACGAACACGGCGTTCAACGCCATGCTCAAAACGCTGGAAGAGCCGCCTGAATACCTCAAATTTGTACTGGCCACGACCGACCCGCAAAAAGTCCCCGCCACCGTGCTGTCGCGCTGCCTGCAATTTAACCTGCGGCCCATGGCGCCTGAGACGATTTTGGAGCACCTGGGCCATGTACTGGGTATTGAAAACGTGCCCTCAGAGCCGCAAGCGCTGCGCTTGCTGGCGCGCGCAGCGCGTGGCTCCATGCGCGATGCGCTGTCGCTAACTGACCAGGCCATTGCTTTTGGCTCGGGCAGCCTGCAAGAGGCCAGCGTCCGCCTGATGCTGGGCAGTGTTGATCGCAGCTATGTTTTTAAGCTGCTCGACGCGCTGGCGCGGGGCGACGGCAAAACCGTGGTTGAAACATCAGAGGTCTTGCGCGTGAATGGCCTGAGTGCTGCGTCTACCTTAGAAGAAATGACCACCGTGCTGCAACGCATGGCTGTGCTGCAAGCTGTGCCCGACATGATGGCCAAGTCGCTAGAGACTGATGAAGACACCGACCCTGAAGCGACTGAGACTGCCAGACTGGCGCAAACCCTGCCGCCAGACGAGACCCAGTTGCTTTATAGCCTGTGCCTGCACGGGCGCGGTGAACTGGGTCTGGCACCTGACGAATATGCGGCGCTGACAATGGTGCTGCTGCGTTTGCTGGCCTTCAAGCCTGCGGGATCCGTACCCGCCACAAAATCGGGGAGCGCCGCCGAGCCTGGAAAAAAGCCACAGAGCCCGCCTGAGTCGGTTCGGGCTACCCCTGAGAAGGCCGCCATAGCTGCTGATTTGCCCGTTGCTTTGCCTGAAACGGTTAAAAAACCAGAAATAACCCCAAAAACACCTGAAAATAGCGATTTTGAAGTATCAAATCAGCCTCTAGGCCAATTAATACGGGCGCAAGCAGCTCCTGAATTAATAGCGTCTATAAATCCTCAGTCAACTGCCACAGTTGCCACGGGCAACACCGAACTGGGCGATTTTTGGGCCAACTTGGTCACGCAGATGGTTGCAAGTGACGTTATCAAAAGTATGGCGCGTGAGCTGGCTCTGCAGTCGCAACTGGTTGCAAATGACGGCGCTGTGTGGACACTGCGGGTCGAAAGCCCTTCACTGAACAGCTCGGCGAATATTGAAAAGCTGCAAACTGCAATCAATGCGCAGCAGAACGGGCGAGCAGCAGTTCAATTGACGGTACAAATGGGTCCGGTTCTTGACACCCCCGTGCAGCGCAACCAAACCTTGGCCAAAATGCGCCAGGGCCAAGCGGAGGCGCTGATCAACAACGACCCGTTTGTTCAAGACATGGTGCGCAATTGGGGCGGCAAGGTCGTGCCCGGCAGTATTAAATACGTCGTTCCTGCTTTGGCTGAGACTGCCAAAACGATATGATTCATCCAAGACAAAAAAACCATTCTTAAAGGAAAAAACATGTTCAACAAAGGGCAACTCGCCGGACTGATGAAGCAGGCTCAAGCCATGCAAGACAACATGAAGAAGGCCCAGGACGAGCTGGCTTTCATTGAAGTCACTGCTGAGTCTGGCTCCGGCCTGGTCAAGGTCACCATGACCTGCAAACATGAAGTCAAACGGGTTGAAATTGCGCCCAGCCTGCTGACAGACGACAAAGACATGATTGAAGACCTGGTGGCTGCGGCGTTCAATGCTGCCGTACGCAAGGCTGAAGAAGTCAGTGGCGAGAAAATGGGCAAGATCACTGCCGGGATGCCAGGCTTGCCAGGTGGTATGAAAATGCCCTTTTAATTCATTGCGGGACGGACCAACGGACGCACGAAGTGCCCCGTTGCTCGGTCCCCAACTGATCAAATAGACCCCGAATTTGTCCCCGAACCCAAATTCTTCGGTCGTAGCAAAGTAAACCCAAATGCAAACTAACGCCCTTGAAGGCCTCACCCAAGCCCTGCGCAAGCTGCCCGGCGTGGGCGTCAAGTCCGCTGCGCGCATGGCGTTTCATTTGCTCCAGCACGACAAGCCTGCCGCCCTGCAAATTGCCAAGGCGCTGGAGCATGCAGTCGCCAGCATCCAGCATTGCAGTCTGTGCAATACCCTGACCGAGCTCGAGGTATGTAGCACCTGCGCCAATCCGCAGCGCGACCGTAGCAAGCTGTGCGTGGTTGAAACGCCCGCCGACCAAGCCGCGCTGGAGCGAACGCTGGCCTACAAGGGGCTGTACTTTGTGCTGATGGGCAAGTTGAGTCCCCTGGACGGTATTGGGCCGCATGACATTGGTTTGCAAAAGCTGTTTGATCGCGTTGTGCCCAAAAACGCGGCTGGTCAGCCCTTGCCAGTTGACGAACGAGAAGTGCAAGAAGTGATTTTGGCGACCAATTTCACCGCTGAAGGCGAAGCCACGGCGCATGTGATCGCCCAGGCGCTGAAGGCACGTGGTGTGCAAGTCACTCGGTTGGCGCGGGGCGTACCCGTGGGGAGTGAGTTGGAGTATGTTGACCTTGGCACAATTGCCCATGCGATGGTCGACAGACGTTAGAGTCTTTTTGATGGGGTGTTATTTGCTACAATTTAAGTAGCTGCTTGCGCCCGTAATATAAGCCCTGGAGGCTGGAAAGGTAGTCGAAAATGACATTTGCACGCTTTACCGTTGCTTACTGGTGCATTTTGGTGATGGCTATCATGCCCATCGTTTGCGCGGGCATTGCCAAGTACGGCATGTTTACCATTTCCCCAAAAAAGGGCGGCTTCGACAACAACAACCCTCGCTCTTGGCTGGCCAAACAAACCGACTGGCGAGCCAGAGCCAATGCTGCGCAAGCCAACACGTTTGAGGCGCTGCCGTTTTTCTTTGCCGCCGTGATCATTGCGCACCAGCTGCAAGCCCGGCAAACGGTGCTGGATATTTTGGCGCTCATGTTCGTGTTTTTGCGGACGGCTTATGTGCTGATGTATGTGGCTGACATGGCCAAAACCCGCAGTGCGATCTGGTTTGGCGCATTACTCGTGAATATCTGGATTCTGTTTACGGGTTTTCGCTGAGTATTTTGCAGCGCTCGTAGCCAGTCGCAGGCTCAAACAGCGATTCGAGTAATAACCCGCACGGGATGTTCCTGATGCGGGTTTTTTGTTGCATTGATAAGCTGGGTTTAGATACGAAAAATAAAAACGCCTATTCAATGACCTTCCAATACGCCATCTCCCGCAGACGCTTTGCGAAAAGCCTGACTCTCGCAGGCTTTGCAGCGGCGTTGCCCGCTCTGAATGCGCAGGGCAGAGCTGAAAAATCGAAAATCATCATTTCAGTTGATGGCAAACCCTCGTTCGCCTATTTGCCGCTGACCATTGCTGACCAATTGGGATTTTTCAGGGATGAAGGTTTGGATGTTCAGATCAATGACTATGCAGAGGCCTCTGCTGCGGCGCAGGCGCTGTTAACAGGCGCAGCTGATATTTGCTCGGGTTCGTTTGAAAAAACTTTGGGCCTGCAATCCAAAAATCAAATGGTCAAGGCATTTGTCTTGCAAAGCAGAACGCCGCAAATTGCCTTTGGTGTGTCAACCCGCAATTTGCCAAGCGTCGCTTCCATGGCCGATTTGCGTGGCAAAAAAGTGGGTGTCATGGCGCTCGACTCAGCGGCCAGCCTGATGACTTATTTGTTATTGGCAAAGGCAGGCGTGAATACTCAGGATGTCAGCCTGATGCCCGTGGGCTCATCTGGCCTGGCATTGACCGCGATTCGCTCTGGTCAGATTGATGCACTCTGTAGTGCTGACCCAGTCATGACCATGCTCGAGCAAAAAGGCGATGTCAAAATCATCAGTGACGCGCGTTCGCTGCGCGGCGCATCCGAGCTTTTTGGCGGGTCTATGCCGTCAGCCTGTTTGTACGCCCCCGCCGATTTTATTCAGAAGAACCCCAACACTTGCCAGGCGCTCACCCATGCCATCGTCCACAGCCTGAAATGGCTGCAAACTGCTGGACCTAGGGACATCATCAAGGCGGTACCCGACAGTTATTTACTTGGCGACCGAGCCTTGTACCTAGCATCCTTCAACAAAATCCGCCAGTGCATTTCTCTCGATGGTTTGTTACCTGAAGACGGTCCAATCACCGCGTTGAGGGCGCTCAGTCGTTTTGATCCAGGCTTGCAGCAAGCCAAAATTGATGTGAGTAAAACTTACACCAACGTGTTTGCACTGCGCTCCAAGTTGCGCTTTAAAGTCTGAATTGTTAGTTCCATTTCCACATCACCCGTGCACTTTGTCGGCTTCGCGTTCATGAATGATCTGAAAATGGAATGAGGCTGCAATTCAACGCTTTTTGGGCTGTACAGTCACTTTGCGGTTGACCGGTTGAGCGGTACTCTTGGCATTGCTTTTTCCGCTGCTTTTAGCGCCTTGCTTTGCCGTACTTCTTACGGGTAAAAACACAACGACTTGCTCGCCCATTTTGAAGCCACTGGCCACACTGGTACTGTTCCACTCAGCCACATGGACCGAGTTCAAACCGTAGCGTTTGGCAATGCTGGCGACAGTTTCGCCTTTGCGTGCCTTGACGGTGGTGCGTCGCGTCACAATTTCAGGTGCCAGCGACATTTGTGCGTTGTCGGCAACATGGCTGGCCACGTCGGTTTCCATTTTTGCTGAGCGTGGAACGAGCAGTGTCGAACCGGCTTTGATCAACATCCGGGGCGGAATGTTGTTGACGCTGCGCAAATCGTTTTCACTCATGCCTACACGCTTGGCAGCTTCACTCACGCTGAGGGTGGTTGGTGCGGTCCAGGCGGTCCAACTGGCGTATTGGCCTTGGCTGTGGGCGTCAAAGTTGCGTTGAAACACCAGGGCGTTGTCCCAAGGCAGCAAAATTTGTGGCGTGCCTGATGCAATGATCACTGGGCGGTGCGCTGATGGGTTCAACGCCTTGAAGTCTTCAATACGTACATCAGCCAGCCGCGCGGCCAAGGCCACATCTATGTCGCGGCTTAACTGGACTTGCTGAAAATACGGGTGGTTGGCAATCATTGGCAACTCTGTGCGAAAGCCTTGTGGGTTTGCCACAATGTTTTTAACGGCTTGCAGTTTGGGCACATACATCCGCGTTTCAGCCGGCATGTTCAAGTCCAAATAACCCGTGCCCAGGCCAGCTTTTTTGTTGCGCGCAATAGCGCGGCCCACGCTGCCTTCGCCCCAGTTGTAGGCGGCCAGTGCCAAGTGCCAGTCGCCAAACATCCGGTGCAGCTTTTGCAAATAGTCCAGCGCAGCCCGGGTTGATGCCAGCACATCGCGGCGGTCATCCCTGAAGGCGTTTTGCTTCAGGTCAAAGTAGATGCCTGTGGCTGGCATGAACTGCCACATGCCAGCCGCCTTGGCGCTGGACACGGCTTGTGGGTTGAAGGCGCTTTCAATGAAAGGCAGCAACGCCAGCTCGGTCGGCATTTGGCGGCGCTCCAGCTCTTCAACAATGTGAAACAGGTATTTGCTAGAGCGCTCGGTCATGCGCTGGATGTAGTCGGGTCGGCTTGAATACCATTGCTCACGGTCTGTCACCAACGGGTCTTGCAAATCGGGCATGGCATAGCCACGGCGGATACGTTCCCACAATTCTTTGGGCGGTTCGGTGGCTGTTATTTTGAGACCGCCAACCTGCCCCGGCGTGATGTTTTGAAGTGCTCCACCCGGTGCTTGTGGCGTACTTGTGGCACCGGCTGTTGGCGTAACTAAAACTGGGTCTCCTGGCATGCCAGGCTTGCTGGCGCAGCCCGCCAAAAATGCAATACAAAGTAGGGCGGCAGGCAGGAGGTGTTGGGTCATTTGAATTGGTTTTTCCATTGCCGGATGGCGGCAAATACTGCGGTGTCGTCATGGGCTGCCGCATCAAAATGCCGGGCAGAAGAAATAAGTGCGGGTTCTCGGGTACGCAAAAACGGGTTGATCAACAGCTCTTGCGCTATTGAAGTGGGTAACGTGGGCTGGTGTTGCTCGCGCAGTTTTTCGCAATGCGTTTGGTATGCGGTCAGAGCCTGATTGTCAGGGTCAACCGTCATTGCAAAGCGTAAATTGCTCAAGGTGTATTCATGCGTGCAGCAAGTCACGGTGTTCCCGGGCAAGGCGGCCAGCTTGTCCAGCGATGCCAGCATTTGCGCGGGCGTGCCTTCAAACAATCTGCCGCAACCGCCTGAGAAAAGTGTGTCGCCACAAAACAGCAAGGGCTTGCCGTTCATGTCTGCCGTGTAATAGGCGATGTGGCCAGAGGTGTGACCGGGTACATCCATGACCTGAAAGCTAAGACCCAAGGCTTTGATTCTGTCTCCCTCAAGGAGCGGTTCAAACGGCTCGGGGATGTGTTCACTGGCGGGGCCAAACACCTGGGCGCCGGTTTCATTGCGCAGGGTATCGACTCCGCCGGTGTGATCGGCATGGTGATGGGTGACTAGAATTGCGCTCAGCTGCAAACCCTTGTCTTGCAGGACGCGCTGCACCGGTGCTGCGTCACCCGGGTCTACCACCAGCGCTTGCTTGCCGTCATGCAGCATCCACAAGTAGTTGTCGGCAAATGCAGGGATAGGGATTAATGTCAACATGCGTTGGTGTTTTGTCGTTTTAGAGGAGCTCTGAAATTATAGGTTTGACTGACTGGCTGAAAACCCCTCCTGGCGAGTATCTGCTAGCGTGGGAGCGCGAGCAATTTGACCAAGCTGTGAGTGACATGTTTGGCTACCACGCGTTGCAGCTGGGCTTTGCTGAACTGGACGCGTTGCGCGCCAACCGCATGCCGCACCAGTGGCTGGCCGTACCTTCATTGCAGCACACATCAAGTCATCCGATTGAATTGGACGCATCAAGTTCCCAACAAAACTCGAAACCCATGGCAGCTATGGTGACGGATGCAGGGGCTTTGCCTTTTGCTGCCAACAGTCTAGACCTGCTGGTGTTGCCCCACACGCTGGAATTAAGCCAAGATCCACACGCCACGCTGCGCGAGGTCGAGCGGGTGCTGGTGCCCGAAGGCCGTGTTGTCATCAGTGGCTTGAACCCCACCAGCTTGTGGGCCATGCGCCAGCGGCGGGCACATTTTTACCAGCGCTTTGGGCGTAGCCAGTTGTTTTTGCCTGCGGCTGGAGAATTCATTGGTTACTGGCGCCTGCGGGACTGGTTGCGGTTGTTGAATTTTGAAGTGGAGTCAGCCCGTTTTGGCTGCTATCGCCCGGCCTTTGAAACTGACAAATGGCTTTCTCGTTTTGAATGGATGGACAAAGCGGGCAGCCGCTGGTGGCCGATTTTTGGTGCCGTGTACTTTCTGGTGGCCGTCAAGCGCGTGCGCGGCATGCGGCTTCTAGAGCCCGCCTGGAAAACCCGCAAAGCCGTGGCTGCTGCACCCGCTGCGGTGGCCAACAAGGAGCCTAATCTCAACATATTCAACGAACATTCAGAAAAATAAGCATGACCGAAGCGCAACCGAACACTCCCTCCCAGCCCGTGGTGATTTACACCGACGGCGCCTGCAAAGGCAACCCCGGCCCTGGCGGCTGGGGTGCACTCCTCAGCCAGGGCGGCGTTGAGAAAGAAATCTTTGGTGGCGAACTCGGCACGACCAACAACCGGATGGAGTTGTCTGCTGTGATTGAGGCGTTAGCGGCACTCAAAAGGCCGTGCATCGTGACGCTGTACCTGGACAGTGAATACGTCCGCAAAGGCATCACTGAATGGATACATGGCTGGAAAGCTCGTGGCTGGAAAACAGCCGCCAAGGCGCCGGTCAAAAATGTGGACTTGTGGCAAAGGCTGGATTCGATTGTGGCCAGCAGCGGCCACAAGATTGACTGGCGCTGGGTCAAAGGGCATGCGGGTGACCCGGGCAATGAGCGTGCAGATGGCTTGGCCAACAAGGGCGTTGAGCGCGCGCTGGGGCGAATTTAGCCGCGTCGAATCCATTTGGCTAGCATGCACCATAAGTATGCATAGCATGTCTGTCATCGCCCTTGTAAAGTCGTTGTAAAGCCGCTGCACAGGCGAACCATCGGATACCCTTCAATGCTGTAAAAGGGGACGAGTGCTGGTACATTGGCTGGTTGTTTCTTTTGATAACAACCTGAAACCTTAACGGCATTTAAAGCATGGCTTCTAAAGTAATTTATTCTGCGGTCGCGGTCGTTGGGATTGCACTGGCATCGGGCGCAGCCTGGTGGTATCAAAAACCAAAAAACAGCAACAATGCAGATTCATCCGCAGCGCCTGGCGCAACCGCAGTTGCGCCGCAAGTGGCTGCCAGTGGGCCGGGGGGCGGCAGACCACCTTCTGTTGAGGTGGCCAAAGTCGAGGTTGCCCGCCTGACCGATGACACCCAGGCGGTCGGCAGCTTGCGTTCGCGTCGGGGCGTGGTGCTGCGGCCTGAAGTCAGTGGGCGCATCACTCAACTTAACTTCACCGACGGTCAGCGGGTTAAGCAAGGCCAGGTGCTGGTGCAGTTTGACGACCAGTTGCCGCAAGCCCAAGTCCAGCAGGCACTGGCCGAGCTGTCAATCGCCCAAGCCAACCAAAAGCGCAACCAGGAACTGGTCTCGCAAAACTTCATCAGCCAGCGTTCGTTGGACGAAAGCGCGGCAAATTTGCAGGTGGCGCGCGCCAAGCTGTCTTTGGCGCAAGCCACCGCAGCGCGTTTAAAAATCGTCGCGCCGTTTGACGGCATCGCTGGCATTCGTTTGGTGAATGTGGGCGACTACCTCAAAGACGGTGCAGACATCGTCAACATCGAAGACATCGACGCCATTTTTGTGGACTTCAGGCTACCTGAGCGCTTTCAGTCCAAGGTCAAACGCGGGCAAACCGCCGTGCTCGACATGGACGCGCTGCCTGGTCGTAAATTCAGCGCCAAGATTCAGGCGATTGACCCACTGATCGATGCCAATGGCCGCTCTGTTGGCGTTCGCGGCTGTATTGACAACCGCCTGTCGCAGTTGCGGCCCGGCATGTTTGCGCGGGTCAATACCGTGTTTGGTGTGCGTGAAAACGCCAAGGTGATTCCTGAAGAGGCGATTGTTCCGCAGGGCGGCAAGCAGTTTGTGATCAAACTCGTCAAGTCTGAAGAGGGTAAAACCCAGACCAGCCAGCGGGTAGAAGTCAAACTCGGCTTGCGCAGCCCGGGCAGGGTCGAGGTGCTGGAAGGTCTGGAGATCGCCGATACCGTGGTGGTCGCTGGCCAGCAACGCGTACAGCGCGACGGCATGACCGTGACTGTGGTTGACCTGAGCGCTGCCAGGCCAGGTCGTTCGGGTGACGCGCCTGCGGGTGGTGGCCCGCCCGGTGCGGCCAAACCTAGCGCCTCTAGTCCTGTGGCGGCGGCGCCTGGTGCTTCGGCAGCCGTCGCGCCAAGTTTGCCAGCGTCTACAGCAGTTGCGGTGGCTGGTGTGGCAATGGGTAAAGGCCCCAATGCGGGCGGCAAACCAGATGCGCCTGCCGCAAAAGGCCCCAACCCATGTGACGAACAGACCGCTGGCGACAAACCCAAACCATCGCGTAAACCAGCCTGATTGAGTACGACAAAAAATGATCGAGAAAACCCTGAACGTTAAACAAAGGTTTTGTCATGCAGTTAGCTGAAATTTCCATCCGCCGCCCGGTGTTTGCCACCGTGCTGTCGCTGCTGATTGTGCTGATTGGTGCGGTCAGCTTTAACCGCTTAACAGTACGCGAGTACCCCAAAATTGACGAACCCGTGGTCACCGTCAGCGTGCGCTATGCAGGCGCGTCTGCCGAGGTCATTGAGTCGCAAGTCACCAAGCCGTTAGAAGACTCGATTGCGGGTATTGATGGGGTCGATGTCATCACCTCCATCAGCCGCGCGGAGCAGGGGCAAATCACGGTACGTTTCAGGCTAGAGAAAGACGCTGACTCCGCCGCTGCCGAGGTGCGCGACCGTACCTCGCGCGTGCGAAACCGCTTGCCGCAGGCGATTGAAGAACCGGTGATTGCCAAGGTTGAGGCTGATGCTTTTCCGGTCATTTTCATGGCTTTCAGCAGCGAAACGCTCAACCAGCTGCAAATCAATGACCTCATTAATCGTGTCGTCAAGTCGCGTTTGCAAACCGTCACTGGCGTAGCCGATGTGCGGATATTTGGTGAACGCAAATACGCCATGCGCGTTTGGCTGGACACCGACAAACTCGCGGCCTACCGGCTGACCACGCAAGACGTCGAAGACGCCATACGCCGCAGCAACTTGGAATTGCCAGCCGGGCGCATTGAGTCGCAGCAACGCGAGTTCAGCGTCACGTCGCAAACCGATTTGATCCGGCCAGCGCAGTTTGGCGATATTGTGGTGAAGAATGTCAACGGCTTTACCGTCAAGGTGCGCGATGTAGCGCGGGTGCAAGAAGCCGCCGCTGAGGAGCGTACCGCTGTGCGCCTGAATGGCCGTGCAGCAGTGGCGGTGGGTGTGATACGCCAGGCCACGGCCAACCCGCTGGATTTGTCAAAAGGTGTGCGTGAGGCGATTCCCAAGCTCAAGGCTGATTTGCCGCCCGGCATGCAGATTGACATTGCCAATGACAACTCGGTGTTCATTGACCGCTCGGTTAAAAACGTCTACAAAACGATTGCCGAGGCGGTGATTCTGGTGGCGCTGGTGATTTTTGTTTTCTTGCGAACCTTCCGTGCATCGCTGATTCCTATCGTCACCATTCCCGTCAGCTTGGTCGGTACTTTTGCCTTGATGGCGCTGGCGGGCTTTTCGATCAATACCCTCACGCTGCTGGCGCTGGTTCTGGCTATCGGGCTGGTCGTGGACGACGCGATTGTCATGTTGGAGAATATTTTCCGGCACATTGAAGAGGGCATGGACCCGTTCTCGGCCAGTATCAAGGGCGCACGCGAAATCGGCTTTGCCGTGATCACCATGACGGCGACTTTGGTGGCGGTGTACGCACCGCTGGCTTTCACACCAGGCCGCACGGGGCGGTTGTTTGTTGAGTTTGCATTGGCGCTTGCCGGGGCGGTGGTGGTGTCGGGTTTTGTGGCTTTAACGCTGACGCCAATGATGTGCAGCCAGTTGCTCAAACACAACCCCAAGCCCAACTGGTTTGACCGCACCATGGAGCGGCTACTGACCCGCATGTCTGACAGCTATGGCAGGGCACTGCGTTGGGTGGTCACGGCGCGTGCGCCGATTCGTGGCACCAAACCCAGGTTGGGTCAACGCATCAAGGGCGGTGTGCTGCAAGCGCGTTGGTTGGTGGTGGGCGTGATGCTGGCCAGCGGGGTTGCGATTGCTTGGGTGTTCCCCACCATGAAGCAGGAGCTGTCGCCACTGGAAGACCGTGGCGTGATTCTGGCCAACATCACCGCGCCCGATGGCGCAACCCTTGAGTACACCAACCGCTATGCCCAAGCCGTTGAAAAAATCGGTCAGCCCTACAAAGAATTCGACCGCATTTTTGCCAACGTTGGCAACCCGACGGTTGCGCAGGCCAGTGTGGTGTACCGCACGGTGGACTGGGAAGACCGCAAACGCACCACGATTGATATGGCGCGCGAATTGCAGCCCAAGTTTGGTGGCCTGCCGGGTGTCACGGTGTTCACCATCACGCCGCCATCGCTCGGGCAAGGCTTTCGTGAGCGACCCCTTAACTTCGTCATTCAGACCTCCGACAGCTATCAAAACCTGAGCGCAGTCGCTCGCCAGATGATGGAGGAAATTGCCAAAAACCCAGGCATTGTTTCCCCCGATGTGGACTTGCGTTTGAACAAGCCCGAGCTGCGCATTGAAGTCGTGCGCGACAAAGCCGCCGACCTGGGCGTGAGCGTCGAGGTGGTGGCCAAAGCAATTGAAACCGTTCTGGGTGGCCGCAACGTGACGCGCTACAAACGCGATGCCGAGCAGTACGACGTGATTGTGCAAACCGAGGCGCGCGGGCGTACCACACCAGAAGACATTGAACGCATTTACGTACGCGGCCGCAACGACACCATGATTCCGCTGTCAGCTTTGGTCAAGGTGCGTGAGAGCGTGTCGCCGCGCGAGCTCAACCACTTTGGGCAGCGCCGCTCGGTGTCCATTACCGCCAGCCTGGCACCAGACTATTCGCTGGGCGAGGCGCTTAAATTCATGGATGCTACCGCAGCCAAAGTGCTTAAAACCGGCTACACCACTGACCTGAACGGCACGTCACGTGAATTTAGAAATTCACAAGGCGCATTGGCTGTGGTGTTTGTCTTGGCACTGGTGTTTATCTTTTTGGTGCTGGCTGCGCAGTTTGAAAGCTTTGTCGATCCACTGGTCATCATGTTGTCAGTCCCGTTGTCGATGATTGGCGCGCTGCTGGCGCTCAAATGGTCAGGGGGCTCGCTGAATGTGTATTCACAAATTGGCCTGATCACACTTGTGGGGTTGATCACCAAACACGGCATTTTGATTGTTGAATTCACCAACCAGTTGCGCGCGCAGGGCATGGACATCACCGACGCGCTCATCAAGGCATCCAGCCAGCGACTGCGCCCGATTTTGATGACGACGGGTGCCATGGTGCTGGGCGCTGTGCCGCTGGCGCTAGCGACAGGTGCAGGCGCTGAAAGCCGCATTCAAATCGGCTGGGTGATTGTGGGTGGTATGTCGCTGGGCACACTGCTGACGATTTTCGTGGTGCCGACCATGTACATGCTGTTTGCGCGTAAGGCGATTCCGGGGGCAAATACGACTGTGGCTAAAGAAGAGCCTGACTCAGCTGTGATTCACCCGGAGTATGTTGCTAAATAGATGGGAAAGTTGGTATCACATGCATAACCTCATGCAAATATTTCGCCCTCTTTTTGCGTTGGCACTTTGCGTCTTCACTTTCCAAGCCATAGCCGACGGTTTTCCTGAGTCTTATATTCAAAAGGGATTGCTTGAGGCTAGGCAAGGTATTCCTATCGATGTAACGAGCCTAAAGCCCGGCGAACGACTGGTAACGGAGTACGTGGGTCGGCCAGTAAGCGTATACCGCCGAACGGCCTCGGACATTGATGCAATTGAAGCGGCACAGGAAATTACTCTGGCAGATTCACGCGGGAAAAACCTTCGCGCTTCAATCCGTAGTGAGTACGGTTCATCCAGTTCTGCTGTATGGGCCAGATTGCTCTTGCTGTCCCAACCAATCGAAAAGAAGTACCCCTTCAGATCTATCGATAAAGGGCTGTTAGTTGTAGCTGGCTGGGGTCCTGGTTCTGGTTGCGCGCTACAGTTTATCGACCCTAGCGATAGAAAAACATCAAGCGCTATTTTTCGTGATCCTTGCAGTGGTGCTCAATTTGACGCATCTGGAAGAGTTTTTAGGTCGTCAATGGCAGGGTCGCCTGGTACTCAACCCACATCCTTCAATCTTGCCATCCCTCCTTATCGCATCGAAGGCGGTAGGCTCACAATTGGACTCGCTAAAGATCAAGGCATTCCTGAATTGAGCTTCACGCGCGGTGATCTCTACCCCGAGAACGAACCGACGAAACTGCTAATTTCAGCAGCTCGATATAACGATATTGATACTCTGCGTGTTGCTCTCAAAATGGGCGCCAAGGCAGATTATTTCAAACCGGGCGAGGGAAGCCCAATTGATGCCGCTGCTGTCGGGAGCTCTATGGAAATCATCAAGCTCTTGGTGGCAAATGGCGCGAAACAAACTCCAAACACGATCAATGCTGCGTCATTTGTTGGACGTAAAGACCTCATTGACTATCTCAAATCGGTTCCCAAATGACTGTCTGTTTGAACTGATAGAAAATTCAGTGGAGGCGCGAAAGATAACTTGCTTTAAGAAACCTTAGAGACTAAATCACGCCATCAAACATCAGCACATCCACTGAATCGCCCACGGCCACATCACCTTGCGCATGATGCAAAACAATCAGCCCATTGGCCTGAGCCATCGAGCTTAAAACGCCTGAGCCCTGGTTGCCGGTGGTTTTGACTTGCAGCGTGCCGTCAGCGGCCGTTGACACCCAGCCGCGCTGGTACTCAGTTCTGCCAGGTTTTTTGCGCATGGCCTCCTGGCTGCGGGCTTTGAGCAGCGGTTGCGGAGCGGCGGTTGCGCCCATCATCTGCAGCAGCGCAGGGCGCACAAAAGCCAGGAAAGTCACCATTACCGCGACTGGGTTGCCGGGCAGGCCGAACAGAATAGCGCCGTTCTGGGTACTATTATTTTGATAGCTGCTTGCGCCCGTATTTATTGGGCTATAGGCCGATTTAATACCTGAAAATGGCTCTAAAACAGGCTTTTCAATGCGTCCAACCGCCATCGGCCTGCCTGGGCGCATGGCGATTCGCCAAAAGGCCACATCGCCCAGCTTTTTCATCATCGCCTTGGTGTGGTCTGCCTCACCGACGCTCACGCCGCCCGAGGTGATGATGGCGTCGGCTTGTGTTGCAGCTTGGGTAAAAGCGGCTTCTAGCGCCAGCGGGTCGTCGCGTACCACGCCCATGTCGATCACCTGGCAGCCCATGCGGCTTAACAGGCCGTAAACGGTGTAGCGATTGCTGTCGTACACCGCGCCTTCACGCGGCGGCTCGCCCAGTGACAAAATCTCGTCGCCGGTTGAAAAGTAAGCCACCTTCAATGGACGGTAGCACTGCACTGTTTTAAGGCCTAAAGAGGCCGCCAGACCAAGCCTTGCGGGTGAGAGAAGCTCACCTTTTAAGAGCGCTGGTTTGCCTTGCATCAAGTCCTCACCCCGGTGCCTGCGGTTGTCTCCGGGCTTTAAAAGCTTGGGCGGGATGATGATGCTTTGACCATCGACTGATACAAACTCTTGCGGCACAACCGTGTCCAAGCCCGTCGGCATGATGGCGCCAGTCATGATCTTGACGCACTGCCCCGCTGCAACGCTGCCTTGCCAGGCCTTGCCAGCAAACGCAGTACCCACAACTTGCAAGGTCAATGGCGCATCTTTGATTTGCTGCCCATCAAACGCATAACCGTCCATTGCCGAGTTGTCATGCGGCGGCACATCGAAAGGGCTGGTCACATCCGCAGCCAGCACCCGGCCAAGGGCTTCAAACAAGGACACGTCGCTGGCATCAATCACAGGCGTGACCAGTTTTGCCAAGAAGCGCAGCACATCATCAGCGGGCAGCGCCTGCGGGTCATAGCCTTGCAGTTCAGCCGCGATTTGCGCTAATGTTTTCACGATTGACGCGATTCGAGCTGATGCAATTCCGCCAGCGTGTTGGCGTTGAAAAATCCTTGCACGTCGTCACTCGGCAAGTTGAAGGGCACATGCGCCACTTTGTGCTGCGCCGTCCAGGCATCAATCTTTCGGCCACCACCCTGGGTAAAGCGGTGCAGGCTTTCCAGCATGTGCGTGCCCATCAGGCAAAAAACAGGTTGTGCTCTGGTTTGGCCGTCTTCTTCAGGCGCACTGGCGACGGCAAAGTCGGCGGATTGTTCTTCAAGCGCATCAGCCAGCCGCGCCACCAAGTCATGCGGGAAGAGTGGCGTGTCGCAAGGCACCGTCAGCAAATACGGCGTTTCGCAGCGCTCTAGCCCGGTCATAAAGCCCGCCAGCGGGCCCGCGTAGTCGCCCATAGCTGTAGCGTCGGGCCAGACCGGCACGCCAAACGATTCGTACGCCGCCAGGTTGCGGTTGGCGTTGATCATCACATCGCCCACCTGGGGGCTCAAGCGCAGCAGGGTGTGCAGCGCCAGGGGTACGCCGTTGAAGTTCTGCAAGCCTTTGTCGGCCCCGCCCATGCGGGAGCCGCGCCCGCCGGCAAGGATGACGGCGGTGATGGCTTCTATGTGCAGTGGGGGTTTGATATCCTCGTTTTCCATCTAGCCGCCTATGTAGCTCATTTCGACGCGCTTTTTACCGTCGCCAATCTGCGTGTCTGCTGGCAGCATCGCCCGCAATTCTGAATAACGGTCATCCCGCTTATGCCAAATGTTGCCAACAGCGCTTGAGATTTGTTCGTCACTGTAATCACCGCGCAGCAGGGTGCGCAGGTCATGCCCTGAATTAGCAAACAGACATAAAAACAGTTTGCCTTCAGTCGACAGCCGCGCGCGGTTGCAGTCGCTGCAAAACGCTTGGGTCACGCTGCTGATGACGCCTATCTCGCCACCGCCATCCGCATAGCGCCAACGCTCTGCAGTCTCACCCAGGTAGTTTGCGTCAATCGCCGCGACCGGGAATTCAGCACCTATGCGTTCAATTACCTGGGCTGAAGGCAGTACCTCGTCCATACGCCAGCCATTGGTCGCGCCCACGTCCATGTATTCAATAAACCGCAGCACATTGCCTGAATGGCGAAAGTGTTTGGCCATTGGCAAAATTTCCTGGTCATTGGTGCCGCGTTTGACGACCATGTTGATCTTGATCGGCAGCAGGCCGACCTTGTTGGCCACTTCAATGCCGCGCAGCACATCAGCCACGGGGAAGTCCACATCGTTCATCTGCCTGAAAATAGCGTCGTCCATCGCGTCCAGGCTGACGGTAACGCGCTGCAAGCCCGCGTCTTTTAACGACTGCGCCTTTTTAGCCAGCAGCGATGCATTGGTCGTCAGCGTGATGTCCAGCGGCTTGCCAGTAACCGTCGTCATCTTGGCCAGCATCTCGATCAATATCTCAAGGTTTTTGCGCAGCAGCGGTTCACCGCCTGTCAGGCGGATTTTCTCCACCCCATGCGCTACAAAAATACGAGCCAGCCGCGCAATTTCTTCAAAGCTCAACAACGATGTTTGCGGCAAAAACGCATAGTCTTTGTTAAACACCTCACTCGGCATGCAGTAACTGCACCTGAAGTTGCAGCGGTCGGTGACGCTGATGCGCAAGTCGCGCAAGGGGCGTGCAAGGGTGTCGGTGAGCAGGCCTGTGGCTGGAAAAGAATGAAGTGCCAAATCACTGGCCAGTTTGCTAGCTAACTGATTGACGATAGGAATGATGCGTGCAGTCATAGAGTCGTGAGCTTACGCCAAAGCCGATGCAACATCGGTCTGGGCAAAGTCATTGCCCTTGTATAAAAGCGGCAAACCAAGTGCCTTGGCTGCACCATATACAAAGCAGTCGCCAAAGTTGAGGCTGGCTTTGTGCCGGCCTTTGCCGTAGGAGTGAAATGCCTCAATTGCAAGCTCAGCCATTTCCTGGGTGAACGGTTCAATGGTGATGGCTGCAGTGGTCAAGACCTCAGACAAACGCGCTGTAGACGCAGCGCCCAAACGCCCGCTCAACACCATGGCACATTCAAGATACGCTGGCGCGGGGAGCAGCTTGATGCTGGCTGCGCTCAAGGCGACGACGTAGGCTTCAGCGTCAGCCTCGCCAATCGCAATACAGACCACGGCGGACGTGTCTACGACCAACACCATCAGGCAGGCAAGCCGTTGTCGTCATAACCCATGATGTCGTTATCGGTGCGGGTGTCCAGCACGGGCTCAGTACGCGCCTTTTGCACAATCGCCATCAACGCATCAAATCGCGCTTTTGCGTCATCATTGATACTGGTGGTCGTGACTTGCAGTGCTTGCTCAAGCAGAACGGTCGCCTGTTTGTTCAAAGAACGGTGATTGGCTGCGGCTACGCTTTGCAAGCGAGCTTGTAAACCCTCGGGTAAGCGTAGTGTGATGGTGTTCATTGCTTCATTATGACTCAAAATGAATCAAAACACTTAAAACCAATTAAACGCACCTCGCCCCATCCACCTCAATGCACACGCCGCTGATAAAGTCCGCCTCGTCGCTGGCCAGGTACAGCGCCGCGTTGGCAACGTCCAGCGCGGTTGAAAAGCGGCCCAGCGGGATGCTGGCTCTGAACTTGGCCAGACGCCCCTCATCCAGCGGCCCTCCAGCGAATTCAGCCGACAAGCCTGTTTCCGGGTTGAATACCGGGTTGATGCAGTTGACCCGAATGTTGTCTGGCCCGAGCTCAGCCGCCAGCGATTTGGACGTGGTGATGACCGCGCCCTTGCTGCCGTTGTACCAAGTCAAGCCCGGCCGGGGGCGCACGCCTGCGGTCGACGCAATATTGATAAAACTGCCGCCGCCATTGGCCTTGAAGTGCGGCACGGTGTGAATGGTGCTGAGGTAAATGCTTTTGACGTTGATGGCATAGCATTTGTCAAAGTCGTCCTCGCTCACGTCAAGCGCGGGTTGGTTGCGGTGCGTCCAGCCCGCGTTGTTGACCATCACGTCGAGCTTGCCGTGGCGCGCAACTGCCGCTTCGACCAGCGCCTTGACTTGTGCTGAGTTCGTCACATCCGCCTGAAAAAACGAAGCTGTACCGCCCGCTTTGGTGATGGCCGCCACTACCGCCTCGCCCATGGCCATGTTGATGTCATTGACGATCACGCTGGCGCCCTCAGCAGCCAGCCGCCGGGCAATGCCCTCGCCAATGCCGCCACCGGAGCCTGTGACGATGACGGATTTGTTTTTTAGTCTCATGGTTTGCTATTTAATTAGGAGCTGCTTGCGCCCGTATTTGTTGGGCTAGAGTTGAATATGATAGGCTAAAACGAGATATTTTCTGACTTTTACATTGCCTTAAGCATCAATGGTAGTAGCTTCACTGACATTTTTAGGATAGCGAAAATAGGAGCGATAAAACCATTCCAGAAGTTAAGTCCGTACAGTAGCCACGTCACCCCCCATGCAGCCTGAACAAACAATATCGTTGTTGCAATATGAAGAGACAGCCACTTTCGAGGTTCTGAGCGTCTTATCCAGATGATGGCACTGACGCCACACAAGACCAAACTCAGAAAGATCATTGCGATTAGCGTCGGTCCTCCGCTAGTTCCCAATGGTTCACCCATGCTTAACCGCCACAGTCTTCAAAGTAGTAAACCCAAGCAAAGCCTCAAACCCCTTCTCCCGCCCATACCCAGACGACTTCACGCCGCCGAAGGGCAGCTCAACCCCGCCGCCCGCGCCATAGTTATTGATAAAAACCTGGCCCGCTCTGATTTTTTTAGCCATGCGAAACTGCCGCGCGCCATCTTGCGTCCACACGCCTGCGACCAGGCCGAACTGGGTGGCGTTGGCCAGCTCGATGGCGTGGGCTTCGTTTTTAAAGCTCATGGCGCACAGCACCGGTCCAAAGACTTCTTCCTGTGCCAGCCGGTGCATCACGGGTACGTCGCGCAGCAGGGTGGGGGCCTGGTAAAAGCCGGTGTCAGGTGCTTCTTCAACAATCTGGCCCTGCGCCACCATCGGTACGCCTGCGACTTGCGCGTCGCTTAAAAAGTCCCACACACGCTGCTGCTGGCTTTGGCGAATGAGGGGGCCGACGTCCAGGTCCATTGTGGCGGGGCCGACGCGCAGGGCTTCAAACGCTGCGCCCAGGCGCTCCAACAATGGCTCGTAAATGCTTTGCTCTACCAGCAGCCGTGAGCCTGCCGAGCAGGTTTGCCCAGCGTTTTGCACGATGGCGTTGATGATGGTGGGGATGGCCTCGTCCAGATTCGCATCAGCAAAGACGATTTGCGGGCTTTTGCCGCCCAGCTCCAGCGTGACCGGGCAGTGGCGCACGGCTGCTACTTGTTGAATTAACGTGCCCACGCTCGGGCTGCCGGTGAAGCTGATGTGGTCAACACCCGCATGCCGCGCCAGCGCATCGCCCACCTCGTGGCCGTAGCCGGTGACGATGTTGATGGCACCTGCCGGAAAGCCAACCTCCGCCGCCAGTTGCGCCACACGAATCAATGACAAACAGCCGTCTTCACTCGGCTTGACCACGCACGCATTGCCCGCAGCCAACGCGCCGCCCACGCTGCGGCCAAATATCTGCATCGGGTAGTTCCACGGAATGATGTGGCCCGTCACGCCATGCGGTTCGCGCCAGGTCATGACGCTGTAGCCATTCAAATACGGCAGGGTGTCGCCATGCAGCTTGTCGCAGGCGCCTGCGTAAAACTCAAAATACCTGGCCAGCGCCGCAGCATCAGCCTTCGCCTGCTTCACAGGTTTGCCGCAGTCGCGCTGCTCCAGCAGGGCCAGCTCGTCAGCGTGCTCGGTAATTTTGTTGGACAGCCGCATCAACAAGCGCCCACGCTCAGCAGCAGTGATGTGCTGCCACACCAGGTCAAAGCAGTCACGCGCGGCAGTGACGGCTGTGTGAATGTCAGCCGCATTGCTGCGCTGAATCTCGTCAAACACCTGGCCGTCTGATGGGTCGATGACCGGTATGGTTTTGCCGGATGAGGAAGGGACGGAGGTGTTGGCGATGTAGTTGAGCTGCATGGGCTTATTTTGCTTCAAAACGCTTAAAACGGCTTGTTTCAGGCCGATTTTAGGTGCTAAATATGGCTTTTGACCAATGAATACGGGCGCAAGCAGCTACTGATTTAGTAGCGTCCGTTAACCGTGTGGCCGTGCTGTCTAGCAGTCTTGCGATTTGCATCACTAACGAGTTGAGCTGCGCCCTACACTGGCCGCGTCCTTTAACTACTGGAGACTTGCTCATGAAGCTACTTGATCGATCCATCAAATGGGTCATGCTGGTTTCAGGTTTACTGACCTGCACGATGTTTTACGCCGTGATTGCGCCAGACGCGATGTTGCGGTCCAATTTTGGTCAAACCATAGACGGCCCAGTTGCTCAAATCGTGGTCAGAAATTGGGGCGCATTGATTGGGCTGATGGGCTTGTTGCTGATTTATGGCGCGTACCACGTACCAGCGCGCCGCGTTGCCCTGCTGGTAGCTGGCACCAGCAAAGTGGTGTTCATTGCTCTGGTTTTGTCCTTGGGGCAGGAGTTTTTGCAATTTCAGGTCGGTGTGTCCGTCGCCGTGGACACGGTGATGGTCTTGCTGTTTGCTGCTTATCTGCTGACCACGAGAGGGAAGGCCGCGGCTTGACGGATTTTCAGAGGTATCTTGACCCATAAAAAAACCCGCACCAGTAACCCGGTGCGGGTTTCTTGTTGAATGGCAGATGAATTACATCAGCGTCACTTCCACCCGACGACCTTCAGTGGCGCTGGTTGCACCGGCCTTGATGTCTTCGGGTTTCTTCAGCTCAATCTTGTCTTCAGCCACGCCTGACGCTTTGAGCAAGTCGCGCACTGCAAAGGCGCGCAGTTTGGCGATTTCGGCATTTTTGGCAGCATCGCCACTGGCATCGACATAGCCGCTGATGACGGCTTTTTTGCCGCCTGCGACACCTTTGAGGATGTCTGCCAGCGCTTCTTTGCCGCCTGCTGCCAGGTCTGACTTGCCAGAGGCGAAGTAGAACTTGACCACGCCGCCTTCTGCTTTAACCGACGCTGCGTCAGCGGCTGGAGCAGCCACTGGCGCTACTGCAGCTGGCACAGGTGCGCCGGTGTCGTAACCGGGAGCCGCGCCTGTAGCTACAGCAGCTACAGCCGCCACCGGGGCAGCAGCAGTGCTTGCAGAGGGTTTGTCGCCATGGATAGACATCATCAAGGGCACGATCAGCAGTGCAACGATGTTGATGATCTTGATCAATGGGTTGACGGCGGGGCCGGCAGTGTCTTTGTAAGGGTCACCGACGGTGTCGCCAGTGACCGCTGCTTTGTGCGTCTCAGAGCCTTTGCCGCCGTGGTTGCCGTCTTCAATGTACTTTTTGGCGTTGTCCCAGGCTCCACCACCGGTGCACATAGAAATAGCGACAAACAAGCCGGTGACGATGGTGCCCATCAGCAGGCCACCCAGGGCGGCGGGGCCTAAGACCAGGCCAACCACGATGGGCACAACCACCGGCAGAAGCGACGGAATCATCATTTCTTTGATGGCCGCGGTGGTCAGCATGTCAACGGCTGCGCTGTAGTCTGGCTTGCGTTTGCCGGCCATGATCAGGCCGTCGGCAAACTGGCGGCGTACCTCTACCACCACCGAGCCCGCAGCGCGGCCCACGGCCTCCATCGCCATGGCGCCGAACAGGTAGGGAATCAAGCCGCCAATGAACAGGCCAATGATGACCATCGGATTGGACAAGTCAAAGCTGATGACCTTGCCGTAGCCTTCGAGCTTGTGGGTGTAGTCGGCAAACAGTACCAGTGCGGCCAGACCGGCTGAGCCGATCGCGTAGCCCTTGGTCACGGCTTTGGTGGTGTTGCCTACTGCGTCCAGCGGGTCGGTCACGTCACGCACGCTGGCGGGCAACTCGGCCATTTCAGCGATACCACCTGCGTTGTCGGTGATGGGGCCATAAGCGTCAAGCGCCACAACAATACCTGCCATGCTGAGCATGGATGTGGCTGCAATGGCAATGCCGTACAGGCCAGCCAGTTTGAACGCGCACCAGATAGCAGCGCAAACAAAAATGACGGGCCAGGCGGTAGAGCGCATCGACACGCCCAAGCCAGCAATGATGTTGGTGCCGTGGCCGGTGGTAGATGCCTGTGCGATGTGCTTGACGGGTGGATACTGCGTACCGGTGTAGTACTCCGTGACCCACACCAGCGCGCCGGTAAGAATCAGGCCGACTGCACACGCACCCAGCATGGCCATACGGCTGCCGCTGGCATTGATCATGTTGTCAGGCACCATCATCCAGGTTACGACAGCAAATGCGACGAAGGACAACACGCCAGCTACGGCCAAGCCCTTGTAAAGCGCAGGCATCACGTTCTTCATGCCAGGTGAGGCCTTGACAAAGAAGCAGCCAATGATGGACGCAACAATAGAGACGGCGCCCAAAGCCAGTGGGTACACCACGGGTATCGTGCCCGCACCAGTCACCACCAGCGCACCGAGCACCATGGTGGCAATCAACGTCACGGCATAGGTTTCAAACAGGTCAGCGGCCATACCGGCGCAGTCACCGACGTTGTCGCCCACGTTGTCGGCAATCACGGCCGGGTTGCGTGGGTCGTCTTCCGGGATGCCTGCTTCAACCTTGCCAACCAGGTCAGCGCCGACGTCAGCGCCCTTGGTAAAAATACCGCCGCCCAAACGAGCAAAGATGGAGATCAGGGACGAGCCAAAGGCAAAACCAATCAGCGGATTGAGCAGTTTGGCCAGATTTTTGTCGGGGGTCAAGTTGCCATTGCCGACCAAAAACCAGTAAAACACTGTCACGCCTAGCAGGCCCAGGCCGACGACCAGCATGCCCGTGATGGCGCCGCCGCGAAACGCGACGTCGAGTGCGGGGCCAATGCCTTTGGTTGCAGCCTGCGCCGTGCGCACGTTGGCCTTGACCGACACGTTCATGCCGATAAAGCCGCATGCACCCGAGAGCACGGCACCCATCACAAAGCCAAATGCGCTCATGCCATCCAGGAAAATACCAATCAAAATAGCGAGCACCACGCCCACCATCGTGATGGTTTTGTATTGCCGGGCCAAGTAGGCTGCGGCACCGGTTTGAATGGCAGATGCAATTTCTTGCATGCGCGCATTACCTGCGTCTTGCGACAAAATCCAGCTGCGTGCCCAGATGCCGTAACCCACGGCGATAAAGCCACACACAAGCGCCAAAATGAGCGCTGAGTTGCCTGTCATATTGAGATCTCCTACGTTTTTTGCTTGGAGAGTTGAAACGCATGCGTTTCAACCCGCTGCGCTGCTTCCTCAATCTCGTGTTCGAGACGATTGGCCAACCCTCGAAATTTAACGCCAAAACATGACAACTTCACGATTCGTCAGGCCTGAATCAGTAAAATGAGGGTAAATCCTAGTCTGCGATTTCACAGTTTCATTTTTTTTCATCAACGTCACATCAACAACTCCCCACCATGTCATTAGATAAAGTCACCCCCGGCAAAAACGCGCCTGAAGCCTTCAACGTCATCATTGAAATCCCGATGAACGCTGACCCGGTGAAATACGAGGTGGACAAAGAGTCGGGCGCTATTTTTGTTGACCGCTTCATGAGTACGTCCATGCACTACCCGACCAACTACGGCTACGTGCCGCAAACTTTGAGCGGTGATGGCGACCCAGTCGATGTTTTGGTCATCACGCCTGTGCCTTTGATCCCAGGTGTGGTGGTGACGTGCCGGGTGATCGGCATTTTAAAAATGACCGATGAAGCCGGTGAAGATGGCAAGGTGCTGGCTGTGCCCATTGACAAGAAATGCTCGCTCTACACGCACTGGAAAAAGCCCGAGGACATGAACCCATTGCGCCTGAAAACCATTGCCCACTTCTTTGAGCATTACAAAGACCTGGAAGAAGGCAAGTGGGTCAAAATCAGCGGCTGGGAAGGCCCCGAAGCCGCCAAAAAAGAAATCACAGATGGCATTGCCAATTACCAGGCTGCTTTGAAGTAAAAAAAGCGCCTTTGGGGCGCTTTTTTAGCCTATTTAGGTTGCAGGCCAATCAATTCGGGTGCGAGTAGCTATGTTTTTAATAGCACTCTAAGTTGCTTCAGGCTTGGCCCAGACCGCCCAGCTGACCGGCATCGAGTTGCGTCAGCAGCACCGTCAGGGCGTTGGCATTGTTGGCATCTTTGGCGTGGTCCAGCGCATCGACCAGCACGTCCCGAATGTCGGCACCGGTGACCAGTTCCATGTCCCATTCTGGGAAGAGGCGTTCGCGTACTTCTTCAACCGCACTGAGTTGCACAACATCCTCGTGGCGAGGGTCTTTTTTCAAATTGGACATCAACTGCATCACGTTGTCGCGTGGGCCTTCGAGCCATTGAAAAAAGATACCGCTGCCAAACACCAGCAGGCCGGTGATGCCTTGTGCGGGGTTACAACGACGTGCTGTTTCAATGATGTGGCTGACTGCTGCGTCGTCGACGCCTTCTGTGGCGCGGCTGCAATACACCATGTTGTAAAGCAATGGATACGCGTGGCCAGCCAGCGGTTCGTCGCTTTGCGCGTGCGGGGAGTTGCTCATGGCGTGGGTCTCTACGGGTAATGCCACGCAGACCAGTCCGCGTGATGCAGCACCGTAGCATAGCGCGAGTTCAAGCGCGCGCGGGGTCGGGGAATATCAGCCCGCGCAAGCGGCCTTTGTCCTGCCTTGCAAAGGGTTGCCAGTTGCCCTCAGTTTGTGCCAAGCGGTCTGCAATGGCCCACCAGGCGCTGGGGTTCAGGCCCAGGCCAATGTGGCTGGCGATGACCTCAATGTTTTCAGTGCGGGTATTGATTTTGCAGGGCGCTTGAATGCTGGCCTGCCAGGCAACCACCCCGTCAGTCTTGGTGTAGATGCTGCTGGTGGGTACGGGTGGTGCGGCAGGCAGGTCGTAGTTTTCAGACTCCCGCTCAACTTTGCGTCCGCTAGTCAGCTCGTACACGCGCCAGGCGTTGGTGGCTTTGTGGGAGCCGGCAAACGGCGTACCGAGTGTGATGACGCTGCGCACCATGTGCGGCATCTCCTTGGCCAGTTCACGCGCGTACACGCCGCCCAGGCTCCAGCCAATCAGGCTGACTTTTTGACCGGTGCTTTCAAAGGTGCGGACCAAGTTGCTTTTGGCTTCGTCCAGCACGCCAGCGCGTGGGCCAAAGTTAAAGCCTTGCTCCCAACCCCAGGGCTTGTAGTTGAGCGATTGCAGGTATTGGCGCAGCGGCACGGTGGTTGCGTCATTGGCTGACAGGCCGGGGAACACCATCACCGCATGGCCATCGCCCTTGGGAGCGCGTGCCAACAAAGGCCAGGCGGGTAGCAGCGCGCCAAACTCCCAAAACGCCCGCAGCTCCAATGCCATCAGCCAGGGACTGGGCGGGGTGTCGTGGGGCATGACGGTTTCAGATTTTGCTGCGGGTTGATTTTTTGACGACGGTCTTGCCATGGTTTGGAACATTGGATTTGGGGGATATTTTTGGCTTCGAAACAGTATCGCGGCGTGGCGCTGTTTTTACCGGGGCTGACTTGTTTAACGGGGTCTTTGCGGTCACCTTTGCGACTGGTTTTTTAACAGCCGCTTGAGACGTGGCCAATAAGGCTTGTGCCTCGGCAAATGCACTTTCAACCGCTTTGGCCAAGTCTGAGGCATGTGGCAAGGCCTTTTTGTCAGCAATGATGCCGAAATCAACATGGCCAGCGTAGGTTTGGATCGTCATATTTAACCCCAGGCCGTGCATGATGATCGACAGTGGGTGAAAACTTAAAAACTCCGCACCTGCCAAATACAAAGGCACGGGCGTGCCGGGCACGTTGGAAATGACCAGATTCGCCACCATCGGCAGGCGCGCCGCCATGCCGCTCTTGCCATAAGCGTTCAATGCCATTTTGGCCGCGCCGCCCACCAGCCATGGCGCCAGCAGGGAGGGGTAGTCGGTTGGCAGCAGGCCTTTGAGGCTTTGCATCGACGTTTTGACCTTGGCCGTCGATGCCATGATGGCATTCATACGCTTGAGCGGATGCGCCAGATGCGTGCCCAGTTCCACCAGAGTCATGCTGACCTGGTTGCCTAGATTGGTAGCGTCGGTCGCCCCAGCATCGCGCAGTGACACCGGCATGGCGGCTACCAACGATTTTTTGGGCAGGCTGTGGTGCTGCGTCAGATAGTTGCGCAGGGCGGTAGAGCAAATCCACAGCACGATGTCATTGAAAGAGCCGCCTACCGCCTTGCCCATGGCTTTGCATTCAGCCAGTGGGATGGTGGCCGTGACAAACACGCGGTCGGTGGTGATGCCCGCGTTAAACGGTGTGGGCGGGGCCAGCTTCATCGGCATTTTTGTTTTAACACCCTTTGCGCTGCTGCTAGTGGACTGCTTGACCAGCGTGCTTCCAAAGGTGGTTGCCGCAGAGGGCAAAGACTTGGCCGCTTTCATCAGTTGCCCCAGCGAGCTTGAAAACACCGAGCCAATCATCTTGCCGATTTTTAAATCGGACTCTTTCATCCGTTTGCGAGACAGGTCAGGTGGCGCAACGTCGCGCGGAGTGGGGGTCAAGTCAAGCAGCGCATTGGCCAGCATCACGCCGCCTTTACCGTCGAGTGCTGCGTGGTGGATTTTTGAGAAGAAACCGCCAACGGTTTTACCGCCCATAGCTTCAGGCAGCTTGATGCGGTCAAAAACATAAAACTCCCAGAGCGGAAAGTTGCGATCAATCAATTCGCCATGCAACTGCGCGCACAGCTTGTGCGCCTCCGCCAATGTCATGGGCGCAGCGCCTTTTTTGGCGGAATCTGCACGGCGGATATGAAACTCAATGTCGACCGAATCAGCTTCGACCCACAGTGGGTGCCCTAAATCCAGCGGCATAAACACCAGTTTGCGGCTAAACACCGGTGCCAAGTGCATGCGCCTGCCAATGTGCTGAATCACCGCTTTGTGAAAACTGCCTTTGAAACCAGCAGGCAGCGCGCACAGGTTGAATGAACCCACATGCATCGGCATCTCGGGCGTTTCAAGATACAAAAAAGTGGCATCCAGGCCGGTGAGTGATTTCATTGTTATGGTCTCCTGAACGCACGATAACCGAGGCAGAACATCAAACGCATCGGGGTTTGCCGCGAAAGTGACAGCCTGGAGACGAAAAAAAGCCGGGCAAGCCCGGCTTTTTCAAAGCGATTAACAGCTGATTAGAAGCCGTATTTCAAGCTGATGGAGTAACCGTTAGCACGGACAGTGTTGCCGTTGTTGATCTTGGCCATGTTGCCGAAATCTTCGTACTCGACACGCACTGACAAGGCTGGCGTGATGCTGTATGCAGCGCCAATACCGACCAAAATGCCGGTGCTGTTACCGGTACCCGTGACGCTGCTGCCTGATGTGCTGATGCGGTTACCAGAAACGCCCAGTTTGCCAAGCAGCGAGAAACCCGAGGTCAGTGGCAACGTGCCAGTACCAGCAAGGCTGAATTGTGACGCCGAGAAAGAACCAGTTGCCGCGCCAGGACCTGTCAGGTCACGCCTGCCGAGATCAGAATACTGCAGCTCAGCGCCCCAATTTGGGGTGAATTGGTAGCCGCCGTAGATTTTTACCAAGCCCTTGTTGCTGTTGCCGCCATTCACGCCAGTGGCGTCAAAGCCAGAAATTTTGGAAGAACCCACGCCTACGCCGATGTAGCCTTGCGCGAATACAGGAGCAGCTGCGAACATTGCGGCGACTGCGCCAGCCAGGAAAATCTTTTTCATATAAAACCCCTAAATTTAAACCTAGCAAAGTTGCTAATCCCCATCTTATTGCAGCGCTTTTCATCTTGCAATTATTGGTGCATCGTTACGCACTAAAAGTGTGCAAAACCAACACCTTTTTTGCGCAGGTTAGTTACGAAATGTTTGGCGCAGCAATCTATGCGTCAATTTCATAGTGTTATGCGCCTGCGGCTGGCGCTGCATCTGCACTTATTGGCAGCTTGAACGGACTTCTGCGCTCCAGTTCGGCCATGTAGTTGTCAATTCCAGTTCCCTCACGCTCCAAAAACCGCTCAATCGCATCAGCAAACGACGGATGCGCCAGCCAGTGGGCGCTGGTGGTTTTGACGGGGAGCAGGGCGCGTGCCATTTTGTGTTCGCCTTGCGCGCCGCCTTCAAAGCTGTTGTAGCCGTGCTCAATGCACCACTCTAGCGGCTGGTAGTAGCAGGCTTCAAAGTGCAGGCAATCTACACGGGCTAATGCTCCCCAATAGCGGCCGTAAGCGGTTAAAACATGGGTTTCAGGCTGTTTTAGGGGGTCTATTTGGCCTTCTTGATGGCGCGAACGCAGCGACGGGCCGCCCCTAGCAAGTTCAGCCCCCTCGGGGGGCAGAGAGGACACGCCAGTGCCGAACGTGGGGGCAACATTCACGGCTATTAAACTTGTAGCAATTTTCTGTTTGTTGTTACCGCTTCCATGCTCAGCAATGAACATCAACCAGTTCTCTGGCATGGTGTTTTGCATACGGCTGAAGAAGTCACGGCTTAAGTAGGGCGCGTTGCCGTGTTCGTAGTAGGTTCGCTCATAGCAGCGGTAAAAAAAGTCCCAGTCGTCGTTGCTGATGTCTTTGCCCAGCGCCCAGCGGAAGGTGATGCCAGCGTCCGCTACTTTTTTGCGCTCCTGGCGGATTTTTTTGCGTTTTTCTTGGCTGAGCGACATCAGAAAGTCGTCAAAGCTTCTGAAATGGCAATTTTCCGACGGGCCGCCCCTAGGAAAATTAGCCCCCTCGGGGGGCAGCGCAGTACGCGAAGCGACAAGCGTGGGGGCTGCATTTGTCCAGTGAAACTGTACCGTGTGGCGCAGCATCATGCCTGCCTCTTCGCAGGCTTTCACGTCTTCATCACTGTTGAAAAGCAAATGCAGCGACGACAGCTTTTCTTCTTGACACCAGGCAATCACGGTTTTGACCAGCAACAGGCGCTCAGCGGCATTGCGTGCCAGCAAACGCGGGCCGGGTACGGGCGTGAAGGGCGGCGCGACCAAGGCTTTGGGGTAGTACGGCAGGCCGTGCTGGTGATAGGCGTTGGCCCAGGCGTGGTCAAACACGTATTCGCCGTAAGAATGGTCTTTCAGGTACAAGGCGCAGCCAGCGGCCAGTTGGTCGCCGTCCCACAGGGTGATAAAGCGCGGGGTCCAGCCTGTTTTGGGGCTGGCGCTGCCGCTCTCGTGCATGGCGGTCAGGTATTCGTGCCGCATGAAGGGGTTCAAGCTGCTGCCAGCCGACTGAAGCGCCAGCAACGCATTCCAGCTCGCGCCATTCACCTCAAGCGGCGAATCCAACACGCGAATGACATAATCAATTTTCTTGCCCATCAGACCCGTTTTACTCTAAAAATGACGCTCAAAATTTGTGTTTTACAGCTGAACTACTGCGTGGGTGACATGCCCGGCAATGCGCAAAAAATCATTTCAGCCGCAACCACCGCCTACGCCAGCGGCGCCAGGCTGGTGGTGACGCCCGAGCTGGCCATTTGCGGCTACGCGGCTGAAGACTTGTTTTTGCGTGCTTCGTTTATACAAGCTTGTGATGATGCCGTGAAACAGGTGGCCCATGCACTGGCCGGGTTAAAGGGTTTGACGGTGGTGGTCGGCACGCCCGTCATGGCCGGTAACGGCTTGCGCACGAAGAGCGTGGCCGTGCAGCAGCGCCACAACGCGGCGCAGGTTATTTGCGAAGGTAACGTGCTGGCAACCTATGCCAAGCGTGAACTGCCCAATTACCAGGTGTTTGACGAGCGGCGTTACTTCACGCCCGGTAACGCAGTTTGCGTCTTCAAAGCGGAAGGCGTGAAAGTAGGCCTGCTGATTTGTGAAGACGCCTGGTTTGACGCACCCGCGCAAGCCACCAAAGACGCTGGCGCGGAGGTGCTGGTCGTCATCAACGCCTCGCCTTTTCACGTGGGCAAAGGTGGTGAGCGGGAAGTCATGATGAAGGCCCGCGCCCAAGCTGTTGGCTTGCCGCTGGTGTATGCGCACCTGGTGGGCGGGCAGGATGAGATTGTTTTTGAAGGGCGCTCTTTTGCGCTACAGGCGGACGGCGCTTTAGCAGGCCGTGCGCCCAGTTTTAAAGAAGATTTGTTTGAAATATCTGTCAAAACTGCCGAAAATACCTCAAAAAAGGTATTAAATCAGCCTCTAGACCAACAAATACGGGCGCAAGCAGCTCCTGAATTAATAGCTAAATTGACGTCAACCATCAAACCCGAACAAAGCGACGATGCGGACCTGTGGGACGCGCTGGTACTGGGCGTGCGCGACTATCTAGGTAAAAACGGTTTTCCGGGCGCATTGCTGGGCTTGTCGGGCGGCATTGATTCCGCTTTGGTGTTGGCGATTGCGGTAGACGCCATCGGCGCTGACAAAGTCCACACGGTCATGATGCCGTCGCCCTACACGGCTGATATTTCATGGATTGACGCACGCGAGATGGCCGAGCGCATGCAGGTGCGCTACGACGAAATTTCAATCATTCCGGAATTTGAAGCTTTCAAGGCCTCGCTGGCCGACCACTTCAAGGGTCGGGCTGAAGACACGACCGAAGAAAACATCCAGGCGCGGATTCGCGGCACGCTGCTGATGGCACTGTCGAACAAGTTCGGCAAGATTGTGCTGACGACGGGTAACAAAAGCGAAATGGCCACTGGCTACTGCACGCTGTATGGCGACATGGCGGGCGGTTTTGCGGTCATCAAGGACTTGGCCAAAACCACCGTGTTCCGCCTCGCGCACTGGCGCAATGCCAACGACCCGTATGGCACGGGCAAAGCGCCGATTCCCGAGCGGATCATCACCCGCCCACCAAGTGCCGAGCTGAAAGCTGACCAAACCGACCAGGACAGCCTGCCGCCGTATGACGTGCTGGACGCGATTTTGGAGCGCTACATGGAGAACGACGAGAGCATCCAAGGCATCATTGCCGCTGGGTTTGACCGTGCGGTGGTCGAGCGCGTCACGCGGCTGATCAAAATCAATGAATACAAGCGGCGGCAAGCACCGGTCGGCATTCGGGTAACTCACAGGAGCTTTGGCAAAGATTGGCGCTACCCTATCACCAGTAAATTCAGAGCTTAAATTTAAAGACAAAACCAATGAAACAAATCACCGCTGTTCTCAAACCTTTCAAATTGGAAGAAGTCCGTGAAGCCCTGGCCGAATGCGGCGTGACGGGCTTGACAGTCACTGAAGTCAAAGGCTTTGGCCGTCAAAAAGGCCATACTGAGCTGTATCGGGGCGCTGAGTACGTGGTCGACTTTTTGCCCAAGGTCAAGGTCGAGGTGGTGGTCAAAACGTCTGAGGTTGACCGCTGCGTGGATGCCATCATCCGCGCTGCACGCACCGGAAAAATCGGTGACGGCAAGATTTTTGTCACCAGCGTTGAGCGGACGGTCCGTATCCGCACAGGCGAGCAGGACGACGCTGCTGTCTAAAGGCGCTGTAGTTTAAATCTGATCGAGCCGCTGTTTGGTTCGCGTCAGTCCTGACGCCTGCACCAGGCTTTCAAGCAATGGCACGGCTTGTGTGTCTACCGTGATGAGCGGCATCAGCCAGTCTGGCATGAAACCTGAATCAACCGACGACTGCAGAAACGCCAGCAGGCTGTCGTAATAGCCGTTCATGTTCAGCAAGCCCACTGGCTTGTCGTGGTAGCCGAGCTGGCGCCAGGTCCAGACTTCAAAGAACTCTTCAAACGTGCCAATGCCGCCGGGCAGTGCCAAAAATGCATCGGCACGCTCGGCCATGATGCGTTTGCGCTCGTGCATGGTTTCAACAATGAGCAGTTCGGTACAGCCGTGGTGCGCTTGCTCTTTGTCGACCAGTGCTTGGGGAATCACGCCAATCACCCGACCGCCCGCCGCCAGTGTGGCATCAGCGACAGTGCCCATCAGCCCGTTGCGGCCACCGCCGTACACCAGTTGCCCGCCGTGCGTGCCAATCCAGCTGCCGACCTGTTGGGCGATGGTGGTGAATTCAGGCTGGTTGCCGGGGCGTGAGCCGCAGTACACGCAAATTGAAAAAGCAGGTGGGTTCACGTTGTCAGTCTTTGAAAAATAGCCAGGCTCCAAGTCAGCGCGCAGAGCAACAAACTCAGCAGCACAGCCGCGCTGCCCATGTCTTTGGCGCGCTTGGACAAGTCATGCCATTCTGGCCCAATGCGGTCAATCGCGGTTTCAATGCCCGTATTGAGCAACTCCACAATCATGATGAGGATGACGGTGCCTGCCAGCAGCATGGCCTCGACCCAGGTGCGACCCAGCCAAAAAGCGGCTGGCAGCAAGATGACGGATGCGATGGCCTCTTGGCGAAAGGCGGTTTCGCCCCAGCCTGCGCGCAGGCCTGCCAGTGAATAGCCAAACGCGTGCCAAACGCGGCTGAGGCCTTTGCGGGCTTTTTGGGGATTTGCGGGAATCGTGGTATTTAACATGCCATCGATTGTCGTTTGGCTTTGTGACAGGGTTGCCGCGCTGCTCAAGCCGCTGGCGGCGGCGCGGCGGCTTTGGCTTTGCGCGAAAACCACTTAGAGCCTTCAGGGCCTTTCCAGGTGATCAGCCGGGTGCCAGCAAAGGCATCGTGCCAAAACTGCTTTTGCGGGTGAAAACGTGCCAAAAACGCCCAAATCACCACCCAAGCTATCGCCAAAAAGGCGCCTTGCTTGGCGGGTATGTCCAGCAGCCAACTGCCCACCAAAGGCGGCAAAAACCAGAGCCAGCTCATGACATAACGCAGCAAAGCCCGTTGTTGCGAGATCCGCTGGCCTTGCAGGTCAACCACGCGGATGTCCCACGTTTTCATCGCCAAGCTTTGTCCTTTGGCCCAAAACCAGACAAAGTAAATACCAAAAATGACAAACAAAAAAGCTTGCAGCGCGTTGCGGTTGTCCATGGCGTTGCGGGTTTGGCTTAACGCGCCAAACAAATAGCCCGCCAGAAAGACCACGCCAAACATGAGCATGCCTTCGTACATCCAGCAGGCCATCCGCCTCAGAATCGAGGGGACGGGAGGTTGCGGCTCTGTCACTTGGCAGGAACTGGTGTGACCACGTTCTGCAAGGTATCGCCAGTCCTGGTCATCATGGGGGCGGCCGGCGGAACTGCAGGCAAGGACGGCATACCTTTAGCCGTGACAGCCAGTTTTTGCGGCTCAACCGGCTTGACCGCCGTTGCCGCACCTGCGGGTTTAGGTACGGCCTTGGCGACAAGCTTGGCTTTTTCTTCCGGACTCAGCGCCTGGTAAGTTTGCCATTTGGCTTTTTTCTCGTCGGGCGTGAGTTCCTTGGACAATTCTTTGGTTTTGGCAAAGTTGAGCCGTGCAGCAGCGCGCTGCTGCGGGCTCATGGCCACCCATTCATTCATGCGGCTGTGCATGACGGCCTGGTCAGCGGCTTGCAAGTTGGGGTAGTTTTTAGAAACTTCGAGCCACTTGCGTTTTTGTGCTTCGCTGATGCCGCCCCAAGCTGTAGCCAGAGGCTTCAGACTTTGTTGCTGCATCGGGTTGAGCTCAGCCCAAGTGGGTTTTGACACCACAGTTGTGACAGCTTTAGCTGCACTGGCTGGTGCTTTTGCTGGGGCAATGGGTGGTGTTTGGGCTTGAGCCAGAGGCTGTAGCAGCGCAAATGCCGTCAGGCAGAGCGCGCGGCGCAGGGTCGCATTAAAAGGCAAGGCGGGCAAAATTCGGCTCAACGATTGGTTTTAAGGAATTGGACAAAACCCGGGTCTGAAAAAGCCGCAGGCGGCAAGTCGTCAGTCAGCAGAGCGGCATCGACTTCAGCCACTTCTTGTGCGCGGTTGTCGTTTTGTATGGAATTGATCGTGAGCATACCCACGACCAGCGCAATCAGCGGCATGACTGAGCCAATCCGGCCCCACCAGCCCAAACCATCGGACGAACCCCAAGTCATCGCCGCGCTGCCGCCCAAATTGACGGCATTGCCAGCGGTTTGGGTTTTGGCGATTTTGCGTTTGGCGACAGCCTGCATGCGTGCAGCGCGCAAACGCTCAGAAATGTCGTGTGGCAAGTTCGCCGACCCTGACGACAGGTATGACGTTGCTTTGAGTGCAAAGCGGTCTTGCAGAATATCGGCCCGATTTTGATGTGAATAAGTCATAGTGTTATACCTTTGGCGCGTAGGGCTTTACTGAGAGCGAGAACTGCACGCGAACAGTGCGTTTTGACACTGCCCTCGGAGCAACCCATCGCCAATGCGGTTTCAGCCACGTCCATCTCCTCCCAGTAACGCATCAGGAAGGCTTCCCGTTGACGACCTGGCAAAAGCTGCACTTCTACTTCTATCTCTTGCAATATCTGCGCCCGTTCTGTGGCATCTTGGGCGCTTTCTGTGCCTTCTGAGTCAGTGAGTGCCTCTAAAGTTTCCAAAATATCAAAATCGCCGTCGGTTCCGGCAGATTCGAAGTCGCTCATGTTCGAAAACAGGGCATTGCGGGTCTTGCGCCGCCGAAACCAGTCCAGTGTGGTGTTGGACAAAATTCTTTGAAACAGCATGGGCAGCTCGGCAATTGGCTTGTCGCCATAGCTGTGCGCAAGCTTCATCATGCTGTCTTGAACAATGTCCAGCGCGGCTTCTTCGTCCCGGGTGTGGTAGACGCTTCGCTTGAAAGCGCGTTTTTCAACGCTTTTCAGGAAGTCAGAGAGTTCTTGTTCAGTTGCCAACGGTGGGTGATTCCGGGTTGTCCAACAATTTAATTATTGTGTGCTTGTCAGTCAAATTATCGCATCATGGCTTGCGGGTTTAGGTGCACAGCTAGAGCTTGCGGCAACTGCGCTAAATGAAAATGTCATAATACGCGCTGCAATTCAAACGGCAAACGGGTCATGACTCGGCGGATTATGTGTCTGCTCATGGTTTTGGCCTCAAGTCTTGACGCTGCTCCACAAGAGACAGCGAAAAGGCACCCAAGGTATTTCGTTAGAGAAATTCACAAAGGTTCATCATGGAAATCACAAAAGCGGAAATCGCTTCCGCAGCAGCAGCGTCTGCAAACTCAAGTTCAAATTCTCAAGACCTGCGCGGCGCGGAAATCCTCGTCAAAGCACTGCAGGCTGAAAACGTCAAGTACGTCTGGGGTTACCCAGGTGGTGCGGTTTTGCACATTTACGACGCTTTTTACAAACAAAATACCATTGAGCACATACTTGTGCGCCATGAGCAAGCCGCGGTACACGCGGCTGACGGCTACGCCCGTGCGACAGGCGACGTTGGTGTGGCGCTGGTCACGTCAGGCCCCGGCGTCACAAATGCCGTCACCGGCATTGCTACCGCCTACATGGACAGCATTCCGATGGTCATCATCACTGGCCAGGTGCCCACGCACGCGATTGGCCTGGATGCATTTCAGGAGTGCGACACCGTCGGTATCACCCGGCCCATCGTCAAGCACAACTTTTTGGTGAAAGACGCCAAACACATCGCTGAGACGATGAAAAAAGCCTTTCACATCGCCCGCAGCGGCCGACCTGGCCCGGTGGTGGTGGATATTCCTAAAGACGTGTCGTTCAATAAAGTGCCTTACACCGGCTACCCAGCTACGGTCGAGATGCGCAGCTACAACCCGTCCCGCAAGGGCCATGGCGGGCAAATTCGCAAAGCTTTGCAATTGCTGATGACGGCCAAGCGCCCCTACATCTACACCGGTGGCGGCGTACTTTTGAGCAACGCGTCTGCCGAGTTGCGCACGCTGGTGGACATGCTGGGCTACCCCTGCACCAACACGCTGATGGGCCTGGGCGCTTACCCGGCCAGCGACCCTAAATTTTTGGGCATGTTGGGCATGCACGGCACCTACGAGGCCAACAACGCGATGCAAAACTGCGACGTGTTGCTGGCAGTCGGCGCACGCTTTGACGACCGCGTGATTGGCAACCCCAAGCACTTTGCGCAAAACGAACGCAAGATCATTCACATCGATATTGACCCATCCAGTATTTCAAAGCGCGTCAAAGTCGATATTCCTATCGTTGGCGACGTGAAAGATGTGTTGACCGAGCTGATTGCGATGATCAAAGAATCAGGCTTGAAGCCCGACGCTGATGCACTCGGCGGCTGGTGGAGCACGATTGATACCTGGCGCAAGCGCGATTGCATGAAGTACAGCCTGGGCGATGGCAGCACCATCAAGCCGCAATATGTGGTTGAAACCCTGTGGAACCTGACCAAAGACGCTGACACCTACATCACGTCAGACGTGGGTCAGCACCAAATGTGGGCCGCGCAGTACTACAAGTTTGACGAGCCGCGCCGCTGGATCAACTCTGGCGGTTTGGGCACCATGGGTGTCGGTTTGCCATACGCCATGGGCATCAAGCTGGCCAAGCCGGAGTCCGAGGTGTTTTGCATCACCGGCGAGGGCTCGATTCAAATGTGTATTCAGGAACTGTCAACCTGCCTGCAATACAACACGCCGGTCAAAATTGTGTCGCTGAACAACCGCTACCTGGGCATGGTGCGCCAGTGGCAAGAGTTTGACTACGAAGGCCGCTATAGCCACAGCTACATGGATGCGCTGCCCAACTTTGTCAAGCTGGCTGAGGCTTATGGCCACGTCGGCATGTTGATTGAAAAGCCAAGCGATGTGGAGCCCGCATTGCGTGAAGCGCGTAAGCTGAAGGACCGCACGGTGTTCATGGACTTCAGAACCGACCCGACGGAAAACGTGTTCCCGATGGTGCAGGCCGGCAAAGGCATCAATGAGATGCTTTTGGGTGCTGAAGACCTCTAAAACCCTTAAAAAAGGCCTATTTTAGGTATCATTTTGGTCTTTAGCCCAATAAATACGGGCGCAAGCAGCTCCTAAATTTATAGCACTTATTTTTAACCTTCTACAACATTGAGGTGACAAATCTATTGCCTGCCAAGCCTGCACATTACCGTGCGCAGGGGAGGGCAGACGAAATGAAGCGTCCAGACGTATGAAACACATCATTGCAGTTTTACTGGAAAACGAACCCGGCGCGTTGTCCCGCGTGGTTGGTTTGTTTTCTGCCCGTGGCTACAACATCGAGAGCCTGACGGTCGCGCCGACTGAAGACCCAACGCTGTCGCGTATGACGATCCAAACCAGCGGCTCGGACGACGTGATTGAGCAAATCACCAAACACCTGAATCGCCTGATCGAAGTCGTCAAGGTCGTTGACCTGACCGAAGGCGCTTACACCGAGCGCGAGCTGATGATGGTCAAAGTGCGCGCGGTGGGTAAAGAGCGCGAAGAGATGAAGCGCATGGCTGATATATTCCGCGGGCGGATCATCGACGTGACTGAAAAAAGTTACACCATCGAGTTGACCGGGGATCAGCACAAAAACGATGCGTTTCTAGAGGCGATTGACCGCACCGCGATTTTGGAGACAGTGCGCACTGGTTCCAGTGGTATTGGCAGAGGCGAACGCATTTTGCGCGTCTAGAAATGTTGCCCCCACGCTCCCCACTTCGTGTGGTTCGCTGCCCCCCGAGGGGTCTAATTTTTCTTTGGCAGCGGCCCGTCGAAAAATTGATATTTATTTAAGTTAACAACCAGGAGAAAAAGATGAAAGTTTATTACGACAAAGACTGCGACCTGAGCCTGATCAAAGGCAAAACGGTGGCCATCATTGGTTACGGCAGCCAGGGTCATGCCCACGCGCAAAACCTGAACGACAGCGGCGTCAAAGTGGTTGTGGGTCTGCGTAAAGACGGCGCATCATGGAGCAAAGCTGAAAAGGCTGGCCTGTCGGTCCATGAAGTCAATGACGCTGTCAAAGCCGCTGACGTGGTGATGATTCTGTTGCCTGACGAAGACATCGCTGGCGTGTACAAAAACAATGTCGAACCGCATGCCAAACAAGGCGCGTCCCTCGTGTTTGCCCACGGCTTTAACGTGCATTACAACCAGGTCGTGCCACGTGCTGACCTGGACGTGTGGATGGTCGCGCCCAAGGCCCCCGGCCACACCGTGCGCAACACCTACACACAAGGTGGCGGCGTGCCGCACCTGGTCGCCATTCATCAAGACAAATCAGGCAAAGCGCGTGACCTGGCTTTGAGCTACGCCATGGCCAACGGTGGCGGCAAGGCCGGCATCATTGAAACCAACTTCAAAGAAGAAACCGAAACCGACCTGTTCGGCGAGCAAGCCGTGCTGTGCGGCGGTGCGGTGGAACTCATCAAGATGGGTTACGAGACACTGGTTGAAGCCGGCTACGCGCCAGAAATGGCTTACTTTGAATGCCTGCACGAGCTGAAGTTGATTGTTGATTTGATTTATGAAGGCGGCATTGCCAACATGAACTACTCCATCAGCAACAACGCTGAGTACGGCGAGTATGTGACAGGCCCAGAGGTCATCAACGAGCAGTCGCGCGTCGCGATGCGCGCTGCACTCAAGCGCATCCAGAGCGGCGAATACGCCAAGATGTTCATCAGCGAAGGCCGCACCAACTACCCAAGCATGACAGCGCGCCGCCGCCTGACGGCCGAGCATTCAATTGAAAAAGTGGGCAGCCAGCTGCGCGCCATGATGCCCTGGATTGCTAAAAACAAGCTGGTTGACCAAACCCGCAACTAAGCTCTACAAGTCAGGTTCTTGTCCTGCAAAAAGCCGCGCAAAAAACTTGCGCGGCTTTTTGGTTTTTACGGCACAGTAGTTTGTTATCCTCAGGATCAGTTCTAGGAGTATTTATATGCACGATGGCGAGCAAGCCTCCGTATCGCAATCCGACGCGCACCCTGAAGTAGTGGTGCGCAAGCGTCGCAAGGGCATTTACATTTTGCCCAACCTGTTCACACTGGGCGGACTGTTTGGTGGCTTTTACGCCATCGTGATGGCGATGGATGGACGCTTTGACCAGGCCGCCATCGGCGTTTTTTGCGCCATGATTCTGGACAGCCTGGACGGCCGCATTGCCCGCATGACCAACACCCAAAGCGCGTTTGGCGAGCAGATGGACTCGCTGTCAGACATGGTGTCTTTCGGCGCTGCGCCCGCACTCATTGCGTACGTGTGGGGTTTGAGCACATTGGGTCGCTGGGGCTGGGTGGCAGCGTTTGTGTACTGCGCCTGTGCAGCCTTGCGCCTAGCCCGGTTTAACGTTAATACGACGGTGGTGGACAAGCGGTTTTTCCAGGGTTTGCCATCGCCTGCTGCGGCTGCTTTGGTCGCGGGCTTTATCTGGTTGCTGAACGACGCTGACTACACCGGTACTGGCGCGCTTGACCTGGGTTTCTTGTCACTGCAAATCCCGTGGTTGATGTTTATCTTGACGCTGTACTCGGGCTTGACGATGGTCACCAACGTGCCGTTTTACAGCTTCAAAGACATTCAGATGAAAAAGAGCGTGCCCTTTGCCGTGATTGTTTTGATAGCACTTGGCATAGGCGTAGTCGGCCTGCACCCCCCCATCATGGTGTTTGCGTTTTTTATTGCTTATGGTTTGTCGGGCTACGCGGTGTACGCATGGCGCCGGGCTAAAGGCCAGCAGACCAGTGTGATTGCCACATCGCTCGACGAGCCAGAAGAGCGCGGGTTGCACAAATAATCATCACAAATAAGCTGTGCTACATTAATTGCATGAAACGAATTTCGCTAGCACTACTGCTATCTGCCAACGGGCGGAGTCGGTAGCGCACGCGCAACCTTTATTCCAACGGCCCGTTTGCTACCAGCAACGGGCCGTTTTTGTTTTGGGTTGCTGGTTTTTTTGATTTGATTTTTTGGAGAGATTCATGGCTGACAAACTCATCATTTTTGACACCACCTTGCGCGACGGCGAGCAGTCGCCCGGCGCCTCCATGACGCGCGACGAAAAGCTGCGCATTGCGCGCCAGCTGGAGCGCCTGAAGGTTGACGTGATTGAAGCCGGTTTTGCTGCCAGCTCAAATGGCGACTTTGAATGCGTCAAGGCGATTGCCGAAGTCATCAAAGACTCCACGGTTTGTTCATTGGCCAGAGCCAACGACCGCGACATTTCACGCGCGGCTGAAGCATTAAAACCTGCCAAGTCAGGCCGCCTGCATTTGTTTTTGGCCACCAGTGCGCTGCACATGGAAAAAAAGCTCCGCATGACACCCGACGAGGTGTTTGAACAAGCCAAACTCTCCACCCGCTTTGCCCGCAACCTGATGGGCGACATCGAGTTCAGCCCGGAAGACGGTTACCGCTCAGACCCAGACTTTTTGTGCCGCGTGCTGGAGGCGGTCATTAACGAGGGTGCGACCACCATCAACGTGCCCGACACCGTGGGTTACGCGATACCTGAGCTGTACGGCAACTTTATTAAAAACCTGCGTGAACGCATTCCGAACAGCGACAAAGCCGTGTGGTCTGTGCATTGCCACAACGACCTGGGCATGGCGGTGGCCAACTCATTGGCTGGCGTGATGATTGGCGGCGCGCGGCAGGTGGAGTGCACCATCAACGGCCTAGGCGAGCGGGCAGGCAATTGCAGCCTGGAAGAAATCGTCATGGCGGTTAAAACCCGCAAGGACTATTTCAACCTTGACTTGAACATCGACGCCAAACACATTTTGGCCACCAGCCGCATGGTCAGCCAAACGACTGGTTTTGTGGTGCAGCCCAACAAGGCGGTGGTCGGTGCCAATGCTTTTGCACACGCCAGCGGCATTCACCAGGACGGCGTGCTCAAGGCGCGTGACACCTACGAGATCATGCGGGCTGAAGACGTTGGCTGGTCTGCCAACAAAATCGTGCTGGGCAAGCTGAGTGGCCGCAATGCCTTCAAGCAGCGCCTGCAAGAACTTGGCGTGGCGATGGAAAGCGAAGCCGAGATCAACAGCGCGTTTGCCAAGTTCAAAGAGCTCGCCGACCGCAAAAGCGATATTTTTGACGAAGACATTCTGGCGCTGGTCAGCGACGAAAGCGTGACCCACGCCGCCGAACAATACGCGTTTGTGTCGCTTGCGCAGCACAGCGAAACAGGCGAACGCCCGCAGGCCAGCGTGGTGTTTACGGTGCAAGGCATCGAAGTCAAAGGTCAGTCAGACGGAAACGGCCCGGTTGATGCATCCCTCAAAGCCATCGAGTCACACGTCAAAAGCGGTGCGGAGATGGTGCTTTACTCGGTGAACGCCATCAGCGGGTCTACCGAAAGCCAGGGAGAAGTAACCGTGCGCTTACAAAATAGCGGGCGGGTGGTGAACGGCGTGGGCTCTGATCCGGACATTGTGGTGGCTTCAGCCAAGGCTTATTTGAGCGCCCTGAATAAATTGCAAAGTAAAGCTGACCGGGTTGCAGCGCAGGGTTGAGTTTTCATTTTTTGCAGAAAAGTTGTTTAAATTCAATGACTTAGAGCATTTTTATACATTTTGTTGGTTTTGGGTCAGCTAAATCCTACCTAATTAAAGCTCTTTTTAGGAAAGTCACGCAAGTTTTTGATATTGCGTGACTTTTTCATTTTGTATACACTCCAGCCATGCTTTTTATTGCAACTTCAAGCAAGGCTCACCACGATGCATAACCCGATCTTCAATCGCGTCCTCAAAGTCGTTGGATTTTTGGCCTTATTTACGGCCTTGGCTGTGCCACTAGCGAGCGCCCAAACTGAAAAGCGACAAACAGCCAAAAAGCAACAGATTACAAAATCAGCAACTTCTAAAAAGGTTGTTACAAAGCGCAAGACTGCCCAGTTTGTTTCTGGCAGCAAGCGCAAGTCGGTGATTCGGGTTTCCGCGCCGCCAAGACCGTCCTATGGGCAAATTGCCGGCTTGCATGGCGCGCAAGATGAGCTTGACCTGAAATCAAGCGTGGCGCTGGTGATTGACCAGGACACGCGCGAGGTGCTGTTTCGTAAAAACGACCACGCGGTGTTGCCGATTGCCTCACTGACCAAGCTCATGACTGGCGTGATCATCAGCGGTGCAAAACTGCCTATGGATGAAATGGTCACCATCACGCAAGACGATGTGGACACTGAAAAGGGCAGCAGCTCGCGCCTCAAAGTGGGCACCTCACTGACACGCGGTGAAATGTTGCACCTGGCACTGATGTCGAGCGAAAACCGCGCCGCCAACGCCTTGGGTCGCACTTACCCAGGCGGCATGGCGGTGTTTGTCAGCCTGATGAACGCCAAAGCCAAATTGCTGGGCATGACAGACACACGGTATGTTGAGCCAACCGGTTTGTCTAGCCGCAACCAGTCGAGCGCGCAAGACCTGGCTGCGCTGGTGGGTGCTGCGCATGCTGACCCGGTGCTGCGTGAGTTGTCAACATCGACAGGCTACCAGGTTGCCGTGGGCAACCGGACCCTGCAATACAACAACACCAACCGCCTGATTAAAAACCCCGAGTGGGATATTGGCTTGCAAAAAACCGGTTATATCTCAGAGGCTGGTCAGTGCCTGGTCATGCAAACCAAAATTGCGGGCCGCAAATTGATCATGGTGTTTTTGGATTCCGCAGGCAAATTAAGCCGCCTGGGCGACGCAGAGCGTGTACGCCGCTGGGTTGAGGCTAATCCGATCTCCAGTCCATCAGCCAACCCTGCAGCAAGCCCTGTTGCAGCAGAGCGCAAAGTCAACATCAGCACGGTTGCCAAGCAGATCAGCCTGTAAATCGGCTCCGAATCAGGGTCGTTAACTGCTATATTATTTATAGCTGCTTGCGCCCGTATTAATTGGGCTGCAGCCTAAGTTACTTCGTTTTATAGCCCAATGCCTTTGAAATTTCACTGGCTGTGGCTTGCAGCTTGGGCAGCCAGTGCTCTTCCAGCCGATCTGCTGGCGCTGAAATAGACAAGCCCGCCACCAGCGCGTTCTGGTCGTCGTAAATACCAGCTGCCATGCAGCGCACACCCAGCTCCAGTTCTTCGTTGTCCCGCGCAATGCCGTACTGCCGCGCTTTTGACAGTTCACGCTCCAGTATCGGCAGTTGGGTGATGGAGTTGCGCGTTTGGCCAGCCAGGCCCGTGCGTGTGGCGTAGGCGCGCAGGCGCTGCGGGTCGTCAAAAGCCAAAAACAACTTGCCCACCGACGTTAGATGCAGCGGTGCACGCCCACCAATGGCGCGCACCACCTGCATGCCTGAGCGTTCGCTGTAAGCCCGCTCAACGTAGATGATTTCGTCACCCTGGCGCATGCTCAGGTTAACGGGCTGTTGCGTCAGTTTGTGCAGCTCACGCATGGGGGCCAGGGCAGCGTCACGCACGTTCAAACGGGCTTTGACCATGTTGCCCAGCTCCAGCAGGCGCATACCCAGCCGGTAGTTGCCAGCGGCGGGCCGGTCGACAAATCGGCCTGTGGCCAGGTCATTCAATATGCGGTGTGCGGTCGACGCGTGCAGGCCAGACTTTTCACTGATTTCTTTCAGCGACATGGCCTCTTCGCGGTTGGCCAAAATGTCCAGCAGGGTGAACATGCGCTCAATCACCTGAACTGTTGGCTTGACTGGCAATGCGCTTTCGGGTTTGGTCATGCGTAAATTTTACGCTATGAAATCACTTGCCGCTTGGTGGCAACCGTTGCGGGCTTACCCGTTCGCCATTTGCCATTCGCCATCCACCCGTAGCTCATGCGGTTTGAAGGCGGCTTTGTAGCGCATCTTCGGGCTTTCGGCTATCCAGTAGCCCAGATATACATAGGGCAAATCCAGTTTGGCAGCTTGCTCAATTTGCCACAGCACGCCGTAGTTGCCATAGCTGTTTTTGCTGCCTGCGTCATCGGGCTCATAAAAGGTGTACACGGCTGAAATGCCGTCTTCCAGCACATCCAGAATCGACACCATTTTGAGCGCACCTGCCTCGCCATTGGGCATGGTTTCACGAAACTCCACCAGCCGCGAATTGACCCGGCTCTGCAGCAAAAACTGCGTGTACTGGTCAATGCTGTCGTGGTCCATACCGCCACCCGCGTGGCGGCCATTTTGGTAGCGCAGGTAAAGCTGGTAGTGCTCAGACATAAAGCACAGTTTGAGCACCCGCACAGACAAATTTTGGTGCTTGGCCATTGCGCGGCGCTGGCTTTTGCTGGGCACAAATGTTTGCACCGGCACACGCAGCGGCACGCAGGCCTGGCAGCCGTCGCAGTACGGCCGGTAAGTAAACATACCGCTGCGCCTGAAGCCATTGGCCACCAGCTCAGAATAGGCATCGTTGTGAATCAAGTGACTCGGCGTGGCCACCTGGCTGCGCGCTTGCCTGCCCGGCAAATAGCTGCACGGGTACGGTGCCGTGGCGTAAAACTGCAAGGTTTGCAGCGGCAGGTCTTTGAGGTGCGTCACGGCGTGTGTGTCGTCTTTAAAGGCGTTAGTTGCTGCCAGTATACGGGCTCAAACTGCCACGAAGGGGCAGGCTGCATGATGGCCTGCGCAACGTGTGCCGTGAAGGCATCTCGGCTGATTTCCTCAGCCCCCAGTGACGCCAAATGCCCCGTGTTTTGCTGGCAATCAATCATGCTGATGCCCTGCGCCCGGCAAAAAGCTACCAGCGCACACAGCGCAATTTTTGATGCGTCGGTGGCATGCGCAAACATCGACTCGCCAAAAACCATGCCGCCCAAATTAACGCAATACAGCCCGCCGACCAGTTCGCCATCAACCCAGGTTTCAATGCTGTGCGCGTGGCCAGCATCGTGCAGCGCGCAATACGCCGCAATCATCTGCGGCAGTATCCAGGTGCCCGGCTGGCCATCACGCGGCTTGCTGGCGCAGGCGTTGATGACGCTTGCAAACGCCGTGTTAAACCGAACTTCGCACGCGGGGTTGCTTGAAAAATGCTGAAGGGTTTTGCGCAACGACCGATGCAGTTTGAATTGCTGTGTCTGCAGCACCATGCGCGGGTCAGGGCTCCACCACAGCGTGGGTTGGCCTTCACTGAACCACGGAAAGATGCCCTGGCTATACGCCTGCACCAGCGTGGGTACATCCAGCGCAGCACCCGCAGCCAGCAAGCCAGGCGCAGGGTCGTCATTTCCCCAGGCACGACTGACTGGCGGAAAGTCTTCTCCGGCATCAAGCCAGGGTAGAGGGCGTTGCGGTTTTTTCATGGAGTCCTAAAAATCACAGTTTAATAGGACGCTATAATGTGAGGCTGTATTCCTCGATAGCTCAGTTGGTAGAGCGCCGGACTGTTAATCCGTAGGTCCCTGGTTCGAGCCCAGGTCGAGGAGCCAAATTTGAAGCCCCGTAATCGCAAGGTTACGGGGCTTTTTTGTTGTTAAAACTTTGCAAATCTGTGTTTTTAAGACGGAATTCAATATACGCCACTTAGTGGCATAATTTGGTCTATGAAACGAGTCTTTAAAACCCGTCACTTCAAGCGCTGGATGCGCAAAACAGAACTGACCGATGTTGCGCTTTGTGCTGCTGTTCTGGAGATGGCTGAAGGCTTGATTGATGCTGAACTCGGCGGTGGTGTCGTCAAAAAACGCATCGGTGTTGCTGGCCGTGGCAAACGCGGCGGTGCGCGCACACTGATTGCCACCAACAAAGGCAGTCGCTGGTTTTTCGTTTACGGTTTTGAAAAAAGTGACCGTGCCAATATTTCTAGCGACGAGCTGGAAGCGCTTCAAACCCTTGCCAGTGACTTGCTCGCCCTGTCGGGTAAACAACTCAGCCAGGCTGTTGAGGACACAACATTAGAGGAAATTTGCCATGACCCAAAAAACTGAATCCAAAGTGAAAGCCAAAGCAAAAAGCCCCATTCTCGAAGCCGTCCACGAGACCGCTAGTGATTTGCATCGTCTCGGGTTTATTCACAAACGCAATATGCATAAGTTCGATGCACTGTGCCTGGCGCCCGTGCCCGACTACAGCAGTGAAAAAATCCGCGCACTGCGTGACCAGCTCAAACTAAGCCAAGCTGTGCTGGCTGCGGTACTGAACACCAGCCTGTCCACCGTGCGTAAATGGGAGGGCGGTGAAAAGCACCCGAGCGGGCCATCATCGAAGCTGCTGGATCTTTTAGAGCGCAAGGGGCTGGAGGCAGTGCTTTGATTTTTTGATGGATTAAAGAAGTAGTCGGGTTTAAACGCTAATTAACTCCAAGTGGCTATGAATTCAGGAGCTGCTTGCGCCCGTATTTATTGGTCTAGACGATTAAACAATAGGTAAAAAAGGCCAAAAATGCGTCTTGAAGCGTAGAGACAACATAAATCAGAATGCTCCAAGTCAGACTCAAAGTAATCCCGTTGATCCGTAGATCCCTGGTTCGAGCCCGGGTCGAGGAGCCACATTTTGAAGCCCCGTAATCGCAAGGTTACGGGGCTTTTTTGTTGTTTGTGCGTAGTTCTTAGTGCACCGGGCCAATTGCACATTGCCGCTAACCATCGGACATCCTAAATCTCATCCAAATTGACTATGGAGTGTGTGTGGAAAATCTCTTACTATTTGATTTTGTTTTTGTAGCACCTCCGTTTGACCGAAACGAGGGGATAAAAAGGATTCACAGATGACGTTGAATGAATTCATTGCCAACCTTGAGTACATCCGTGCTCGCTATGGTGGTGACCTAGAAGTGTGGGTAAAAGACGGAGTTCCACCGAGCCCTTGTGCCACGATCCAAGACTTTGTGGGTTCGGACATCAATGAACCGATGTCAAAGATCGTATTTATAGAGTAACTGAGTCCAGCACAAATTTAAATATGTCTAATAAATCCTTGCAACTAGTAGCATTGGTGCTTCTCGCTTCAGTCGCTGGGGTTGTAGGCAAAGTCGTCTTTCAAAAGACAGCAAGCCAAAATCCATCACGATCAATGACGACGGAACAGCTTCTTCAACAAGCCGCTAATGGCATAAATCAATCGGCGCCGATTCAAGTTGATAAGTACACTACGCTGCTCAACGCTGTCGCTCTTAAAGGTACGCTTAGATACCGTTACGAACTTGACATAAAAAAGTCAGAATATGAGCCTAACTTGATGGAAAAAACTCAGGGCGAGCAAATGAAGATGACCGTTTGCACGTCAGCGGAAATGAAGGTCCTCATCAATATTGGCGCTATCTTGGAATACGCCTACTACTCAAAAGATGGGGCAGAACTCGAAGTTTTCCCGATCCATCTATCAAACTGCAAGTAAAGCGCTTCATCAAACTTCAACCTGTCAGTTGTCGGTTTCCAATTTGTTGGAGATCCAAATTTTGAAACCCTGTAATAGTAGTGTTACGGAGTTTTGCTGTTCAAGTGTCAGTTGTGTACTGATTCAGTTGCGAACCCCAAAACCTGGCCGCAACCGCGTCTTCCTAACCACCCCGTCCGGCGAAAACAAAATCACAAACTCTGCCTTTGCCTCCGCAGGTTCACGCGACGTGGCCCTGTAAACCCACACTTCATACCCGCTGTCGAAATTGATCACGGTGGCTGCGCCCAATGCTGCCATCACTTCGGCTTTGCTGCTTTTGCCAATCGTGATGCTGTCGCTGGCGCTTTGCATCGACAGGGTTGGGTTGCTGAAGGGCGGCGCTTCTGGGCCACCACCAAATAGCCCCGGCCCTGCACAACCCGCCAGCCACAGGCAGCAGACACAGGCGACGCAAGTGCGAAGAGCTGTTACAGCCCGCGTGCTCATGCTCAATTCCCGTCCATATAGTCAAACTCCACCAGCGTGTCGTCTGGCCAGCTCCTGTCGCCCAGCGGCAGCACGTAGGTGCGGTCAACCAGCACCTCGCAATCGCAATATGGCAAGTCGCTTTTCAGCCCCGGGTCGTCGCTGGCAGATGCATACAGTTTGTCGATAGACAGCACCTCACGCCGGTTGCCAGCTACCAGCGCCACACTGAACAAAGGCCGGTCAGCAAAGAACAGATACAGCGGCGCTTTGCGGTCGCAATAGGCCGGTGTGTCCAGCACGGCCTGCGTCATGCGGCCAATGATGTTGCTGCTGTTTGATATCAGGCCCGCTTCCATACCCACCCGGCATTCCAGCCGCAAGTCCCCCAGCCGCCGGGTGTTGGGCGGCAGCCCCGGCGTGCGAATGTCGCTGCGCCAGGTCATGCTTTGCGCCTTGCGGTTGGGGATGACTTGCGCGTTTTCGTCAAACGCCTTGGTGTTGCGCGCCAGCGTGAAGGTGTCGTCGGGCGCGATGGCCACATCAAAAGCCACGGTAGAGCCAATCACTTCCATGGCTATGCTTTTCATGTCTGTATCAGGCCGGCGCGGCAACAGCCTGAAGCGCAGTACGCCGTTGAGCGACATGCTGCGCTCAGCGTCAAACAAGTCCATGCCCCGCACCATCTTGCGGTATGACTTTTCAACCGGGTCGCGGTTGGCTTTGGCGGCAATGGTCACGGACGGCAGGGCGGCGGCGGGTTTGTCTTGTGCGTTTGCGGCAAAGCACGCTACCGCCAGCCATGCGCACAGGGCTATGTGGTTGACGGAACGCAACAGACAGGATGATTTTTTAAGCAACTTGGTCACCGTTCAATGACATTGACTGAATGGTATTGCGCTTCATAACCACATCTTGTAGGACGAGTCCGTTCTAGGGATAGCATTGCAGCTATGACAAACCCGCCTTTCACCTCTCAATATCCTCGCCTCCTCACCATCGCAGGCTCTGACAGCGGCGGTGGGGCTGGCATTCAGGCTGACCTGAAAACCTTCTCGGCGCTCGGCTGCTTCGGCATGTCGGCCATCACCGCGCTGACGGCGCAAAACACGACCGGCGTGCGCGCCATACACGGTGTGCCGCCTGACATGCTGCGCGATCAGATTGACGCAGTGGTTGAAGACATTGGCGTTGACGCGGTCAAGATTGGCATGCTGCATTCGCCTGAAATTGTGCAAGCGGTGGCTGATGCGATTGACCGGCACTCGCTGCCGCATGTGGTGCTGGACCCGGTGATGGTGGCGACCAGTGGCGCGGTGCTGATTGACAGCCCGGCCATCGCCAGCCTGGTACGCGAGCTGTTTGGTCGGGCGGTGCTGGTGACGCCGAACTTGGATGAGGCGTCGCTACTGGTTGGCCGCACTTTGACCAGTGAACAAGACATTCAAACCGCCGCGCACGAGCTGTTGGCCAAGGGCGCGAAGGCGGTGCTCGTCAAAGGTGGGCATTTGGCGGGCGAAGTCGTCAGTGACTTGCTGCAAATAGCTGGCGCAGCCCCGTACTGGATGCGCGCGCCGCGCATTGCCACGGCCAACACGCACGGCACGGGCTGCACGCTGTCGTCAGCCATTGCTGCGTATTTGGCGCTTCGGCTTCCGCTGATAGATGCGGTGGAGGCCGCACGCGCCTACGTGCGTGGCGCGCTGGCAGCTGGTGCAAGCGTTAAAACCGGGCAGGGCGGCGGGCCGCTGAACCACGGCTTTGCGCCGCAGGCGATGCGGCTTGTGCCAATCGCCCTTTAGACTGCCCTGGCCTCTCGTCAGGCTGCGATCATCAGACCTCGGTCACAAACTGTTCACGCGGGCGGCGCACTTTTTTCAGGTTCACCAGCCAATCCTTGTCTTCCTGGCGGTAGCCGATGGGCATGATGACCACGCTGCGCAGGCCGCGCTCGCGCAGGCTTAGTATTTTGTCCAGCGCGTCTGGGTCAAACCCTTCCATCGGCGTAGCGTCGACGCCTTCAAATGCGGCGGCGATCAGGGCCGCGCCCAGACCTATGAAGGTCTGGCGGGCGGCGTGCTGGTAGTTCACCTCCGCGTCTCGCTGCGGGTAGCTGGACAGCAGCATCTGGCGGTAGTTTTCCCAACCCTCGTTTTTAAAGCCGCGTATCTCGTTGGTCAGGTCAAACATCATGTTGATGCGCTCTGCCGTGTAGTTGTCCCACGCGGCAAACACCAGCAGGTGCGAGCCATCGGTGATCGGGGCCTGGTTCCAGGCAATCGGTTTGATCTGCTCGCGCACCGCCGCGCTGGACACCAGAATGATCTCAAAAGGCTGTAAGCCGCTGGATGTAGGTGCCAGGCGCGCTGCCTCCAAAATGCGCTCCACCTTGTCGGCTGGCACCACTTTGCCAGCGATCATGCCTTTGGTGGCATAGCGCCAGTTGAGTTTGTCGATCAGCTGGCTAACGGGGGCTGCAGATGGCGTGGTGGTTGCTGGGGTGGTCATGGATGGGGTCCTGGGTGTGCGCTTGCGGTTGAAGGTGAATACTTGGCAGTTAATGCCATTAATTGCACCTTGGGCTGGAATTGGCTATTTGCAAGAGCGGTTCATAGGCCGAGTTGATAAGCCCCGTCAGTGCCTGGCTGTCATTTTTTGGCTGAGTCACGCATCAACTTGGCCAGCACAAACGTCAACACCAGCGTGGGTATGGCCGCGCCCCAGGCGGGTGCGTACTTCGACATGATGTGATAAAACACCACGCCGCTGAACCAGATCAGCACGGCCGTGTAGTTGACGGGCCGCTCAATCACCAGCGCCGCCACATTTGTTTTACCCACCAGCCTTGCCAGAATCACGCCGTACAGCGGGATAAAAACTGAACTCAGCATCAGCAAAAACGGCTCCAGCGCGTGCATGGGCAACACCAGCGCCAGGGCGGTGCACGCGGCGGCAAAGCCCATGCCGATGTTGCGTACGGACCAGCTCGGCTTCAGGCTGTGGCCTGCCACAGCGCCTGAATAGGTGTCGCCATAAGCGTTGTCAACCTCGTCAATCAAAATCAAACCCAGTGCTATCAAGCCGCCCTGGGCCAGCAGCAGGGCGGCGACCAAGTCAGTGCTTGGCGTGGTGATGGCAATCAAAACCCCAAGCGAATAGCACCAGATATTGGCCACCGCATAACCCAGCCAGGTGCCACGCAAGGTGCTGCGGCCGCTCAAGCCGTGGCGCGCAAAGTCAGCCACCAGCGGCAGCCACGATATGGGCATGGCAATCACCAAGTCAAACGCCTGCATGGTGCTCATGCCGCCGGTGCCGGGCTTGTTCCAAATCTCGCTCAAACCCTGCGCGCTGGCCTTGCCCAAAAACTGCCAGGTCAGCCACAGCAGCGACAAAATCACCAGCGGCAAACCAAAGCGGCCAATAAACTTGCGCACCAGCTTGACCATGCTGCCCGATATCAATGCAATCAGCACCGCGCCCCACAGCAGCGTCGCCAGCACAGGCCACCAGTTGGCCGCAAAGCCGCCAGATTGCCGCGCAATGGCCACCGTTCCGTCGCGCATCACCACCAGCTCAAACGTTGTCCAGCCGATCAGTTGCACGATGTTCAGCAGCACCGGCAGTTTGGCAAAGCTGGAGCCATAAGTCGCATGCATCAGCCCGGAGCTGGACAAACCCGTGTCGCAACCCAGCTTGGCCGTCCACGCCAGCATGCCGGCCCCCAAAATCGACCCCAACACAATGACGAGCGCCGCCTGCTGCGGCCCTACGGCAGGTACCAGGTAAGCCCCCACCTGCATCACCAGCAGCCCCACGCCCAGACTCAGCCACAGCGCCGTGTGGTCACGAAAGCCAAAAGAGCGCTCAGCTGCGGGTAGCGGGATGAGGGCTGTGTTGGGCGTGCTGTTTTGAGGTGTTGCCATGGTGTTTTATGGAGATTTATGTTTTTGGGGCTTAAAAAGCGATTCTAAGGGTATTTTAGGGTGTCAAAAGTGTCTGAAGGCCAATAAATACGGGCGTAAGCAGCTATTAAATTTATAGTGGTTCACTGGCTGGTGCTGATTCATCAGATTATTAGAACGCGATGAATAGCGACAATATGATCTCCTCACTCAAGCGGTAAACCGGTTTCAGGAGATTTTGATGAGCCCCCATGTCATCGCCGTTAATGCCAGCCCAAGGCACACCTTCTCTAAAGGCTCAGCCCCGCAAATCAACTTGCTTGCCGGCCTGGGCGTGGAAGGCGATGCCCATTGCGGCGTCACAGTCAAGCATCGCTCACGGGTTGCGCGAGACCCGACGCAGCCCAACTTGCGGCAAGTACACCTCGTTCATGTTGAGCTGTTTGAAGAACTGGTTGAGCAAGGCTTCAGCTTGTCCCCCGGGCAAATAGGCGAAAACATCGCTACCCGCGGCCTCAATCTGCTGGCGCTGCCGGTTGGTACCGCGTTGCACATCGGCGCCTCTGCCATTGTCAAACTCACCGGCCTGCGCAACCCATGTGAACAACTCAATCAGTTTCAGGCTGGGCTCACATCCGCAGTGCTTGGCCGTACGCCGGACGGGCAGCTGGTGCGCAAGGCAGGTGTCATGGCGGTCGTGATTGCGAGCGGCGTGGTGCTGCCCGGTGACGCCATCACCGTGAAGCTGCCAGTGGAACCACACCGCGCGCTTGAGTGTGTCTGACTGCTACTTATTTATTACTATAAAAGGCTAAAGCCCAATAAATCATTGCGCAAGCAGCTACGAAAATAATAGTGAATGTATTTGTCGCGAGCAAATTTATTCAGAATTTACGCATCTACAAAAAATATTGACTAATTGATTAAACGCATATACATTTAATATTCTTAAAGATGAAACTCACGTGGAACGATGCCAAGCGAGCCATCAACCTGTCCAAACATCAGCTTGATTTTGCTGATGCGGAGATGGTGCTTGGCAATCCGTACCGCCTTGACGTGGTGAGTGTGCGTAATGGTCAAGAGCGTGAGCAGTCTTTTGCTTTTGTATTTGAACGGCTGGCGGTGCTGACGGTGGTGCATTTGCCGGGCGAGCAGCCCCACATCATCAGCTTTCGCCCGGCCAGCCGGGTTGAACGCGAGATTTACCATGATTGGCTTGAAAATGACTTCAACGACTTTTAAAGCAGCGCTTGCTGCCACCAAGACGCCACCCGCTGGTGGTGACTTTGTTTGGGACGGTCAAGACGAAGACGAACGCCCGTTGGGCAAAGACGAGATGCTGGCGGGTATCGCCAGCGCACGCAAGCGGCGTGGGCGGCCGGCGGGCAGCGGCACCAAAGAGCAAGTCGCCATTCGGCTAGACCACGACGTGCTGGCCGCCTTCCGCACAGGCGGGCCTGGCTGGCAAACGCGCATGAATGAAGCGCTGAAGGATTGGCTGCGGACGCATTCGGCGGTTTGAGTGCGCGCGCGTGGGCTGGGTGAGTTCATCAACAGTGCTACTATTTTTATAGCTGCTTGCGCCCGTTTTCATTGGTCAAAACGCCTAAAACATAGGTGAAAATGGTCTGGAAACGGCGTTTTGAGGCAGCAGAGCTCTCAAAACTGAGTCAAAAAGCGGCTGGAGACCTGAAAAAACAGCCGTGTTAGGGTATCAAAAGTGCCTTCAGGCCAATAAATACGGGCGCAATAAGCTCCTGAATTAATAGTGAATTCAGCAAACAGAGCCAAACTGTCAGATCATCCAGCAGTTGAAAAACCGAGTTTGAGACGAGGTGGTTTTCGCTGCACAGGCTCTAGCTCAAGTCATAATTTGCGCATGCAAAAGCCCGCCGAGCTTACAAACCCCTATGCCGCCAACGATCATCTGTTCGGGGCGGCGGTTCAGTTCAACAAGGTTTATCTGCCGCTTTTGAGTTCCCGCGCCTTGGCTGGTATCGCGGCACAGCAGATAAACGCTATCCGTTGGCTCGCATATCTTTTTACCCAAATTGCAGCTCTGTCGTGGAATGGGGAGCCCCTCAGTGCGTTTCATGTTCGGCGGACTTTGGTCCCTCGTCACGATTGAAAACCGTCAATTATTTAAATCAATCAATGTCTTCCCGTAAAGCCGACTTCACCAATGTCCTGTTTGCGCCATTCATATTCGCGCTCTTGGGGCCACCATTGGGCGCACTTTTCTTTGACTCAAGAACTTTTGTGCCCCCATGGATTCTGGCTGTACTGCCTTACGCCTATCTCATCGGATCAACCCCGGCTATCGTCGCCGGGGTTATCTTCATGGTTATTACAGCGGTGCTTGTCCGAGCGTTAAAAATTGAGCGACTGCATTTAATCGCGGCCGCAATGATTGGCGCGTGTAGTGGGCTCGCCGTTGGCGCGCTGGTTCCAGAGCTTGCTGGGATGTCCCCATTCATCATCACCGGCATGGCTGGAGCCGTTGCTGGATGTGTTTCTGTAGTTCTCCGCCCAATCGGGGTATAAAAAAACGTGGCTGTTTAATCCTGACCAAATCCCAATTGGTCTACTCTTATTTTCATAGCTGCTTGCGCCTGTATTCATTGGTCAAAAGGCCTAAAACATAGGTAAAAACAGCCCAAAAACGGCATTCCAAGCCTTTTTCGACCCTAAACCTGCCCCAAGGCAGTCTTTTGAAACCAAAAAAACGGCTATTTACACCATCAAAAGTAGCCAAAAGTCAATCAATACGGGCGCAAGCAGCTACAAATTAAATAGCGAACTGGCGACAGACTCTTACTGCGCCACCCACCCACCATCCATGTTCCACGCCACGCCGCGCACGTTGTTGCCTGCTGGGGAGCAGAAAAACACCGCCAGTGCGCCCAGCTCTTCGGGGGTGGTGAACTGTAGCGACGGTTCTTTTTCACCCAGCAACTGGGCGGTGGCGGCTTCCATGGTCATGTTGCCTGCTTTGGCGCGGTCGTCCAGCTGCTTTTGCACCAGCGGTGTCAGCACCCAGCCTGGACAGATGGCGTTGCAGGTGATGCCGCTTTTGGCGTTTTCGAGCGCGGTGACTTTGGTCAAGCCGACGATGGCGTGTTTGGACGCGACGTAGGCTGACTTTTCAGCCGACGCCACCAGGCCGTGAACCGACGCCACGTTGATGATGCGGCCCCAGCCTTTGCCGCCGTTGGCAGCCTGCATGGCGGGCAGGGCCAGGCGGGTGGCGTGAAAGGCGCTGGACAGGTTGATGGCAATGATGGCGTCCCACTTTTCGACCGGGAAGTTCTCAATACGGGCGACGTGCTGAATGCCAGCGTTGTTGACCAAAATATCGACCATGCTGAACTGCGCAGCAGCGTAGGCCATCATGTCGGCGATTTCTTGCGGTTTGCTCATGTCTGCGCTGTGATGCACGACTTTGACGCCATACGAGGCGATTTCAGCTTTTGGGCCGTCCACATCGCCAAAGCCGTTCATGACAATATTTGCACCCTGTGCGGCCAGCGCTTTGGCTATCCCCAGACCAATGCCGCTGGTTGAACCTGTGACGAGTGCTGTTTTACCTTTGAGCATGCTGTTTGTCCTTTTGATGTCCGTATGATTGAATGAATTCTCAAGTAATTATCAAGCCTTTGAAAACATGACTCAGCCTACTCTTCACCATGTTCAATGCCCTGACGCACAAGGGGGCCACAAAATGGCTTACTGGCAGTGGGGCAACCCGGCTGCTGCACATGTGGTGGTGTGTGTGCATGGCTTGTCGCGCCAGGGTCGGGACTTTGACACGCTGGCATCCAGCCTGGTTGAAAAGGCGCAAGGCAACCTTCGCATCATTTGCCCAGACGTGGTGGGGCGCGGTGAGAGCGATTGGCTGAAAGACCCTATGGGCTACCAAATTCCCAACTATGCCGCTGACATGCTGGCGCTGCTGGGGCAACTGCATGTCGAATCACCCATCACAACACTTGATTGGGTAGGCACCAGCATGGGTGGGTTGATTGGCATGGTGGTGTTTGGCCAGCCAGGTTTGCCGCTTCCCGCGCCCGTGCATAAGTTGGTATTGAACGATGTCGGCCCAGCGATTGAATGGCTGTCGATTGTGCGGATTGGTATGTACTTAGGCGCGCCGATCACCTTCGATTCAGTGCAGCAGGCCGCCGATGCGATGTGGGCGATTTCAACCGGCTTTGGCCCGCACACGCCAGAGCAGTGGCTGGCGCTGTCCAGGCCCATGCTGCGGCCTGTGACAAACGCGCCCGGCAGCAAACTGCGCCTACATTACGACCCGGCGCTGGCGGTGCCTTTCAAGCAAGCCACCCAAGAATCAACCCTGCAAGGCGAACAAACGCTGTGGCAGCTGTACGACAACATCTCAGCGCAAACGCTGCTGCTGCGCGGAGCTGATTCTGACTTGCTCAGCCCGGCCACGGCCCAGGCGATGACGCAGCGCGGGCCCAAAGCGCGGCTGGTTGAGTTTGCGGGTGTGGGTCATGCGCCAACCTTGATGGCTGCTGACCAAGTTGCTGCTGTGGCTGGCTTCTTGCTCGACTAACGCGCTGATGAACAATTCATGAAAAGCCAAGCGCCCGCCGCTAACTCGCAAATCGTCACGGCCACCGCCAGCAGCCTGCCCGACCAGCCCGACGCGCTGGCCAGAGCCCGTGCGTTTGCCGAGCCGCTGATCGCCAGCGAAACGCTGGACACCGGCGAAAACACGCTGACCCATGCCGATGCGGTCGCGGCGATTTTGAAGTCCATTGGCGGGTCTGAAGCCATGCAAGCCGCTGCCTATCTGGTGTACGCCTGCCAGCACCTGACCAAGCCGCTGGAGGTCATTACCAAAGCTTTTGGTGCCAACTTTGCGGCACTGGCGATAGAGACGACCAAGCTGGTCAATGTGCAGCAGCAGGCTAGGGCAGCCAACGCCAAAGCTCAATTGGAGAATGACCCCAAAGCGCAGCTGGAAACGGTGCGCAAAATGCTGCTGGCTTTCTCACGCGACTTGCGGGTGGTGATGCTGCGGCTGGCGTCGCGCTTGCAAACTTTGCGCTATTGCGCCTTGGCCAAACAAGCCGCATCAACCGCCATGGCGCATGAGTCGCTGCATGTATTTGCGCCGCTGGCCAACCGCTTGGGCATCTGGCAGATCAAGTGGGAAATGGAAGACCTGGCATTTCGGTTTTTGGAGCCTGAAACCTACAAAAAAACCGCGCAACTGCTGGACGAAAAACGGGTCGAGCGCGAGCAGTTCATGGAAGGCCTGCGCGCTGACCTGGAGCGTGACCTCAACAAAAGTGGCGTTGCGGCACTGGTGCAGGGCAGGCCCAAGCACATCTACAGCATTGTTAAGAAAATGCGCGGCAAATCGCTCGGCTTTGACCAGGTGTTTGACATTCGCGCGCTGCGCGTCATTGCAGCGGATGCCAACGGTTGCTATGCGGCGTTGGGCTTTGTGCATTCACGCTTTACGCCGATTGAGGGCGAGTTTGACGACTACATTGCCAAGCCCAAGTCAAACGGCTACCAATCGCTGCACACGGTGGTGCGTGATGCTGAGGGCAGGGCGGTTGAAATTCAGATCCGCACCCAGGCCATGCACGACCATGCCGAGCACGGTGTGGCCGCGCACTGGGCCTACAAAGAGGCGGGTACCAAGGGCTACGCAGGCGTGTCGGCCAGCAGTGAATACGACTCAAAAATCGCGGTGCTGCGCCAGTTGCTGGCCTGGGAAAGGGACTTGTCGGGCACATCACAACAGCACAATGCGGGCCTGTTTGACGACCGCATTTACGTGCTGACGCCCGATGCCGCCATCGTAGAGCTGCCGCAGGGCGCCACGGCGGTTGACTTTGCCTACAGCGTGCATACCAACGTCGGCCACCACTGTCGGGGGGCGCGCATTGACGGGGCGATGGTGCCGCTGAATACACCGTTGCAAAACGGCCAGACGGTTGAGGTGATTACGGTCAAAGAAGGCGGCCCGTCACGTGACTGGCTGAACCCCGAGCTGGGCTTTCTAGCCAGCCACCGCGCCAAGTCAAAAGTGCGCGCCTGGTTCAACGCGCTGGAAATGGCGCAAACCATTGCCAAGGGCCGTGAGGCGGTTGAGAAGCTGCTGCAGCGCGAAGGCAAAACAGCGATGAAGCTGGACGACCTGGCGGTACAGCTCGGCTTTAAAGCGGCGGACGATTTGTTTGAGGTGGTGGGCAAAGACGAACTCAGTTTGCGCACGATTGAAAACATGCTCAAACCGCCCGAGCCGGTGCCGACCGCTGATGATTACGTGCTGGCGAAAAAGCCCCGTTCCATGTCAACGGCATCCAATGCCAAAAACGGTGGCGTGTTGGTGGTTGGTATGGGCTCATTACTCACGCAGTTGGCCAAGTGCTGCAAGCCGGCCCCGCCAGACGACATTTTGGGCTTTGTGACCAAAGGCAAAGGCGTGAGTGTGCACCGCAGCGATTGCAGCAACTTTCGCAACATGGCCAGCGGCAGCCCTGACAGGGTCATTGAAGTCGAGTGGAACGCACCGAAAAACGCTGACGGTGCAGCCTACCCGGTCGATGTGGCAATAGAAGCATCAGACAGGCAGGGCCTGTTGAGAGATATTTCAGAGGTGTTTACCAAAGAAAAAATGAATGTGATTGGCGTGCAAACCCAATCAGTCAAAGACAACCGTGGCGGCACGGCGTGGATGACTTTTACGGTAGAGGTGGCGCAGTCGGGGCGGCTCAAGCAGGTGCTGGGTTTGGTGGCTGGCGTGGCGGGGGTGCGGTCGGCGCGTAGAAAGTGATCTGCTATACTGCGAGGCTAGACTTTAGGCGCATAGCTCAGCTGGTTAGAGCACCACCTTGACATGGTGGGGGTCGTTGGTTCGAGTCCAATTGCGCCTACCAATCTCTTGATTGGGTTTCCCCTCATTTGCAGGGTAAACCTAGAGAATTGGTAACCCCCAAACTTCCTTAGAATGCATTTAACTGCTCAGTATTTTGCTGAGCCGTTCACTCATGGGAATTTTCAGTGCCAAAAGCTAAAACTCCAATTGATTCCCAAGCCGAATCGACATCCCCGGGCCGGGTGATTAAAAAGTACCCGAACAGGCGGCTTTACGACACTGAAACCTCCACCTACATCACTCTGACGGACGTACGGCAACTGGTGATGGACAGCGCCCATTTTGTGGTGGTCGATGCCAAAACCAATGACGATTTGACGCGCAGTATCTTGCTGCAAATCATCCTGGAAGAAGAGTCCGGCGGCGCACCGATGTTTACCGAGGCGGTGCTGGCCAACATCATTCGCTTTTACGGCAACGCCATGCAAAGCTTTATGGGTGCGTACCTGGAGAAAAACGTTCAAAGTTTCATGGATTTGCAAGTCAAGATGGCCGAGCAAGCCAAGGGCATGAGCCCAGATGCCTGGGCCAAGCTGATGAACGTGCAGTCACCCATGATGCAGGGCATGATGGGTAATTATGTGGAGCAGTCGAAAAGCGCTTTCACGCAAATGCAGGAGCAGATGCAAGAACAGTTAAAGAGGCAAAGCGAGCAGATGCTGAGTGCTTTTGGCTTGAAAAGATGAGGAAAGAGTGGCTCTGAGACAATAGAGCCATGAGCGAAGTTATTTCCCCACCCACCCCTGTCACCCACAAACCCGCCCCCCGCGTTGGCTTTGTCAGCTTGGGCTGCCCCAAGGCGCTGACCGATTCAGAGTTGATCCTCACGCAACTGAGCGCCGAGGGCTATCAAACCTCTAAAACATTTGAAGGCGCAGATCTCGTCATCGTCAACACCTGCGGGTTTATTGATGATGCTGTCAAGGAAAGCCTGGACACGATTGGCGAAGCCCTGGCTGCGAATGGCCGGGTGATTGTCACCGGTTGCCTGGGTGCCAAAGAGGGTGAAGGCGGCGGCAACATGGTGCGGCAAATGCACCCCAGCGTGCTGGCCGTCACAGGCCCGCATGCCACGCAAGAGGTGATGGATGCGGTGCATTTGAACCTGCCCAAGCCGCATGACCCGTTTGTTGATCTGGTGCCCAACAGTTTTGGTATCGCTGGCATTAAGTTAACGCCGCGCCACTATGCGTATTTGAAGATCAGCGAAGGCTGCAACCACCGCTGCACGTTTTGCATCATCCCGTCGATGCGCGGCGATTTGGTGTCGCGCCCGATTGGCGATGTGCTGGTGGAAGCCCGTGCGCTGTTTGAAGGCGGCGTTAAAGAGCTGCTGGTCATCAGCCAGGACACCTCGGCTTACGGTGTTGACGTGAAGTACCGCACCGGGTTTTTTGATGGCAAACCGATTAAAACCCGCATGCTGGAGCTGGTGCAGGCGCTTGGCCAGATTGCCGAGCCTTACGGCGCTTGGGTTCGCTTGCACTATGTGTACCCGTACCCAAGCGTTGACGATATTTTGCCGCTGATGGCCACAGGCCAGGTACTGCCGTATCTGGATGTGCCTTTGCAGCACAGCCACCCGGATGTTTTAAAGCGCATGAAGCGGCCTGCCAGTGGCGAGAAAAACCTGGAGCGCATTGCGCGCTGGCGCGAGATTTGCCCTGAGATCGTGATTCGCAGCACCTTCATTGCCGGCTTTCCGGGTGAGACGGAAGCCGAGTTTGAACACCTGCTCGACTTCATGCAGGAAGCCAAAATTGACCGCGCTGGCTGCTTCGCGTACAGCGCAGTCGCAGGCGCAACGGCCAATGACATTCCCGGCATGCTGTCGATTGAGGTACGTGAAGAGCGCCGCGCGCGCTTTATGGCGGTGGCGGAAGCCGTGTCCAGTCAAAAACTACAAAACCGCATTGGCGCGACGATGCAGGTGCTGGTCGATTCAGCTCCGGCGCTGGGCCGCAAGGGCGGCATTGGTCGCTCGTATGCGGATGCGCCTGAAATTGATGGTGTGGTCAGGCTGCAGCCGCCAGAGAAAATCAGCAAGACGATGAAAGTCGGTGAGTTCACGAAGGCGCGGATTGTGGGCGTTCAGGGGCATGACCTTATAGCTGTCCCGTTCTGATTCCAAAGAAACTCAGCCAACAAAAAAGCCACTGAGCATTTGAATGATTCAGTGGCTTTTTGCGATCGTTTCAGTTTCCTGAATTGTGTCTTGGTGCCCGGGAGAGAACTCGAATCTCCACATCTTGCGATACACGGACCTGAACCGTGCGCGTCTACCAATTCCGCCACCCGGGCAAGCCTTAGAGTGTACCATTATCTAAATCTGGTCAGGGCATTTTTGGCCGAAATGTTTAAGCGGCATACTTATCTGGCAATGTCTATGAATAGACGCCAAATTCAACCTTAAAAGAGACTTTTATTAAAACAACTCAACACAGTGCCAGCACAGCGTCTGGCCTCCTCGCTGAATTCGAGGGCACCGTATCTGGCCACCGTGACGGTCACGGTTTTGTGCAACGCGATGATGGTGAAGCCGACATTTATCTGCCGCCAAACGAGATGCGCGCCGTGCTGCACAAAGACCGCGTCAAGGCGCGCATCGTCCGCCACGACCGTAAAAACCGGCCCGAAGGCCGCGTCACCGAGATCATTGAACGATCACCCAACCCGATTATTGGCCGCTTGCTGCAAGAAAGCGGCGTGTGGCTGGTCGCGCCTGAAGACAAGCGCTATGGCCAGGACGTGCTGATCCCCAAGGGCGCGACGGGCTCGGCTAAAACAGGCCAAGTGGTGGTGGTGCAACTGACTGAGCCTCCAGCATTGTTTGGCCAACCCGTGGGCCGCGTGAAAGAAGTGCTGGGCGAGATAGATGACCCCGGCATGGAAATTGAAATCGCTGTGCGCAAATATGGGGTGCCGCATGAGTTCAGTGACGAGGCGATGGCCCTGGCTCGTACCCTACCAGACGCAGTTCGCCCGGCAGACAAAAAGAACCGCGTTGATTTAACCGACATCGCCCTAGTCACGATTGACGGCGAAGACGCACGTGATTTTGACGATGCGGTGTATTGCGAGCCCGCCAAGGTGGGACGGGGCAAAGGCTGGCGACTGCTGGTTGCGATTGCCGATGTAAGCCACTATGTAGAAACCGGCAGTGCGATTGACATTGACGCGTATGACCGCGCCACCAGCGTGTATTTTCCGCGCCGCGTGATTCCGATGCTGCCTGAAAAGTTGTCGAATGGGCTGTGCTCGCTCAACCCGAATGTTGAGCGGCTTTGCATGGTCTGCGACATGTTGGTAACTAGCAAGGGCGATGTTCATGCCTACCAGTTTTATCCGGCAGTGATGTTCAGCCAGGCGCGCTTTACCTATACCGAAGTTGCCGCCATTTTGGCCAACACGCGTGGCCCAGAAGCTGCGCAGCGCAAAACGCTGGTTCCGCATTTGCTTGATTTGCACGATGTGTACCAGGCATTGCTCAAAGAGCGTGGCGTGCGCGGCGCTGTTGATTTTGAAACCACTGAAACCCAAATCGTGTGCGACGAAGCCGGGCGGATTGAAAAAATCATTCCGCGTACCCGCAACGTGGCGCACCGATTGATTGAAGAAGCCATGCTGGCCGCCAATGTGTGCTCGGCAGACTTTATTGCCAGCAGTAAACACGTGGGTTTGTTCCGCGTCCACGAAGGCCCAACGCCTGAGAAAAAGGACATGCTGCGCAACTACCTGAAAGCTGCGGGCATCGGCATGACCATCAGCGATGACCCGACGCCGGGTGAGTTTCAGCAAATCGCCCAGGCTACCAAAGACCGGCCCGATGCGCAGCAAATCCATTCGATGCTGCTGCGCTCTATGCAGCAGGCGATTTACACGCCAATAAACAGCGGCCACTTTGGCCTGGCTTACGAGGCGTACACGCACTTCACCAGCCCGATTCGGCGCTACCCAGACTTGCTGGTACACCGCGTCATCAAAGCAGTGCTGAGCAAAGCCAAGTATCAGTTGCCTAGCCTGCCAACGCCGGGAGAGGCTGAAGCGAAGTTGTCGAAGCGCTTGGCATCCAGAGTCAAAGACCCAGAGCAAAAACCGAAGAAAGCCAGTGTCGACGAGCTGGCCTGGCAAGCTGCTGGTCTGCATTGCAGCGCCAACGAACGCCGCGCTGACGAGGCCAGCCGAGACGTGGAAGCCTGGCTCAAATGCAAGTACATGCGCGAGCATCTGGGTGAAGAGTTTGGCGGCGTTGTTACCGCTGCGACCGGCTTTGGCATTTTTGTCACCCTGGACGCGATGTATGTTGAAGGCCTGGTGCACATCACCGAGTTGGGCGGCGAGTATTTCCGATTTGACGAGGCCAAGCAAGAACTGCGTGGCGAGCGCACCGGTATTCGCTACGCCATCGGCACGCGGGTGCGGGTGCAGGTGAGCCGGGTGGATCTGGATGGCCGCAAGATTGACTTCAGGCTGATCAATGAAGGCGAAGCGTTGTTGGCTGTGACCAACCGTGCGATGAAAGACAAAACTGGTGGTCACATCAATGAGCTGCCTGGCCAGGAACGCGGTGTAGCTCGTGATGGCAAAGGAAACCGACGCGCGGGCGCACCTGCAAACCGACCCAACCGTGGTTCAGGCTCGTCATCGTCAAGCAGAACCGAGCGCGGCTCGGGCGGCTTGCTACCGTCGCCGATTCAGGCGCTGAAGGCTGCGGTCAAAAAAGCGGCGGGTAAAACATCCGCCAAAACCGGGCGCAAGCAAAGCAAAAAGCCGCGTCGTTGATGTAGTTTTGACATTGGAAAACCCGTGCTGATTCGTGTTTTATCTTTTCTGCTGGAAACCTTTTTCTTCGTGCTGATTGCCGCTGCGCTGCTGCGCGCCTGGATGAATTGGCTTCGCATCAACATGCGCGGCCAGCCGGGCGTGTTTGTGATGGCGGTGACGGATTGGCTGGTTAAGCCGATACGGCTGGCGCTACCCAAGGCGGTGGCGCAATCGAAAATAGATTGGGCCAGTTTGCTGGCGGCGGCTTTGTTTGCGCTGATTTACGGCGTGGTGTGGCTGCTGCTGTTCTCAGTGATCCTGGGTGGTATGGGCTTTGGCGATTTAGACCCGATCATGCTGCTGTCAGTGCTCGGTTTTGCTTTGAAAATGCTGCTCCGCGTCGCGCTGCAAACCATGATGATCCTGGTGATTGGCTTTGCGATTTTGTCGTGGGTGCAACCGGGCTCTCCGGTTTATAGCTTGCTGGGTCGGTTGACTGAACCGCTGCTGGCACCGTTGCGCCGCGTGATTCCGTCGGTGGGCGGTATTGATTTGTCAGCCATCGTGCTGATCATTGCGCTGCAGATTGGCTTGATCGTTCTCGCCTAAAGCCGCTGCCAGCCTGGAGGCTGTCAGTGCCTCGCTCGGGTGTGTTTTTACCCAATCGTCTGCCACATGGCCGTGCTTGAACACCGCGCTGCAGGCGGCATCAAAAGCAGTTGAACCGCTGGCCAGATAAGCGCCTACCATTCCCGCCAGTACATCACCCGTACCTGCAGTTGCCAGCAGGGCGTTTCCGCTTGAATTGACGCAGCTTGTCTGACCTGGCGCGGCTATCACGCTGCCTGAGCCTTTTAAAACCACTACTGCCTGATACAGCTCGGCCAATTGCGCGGCGGCTTTGAGGCGATCAGACTGAATCTGTAGTGTTGTGGTTTGCAGCAGGCGAGCCGCTTCGAGCGGGTGCGGCGTGAGCACGGTGGCGTAACGTCGCGCTGCCCGTGCTTTGAGCAGGGTTTGAAGCGACGTGTCATTGGCAATCGCATTCAGTGCATCCGCATCCAGCACCAATCGGGTAGCGGTAGACAACACCTTCGGCAAAACCGCTTTGACAGCCTGGCCCCCACCGCAGCCGCAGACCACGACTTGCGCGCGCATGTCGAGTGCATCTGGGCTGCGAAACATCAGCTCTGGCTGGTGCGGGTCAACGGTGACTGCGGCATCCGCTAGCAAGGATACAAACACCCGGCCTGCCCCCGCATGCAGCGCCGCACTAGCTGCCAAAAGCGCTGCACCTGCCATGTGGCTGTTGGCTGTAGATTCACCACCCAACACAGCGACATCGCCAAAACTGCCTTTGTGGCTGGTGTGCAGGCGCTGTGGCTGGGCTCCGTGGTCTGCACCCAGCAGCAAGGCGCTTGGTGGTTCGTCAGCTATGTCAATGCCCAAGTCATCAAACCAGACTTCACCCGCGCTGTCACGGCCCTCAAAAGTGAACAATCCGGGTTTTAGGGTCAATAAAGAGAGGGTAAATCGTGCTACAGACCAATGAATACGGGTGTAAGCAGATCCTGAATGTATAGCACTTATTGCCCCGGTATCAGCGTTCAATCCGCTGGGTACATCTACTGCCAGACAGGGAGCGGTGCTTTGAGCCATTACTTGTAGCCAATCCAGCATGCGCTCTGTACCTGACCGCGCAGGGTCAAGACTGGCGCCTATCCCCAACAGCGCATCAATGCAAAAATCAAAGTCCGGTGGTGGCTCGTCGGCTACTGTCACACCAGCCGCCACTGCGCGTTGGCGTGCTGCTTCAGCATCGGCTGGCAAGCCGCTTTTACCGGTCCCTGTCCATGTCACCACAACGCGCTTGCCCCATCTATGCAGCTGCTTGGCGGCTTCAAAGCCGTCGCCACCGTTGTTGCCCGGCCCGCAGGCTACCCAAATACTTTGGGCGTGCGGTGCAAGGGCCATGGCCAAACGAGCCACTGCCAGACCTGCACGCTGCATCAGCGTGTGGGCGGGCAGGGTATCAGCGGCGCGCTGCTCAAGTCGGCGGGTAGCTGCTACATCAAACAGGTTTCGGCTGCATGCAGAAGTGATTTTTTGCATGATCCTATTGTGCGACCCTCATCTTGAGAATTGCTTTCGTCCAAGGAAAATAATTTTTTAACCAACTGCTCGATTGAATCTGCGACCACTTTGCCAATTAGCTTTATGTTCGGTGTCGGGGAGAATAGGTTTAATGGCGCAGAGAGTGTTCCCGGGCTCAGCCCAAGCGTTCGATGCCAAGGCCTTCCATGTCAAGGCTGGTTGCCTTACCCGCCATCAAGTCAGCCAGCGCCCGCGCGCTGCCGCAGCTCAGCGCCCAACCGCTGGAGCCGTGCCCCAAATTCAGCCACAGCCCTGGTATGCCGCTCGCGCCAATGATGGGCGGGCCGTCGGGCAGCATGGGGCGTGCGCCTTTCCAGACTTGCACGCTGGCGCCCGTGTTGGCGTTTTGAGCCGCGCCCGGAAACCAGTCGTGCAACACCTTGTAAAGAGTCCGAACCGAGGAGGCGCGATGCTTTTCCAAACCCCCGCCAATTTCTGCGCTGCCTGCCACCCGGACGCGGTTGCCCAGGCGGGAGATGGCGACTTTATAGCGTTCGTCCATCAAGGCGCTGCGCGGGGCATTGAGCGGCTCGCGTATCGGCGCGCTGATGGAATAGCCGTACACCGCTGTCATGGGGATCTTCAAGCCCAAGGGTTTTAAAAGCTCAGCAGACGCCAATCCGGCGCACATCACCACCCTGTCAAACTGGCGCGGTGCGTTTTCACCTGCTATTAATACGCTAGCTGCTTGCCCCATATTTAATTGGCCTACAGCCGTATTGAACTCGAAATTGACACCTAAACCGCGTGCAATGTCTTTCAAAAGCAGGGCAAACTGCCGGCAATTGGCAACTTCGTCGTTCGGCAGGTGAATGCCGCCTAAAAATTCGGTATCAGGGTTGAGGGCTGGCTCGATTTTGCGCACGCCATCCGCATCGATTTCACTGAATGCCACACCGGCATCACGCAGCACCTGCAAACCGGGTTGCACAATGCGGCTGTCTTTGTCACTGCGCAAGAGCACCGTGTAGCCATCACTGCGGTCGTACTCCAACTGCAGCTCAGTGGTCAGGTGGTGCAGGCGCTCACGGCTGTAAAACGCCAGCCGCTGAAGCCGGGCGCGGTTGGCAAGGTAGGTCTCGAGCTTGCAGGCGCGCCACCATTTCCACATCCATGCAACGTCGCCCCCCGACAGCGGCAAACTGAGCTTGACCGCAGCGTGGCGGCTGAAGAGGTTGCCAAGCACCTTGCCCGGCATACCCGGAACTGCCCACGGCGTGACTGAGCCAGGCGCAACCACGCCTGCGTTGGCAAAACTGGTTTCTTCAGCGGCAGCGCCCCGCCGTTCAAACACCGTGACCTCATGGCCATCAACGACCAGCTCGTACGCTGTGGTGATGCCGATGATGCCCGCACCTATGACTGCAATCTTCATGAGGCTGTTTTGATCTGAAAAGTGTTAAAAATCGCTAAATTCATTGTTTTTTTGATCGTTTTTAGGTATCAAATTGGCCTCTAAACCAATAGATACGGGCGCAAGCAGCTATTATTTTTATAGTGACTGATGCAGCAGTGTTTCGACTTGCAAAGCCGCATCAAGCACCGAATCGTCATGCATGGCAGCGTGCCAGAGCATCAGGCCAACCGGTAACTCGTCGGGTTGATGGCAGGGCAGGGAGATGCCGCAACCGTCGAGCATGTTAACCACTGCGGTATTGCGCAGCAGTAAGCCGTTGACTCTAAAGAACTCAGTGTCGTCGTTCAAGACGCTGGCAATTGGCGGTGCAACCATCGGTACGGTGGGTGACAGCACGGCGTCAAATCCTTGCAGGCGCGCCTCTACTCTAGCAATCCAGTCCTTGCGGGCCGCTAGCAGATCGATGTAGTCAAAGGCTGTCATGTTCGCCCCACGCAAGATGCGCAGCGCCACGCGCGGGTCGTAATCGGCCTGGTGTTTGGCTATCAAATGACGATGCCAGGCGTAGCTTTCGGCGGCTGACAAACCGCCCGTGGCGTTGATGCTGGCTAGTTCGCTGATTTCGCTGAGGTCGATTTCTTCAATCTGTGCGCCAGCGGCTCGCAATAGCTTCAAGCTGCGTTCAAAAGCCCCCGCAACCGTGCTGTCCAAACCATCTTGCATCAGCTTACGGGCTACTGCAAAGCGGGCATTTGCCAGTGGTTTATTGGCCAGTTTGACGTTGCGAGCCGCCAAAACTTCATGCACCGTGATGGCGTCCGTCACCGAGCGGGTCAGGGCGCAAACCGTGTCCAGGCTGGTCGACAAGGGCAGGGCACCCGTGGTGGGCACCAGCCGCGCGGTGCTTTTAAAGCCGACGATGCCGCAAAGGGCAGCCGGAATACGAATCGAGCCGCCCGTGTCTGACCCCAGACCGATGTGAGCGGCGCCAGTCGCGACCGACACCGCCGCGCCCGACGACGAGCCGCCGGGGATGCGTTCGACTTTCGCATCAGCAGGGTTGACCGGCGTGCCGTAGTGCGGGTTGATGCCCACACCTGAAAACGCAAATTCCACCATGTTGGTGCGCCCGGCGATGACCGCACCAGCGGCTTTCAGTCGCGCCACGGCAATGCTGTCGACGGCTGCAGAGGGTGCGTTGGCCAGTACTTTTGAGCCTGCTTTTGTCACCTGACCCGCCATATCAAACAAATCTTTGACCGAAACCTGCATGCCCGCGAGTCGCCCAGTCGCATCGGCCAATGGCTTTGCTGGCGCATTATTTGGCGCATTTGTGGGCGTATACCCGGGCATGTAAACGTGGCGGCAAGCGTGGCTTGTTGACGCCGCATGCATTTCAGTCGCGTCCGTAGGTGTAGAAGTCATGGATGGGGCGCTTTGGGGTGCTATAATCGACTGGTTTTGCATATGACGAATGTGTCATTTTGCAAGGCAAATCGCAAATCAGCCATTCAAGGTGTTGCAAGGAAATTATTCCCGGCGATAAGCGCTGATTTTAGACACAACCTTTGGAGTATTTACTATGTCAACCACCATGCGCGAAATGCTGGAAGCCGGTGTCCACTTTGGTCACCAAACCCGCTTCTGGGACCCAAAAATGGCACCTTACATTTTTGGCCACCGCAACCGTATTCACATCATCAACCTGGAAAAAACGCTGCCGATGTACAACGAGGCGATGAAGTTCGCTCGTCAGTTGTCGGCCAATCGCGGCACCATTTTGATGGTCGGCACCAAGCGCCAGGCGCGCGAAACGCTAGCCATGGAAGCCAAGCGTGCAGGCGTGCCCTTCGTTGACCAGCGCTGGTTGGGCGGCATGTTGACCAATTTCAAAACGGTCAAAACGTCGATCAAGCGCCTGAAGGAAATGAAAGCCCAGCAAGAAGCTGGCTTGGACACCATCAGCAAAAAAGAACAGCTCACCTTCAAGCGTGAAATCGAAAAGCTTGAAAAAGACATCGGCGGTATTCAGGACATGGCTGCACTGCCAGACGCGATTTTCGTCATCGACGTGGGTTTCCACAAAATCGCAATTCTTGAAGCCAAAAAATTAGGTATTCCTTTGATCGGCGTGGTTGACTCCAATCACTCTCCGATTGGCATTGACTACGTGATTCCGGGCAACGATGACTCGTCCAAAGCTGTGGCGCTGTACGCACGCGGCATTGCAGACGCGATCATTGAAGGCCGCGCCAACGCAACACAAGAAGTGGTCAAAATGGTTCAGCCTGAGAGCTCCGACGAATTTGTGGAAGTCGCAGCCGCTTAAATCAAGTCGCCAAGCGCCAGACGCGAAAAAGGGGCTCGCGTAGCCCCTTTTTTACAACCTAAAGATAAACACAGAGAGATTGAAAATGGCAATTACAGCAAGCATGGTCGCCGAGTTGCGCGCCAAAACCGATGCTCCCATGATGGAGTGCAAAAAAGCCCTGACCGAGGCGGATGGCAATTTTGAAAAAGCCGAAGAAATTTTGCGCGTCAAGCTGGGCAACAAGGCTGGCAAGGCCGCTTCACGCATCACGGCCGAAGGCGTGATTGCATACCATACCGAAGGCGGTATTGGCGCGCTGGTCGAGATCAATTGCGAAACCGACTTTGTGACCAAGAACGACAGCTTTTTGGCTTTCACCGATGCTGTTGCGGTTGGCATCGTCAAAAACAACCCGGCCGACGTGGCTGCGGTTGGCGCTATGGCGCTCAGCATGGACGGCTTCGGCCCGACGGTCGAAGACGTGCGCAAAGGCCTCATTGGCAAAATCGGCGAGAACATGTCGGTGCGCCGTTATCAAAGATTTGCCTCAGGCAAATTGGCGTCTTACCTGCACGGCACGCGCATTGGCGTCGTGGTTGAGTTTGACGGCGACGAGGCCGCTGCGAAAGACGTTGCCATGCACGTTGCGGCGATGAAACCCGTGTCTTTGTCTAGCGACCAGGTGCCTGCCGAGCTGGTGGCGCGCGAGCGTTCAGTGGCTGCCGCAAAGGCTGCTGAAGATGCCAACGTCGCTACTGCTGCCGGCAAGCCTGTTCAATCCGCTGAAATCGTTGCCAAGCGCATCGAAGGTGGCGTGCAGAAGTACCTGAAAGAAGTCAGCCTGCACAACCAGACTTTCGTTAAAAACGACAAGCAAACGGTTGAGCAAATGCTGAAAGAAAAAGCCACTGCCGTTAAATCGTTCACCCTCTATGTGGTGGGCGAGGGCATTGAGAAAAAAGTCGACGACTTTGCTGCTGAAGTTGCTGCACAAATTGCAGCTGCCAAAGCGGCCTAAGCACTTTCCTCCAGCCGGAAGGCAGCTAAACTAACCACCAACCCAATTCCAGAAAGCGCCCACATGCCAGCCTACAAGCGAATCTTGTTAAAACTGTCAGGTGAGGCCTTGATGGGTGACGATGCCTTTGGCATCAACCGCGCCACCATTGTTCGCATGGTCGAAGAAATCGCTGAAATCACCCGCATGGGTGTTGAGGTCGCGGTGGTCATTGGTGGCGGCAACATATTCCGTGGTGTAGCGGGCGGCTCGGTCGGTATGGACCGCGCCACAGCTGACTACATGGGCATGCTGGCCACCGTGATGAATGCGCTGGCGCTGGGCGACACCATGGACAAAGCCGGTTTGACGGCGCGGGTCATGTCTGCCATTGCCATCGAACGTGTGGTCGAACCCTACGTCAGGCCCAAAGCGCTGCAATACCTGGAAGAAGGCAAAGTGGTGATTTTCGCGGCAGGTACTGGCAACCCTTTTTTCACCACTGACACGGCTGCTGCATTGCGTGGCGCTGAAATCGGCGCTGAAATCGTGCTCAAAGCCACCAAAGTTGACGGTGTTTACAGCGCTGACCCGAAAAAAGACCCGAACGCAACGCGGTATACCAGCATCACGTTTGATGAAGCCATGGGCAAAAATCTGGAAGTGATGGATGCCACCGCTTTCGCGCTGTGCAGGGACCAGAAATTGCCGCTCAAGGTCTTCAGCATTTTCAAGCATGGCGCGCTCAAGCGGGTTGTGATGGGTGAAGACGAAGGTACGTTGGTTCACGTTTAACAGGCGCAAAGAGCAGCTTTTTCTGAATTCAATTCCCGGAGTTTGAAACATGAGCATCGCTGACATTAAAAATACGGCTGAGCAAAAAATGCAGCAGTCGTTGGATTCATTTAAAAACGGTTTGACCAAAATCCGTACAGGCCGCGCTAACCCCGGCTTGCTGGATACCGTACAGGTTGATTACTACGGCTCAATGGTGCCAATCAGCCAAGTGGCTAATGTGTCATTGCTCGATGCCCGCACCATCAGCGTCTCACCTTGGGAAAAAGGCATGGGCGCAAAAATTGAAAAAGCCATTCGCGATTCAGATTTGGGTTTGAACCCAGCGGCGCAGGGCGATTTGATTCGCGTGCCAATGCCTGCCATGACTGAAGAGCGCCGCAAGGAGTTGACCAAAGTGGTGCGCGGCGAGGGAGAACATGCCAAAGTGGCAATCCGCAATCTGCGCCGCGATGCCAACGACAGCATTAAAAAACAAGTCAAAGACAAACTGGCCTCTGAAGACGACGAGCGCCGCTCACAGGATGAGGTGCAGAAATTCACTGACCGTTTTATCGCTGAAGTCGATAAATTGGTGGCTTCCAAAGAGCAAGACATCATGGCGGTTTGATCGGGTCAGACCTCAGACTTGTTACCTGATTCAGCCTGTATGAAGCCTGCCAACACAACCGCCGCACCACACCATGTGGCCATCGTCATGGACGGCAATGGGCGCTGGGCGACCAAGCGGTTTTTGCCACGCATTGCAGGACACAAGCAGGGCGTTGACACCTTGCGAGCCTTTGTTCAAGCCTGCGCTGATCGCGGTATTGCTGTGCTCACGGTGTTTGCTTTTTCATCAGAAAACTGGAACAGACCCGCAGAAGAGGTTTCTGGTTTGATGGATTTACTGGGCATGGCACTGGCCCGTGAAGTTCCCAAACTTCAGGAAAATGGTGTTCGCCTTTACTTTGTCGGTGACAGGCTTCAGCTCTCCCCGAAAGTGCAGGCGGCGCTGACGCAAGCGGAAGCCGACACTGCCGACAACGAGCGCATGATTCTCAATGTTTGCTTTAATTACGGCGGGCGCTGGGACATTGCCCAAGCCGCACAGAAGCTGGTAAACAGTGGACAAGCGATCACTGAAATGTCGCTTGACCGCTCCATGGCATTGGCGCATGTACCTGACCCGGATTTGCTGATTCGCACGGGTGGAGAATTGCGCATTAGTAATTTTTTGTTGTGGCAGGCGGCTTATTCTGAGCTGTATTTTTCTGACAAACTCTGGCCCGATTTTGATGCTGCCGCACTTGACGAAGCGATTGCCTTTTTCAATGGCCGTGAACGACGTTTCGGCCTGACATCTGCACAACTAAAAACCAATCAAAAGCAGCACAACGCCAAAGCGCATGCCGTGAAAGTCGCCTGATGCTCAAGCAGCGGATCATCACCGCCGTTATCTTGCTGGCCATCTTGTTGCCTGCTTTGTTTTACAGCTCGCCCGCGCCCTTTTGTGCAATAGCTCTGGTGTTGATTGCTGCTGCCGGCTGGGAGTGGGGTCGTTTGAATGCTTGCAGTCAACTTCTGTCTTTGTCGTTGGGTTTGATATTGGCTTTGCTGTGCGGCTTGGCTTGGTATACGGGATTACTTTTTAAACCGATGCCCATCCTCTGGATATTTGCAGGCTGCGCATGGGTACTGACGGGTAGCGCGCTTTTACGGCTGGGTGTGGCGGGCTGGTCTGGCGTTGCCAAGCCAGTGCGGTTGGTGGGCGGTGTGGCGGCGCTTTGGCTGGCTTGGCTGGCAGTTGCCCAAGCCAGGGTGACCGGTATTAATTTTTTACTATCTGTTTTGCTTCTGGTGTGGGTCGCAGACATCTTTGCTTACGCAGCCGGGCGCACGATGGGTGGCCGTTTTACAAAAAGCCGGCTTGCACCGGCTATCAGCCCTGGAAAAAGCTGGGAAGGCGTTTGGGGAGGCATGGCGGGTGTGCTGCTGCTGTCCGTTGTCTGGGCTTGGCTCGATCGCTCTGGTTCAACTGCTTTCGGTGGCAGCTTGTATGCGCGTTTGTGGGTGCAGCATGGCTTGTTGGTGATGCTGCTGGGCGTGGTCTTTCTGGCGGCCATGAGCGTGGTGGGTGATTTGGTGGAATCGCTGGTCAAACGCAGCGCAGGCGCCAAGGATTCGAGTGGGTTGCTGCCCGGCCATGGTGGCGTATTGGACAGAGTGGACGCGCTCCTCCCAGCAGTGCCGCTCGCCATGATGTTGGTCAGTCTTTAAGCAGCATGACTTTGGCAAAGCAACGCATCACTGTTTTGGGTTCTACCGGTTCGGTAGGCGTCAACACGCTGGACGTGGTGGCTGCACACCCTGAACAGTTTGAGATTTTTGCCCTCAGCGCAGCCACTCAAACAGAGTTGATGCTGGCGCAGTGCGCCCGTTTCAAGCCGCGTTATGCTGTCATGGCCAGCGCACCGCATGCGTTGATTTTGGCAGACAAACTAAAAGTCAATGGGCTTGAAACTGAAGTTTTACATGCGCAAGATGCTCTTGAAATAATAGCATCGCATGATCTAACGGATATGGTGATGGCGGCTATTGTGGGAGCCGCTGGGCTGGCGCCTTGCATGGCTGCTGCCAGGGCTGGTAAGCGCCTATTGCTAGCCAACAAAGAAGCACTGGTCGTGGGAGGTGACGTTTTTATGCAGGCTGTGCAAGCTGGCGGTGCCCAGTTGCTGCCCATCGACAGCGAGCATTCCGCCATTTTCCAATCGCTGCCTGAAGACCCCACAACTTGGGCGGAGCGAGTTGAAAAAATCATTTTGACGGCCTCTGGCGGTCCTTTTCGGACGCGCGAGTTGGCTACATTGCGTGATGTCACGCCAGAGCAGGCTTGCGCGCATCCCAATTGGGTGATGGGACGCAAAATTTCAGTCGATTCCGCCACCATGATGAACAAGGCGTTGGAAGTCATTGAGGCGAAATTCCTGTTCGGCCTGAAGCCAACTCAAATTGAAGTCGTGATTCATCCGCAGAGCGTCGTCCATTCCATGGTGCAGTACTTGGATACGTCTGTGGTGGCGCAGCTTGGTACGCCCGATATGCGTGTGCCGATTGCTTACGGTTTGGCATGGCCGGGCAGAATCGCTTCAGGTGCCAAGGCGCTGGACTTCAGGGCACTTTCTGATCTGACGTTTGAGGTTCTAGACTATGAGCGATTTCCTGGTTTGCGCTTGGCTTGGGAAGTGCTGGATGCGCCAACCGGAACACCAGCCATACTGAATGCCGCCAATGAAATTGCGGTTGAAGCGTTTCTCGGAAAACTCATACGCTTTGACCAGATACATGTTGTTAACCGTGCCACTCTGGATGGACTTTGCGCACCTCGGATAATGGGGATTGACGACCTGATTGAGCTGGACATCAAAGCGCGTGCTGTTGCTCAAAACGTCGTTCAATCTATGGAGTATTGAGATGTTGACATTGCTCGCTTTTGTTGTCGCGCTTGGCTTGTTGATTGCCATTCACGAGTATGGCCATTACAAGGTTGCAGTCCTGTGCGGTATCAAGGTGCTGAAGTTTTCAATCGGTTTTGGCAAACCGATCTACACGTGGCGCTTGAAAGGAAAGCCGACTGAATTTTCAATCGGTATGTTGCCCCTCGGTGGCTACGTCAAAATGCTGGACGAACGTGAGGCGCCTGTGGCCCTGGCCGAGCGCCATCTCGCATTTAATACCCAGCCCCTCAAATACCGCGCCGCTGTGGTTGCCGCCGGCCCGATTGCCAATTTGCTGCTGGCCATTTTTCTTTACAGCGCCTTGAATTGGACTGGTTTGCAAGAACCCAAAGCGGTTTTAGCCAGTCCTGTAGCTGGTTCCGTCGCTGAAAAAGCCGGTTTACGCGGGATGGAACTGGTGAAAGAAGCCGGTTTTGAAGGCGAGACCATGGAGCAGGTTCGATCGTTTGAAGATCTGCGCTGGCGCTTGATGCAGGGCGCGCTCAATGGCCGCAATCTGCGCTTGACGGTCAGTAGCGATAAAGGCGATTCAAATCCTTCCAAGCGTGATGTGCTATTGGTTTTTCAGGATTTCAATGCCGCTGAAGTCGATGCCCAGTTTTTCCGCAATATTGGAATTGTGGGCCCCTGGACAATGCCAGTGATTGGAACTGTCGTGGCCAATGGCCCTGCAGCCAAAGCAGGTCTTGTGGCTGGGGACATCGTACTGCGTGTTGGACAGACGGCAATTGTGGATGGTCAGCAACTCAGGCAGGTGATTCGAGCCTCTGGCAACACAGCGCTGGCCAGTCAAACTTGGCAAATTGAGCGTGGTTCGAAAATACTGGATTTGCAATTGATGCCAAGAATCGTCAATGAAGGCAAGATTTCAGTTGCCAAAATTGATGCCTCCGTTGGTGCACCCCCAGAGTTTGTCACCGTGCGCTACGGCGTTATTGAGGGCTTGTGGCAAGGCGTTGTGCGAACTTATGAGTCATCGATTTTGACCCTGAAAATGATGGGCAAAATGCTGATTGGTGAGGCATCGCTTAAAAATTTGAGCGGGCCGTTAACGATTGCGGACTATGCCGGCAAATCAGCCAGCATCGGCTTGACGGCGTATTTGCTCTTTCTGGCAGCTATCAGCGTCAGCCTTGGAGTGCTTAATTTACTGCCTTTACCAGTTCTGGATGGTGGCCACCTGATGTATTATCTTTGGGAGGCTGTCACTGGCAAGACTGTGTCGGAGGCCTGGATGGAAGGGCTGCAACGTGGCGGCATTGCTGTCCTGCTGTGCATGATGTCTGTCGCTCTGTTCAATGATGTCACCAGGCTTTTTGGCTAGTCTGAAATCTATTCCGGTTAATACCGAAAAGTTCATGCAAAAAAATTTTACCCGATTCAAACTTCGTACTGTCTGCATCGTCGCAGCAAGTTTATTGATAGCACATAGTGCATGGGCCGTTGATCCTTTCACGGTTCGCGATATCCGGGTTGAGGGCCTGCAGCGTGTCGAGCCCGGCACCATCTTTGCGTCCCTGCCTTTTCGTGTGGGTGAAACCTACAACGACGACAAAGGCGCCAGCGCTATTCGCGCACTGTTTGGTTTGGGTTTGTTCAAAGATGTGCGTCTGGAGGTCAGCGGTGACGTGCTAATCGTGATTGTGGAAGAGCGCCCCACCGTTGCCGACGTTAATTTTATTGGTGCCAAAGAGTTCGACAAAGAAGCGCTTAAAAAAGCACTCCGCGAAATTGGCTTGGCTGAGGGCCAGCCCTTTGACAAAGCCCTGGCTGACAAGGCTGAACAAGAGCTCAAGCGCCAATACATCAACCGCAGTTTGTACGGCGCAGAAATCCTCATCACTGTCACGCCGATTGAGCGTAACCGCGTCAACCTGTCCTTCAACGTGACTGAGGGCGATACTGCCAGGATCAAAGACATCCGCATTGTTGGCAACAAAGTTTTCAGCGAGTCAAGGCTGCGAGACCTATTTGACTTAGACACTGGTGGCTGGATGAGCTGGTACACCAAGGCTGATCGGTATTCGCGCGCCAAACTCAGTGCAGATATTGAAACCATGCGTTCCTACTATCTGGCTCGTGGTTACCTGGAGTTCAAGGTCGACTCAACCCAGGTGGCGATTTCTCCTAACAAGCAAGACGTGACCATTACCATCAATGTGACTGAGGGTGAGCGTTTTGTGGTTTCTGGCGTCAAGCTGGAAGGTAATTTTTTAAACAAGGAAGACGAGTTCAAATCACTCGTCACCATCAAGCCGGGTGAGGCATACAACGCCGATACCGTTGCTGCAACGACCAAGGCCTTCACCGATTACTTTGGTGTTTTCGGCTTTGCATTTGCGAAAGTGGATGCCGTCCCAGAAATTGATCGTGCTAACAATCGCGTGGCTTTTGTATTGCAAGGTGATCCGTCGCGCCGCGCCTATGTGCGCCGCATCAACGTTTCTGGCAACAACCGCACCCGTGATGAAGTGATTCGCCGTGAATTCAGGCAATTTGAGTCATCCTGGTACGACGGTGACAAGATTCGTATGTCACGTAATCGTGTTGACAGGCTTGGTTTTTTTACCGATGTCACTGTCGACACGCAGGAAGTCACCGGTACATCAGATCAGGTCGATGTTGCCGTTAGTGTGATTGAAAAGCCCACCGGCAATCTTCAATTGGGTGCAGGTTTCTCCAGTTCTGAGAAGTTGTCGTTCAACGTCGGTATCAAACAGGAAAATGTCTTTGGTTCGGGCAACTACCTTGGGGTTGAGGTCAACACCAGCAAGTCGAATCGTCAAATTGTATTGAGTACAGTTGATCCCTACTTCACGGCTGATGGAATCTCACGTGCTTTTGATCTGTATCACCGCACCAGTCGCCCTCTTGATGGACAGGGCGGCGACTACGGCTTGAAAACCACTGGCGGTGCGACTCGTTTTGGTGTTCCTTTTACGGAACTGGACACGGTCTTCTTTGGTATTGGGTACGAACGGTTGACGATTGTCCCTGGTGTCAATGCACTGCCAGCTACTTATCAAAAGTATGCCGATACTTTTGGTCTGACAAGCAGTTCAGTGCCACTCACAGTCGGATGGGCTAGAGACAGCCGTGACAGTGCCTTGGTGCCCACTTTAGGTCGCTTCCAGCGTGCATACAGTGAGTGGGGTGTAGCTGGTGATGCCCGATATATTCGGGGCAGCTATCAGATTCAGGAATATATTCCTCTCAGCAAGCAATTTACTGTTGCGCTTAACGCTGAGTTCGGCTGGGGGCGCGGATTGGGCGGCAGGCCTTTCCCAGTATTTAAAAATTCATCGTCCGGTGGTTTAGGATCCGTTCGCGGTTTTGCGCAAGGCTCTTTAGGTCCTCGTGATGGCGTACCACCGAATGATGTGGCGGTCGGTGGCCCTAAAAAGATCACGCTCAACGGCGAATTGATTGCACCGTTTCCTGGTACCGGTAATGACCGAACCTTGCGCCTTTTCGGCTTTGTTGACGCGGGTAACGTTTTTGGCGAAAAAAGCTCTTATAGCTTCAGTGAAATGCGAGCCTCTTATGGTTTGGGTTTCAGTTGGATATCGCCAGTCGGCCCATTGCGCTTTGCACTGGCCAACCCGGTGCGTAAAAAAGTAGGCGATAGAATAGAGCGATTCCAATTCCAGATCGGCACATCCTTCTAATGATGACTATTTCACGCCATATATTCCTGACCACCGTGATTGCGCTGGCCGGGTTTTCCGTCAGTGCGCAGGAGTTCAAGATTGGCATCGTCAACCTGGATCGTATTTTCCGCGAAGCAAATTCTGCGAAAAGCGCTCAAACCAAGCTCGAACAAGAGTTTGGTAAGCGCGAAAAAGATCTGAACGATGTTGCCACCCAACTGAAAACACTGTCTGACAGGTTTGAGCGTGAAGCGCCAACGCTGTCTGAAAGTCAGCGCACAGCGCGCCAAAAACAATTGGTTGACCAAGACCGTGACTTTCAGCGCAAGCGCCGTGAGTTTCAGGAGGACCTGAATGCACGTAAAAATGAAGAGCTGCAGCAGGTCATTGAGCGTGCCAATCGTGTGGTCAAGACCCTGGCTGAGACTGAGAAGTACGACCTGATTGTTCAGGAGGCGGTCTACGTCAATCCCAAGCACGACATCACAGACAAGGTGCTCAGAGCTTTGAATGCCGCGAACGGTAAGTAGTCTGCGTGTCAGGTTCGCGCTTTGCAGGTCAGGTCGACTCGAAGGCGTTGAATGACAATCAAACTTGCTACACTTTTTGAATCTCTGGCGAATGAATTTCCGGATGCCAAGCTTTCAGGTAACCCTGAACTTCTAATCAGTAGCCTGTCTCCACTGGAGTCCGCTTCCAGCAGCTCGCTAGCCTTTCTCAGCCACCCCAAATACACACAAAAACTCTCGCAATGCAAAGCAGGATGCGTTGTTGTGGGGCCTGCGGCTGAATCCGTCGCTGTGATACGTGGTTCCTGCATTGTTGTTAACGATCCTTATTTTTACTTTGCCCGCTTGACACAAGTTTGGAGGCAGCTTCACGAATCAGCCGGCGCAACAGGTATTCATCCAAGCGCGTCCATTGATCCTTCGGCCAGTTTGGGCGAAGGCGTGTTCGTCGGAGCATTTGCCTGCATTGGTGCGGATGCGGTGGTTGCTAAAGATGCGCGCATTGGCGAGCATTGTGTGGTAGGTCAAAACGCCGCGATGGGTGCTGGCAGCCGACTGTCACCGCGCGTGACTTTGGGCGACGGTTGCTCCATTGGCGAGCGCTGCATTGTTCACTCTGGTGCTGTGATTGGTGCAGATGGTTTTGGCTTTGCACCACACGACGGGCGCTGGGAAAAAATCGAACAGCTGGGCAATGTGTTGATAGGTAATGACGTTGAGATTGGCGCGAACACCTGTATTGACCGGGGTTCGCTCCAAGACACCGTGATAGAAGACGGCGTCAAGCTTGATAACCTGATTCAGATTGGTCACAACGTGCGCATTGGTGCGCATTCAGCGCTGGCTGGCTGCGTGGGTGTGGCGGGCAGCGCCAATATAGGCGCGCATTGCACCATTGGCGGTGGTGCGGTTGTGTTGGGGCATTTAACGCTGGCTGACCATGTCCATATTTCCGCTGCTTCGGTGGTGACACGCTCCATTTTGAAGCCTGGAAATTACACTGGACTGTTTCCCATCGACGACAATGCTGCGTGGGAGAAAAATGCCGCCACACTCAAGCAACTTCACACCTTGCGCGACAGATTAAAGCTGGTTGAAAAAGCAATTGCAAGCAAAGACATCTAAAGAAGAAAACCATGATGGATATTCACCAAATCTTGAAGCAACTGCCACACCGCTATCCCTTTTTGCTGGTCGATCGGGTGCTGGAAATTGAAAAAGGCAAGCGCATTAAAGCGCTGAAAAATGTCACCATCAACGAGCCATTTTTCATGGGTCATTTTCCGCATCGCCCAGTGATGCCAGGTGTTCTGATGCTGGAGGCGATGGCTCAAGCCGCTGCCTTGTTGGCCTTTGACATGTTGGGTCAAGCGCCTGACGATAAAACGGTGTACTACTTTGCTGGTATCGACGCCGCACGATTCAAGCGCCCAGTGGAGCCCGGCGACCAGCTCATCATGGATGTGAGTTTGGATCGCATGAAGGCTGGTATTTTCAAATTCACGGGCACGACTCGGGTGGGTGACGCAGTAGCCTGCGAAGCGCAGCTGATGTGTACCATGCGTACCATTGCATAAAGTGATGGGTATTCACTCAACCGCCATTGTTGACCCGCATGCTGAGATTGACAGTACGGTCAGTGTCGGCCCGTACACCGTCATTGGCCCCCACGTCAAGGTCGGGGCGGGCACCACGATTGGCCCGCACTGCGTGATTGAAGGTCACACCACCATAGGTTGCGACAACCGCATTTTTCAATTCAACTCACTCGGCGCTATTCCGCAAGACAAAAAGTATGCGGGTGAGCCGTGCGAGCTGGTGATTGGGGACCGCAACACCATCCGTGAGTTTTGCACCTTCAATATTGGCTCTCCGGGCGATGTGGGCGTGACCCGTGTGGGTAACGACAACTGGATCATGGCCTATGTGCATCTGGCGCATGACTGCCAGGTGGGCAACCACACCATTTTTGCCAACAATTCGCAGCTGGCAGGCCATGTGCATGTGGGCGACTGGGTGATTTTGGGCGGCTTTACCGTCGTACACCAGTTTGTCCGGCTGGGTGCGCACAGCATGACGGCTATGTGTTCGCTGCTGTTTGCTGATTTGCCGCCGTTTGTCATGTCGCAAGGCCAGCCCGCTGAAGCGCGCACCATGAATTTTGAAGGACTGCGCAGGCGCGGGTTCTCGCCAGAGCGCATTACCGCAGTTAAAGCGATGCACAAGGCTTTGTACCGAGAGGATTTGACGCTGGAGGCAGCGCAATTGCAGATTGCAAGTTTGACCGAAAAGTACCCTGAATCAGCGCCTGATGTGCGCATGATGCTCTCGTTTTTAGAGCAAACCTCACCGCAACGCGGTATCGTCCGGTAATTCTCCATGAAGACAGCGCCAACAGTGGCGATGGTTGCGGGGGAGACCTCTGGAGATTTATTGGCTGGACTTTTACTCGATGGCCTTAAAAGCCGTTGGCCTGGGTTGAAATCATTCGGCATAGGTGGCTCGCACATGGCGAAACGCGGCTTTGATGCTTGGTGGCCGAGCGACAAACTGGCCGTTCGTGGTTACGTAGAAGTTTTGCGTCATTACCGCGAGATCGTCGGCATCCGTGAGCAGCTCAAGGCCCGTCTCTTGGCCAATCCGCCAGATATTTTCATTGGCGCAGATGCCCCGGATTTCAACCTCGACCTAGAGGCCACGCTAAAAGCCAAGGGTATCAAAACCGTGCAATTCGTCAGCCCGTCCATCTGGGCCTGGCGCGCCGACAGAGTTGAAAAAATCCGCCGCAGTGTAGACCATGTGCTGTGTATTTTTCCGTTTGAAGTGGCCTTGCTGGCCAAACATGGCATCGCGGCTACCTATGTCGGCCACCCACTGGCCAGCGTTATCCCCATGCAGACAAACCGGGCAGTAGCCCGCAGGCAGTTGGGTTTGAGCGACGATGACACGGTCATTGCGATCTTGCCGGGCAGCCGGGAATCTGAAATCAAGTACCTTGCCAAACGATTTTTTCAGGCTGCAGCCCATATTGATCGGGCGCAACCAGCTATTAAATTTATAGTACCTGCCATCCCGGTGTTGAAAAATACGATTGAACGCATTGTTGCTGAGGTTGGACTGCAAGGGGTACAAATACTCAACGGCCAATCGCACACCGCGCTAGCCGCCTGCGACGTCACCCTGATCGCCAGCGGCACCGCCACACTGGAGGCTGCACTTTTCAAACGCCCGATGGTGATTGCTTACAACATGAACTGGCTCTCATGGCAAATCATGCAACGCAAAAAACTGCAGCCTTGGGTGGGTTTGCCGAATATTTTGTGTGAGGACTTTGTAGTCCCTGAGCTACTGCAGGATGCCGCAACGCCGCAAGCACTGGCCGATGCCGTTCTGCTGTGGGTCGATATCAAAGCCAAAGAGCCTGACAAAATAGCTGCTCTTGAACAACGCTTTATCCGCCTGCACACCGACTTGCAGCGCGACACCTCCAAATTAGCCGCTGATGCGATCGAAAAAATTCTTGAAGGCTGAACAAGCCGCGCTGCACTGGGACACGCCGGGCTTGACTGCTGGCGTGGACGAGGCGGGGCGTGGGCCGTTGATGGGCCCTGTGGTCGCGGCGGCGGTGATTTTGAATGATCTCAAGCCAATCAAAGGTTTGGCCGACTCGAAAAAACTCACCGCCTTGCAGCGCGACAAGCTGTACGACGAAATTCGCGGCAAAGCGCTGTGCTGTTCGATTGCCATGGCGACGGTTGAAGAAATAGACGAGCTGAACATTTTGCAAGCTACTCTACTGGCCATGAAGCGGGCGGTTGAGGGCTTGCGCCTTAAACCCCACAAAGTGCTGGTTGATGGCAATCGACTGCCTTCCTTGAGTATGCTGGCCGAGGCAATTGTCAAAGGCGACGCAAAAGTCCCAGCCATTTCAGCCGCATCGATTTTGGCCAAAGTCACTCGTGACCGTTGGTGCTTTGACTACGACTTGCAGTACCCGCAATACGGCTTTGCAGGCCATAAAGGCTATGGCACAGCCGCGCATTTGCTGGCGCTGCGCGAGCATGGCGCTTGCCCGCAACACCGCAGGACGTTTGCTCCTGTAGCCGCGGTTTTGCGATGACTTCGCCGCTAGAGCGCATCACGTCAGCGAACAACCCGCTGATCAAAGAGTTGCGTAAGCTCTCGCAAGACAACACCGCTTACCGTAAACAAGGCCGGGTGTGGCTGGAAGGCGATCATTTGTGCCGAGCAGCGCTTTTGCGCAGTTTTAAGCCTGTTTTAGGCCTTTTTTCCGAGTCTTTTTGGCCTCTAGCCCAATCAATATGGGCGCAAGCAGCTATAAAAAACATAGTGATTCCAGATACCCTGTTTGCCGAGATCAGCGGCCTGGAGTCAGCTGCCAGCATGGGTTTTGTCATTGATTTGCCTGCCCAAACACCTTTGAGGCCGATGGCTGCCAGCGTCATTCTTGACCGCGTGCAAGACGCTGGCAATGTGGGGTCGATTTTGCGCAGCGCTGCGGCCTTCGGCTTTGGCCAGGTGATTGCGCTCAAAGGCACAGCCGCTCTGTGGTCACCCAAAGTGCTGCGGGCTGGAATGGGAGCGCATTTTGGTTTGCAGTTGCTTGAAGGGGTTGAGGTGGAAGCACTTAGTGCTCTGGCCGTACCCATGCTGGTTACCAGCTCACATGAAGGCGGTATTTTGGGTCAAACCAAGCTGCCCACGCCTTGCGCCTGGGTGATGGGTCATGAAGGGCAGGGCGTTAGCCCGGTATTGATGAACAAAGCGGCAGTAAAAGTTCGCATCGCTCAGCCCGGTGGTGAAGAGTCACTGAATGTAGCCGCCGCTGCGGCGATTTGCCTGCATTTCTCCTCTATGAAGGCCTGAACTGGTCGCGATCAAAGGCTATAATCAAGGGCTTTTCTAAACACTGCTAGCCCCAAGCGCCAAGAAGCAAAATTCATCATAAAAGCAGCTCTCCTGTCTTGCACAGGGTGACGCTTGGGCTAGCCGAAATTAATCGGAGTGCCCCGTGCTTTTGTCATTACAGGGATCGTCCCTTACCAACCCCCAAGCCATTTTGGCGCTGGCAGACGGCACAGTCTTTGTTGGCAATTCCATAGGTGCTGCCGGCCACTCGGTCGGCGAGGTGGTTTTCAACACCGCCATGTCGGGCTATCAAGAAATCTTGACCGACCCCAGCTACTGCCAGCAACTGGTCACGCTGACTTACCCACATATTGGAAACTACGGCATCAATGCTGAAGATGTCGAATCTGAAAAGGTCTACGCTGCAGGCCTGATCATCAAAGATCTGCCGCTGCTGGCGTCGAACTTTCGCATGTCTATGACGTTGTCGGAATATTTGATTAAAGAGGGCACGGTAGCGATTGCCAATATCGATACCCGCCAACTGACGCGCCACTTGCGCAGCAAAGGCGCGCAAAACGGCTGCATCATGGCGCTTGGTGAGGGCGAAGCCGTCTCGCAGTCAGCGATTGACAAAGCCATCGGCTTGGCCAAAGGCGCGCCCAACATGGCTGGACTGGACCTGGCCAAAGTAGTGTCCTGCCAGCAGACCTACGAGTGGACGCAAACCGAATGGAAATTGGGTTCAGGTTACGGTGTGCAAATCACACCTAAGTTCCACGTTGTCGCCTACGATTTTGGCGTGAAGAAAAACATCCTGCGCATGCTGGCCGAGCGCGGTGCGCGTATCACAGTCGTGCCTGCGCAAACCACTGCTGCTGACGTCCTCAAACTCAAACCCGATGGCATCTTCTTATCCAACGGCCCGGGTGACCCACAGCCTTGTGACTATGCCATCACCGCCGCGCGTGAGCTTATTGAAACTGGCATCCCCACCTTCGGTATCTGCTTGGGCCACCAGATCATGGCCTTGGCGGCAGGCGCCAAAACTTTCAAAATGCAGCAGAGCCACCACGGCGCGAACCACCCGGTCAAAGACTTGGACAACGGGCGCGTCAGCATCACCAGCCAAAACCACGGCTTTGCGGTTGACACGACCAGCTTGCCAGCCCATTTGCGAGCCACCCACATCAGTTTGTTTGATGGCACGCTGCAAGGCTTGGCTTGGACGGGCAAACCTGCATTCTGCTTTCAAGGTCACCCTGAGGCATCGCCCGGGCCGCATGATATTTCCTATCTTTTTGACAGATTTACAGCCCTCATGGAACAGCACGGAGGGAAAAAATAATGCCTAAACGTACAGATATAAAAAGTGTCCTTATCATCGGGGCTGGCCCCATCATCATTGGTCAGGCTTGCGAGTTTGACTATTCAGGCGTGCAGGCCTGCAAGGCGCTGCGGGAAGAGGGTTACAAGGTCATTTTGATCAACAGCAACCCGGCGACCATCATGACCGACCCGGCCACGGCGGACGTGACCTACATCGAGCCGATCACCTGGCAAACAGTTGAAAAAATCATCGCCAAAGAAAAGCCTGACGCGATCTTGCCGACCATGGGTGGGCAAACCGCGCTCAACTGTGCCCTCGATTTATGGCACAACGGCGTGCTGGAAAAATACAAGGTCGAGCTGATTGGCGCCAAGCCAGAAGCCATCGACAAAGCCGAAGACCGCTTGAAGTTCAAAGACGCGATGACCAAAATCGGCTTGGGTTCCGCCAGAAGCGGCATTGCGCACACGCTCGACGAAGCTTGGGCGGTACAAAAAACGCTGGGCTTCCCAACCGTGATTCGCCCCAGCTTCACGCTGGGCGGCACAGGCGGCGGTATTGCCTACAACTCTGAAGAGTTTGAGGTGATTTGCAAGCGCGGCCTTGAGGCGTCACCCACCAACGAGCTGTTGATTGAAGAGTCGCTGTTGGGCTGGAAAGAATACGAGATGGAAGTCGTGCGTGACACGGCGGACAACTGCATCATTGTTTGCTCGATTGAAAACCTGGATCCGATGGGCGTGCACACGGGTGACTCGATCACCGTCGCGCCCGCGCAAACACTGACCGACAAGGAATACCAGATTTTGCGCAATGCGTCTCTTGCGGTGCTGCGTGAAATCGGCGTGGATACCGGCGGCTCGAACGTGCAGTTTTCTATCAACCCGGTCGATGGCCGCATGGTGGTCATCGAGATGAATCCGCGTGTCTCGCGTTCATCGGCACTGGCCTCAAAAGCCACGGGTTTCCCAATTGCCAAAGTCGCGGCCAAGCTGGCCGTGGGCTACACGCTGGACGAACTCAAAAACGAGATCACCGGCGGCGCAACCCCTGCATCGTTTGAGCCGAGCATCGACTACGTCGTCACCAAAATTCCGCGTTTTGCGTTTGAGAAATTCCCGACCGCTGATTCACGCCTGACCACGCAAATGAAGTCGGTCGGTGAAGTCATGGCCATGGGTCGAACCTTCCAGGAGTCCTTTCAGAAAGCCCTGCGCGGCCTGGAAGTCGGCGTGGACGGCATGAACGAAAAAACGCAAGACCGTGAAGTGCTGGAAAAAGAACTCGGTGCGCCCGGCCCAGACCGCATCTGGTACGTGGGCGATGCATTTGCCATGGGAATGAGCGTGGACGAAGTGTTTGCACTAACCAAAATCGACCCCTGGTTTTTGGTGCAGATCGAGCAGATCGTCAAGATTGAACTCGAGTTAGAGACCACATCGCTCGACAAGCTCGACGCTGTGACGCTGCGCGCGCTCAAGCAGAAAGGCTTTTCAGACCGCCGCCTGGCCAAGCAGCTCAAAACCACCGACACAGCCATTCGCGAAGCGCGCAAAGCACTCGGTGTGCGGCCTGTGTACAAGCGTGTCGATACCTGCGCCGCAGAATTTGCCACCAACACCGCTTACTTGTATTCCACTTACGAAGCTGAAGGCAGCGAGTGCGAAGCCGAACCCACCAACAAGATAAAAATCATGGTGCTCGGAGGTGGCCCCAACCGCATCGGGCAGGGCATTGAGTTTGATTACTGCTGCGTGCATGCTGCGCTGGCGATGCGTGAAGACGGCTACGAGACCATCATGGTCAACTGCAACCCTGAGACGGTTTCGACCGACTACGACACCTCAGACCGCCTGTATTTTGAGCCGCTGACGCTCGAAGACGTGCTGGAGATCGTCGATAAAGAAAAGCCGTTTGGCGTGATTGTTCAATACGGTGGGCAAACACCGCTCAAGCTCGCGCTTGATCTGGAAGCCAACGGCGTGCCCATCATCGGCACGTCACCTGACATGATTGACGCGGCTGAAGACCGTGAACGCTTCTCGGCATTGCTGCGCGAATTGGCTCTAAAGCAGCCGCCGAATGCCACCGCCCGTACCGAGCCAGAAGCGCTGGAAAAAGCCAGCACACTGGGCTACCCACTGGTGGTGCGCCCCAGCTATGTGCTGGGTGGTCGCGCGATGGAAATTGTGCACGAGCAGCGCGATTTGGAGCGTTACATGCGCGAAGCCGTCAAGGTCAGCCACGATTCGCCGGTGTTGCTGGACCGCTTTTTGAACGATGCGATTGAATGCGACGTGGATTGCATTCGTGATGACACAGGTGCGACCTTTATTGGCGGCGTGATGGAGCACATCGAACAAGCGGGCGTGCACAGCGGCGACTCGGCTTGTTCATTGCCGCCGTATTCATTGAGCGCTGAGACGATTAACGAGATCAAACGGCAGACTTCCGCCATGGCTGCTGCGCTCAACGTGGTCGGCCTGATGAATGTGCAGTTCGCCATTCAGCACGTTGACGGCAAAGACGTGATTTACGTGCTTGAAGTCAACCCGCGTGCCTCCCGCACCGTGCCGTTTGTCAGCAAGGCTACGGGCATACAGCTCGCCAAAGTGGCAGCGCGTTGCATGGTGGGGCAATCTCTGGCGGCGCAAGGTATCACCAAAGAAGTCACGCCGCCGTATTTCAGCGTCAAAGAAGCCGTGTTCCCGTTCGTCAAGTTCCCAGGCGTTGACACCATCCTTGGACCAGAAATGAAGTCAACCGGTGAGGTGATGGGCGTGGGCAAAACCTTTGGCGAGGCGTTTGTTAAATCGCAGCTCGGCGCAGGAACGAAATTGCCAACCACTGGCCGCGTCTTTTTAACTGTCAAAAATAACGATAAACCGCGTGCAGTCGAAGTAGCACGGGCGCTAGCAGCTATGAAATTTGACATCGTTGCGACCAAAGGCACGGCGGCAGCTATTCAAGCGGCGGGTATTGCCTGCGGTGTTGTGAACAAGGTCACCGAAGGCCGCCCGCATGTGGTCGATATGATCAAAAACAACGAAATAGCACTGGTCATCAACACCGTGGAAGAGCGGCGTAATGCGATTGCTGATTCACGGCAAATCCGCACCTCGTCGCTGCTGGCGCGGGTGACGACCTTTACCACCATTGCCGGTGCAGAAGCGGCAGTTGAAGGTATGAAATATTTGGACAACCTCAGCGTGATTTCTGTTCAGGAAATGCATGCTGAGTTGGCTTGAGCTTTGGGTTAACACTGGATTTCGCACCACCGTTTTTGCATTAAACTGACTTTTTATATAAATACCGCTGCCAGGTGACTGGCGGCGGTTTTGCTTTTAGAGAAACAAAACATGGCCACCATCCCCATCACCAAAATCGGCGCTGAGAAGCTCAAAGTCGAGTTACACGAGCTCAAGACGGTTCACCGCCCTTGGGTCATCAACGCGATTTCAGAGGCACGTGCCCAGGGCGATTTGAGCGAAAACGCTGAGTACGAATCCGCCAAGAACCGCCAGGGCTTTGTGGAAGGCCGGATTCAGGAAATCGAAGGCAAGCTGTCTGTCGCCCAAATCATCGATCCGTCGGAGATAGACGCGGGCGGCAAAGTGGTGTTTGGTTCGACCATTGAGCTGGAAGACGAAGAGTCAGGCAACAAGGTGACCTACCAAATCGTCGGTGAAGACGAAGCCGACATCAAGTTTGGCCGCGTCAATATCAGCTCGCCCATCGCGCGTGCGCTGATTGGCAAAGACGAGGGCGATTCTGTTGAATTTCAAGCCCCAGGCGGGCTCAAACGCTACGAAATCATTGCGGTGATGTACATCTAAAGACTTTTTGATGCGCTACCGCTTTGGCCTGATGATTGCCGCCCTATGGTGGGGCAGCTTGACTGCACTGGGTTTTGTCATCGTCCCCATGCTGTTTACCCATCTGCCCAGCCCGGCAGCAGCGGGGCAACTGGCAGCCAAGCTTTTTACCGCGCAAACCTGGGTCAGCATTGCCTGCGGTATGTTTTTATTGCTGATTTTTAACCAAAAAGGCTCTGAAATTCAAGATATACGGGCGCAAGCAGCTATTAAATTTATAGTAACTGGTTTGTTGCTGGTGGTGCTGGTGGAGTTTGGTTTGTCGCCGCGTATCGTCAGCGCGCGCTCTGATGGGGGCAACTTGAAGCTGCTGCACGGCTTGGGCAGTGCGATGTATTTTGGGCAGTGGCTATGCGCGGGGTTTGCGCTCTGGCGCTTGAGCCGCGAGAAATAGGCGTTTACAAGCGTTCTGCCGCTTCCATGGTGTTGACCAATAGCATGGTGATCGTCATCGGCCCGACACCACCGGGCACAGGCGTGATGTAGCCAGCGACCTGGCTCACACCGTCAAAATCCACGTCACCGCACAGCTTGCCGTTGTCATCGCGGTTCATGCCCACGTCAATCACCACCGCACCGGGTTTGACCATGTCCGCTGTCAGCACATTGCGTTTGCCCACTGCCACCACAATCACATCGGCTTGCAGTGTCATGGCTTTCAAGTCAGCTGTGGCGCTGTGACAAATCGTCACGGTGGCGTTTTTTTGCAGCAGCATCAGCGCCATCGGTTTGCCCACAATGTTGCTGCGGCCAATCACGACCGCGTGTTTACCGCGCAAGTCGTAGCCAATGCTCTCCAGCATCTTCATGCAGCCGTAAGGCGTGCATGGCCAAAAGCCTGGCTGGCCGACCATCAATGCGCCTGCGCTGGCGACGTGAAAGCCGTCAACGTCCTTGGCGGGTGCAATAGCCTCAATGACTTTTTGCGCATCGATATGGGCGGGTAAGGGTAGCTGCACCAAAATCCCGTGAATCGCCGGGTCCTTGTTCAACGCATCAACGCGAGCCAGCAAATCGGCTTCGCTCAAGGTGACGGGGTGTTTGTCCAAAACGGAATACAGGCCGTTGTCTTCACAGGCTTTGACTTTATTGCGAACATACACCTGGCTTGCCGGGTTGTCGCCGACCAGCACCACAGCAAGGCCGGGCGTGATCCCGCGTGCGCGCAGGGCTCTAGCGCGCTGGGCAACATCAAGACGCAGGTGTTTGGACAGGGCATTGCCGTCGATGATTTGAGCTGTCATGGCATGTTCTATCTGTTTTGAGCGTGTTTTTGGCTGTTTTTACCAATAAAAACGCCCGCTAGCCTAATGGATACGGGCGCAAGCAGCTATTAAAAATATAGCATGCCAATCAATGAAATCAAGCCTTGGGTGTCGTCGAACCCAGTGCAATTTTAAGCAAGTCAGCCACGGTGTTGGCGTTGAGCTTTTCCATGATGTTTGCGCGATGCGCTTCAACGGTTTTGATGCTGATACCCAAATCATCAGCAATTTGTTTGTTCAAGCGGCCCGCCACAATGCGCTCCAGCACTTGTGATTCACGCGAGGTAAGCTTGGCAAGCAGCGCATCGCGACTGGCCGATTGCTGGTGGCCTGCAAAAGCATCTTTGGCTTGCTCCAGCATGCGTTCAACCAGGTTAACCAAGGCTTCTTCCTGAAACGGCTTTTGGATGAAGTCCATCGCACCTTTTTTCATGGTGTTCACCGCCATGGGCACGTCGCCGTGGCCGGTGATGAAGACAATAGGCAAGGGAGATTTGCGCTCAACCAGCTTGTCTTGCAGCTCCAGGCCCGTCATGCCGCCCATGCGGATGTCGACGATCAGGCAGGCAACTTCACGGGCGTCGTAGCGGCTGAGAAAAGTTTCTGCGGAGTCGTAGCAACGCACCCGGTAATCTTTGCCTTCCAGTAGCCACTGCAAAGAGTCGCGCACGCCCTCGTCGTCGTCAACAACATACACAGTACCTTTTTTTGGAATCAAGCTCATAGCCAATTTTCTTTCGTGAACTTCTCAAGACGCACTTGAGTTTTTTATCGCCAAATCAATTGTCAAAATTTCTGCTACTGAATCTGCAGCAAAAGCGGTGGACTCCGGCAGCGGTGACGCCAGTGGTGATACCGGTATCCAGAAGGTGAACCGGCAGCCTGTCACGTCCGTTCCATTGTAGAGGTTCTCGGCCTCCAGTCTTCCCTGGTGCGACTCCACAATACTGCGGCAAAGTTTCAGGCCAATGCCCATGCCCTCGGCTTTGGTCGAGTAAAACGCTTCGTACAGCCGCCCCATGACTTCTGGTGACAGGCCACGGCCCGAGTCCAACACTGAAAACTCCACCACATCCTGGCCGTCAATGGTTTTGGGTACTACACGCAACTCCACGCTGCGCTTGGCCGTTGGCAGGTGCGCATGCTCAATCGATTCAGCTGCATTTTTCATCAAATTGATCAATACCTGCTCAATTAAAATCGGGTCCACCAAGACCTGCGGCAGGCGTGCGGCGATGTAGTGCGACAGCCGCACATGGTGGCGGCGCAGTTCAATCTCGGCCAGCTCCATCGCGTTGCTGACCATCGTGCTCACATCCGCCAGTGTGCGGTTGGGCTCGCTGCGTTTAACGAAGGAGCGGATGCGTTGAATGATCTGCCCTGCGCGGTGCGCTTGTCTGGCGGTTTTTTCAAGCGCCAGCAGTAAGTCTTCGGTCGTGATTTTGTCGGCCTTGATGCGCGTCACCATGCCGTTGCAGTAGTTGTTAATCGCGGTCAGCGGCTGGTTCAGCTCGTGCGCCACGCTGGACGCCATCTCGCCCATCGTGATCAGGCGGCTCGCGGTTTGGGCACGCTCGTTTTGTTGAAAGGCTTGCTCTTCAGCGTGGCGGCGCGGCGTGATGTCGGTGGCAATCACCATTTGAGCCAGGCGACCGTCGACCCAGGTCAAGTAGCGGGAACGCACCTCCAGCCACTTGGACAAATTAGGTACATAAATTTCGGCATTTTCAGATTGTGCGGCGGTCAGGGTGTCGGTCGGGAAACCCGCAAGGCCATCGACGGCATCCAGTGAGTCGTCGGTTGGGGGGGCCGCTGGCACACCGGCTTGGGCGATCAGATTCATGTGCCCTGATACCTCAGCCCCAAACCAGGAGCGGTACAGCTTGTTGGCAAACAGCATTTCCTCGCTGCCTAGCGGCGCCACCGATACGGCCGCATCCAGCCCTTCAAGTACGGTGGTAAACCGCTCGTACGATGCCGTCAGTTCTTCGCGGATGCGCCGCGGCTCGGTGATGTCGGTCATCGAGGTCATCCAGCCAGTTTGTTGGCCTTTTGGGTCAATCAAAGGCGACACGTACATCCGGGCATCAAAAATCTCACCGTTTTTACGCTGTACGCGCACCTCAAAGCCGCCGTGCGGTGTGCGGCCCGCCAGCTCTTCATTTAACAAGCCCATCGAGGTTTCAATTTCATTGGCAGGCCAATGTGGAAAGGGCGGCATCCGGCCCACCAGATCAGACTCTTGCAGCCCTGTCATTTGGCAAAAAGCCGGGTTGACGTAAGTGATGCGGCCTGTCATGTCAAGCGCACGCATGCCCGTCAGCATGGAGTTTTCCATCGCCCGACGAAAGTTGGTTTCCTTGATCAGTGCCTGCTGAGCTTGCACCCTGCGCCGGGTATGGCGCCAGGTGCCCAGCAGCATCCACACGGTCAGTGCGCTCAAGGCGCTGACCAGCCAGAAAAACCCGCTGCCCACAACGCCCAGCGACGCCCTGTATCCCTGCGCCCGTATGAGCAGCCCATTGCCAACGGGCGACACTGGAATTTCGTACTCAGATGCACCGTCAGACCAAGGCAAAAGCCGCACGGCCGGGTTCCGCGGTGGCGGCAAATTGCCTGCCAGCACATTGTTCTTATCGTCGAGCAAGGTCACTGCATATTTGGCGGTGACTTCCGTCGGCACACCAAACCGCAGCAGTCCGTCAATCGCATATTCGCCCATGATGACGCCGCCAAATTTACCCTGGTCGTCCAGCGGGATCAAAATTTGCAGCGTAGAAGGGTTGGCTGTGCTGATGTTTTTCTGGACCAGGGGGAGCGAATAAATCGGCTGGCGCAGGTCACGCGCCAAGTCATAGGTGCCTTCGGTTTCGCCCGCTTTGAGTTGTTCGCCGGATGTGCGAACCTGCGCCCCAATGGCACTGGCCGACGCATAGCTGACTTTGACACGCCGCCTGCCGTCAATCCAGGTCACCGCAAGCAGTTCGGGGTACTGGTTCACCAGTGACTCTGCCTGCACCAGGAATTCCTCCACGTCGATTTCCCTGTTCGACACGTCGCGGCCAATCCGCATGAGTTGTTCTTGGCGCTCTAGCAGACGCAGCCTCAGCCGCTGCTGGGCGTATTCAACATCGCGTTTGAGCGCTTGCTGTTCCCTGTCAATCTCTTCAATGCGCAAGTAACCAAATGCGGCGACGACGGCTGCCAAAAACAAAACAACCGCCAGCAAAGGGCCGAGCATGATGAATCGGTCTTGCCGTGCTGGCGATTGTTTGCGCCACCAATGACGCAATGAAACCAGTGCTTTGGGAGAGCTGGGGGTAACCGGTGCGGAGGGCGTGTTGTTTGGCATGGGAAGTAACTTGCAGTTTAAGTGCTTTGCCCTTGGCTATTCGGGTTTACATAGCTGTCAAAAGGCTGAATATTTCTTAATATGAAATCAATAATCATTATTTGAAATTTAATAAAATATATGCGAAACTAGAGACTTGAGCCTAAAACAGCGTTTACAAACGTCGTTGGGCACAAGTTTTATGCTGTGTGCCAGACCAAGGCACAGGCGCATCATCAGCAGTTTTTAAAAGCAGGAGACAAGACATGGCGGCCAATCCTATGAGTGCAAACGACGCACTCGACAAAGACAGTCAAGAAACCCGAGAGTGGATGGACGCGTTGTCCGCTGTCATTGAAAGTGAAGGCCCGGAACGCGCCCACTTTCTGCTCGAACAACTGCTGGAGCATGCGCGCCAAAAAAGCATCGACATGCCGTTTTCAGCCACCACGGGTTACGTCAACACGATTGAGCCCGAGCAGCAAGAGCACGCGCCGGGTAACCTGGAGATTGAAGAACGTCTGCGCGCCTACATGCGCTGGAACGCAATGGCCATGGTAGTCAAAGCCAATCGCCTGCACCCGGCTGATGGCGGGGATTTGGGAGGCCACATTGGTTCGTTCGCATCCCTGGCCAGCATGTTTGGAGCGGGCTTTAACCATTTTTGGCATGCTGAAAGCGAAAATCACGGCGGCGATTGTTTGTACATTCAGGGCCACGTGTCGCCCGGCGTGTACGCGCGGGCTTACCTCGAAGGCCGCTTGACCGAGGAGCAATTGCTCAACTTCCGCCAGGAAGTCGATGGCAAAGGCTTGTCGAGCTACCCGCACCCCAAGTTGATGCCTTCGTTCTGGCAGTTCCCTACCGTATCGATGGGCTTGGGCCCATTGATGGCGATTTACCAGGCGCGTTTCCTCAAGTATTTGCACGCACGCGGCATTGCCAACACCGAGAACCGCAAGGTCTGGGTGTTTTGCGGTGACGGCGAGATGGATGAGGTTGAATCACTCGGCGCGATTGGCTTGGCCGCGCGTGAAAGGCTCGACAACCTGATTTTTGTCATCAACTGCAATTTGCAGCGGCTTGATGGCCCGGTGCGGGGCAACGGCAAAATTGTGCAAGAGCTCGAAGGCGAATTCAGAGGCGCGGGCTGGAACGTCATCAAGCTGCTTTGGGGCTCAGGCTGGGACCCGCTGCTGGCACGCGACAAAGACGGTATCCTGAAAAAAATCATGATGGACACGCTGGACGGCGACTACCAAGCCATGAAGGCCAACGACGGTGCGTATGTTCGCAAGCACTTCTTTGGTCAGCATCCGAAGGCGTTAGAGATGGTCGCGCACATGAGCGACGACGAGATTTTTGATCTGCGCCGAGGTGGCCATGACTCGAAAAAAGTCTATGCCGCGTTTGCCTCTGCCGTCAAACACAAAGACCAGCCCACCGTGCTGCTCATCAAAACCGTCAAGGGTTTTGGCATGGGCAAAATCGGCGAAGGCAAGAACAACGTGCACCAAACCAAAAAGCTGTCTGATGAAGACATCAAGGCCTTCCGCGACCGCTTCAATATTCCCGTCCCTGACAGCCAGTTGGCCGACATCCCGTTTTACAAACCGGCTGACGACACGCCAGAAATGCGCTACCTGCACGAGCGCCGTAAAGCGCTGGGTGGCTACCTGCCGCACCGCCGCACCAAGGCCGATGAAAGCTTTACCGTGCCGGCGCTAGACACCTTCAAGTCGGTGATGGAAGCCACACCCGAAGGCCGTGAAATCTCCACCACGCAAGCCTATGTGCGCTTTTTAACGCAACTGCTGCGTGACCAGGCACTCGGCCCACGCGTTGTGCCGATTTTGGTCGACGAAGCCCGCACCTTTGGCATGGAAGGCCTGTTCCGTCAAATCGGTATTTACAACCCCGATGGTCAAAAGTACACCCCGGTAGATAAAGACCAGGTGATGTACTACAAGGAAGACACCAAGGGCCAGATTCTGCAAGAGGGCATCAATGAAGCGGGCGGCATGAGCAGCTGGATTGCTGCGGCCACGTCGTACAGCACCAACAACCGCATCATGATTCCGTTTTACGTGTACTACTCAATGTTCGGCTTTCAGCGCATTGGCGACTTGGCCTGGGCTGCGGGCGACATGCAGGCGCGCGGCTTTTTGCTGGGCGGCACATCAGGGCGCACCACGCTGAACGGCGAAGGCCTGCAGCACGAAGACGGCCACAGCCACATCATGGCGGGCACGATTCCGAACTGCATTTCGTACGACCCGACCTTTGCGCATGAAGTCGGTGTCATCCTGCACCACGGCCTCAAGCGCATGGTGGAAAAGCAGGACAACGTGTATTTCTACATCACGCTGTTGAATGAAAACTACGCCATGCCTGGCCTGACGGCGGGCACTGAAGAGCAGATCATCAAGGGCATGTACCTTTGCAAAGAAGGCGCTAAGCTCACGCCGCGTGTGCAGCTACTCGGTTCTGGCACCATCCTGCGCGAATCCATTGCCGCACAAGAGCTGTTAGAAAAAGAGTGGGGAGTTGCTGCCAACGTCTGGAGCTGCCCAAGCTTTAACGAACTGGCACGTGATGGGCAAGATGCCGAACGTTGGAGTCTTCTGCACCCACTTGAAGCTGCCCGCGTGCCCTTCGTTGGCCAGCAGCTTGAAAAGCATACCGGCCCAGTCATCGCGTCGACCGACTACATGAAGGCCTATGCCGAGCAGATTCGCAACTACATCCCCAAAGGCCGTACCTTCAAGGTGCTGGGCACCGACGGTTTTGGCCGCAGCGACTTCCGCAGCAAACTGCGCGAGCACTTTGAAATCAACCGCCATTACATCGTGGTCGCGGCTCTGAAAGCTTTGAGCGAAGAGGGCACCGTGCCGGTTGCCAAAGTGGCCGAGGCGATTAAAAAATACGGCATTGCCGTTGACAAGATCAACCCGCTCTACGCGTAAGGGGACACAAAGATGGCAACCATAGATATCGCAGTTCCAGACATTGGTGATTTTGATGAGGTCACCGTCATTGAGTTACTCGTCAAACCCGGCGACACCATCGCTGCAGACCAATCATTGCTGACGGTCGAGTCAGACAAGGCGTCAATGGAAATCCCGTCAAGTGCAGCCGGGGTGGTCAAAGAGGTCAAGGTTAAGCTAGGCGACAAAGTCAAACAAGGATCCATCGTTTTGAGCCTGGAAAGCGCCGATTCGGGCTCAATTCAGGTATCAAAAGTGCCTCCAGCCCAAGAAATACGGGCGCAAGCAGCTCCTGAATCAGTAGCGCCTAAAGCTGCACCTGTTGCTGCGGCAGCGGCGACCAGTGGCCCCATCGAGATTCATGTGCCTGACATTGGCGACTTCAAAGACGTCACTGTCATTGAGGTGCTGGTCAAGGTCGGCGACAGCATCAAGGTCGAGCAATCACTGCTCACAGTCGAGTCCGACAAAGCCTCGATGGAGATTCCGTCTTCAGGCGCGGGCGTGCTGAAAGACCTGAAAGTCAAGCTGGGTGACAAGATCAACATTGGGGATTTGCTGGCAGTGCTGGAGGGTAGTGTTGCCGCTGGTGCAGCTGCTGCTCCAGCGCCAGCCTCAGTTGCAGCAGCGCCCGCCGCCGCGCCTGCGGCTGTGGCCGTTGCAACCGTTGTTGCTGCATCACACAACCCCACCGTAGCCCCCACAGGTGCGCTGCCCCATGCGTCGCCCTCCGTTCGCAAGTTCGCGCGCGAACTCGGCGTACCACTGGCTGAAGTCAAAGGTGCAGGCCCCAAAGGCCGCATCACGCTGGATGACGTGCAAAGCTTTACCAAGTCCGTCATGGCAGGCGCAGTACAAACGCTGGCCCAGGCAGCCAAAGCACCCGCCGCATCTGGCGGTTCAGGCGTTGGCCTTGACCTGCTGCCTTGGCCAAAAGTGGACTTCACAAAGTTCGGCCCGATTGAGCGCAAGGAAATGGGCCGGATCAAAAAGATCAGTGGTGCCAACTTGCTGCGTAACGCCATCGTGATTCCCGCCGTCACCAACTTTGACGATGCAGACATCACAGACCTGGAAGCCTTCCGCGTTGCGACAAACAAAGAGAATGAAAAGTCAGGCGTCAAAGTAACGATGCTCGCCTTCCTCATCAAAGCCTGCGTCTCAGCGCTCAAGAAGTTTCCTGATTTCAACGCGTCGCTCGACGGTGATGCGATCATTTACAAGCAATACTTCCACATCGCTTTTGCAGCCGACACACCGAACGGCCTGGTCGTCCCGGTGATTCGTGATTGCGACAAAAAAGGCGTGATGCAGATCAGCCAGGAGATGGGCGAGCTGGCCAAAAAAGCACGCGACGGCAAGCTCAGCCCGGCTGAAATGCAGGGCGCATGCTTCACGATTTCGTCGCTAGGCGGCATTGGCGGTCGGTACTTTACCCCCATCATCAATGCGCCTGAAGTGGCTATTTTGGGCGTCTGCAAGAGCAACATGGAACCAGTCTGGGATGGCAAGGCGTTTCAGCCGCGCCTGATGCTGCCACTGTCACTGACCTGGGATCACCGCGTGATTGATGGCGCGGCTGCTGCGCGTTTCAATGCGTACCTCGGACAAATCCTCAGCGACTTCCGCCGAGTCTTGCTGTGACAACTCTCGTCGTCGTTAAAAAAGCCGGCCAGGTCGTGATGGCCGCCGACACGCTGGTCACGTTTGGCGACACCAGCCTGCCGCACCGCTACGAGGCCAATAGCAAAATCTTCAAGGTCGACACGCCAGCGGGCATCAGCTATGTGGGCATGGCCGGTACCGTGGCGCATTTCCCCGCGCTGCGTAAAGCGATGGCCACCTTGCCCAAGGCGGACTTGAAGCTCAGCTCCAAAGACGAGGTCTACGACACGTTTTTAAAGCTGCACCCGCTGCTGAAGGAAACGTTTTTCCTGCAAACCAAGGAAGACGACAACGACCCGTATGAGTCGATGCAGTTCACGGTGGTTATTGCCAATTCAAGTGGGATTTACGGCTTGTACAGCTACCGCGAGATTTTTGAGTTCAAAGAATTTTGGGGCATCGGCTCTGGCCGCAGCTTTGCATTGGGTGCGATGCACGCCGCGTGGGGCAACGCCAAAACCGCCAAGGAAGTCGCCATGGCCGGTATGCACGCAGGCTGTGAGTTTGACAAAAACTCAGGCGGCCCTATTGATGTTTATTCCGTTAAGTTGAAGGTTTGATCATGCTAGAAATAAAAGTACCTGATATTGGTGATTTTGATGAAGTCACGGTGATTGAGCTGCTTGTCAAAGTAGGCGATTCCATCAAGGTTGACCAGAGTTTGCTGACAGTTGAAAGCGACAAAGCGTCAATGGAAATACCTTCATCTAGCGCAGGCGTGGTCAAAGCCATCAACGTCAAGCTGGGTGAAAAAGTCAAGCAAGGTTCAGTCGTTTTGATGCTCGGAGGGGCTGATTCGGCTGCTATTTCGGTGCCAAAAGAGGCTCCAGGCCAACAAATACGGGCGCAAGCAGCTCCTGAAAAAGTAGCTGCTGTGGCTGCACCCGCTGCCAGTAGCTTTGCAGGCAAGGCCGATCTGGACTGCGACTTGCTGGTGCTTGGTGCGGGTCCAGGCGGCTACAGCGCTGCGTTCCGCGCAGCTGACTTGGGGCTAAAAGTCATTCTGGTCGAGCGTTACGCCACGCTGGGCGGCGTGTGCCTCAACGTTGGTTGCATCCCCTCCAAAGCGCTGCTGCACGTGGCTGCGGTGATGGACGAAGTCAGCCACCTGGGCGCGCTGGGCATCGAGTTCGGTCCGCCCAAAGTCAACATCGACATGCTGCGTAACCACAAAGACAAAGTCATCGGCAAACTCACCGGCGGCTTGGCAGCGATGGCCAAAATGCGCAAGGTCACCACCGTGCGCGGTTTGGGCCAGTTTGTCGGTAGCCACCATTTGCAGGTTGAAGAGACCAGTGGGCCGCAAGGTCAGGAGAAGACTGGCAAAAAACAAACCATCCAGTTCAAGAATTGCATCATCGCCGCAGGCAGTCAAGCGGTGCGCTTGCCCTTCATGCCTGATGACCCACGCGTGGTTGATTCCACTGGCGCGCTGGGCTTGAAAGAAGTGCCCAAACGCATGTTGATCCTCGGTGGCGGCATCATTGGTTTAGAGATGGGCACGGTCTACAGCACGCTGGGCGCTCGCCTGGACGTGGTTGAAATGATGGACGGCCTGATGCAAGGCGCTGACCGCGACCTGGTCAAAATATGGCAAAAAATGAACGCCCCACGTTTTGACAACATCATGCTCAAAACCAAAACCGTGGGTGCAAAGGCCACCAAAGCGGGCATCGAGGTAACTTTCGCCGCAGCAGAAGAGGGCGGCAAAACCCCAGACCCGCAAACTTACGATTTGGTACTGCAAGCCGTAGGCCGCACCCCCAACGGCAAAAAGCTGGCAGCGGAAAAAGCAGGCGTAGCCGTTACCGATCGCGGCTTTATCAACGTCGATATCCAGATGCGCACCAACGTGCCCCACATCTTCGCCATCGGCGACATCATCGGCCAGCCCATGCTGGCACACAAGGCGGTGCATGAGGCGCATGTGGCGGCTGAAGTGATTGCAGGCGAGTTGCAAGGCAACAAAGAACTGGCCAGCGCAGCTTTTAACGCCCGCGTCATCCCAAGCGTCGCCTACACCGACCCCGAAGTCGCATGGGTAGGCCTGACAGAAGACCAGGCCAAAGCCCAAGGCATCAAGGTCAAAAAAGGCCTGTTCCCGTGGTCAGCATCAGGCCGAGCCATTGCCAACGGCCGCGACGAAGGCGTCACCAAACTGCTGTTTGACGATTCACCAGAGGCCCACGGTCACGGCAAAATTCTCGGCGGCGGCATGGTCGGCACACATGCAGGTGACATGATTGGCGAGGTCGCGTTGGCGATTGAGATGGGTGCTGACGCAGTAGACATCGGCAAAACGATTCACCCGCATCCGACGCTGGGCGAGAGCATTGGCATGGCGGCTGAGGTGGCGCATGGGAGTTGCACGGATTTGCCGCCGACTCGGAAGTAAAGCCAAGACTAAAAATTATCAGACAAAGCTCCCGTCTTTAGACGGCTTTGATCGCCCGCATTTACCAGGTATTCCCTTCGCTGCGTCCAAGATTTGGTGGGCCGGCAATGTGGGATGACTGTGGTGTACAAATGGATGAGGGGACGCAAAGCGGGGCGTTTTGACGACCTAAATCCGTGTGACACTAGGTATCATTCAATAGACTTTCCTCTCCGTTCCAACACCACGTCATCTTCATTCGCCAAGGAGCCATCCTATGTCCACCGAATCATTCGACGCCATCATCATTGGCGCGGGTCAAGCAGGGCCGTCAATGGTCGCGCGGTGCAGCCAGCAGGGGCTGAAAACAGCCTTGATTGAGCGCGGCGCGTTTGGTGGCACCTGTGTAAACGTCGGCTGCACGCCTACCAAAACTTTGGTTGCCAGCGCCCGGGCGATTCACGTGGCGCGTCGGGGAGCGGAGTTTGGCTTCAGTGCGGGCGACATTCGGGTGGACATGGCTCAGATCAAGGCGCGCAAAGACCTCTTGGTGCAGCAGTCCAGCCAGGGGGTGGAAAAGTGGATGCGCGGTTTGCCGAACACGCAAGTCATCATCGGTGATGCCCGCTTTGTCGCACCGGGTAGCGTGCGGGTCGGCGACCGGGTGCTGACCGCGCCGCGCATATTTATCAACGTGGGCGGCCGCTCGATTCGCCCGCGCATTGATGGCATAGATGACGTGCCCACGCTGGACAACGTGTCCATCCTCGATCTCGACGTGGTGCCGCAGCACTTGGTCATCGTCGGCGGCAGCTACATCGGGCTGGAATTTGCGCAGCTGATGCGGCGCTTTGGCGCAGAAGTCACGGTGCTGGAAAAATCTACATTGTTGCTGGGCCGCGAAGACGCCGATGTGTCAGACGGCATTCGCGCCACCTTGCAGGCTGAGGGCATTCGCTTTGTGCTGGGGGCGGACCAAATGTCACTGTCGCAGCAGGGCGCGGCGATCACCGTGAAGCTGCAGGTGGGTGACAAAGCCCAAACCATCACTTGCAGCCATGTGCTGCTGGCCATTGGTCGCCAACCCAACACGGATGGCTTGGGGCTTGAAACAGCTGGGGTGACTACCGACGAACGTGGCTTCATCACGGTGGACGACCAGTGCGCCACCAGCGCTGCGGGGGTGTGGGCGGTGGGCGACTGCAATGGCCGCGGCGCTTTCACGCACACGGCCTACAACGACTACGAGATCGTCGCTGCCAACCTGTTTGACGGTGATGCGCGCCGCATCTCAGACCGGGTACCCTGCTACGCCCTGTTTATCGACCCCCCCCTGGGGCGCATCGGCTTGAGCGAGCAAGAAGTACGCAAAAGTGGCCAGGCTGCCCTGATGGCGACCATGCCCATGCAGCGGGTGGGGCGGGCCAAAGAAGCCGGCGAAACCCAGGGCTTTATGAAGGTGCTGGTGGATGCTAAAACGCAGCGTCTGCTGGGTGCCAGCATCCTGGGCCACAACGGTGACGAGGTGGTTCACAATCTGCTCGGCTTGATGGTGGCCGACCAGCCATTCACCACGATGTCGCGCGCGATGCACATTCACCCGACGGTCAGCGAACTGCTGCCCACCTTGCTACAGCAGCTCAAGCCGTTAGAGTAGCGCCAGCCCACTTTAATCATCAAGTCGGCCTCCTAGATCCTGATAGATAAACTCAAGAAGCTATTATTTAGATAGCGAGAAAGCAGCATCCGATTCGGATAAGGTTACCGTTCTACCAGCGCTATACGCTGCGGTTTGCAAGCATCGCATTGGCCACTCCCCCCGTCCCGAACAAACCCGAACCTGATCAGGGGAGCTTGTTGCCGTCCCAGTAAGCCAGGGTGGCTGGTGGTTTTGCCGTGGCTGGCGCGTGGGCAGGGGTTATGAGGCGGGCATTGACCGTGGCGGCAGAGCTGGCGCATGGGCGTTGTACGGATTTGCCACCAGTGCGTAAATAACCTGCAAGGTGACCTCGCAAAAAAAGCAGTAATTCGATGCTTTTGGAAGCGCAAACTGTTGACGCTCAGCAGGTGAACCTCGCGGTATCATCGTCGCTATGCAAAATATTAACGACCACGAATTCAGTATATTCAGCCAAAACGGTGAGGACGGTATTGTTGCTTTTCTGACAAGCGGGTTGAAAGAAAATCGCAAACGCTTCATTGAGATTGGTACCGCGGACGGTGGCGAAAACAACAGTCTTTACCTTCTCAAGCTTGGCTGGACCGGGCTCGGCATTGATGTAGACCCGGAGAACATACGGCGCTATATATCCCGCATTACAAATAAGCCGTTTGCGCAGCGCTTGACTCTGGCTCTGATGAAAGTAGGTTGGGACAATTGCCAGTGGATCATCGATGAGTATGGCGACAAGAATCCTGATTTCTTTTCGTTGGACATTGATAGCGTTGACTACTACGTGGCCTACCGGATGTTGCAACTTGGCTTTCGTCCTTCGGTAGTTTGCTGCGAGTACAACGCGTTCCTCGGCAAGAACCCGCTGACGGTGATGTACGAAGCGAACTTTTCGCGCAGGCGTCTTGATCCTCAGCGCGGCCTTTATTTTGGCGTTTCTGTCGCAGCTTGGAGGCATCTGTTTGGCCAGTACGGGTACAAATTCTGTGGTGCGGATCGGGCGGGGGTAAATGTCTTTTTCTGCTTACCTGAGGCATTCACACCTGGTTTTTTAGATGATGTAAGCGGACCAGAGCATGTTTATACGAAGATTTTTGTCGACAAGTATCGGATGCCAGGAGAAGAACTCGAGCGTGAATTGTTGGGTCGAGAAGATCTGGTCTTTGTTAACGTAACCGAGGAAAGCGCAGAAGAAATTGTTGCTGACTGCGATCGTCCGCCTGAGGACGGCCCGCAAGTGTTCAAGTTGAACAAGTCCGATGCTATAGATGTTAGGCCCCCGGCCGGAATCACTCCCAATATGCCGGTTCCTCAGAAAATGCCGGTGGTTCATGCAGCCGCGACTTTTCACGCGGAAGGCTACGAACGCTTTGGCAAGGAGTTCATGGAATCTTTCAGACGGCACTGGCCGAAGGAAACCAAGCTGTGGATCTTCGCTGAGGGTTGCAAGCCTGAGGGGTGCGATCGTGTCATAGTGCGCGACTTGCATGAGGATGCCCGGGATCTGGTCGAATTCAAGCAACGTCATGCAGCCAACCCGGGTGCGCGTGGGCATTTTGGCGAAACATATCAGTACATGCTGGACTCGGTGCGTTGGAGTCACCGCATCTTTGCGTTGCGCGAGGCGGCTTTACGCAGTGATGCCGACATCCTGGTTAACATTGATGCGGACATCGTCTGCTTTCAAGACATGCCGATAGAGTTTCTTGCGACTTTAATGCCTGAAAACGCGGACATCGGGTTCATGCCGCGCAAAAACATCTACTCAGAGTGCAGTTTCGTCCTTTATAACCTGAGGAATCCTGTGGTGCGTCAGTTCATTCTTGACCACACCGATTACTACACCAAGGACAAGATTTTCAGCTTGAAGCGTTGGACGGATTGCCACGCTTTCGACACGATGGTGGCCGAACACCGTAAGCGCGCAAGTCTTCAGTTTTATAACATCAACGAAGGCGTGCCTGATTCAATGCACCCGTTTGTCAACGGCCCTCTTGGTCGCTATATGGATCACTTGAAGGGCGGACGCAAGGAGGAAGGGCGCTCTAGTGACAAGGACTTGGTGGTGACCCGGACTGAAGAGTACTGGACCAAGGCGAATGCTAACGGTGGATAGATGGAGTCCAACTCGCTTCGCACTTAGCTGATCAAGCTTTTTTAGTCCACGCGCTGCACCAGCCGTTACGCGACACCAATCGGTTGCCGAACACCGGACAGCTGCCGGTGCTGTCCGTGCCCTTGCCTTGGAACAGCGCGCAACTGGAGCAACTTTGGTTCGCTGCGTAATTAGGGTATTTTTTGGTGTCTGTGCTTTTACCCTCAGTTTTGTACCCCAGCGCTGTCGCTTGCGGGTCCGTGTCGGTAACTGCAGTCAGAGCTTGCGCTCCGGCCGAGTTAGCCCACGCCAGAGCAGTCAAGCCTGATGCTCCAGCGATAGATTGAATGACAAATATCCGGCGTGATGTTGTCATGGCTGAATTTACTGTTGCTTCGGGCCTTCAACCAGACGCCTTGCCAGTCCTACGGCATAGGGTGCAGCGCGGGCAGGCAACATGGGGTCAGCTGACGCTTCCATACCTTTTGGCATGACCATCGGGTTGTAGGTAATGGTCAGGCAGGGGCCGCCACCATCTTCCGACACTGAAGTGATCTTCAGCATGCCCAGGTTGACCTTCTTTCGTCCTTCAGGCAGCGGCACTGTCGCGCTGTCTATTTTGTCGCCTGCTTGCGCTAACTCAACGTTGAAATTAAAAGCCACTTTGCCGTCTTTGACCCGCTGACGCAAGTCGTCAAAAAGGAAAACTGGGCCTTTTGCCTTTGCCTCGTCGTCGCTCAAACCTTGTTGGCCGCCCACAGGCTCAAAAATCCATTTGCCAAATTGTTTGGCGCCTCGGGCGTTGACAAAACCATAGGCATGCACGCCCCAGTAGTTAACACTGCCAAAACTGGCTGGAACGGGCTGAGCGGCAAAGTGCTTGGCAATCAGCAGCACATCGGGGTTGGCATCGTTGAAGGCCTTGACCTTGGCTGGGTCGGCTTGCTTGGTCGCGGGGTCAGGCTGCCGGGAGGCCAGCAGATCCAGGAATTGCTGTGGCGACGAGGCACCGAAAACCGGGGACGAAATGTTGCCCATCTGCCATTGTTCACCGCCTGGCAGATTGAACTGCAACGCCATATTGCGCTGCGACTTGGCGTTGTCTGGCGCCTTTGGGTTGGCACCGCCGACTGAGAAACGCACAATCACGGGTACCGGCTTGCCACTGAAGGCTGAAGCTGTTGACAGAGCGCGGGCGTCTGGGGTGGCTACAAATTCACCCATAGCGCAGATACCCTTTGCCCCCGAACGCCGGTACCCTTCAAACTTGCCGAAAGTCGACTCGAATTGGTTCAAAAAGGCGTTTGGATCGGCTGCTGTAGCTGCAGGGTTGACCTGCGCTATGGCGTTGAGGGCCAGCATGGAGACGGCGGTCGCCACTAGAGAAAGAGTCAAGTGTTTCATCGGATATCCTCGATTTTTAGATTGAAAAAATTAACGAATGCCAAGTTACCAAGTGCACTTACCAGCTCGGCAATATTCGTTGTGATGTAGTCGTTTCAATGCGCCAATCCTTACAAGGGAGCGCGGAATTACTTCAAAAAACTTCAATAGAGACTGCCTGGCTAAACGGTCTGCATCAAGTTGGTGATTGCAAATGGCCACTACTTTCGAAAATCTACAACTCAAACTCAGCCCAAACGCAGTGATGGTCAGACGCTTCCTGCTTTTTGCTACGTACTGTGTCAAAGGGTTGCCACGTTTGCGGGTGGTAAGAGCCGCGTCGTTCTATCCCGGTAGTCGACAAGCATTGGCGAAGTGATGGTGACATGATCAAATAATCCAGTTTGTTGGCGGCCAAACCCGTGCCATAAGTTCCCGGCCTATCCGTTGGATAGTCAGGGTGATCCATCACATCGACAAAGCCGCCTGAAAAGACAGGCGCAAGCTCGGGACCTTCTGGCGTATCGTTCAGGTCGCCCGCGATCATTACGTAATCTGTGGCGGCAAGCGCTGCCAAGGCGATTTGACTAGCCCTTGTGGACTGGGACGTACGCCTGGCTCTGGACGCAGCGTTATCTCCTCCGCGTTTGCTCTTGAAATGATTGGGAAGTATTGCAATCGACGTCCCATCACTTAATTCAATCGTGTACTGTGGGCAATCCCGGCTGAAAACCCTCTCGCCACGCGTATCTATATCGTCTATGTGTGATGTGATGGAAGTAATGGGAAAGCGGCTCATGATGCCAACGTCAATGCCGCGTTTGTCATTGCCGTCTATCAACATCACATGTGGGTAGTTCATGTCAAACTGTGGCTTGAGTACAACGTCATTAAAACGCTGCAAGGCGATCCGATTCTCCGCCTCTACACACACCAGAACATCGGCATTGACCTCGGCAATGACTCTTGCCGTGTTGAAAGTGGCCTCCCAGATCACATCATCACGGCGTAGTTCAAACCAACCAGTCCAGTCAGACCGGCCTTTTGCAGCGACGACCAACTCACCATTTTTTGTCGAAAACAATCCTGCACGAATTTTTTGCAAAAAAATCAGAGCATCAACGGGTTGATTGAGCCGGTGAAATCCATATTTTTGAGCCAGTTCAACCAGTGTCGCCTTGTCTGGTGTTGAGTACACCTCCATTGCGATGATGGCATTCAGTCGCGCGTGATCTTCGATCGCCTCCTGACCGATTTCCCCACTGCCATCCCGCATGGCTGAAGGGCGGGTAAATAGATTTTCGAGATTGAAAGTGGCAATTTTCAGTTTCATTTTCAGTTCCTCCAAAAGTTAACAAGATTTGCGGCTTTACAAGTTAAAAAAGTGTGTCAATTGAGTTTTGAGCAGTTTTCCCTCAGCGACGATTTGTTATAGATGTGATGTGTGACGATCTGGTGAAGTGATACTTTTCTCACTTGTCACCAGGTGTTTGGTCAACCAAATACGAGCAATCCACACAGAATGCACAATACTGCGAAAATCCCTTATGTTTCAATTCCTGCGCTTTAATGGAGCTTGCTATGCGTCGTTTAGCTTTTAAATCATTGTTGGCAGTGGCCGGCTTTGCTCTGGTCAGTTCAGCTTTTTCACAAAGCGTCTTCCGCGTCACCACCATCCCCGAAGAAGCTGCCACCGAGCAGACCCGCAAGTTCGGCCCGATTGTGAAATATCTTGAAAGCAAGATGGGTCAAAAAGTGGAGTTCATTCCGGTGTCTGACTACCCGGCTGCAGTAGAGGCGCTGGTCAACAAGCAGGTGGATATGGTGTGGTTTGGCGGCTTTACCTTTGTGCAGGCCAGCGTGCGCTCCGGCGGCAAAATTGTGCCAATTGCCCAACGCGAAGAAGACACCAAGTTCCAATCGGTTTTCATCACCAAGCCGGATTCAGGCATCAAAACCTTGACCGACTTGAAAGGCAAGCAGGTCAGCTTTGGTTCGCAGTCGTCAACCTCAGGCCATTTGATGCCGCGCAGCTTTTTGCTGGACAGCAAAATTGACCCCGACAAAGACTTTAAGCGGGTCGCTTACTCAGGTGCGCATGACGCCACCATTGCCTCAGTCGTTAGTGGCAAGGTTGATGCGGCTGCACTGGACATCACTGTATGGAATAAATTTGTCAAAGAAGGCAAAGTGACTGATAAAGACGCAGTGGTGTTCTTCACCACGCCGGGTTACTTTAATTACAACTGGTCGGTTCATGCCGACATGCCCGCAGCCCAGCGCGAGCGGGTGAAAAAAGCGCTGCTAGACATTGACCCCAAAACCCCCGAAGGCAAAGAAATTTTGGACCTGAACCGCGCCAGCCGCTACATCTCTACCGTGCCTGAGAATTACCGAGGCATTGAAGCCGCGGCACGCAGTGCAGGCTTGCTTAAGTAATCAGCGTGCAGCTTGTTTTGGCCGATTCATCGGCTCGTCACCCGGCAGCAAAAGGAAATGTGCCTGATGCGTTGCGTCATGTATCTTTAAAAGTGCAATCGGGTGAACACGTGGCCATCATCGGTCCGTCGGGAGCGGGCAAAACCACGCTGCTGCATTTAATAGCATGCGCCTTAAAGCCCTCTGCAGGTACGCTTACTCTCGGTGATGTTGATCCGTGGGGTATGCCCGTAAGCAATCTGCAAAAACTGCGGGCCAACTTGTTTTTAGCGCCGCAAGTCCCGCCGCTGCCGCCGCGCCAGCGTGTGGTCACGGCCGTGCTGGCTGGGCGCTTGCCGCAAATGGGGCTTTGGGCCAGCTTGAGTAGTTTGTTTTATCCAACTGATATTGCGCGAGCAGATGCCGCTTTGGCCCGATTTGACTTGTCTGAAAAGTTGTTTGAAAGGGTTGATCGGCTGTCAGGCGGTGAACGTCAGCGGGTCGGTTTGGCGCGCATTTTGGCCTCTAGAGCTAAATTGCTGTTGGTTGATGAACCCTTGTCGGCGCTAGACCCGTCGCGCAGCGAACAAGCCATCAAAACCCTGACCGATATTGCCACCGAGCGCGGCGCGACGCTGGTCGCCACGCTGCACCATGTGGAGATGGCTTTGAAATCGTTTCCGCGAATCATCGGCATGCGAGATGGACTGATGGTGTTTGACCTGCCCGCAGCGCAAGTCACGCCGGAACATCTGCGCGACTTGTACGCACAACACTTGCATGAACTGGATGGCGCGGCGGTCGAGCCCGACAACTTGCCAATTGCGCCGCCGTTGCCAGCGGTGATGCATTGCCGTTAATGCAAGCTGCTGTGTCAAACCAGCATAAACGCGACCCGGCATGGGCTGGCCGCGTCTTTTGGCTGTTGGCAACAGTTGCGCTGCTGTGGCCCATGCTGGTGTTGACTGAATTCAAAGTTTGGACGCTGTTTGAAGCCAGTAATTTAAAGCCCACCTTGAGGTTTTTAAGCGACTTCTTTCCACCCAAAATTGAAGGCGAGTTTTTACTGCTGGTGGCCAAAGAAACCTGGCGCACCGTTGCCATTGCTACCGCAGGCATTGCGCTGGCGCTTGTTCTTGCCATACCTCTAGCGTTGCTGTCAGTGCGTGTTTTGTCGGTGTCAGCCTTGACCGGGAAAATGGACAAACTGCCAGCTGTGTTGCGCACATTGCTGCGATGGTTGATGGTGCTGCTGCGCAGCGTTCCCGAGTTGATCTGGGCGCTGATTTTTGTTCGTGTGGTGGGCTTGGGACCCACTGCGGGCGTGATTGCCATTGCACTGACTTACGGCGGCATGTTGGGCAAGGTGTACGCCGAGATTTTAGAAAGCGGTGACGCCCAAGTCACGCAAAGCCTGCTGCGCAATGGTGCTGGGCCGATGCAAGCGTTTTTCTATGGCCTGTTGCCGCAAAACGCTGCCGAATTGACCAGCTACACCGTGTACCGCTGGGAATGTGCGATTCGCAGCTCGGCTGTCCTGGGCTTTGTCGGCGCTGGTGGGTTGGGCCAGCAGATGGATGCATCGATGAAGATGTTCAACGGCTCAGAAGTCTCCACCATGTTGATTGTTTTCATGTTGCTGGTCTGGCTGGCCGACGCAACCAGCGCCTGGTTGCGCAAACAATTGGGGTAGGGCATGTCAGCCACCAAAGCACCACCCCACAAGCTACCGCCACCGCTGTTTGACGCGCGCTGCAAGGCCTGCTGGTTTGTTTTAGGCCTGATGTGCTTGACCGTCGCCAGTTTTTGGACACTGGATTTGAAATGGGCGCAGTTTTTCAGTGCTGACGCGGCTCGCCGAATGGGCAAATTCATTGGCGAGATGCTGGTACCTGAAACTAGCAGCAAATTTTTAATCAAGCTGAGCTGGGCCGCGCTAGAGACGCTGGCCATGAGCGCTTTAGGCACACTGTTGGCCGTTATTTTGGGCTTGGCGCTGGCTGTGCCCGCCAGCAAAACCCACAGCTATGATCCCGCACGCTGGCGGGCTTTAAGCCGCATGCTGCTCAATATGCTGCGGAGCATTCCTGAACTGGTGTGGGCTGCGTTGCTGCTGATCAGCGCCGGCTTGGGGCCCTTGGCGGGTACGCTGGCGTTGGCGCTGCACACCTCTGGCGTGCTGGGTCGGTTGTTTGCTGAAAGTATCGAGAACGCCAACCCTGGTCCAGCGTTTGCATTGCGCGCACGCGGCGTTAGCGAGGCCAAGATCTTTTGGTACGCCACGCTGCCGCAAATCCTCCCGCAACTCGTCAGCTACACGCTGTATCGTTGGGAAAACAACATTCGCGCAGCTGCCGTACTGGGCGTGGTGGGGGCGGGTGGGTTGGGCCAAATGCTGGCCTTTCACATGGGGCTGTTTCAAATGCAAGAGACCAGCAGTATTTTGCTGGCCATGCTGCTGATGGTTGCTCTGGTCGATGCGCTCAGTTACGCATCGCGCCGCATGATGGCCAGTTGATTCCATCTCCAAATCATCCGTGCACTTTGTCGGCTTCGCTAGCCGTACCTTGGTACTGTCGTCGCTTCACCTTCGCGTTCACGAATGATTTGAAAATGGAATGACTTTCGCTGCTAGTTGCTGCGCCGCAACTTGATGTGCGCCGCCAGGCCGCCAGATGCAGTGTTGGCCAAACCAAACACACCGCCCATGCGTTGAATGGTTTTTTCAACAATCGCCAGACCCAAACCAGCGCCGGTAGCCGCCGTGCGGGCTGCATCACCCCTGAAAAACGGGCGCGTCAGTTTTGACAGCGTATCAGGCGCCACGCCGGTGCCGTGGTCGCGTACCTTGATCAATATCCACTGGTCGCGGGCTTTGGCGGCAATGTCAACCAGCGCGATACCGGTTTCGGGTGTTTTGCCGTAGCGACGTGCGTTTTCGAGCAGGTTGGAAATCACGCGCAACAGTTCAACCTCATCAGCCAATACGTTCATGTTGTCGGGCATGGTCACGGTGATGCGCATGTCATCGGCGTCCCCCACGGCATAAATGGCTGCTTCGATCACCGCGTTCAGTGACACCGTCTCCAGCCGTGCGGGGTCCGGTCTGGCGTAGTCCAGAAATTTGTCAATGATCGCGTCTAGTTGCGTGATGTCTGCCGCCATGTGGGCGCGTGCGTCCTCGTCGGCCACGCTCATTTCAGTTTCTAGCCGCAGGCGCGCGAGTGGCGTGCGCAAATCATGCGATATACCAGCCAGCATGATGACCCGGTCTTGCTCAATTTTCGACAACTGCTCGGCCATGCGATTAAAGCCGATATTGACCTCGCGTACCTCACTGGTGGCGGCGCTTTCGTCCAGCAAGCTGGCATCGAAATCACCATCGCGCATGCGACTGGCGGCAAATGAAAGCTGTTTCAGCGGGCTGTTGATCAACCGTGCAATAAAAGCCGCGCCCAGCAGCGACAGCGCCGCAGCCGTGACCAGCCATATCACCCAGGTACTGCCCCGGGACGGGCCGATGCGTGATTCGTCGGTTTGCAGCCAGTACTCGTCCTTATCAACCTTAAAGCCGACCCACAAACCCTTTTGCCCGTTGACTTCACTGGCCACCAACGTACCCGCACCGAGCCTAACTTTCAGCTCTTCGCTCGTGCGTTGGCTCAGCTTGTCGTTTTCCAGCAGTTCGAACTTGTCTTTCGGCTCGCGCAGGGTGATGCGTACACGCTCTTCGTCTGCCAAGGTTTTGATCAGTGACACCCGGGCAATGGCGTCTGAATAGCGCAGTGCGACCCGGCTTAAGTTCACCAGCGAGGCCAGCTGCTGCGCGCTTTGAATAGCACGCGGCTCGGACTCCAACGAGCGGTAGGTTTGCAGCCACGCGACGATAGAGCCAAACAGCAGCAGCGCTAAAAAGAAAAAAGTCCGCCAAAAAAGGCTGAATCCCCGCCGCGGCCGCATTTCAAGCGGTGCCGGAGCGGTTTCTAGTGGTGCAGGGCTGGTGACGTCCATGGAGGGCACTTCTATAAATTCATTCTTCGAGCGAATTGCTGCGTTGCGCGGTACACGGAATGCTCATGCACACAAGTGCATTCCGGTGTCCTGCGCTCCGTGCGCCTTGCACTTCATCCCGAAAATCTGAATTTCTAGAAGTGCCCTAAAGCCATAGTATGGCAATCTTTAAAGAGCAGCAGCTCGGTCTTAATTTGTACCATCAGGTACAAACACATAACCTACGCCCCACACAGTTTGGATGTAGCGGGGCACCGCCGCATCGAGCTCGATCAGCTTGCGCAGGCGTGACACCTGCACGTCCAGGCTGCGGTCAAATGGTTCAAACTCGCGGCCACGGGCCAATTGGGCCAGCTTTTCACGCGACAACGGCTGGCGTGGGTGGCGCACCAGCGTTTTCAGCATCGCAAACTCACCGGTGGTCAAAGGTAGCTCTTCACCATTTTTATGCAAAGAACGCAAACCAAGATCAAACGAGAACGGCCCAAAAGTAATCACTTCCTGGTCTTGTGATGGCGCACCCGGCACCTCAGTGGCGGGGCGGCGGCGCAGCACTGCATGCACCCGAGCCAGCAGCTCACGCGGGTTAAATGGTTTGGACAAATAGTCGTCAGCACCGACTTCCAGCCCCACGATACGGTCAACGTCTTCGCCTTTGGCTGTCAGCATGATGATGGGGGTGCGGTCGTTAGCGGCCCGCAGGCGGCGGCAAATCGACAAGCCATCTTCACCAGGCATCATCAGGTCCAGCACTATCAAATCAACCGCATCGCGCAGCATGATGCGGCTCAGTGCTTTGCCGTCTTCGGCCAAGATCACCTCAAAGCCTTCTTGCGCCAGGTAGCGGCGCAGCAAGTCGCGGATGCGGGCGTCGTCGTCCACGATAAGGATTTTGTCGGCACGGGGAGTGGTGGTGGCTTGTGTCATGTTCATTTCGTGATTTGTAACAGAGCCATTTTGAAGGCTGAAAACGTCATTTGCAGCTTTTTCGAGCCGTTTTGACACACTGTTACAACACTTTCAGCATTTTCTGAAGGCAAAACTTGCATTTCCGTCTTGTCTGTCAGGCGAATTCGCCAGTTTGTCTATGGCTGGCTGCGACGCGCCAAACCGCCGCAATAATGTTCGATCGGTAGTTTTACCTTGCATCGCATCAACTACAGAATTCTTAAAGAAAGCCAGCGCCATGATCAACCCTTCGTTTACTCCGCTATCTACTATTAAATCAATAGCTGCTTGCGCCCTAATTACTTGCGCTACAGGCCTTTTTGCTCAACCCATGGCGGTGATGCGCGAGCCACTACAAAATGTCGCCCAACTGTCAGCCAGCGGCAGCGTTGAAGTGCAGCAAGACCTGCTGTCGATTGCCATGAACACCACCGCCAGCGGCCTCGATGCCAATGCCGTGCAAACCCAGCTCAAACAGGCGCTTGATGCAGCCCTAGCCATTGCCCGGCCAGCCGTGTTGCCCGGCCAGCTTGACCTGCGCACCGGCAATTTCAGCCTGTACCCCCGCTACGACAGAAACGGCAAAATCAATGGCTGGCAAGGTAGTACTGAATTGGTACTAGATGGCCGCGACTTCAGCCGCATCACCAGCACCGCCGGCAAAATCCAAAGTCTGACCATGGGCAACGTCAGCTTTGCCCTCAGCCGTGAACAGCGCAGCAAAGTCGAGGCTGAAGCACAAACCATCGCCATCGATCGCTTCAAAGCCAAAGCGCTCGAAGTCTCCAAAAGCTTTGGCTTTACCGGCTACACCCTGCGTGAAGTCAGCATCAACGCCAACGACCAAAGCTTTCAGCCTCGCCCCCGTGCCGTGGCCATGATGTCCAAGTCGGCTGACGCGGAATCGGCAGTGCCGGTAGAAGCGGGTAAAAGCACGGTGCTGGTCAATGTGAGTGGGTCTGTGCAGATGCGGTGAAGCGTCGGACGCCAATCGAACTCACAAGGCAAACCAAGCCAAGACGATGCATGCAGAAACAAGGAGTTGGCGGGCTGGCGTGCCCGTTTGCGCAAGTGTGCAAGGGTAGTTGCTCAAGTTTGCTATTAAATTAATAGCTGGTTACGCCCATATTTATTGGCCTAAAGCACTAAAACCCGCCTAAAAACAGATGAAAAGCGCTCTAAACCAGCTTTCAGCAGCCGTAAAAACTGTCTAAAACCTCAAAAACTAACGGATTTTGGAAAGAATAATAGCCAGATAGACCTGTTTACGGGCGCAAGAAGCTATCAAAAATGTAGCGCCCTGTTTTCCTGTCTGGACATCCTTGCGCTAAGTCACGGTGTAAACGTCAGGGTTTTCTTACGCTTCGTATCCGTGTTTGACCACTGTTACCCAAGCAGACCGCTCATGGCGCGGGGTAAGAGCGAGTCGTGTAATTGATTCAAGGCTTCAGGCAACCGGTGATATTCAAAGCAGGTTGAGGGTGTAAAGCTGCTTGAAATCAATTTATAGGAGATTTTTATGAACTACCCATCACGCTCAGTTTCAGTGGCTGCATCTGCCGTCATGCTTGCCAGTCTTATGGCTTGCGCGCCCATGAACACCTCACCCGTTTCGACTTACCCCACATCTGGCAGCACGACAAATACACAAGGTGCTTATGTGGAGTACGGGCGTGTGAACAATGTAGAAATCATCCGAGCGCAACAGCCTGCACAAGGCCCAGGAATTGGCGCTGTGATTGGCGGCGTAGCGGGTGCAGTGGTCGGTAGCCAGATCGGCACTGGGGGTGCTCGTACGGCCGCTACCGTGATTGGCGCGGTAGGTGGCGCCGTTGCGGGTAACGCGATTGAGCGAAGCCGCACGGCAAACGCTGCTGCGGGTGAAAGCTACCGCGTATCGGTTCAGCTCGACAACGGCTCATTGCGCGCTTATGACATGACGTCTTATGGCGAACTGCGCATTGGTGACCGGGTGCGGATTGAGAACGGTCAGCTTTACCGGGTGATGTAAATAAGACCTTAGCGACTGACGCGTGATGCGTCAGTGCAGGGTCGAACCATCGGCGCTCAGTGGCTCCAGCCTGAAAAAGCCTGTGCCTAGCGAGCCTTGGCCAACTTCTGCCTCGGTGGCATCTCGCACCGATTCAACTTTCAGGTTCAGCCGAAGCGCTATGCCGGCCAGAGGATGGTTACCGTCTAGCACCACATGTTCGGGGTAGATCTCGGTGACCGTGTAGATTTTGTCTTTTGGCGTATCTGGGCTGCTGCCGATGGGCAAGGTGGCACCGTCGAATGTCATGCCTTCTTCCAGCTCTGCGGGGAAAACCACCCGTTGTTCAAGAAACACCAGGTTTTCGTCATATTCGCCAAAGGCTTCTTCAGGCTCCAGCTGAAAAGCCAGTGCTTCGCCTGCCTCATGGCCTTGCAAGTGCTCTTCTATTTTTGCCAGCAAGTCTTGGCCGCCCATCAAGAACTCGATAGGCTCATCGAGTTCGTCCAATACCTCGCCCAGTGTGTCTTTTAGCGTCCAGGTGAGGGCAACGACGCATTGTGGAGTGATTTTCATCAGACAATTGTCCCATGGATACACATAAACCTCTGGCTTTGTTGGCCGGCCTGAGCCCTGCACAATTCATGCGCCGTCATTGGCAGAAAAAGCCTTTGCTGGTACGCGGGGCTATACCCGGCTTTATGCCTTTGCTCAGCCGTAGCGAGCTTTTCAAGCTGGCTTCAAGTGATTCGGTTGAGTCCAGATTGATTGTCAAAAATAGACAGGGCTGGCGCATGAAAAGCGGGCCTTTTTTGCCGCGTGGCCTGCCGCCGCTCAAACAACCGGGTTGGACATTGCTGGTGCAGGGCGTTGATGGACATGATGTGGCCGTGCATCAGTTGCTGCAGCAGTTCAGGTTTGTGCCTGATGCGCGTCTTGATGACCTGATGATTTCATGGGCCACACCGGGTGGTGGTGTGGGCCCGCACTTTGACAGTTACGACGTTTTTTTACTGCAAGCCAGTGGCCGCCGGCGTTGGCGCATCAGCCAACAAAAAGACTTGACCCTGCAAGAAGGTGTGCCGCTAAAGATATTGCAAAACTTCTGTACTGAAGAGGAGTTTGTGCTGGAGGCGGGTGACATGCTGTACCTGCCACCACGCTATGCGCATGATGGCGTGGCTGAGGCGAGCGAAGGGCCAGATGGCAAAGCGCAGGACTGCATGACTTACTCGATTGGTTTTAAGGCACCGGTTGCGCAAGAACTGGCCGCTGAATTGCTGCATCGGTTGGCTGAGTTCAGTGAAGATGAGCTTGAAGCGTCAAGTGCAAATCAAGCCAAAACAATGTACCGTGATGCGGGGCAAGCCGCTACATCGACGCCCGCACAATTGCCTGATGACTTGGCCACTTTTGCGCAAAAGGCCATGCATGATGCGCTGAAAGACCCATTGGCCTTGGGTTGCGCGTTGGGTGAAATCATGACCAGCTTGAAGCCCCAAGTCTGGTTTGAAGAGACTGAAGCTGAGTTGACGAAAGCCATGGCTATCAAGCTCGACCCCAAAACCCGCATGATGTATGACGCACGGCATATTTTTATCAATGGTGAAAGTTACCGCGCCAAAGGTGCAGATGCCCTGCTGATGCGGCAATTGGCCGACCAGCGCCAGTTGCCCGCGCAGGCTATGCGCAAGGCAAGTCCGGACGCTCTTGCCCTGCTGGCAGACTGGCAAGCCGCAGGTTGGATTCACGCTGCCAAGGAGCCCAAATGAGCACTGAAAATCTCTTGTCAGAAACACCCGACGCCTTGCCACAGGGCAGGTTTGAAGGGTCGACTGAATTCGCGGCATTGATTCGCCTTGCATTTGCAACTGCCGCTTTGCAAGGCTGGCGTGAGATCATCATTTGCGACAGCACCTTTGAAGACTGGCCGCTGGGCGAGCGCGCTGTCGCTCAGTCGCTCAATGACTGGTCAAAATCGGGCCGCAAGTTGACGATGCTGGCAAAAAACTACAACGAGGTGATGCGTCGCCATGCCCGTTTTGTAACCTGGCGGCGGACTTGGTCGCACATCATTGAATGCAGAGGTAATTCAGCCATTTCTCCCGACGATATGCCCAGTGCGTTATGGAGTCCGTCGTGGGTTTTTCAACGACTCGATTTGGCGCGTTCAACCGGAGTGTCTGGCGCGGAAGTGGCGCGTAGAGTGGCATTGAAGGAACGACTCAATGAGTGTTTAAAACTTAGTTCGCCTGCGTTTGCTGCCACGACGCTGGGTTTGTAAGACGGCTTCTGATTTTTGCGAGTCATGCAACTTTTTTAGCCTACATTAATCCGGGCTATAATCGAAAGCTAGGCAAAAGAGCTCGAGTCCTTTTGTCTGGTCAAACAATCCCTGATTTCATCGGGCCGATTTTTGACAATTTCCGGAAATTGTTTTCTTTTTTAATTTTAAGGATAGTGAAATGAACAAATCTCTCGTTTTGGCAGCTCTGGTTGCTGCTTTTGCTCTGGCCGCTTGTGGCGAGAAAAAAGTCGACGCTCCTGCTCCAGCACCAGCACCTGTTGCTGCTCCAGCTCCAGCTGCTGCTGAAGCTGCCGCTTCTGCAGCTGTTGGCGTCGCTTCAGCCGCCATGGGTGCTGCATCAGCTGCCATGGGCGTTGCATCAGCCGCCATGGGCGCTGCATCTGCTGCCAAGTAATCTTCTTGAGAGCATAAAAAAACCGCCTCAAGGCGGTTTTTTTTATGGGCGATCGTTTTCAGGTTGACTCACGCGGACAGCCACTGGCAGCCATCCTCTTGCGTCGCAACGAGGATGTCATCGGACTTGCATGACAAGGCTTGCGCCAGGCAGCTTTTCACCAGCTCAGGCAAGTTGTTTTGCTGACTCAGGTGGGCGGCGACCACATGCTTGAGGCCGCTGTGCAGCACGCTGCCTGCAATGCCTGCCGCTTGCGAATTGGCCAGATGTCCGTAGTGCCCGCCAACCCGCTGCTTTAAAAACGGCGGGTAAACCGAAGCTGCCAATAAATCTGCATCGTGATTGCATTCAAGAATCAAAGCATGGCAACCCTGCAATTGATTCAGCACGTGCCCTGTGGCATGCCCGAGGTCGGTCAACACACCCAGCTTGGCGGCGCCATCTGTGCAGCTGAGCTGTAGCGGCTCTCGGGCATCATGTGGCACGGTAAAGGGGTTAAGCTGCAGGCCTTTCATGGCAATTACGTCGCCATCAGTTGCCGTTTGCAGCAAGCCGTTGGTGTTGTCAAAACCCATCGCAGCAGCAGTGCCCGCGCTCATCCAGACCGGGATTTTGTATTGGTTAGACAGGGCCTGAACACACCCCGTGTGGTCGCCATGCTCGTGGGTGATGAAGATGGCGTCCAGCTCGCTTGGCAGCACGCCCGACTTTTCAAGCCGCTGCACCAGTTGCTTGAGGCCAAAGCCGCAGTCAATCAGCAGATTGCATGGGTCAGAGCCTGTAGACTGAACCAGTGTTGCGTTGCCTGCACTGCCGCTACCCAGGCTTTTAAAGCGCATCATGTTGCGCCTTCAATAGCGTTCAAGGTTTATTTCAAATCGTCAGCGATGACTTTTACAATGCGTTGCGCGTTGACAGACGACTCAGCCGCACCCTGGGCATTGAGCACCGACACTGTGGTGGCGTCGCCCTGGCTTTTCAGCGTAATGCGGTATTTGATAGGCGGCACAGCCGGTGCTGCCGCGCTGAAGATTTTGGACAAGATGCCGGGTTCTTTTCTGTCAGAAGTCACATCAACATAACGCACAAAATACGTGCCCTGTGCGCGGTCGCGGTCTTCCACAGTGAAGCCGGTTCTGTCCAGCGTCAAGCCCACCCGGCGCCATGCGCGGTCAAAACCTTCTTGTATTTGAACGACAGGTACTCCATTGACGGTGTCAACCTTAGATGTGCTGGCAGGTACGCCTGATGCAACGAGCGCTTTTGATTGCTCTTGTGTCACGCCAAGTTTGACCATCATGCGGCGTAAAAACTCAGCTTCTAGTTCAGGGTTGGGCGGCACGGGTTGCCACACGGTGCCGTCTCCGGTGGTGTTCTTGCCGGTGGAGCCACCAACCACAACCTCTACCAAGCCACGATGACTGACAAAAATTTCTGTTCCACCCGTTGCGTTTCGCTCCAGACGTGTGCGGAATTTGTCGCGTTCGCCGGTCGAGTACAGGCTTTCGAATACTTTGCCCAGGGTTTCGCGGATAAAGTCTTGCGGCAATTTGGCCCGATTCTCGGCAAAGTCGGTTTCCATGATGCCCAGGTTTTCTTGGTCAAGCGCCAGCAAAAAGCCACTCTCCAGCCAAAAATCGCGTATCGGGCCGTAGAGCTTGTCTGCTGGTCGGTTGACCACCAGCCAGCGCTGGCTGCCTGATCGCTCAATTCGAACATCACCAACCGCAAGCGCTGCAACGGGGAGAGCCTGCGTGTTTTGTCCAACCTGGAAGGCATTGGCACTGACGGCTGTGCCGGGTACGACGTAACGCGTTTCGCGGGTGAGCTGTGTCAAATCTGGCGGTACTTCCAGCGATGGGCCTGCTTTACCGCTGGTTTTGTAATCAATCTTGTCGCCTTTTAAGATGTCATTCATCGTCGAGCAGCCGCTTAAAAGCGTCATGCCCGCAATGACCGCAGTCAGCATGGTTGCCTTGAATATGCCAGAAGTCATGGGGTGTTTTTGAAATGTCATCACTTAAAAGTCCTTAAAAATCAGATCAGTCCGGTGGCGCGCAATGCGCCTTCAACCGTAGCCACGTTGGATGCTTCGAGCGGAGTCATGGGTAGCCGCAGCGTGGGGCCGCACAAACCCATCCGTGCCATTGCCCATTTGATAGGAATCGGGTTGGCCTCGACAAACAGGTGCTTGTGTAGAGGCAGTAATTTCATCTGGAGTTCCATCGCGCGTTTCGCGTCGCCAGCAACAGCCGCCACGCACAGTTCGTGCATCAGTTTTGGCGCGACGTTGGCCGTGACGCTGACATTGCCCTGGCCGCCGCACAGCATCAACGCGACAGCGGTGGCGTCGTCACCTGAATAGACGGCAAAGCCTTTGGGCGCTTCTTTGATCAGCCACTGGGCGCGCTCGATGTTACTGGTGGCTTCTTTGATGCCAACAATGCCGGGGATTTGCGCCAGGCGCATCACGGTGGCGTGCAACATATCGGCCACCGTGCGACCCGGTACGTTGTAGAGAACGCAAGGCAAATCACCGGTCGCCTCGGCAATAGCCTTGAAGTGCTGGTATTGGCCCTCTTGCGTGGGTTTGTTGTAGTAGGGCACGACCTGCAACTGGCAATCTGCACCGACGCCTCTGGCAAACTTGGCAAGCTCAATCGCTTCAGCGGTTGAATTGGCACCGCAGCCCGCCATGATGGGGACGCGCTTGTTGGCTTGCTCGACCGACACGCGAATGATTTCGCAATGCTCTTCGACATTGACGGTTGGCGACTCGCCCGTCGTTCCCACGACACCAATGCAGTCAGTACCCTCGGCCACATGCCAGTCCACCAGCTTGCGCAGGGTAGGGTAGTCCACACTGCCGTCGGGGTGTAAGGGCGTTGCCAGTGCAACGATGCTGCCTGTGATTTGATTCATGTCTATTCGGTGCTGTCGGATCAAGACTAAAGGGCAAACTCACATTCTACCCAGTCGGGATGGCGTTTATGGCAAGGGGTAGCGCGCCGGGCCCTGGCTAGCACCAGCATCGCGTATGGCGGCAATGCGTTGAACGAATTTAGCTGATTGCACACCCGTACCTTGTATAAAGCCGTCTTCAAACGCCACCACCCTCAGGCTTTTGCAGACGTCCAGCAACTCGCCTGACTGCAGCAAAAAATCGGGCCGTGACGGCTTGCCAACTGTCTCGTTGCCGGATGCAAACGTTTCATAGATCAGCACACCGCCTTCTGCCAAGCTGGCCAGCACGATAGGCATCAAAGGCCGCCACAGGTAGTTGGTCACCACCACCGCGTCAAACTGCCTGCCCTCAAAAGGCCACGGACCGTTTTCAATATCAGCTACCACCTTCTCGCAGCAATGCGCCTCAATCGCTATTGATTCAATAGCTGCTTGCGCCCGATCTATAAGGGCTAAAGGGTGATTTTGTTGGTGAAAATAGTAAGCGTGGCGACCATGACCGCAAGCTACGTCCAGTACCGATCCATGCGGTTTAACCAGGTGCGACCAGCGCTTGACCCAGGCTGAAGGGGGCTCGGTGCCGTGCAAGCTTGAGTTTTTCAAGACGGCTTGACCTCATCTTTCAGCGCCGCCAATGCCATCGCTTCAACCCGTGCGGGCGCGAGAAGTTTGAGCCATCGGGCCAACTTGCCTTTAGCGGTCATCACCACATCACGCTGACGCGCATCCATGCCTTGCAAAATCAGCCTGGCACACTCTTCAACGCTCATCGCGTTGTCTTCTTTCAAGCCGCTTGAACCCGCAGTCTGACCCGCAGCGTTCAAGCCGTGGTGGCGGATTTGCGTGGCCACCACACCAGGGTAGGCGGTGGTGACGCTCACGCCAGCGTTTTTTAGCTCAGCGCGTAGCGCTTCAAAAAAGCCCGTCATGGCAAATTTGGTGGCGCTGTAGGCGGTGCGCCCCGGCACGCCAAACAACCCGGCCAGACTAGAAACCGCAACAATGCTGCCCCGGCTTTGCTTCAAATAGGGCAGAGCGGCGTGCGTACACCAAACGCTGCCCCACAAATTGACCCGCATCAGTTGCTCGTACCACGCGAGGTCGTCGGCCTTGACTTCTTCAAACAGCGCCTGAGCCGACATGCCCGCGTTGTTGATGAGTGCATCGATCTGGCCGTATTTCTCCACCGCAGCCGCGATCAGCGCGCGGCAAGCAGGCTCTAACGACACGTCGGTGGGCATAACCAAGGTTTGCGCGCCGAACGCTGAACATTGGTTGGCGACCTGCGCTAAGCGAGTTTCGTCCCTGGCAGCCAGCACCAGCCCGACTTGAGCGCCATATCTGCTAGCCAGTTGCCGCGCCATCTCTGCGCCAATGCCGTCTGAGGCTCCTGTGATTACTATTATTTTCATAGCTGCTTGCGCCCGTATTTATTGGCTTAGAGGCCTAAATGACACCTAGAATATGCTAAAAATCACCGTTTTTAGCCTAGAAACAAGCCCAAACCTGATTGGACAGCACCACCAGAAAGTCTGGCTGTGTGTACAGCGCAAATACGCCCAGCAGCGCCGCAGCAGCAGCCAACAAGGCAGTTATATGCATCAGGCGCTGGCGTGTCATGTCAAGCGCCAAGAGGCTGCGGGCCAGGCGCAGCGCGTTGAATCGGCGCTTCCCGCACTGGCAAATTGATCAAGCCGGCAAAAATACCCAGCGCAATCGTGATGTACCAAACGATGTCGTAGCTGCCGGTGCGGTCATACAGCACGCCGCCCAGCCAAACGCCTAAAAACGAACCAATTTGGTGACTGAAAAACACAAAACCGCTGAGCATCGACAAATGCGCCACGCCGAAAATTTGCGCCACCGCCGCATTGGTCGGCGGCACGGTCGACAGCCATAGCAAGCCCATGAGGCTGGCAAATATATAAACGCTCATGGGGCTCAGCGGCGCGGCGATGAACACGGAAATCACGACCGCCCGGGCGAAGTAAATAAAAACCAGAATGTTCTTTTTAGGCATCCGCTGACCCAGCGCCCCAGCTGCGTAAGTACCAAACACATTGAACAGACCAATCAGCGCCAGCGCATAGCCCGCCACTTGGGGCGACAAGCCCTTGTCTTTCAGATAGCTGGGCATGTGAACGCCAATAAATACCACCTGAAAGCCGCACACAAAATAGCCCGCCATCAGGAGCTGAAAACTCGGGTATTTGAATGCCTCACGCAGCGCCTGAAGGATGGTTTGGTCACGTTTAGGCGCTTGTCCGCCGGCAAAGCCGCCTTCACGCAAGCCCAACGCCAGCGGCATGATGAGCAGCACCGCACCGGCCAAAATCAGCAGCGCCTGTTGCCAGCCGATGTTGTTGATCAAAAAGCTTTCAATTGGCACCATCAAAAACTGCCCGAAAGACCCTGCCGCCGCCGCAACGCCCATCGCCCAAGAGCGTTTTTCGGCTGAAATATTGCGGCCAATGATGCCGTAAATCACCGCGTAAGTTGTGCCTGCTTGCGCAGCGCCAATTAAAACCCCGGCAGTCAGCGTGAACATAAAGCCAGTCGGCGACAACGCCATGCCGACCAACCCCAAGGCGTAGAGCACTGCACCCCCCAGCAAGACCTTGAAAGCGCCCAGCTTGTCGGCCAGCATGCCTGCAAAAATACCGAAAATTCCCCAAGACAGGTTTTGGATGGCAATCGCAAAGGCAAAGGTTTCACGTGTCCAGCCCTGGGCTTGCGTGATCGGTTGCAACCACAAGCCAAAGCCGTGGCGAATGCCCATGGACAGGGTGACGATGGCCGCGCCGCAGATTAAAACCTGGGTCATAGAGAGCGTTTTTACCGCTGAAGAATTGATCAAGGTCATGCCCCGACTTTAACGCGAGCTGCCTGCCGCCGCTGTCTCGCACTGGCGTGGTAAATCGCAGGGCTGTGGTTTTATCCAGCTCGTTTTGGCATCGCATCTACAATTGGGTGAAAATACCGACCTCCCATGGCATCCAAACCTCCTACTTTTTCACTGGCATCACAGGCATCGGCGCCTGAATACTCCGAAAGCTCGATCCGCGTGCTCAAGGGCCTGGAGCCCGTCAAGCAGCGCCCGGGCATGTACACCCGCACCGACAACCCGCTGCACATCATTCAGGAAGTGCTGGACAACTCGGCTGACGAGGCACTGGCGGGCTACGGTAAAAAGCTCAAAGTCACGCTGCATACCGATGGCTCAGTCAGCGTGGACGACGATGGACGCGGTATTCCTTACGGCCTGCACCCTGAAGAAAAAGCGCCTGTCGTTGAGCTGGTCTTCACCCGGCTGCACGCAGGCGGCAAGTTTGACAAAGGCAAGGGCGGCGCGTACAGCTTTTCAGGCGGATTGCACGGTGTGGGCGTCAGCGTGACGAATGCGCTGTCGAAGCGGCTGGAAGTCACGTCATACCGCGACGGCATGGTGGCAAACCTGGTGTTTTCAGGCGGCGACGTGATTGAAAAACTGCACCTGCGCAAAGCCATCGAGGGCGACCGCAAGTCAGGCACATCGGTACGCGCCTGGCCGGATGCCAAGTATTTTGAGTCTTCCATGCTTCCGCTGGCTGAGTTGACGCATTTGCTGCGCAGCAAAGCGGTGTTGATGCCTGGCGTTAGCGTGACGCTGACCACAGAAAAGACCAAAGAAACACAAACCTGGCTGTACAAAGGCGGCCTGCACGACTACCTGGCCCAAACGCTGAACGGTGACTTGGTCATCCCGATGTTTGAGGGCAAAGGCTTTGCCGATGCACAGCATGAAACCTTTGCCGAAGGCGAGGGCGCTGACTGGTGCGTGGCCTTTACCGAAGACGGCCAGCCGGTGCGCGAAAGCTATGTCAATTTGATCCCGACCAGCGCAGGCGGCACACACGAAAGCGGCTTGCGTGATGGCCTCTTTACGGCGGTTAAAAGCTTTATCGAGCTGCACAGCCTGCTGCCCAAAGGCGTGAAGCTGCTGCCCGAAGACGTGTTTGCACGCGCCAGCTATGTATTAAGTGCCAAAGTGCTGGACCCGCAGTTTCAAGGACAGATCAAAGAACGGCTTAATTCCCGTGACGCCGTGCGGCTGGTATCCAGCTACGTTCGCCCGGCGCTGGAGCTGTGGTTAAACCAGCATGTGGATTACGGCAAAAAGCTGGCTGAGCTGGCTATTCGTGCGGCGCAAACCCGGCAAAAAGCGGGGCAAAAGGTTGAAAAACGCAAAGGCTCCGGTGTTGCGGTGCTGCCTGGCAAACTGACTGATTGCGAAAGCAAAGACCTGGCCCACAACGAAGTCTTTTTGGTCGAGGGTGATTCAGCTGGCGGCAGCGCCAAGATGGGTCGCGACAAGGAAAGTCAGGCGATATTGCCGTTACGTGGCAAGGTGCTGAACACCTGGGAGGTCGAGCGCGACCGCCTGTTTGCCAACACCGAGATTCATGACATTGCGGTGGCTATTGGCGTTGACCCGCACGGGCCCGATGACTCGCCTGACATGAGCGGCCTGCGCTATGGCAAGGTGTGTATTTTGAGCGATGCGGACGTGGACGGCTCGCACATTCAGGTGCTGCTACTGACGCTTTTCTTCAGGCATTTCCCCAAACTGATTGAAGCCGGGCATGTGTATGTGGCACGGCCACCGCTCTTTAGAGTCGATGCCCCAGCGCGGGGTAAAAAACCCGCATCCAAGGCGTATGCGCTAGATGACGGCGAATTAACGGCTATTCTTGACAAATTGCGCAAAGAAGGCGTTAAAGAAGGCTCTTGGAGCATCAGCCGCTTCAAAGGCCTGGGCGAAATGAATGCGGAACAATTGTGGGAAACCACGCTCAATCCTGACACCCGCCGCTTGCTGCCCGTGCAATTGGGTAATCAGAGTTTCCTGGAAACCGAGAACCTGATCACCAAACTCATGGGCAAAGGCGAAGCTGCGGCACGCCGCGAATTGATGGAACTCCACGGTGATGCCGTAGAAATTGACGTTTGATGAACACCGTCCTGACTGCTTTTAAAACCCGCATCGTTAGCGCGCTCGCAGCGCTGCTGCTCAGCCTGTTCGCGCTTCCCGCAGTGGCAGACGTGTGGGGCTACATTGATGCCAAGGGCGTGGCGCATTTTTCAACTGAAAAGCTGGACGAACGCTATGAGCTGTTTTTCAAGGGGGGCGAAAGCTTCTCCACTGAAAAATCCATCAGATCGTCACCCTCACAAAACCAGCTTCCTGCAGGCAGCGCACACGCGCCCACCAAGCTGCTGGCTTATTTCGACATATCGCCCAATTACAAAGCAGTCAAACACCTGCTCAAAGATGCGTCGCTGGCCACAGGTGTCGACTACGAGTTGCTGCAAGCGGTGATTGCCACAGAGTCAGGTTTTGACACCTTTGCCGTCTCACCCAAAGGCGCTGTGGGTTTGATGCAGCTGATGCCGCCCACAGCCCAGCGCTACGGCGTGAGGGCCGATGTCAAAACACCGATTGAAAAGAAACTGACTGACCCTAAAACCAACATCAAGGCAGGTTCTAGTTACCTGCGCGATTTGATCAAGATGTTCCCAGGGCAGCTGGAGCTGGCTGTGGCCGCGTACAACGCGGGTGAAGGCGCGGTTCAGCGCGCGGGTAACAAAATTCCAAATTACCCTGAAACCAAAAACTACGTCAAAACCGTGATGCAGCTTTATGGCCACCTCAAGCCGCCACCCGTAGTGCTTGAGGCGCGTAGAGCTTCTGGGCGGGTGCGTATGGAGATGATGGGCGGCACATCAGGCACGTCTGCCGTTCCAGGCCGCAGCAACATGCTGCCCGCACTCACCGCTCAGTCCCTGGTCGTGCCAACGGCTGTGCTTGATTAGCTGTAATTTTCAAATTTTTTAGTATTCATGGATCTTTTTACCGCTGACCCTTCCCCCAGCAGCCCGGATGCGGCTGACCAAGACTCTCTTTCAGCTTACGCCCAACGTGCCTACCTCGAATACGCCCTAAGCGTTGTTAAAGGCCGGGCACTGCCCGATGCCTGCGATGGCCAAAAGCCGGTGCAGCGGCGCATTTTGTACAGCATGTCGCGGATGGGCCTGGGCTTTGGCGGAGCCAATGGCGCCAGTGGTGCCAAGCCGGTTAAAAGCGCCCGGGTGGTGGGCGATGTGCTGGGCAAATACCACCCGCACGGCGACAGCGCCGCCTACGACGCGATGGTGCGCATGGCGCAAGACTTCAGCCAGCGTTACCCGCTGGTCGACGGCCAAGGCAACTTTGGCAGCCGGGACGGCGACAGCGCCGCCGCCATGCGCTACACCGAGGCGCGCCTGGCCCGCATCACCAGCCTGCTGCTCGATGAGCTGGACGAAGGCACGGTGGACTTTATTCCCAACTACGACGGCTCGTTCGAAGAGCCCCGCCAGTTGCCCGCCCGCCTGCCGTTCAATCTGCTCAATGGCGCCAGCGGCATTGCAGTCGGCTTGGCCACTGAAATCCCCAGCCACAACCTGCGAGAAGTGGCCGATGCCTGTATTGCGCTGATCAAAACCCCCAAGCTGCCAGACGATGAGCTGTACAACCTGATTGCCGGGCCTGACTACCCCGGCGGCGGGCAAATCATCTCCAGTGCTGCTGACATCGCAGCAGCCTACAACACGGGTCGCGGATCGCTTAAGGTACGTGCCCGCTGGAAGATTGAAGACCTGGCGCGCGGCCAATGGCAACTGGTGGTGACTGAGCTACCGATTGGCGTCAGCACGCAAAAGGTGCTGGAAGAAATTGAAGAGCTGACGAATCCGAAAATAAAAGCCGGTAAAAAAGCCCTCACTACAGATCAACTGCAGCTCAAACAGACGCTGTTGTCGGTACTGGATGTGGTGCGTGATGAGTCTGGCAAAGAAGCTGCTGTGCGCCTGGTGTTTGAACCCAAAACCAGCCGCATCGAGCAAAGTGAACTCATCACCACGCTGCTGGCCCACACCAGTCTTGAAAGTTCATCGCCAATCAACCTGACCATGATTGGCATTGACGGCCGACCCGCGCAAAAGTCACTCAGGCAAATGCTCAACGAGTGGATTGAGTTCAGGCAAACCACGATCGCCCGGCGCTCCCAGTACCGTCTGACCAAGGTTCTCGACCGTATTCATATCCTCGAAGGCCGCGCGCTGGTGCTGCTGAACATTGACGAGGTGATTGCCATCATCCGCCAGTCCGACGAGCCCAAAGCGGCGCTGATTGAGCGCTTCAAACTCAGCGATCGTCAAGCCGAGGACATTTTAGAAATCCGCCTGCGCCAACTCGCCAGGTTAGAGGCCATCAAGATCGAGCAAGAGCTGAAAACTCTGCGAGAAGATCAGGGCAAGCTCGAAGAGATTCTGGGCAACCCGTCGGCGCTCAAACGCCTGATGATCAAAGAGATTGAGCTTGATGCAAAGCAATTTGCCGACCCGCGCCGCACGCTGATCCAGGCTGAGAAAAAAGCCGTGCTCGAAGTCAAGGTACTCGACGAGCCCGTCACGGTGGTCGTCAGCAGCAAGGGCTGGATACGCGCCCGCACCGGCCACGGCCATGACGCTGCCAGCTTTGCGTTTAAAGAAGGCGACGGCCTGTACGGCTGTTTTGAATGCCGCACGGTGGACACGCTGCTGGTGTTTGGAAGCGCCAGTAAAGGCACGGGACGCGTTTATTCAGTCGCCGTGTCGCTGCTGCCCGGCGCGCGCGGTGATGGCCAGCCCGTGACGACATTGATAGAACTGGAATCAGGCACACAACCCCTGTATTACTTTGCAGGCCCAGCCAGTGCAACGCTGCTCTTGTCCAGCAGCGGCGGCTACGGCTTTTTAGCGACGGTAGACACCATGACCTCCCGACCCAAAGCCGGCAAAGCGTTCATCAGTTGCGCGGAAGGCGAGTCCATCTGCAAACCATCGCATGCATCGGGCACATCTGGCAGCGCACCACTCAACGCCGCCACCCACGTGGCTTGCGCATCCACGGCTGGCCGCATTTTGACGTTTGAAATTTCAGAACTCAAACAAATGGCAGGCGGCGGGCGCGGCTTGATGTTGATTGACCTGGATGCCAAAGACACCCTGGCAGGCGCAGCAGCCTACACCCGCAGCGTACGTATAGACGGCATTGGCCGTGGCGGCAAGGCGCGTGACGAGACACTGGAGATCCGCAGCCTGAACAACGCAAGAGCCGCGCGTGCCCGCAAAGGTAAGGCGGCTGATTTGGGCTTCAAACCCGTTGCATTGACGCGGGTCGAGTAAGGAATGTTGACGTTGTTAACCAGGATAAAGCACAAGGCAATGTCGTTGCGTCTGTTGAGTCTAAATATTGTTCTATCTTGCTCTTGTGCCACAGCATTCGGTGCATGCGGCGACCCACCGGGGCCGAAGGTTGATTGGCAGGGCTGTATCAAAGAGGACGGAATGAAACTCGATGGCGTGAATCTGGCCGGTGCGAACCTGAACCGTACGCAGTTGCGTTTTGCCAGGTTGAGGGGGGCTGATTTGTCCAATACTGATTTGTCTAGAGCGAATTTAATTGGTGCCAATATGAGCGGTGCTAATTTGACAAAATCCAATTTGATGGATTCCGTCCTGTACGTCGCCAATCTAACGGATGCCAATGTCAGCCAGTCCAGATTGAATCGGGCAAATCTGATAGGCGCACGTTTGACCAACACAAACTTTATCAATTCAAACCTGACCGGCGCAACGGGCATTGACGGTAAAAGCAGTTGTGCCTCTGTTTCCATTGGCGTTTGCAAATAGTAATTTTGAAAAAATTATTCATCTGTTGGTTGTTGTTCGCGACGCTGCCACTTGTTCACGCAGCATGTAACGATCTGGCCGCTGCAAAAGTGGATTGGTATTTGTGCGTCAAAAACAATGAAACCTTTCCTGATGGACAAATACTTAGCGGCTCAAACTTGCAGGTAGTCAGCCTTAACCGTGCCCAGCTGCGATTTGCGAATTTTGAGGGATCTAATTTATCCAACGCACATATGTCCCAAGCCAATTTGATAGGTGCGAATTTTAGGGGAGCCATATTGGGCGGAACGATTCTGATTGACTCCGTTTTGTATGCCGCTGATTTGACGAATGCCGACCTGCGTGGAGCGAAGTTAAATCGAGCCAACCTTATCAACGCCAAGTTGACCAATGCAAATTTGACGGGTGCGCTTTGGACAGACGGTAAGCGCATTTGTGGTGAAGGGTCGATTGGCGTTTGCAAATAAAAACAACTTGATAAACTGTTTCATACATAGGGCAATCGGGGCGTTGAAAAATCTCGTTTGAGCACTTAATTGGGATTTAAAGTGCTTGAAATTCAATGAATACGGGCGCAAGAAGCTCCTGATTGTGTAGCATGTGGCGACTGTGTCCGGACTGGCACGTTGCCAGAGGCCTTGGGGCAAGGTCGATGCTGATGCGCAAGCGCTCAATAGCCTGAACCTAAACACCCAACAGGGCTACAAAGCCATCGTTGCATGCGCATTCCGGAAATCACAGACCATTGATCCGGGAATTCCTGACTAGCTTGCTTGAAATGCCCCGTATTCCTTGGTGTAAATCAACCAAGGCATCTGACAGGAATCGATCGTTAATTAACGACTCTTGACGACGACAAAGCGGAAGTTCAAGACTTTGAACCGGCTGCCCGAAAGCGGACTTTTTGATCAATTGCGGTTTTGACTGCAGTGGGCTGGTAGCGAACTTTTCTATTGCTGCAAAGCAGACAATTCATTCTTGCAAAAGTAGTAGTCAGACACTCAGTCGGAGTCATTGTGTTCTTGGACTACCCCTTATCCGAGGTGAAGAAGAAGTCCCGCCTAGGTAGTCCGGCAGTGTAAGTATTAAGGTCAATTACCCGGCTGTTGCTTCCATCAAAAGTCAGTACTATCAGTCGATTTCCATCAAGTAGCAATCGACGAATACCGTTTCGGTCCAAGCCGCAACAATTGCTCAGGAAACCCTCTCGAATGAATTCCTTTTCATAGTCGATAACCAAGCGCCGTTCAAGGTCGTAAGTGAGCAAGTCTCGCCCTATCGCAACCAACAGAATTTGCCCCCAGACAGTTGAAGAGACATCACGGCGTTGTGGACTCAGCTCAAACAAAACTGTCTCTGTCTTGGCAGCAATGTCATAACGCACAAACCTCGTGTACTTACTATCCCTATGTCGGAGCAGGAAGGCATCTCTAGTAGGGATTGCAAATTCAAAATAGGCGTTTTGGCTAACCGGCATGACTGTGGACGTGTTGGACTCTTTATTTGTCAATCGGAAACTCTTGACTGATGCTTCATTATTTTCATAGATTCGATAGTGTGGTGTCTCGGCCAACGCAACACCTTTTTTTATTTCTCCAAGTGGAAGCGGCACGGGATCACCGTTGGCACAGGCCCTTGCCTCTTCGTCCGGTACGGCTACATAGCGGGCGCTAACGGGATCAAAACGGCTATGAGGCTGGTCTAGTTTGTCGGAGCAGGCCAGCAACTTTCCCCTCCATTGGCTGAGAGTATCAATAGGTCGTTGCACGAAGGACTTTTTGACGAGCTCAAGTGTCCGAGCATTGACAACTGCGACAGTTGGTCGATTGGCTTCTTCATAACGGTACCCCAAACCGAGCACGATGTAGCCGGGTACGGTCCCAATCGTAGTTATTGAGTCTTGCTGACTGTCGTCGCAATTCGCAATAACGACGCGTTTGATTGCATGCAAGGATTTACGATCCAGTGCGTCCAGCGTCACGCCTGCGGATCCATGCGTTCCACAGTCCCAGCGCGCCACGTACAGTCTGTCGCTATCAAATAGCATCAAATCTGTGAACGACCCGAAGTCGACCGATGTGCGAGTGACTCCCGTCTTATCTGGGACTTGTGAGGCCCTCGCGTCGTTATTAGGTGCGTTGAGTAAATCGGCCTTGCGCTTTGTCAAGACAATCTGCGTTGCCAAACTTAAATTTGGACTGATGTTCTGTAGTTTTTCAAGAATTGCTAGCCCTTCGGAATAGCGTGATAGGGACATCGTTAGCCAGCGAGCATATTCTTTCAGCGCATCGCGCAAGTCAGTCGGAAGGTTTGTTGAACTTGCGTATCCCAAAATCCCAGCTGACTCGCAAGAAAGTATCGCTGCATGTACGTCATTGTTTCCATTTAGCCTCTTTTCCGCCGCACGACAGCCATTCAGCGTGCGCGCACTCCTAGAAGTTTCTGAACGGAGCCCCGACAATTTCACCTCGTAAAGTGTGAACTTCAAAGGATCAAGCCACTGTCGTTTGGTCATGGCGAGTAGAGACTTACCGCCCGCAGCAAGATATGTCGCGGCGATTCTCAGACGAGCGAGCTCACGCCCAGTTGATAATTCAATGACCCGCACATCGGGTGCCCCTCCATCAGGGTCGACGGTAAAAAGAAGCCCCTCAATAATGGCAAAAGATTGAAAGTTCGACTCAGTCGGAATGAGGCGCTCTATGCGCGCAGTTGGCAGGTCAACGACAGCGAGTTGCCGACAGTTTGCACCTATCACCGCTTTGTCGCCCGAGACAAGCAGCGGACCTGGCTCACAGTTCGCCCCAAGACTGGGATCACCTTTCGGAATGTTCATGACTGCAATCTCATTGAAATCGCGGTCGTGGATGCTTAGCTGATAGCCAAGAGACACAATTTTTTCGCCCCAAGATGCGATCTTCGAGCCGCCAGTGATGTCGGTGCTACGTTGGAGCTTCAGGCCAGGCAGGCTGTAAACGAGAATTGTCGCCTTACCCATCGTGCCAGCTTGCGCGATAAGCAAGCGATCTCCTGCAATGTCACCCCACAAGATTGGGCTAAGTAGGCGAACTGACGCGACGCGTTTATTAGAGCGTTTATCCGAAACGATCAGCGGATTAGCGTTCGTGCCCCTCACACTGTAAACGAGGAATCGATCGTCCTCGGCAACAAAAACCCCATCATTTACACCATCAACAATTTTGCGGGTGCTGCCGTCGCGGATATTTACGGAAATAATGTTCTTCGAATTCCCGCTCTGGTCATATTGGGAAAAAATGACGTGATCTGAGTCAATTCGGCTCGGAGTATCGGCCCCTTTGAAAAGAGACGACAGGATTTCACGAAGTGGTGTCTGATCAGGAGACGTTGCAGTCTGGACTGACGAAAAATCGGAGAGGCGACCAACGTAGGCGGACTTAATGCATGTGCTATCGCCGCAGGCATTTCGTACATTCAACCACTGGCGTTGGTCACGGCGTACCTGTTCCGCAGAATCCGGTACGGCACTTGCCGCACCGTATGCGGCCATGAGATCGTCGTCCAGTTTAGATAGCTCGCTTTCCGCGCAAATGAGCACTTCGACGCGCGATGTGGCTTTGGAGCAGTCAAAGCTTGCAGCATGCCCCAATAGAGGTGTCGCAAAGCAGCAGAAAAGAATTGCCGCAGCGCCCGCGCGAAGATTTGCCATCTTTGTGCTCCCTTTTTTTATTTATTAAACCATTCAATGTGCAGAACGGAACGATATAACAAGATGGTATCCCCCATTTGGGGAATATTCAATGATGCCGGCTATGCGCGGCATACCAGACATGTTGGTGAACCTCTGCTTAGACCGCGTTCAGCCGAAGGCGCCACACCTCTGAAATTTACTGATTAAGAAAAAGTTGTCGCGCGACCTGCCGGAAAGCAGACATCAGCCTTAGCCCGCTTGTGGCCCGTAGCCGACTATCGATAAGTAAAGATACCGCGATTTTGGCTACAAAGCTAATCAAGCTACTCGCATTGAGTAATTCTTAACCTTTTATTGAAATAAAAAAGTGCCTTAAACCCAATAGATACGGGCGCAAGCAGCTATATATTATGTAGCGCGCGGCAGTCGTACCCGAATCGGTCCTTTCCATGGGCCGTTGGGCAGGGTGGCAGCGGGAACCGATTGACCGCCTTGTGAAATGTCCAGCAGGCCGCGCAGTGCCAACTGGCCTGCCACCTGCCTGATGCGCGGCATGAGGGTGCGCCAATCGTCGTGCGAAAGGGTTCGTGCAACTTCTGAGGGGCAGGCGCTGGCTTGCTGGCCGCGTTGGGCTATCAGGGCCAGCAGGGCGGTTTCGATCTGCTGGTCACTGGGGTGCATCGTAGCTAGACAAGTTAACCGTTGACCTCAGCAATCAGTTCAATCTCTACACACGCGCCCATCGGGATTTGCGCAACACCAAAGGCGCTTCTTGCATGCGCGCCTACGGTGGAGCCAAACACTTCGCCAATCAACTCGCTGGCGCCGTTGGTTACCAGGTGCTGCTCGGTAAAGTCGGCGGTTGAGTTGACCAGGCTCATGAGTTTGACGATGCGTGTCACGTCGTTGAGTGTTTTGCCGGTGCTTGCCAACGCGGCGTGTAGCGTGCCCATGAGGTCGATGGCGATGGCGCGGGCAGCCAGCTTGCCCTCCGCGGTGTCGATGTTTTTGCCCAGCTGGCCAACCCAGGCTTTGCCGTCTTTTTTGGCGATGTGGCCGCTTAAAAAAACCAGCCTGCCGGTTTGTACAAAGGGCACATAGGCCGCTGAGGGTATGGCAATCGGCGGCAGCGTGATGTTCAGTGCGGTGAGTTTTTGATAAACGTCGTGTGTTGGGCTGCTCATGGGGATGTCCTTGTGGAATAAATACTCAAAAATGACTTTTGGCAATGATAAGCTTGAATCTTTTTTGCGCACTGCAACGCACCATCCAAACCGTCGGGAGCATCCAAGTGGCACTATTTAACCAGGACGCATTGAACCCAGGCGTTAAAAAGCGCGAAGTGTTTGGCTGGGCGATGTATGACTTTGCCAATTCGGGCTACACCACAGTCGTCATCACCGCCGTGTTTGCCGCTTATTTTGTCGGCGGCATTGCCAAGGGCGCGGAATGGGCGACCTTTGCCTGGACAGCAGCGCTGAGTATTTCTTATGCCATCGTGATGTTGACCATGCCAAGCTTGGGCGCCTACGCTGACCTGCGCGCCGCGAAGAAAAAACTGCTGGCGATCTTCACTATTGGTTGTGTGCTGTCTACCGCCGCGCTGGCTTTTGCCGGGCCGGGCAGTGTGGCTTTGGCGTTTGTGCTGATCGTGATTTCAAACGTATTTTTTAACTACGGCGACTCGATCAGCGCCGCCTTTTTGCCAGAGCTGGCCAAGCCTGACGGTATGGGCAAAGTCAGCGGTTGGGGCTGGAGCTTTGGCTATTTTGGCGGCATGTTGGCACTGGGTATTTGCCTGGGTTATGTGATCTGGGCGGGCAAGCAGGGCATCAAGGCAGATGTTTTTGTACCCGTCACGATGCTGATCACGGCGGTGATTTATGGCGCTGCGGCGCTGGTGACGCTCAAGCTTTTAAAAGAACGCGCCGTGCCCAACCCTGCCGCAATTGGGCAGAGTGGCTTCAAAGCGTCGTTGGTGCAATTGAAAAAGACCTTTCATGATGCCAAGCGTTACCCAGACTTCATGTGGCTGCTGCTGTGCGCCGTGTTTTACCAGGGCGGCGTGGCGGTGGCCATCACTCTGGCTGCTATTTATGCCGAGCAGGTGATTGGTTTTGTGCAGCAAGAAACCATGGTGCTGATTTTTGTTTTGAACTTTGCCGCAGCGGCGGGTGCGTTTGGTTTGGGCTATTTGCAAGACCGCATAGGCCACAAACTGGCGCTGGGCTTGACACTGGTTGGCTGGACGCTGACCTGCATCATTGCCGCGCTGACGACCAGCAAAGGCATGTTTTGGTACGCCGCTGCGCTGGCGGGTTTTTGCATGGGCAGCAGCCAGTCGGCCGGGCGAGCCATGGCCGGTATGCTGGCACCGCCAAAACAGGTGGCGGAGTTTTATGGGCTGTGGACCTTTGCTACCCGGTTGGCCAGCATCATTGGCCCGCTCAGTTACGGCGCCATCACCTGGGCAACCGGCGGTAACCAACGGATTTCAATTGCCAGTACCACCGTGTTGTTTGTGGCGGGGTTGGTGGTGCTGCAACGCATCGACATGACGCGTGGCCGGAGAGTAGCTACCGGGGCCGAGTGAAGAAAGAGTAGTAAAATATTGCTATAGCCCAATGAATACGGGCGCAAGCAGCTATGAATTACATAGCAAATAAACAACGTTCATGGCGCCATTGGTGTGACAGTCACTGCAACGTCCAGCGTGTGCTGCGCGCCGCCACGTATCACGCCGCGCAGTGGCGAGACATCCAAAAAGTCACGGCCGGTGGCCAGTGTGACGTAGTCTTCACCGGGTGCGCGGTTGTTGGTCGGGTCATAGTCAAACCATTGCCCGGTCGATGAGCCGTCGTCATCCGGGCAATACACGGATGCCCAAGCGTGAGAGGCGTCGCAACCGATCAAACGCGGCTGTCCTGGGGCGGGTTGAGTCAAGATGTAGCCGCTGACGTAACGCGCGGGCAAGCCCATCGCGCGGCAACAAGCCACCATGATGTGGGCAAAGTCCTGGCAAACGCCTTTGCCTTGGCTTAATGCCACCAGTGCAGGGGTGTCCACATCGGTGCTATCGCCGTCGTAGGTCATGCTGCTGTGGATGCGTGACATCAGGTCGCGCGTTGCATCCAGCAGAGGCCGGCCAGACGTAAAGCTCGGCTTGGCAAACTCAGCAAAGGCTTCATGGCGCGGCACATAGGGCGAGGCAAAGGCAAACTCCCAGGCGCCGTTGTACTCAGCCCCGGCTCGGTAGCGGAAGGCTTCGCGCACACGCTCCCATGCCAGTTCTGCGCTGTTTGCTGAGATGGGGGGACGCGCATAGGTTTGCACCACGCTGTCGGCTATCACTTGCAGCTCGTCATGGCTGGTTTGCAGTGAGAAAAAAAGCTTGCTGTTGCCATAGGCGTCCAGCCCTTCTCGCTGCTGCACGGGTTGTGGGCTGATGTGCAGCGCATGCTGCAAAACGGTTTGACCAAGGCCGTTGCCTGGCCGCAGATGAACAGCGTGTTGCGCGTTTTCAACCGCGGGGGTGTAGTGGTAAAGCGTTTCGTGACGCACGTGGAGCAGCATGGCGGGCAACTGTTTGGGCTTAGGCGCTCAGGCTATGGCTGTCGGCGGCACTATGGGCATGGCTGAAATAGCGTTGGCTGGTTTGGTCTGACAAGGCAAAGGCACAAGCCCTGCATTGCTCAAATCCGGCCATCAGCTCCGTCGCTTGCAGGCTTTGCGATGCCTGAACCAACAAGCTGCTCAAGCCTGGCAGTGTTGCAGCCAGGCTGTTTTCATCATCAGGTTCATTGCCAGGTAATTTCAAGAATCGGCTTTTCAGCGACTTGATCACCCAGCTCAATGAGCGTGGGTTGTCCTGGCTGAGTACCAGCAGGTCCAACAGGGCATCTAAATCGCGCCTTTGTTGGTACTGCGCATGAAAGGTGATGGTGCTGTCAAACATGGCGACGATGGCTGAAAACCCGCTGTCGTCAAACACCGCGCCAGTATCGAACCCCGATGCCATTGCACCCGAAAGCGTGCCCAGACGCTCGATGTGCCTGCCAATACTGAGCAGCCGCCAGCCATCGTCGCGCATCATGCGGTCGGTTTGCGCGCCGGTAATGGCTGCCAGATAGCCGCTGGCCACGTCCAGCGTGCGCAGCGCCTCCAGCGATGAATAGTCATGCGCTGCGGAACCAGACGAGAGCGCCTCGCAGCGCCTGAAAAAGTCTTGCTCCATTTGTACGATCACATGCCACTGCTCTTGTGACAAGCGCTCACGCACGGCAGATGCGGCGCTTTTGAGGCTGCGCAGGTTGTAGCCCACGCTGGCATGGGTGTCTGTGTCTCCCAACCCGGCAATCAGCGAGCGTTCAAAAACGCGCCTGGCTTGCGCCGTCTGGCCGGCTGCTGGCACAGACTGCAACACCAGCGCATTGCTGACGGCCATGTCTGTCAGCCAAGCCAGCAGCGGCTGGGACGACTGGTCAATGCCCCCCAGACTCTGCAAGGTCAACTGGGCCAGCCGGAGTGAATTTTCAGCACGCTCGGTGTAGCGGCCCAACCAAAAGAGATTTTCAGCGGCTCGACTGGTCACAGGCTGCTTGCGCGCGCTGATTCGGTTGTGCAGGGGCGGGCTGATGCTGCCGTGAGCCGGTTCGGTGTGCTCTACAGCAGGCGCACCCATCGTTTTGTCTGATTTGACGGGCTGGCTCAGTGCCCAGACATCGGCACTGCTGCCACCACGCTGCATGGAGGCAATGTTTTCATTTTTGCCCGCAAGCCGCGCCAAGCCACCCGGCAGTACGCGCCATGAGCCAAGCCCATCAGGCAGCGCAAACACCCGCAGCATGGCCGACCTGGGCGCAATTTTTTCACCCTGCCAAGTGGGTGTTTGAGACAACGGCAAGTAGGCTTGCACGGTGTAGTCTTCACCATGCCGCAAAATGCGGCCCGCCCACTCGTCCAGCCCACGCTGACTGAGCGTGTTACCGATGACCGACTCCATGCCTGTGCCGGGGTAAGTGGGTTTGATGACGCAATTCTTCAACTGCGGCAGCATGTCTTGCATCACCGCTTGCTCGCCGCACCACCAGGTGCTGAGCGATGGCAGGCTCAATGTTTCCCCCAGCAAATGCCTTGAGAGCGCCGGCAAAAAGCCCAGCATGGCGCTGGATTCTAAAAATGCAGACCCCGGCGCGTTGGCCACTTGGAGGTTGCCAGCGCGTATGACCTGGAGCAAGCCCGGCACGCCGAGTGTGGAGTCGGCGCGCAATTCCAGCGGGTCTAAAAACTCGTCATCTAGCCGCTTGAGCAACCCGTGTACGGGCTCCAGCCCTTGCAATGTTTTAAGGTAAAGCCGCTCGCCGCGTACCAGCAAGTCGCTGCCCTCGACCAGTGTCAAACCCAGGTAGCGCGCCAGGTAAGCGTGCTCGAAATAGGTTTCGTTGTAGGGGCCTGGGGTCAGCAAGACGATGCGACTGTCTGGCACGGCGCTCAGCGTTTTCATGCTGTCCACCAGCGCTTTATACGAGTCGGCCAGCCGCTGCACCTGCATGCCCTGAAAGGCCTCAGAAAACAGCATGGAAATGCTCAAGCGATTTTCTAGCAGATAGCCCAAACCGGAGGGTGCTTGTGTGCGCTGCGACACCACCCACCACTTGCCGTCGGGCCCGCGCGCCATATCAAACGCCGCAATGTGCAAAAACATGCCACCAGCGGGCTGCACGCCCTGCATGGCACGCAAATAACCCGGATGCCCCTGCACCAATGCGGCGGGTAGCAGGCCTTGCTTTAATAAATTTTGCGGGCCATACACATCGGCCATGATGTGGTTGAGCAAGCGGGTACGCTGCTTGATGCCGGACTCAATACCGGCCCAGTCGTCGGGCGAAATGATCAAAGGGAAAAGGTCGAGTGACCAAGGGCGTTGCGGGCCGTTGGCGTCGGCGTAGACGTTGTAAGTCACGCCGTTGTCGCGTATCTGTCGGCGCAAGTTGGCGGTGCGGTGGTTCAGATCATGAAAGCCGTCTGCGCCCAAAAAATTGAAGAACGTGGTCCAAGCAGGGGAAACTGCGCTGGCGATCGGGCTTTGCGACTGGCCTTGCGATTGGCTCTGACTTTGCGATGTGCCCTGGCTTTGAGTTTGGCTCTGCGATGGATTTTGAAGCCCACGCAGCTCGTCAAAATGCCCTTTCGAGGCGGGCGGTGCCAGAGCTGATGCCAAGTCGCAAGGTGCTTCCAGGCTGTGCGCTGCAAAAAGTGATTTGTTTTGGCTATCCACGGGGTCTCAATTTCACCCTGATTATCGCAAATCAAGCGTGAACGGAAACTCACGGCTAGGCAGTGCAGGCTCAACCTTCATTTTTCCTGCAGTGTGGCCCATCTGCAAAAAGCGGCTCAAGCGGCGACTTTCCGCTTCATACGAGTTAACAGGCAAGCTCGCATAGCTCAAGCCACCCGGATGCGCCACGTGGTATTGACAGCCGCCCAATGAGCGCTCCATCCAGGTGTCGACAATATCAAACGTGAGCGGCGCGTGTACGCCAATCGATGGGTGCAGCGACGATGGCGGGTTCCAGGCTTTGTAGCGCACACCGGCGACATATTCGCCTACCTTACCGGTGTTTTGCAGGGGCAACGCCCGGCCATTGACGGTGACCACATAGCGGTTGTCATTCAGACCCGTCACATGCACCTCAACCCGCTCAAGTGACGAATCCACATAGCGTGCTGTGCCTGTCGATGAGCCTTCTTCGCCCATCACGTGCCATGGCTCTAAGGCGCTGCGCAACGTCAGCTCAATGCCATTGACTTTGACATCTCCGATCTTGGGGAAGCGGAACTCGAAATGCGGTTCAAACCAGCCCATGTCAAAGGCATAACCGGCTTCATTCAGCTCGGTCAGCACGTCGATGAAGTCCATTCGCACAAAGCTGGGCAGCAAAAAGCGGTCATGCAGTTCCGTACCCCAGCGGGTCAGGCGGTTGGTAGCGCCCAGGTAGGGCTTGTTCCAAAAACGTGCGACCAGCGCCCGCAGCAGCAACTGCTGGGCAATGCTCATGCGGGCGTGCGGTGGCATCTCGAATGCTCGCAGTTCCAGCAGGCCGAGCCGACCGGTCGATGAGTCTGGCGAGTACAACTTGTCAATACAAAACTCGCTGCGATGCGTGTTGCCTGTCACGTCCACCAAAATGTTGCGCAGCGTGCGGTCGACAATCCACGGCGGCATGTCTTGACCATACTTTTCACGGTTGATGGCAATCTCGCGCATGGCGATTTCCAGCTCATACAGCTGGTCGTTGCGTGCCTCGTCAACACGCGGTGCCTGGCTGGTCGGCCCAATGAACATGCCGGAGAACAGATAACTCAGCGACGGATGGTTGTGCCAATACGCCACCAGGCTGGCCAGCAGCTCTGGCCTTCTTAAAAACGGGCTATCGGCAGGCGTGGCGCCGCCCAATACAAAGTGGTTGCCGCCACCGGTGCCGGTGTGGCGGCCATCGGTCATGAACTTTTCAGCCGACAGGCGCGTTTGATGGGCGATGTCGTATAAAAACTCGGTATGCGCGACCAGTTGGCCCCAGTTTTCCGCCGGGTGAATGTTGACCTCAATCACGCCCGGGTCGGGTGTCACGGCCAGCATTTTCACTCTAGGGTCACGCGGCGGTGGGTAGCCTTCGAGCACGATTTTCAAGGCCAGCGATTGCGCCGTCGCTTCAATCGCGGCCAGCAAATCGAGGTAGTCCTCCAGCCGCTCCATCGGCGGCATAAAGATGTACAGCGCGCCTGTTTCGCCGCGTACTGATTTCAAACCAGCCATCTTGGCATCGGCTTCAGCTTTTGCCTTGGGCCCATTGGCTCGCTTGGGGTCACGTACTTCAATACACAGCGCGGTGCGGGTCAGCCAGGCGGCAGACTCAAACGCATTCGGCGTTCGGGCAGTGGCGTCAACCGTCTGAGACATCATCGGTTGTGATGTGCTGGTTTCTTGCATGACCCGCTTGGCCTCGTAGCGGGGCGGTACGCCGTATTTGAAGCCAGAGAGGTACTGTTCAACCCGTTGCGCTGTGCTTTGCAAGCGCAGATTCACCGGCAAGGTGGCGTTGTAGCGCCCGGCAAAAGCAGCGGCAGCAGGCAATGCGTTGCGCGGCGCAAACGGATCTTCCTCCGGCGTGTAGGGGTTGTCGGTTTTGGAAACCCAGGGCACAGAATCAAGCGGCAGCCTATAACCCATCGGCGAATCGCCTGGCATCAGATACATGCGCTCGTCCCTGAAGAACCACGGCCCTGTCGTCCAAGCTGGGCCAGCCAACGGCGCAGTTGAGCCTGGGATGTACGGTCGCGGTTTGAGCGGCAACACGTAGCCGACCACCGAGTCCAAGCCCTGCATGAAAACGCGTCGCAAGCGTTCACGCTCCATCGCGTCGTCGAGCTTTGATTCAAACGGATCAACATTGACAGGCAGGCGGCGCTCACGCCACAGGTAGTACCAAACGTCTTCAAAGCCCGGCGTGATGTGGTCAGGACTCAAGCCTAATTTGTCTGCCAACGTGGCCGTAAAACGGGCGGCGTCTTGCGCGGTGTAGTTACAGGGTTCGCTCTCGTTGGCAAACAGGGCCGGGTTTTGCCAAACAGGCTGGCCGTCTTTGCGCCAGAAGATGCTGAGTGCCCAGCGTGGTAGTTGCTCACCCGGGTACCACTTGCCCTGGCCAAAGTGCAAAAAACCGCCTTGACCATATTCAGCTCGCAGTTTTTGCACCAGTTCAGTCGCGTAGCCGCGCTTGGTCGGGCCCAGCGCGTCAATGTTCCATTCAGCACCATCGGGGTCGTTGGTGGCCACAAAAGTCGGCTCGCCGCCCATCGTGAGGCGCACATCGCCCTTGACCAAATCGCGGTCAACCGCTTCACCGAGCGCCAGCACCTGAGCCCATTGCTCATCGGTGTACGGCTTGGTCACGCGGGGTGATTCGTAAATGCGCGTTACACCCATGTGGTGCGCAAACTCGACTTCTGATTCATCCACGCCGCCTTCAATCGGCGCAGCGCTCGACGGCTCTGGCGTACACGCCAGCGGGATGTGGCCTTCGCCGGCCATCAGGCCCGAGGTTGGGTCCAGGCCCACCCAGCCCGCGCCGGGCAAAAACACCTCACACCAGGCGTGCAGGTCGGTAAAGTCTTTTTCGGTCCCGCTGGGGCCGTCGAGTGACTTGACGTCCGCTTTGAGTTGAATCAAATACCCTGACACGAAACGCGCCGCCAGCCCCATGTGGCGCAGCAATTGCACCAGCAGCCAACCGGTGTCGCGACACGAGCCGAGTGCTTTTTCAAGTGTTTCTTCTGGCGTTTGCACGCCGGGCTCCATGCGAATGGTGTACTTGATGGCTTGCTGCAACTGTTGGTTCACGCTGACCAAAAAGTCGTTGGTGCGGCGTGGCGTGCGGTCAATCTGGTCAAGGTAGGCCTTGAGCAGCGGTGTGGCCGGCTCAACCGCCAGATACGGGATCAGCTCTTGCGCCATCGCCGGGGCGTATTTGAAAGGGAATTCTTCCGCCTCCGGCTCCAGGAAAAAGTCAAACGGGTTCAGCGTGACCATGTCCACCACCATGTCCACCGTGACCTTGAATTCACGTGTCGGCTTGGGGAAGACAAGACGCGCCTGGTAGTTGGCGAACGGGTCTTGTTGCCAGTTGATGAAGTGGTCCGCTGGTTCAATCTTCAGCGAATACGACAAAATTTGCGTCCGACTGTGCGGGGCAGGGCGCAGCCGCACAATTTGTGGTCCGAGCGTGACCAGGCGGTCATATTTGTAGTGGGTAATGTGGCTGAGGGCGACGTGGATGGACAAGATGATCTCGCTTTAGGTGATGCTTACCCCTGCATACTAGCAATACGCAGGCCAAGGCAATATGTGTCAATGATAAGTTGTGTCGGCCTAAAGTCCGGCTTGCCCGTTGAACATTTGGTGATGCATCAGACGCATGGCAACTCAAAAAAAGGATTTCGTGGGGGACAACTTTTTATCGCTGCTGCGCATGCGCATGGCCAGGCTTATGGTCGGCTTGATGCTTGGTTTGGTGGCGGGTGTGGCGATTCAGCTCCAGCAGCCCAGCCTTTTTGAGTGGAAAAGCTACCTGGTTTCAGCGACTGTTGCTTTGTTGAGCCTGGGCTTGGTCATGTGGTTTTTTAGGGGGAACTTGCTGACCTTGTGTGTGGTTTTTGCGTTGTCTGGGGTTTTGGGTTTTGCCTTGACCGGGTTCAGGGCGACTTTATTTGCTGCCACCGCTCTGAACCCGGCGCTTGAAGGCCAGGACATTGAAGTCACAGGCCAAATCACGGCCATGCCGCAGTTTGGCGAAGATGGGGTGCGTTTTCGGTTTGCGGTCGCGTCAGCGCGTTTGAAGGGTGACAAACTGGGCGAAGAAGTGCGTTTGCCGCCAAATATTTACTTGGGTTGGTATTCCGGTTTCGGGATACGGGTCGCCAAACCAGCAACTCAACCCGTGATGGATGGCGATCCAGAGCCGCCCGAATTTTCAATAGAGCTGCAGCGCCAGCCGCAGCCCTTGCGTGCTGGTGAGCAGTGGCAAATGACGGTGCGCCTGAAAGCGCCGCACGGCAACAGCAACCCGCATGGCTTTGACTATGAGCTGTGGCTGTGGGAGCAGGGGATTCAGGCAACCGGTTATGTGCGGACTGGCAAAAGTGATGCGTCGCCGAAAAAATTGGCGGATTCATGGGCTAAACCTGCCGAGCGTGCCCGCCAAACCGTGCGCGAAGCGATTTTCGAACGGGTTGACAACCGCCAGCTGGCAGGCGTGCTGGCTGCGCTGGTGGTGGGTGATCAAAACGCGATTGAACGGGCGGATTGGGACGTTTTCAGAGCCACAGGCGTGGCGCACTTGATGAGTATTTCAGGCTTGCACATCACCATGTTTGCCTGGGCGGCTTCGCTGGTCATGGGTTGGTTGTGGCGGCGCTCGGCCATGTTGTCGCCTGCGTTGTGCCATGCGCTGCCCGCCAGCAGTGCGGGCGCGCTGGGTGGCTTGCTACTGGCGGCCTTGTACGCCTTATTTTCAGGCTGGGGCGTACCGGCGCAGCGCACGATTTGGATGTTGGCCACCGTTGTTTTGTTGCGCCAAAGCGGCAGGCAATGGCCTTGGCCGGTTGTTTGGCTGCTCGCGGTGGCGGTGGTGGTGGCGCTCGACCCCTGGGCGCTGCTACAGGCTGGGTTTTGGCTATCTTTTGTGGCGGTGGGAGTGCTATTTGCCGCCGGGCCACCTGAAGCAGATGAAAAAAATGCTACTAATTCAGGAGCTGCTCGCGCCCGTATTCATTGGCCTGAAGGTCTAAATGATGGTGAAAATAGGGTTAAAACAGGGTTTTTTGGCACTTTTAGTGGGCGTTTCGTCACCAACCTGATGAAAACGCTTCGTGAGCAGTGGGTGATCACGCTGGCGCTCACGCCGTTGTCGCTTTTGCTGTTTAACCAAGTGTCGTTGGTGGGTTTGCTGACCAATGCGGTGGCGATTCCGTGGGTCACGCTGGTTGTGACGCCGTTGGCCATGCTGGGTGTGCTGTGGCCTGTATTGTGGGACGCAGCGGCACTGACGTTACAGGTGTTGACGCTGGGTTTGCAATGGCTGGCGGGCTGGTCGTGGGCCTCCATCAGCGTGGCTGCTGCGCCGCTGTGGTGCGCCATTGCTGGGGTGGTAGGCGGTGCCTTTCTGGTCATGCGTCTGCCGTGGCATTGGCGGGCGCTGGGCATCCCGTTGTTGCTACCCGTGCTGCTTTGGCAACCACTGCGACCTGAGGCAGGTGAGTTTGAAATTTTGGGCGCAGACATTGGGCAGGGCAACGCGCTCATCGTGCGTACCGCCACCCACAGCTTGGTGTACGACACCGGGCCCAAATTCTCGCGTGAGAGCGATGCCGGCAACCGGGTGATGGTGCCGCTGCTGCGCGCCATGGGCGAGAAAATTGACTTGCTGATGCTTAGCCACCGAGACATTGACCACATTGGCGGCGCCCCAGCTGTGCTGGCCATGCAGCCGCAGGCGCGGTTGGTCAGTTCAATTGAAGAAAGCCATGAGCTGCAGGCGGTGCATCCATCTGAGCGCTGCGTGGCGGGACAAAGCTGGCGCTGGGACGGGGTTGATTTTGAGGTGCTGCACCCGCAGGCGAGTGATTACGACAGCACGGCCAAGTCAAACGCCATGAGCTGCGTGCTGCGAATTTCTAATGGCTCTAAAACTGCACTACTTGCAGGCGACCTGGAGGCGGCGCAAGAGCTGCGACTGGTAGCCAACCCCGAGTTAAGCCCAAAACTCAAGGCGGATTTTTTGCTCATGCCGCATCACGGAAGTAAAACCTCATCGACCGGGCCTTTTTTAGATACAGTCAAGCCGCATTTTGCACTGGCTCAGGCAGGCTACCGAAACCGCTTTAACCACCCGGTAGAGTCTGTGCTGGCACGCTATAGCGACAGAGGCATTGAGGTTATCAAATCCCCTGTATGCGGTGCTGCGGCCTGGCGCAGTCAGCAAGCTGGTGAAGTCTTGTGCCAACGCGCTGTTGCCATGCGTTATTGGCATCATCAGGCAAATGCGGGGCGCTAAAGTACAGGAGCAAATAAAAAAACCACAAAATCTAATGAGTGGCGCATAACTTGCTAAGCTAGAGCCACGATTACTGCTGACGAATGCACACCCTAGCTGGAGACACAACGCATGAGCCGACCGATGTTTGACGAGATGAACGCCAGCCCCGATGCGGTGCGTGAGCACTACCAAATCTACCAGCGCTGGCTGGCGCGTCAGCCACTGGCAAGCATGCAAGCACGGCGCGAAGAAGCCGAAATGATTTTTCGACGTGTCGGCATCACGTTTGCGGTGTACGGTGAAAAAGACGAAGACGGCTCGGGTACAGAGCGCCTGATTCCGTTTGACTTGATTCCCCGCATCATCCCCGCGCACGAGTGGGCGACGATGGAAAAAGGCCTGGTACAGCGTGTCACGGCGCTCAACCGCTTTATTCATGACGTGTACCACGGGCAAGAGATTTTGAAGGCGGGCATCGTGCCGTCTGAGCAGATTTTTCAAAACGCGCAGTTCCGGCCCGAGATGATGGGCGTGGACGTGCCGGGCAATATTTATTCGCACATCAGCGGTATTGACATTGTTCGCGCACCGGACGCCACGGGTGCGGGTGAATATTACGTACTCGAAGACAATTTGCGCGTGCCCAGCGGCGTGAGCTACATGCTGGAGGACCGCAAAATGATGATGCGGCTTTTCCCTGAGCTGTTCAATGAAAACCGGATTGCACCGGTCGCCCATTACCCCGACTTGCTACTTGAAACACTGCGTGCCTCCGCACCACCCGCCACCGCCGACCCAACGGTAGTGGTGCTGACCCCTGGCATGTACAACTCGGCGTATTTTGAGCACGCGTTTTTGGCGCAGCAAATGGGCATTGAGCTGGTCGAAGGGCAAGACCTTTTTGTTAAAGACAATTTTGTCTACATGCGCACCACGCGCGGCCCCAAGCGGGTTGATGTGATTTACCGCCGGGTTGACGATGATTTTCTGGATCCATTGGCCTTCAGACCCACGTCAACGCTGGGCTGCGCAGGCTTGCTCAATGTGTACCGCAGCGGCAATGTCGCGCTGTGCAACGCGATTGGCACTGGTGTGGCCGATGACAAATCGATTTACCCCTATGTGCCGCAAATGATCGAGTTTTACCTGGGTGAAAAGCCGATTCTGAAAAACGTGCCCACCTTCATGTGCCGCAACGCTGATGATTTGAAGTACACCCTGGCCAACCTGAAAGACCTGGTGGTCAAAGAAGTCCATGGCGCGGGCGGCTACGGCATGCTGGTCGGTCCTGCGGCCAGCAAGGCCGAGATTGAAGACTTCCGCGCTGCTGTGATTGCCAACCCGTCGGGCTATATTGCGCAGCCCACCTTGAGCTTGTCAACCTGCCCAACCTATGTTGAAAGCGGTATTGCACCGCGACACATTGACCTGCGGCCTTTTGTATTGAGCGGCAAAGAAGTGCAAATGGTACCGGGCGGCCTGACCCGAGTAGCCTTGAAAGACGGCTCGCTGGTCGTCAACTCGTCGCAGGGTGGCGGTACCAAAGACACCTGGATTCTTGAGGCCACACCCGATCAACAACAATCTCAGTCGCAAGGGGGAAAATAATCATGCTGTCACGTACTGCAGACCACTTGTTCTGGATGTCTCGCTATACAGAGCGCGCAGAAAATACAGCACGTATGCTGGATGTCAACTACCAGACATCCTTGCTGCCCCAGTCAGCCACATCAGCCCAAGCAGGCTGGGAAGGGCTGCTCAGCATCAGCGAGCTGAAAACAACTTTTGCCGCCAAATACGGCGACAGTGTGATCCCGCGTGATGTGATGGACTTCATGGTGCGCGACGAGGAAAACTCGTCCAGCATTGTGTCGTGCCTCAAAAACGCACGTGAAAACGCGAGAGCTGTGCGCGGCACGCTGACCACCGAGGTGTGGGAGACTGAAAACCAGACCTATCTTGAAGTCATTCGCATGCTGAAAAGCGGCGATTTTGAGCGCGACCCATCGCAGTTTTTTGAGTGGGTGAAATTTCGTTCACACCTGTCGCGCGGCGTAACTGCCGGAACCATGCTGCAAGATGAGGCGTTTCACTTTTTGCGGCTCGGCACTTTTCTGGAGCGGGCTGACAACACGGCACGACTGGTTGATGTGAAGTTTCATGCGGCTCAGGGCGAGTTGTCGGGTGCGCAGCCGCACGAGGATTTTGATTTTTACCACTGGAGTTCGATTTTGCGAAGCGTCTCTGGCTTTGAGATTTATCGCAGGGTATACCGCGACGTGATCAAACCCGAGCGCGTGGCCGAGCTGCTGATTTTGCGCGCTGACATGCCGCGTTCTTTGCTGGGTTGCCTGAACGAAGTCATGAGCAACCTGGCCATGGTGACCAGCGATGGATCCAGCGAAACCCGTCGGCGTGCGGGCAAGCTGCGCTCAGACTTGCAGTACGCCCGGATAGACGAAATTTTGTCTAACGGCCTGCATGCCTTCTTGACCCAGTTTCTGGACCGCGTCAATGAGCTGGGCGCCCACCTGAGTCGCGAGTTTTTAGTGCCCACAACCACCTGATCCTTACGACTTGAAACTTCACGTCAAACACATCACCGACTACAGGTATACCGCACCGCTGCGTTATGCCTTGCAAACGCTGTGGCTCACGCCGCAGTCCAGCCCTGCGCAAACAGTGAATTTTTGGAGTGTGGGCGCGCCTGAAAAGCTCTTCAAACAGCTCGATGCCTTTGGCAACACGGTTCAGTCATACACCTTTGTGGGCACGGAGGCAGACAACGTGCGCTGGAGCTTGGTCAATGCGGCGGGTGATGTGGACACGCATGGCGTGGCGCAATTTATGGACTCTGAGGCTCTGCCGCACCCGTACTTTTTTCTGCGCGGTACGCCGCTGGCTGAACCGCACTGGACGCTGGCCGAATTTGGCCGACCGTTCATACCGCAAAGCCTGGATGGAAGTGCCAATTTACAAGCGCTTTTGGCCTTGAGCCAAGCAGTCATGGGCGCAATCAGCTATAAAAAAGATAGCTCAAACGTGACAACAACTGCTTTGCAAGCGTTTGAAGCAGGCCATGGCGTGTGCCAGGACCAAGCCCACGTGATGGTGGCTATTTGCCGCAGTTTGGGTTACCCAGCGCGGTACATCAGCGGTTACTTTTACGCCGCCAATGAGCCTGATCTGGCCAGCCACGCTTGGGTGGATGTGTGCCTTGATGTTGCAACCCGAAGATGGGTCAGCATAGATGTGACCCATGCCTGCCTGACAGACGAACGCCATATCCGCCTGGCCATGGGCGGCGACTACAACGCCTGCCCACCCGCCAAAGGTGTCCGGCAGGGCGGCGGTGAAGAGTCCATGACGGTGGTGATCACCATTGAGCCAGTTTGAGCGGTGTCGCCCACTGGTTTACCAACCGACCAAACGAAAAAAAGCCCGGTAAAAACCGGGCTTTTTTGATGCGAAAAACAGAGTTAACGAATTAACGCTTTTTGGCAACGGTCTTGGTTGCGTTCATGGCCGTTGCAGCAGCCGTGTTGAAGTTGGTCTCAGCCATGTCAGTGGCTTGCTTGACTGCTTTTTGCATGGACTCAAAAGCGTTGTTAGCAGCAGCTACCGCGCTTTTCATCACAGCAACAGCGGTCTCAGAACCGGCAGGTGCGTTCTTGGTGGCGCTTTCAACCAGACCCATGACTTTTTTCTGAGCATCAGCGGTTTGGGCTTCAAACGTCTTGCCGATGTCAGCGCCAGCAGCAGACGCGATGTCATACAGGTGACGGCTGTAGGCAGCGGTTTTTTCAGCCAGTGGCTGAACCATACCGGCTTGCAGAGCCATCAGCTCTTGTGCATCTTTCACGCCCATAACAGCTTGTGCATGGTTACCAGCTTCAGCCAGAGCGGCTTTGGTGGCTTGCACATTCAGTTCGACCAGCTTTTCAACGCCTTCAAAGGCTTTGTGGGTCAGACCAAACAGGGTTTCGATGTTGGCTTTGTGGGAGGCCATGATTTGTTCAGCAGTCAGCATAATTAATCTCCAGTGTGTTTACAAAAAATTTGACAGGTGGAATCAGTTGCTTTGCACGTCACTCAAGTTGACTTGATGTGTTTTGCTGCACTGCAACATGAAAGTAATTATAGGGATAACCCGCGGCATTGCAAGTGTTTTATGTTGCAGTGCAGCATTTTAGATTCATCGCCCTAGTTCATACCGCACGGTCACAATCAAACCCTTTTAGTAACGAGTCAAGTTTTGCAAGCCTTTTACGCAGATCACTTTGTTTTGCCGCTTCCGGAGGGTCATCGTTTTCCGATGGCCAAATACAAATTGCTTCGCGACAGGGTGGTGCACGAGCTACCAGGTGTGGCGATGGCTCAAGCCCCCGCCGCCAGCGATGGCGAACTGGCGCTGGCACACCAGCCAGACTACATCTTGGCCATCACGCACGGTACCTTGGCCGCGCCATTGCAGCGCGAGATCGGCTTCCCCTGGAGTCTTGCCATGGCTGAACGCGCACGGCGTTCAGTCGGGGCCACAGTGGCTGCCGCGCGCTTATCGCTTGGGCTGGCCGCACAACCGCAAGGCTTGGCCGCCAACATGGCAGGCGGCACGCACCACGCGTATGCGCACAAGGGTGGCGGGTTTTGTGTCTTCAATGATGTGGCAGTGGCTGCCCGGTTAATGCAAGCTGAATGGGCCCGGCGATTCAAAAACACCCGCCCACCGCTGCAAGTCGCCGTCATTGACCTGGATGTCCATCAAGGCAACGGGACAGCCAGCATTTTTGCCAATGATGTCAGCGTCTTCACGATGTCTTTGCATGGTGAAAAGAACTTTCCGTTTCGCAAAGAAGCCAGCGACCTCGATATCGAGTTGCCTGATGGCTGCCGGGATGCGCATTACCTTGAGGCGCTTGAACAAGCGTTGGACGAACTGCAAAGGCGCTTTCAACCCGGCCTGGTTTTATACCTGGCAGGCGCAGACCCGTTTGAAGGTGATCGACTGGGCCGTTTAAAGCTCAGCTACGACGGCCTGGAGGCACGCGACCGACGCGTATTCGACTGGACGTTTCAAAAGCGCATTCCGCTGGCGTTTTGCATGGCGGGTGGCTACGGCATCAAGATTGATGAGACGGTACAGGTGCAGGTCAATACTTACCGCGTGGCGTTTGAGTATTGGAAGCGGTGGCAAGCATTGGGTCAAGCCCACAATTTATAGTACAGACATGAGCGTATTGAATGTATTGGTTTTGGGTGGCACGGGTTTTATTGGTCGCCACGCGGCTGCGGCTTTGCATGCGGCAGGATTAGAGGTCACGATAGGCAGTCGGCATCCGGCGCGGCATCAAGCCATTTATTCGTACGCTGCATTTCGTGCCGTCCGGTTTGAAAATCTTCTCAAACCCGTTGACTGGGCCACATTGCTGGTGGATATCGACGTAGTGGTGAATTGCGTTGGCATCTTGCGGCAACGGCCTGGCGAGTCTTATGACGACATCCACCACCTTGCGCCTGCTGCGCTGTCTGCGGCCTGCGCCAGCTCAAGTATTCGTCTGGTTCATACCTCGGCACTCGGTTTGCATGACGGGGCTAAGAGCCGTTTTTTATCCAGCAAGTTATTGGGTGAACGAGCCGTCGCCGCGTCGGGCTGCGACTACAGCATCGTCCGGCCATCGTTACTGGACGGTGAGGGCGGTTTTGGCGCCAGCTGGTTGCGCGGCTTGTCGCGTTCGCCGTTGCAGATCATCCCTCGCGGTGCGCGTGGCGGTATCGCGGCGATGCGCTGTACTGATTTAGGCGAAGCCTTTGCGGTGCTTGCAAACATGCCGACTTTGAGCAAGCACCGTGAAGTCGAGCTTGGCGGCACTCATGCCTATGGATACGCGGAATATTTACGTCAACTGCGTACTGGCTATGCTGATTCAAAGGCACTCCAACTGACCTTGCCGAACTGGCTTACAAGAATCGGTGCGCATGTGTGTGATGGCCTGCATTTTTCACCGTTTTCTTACGGGCACTGGATATTGCTGCAGCGCGACAATGTGCCATCCCCTAATCGCCTACCCGAACTGCTAGGAAGAGCGCCGTATCCCATCAGCCCTGCACAATCAGCAGTCTATAGCCAAACAAGCACAGCGTAAATCATGTCAGCCCAGCGCCCCCAACCCGAATTCAGAGCAGCCTACAAGGCTTTTCGCACGATTGCCACCCGCTGGTCTGACAACGATGTGTATGGCCACGTCAACAACGTTGTGTACTACAGCTGGTTTGACACCGCAGTCAATGGCTTGTTGATTGAACGCGGTGCGATTGATATTCATGCGGGCGGCGTAATTGGCCTGGTGATTGAAACCCAGTGCAATTACTTTGCACCGCTGGCTTTTCCCGAAGATGTGGTGGCGGGCATTCGAGTGGCGCATTCGGGCTCGTCCAGTGTTCGCTACGAGGTGGCTATTTTTCCGGCCGATCCGAACTTGCCTTGTGCCGCCAAAGGCCACTTTATTCATGTGTATGTTGACCGCGTCACACGCAAACCAACCCCGTTACCTGCAACCTTAACTTCCGTACTGGAGACTTTGAAGTGAGCCCTGTTTTCTCTAGCAACCCCGTAGATCAAGCGATTGAAAGTCGCCAGTCCACGCGCGACTTTTTGCCCACACCGGTACCACGCGAAACCATCACGCACTTGCTGGAGTTGGCTGCCAGAGCCCCGTCAGGCACCAACACCCAGCCCTGGAAGGTGTATGTGCTGCAAGGCGCCAGCCGCGATACGCTGGTGGAAAAAGTATGTGCCGCAGGCGATGCCATTCGCGCCAACCCAGAGTTGGCTGCTGAATACAAAGAAGCCTACGACTACTACCCCGAAAAATGGGTGTCGCCGTTCATCGACCGCCGCCGTGAAAACGGATGGGGCTTGTACGGTTTGCTGGGCATCACCAAGGGTGACAAAGACAAAATGCACGCCCAACAGCAGCGCAATTTCAGGTTTTTTGACGCGCCTGTGGGTTTGATGTTTACGCTCGACAAAGTCATGGGGCGTGGCTCGCTGGTCGACTACGGCATGTTCATGCAAAACCTGATGGTCGCCGCGCGAGGTCACGGCTTGGCCACCTGCCCGCAAGCCGCATGGAACGGCTTTGCCAAAATCATCCTGCCGCATATCGGCGCCGGGCCAGACGAAATGCTGGTTTGCGGCATGTCGCTGGGGTATCCAAACGCCGCTGCGCTGGTCAATACTTTTCGCACGCCGCGTGTGGCGGTGAGTGACTTCACGACTTGGCTTGAATAGCGGTTTGGCAGGATCGGTTACGGGTAAAGTCAGTCTTTCCGCTAATTTTCTTTTTCACTTTTTCAAATTATCAATATGACACTCATTACAAACCCATCAGGCCTGCAATACGAAGACACCGTTTTAGGCACAGGCGCTATTGCCAAGGCTGGCCAAAACGTTAGCGTGCATTACACCGGCTGGCTGTATAACGACGGCCTGCAGGGGGCCAAGTTTGACTCGAGTAAAGACCGTGGCCAGCCGTTTCAGTTCTCGCTGGGCGCTGGCCAAGTGATCAAAGGCTGGGACGAAGGCGTTCAGGGCATGTCAGTCGGCGGTACGCGTCGCCTGGTGATTCCAGCTGAGCTGGGCTATGGCGCGCGCGGTGCGGGTGGTGTGATTCCGCCAAATGCGACGCTGTTGTTTGAAGTAGATTTTCTGGGCTGATTCACTGACCTTACCGAAGCGCCAATGATAATTTCAAGCCTGCTCGACACCGATCTGTACAAGTTCACCATGATGCAGGTGGTGTTGCACCAGTTCCCGGGCGCGGAGGTGGAGTACCGCTTTAAATGCCGCAACAAGGCCAATTTGGCGCCGTATGTCAATGAGATACGTGAAGAAATTCGCGGCTTGTGCAGCTTGCGGTTTCAGGATGCCGAGCTGGCTTACCTGAAAGCCATGCGCTTTATCAAAAGCGATTTCATTGACTTTTTAGGGCTGTTTCGTCTCAATGAAAAGTACGTCAGCGTAACCGCATTGGCTAGCGGTGAGATTGAGGTGTCGATCAAAGGTCCTTGGCTGCATACGATCTTGTTCGAGATTCCGGTGCTCGCCATCATCAATGAGGTGTACTTTCGCAACACGCAAAAGCAGCCTGATTTGGTTGAAGGCCGCGCCCGGCTGACCACCAAAATCGCGCAGCTCCAGGCCGATGGCATGCAGGCTCTCAAAATTGCTGACTACGGCACGCGTCGCCGTTTTGGCAAAGCATGGCATGAAGAAGTGCTGCGTACCCTGAGTACCAAACTGGGCATCGCAACGTCAGGACAGTTTGCAGGTACCAGCAATGTGCTGTTTGCCATGAAGCTGGGTCTGACGCCGCTCGGCACGATGGCGCATGAGTATCTGCAAGCCTGCCAAGCCTTGGGTCCACGCTTGCGCGACAGCCAGGTGTTTGGTTTCGAATCGTGGGCCAAAGAATACCGAGGTGACTTGGGTATTGCGTTGTCTGACGTGTACGGCATGAGTGCCTTTTTGCGCGACTTTGACATGTATTTTTGCAAGCTGTTTGATGGCGCACGTCACGACAGTGGCGACCCGTTTCAGTGGGGCGAGCGCATGATTGCCCACTACAACAAAAACCGGGTTGACCCCAAAACCAAAACCCTGATTTTTAGCGATGGCTTGACAGTACCCCGCACCATTGAGCTGTACCAGCAGTTCAAAGGGCGTTGTCAGCTAGCTTTTGGTATTGGCACCAATTTGACCAATGACCTCGGTTACGAGCCGCTGCAAATTGTGATCAAAATGATTCAGTGTAATGGGCAACCTGTAGCCAAACTGTCAGATACCCCGTCAAAAAACATGTGTAATGATGAAAAATACCTGGCGTACCTGCGCCAGGTGTTTGAGATTGAACCCCCCTGATTTTTAAAACCAATCAATAAAAACGGATCTCTTTATGAAACTTCTACACAGGTGCTGCCTGGTATTGTTAGCCGCTTTGTTGCCCAGCCTGGCTTTTGCAGCAGATTTTGATGGTTCGCGTTTGAACCTGATGTGGGCCATACCTTTTGCAGGTATCTTGCTGTCGATTGCACTCATGCCATTGATCGTTCCAAGCTTTTGGCATCATCACTTTGGCAAAGTGTCCGCCGCCTGGACGCTCGCGTTTTTCTTGCCGTTTGCCTACTTTTTTGGCGTGAGTGCTGCGGGTGCGAGTTTGGTGCATGCCTTGTTGGCCGAATACATCCCCTTCATCATTTTGTTGACTGCGCTATATACCGTGGCGGGCGGTATTTACATTCGCGGCAACCTGCATGGTAGCCCGGCACTGAACTGCGGCCTGCTGCTGATAGGCGTGGTGCTGGCCAGCTTTATGGGCACGACTGGCGCATCGATGTTGATGATTCGCCCGTTGATACGCGCCAACGACAACCGAAAGCACAAGGCTCATCTGGTGGTGTTTTTTATTTTCTTGGTCAGCAACGTCGGCGGCTCGCTCACGCCGCTGGGTGACCCACCGCTGTTCCTTGGATTTTTAAAGGGTATTGATTTTTTCTGGACGGTGCGCTACATCTTTCCTGAGACGCTGTTCATGGTGGTCAGTCTCTTGACAATTTTTTACATCATTGACAGCTACTACTTTAAAAAAGAAGGCGTGCTGCCGGTTGACCCCACACCTGATACGCGCCGCATTGGCTTTGATGGAGGCGCTAATTTTTGGCTGCTGGGTGCGGTGGCCGGCCTGGTGCTGATGAGTGGCGTCTGGAAATCATCCGTTGCATTTGATGTAGCGGGTACGGTGGTCGGCTTACCAGGCATTGTGCGCGACGTGGGTTTGGTCATCATCACTTTCGTTTCACTGCGCATCACCGCCAAAAGCGTTCATGACAGCAATCAGTTTTCATGGGCGCCCATGCAGGAGGTGGCCAAGCTTTTCATCGGTATTTTCTTGACGATCATCCCCGTCATTGCCATGCTCAAAGCAGGTGCCAATGGCCCTTTCAGCGCTATCGTTGCTGGTATTACCCGGCCTGACGGCTCGCCCGATCCGGCTATGTATTTTTGGGCAACAGGTTTGTTGAGTTCATTTTTAGACAATGCACCGACCTATCTGGTGTTTTTTAACACCGCAGGTGGCGACCCTAAATTGTTGATGACAACGCTGGCACCTACGCTGGCCGCTATTTCTGCAGGGGCTGTGTTCATGGGTGCCAACTCTTACATTGGCAATGCACCCAATTTAATGGTCAAAGCGGTGGCTGAAGACCGAGGCGTGAAGATGCCGAGCTTTTTCGGCTACATGGCCTGGTCGTGCGGTATTTTGATTCCACTTTTCATCATCATGACCTTTATCTGGTTTAAGTAAAGCACCATGAATAAACCAAAAATTCTTGTCGCACGCGCCATTTTTCCTGAGATCATCGCCAAGCTTGAGCAACATTTTGAGGTGACGCAAAACTTGTCTGACGAACTGTGGAGTAAGGCGCAGTTGATTAAGCAACTACAAGGCAAGCAGGGCGTTTTTACGGCAGCTCGTGAACCGATTGACGCTGAAGTGCTTGCTGCCTGTCCAGATTTAAAAATCTGCTCCAGCATGGCTGTTGGTTATAACAATTTTGATATCGATGCCATAACCAAGGCCGGCGTAATGGCGACCAATGCCCCTGATGTGCTGACTGAAACAACTGCTGATTTCGGTTTTGCGTTACTCATGGCAACTGCCCGCCGCATTGCCGAGAGTGAGCATTATTTACGTGCTGGTAAATGGATCAAATGGAGCCACGACCAGTTTGCTGGCAGCGATATACATGGCAGTACGCTGGGTATTTTGGGTATGGGTCGAATAGGGCAAGGCATTGCCAAACGTGGCGCCCATGGTTTTGGCATGAAGGTGATTTATCACAACCGTTCCCGGCTAGACGCGGCGCTTGAAGCCGAGTGCAATGCCAAGTATGTGAGCAAGGAAGACTTGCTTAAAACCGCCGACCACTTGGTGCTGGTGCTCCCTTATTCACCTGCCTCTCATCACACGATTGGCGCGGCTGAGCTTGCCTTGATGAAACCCTCAGCGACTCTCATCAATATCGCGCGCGGCGGGATCGTCGATGATGCGGCGCTGGCCATCGCGCTTCGCGAGGGGCAGATAGCCGCTGCTGGACTGGATGTGTACGAAGGTGAACCCAAAGTGCACCCAGATCTGCTGACTGTGCCTAATGTGGTGCTGACACCGCATATCGCCAGCTCAACTCTACCCACGCGACTGGCGATGGCGCATCTGGCGGCTGATAACCTGATTGCCTTTTTCAGCGGTAAAAAGCTTTTAACCCCCATCAATAAAATACAAATGGACTCTAAAAACATAGCATGACAGATTTTGGCTTTTACTTGCTGTTGCTGCTGCTAGTCGTCAACTTGCTGTTATTGCTGTTCCTGCTGTTTAAGAAATCACCTGACAACGGCAAAGCAGAAGTTTTGGCGCTGATTAGCACTGGCAGCGACAAAACGGAGCGTGAAGTGCGCCGGGAAATTGTCGACAACGGCCGCACCAATCGCCAAGAACTGAGCACCACCTTCGCCACCTTTCAGCAGACGCTGACACAGCAAAGTGCCGAGGCCATTCGTACCCAAAACGCGCAGATCGATGCTTTTGGGCAGCAACTGGCATTGCTGCAAAAAACGTTGTCAGACACGCTGGTCATGCAACTGCAATCGGTGAGCGAGTCCAACGCACGCCGTATGGGTGAGGTGCGCGAGACGCTTGAAAAGCAGCTTGCGCAGCTGCAAGCCACCAACTCGGCAAAGTTAGACGAAATGCGTAAAACAGTTGATGAAAAACTGCAAACCACACTAGAGACGCGCTTGGGCGAAAGCTTCAAACAGGTGGCAGACCGGCTGGAGCAGGTGCATAAGGGCCTGGGTGAAATGCAAACCCTGGCCCAAGGCGTGGGCGACTTGAAGCACCTGCTGACCAATGTGAAAACGCGCGGTATTTTTGGTGAGGCGCAATTGTCTGCGCTGCTTGAGCAAGTGTTTACCGTTGATCAGTACGCTGCACAAGTCGCCACACAACCCGGCAGCAAAAACACGGTGGACTTTGCCATTAAGCTGCCGGGCAGGTCTGATTCAGGTGAACCGTTGTGGCTGCCGATTGATGCGAAGTTTCCGAACGAAGACTACGAGCGTTTGCTGGACGCACAAGCGCGCGCCGATGTGCTGGGCGCAGAAGCAGCGGGCAAGGCGCTTGAAATGCGTATCCGGCTGGAGGCCAGATCTATCAGTGAAAAATATATCACGCCTCCTCACACCACAGATTTTGCGATTTTGTTTTTACCCACCGAAGGCTTGTACGCCGAGGTACTGCGCCGCCCCGGATTGATGGAGAGTTTGAGCCGCGATCACCGCATCACGCTGGCTGGTCCAACAACGCTGCTGGCCATGCTCAGTTCATTACAAATGGGTTTCAGAACGCTGGCGCTTGAAAAACGTTCTAGCGAAGTGTGGCAAGTTTTGGGTGCGGTGAAAACCGAATTTGGCAAGTTTGGCGATGTGCTGGCCAAAATCAAATCGAATGCTGAAACCATGCTCAACACAGTCAGCAGTGCCGAGCAACGCAGCCGCGTGATGGGCAAGGCACTGCGCAATGTTGAGGCACTGCCAGAGCTGGATTCGGCGCGCTTGTTACCCTTGGACAAAGAGATAGAGTGATTTGTCTCCCGAGCTAGCCCGCCTGATCCTGGCGCAGATCTGCCTTCATGCCTGCATGGCGGGTACACGTATGGCAGCGCCGCTGTTGGCCTTGCAGCAGGGCTACAGCCCGGTGGCGGTGGGCGTGTTGCTGGCACTGTTTGCCCTGACGCAAGTTTTTTTAGCATTACCCGCAGGTCGTTTTGCGGATCGGAATGGTTTGAAGCGGCCTGTGAGCTTTAGCGTGTTGGCGGCCTGTACGGGGGCCGGTTTGGCGGTGGCTTTTCCGGTGTTTCCTGTGCTCTGCCTGTCCGCGCTGCTGACGGGGGGCGCAACCGGTGCGGCAGTCATTGCCTTGCAACGCCACGTGGGCCGCGCTGCCAGCGGTGCCACGCAGCTCAGAAAGGTTTTTAGTTGGCTGTCGATTGGTCCTGCAGTGTCGAACTTTGTCGGGCCTTTTTCAGCCGGACTGCTGATTGACCATGCCGGGCCAGTTGCGGGCAGTGTGCCCGGCTATCGTGCGGCCTTTTTGCTGATGGCTGTGTTGCCACTGGCCAGCTGGTTTTTGGTGCAGCGTACGCGTGAACTGCCACCTGTGCCTGTCCGGGCTGATGGCCCGCAACCCAAAGCCTGGGACTTGCTGCGTGATGCACAGTTTCGGCGCTTGATGCTGGTGAACTGGTTTTTATCGTCATGCTGGGATGTGCATACCTTTGTGGTGCCGGTACTGGGCTTTGAGCGCGGCATCAGCGCGTCTGTCATCGGTTCTATCCTGGGTGCGTTTGCGCTGGCCGCAGCGGCTATTCGCCTGGTCATGCCGCTATTGGCCGCGCACCTGCGCGAATGGAAGGTGCTGGTCGTGGCCATGCTGACAACCGCTGTGCTGTTTGGTGCTTACCCCTTGATGCCGTCTGCACTGGCGATGGGTGCTTGCTCGATATTGCTTGGTTTTGCATTGGGTACGGTGCAACCCATGATCATGAGCATGCTGCACCAGATCACACCCGAGGCGCGACATGGTGAGGCGCTGGGCCTGCGCTTGATGATGATCAACGCCTCAAGCGTGGCCATGCCGATTTTGTTTGGCTCTGCCGGGGCTGTGGCAGGTGTAGCCGTGGTGTTTTGGGCGACTGGTGCTGTGGTGGGCTTGGGCGCGCGCGCTGCGTGGCGGCTCAAACCTGTCCGAGCTGATAAAACGTCCTGATGATGTCCCACGCTTCTTGCGGCTCATCAACATAGTGAAAAAGCTTCAAGTCTTCGGGTGAAATTGCGCCTTCTTCAATCAGCACATCAAAGTTGATCAGCCGCTTCCAGTAGTCAGAGCCAAACAGCACAATCGGCAGCGGTTTGGCTTTGCCTGTTTGCACCAGTGTGATGACCTCAAACAGCTCGTCGAGCGTGCCAAACCCACCAGGAAAGGCCACCAGCGCTTTGGCCCGCATCATGAAGTGCATTTTGCGCAGCGCAAAGTAATGAAACTTGAAGTTTAAAGACGGCGTGATGTACTTGTTGCCCGACTGTTCGTGTGGCAACACGATGTTCAGCCCCACTGTGGGCGCACCCAGTTCGTGCGCCCCCCGGTTCGCCGCTTCCATGATGCCGGGACCACCGCCAGTACAAATGAAGAGTTGCTTGGCGTGCGGCAAAGGCTGGCTGTGCGTTGCCACCAGCCGCGCAAACAGGCGAGCCTGGTTGTAGAAATACGCGTTGCGCATGTGGCGCTCTGCCACCTTCAAGGCATTTTGGGCGTCTTGCAGCGCTTCATTGTCGGAATCATCAGCATTGATTTTTGCCAGGTTGGCCTGTGCAGCAAGCAAAGAAGCGTTGGCCGTTTCAGGTGCAGGAAACCGCGCACTGCCAAAAACCACCACCGTGTTTTCAATGCCCTGCTCGTGCTGAATAAGTTCTGGCTTGAGCATTTCCAACTGCATGCGAATACCGCGCGTTTCACGCCGGAGCAAAAACTCCGGGTCTGCAAAAGCCAGCCGGTAGGCATCAGCCTCTAGCGGCTCTTGGTCTCGGGCGTGTGCTTGCAGTTCTGCCCAGGCATGTGCCAGCCGCCTGACAGATAAGTCTTGTGTTTGATCCATACGGCATTGTGAAGGTTGTTGACAAAAATAAAAAAGGGCTCTGACAGAGCCCTTTCGCAGAAAGCTTGACCGCTTAGACGCGCTTGCGGTATTCACCGGTGCGGGTGTCAATCTCGACCACGTCGCCTTGTGCCACAAAAATCGGCACGCCGATTTCAAAGCCAGTGGCAATTTTCGCGGGCTTCAAGACTTTACCTGAGGTGTCGCCTTTGACGGCTGGCTCGGTCCACGTGATTTCGCGTTCCACGTTGGTTGGCAGTTCAACAGAAATTGCCTTGCCTTCGTAAAACACGACTTCAAGCTCCATGCCATCTTGCAGGTAGTTGAGGGAGTCGCCCATGTTTTCGGCTTCGACTTCGTACTGGTTGTAGTCTGCGTCCATGCAGATGTACATCGGGTCAGCAAAGTAGGAGTAGGTGCAGTCTTTTTTGTCCAGAATGACCTGGTCAATCTTGTCGTCGGCTTTGAAGACGTTTTCAGTGCCGAAGCTGCCAATCAGGCTTTTGAGCTTCATGCGCACGGTGGCCGAGTTGCGGCCGCCACGGCTGTATTCAGT
>JANNVB010000026.1:0-7475 GCA_031414215.1 Polaromonas sp. | reverse complement strand
CGCGTCTTGACTGAGGCGCTTGCCGCTGGCGGTGAAGAAGCTCGGCGCGCTTTCGACGCCATGATGGGCATGACCAAAATCGACGTTGCAGTGATCAATGCCGCTCGGCTAGGCACGAAAGTCAGTTCAGCATGAACACGCTCTGCGGCTTCGGCCGCGTTCACCCCAGCATCGGTGATTGTGATCAGACCCCGAGAACAAGAATCCTATTTGCTTGGATACCTTCATGACCACTAACCGAATGGCCCGCTTTGAGATATTTGTTGGTACCTGGAACACGACAGGCGAAGTGCTGGAGACGCACAGTACGCCTGCCGCCAAGTTGTCGGCCACGGATACATATCGGTGGCTTCCCGGGAAGCATTTCATTGCCCATGATGCAGACGTCCGTTTTGGCGAGGCTCCAAGCCGCTCGTTGGAGGTGATTGGCTATGACCTCGCAAGCAAGAAATACCTTGCACGCTCCTATGACGATCACGGCGTATCAGAGGTTTTTGAGGTGGCTTTGAGAGGATCAAGCTGGCGCATCAAAGGCGACACCGTACGTTTCAGCGGCAAGTTTGACGCAAGGCAGAGCAAGTTGACCGGCCTATGGGAACTGAAAGACAGGAAAGTGGGCTGGCAACCCTGGATAGAACTAACGCTAGCGCGTGGGTAATTGGCGTCAGGCCCGGAAGACACAGTACGACATAGTCACGTCACCGCAATTGCCGACAAGCATTTATTGGAAGCATCAAGTGGGGTCAAACCTTACACCTGCTAAAGCACCGCTGAGTAAACCACATGAGCCTCCACGCTTCTTTTTTTTGGCGCAAGCTTGATCATCCCGGTCACGATAGCTGTCGGCTCTTTAAGTTGCCCAAGGGCTGGTTTTTGAGCGGCGCAGCCGTTTTCTCCGATAACAACAAGCCTTGTCACTTGTATTACGAAGTTACCACCGACGCAGTATGGAAAACGCAGCGTGCGAAGCTTTTAGGCTTCGTGGGAAATAATGCGGTCGATCTGCGAATCCGTTCCACAAGTACGCAGCGCTGGTTCGCTAATGGCGTGGAGCAAGACAATGTCGCGGACTGCTTGGATCTGGATTTAGGTTTCACCCCAGCCACCAACTTGGTCGCAATTCGTCGGCTTGCATTGAAGGTTGGCCAGTGTGCGGTAGCGCCTGCCGCTTACCTTGCATTTCCCAAAATGCGCCTCGAAAAGCTTGATCAAAGTTATCACCGAACCGGGCGTACGACTTTCGAGTACACAGCGCCGCGTTTCGGCTATACCGCGACGCTGGAGGTGGATGCGTTTGGTGCTGTTCTTGCCTATCCTGGGCTGTTTGAGCAGGTTCTACTCAGCAAAAATCCGGCGCAGCCTTCAGCTGCTCTAAACCAAAGAGAAGCACTTCATGACAACCAGTAAAGCCCCAAAAACCAACCCCTCATCAGAGTCTTCTGATGAACATCAAATTACCCAGCTTTTAAAGCAATGGGCACTCACAACCCGTAAAGGCTTGCTAGACGAAGTCCTCGCAAACCATTCGAAGGACGTATTGATCTATGACGTTTTACCACCCATGAAATACGAAGGTGCTGCTGCCTTTCGACGCAGTTGGGGTGATTGGCATCCAGATACGCAAGGAGAAGGCAAGTTTGAGTTGCAAGACCTGGCAGTCGTGGCCGGAAACGATGTGGCCTTCGCGCACTGTTTCATCCAGTGCGGTGGCACGCTCCAAAATGGAAAAACCTTTGAAGACGTGGTTCGCGCAACATTCTGCCTAAAGAAGACCGATGGAGCATGGAAAGTGACGCACCAACATGGCTCCAAGCCGTTCCAGTCTAGCGGTGGTAATTAGGCTTCAAGGCAAATGCCGCCGATTGCGAAAGACCACCATGACGATCAAGACACCAACGATTTCAAAGACTGTTTCACAAAAGATGGGCGTCAAAGTCGGAATGCGGGCATTCTTTTGGCACGCTCCGCAATCCGCACTGAACGCCATCGACCTGCCGAGCCTTGAAGGTGACGCCGTACTTCAAGGAGAGTTTGACTACATACATTTCTTCACGAAAACGCAGGCTGAGATGGACGATAAATTTCCCAAACTCAAACGACATCTCAAGCCCACCGGCATGGTCTGGCTGTCGTGGCCAAAGAGCAAGAAGCTCGCAACCGACCTTGCGCTGCCAGTCGTGATCAAGATAGGTTATAGCCATGGTTTGGTGGAAAGCACCTGCCTGAGCGTGGACGCTACCTGGTCGGGTCTCAAGTTCACCCATCCCAAAAAGGACAAGGTCTACCGCAACAGTTATGGGCAATTAAAGCCCTAGTGCAATCCGTTGCGGCAATACCAAGGCGATGACGATGAGCAAGGCTTCTGCAGCAAATTAATTCAACCAACCGGAGAGAAATGATGAGCGACCGAATTCTTCACCACCTGGCCATGCCGGGCGAGAGCGCCGAGTACCGCACGGCACGCAACAAACTTCTTACCGAGGAAATGGCACTTCGAAGGCAGATTGAAAGCGTTGCTGCACTTCGCCGGGCGCTGCCTGCGGGTGGCGCTGTTGCGCAGGACTATGTGTTCGATGGCGACCATGGGCCTGTGACACTGCAAGACTTATTCAAGCCCGGCAAAGACACGCTCGCCATTTACAGCTTTATGTACGGGCCTGAGAAGGAGCAGCCATGCACCGGTTGCACGCACTTTCTGGACGGGCTTGAAGGGATGGTGCAACACATCACCCAACGCATTAACCTGGCTGTTGTCGCCAAGTCACCGCTGCCACGTCTCTTAGGCCTGGCCAGGGCGCGTGGCTGGCGATCTTTGCCTCTGCTGTCCACGAATGGCAACACCTACGACCGTGACTATTTTGGTGACTCTTCTAGCTTGCCTGCTGCGGTGCTCAAGCAGCAAAAGTTCAAAGCTGGCGAAGAATGGGACATGCCGATGCTCAATGTGTTCCACCGGCGCGGCCAAGTGATTAGCCATTTCTGGGGTTCCGAACTACTTTACGTGCCAGCCGAGCCCGGACAGGAATACCGGCACAACGACGCGCTTGATTCGCTGTGGAACATGCTCGACTTGACCCCTGAAGGGCGCGGAGATTTTCAACCGCAGTTGAGCTATTCGTCCAGAAGTAATTGGGGTCAGACTGCTCAGGCCCCAAAAACAGAGAAAAATAAAGCTACCTTAGAAGAGGCAAATGCGGCTGTTGCTGAAGGCAACTATGAAGAATTTTTGTCGTTTTGCACCGACGACACAGAATGGACATTTGTTGGCGACAGAACCCTTAAGGGAAAAGAAGCCGTCCGCCAATATATGGCAACGACGTATATCGAGCCGCCAAAGTTTACGGTCATTAACTTAGTCGCTGAGGGGGAATTCCTCACGGTAGTCGGCGACATCACATTGATGGATGAAGACGGGAACTTGGTTCACCACTCATATTGCGATGTTTGGCGTTTTAGCGAAGAAAAGATCGTCGAATTAAAGGCTTTCGTCATCAAAAATCTAGGTCAAGGATGAAACTTCAACGCGGCGTAAATAATTTGTCCGCCGCCGCACAAGTCCTTAGAAGCGTTAACTGGTTTCAGACCCCGATGCGGTTAATTTTCGTACGTCATTTAGCCCTCTGGCGCAGTAAATACGGGCGCAAGCAGCTCCTGAAATAATAGCGATAATAAATCTCCTGCCCCTCGCCTGACGCTTGCCTGGGGTTACCTGGAGCAAACGCTTACAACTGATGTGCTGCTATTTTGGAAACTACCAAACATCAGCTCCACCACCTACAGCTAAAGCCACACTGAAAAGCGCAGACTGCATGTTTAGGACAGTTGAAGAAACACCATGAGCTACATCGACGGATTTCTGGTTCCCGTGCCACTTATCAATAACGAAGATTATTGGGTAGCGGCTACCAAAGGCGCAACGCTCGCGGGACTGAGACGTACCTATTTTCGGGCCTGTATGGAGACTTTATGACTGCGACAAAGAAAACAACCTTGAAGCGCCCCAGACATGCCATGTTGGCGTTTGTAGAGTCTGCTCTCACAGAACAGCGACTTCTTGATGCCTATCAGGCTCGTCCCTCGTATCAGAAAAATGACTATCTTGGATGGATCAAGACGGCCAAACTTGAAGCCACAAAGAAAAAACGCGTAGACCAGATGTTGTCCGAGCTGCGGGCAGGCAACAAATACATGAAGATGAATTGGAGTGCAGGCGACACAAAGGACCGAATATGAAAAACACAACGTACAAACTGTTAACGGCTACTTTTCTCACGGCATTGTCAATAATTTCTTACGCAGACGAAAGGAAAAGCAAGATGGAACACATCAATCCCAAAGGTATGGCCGTCAATCCGGCTTTCTCGCAGGCTGTAAGGGTAAAAGCCGGATCCGATCTCCTCTTTATCGGTGGACAGAACTCTGTCGATGCCAAAGGAAAACTGGTGGCGCCCGGCGACCTGAAAGGTCAAACAACACAAGCGCTAAAGAATCTTCAGACCGGGTTGGAGTCGCAGGGCCTGAAGATGGGCAATGTAGTCAAGTGGAATATTCATATTGTTCAAGGTCAGTCAGTCAAAGATGGCTTTGAGGCATTTCAGGGGTTCTGGGACAAGCGGGCCAAGCCGCCGGCAATCACCACCACTGTTGTTCACGCGCTAGCCAATCCAGATTTTCTCGTAGAAGTTGACGCCGTTGCCGCGTACTGATGGCGGTCCTCGCAGGGTAATTAAAGTCAGCGCCGAATACTGCCAAACACGGGCAGACTGCGAGCGCAATAGCCCTAGTCTAACTTTGCAATAACTTGGCTCTAAACGAGCAAACCGGAACAAATCATGAAGCAAACTTACCATGGCAGCTGCCACTGCAAGGCGGTCACATTTGAAGCCGACATTGACTTGGCAAAAGGAACGAACAAGTGCAACTGCACCTTTTGCTGGAAGCAGCGGATGTGGAACGCCGGCCAACTAGACCCGCAAGACTTTCGAATCCTTTCAGGCGAAAGCGGTTTGGGCGACTACGCCAAATCAGGCGACTGGGGCGAAGGTCATCACCGTTTCTGCTCGGCGTGCGGAATTGCAACCCATAGCCACGGGCGCATTGACGCGATGGGCGGCGCATTTCTGTCGGTTCATTTGTCAACACTGGACGACCTGCCCCCTGCTGACCTCGTTAATGCGCCGGTGCATTTCATGGATGGACTGCACGACAACTGGCAGTCCCCGCCTGTCGAGACTCGACACCTCTAATGTCAAGACCAATGGGGTAATTGGATAATTAGGTAATTGGAGTTCGACTCCAAAAGCGCCAGTAAATTCATACGCGTCTGATTTTTATGTTTTGCTCCTCTTTTTATAGCTATTAGCGCGCATACTTAATCCGCTACAGCCTGTTTTCATTTCCAAATAGCCTATGCAACCGATTATTTCCATCCGCAAGCTCAGCAAAACCTACGCCTCCGGTTTTCAGGCCCTCAAATCAGTTGATCTGGACATTCAGCGCGGAGAAATTTTTGCCCTGCTCGGGCCTAACGGCGCTGGCAAAACCACGCTGATCAGCATCATTTGCGGCATCGTCACGGCCAGCTCGGGCAGCGTAGTCGCCGATGGCCATGACATTGCCAGCGACTACCGGGCGGCGCGTTCAAAGATCGGACTGGTGCCGCAGGAGTTGTCGACCGACTCGTTCGAGACGGTGTGGACAACCGTGAGCTTCAGCCGTGGGCTTTTCGGCAAGCCGGCTAACCCGGCCTATATTGAAAAAGTGCTGCGCGACCTGTCGCTGTGGGACAAGAAGGACAGCAAGATCATGGCGCTGTCGGGCGGCATGAAGCGCCGCGTGCTGATTGCCAAGGCGCTGTCGCACGAGCCGCGCATTTTGTTTCTTGACGAGCCCACGGCAGGCGTTGACGTGGAGCTGCGCAAGGGCATGTGGGACATGGTGCGCGAGTTGCGCCGCAGCGGCGTCACGATTATTTTGACGACGCACTACATTGAGGAAGCCGAGGAAATGGCCGACCGTATCGGCGTGATCAACAAGGGCGAGCTGATCTTGGTTGAAGACAAGGCCGTGCTGATGCGCAAGTTGGGCAAGAAGCAATTGACCTTGAGCTTGCGCGCGCCGCTGCAGCAACTTCCCGACGCACTGGCCGGGCTGCCGCTGGAGCTGACCGCCGAGGGGCATTCGCTGGTCTATACCTTCGACACCCAGCACGAGGAGACCGGTATTGCGGCACTGCTTAAACAGCTGGCCGAACTCGGCATTGACTTCAAGGACCTGCATTCAAGCGAGAGTTCGCTGGAAGATATTTTCGTCAACCTGGTGCACGCCAGCGCCGACACACGAACCGACACGAAGGACGCCGCATGAACTGGCACGCCGTCCGCGCCATTTACCGGTTTGAAATGGCGCGCACCTTGCGCACGCTGACGCAGTCGATCGCCGCGCCGGTGATTTCGACCTCGCTGTATTTTGTCGTGTTTGGTGCGGCCATTGGTTCGCGCATGGGCGATATCGATGGCATCAGCTATGGCGCGTTCATCATCCCCGGTTTGATCATGTTGTCGCTGCTCAATGAAAGTATTTCAAACTCTGCCTTCGGCATCTACATGCCTAAATGGTCGGGCACAATTTACGAGCTGTTGTCAGCGCCGGTGTCGCCGGTGGAAGTGGTGATGGGCTATGTCGGCGCGGCTGCCAGCAAGTCGATTGTGCTGGGCCTGCTGATTTTGCTGACCGCGCGCCTCTTTGTGCCGTATGAGATTGCACACCCGTTCTGGATGCTCTGCTTTCTGGTGCTGACGGCAGTCACCTTCAGTCTGTTCGGCTTCATCATCGGCCTGTGGGCCGACAACTTTCAAAAGCTGCAGGTGGTGCCGCTAATGGTGGTGACGCCGCTGACTTTTCTGGGTGGCGCTTTTTATTCCATCAACATGCTGCCGCCGGTGTGGCAGAAGATCGCGCTGTTCAATCCGGTGGTGTACCTGATCAGCGGATTTCGCTGGAGCTTTTACGGCGTCGCCGATGTAAATGTTGGCATTAGTGTGGCGGCGATTCTGGGGTTCATGGCGCTGTGCATAGGCGCGGTGTGGTGGATTTTTCGCACCGGCTGGCGGCTCAAGGCTTGAATGCCGAAAGGCGGTAATGAGTGCGAACCAGCAATTGATGTGTCGATAGCCGTTGGCAAAAAAGTCAAGCCCGGGCTAGCAGTGACCAGAGCGCTAAGCACATGCGGTTTTATGTGTCATTTAGCCCTGTAACGCAACCAAAACGGGCGCAAGCAGCTCCTTAATTAATAGCTGCATACCGACTATCTAATTGGCTATTCACGGGCACTGTGCTCGCAGTGCGCAACGCAAGCGCAGATTCGCTTGATGCACTGGCTTACAACTGCTGCGCTGCAATTTTGGAAATTACCCACATTCAGCGCCAGCGCCTACGCATGCGGCCAGCACTTTGGGACTAGTCTAAAACTCCAG
>JANNVB010000025.1:0-1682 GCA_031414215.1 Polaromonas sp. | reverse complement strand
TTGGACCAAACTTGGTGAAGTCCACTTTGGGCCACGGAAGCAAGTCCAAACCAACACCCGAGCCACCAGATGCGGCAGGTGCTTTGGCAGCTTGAGCCACCGTTTGCACAGCGCCCGACATAACGGATTTGGTGAACGACTGAACGTCATCCAGCGTGATGCGGCCTTTGGGGCCTGCACCTTTGACTTCAGCCAGCGGCACGCCCAGCTCGCGTGCGAATTTTCGTACTGAAGGCGATGCGTGGGGCAGCGCGCCAGTAGGTGCGGTGGTGGGGTTGTGCGCGGGAGCGGCGGCAGGTGCGGCTGGCGATGCTGCGGCGGGCGGAGCAGATGCCGCTTGAGGTGCAGCGGACGCTGCTGGAACGGCTGCTGATACGGGCGATGGTGCAGGCGCGGCAACAGCAGGTACTCCGTTCGCCGCGGCACCTTCCAGCACAGCCAGCAAATCACCAATGTTGATTTTGTCGCCCAGCTTGACTTTCAAATCCTTGAGCACGCCAGCGCCGGATGATGGAATTTCCATCGAGGCTTTGTCGGACTCGACAGTGACCAGAGATTGCTCGACCTTAATGGTGTCGCCCACCTTGACCAAAACTTCGATGACGGTCACGTCTTTGAAGTCACCAATGTCAGGCACGTGAATCTCGACCGGGCCACTGGCTGGCGCGGATACGGGGATGCCCTCACCCCTGCCCTCTCCCGGAGGGAGAGGGAGTGAAGACGCTACTATTTCAGGAGCTGTCCGCGCCTGAATTTGTTGGGCTACAGGCTCTTTTGATGCTGAATTTGTGCCTGAATCGGCACTTTCCAGGCTCAAAACGATTGATCCTTGCTTGACCTTGTCGCCCAGCTTGACTTTGACCTCTTTCACAACACCAGCCGCACTCGACGGGATTTCCATCGAGGCTTTGTCAGATTCAACCGTCAGCAGGGACTGGTCTGCCGCAATGGTGTCGCCGGGTTTTACGAGTAGCTCAATGACGGTGACTTCATCAAAATCACCAATGTCAGGAACTGCAATATCTATGGTCGCCATTTTTTGTCTCCTTACGCGTACGAACTAGGCATGTGAATTAAGCGTACAGGGGGTTGATTTTGTCGACCTGGATGCCGTATTTTTTAATCGCCTCAGCCACTTTGGCCACCGGCACTTTGCCCTCTTCGCTCAAGGCTTTAAGAGCCGCCACCACGATGTAATGGCGGTTGATTTCAAAGTGCTCACGGAGCTTGCTTCGGAAATCGCTGCGACCAAAACCGTCGGTGCCCAGCACCTTGAAAGTACGGCCTTTAGGAACGTAATTGCGAATTTGCTCGGCAAAAGCCTTCATGTAGTCGGTTGACGCGATCACCGGCCCCAAGTGCTTTTCCAACTGCTGACCAACAAACGGCACGCGGGCCTTTTCTAACGGGTGCAGCAGGCTCCAGCGCTCGGCGTCTTGGCCATCACGTGCCAGTTCGTTAAAGCTTGGGCAGCTCCAGACATTGGCGGCAACGCCCCAGTCTTTTTCCAACAATTCCTGTGCGGCAATCGATTCGCGAAGTATGGTGCCCGACCCGAGCAGCTGCACACGCGGCGCATTGGCCGCTGCGGTGTCTGCACCCGGCTTGCACAAGTACATGCCCTTGATGATCTGCTCTTCGGTGCCGGGCGTGAGGCCCGGCATGGCGTAATTTTCATTGAG
>JANNVB010000024.1:0-1788 GCA_031414215.1 Polaromonas sp. | reverse complement strand
AACGCACCGTCGCCGGGCGATATTTCGTACTGGCAGCCGCTACTCTTGAGCGATTCGATCAGCGCTGATTCGGCTTTGTCCCAGCTCTCATTGCTGCCAATACGCGCCTCAGGGCGGGTGGCTATTTTGTAGATGATGTTGCTAAAACCAAAGTCTGCGTAGACCTTTTGCAAGAGCGTGGTGTAGTCGGTGCATTCTTGCAAAATCATGTCTTCGGTACAAAAGATGTGACCGTCGTCTTGCGTAAAACCGCGCACGCGCATGATGCCGTGCAGCCCGCCCGTGGGCTCGTTGCGGTGGCACTGGCCAAACTCGCCGTAGCGCAACGGCAGGTCGCGGTAGCTTTTGATGCCTTGCTTGAAGATCAAAATATGGCCGGGGCAGTTCATGGGCTTTAAGGCATATTCGCGCTTTTCACTCTCGGTGGTGAACATGTTGTCGCGGTACTTGTCCCAGTGGCCAGTTTTTTCCCATAGCGTTTTATCAATGATTTGTGGGCCTTTGACCTCTTGGTAGCCGTTGTCTTGGTACACGCGGCGCATGTACTGCTCTACCTGCTGCCACAGCGTCCAACCCTTGGGGTGCCAAAACACCGTACCAGGCGAATGCTCGTCAATGTGGAACAAATCCAGCTCACGGCCCAGCTTGCGGTGGTCGCGCTTTTCGGCCTCTTCCAGCATCGTTAAATGCTGTTGCAGCTCTTCCTTAGTCGCCCAAGCGGTGCCATACACGCGCTGCAGCATTTCGTTGCGGTGGTCGCCGCGCCAGTAGGCTCCGGCCAGCTTCATCAGCTTGAAGTGCTTGAGCTTGCCGGTAGACGGCACATGGGGGCCACGGCACAGGTCTTCAAACGCGCCTTCGCGGTACAGCGACACGTCTTCGCCTGCCGGGATGCTACCAATGATCTCTGCTTTGTACAGCTCGCCCATGCCTTTGAAATATTCAACCGCCTCGTCACGCGGCAGCACGCGGCGTGTCACCGGCTCGTCTTTGTTGGCCAGTTCGGCCATCTTCTTTTCTATCGCCGCCAAATCGTCGGGCGTGAAAGGTCGCTTGTACGAAAAATCGTAGAAAAAGCCGTTTTCAATCACCGGGCCAATGGTGACCTGTGCATCAGGGAAAAGCTCTTTCACCGCATAAGCCAACAAGTGGGCGGTGGAGTGGCGAATCACCTCCAGGCCATCAGCGTCTTTGGCGGTGATGATGGCCAGCGCAGCGTTGCTGGCCATGACGTAGCTGGTGTCAACGATTTTGCCGTCCACCTTGCCAGCCAGCGCCGCTTTGGCCAAGCCAGCGCCAATCGACATGGCCACATCGGCCACAGTCACTGGGCCTGGGTAGTCGCGTATCGAGCCGTCGGGGAGTGTAATTTGAACCATGGTGTGAATTTAAAAAGGTAATCTGAAACAAGAAACGCGGCATAGGTGCCGCGTTTTACTTTAAAAACTGTAGCTGCTGAGGCAATCTACGTGCGGACTCCTGCCTAGTTCGGCATAAAAAGCGTACGCGTAGTTCGCGGTGTCATAACCAGCAATGCCTTTCTCGTTCTTGAGTTGTGTAAAACCATAAAACAGATTTTACCTTGCATCTTAGCCTTGGGCTTATTGTGAGTGATGGAGGTTTTTAGGATTTCTTATTACTACTAATTTAGGGTCTTAGGAAGCAAACCTCAATGCAAATTGAGCTAACTTCTTGTCATGACTCAGAAAAACAGGTATTTCAGTCGTTCAAAAATCAGTGAGGCCAAGTTTCGCCAGATCTTGCATTACTTTGCCATGGATCTGACGG
>JANNVB010000023.1:0-42084 GCA_031414215.1 Polaromonas sp. | reverse complement strand
AGAACAACGGAGAATTTAAATGCTGCAACCCGCACGTAGAAAATACCGCAAGGAACAAAAAGGCCGTAACACCGGCGTTGCCACTCGTGGCAGCTCGGTCGCTTTCGGCGATTTTGGTCTGAAATGCACCGACCGTGGCCGTCTGACGGCCCGTCAAATCGAAGCCGCACGCCGTGCGATTTCGCGTCACGTTAAACGTGGCGGCCGTATCTGGATCCGCGTCTTCCCAGACAAGCCGATTTCCCAAAAGCCTGCAGAGGTTCGCATGGGTAACGGTAAAGGTAACCCAGAGTACTACGTGGCTGAAATTCAGCCCGGCAAAATTGTGTTTGAAATCGTTGGCGTGCCTGAAGCACTGGCTCGCGAGGCTTTCACATTGGCCGCTGCCAAACTGCCCTTGCGCACCACGTTTGTGGCTCGCATGATTGGTCAGTGATCAGGAGAATGAAGAAATGAAAACGACTGAATTACGCCAAAAAGACGTTGCCGGTTTGAAGACCGAAGTCAAAGCACTGCAAAAAGCCCATTTCGGCCTGCGCATGCAAAAGGCCACGCAACAACTCAACAACACCTCGGTGCTGCGTTCAACACGCCGCTCAATCGCTCGTGCAAAAACTATTTTGACCGAAACGATTGCTAAACAAGGAGCCAAATGATGACTGAAGTAACTGCTGCAGTTAAGAAGTCCCTCAAGCGCACCTTGATTGGCAAGGTTGTGAGCGACAAGCGCGCCAAAACCGTCACGGTATTGGTTGAGCGCCGCGTCAAGCACGAGCTGTACGGCAAAATCGTGTCACTGTCGAGCAAGTACCACGCCCATGACGAAAAGGGCGAGTACAAAGCCGGCGACGTGATCGAAATCACCGAAAGCCGTCCGATCTCCAAAACCAAAAACTGGGTAGTGACCCGTTTGGTTGAGAAGGCTGCTGTTGTTTAAGTTCTGAATTCCAGGACTTGGACTGCAAGGTCTTTTAAAAGCGGCTCACTTGGTGGGCCGTTTTTGTTTCTAATATTGTTTCTTGTATTCTCAACACTTACAACAGGAGCATCCCATGATCAAAGTAGGCGACACCCTTCCCGCAGCCACGCTGATGGAGTTTTCAGAAGTTGAAGGCAACGGTTGCAGCCTTGGCCCCAATGCGGTTGATGTGACCAAAGCCACGGCTGGTAAAACCATTGCCCTGTTTGCACTGCCGGGTGCGTTTACCCCGACCTGCTCTGCCAAACACGTTCCTGGCTATGTTGAACACGTGGCTGACTTCAAAGCTGCTGGTGTGGACGAGATCTGGTGCGTCAGCGTGAACGACGCATTTGTCATGGGTGCTTGGGCGCGAGACCAAAAAACCGACGGCAAGGTTCGCATGCTGGCCGATGGCAGCGCCGCATTTGCTCAAGCCACAGGCTTGACACTTGATTTGACCGCGCGCGGCATGGGGCTGCGCAGCAACCGTTACTCGATGCTCATCAAAGACGGCAAAGTCGCCAGTCTGAACGTTGAAGGCCCTGGCAAGTTTGAAGTCAGTGACGCAGCTACTTTGTTGGCGCAAGCAAAAGCATAAGTATTCACTATTAAATCAGGAGCTGCTTGCGCCCGATTTCATTGGGCTGCAGCCTGATTTATAGGTCTGCTTTAAGGTAGTGAGCGCCCGATATCGGGTTATGGTAGTAGGGCGGTATTTCTTCAAAGTTCAAGTCTTCATACAGCGCTCTGGCGGACTCCATCTCGGTGAGCGTATCCAGCAGCATATGGTGATAGCCCGCCACTCGGGCCGCGTCAAGAATCGCTTCTGCCAACTGCCGACCCAAGCCCAGCCGTCGAAAAGAGTTCCGCACATACAGCCGCTTCATCTCGCAGGCGTTGGGGTAATCGCTCGATAGCAGTGGTCGCAGCGCGCAGCAGCCCGCCAATTGCCCATCCACCAAGGCAAGCAGTAGCGCACCTTGCGGTTCGGCATAGTCACCGGGCAAGTTTTCCAGCTCGTCATCAAAGTTTTGAAAGCACAAGTCAACGCCGAGTTGCTGGGCGTACTCTTCAAAGATTTGGCGAGTCGCTTGAAACTCCGCCGCAGTGACCGGGGTGACGAGTTTGATCTGGGGTGTGGACACGTTGCTTAGGGTATGAGGTCAATCAGAGCTTGACTATACAGACAAGGCGCAGCATCTGGTCAGGGCGAAAGGCCAGTTGCCGTCACCCCGCAGATGACGGTAAACACCAGGTTGGAACTGGCGGGAAAGGTGTCCAGACTCACTCCCGCGCCCAGAAATGCCGCAAGTGGAACCGGTGGACCAGGACAAATAGCGCCACCGCTGGCGCTACAGGTGACCGATGTGCAGACCAGCCCTCCACTGACGAAATCTCTGACGATGGCGCCGTCAGCAGCGGCTGGTCCGTCATTGAAAGCGGTCACCGTGTAGCTGGTTGTTTGTCCTGCCGTCAGCGTGCTGACCATGTTGGTTTTGGTAATGCCCAGGCTGGTGCTGATGGGAATGGTGACTGTCGCTTGCGCAATGTTGTTGCTGGGCGTCGGGTCAATTGTGCCGATGGGCGCAGTGACGGTCGCCTGGTTGACCTGCGTGCCGACGCCGCCCGCCGTTGCGCGCAAGACAACCGTCACACTGCTATTGGCTGGCAACGTGAAAGTCCCGTTAAATTGCGACGACGCGACGGTCGATGCGGTAAGCGTACCGCCGCTCGCGCCGGTTGCGCTAAGCAGCACCATGCCAAACAGGCCGCTAGGCAACGTGTCTTGTACCGAAGCGTTGGTCGCCGTATTTGGCCCGGCGTTACGAACGATCAGCGTGAACGACGTGGTTTGCCCATCAAGAATGACAGTCGGCGTGGCAGATTTTGTGATGCTTAAATCGGCCTGCGGGCCTATGTTGATGACGGCTGTGCCCGAGTTGTTACTGGGGTTGGTGTCGGTGGTCCCCGCAGGCGGAGCGATGGTCGTTGTATTGATGACAGCACCCGCCGTGCCTGCAACCGCCTGCAAAACAACCGTGAGCGTGCTGGCGACTGGCATTGTTGCCGTGCCGTTAAAGGCGGTTGTGCTGGTCACACGGTTGGTCAGCGTGGCGCCGTTGAGTCCAGTACTCGACACAAAAGTGAGTGTTCGCATACTCGCTGGCAAAATGTCTTGCAGGGTGGCGCTCGTTACTGCACTGGGACCTGTGTTCACAAACGTCAGCGTGAAGGTGGTGGTTTGCCCGAGCGCCAAAGACGGTGTGCTGGCCACCTTGGTCGCCGACAAATCAGCGCTTGGGCCGATCACAACGGTCGCGGTGGACACATTGTTGGTTAATGTAGCGTCGCTGGCGTTGCTCGGTGCGACGACTGTGGCCTGGTTCACCGGCGCACCATTGGCCGCTGCCGTGGCTCTGATCAAAACCGTCAACGTCTGGTTGACCGGTATCGTGACAGTGCCGGTAAAGGTCGTCCCCGTGATGTTGCTGGCCGTCAAAGTAGTCGCACCGTTTGAACCACTGGCGCTGACAAATGTCAATGTGCCTAGGCCAGTGGGCAAGCCGTCGATCACCGTTGCCGCCGTTGCCTGCGCCGGGCCGCTGTTGCTGATGGTCAGGGTAAACGTCGTGGTTTGGCCAATTGACAGGCTGGTGGGACTGGCGCTTTTGCTGATGGCCAAGTCGGTTTGCGGCAAGCAGCGATAGCCTGAGTTGGTAGCTGGGTCAGCCGCGGGCGAGACCAGAATGTTCACGCCACCGTTACCTGGCAGCGCACCGTGTGCGGCACCGCCGGGTGGATTGTCAGCAGTGTTGGTCAAACCGTTGGTGCCGCCACTGATGTCGACTGTCATTGCGCCGCTGCGAACCACCACACCGCCGCCGCCTCCTCCCCCACCACTGTGCGCCGAGCCGCCGCCCAACCAGGAATCACCGCCCTGGCCACCACCAGCATTTACAGTCACAACACCAGTCGTCCAGTTCGGCGAGATCACCACGGCACTGCCGCCGGCCGCACCTGCGCCTGCGGCATCGTTGTCCGGGTTGGTGTTGGCAACACCCCCGCGCACATCAATCGTCACCCCGCCACTGAGTGAGCCGGAGCGAATCAGCACAATACCGCCGCCGGTGCCGCCAGACATCTTCCGGGTGTTCTGAGAATTGTTGTTCTGGTCGCCGGCACCGCCGCCGCCGCCCAAAACGACCCGCGACACCCCCGCGCCGCCAAACGCGCTGCCGGGGAACGCCGCCAGGTTGTCGCCGGTTGCGGCCACGATGTTGCTGTAATCGGTGTTGACGCCCGCCCAGCCTACATTGCGCCAGCCAAAGGCCCCGCGCCCTCCTGCACCGCCGTTGCCACCACCGCCCCCTGAGCCGTTGTGGTATCCCCCATCGCGGTAAGTGCCGCCGCCGCCTGCGTTACCAGGTGCGCCTTTGGCGTAGTTGAAGTTGGCAACCGTACCCGTACCACCGGGGTAGCCGTACAGCGTTCCAGTGTTCAGCACAACCGTACCGGCGTCATCCGTTCTGTCAAAAGGCGATGAATCTGTGAACAGCAAGGGCGGTGTGCCCGCAATGCCTTCCCCCTTGCCGGCGTGCGCAACGCCTGGGCCGTCGTTGTAACGAAACGGGTTGATACCGTTCACAACACTCGCCCTGCCGCCACCGCCTCTAAACCCTTGCGCTGCCGTGTAAATCGTTTGCCCGGCAAAGTTGGTGGCTCTCGCCACGTCCACTGCGATCACGCCGCCATTCAACCCATCCCAAGCCAACGCATTGAGCTGCCCGCCCAGCGTCAGATTGGCGTATTGCGGTACGCGAACGATTTGAAAACTGCGGCGTGTGCTGTTAAATGTTGGGTCAGCCTGCACATAGGTTTTTTGCAGTGCAGCACCAATCACAAAGCTCGTCGGGGTCGTGCCTGCGCCTGCGGCCACGTATTCATAGTTGCCTGCCCGGCAGGTGCCTGACGGCTCTGAATAGCCGTAGCCTGGGAAGCCCGCCACACCGTCGCCATAGCTGTCAGTATCGGTCTGGTTGATGTCCACGCACTGCATCTGAATGATGAGCGCCATATCGCCCACTGCAAACGCGCCTGATGCGCCTCTGGCATTGCTCAGGGCAATCGTGGCAGTGCTGCCTGCGGTGTAGGTGCCGATAGCGGGCGTGTAGTAGCCATTGACAACTTCACCCGCGCCAGCCGTGGTTTTATTGCCATCTTTTTGCGGGCTGACGCAAACCTGAGCCGCAGCCCACGTCGTTGCAAAAAACAAAACACCCGTCGCCCCTGCTAGCGCAAGACGGCGCGCCCAACCAAAGCAACCCATAGCACCTCAGTGATTCAGTGTAAAACGATGCCTATTCTCGTTTGGCTCGCGGCTGCGTGTCATTGTGGCAGCCAGTCTCAAGCGGCCAAACTGGAGATCCATGCAACAAAAGCTCCACAAATGCCAAATATGACCAAGGCGCTGATGCGCGATGCAGCATCGTCACGCGATGGGAGCACGGCAACCTCTAACTGCTTGTCGCCATGCAGCATGGGCTTGATCAGGTTGTGCTTGCGCCAAAAGTAATAAGCGATGGCTGCAATGTGCAGCACTACCAGCCCGAGGATGATCCACTTGCCAATGTTCTTGTGGTAATTGGTGGCCAGGTTGACGGTTGCGCCAGACACAAAGCGGGTCAGTGGGCCGGCAAACGCAATTTCATCATCACTGAGCAGCCCACTACCCACCTGCGCGAACAAAACCGCCAGCAACGCAAACACCGAACCTGCACCAGTGGGCGTGTGGCCCACGGAATGCTCCGGCTTGCCCTTGCCTTTGAGGTAATTGATGATGCTGCGGGGCGAATAAATAAACGCTGCAAAGCGCGACCAGCGACCGCCGACCAAGCCCCACACCACCCTGAACAGCAGCAGCGCCAGCACGCCTAAGCCAATGCGAAAGTGCCAGACCATCGCGTTACCGCCGACATTGCCAGTGATGATCAAACCGACGATACAGAGCACCAAGGCCCAATGAAAGACGCGGGTAGGCAAGTCCCAAATGCGAACCTTGTGCAGTTGGCTGGATGCTGTGGCGGTGTTCATGCGTGCTCCTCAAATTTGAATTGTTTCATGACAATGACATACGCTGGACTGTTGCTCATTGGATGCAGCAGGGATCAGTGCTTTCCCTTGTAACGAAGAATACTGCGGAACTTATCAATCTTGGCTAAACTCCAGCCGTCTGGGCAGGTAAAAATCTGACCAGTTACTTTAACTTCAATAAACCCACGAGGATTCTGTATGAAAGCTCTTGCCTGTATCGCTGCCGCTGCTGCCCTGGTTGCTTTTGCCGCCCCGGCTTCGGCCCAGTTTGCCAAACCCGAAGATGCCATCAAGTACCGCCAGGGCGCCCTGACCGTCATGGCTGCGCACTTTGGCCGTATTGGCGCGATGGTCAATGGCCGCGTGCCGTTTGATGCCAAAGTAGCTGCAGACAACGCTGAGATCGTTGCTGAGATGGCCAAGCTCCCGTGGGCAGCCTTTGGCGCTGGTACTGACAAAGGCGCGATTCCTACCCGCGCCAAGCCAGAGCTGTTTGCCCAGCCAGCCAAGGTCAAGGAATACAGCGACAAACTCATCGCTGAAAGCGCCAAGCTGGCTGCCGCCGCCAAAACTGGCAACGCCGACACCCTGAAAGCCGCTTTTGGCGCAACAGCGGGCACCTGCAAGGCTTGCCACGACGACTTTCAGGCCAAGCTGTAATTCAGTTAGCTATTAAATCAGGAGCTGCTTGCACCCGAATTAATTGAGCTAGAGCCCTATTTGATACCTAAAAAAGGCCTGTTTTGATGAAAAACAGGCCTTTTTGGGTTTTGCGCAACACAAATGTCGACTCTGACCTAATGGACGTATTCTTGCGTCGCGCCAAAGCCTCCCGTTGCAAACCTTAACCAAACAAATAAAGCAATGCGGCATACTGAACTCAAGTTCTATTCAATGGAGTTCAAACATGCAACGCAGACAATTTAATCGGGCAGGCATCAGTGCCATCGGGGCGCTGGTACTGGCTACCTACCAACAAGCACACGCCTTGTCGCTGGGCGACTTGGCGGGCATCTCGAACAAAGACGCCAGCGCAGGACTGAAAACCGCACTTGAGAAAGGCGCGCTGGCCGCTGTGGCCTTGCTCGGCAAAACCGATGGTTTTTTTGGCAACGACAAGGTTCGCATCCCGCTGCCGGGCTATTTGAACGACGTCGCCGGGCTGCTTAAAAACCTCGGCCAAGGCAAACGTGTTGACGAGCTGACCCTGTCGCTCAACCGCGCCGCCGAGGCGGCGGTGCCGATGGGCAAAACCCTGCTGGTCAACGCAGTCAAAAACATGAGCGTGGCGGATGCCAAAGCAATTCTGACGGGCGGCGAAACCTCGGTCACCGCTTTTTTTGCCGACAAAACCCGCGCGCCTCTAAGCGTGACGTTTTTGCCCATCGTCACCCAGGCCACTGAAAAAGTCGGCCTGCTCAACAAATACAACGAGTTTGCAGGCAAAGCCGCTGGCTTTGGATTGGTCAAAAAAGAAGACGCCAACATTCAGCAGTACGTGACAGGCAAGTCGCTTGACGGCCTTTACCTGGTGATTGGTGAAGAAGAAAAGAAGATTCGCCAGGATCCGGTCGGTACCGGCAGCGCGATTTTGAAGAAGGTGTTTGGAGCAATGAAATAGCGCGTTTTCGTTTATTTCAGTTGCCTTTTAGGGCTTTTGCCCAATCAATACGGGCGCAAGCAGCTCCTAAATTTATAGTATTGCTACAACGCCTTGCGCGCTGTGACTAGCCGCTGCTCAAGGTATGCACCGTAAAAGTCGGGCACCGCAATGCCGACCAGCCGTTCGGCCAGCTCTTGGCCTTGGCTGCCTAAAAAAAGCACCGTTGGGGTGAAGGTGGCTTTCCAGGCTTTGCTTTGAAGGGCTGCGGTGGTGGGCTTGCCGTCAAAACCAATCAAGAGTGCGCTGCGGTTGGTGATGTCTAGTTGCCAAGCTTGCAAACCCGCATCTGGCAGCAGCGGCATCAAGTAGCTGCGGCGCACCATCTCACAGTACACGCAGCCAGGCAGGCTGATCAGCAGTACCATCGGCTGGCCTTGGGCTCTGGCAGCTATCGCTGCTTGCGCCAAGGATGTTGGGACGGGCAGAGCAGTGTCTTTGGCTTGTGCCCATGCCGCGGGCAGTGCCAATGCGCCCGCCAGCGATTTTGTAAACAGCCTTCTGCCGACCTGCATATCAAATAACCTTGCTAAATAACCTGGTCTCGTTTCAGTTCAGACAACTTGGCGTCCGGGTAGTTCAAAACATTGCGCAGCACCTCGTCAGTGTGCTGACCCAGCAGCGGTGGCGGCATGTCTGTACGTACGGGTGTGGCGCTTAATTTGATGGGGCTGGACACCAACGGTAAATCGCTTTGGTGCGGATGCTGCCAGTGCGTGACCATGCGCCTTGATTGAATGTGTGGGTCGGCAAACACCTCGGCCAGGTTGTTGATGGCGCCGCACGGCACTTTGGCAGCCTCAAGCGCTGCCAGCCAGTCGCCTTTGCTGCGGGTACGCATGACGGTTTCTAATATCGGTACGAGTTGCGCGCGGTTTTTGACCCGGTCACGGTTCAGCGCGAACAAGGGGTTCAGGCCCAGTTCGGCCACATTGGCGACTTCACAGTATTTGCGAAATTGCGAGTCATTGCCCACGGCGATGATGATGTGGTCTTTGCTGCCATCGGGTGTGTTTGCAACCTCAAACACCTGGTACGGCACGATGTTCTGGTGAGCGTTGCCCATGCGGCCCGGCACCTTGCCGCTGACCAGATAGTTAGCGCCCAGGTTGGCCAGCATGGCGACCTGGGTGTCCAGCAGCGCCATGTCCACTTGCTGGCCAATGCCTGTTTTTTCAGTATGGCGTAGCGCGGCCAAAATGCCGACCGTGGCGTACATGCCGGTCATCAGGTCAGCCACAGCCACGCCGACTTTTTGCGGGCCACCACCTAAATCGTCACGTTCGCCCGTCACGCTCATCAGCCCGCCCATGCCCTGAATCGCGTAGTCGTAGCCCGCCCTGTCGGCATACGGCCCAGTCTGGCCAAAGCCGGTCACCGAGCAATACACGATGCGTGGGTTGATGGCCTTCAGGCTCGCGTAGTCCAGCCCATAGCGCGCCATGTCGCCAACCTTGAAGTTCTCCACAAACACATCGCAATGCACGACCAGCTCGCGTATCAGCGCTTGGCCCGCAGGCTGCGCGATGTCGCAGGTCACACTGCGCTTGTTGCGGTTGGTGCCCAGGTAGTAGGCGGCCTCGGGCGTGTCGTTACCCTGTGCGTCTTTTAAAAACGGCGGGCCCCAGGTGCGGGTGTCGTCGCCTGTTTCTGGACGTTCGATCTTGATGACATCAGCGCCCAGGTCGGCCAATGTTTGGGTACACCAGGGGCCAGCCAGGACGCGGGATAAATCGAGGACGCGGATGCCGCTTAAAGAATGGGGTGAAGTCATCACGCCATTTTGACCGCATCAGGCCAAAATGGTTTGTACCCCACAGATTAATACTGCTTGTAAGGCAAGAACTTGCCCGACAGCACCACATTCACGCGGTCACCTTTCGGGTCGGGTGTGCGCACGATGTCCATCGAAAAGTCAATCGCGCTCATGATGCCGTCACCAAACTCTTCGTGAATCAACTCTTTGATAGTGGTGCCGTAGACGCTGACAATTTCATACCAGCGGTAGATCAGCGGGTCTGTTGGCACGGGCGTTGGCAGTGAGCCTTTGTACGGCACAACCTGCAGCCACTTTTGCTCGTCAGCTGTCAAGCCAAAAATTTTGCCAACGGCTTTGGCTTGTTTATCGTCGAAAGTCATTTGGCCCAGGCATCCAGCGGTGACCCACTCTTTGCTCATGCCTACTTTTTTGGCCACGTCTTCCCACTTGATGCCTTTGGCGACTTTGACAGTAATGATTTTTTCGGTGATGTCGTTGCGGTTCATTTTTTGCTCCTGTGTATAAAAATTAATGTGCGTCTGGTTTGGCGCGTTTGATGAGAAAGTCGACCACGTGGTTGCGCAAGTCGTAGTAGCCGGGCAGGTGGTGCAGCTCAGCACGGGTGCGTTTTTTCGGCAGCGTGTTGACCACCACTTCACCAATGCCGCCGGGTGTGTAACCGCTGGCAGACTCTGCACCATTGGTCATCAAGATGATGCGGTCAGCCAGCAAAATGGCTTCGTCTACGTCGTGGGTGATCATGAAAACGGTTTGCTGTGTGTTGCGCACGATGGTCATCAGCTCGTCTTGAATCGTGCCGCGCGTCAGCGCGTCGAGTGCGCCGAAGGGCTCGTCCAGCAACAGCATTTTGGGTTGAATCGCAAAGGCCCTGGCGATACCCACGCGCTGCTTCATGCCGCCTGAGAGTTGCGACGGTTTTTTGTCAATCGCGGGCATCAAGCCGACCATGGCAACGAATTTCTCCACATGCGAGTTGACCTCGGCTTTGGACCAGTCGGGCCAGCGCGACACCACCGCAAAAGCGATGTTGCTGCGTACCGTGAGCCACGGCATCAGCGCGTGACTTTGAAACACCACACCACGTTCCAGGCTGGGGCCCGCGATCTCGCGGTTGTCCATGAAGCAGTTACCAGATGTGGCGGTGTCCAGCCCGGCCAGCACATTCAACACGGTGGTCTTGCCGCAGCCCGAGTGGCCAATGATGCAAACAAATTCGCCTTTGTTGATCGTGAAACTGACGTCTAAAAAAACGGGTTTGCCTGCTACGAAGGCTTTGCTCAGGCTCTCGACTTTTAAAAAATCTTGCATGCGTGGGTCCGAGGTGGCTGTGCCGACATCATTCAACATAAGTCACCATTTTTTGCAGTTGCGCAAAAGCCAAGTCCAGCAGCATGCCGACGATGCCAATCACCAAAATGGCAAAGATCACGTTGGTGAGTGACAGGTTGTTCCATTCGTTCCACACAAAGTAGCCAATACCGGTACCGCCCACCAACATTTCAGCCGCCACAATCACCAGCCAGGCAATGCCCATCGAGATACGCATGCCGGTAAAAATGGTGGGTGCAGCGGCGGGCAAGATCACCAAAAATGCTTTGCGCAGCGGGCTGACCTCTAGCGTGGCGGCGACATTCAGCCACTCACGCTTCACGGCAGATACGCCAAACGCCGTATTGATCAACATCGGCCACACCGAGCAGATAAAGATCACAAAGATACCGCTGATGGATGAGTCCTTGATGGTGTACAGCGCCAGCGGCATCCATGCCAATGGCGAGATCGGTTTGAGCACCTGTATGAATGGGTCAAACGCGCGCCTTAAGAGTGGCGACATGCCAATCACAAAGCCCAGCGGAATCGCCACCAGCATCGCCAGGAAAAACCCCAGCCCCACGCGGCCCAGTGAATGCCCGAGCTGAATCAAAATGCCCTTGTCGTTCGGCCCGTTGTCGTAAATTGGGTTAGACACCTGCTTCCAGATAGCGGTGCCCATTTGCCCAAGCGTGGGAAAGCCGGTGGTCTTGGTGCTTCCCACGTCTTTGCCCATCATTTTTTGGTACTCGATCTGCTCGGCCGTCATGCCTGCGGTGCTGGCCGGAGGCGCTACACCTGATGACAACGTGGCCAAATACCAGACACCCAGGATCGACAAAAAGATGAGCAGCGAAACAAGGCCCGCTTTGAGATTCAATGACTTCATATACGCTTGGCTTAGCCCATTTTGTTGATGGAAAAGCTCTTCACGTATTCTTCGGGCTTCATAGGATCAAACTCTTTACCCATCACCTTGAACTTTTTGTAAGCGCCTTCTGGTGGGGTAAAGCCGGCCAGCTTCATCTGTTTTTTGGCGTCGGTCAGCAAAAAGACTTTCTCGGCGATCTGCTTGTAATTGACCTCGCCCTTCACATAGCCCCAGCGTTTCATTTGCGTCAGCATCCACACCGCCATCGACTGCCACGGTACCGGGTCAAAGTTGGCGCGGTCGGGCACGTTTTTGATGTTGCCCAGGCCATCTGCAAACTTGCCTGTCAACACTTGCGCCAGCACCGTCTCAGGCTGGTTCAGGTATTGGGTAGGTGCAATGACCTTGGCAATCAGGTCGCGGTCTTTGGGCTGGCTGGCCATGAAAGACGCTCCCAAAACCGCGCGGTACAAAGCCGCAAAGGTGTTGGGGTTCTGCTTGATGAAGTCGTCTGACGTGCCAAATGCGCAGCACGGGTGACCGTCCCAGATTTCTTTGCTCAAAATGTGAATGAAACCCACCTCGTCATAAACAGCACGCTGGTTGAAAGGATCGGGGCCTAAAAACCCGTCTATATTGCCCGCGCGCAAGTTGGCCACCATTTCAGGCGGCGGTACCACGCGAATTTGCACTTCGGTGTCGGGGTTGATGCCCGCTTCTGCCAGGTAGTAGCGCAGCAAAAAGTTGTGCATGCTGTACTCGAATGGCACGGCAAACTTGAAGCCCTTCCAGTTTTTTGGGTCGCGGTTGTTCTTGTGTTTGACGGCCAGTGTGATGGCTTGGCCATTGGTGTTTTGAATACTGGCCACGTTCATGTTGACCTGCGTGCTGCCGAGCCCCATCGTCATGGCCAGCGGCATGGGCGCCAAAAAATGCGACGCATCATGCTCTTTGTTGATCATCTTGTCGCGAATCAGAGCCCAGCCAGCGGTCTTGTTCAGCTGGACATTCAGCCCTTCCTTTTTATAAAAGCCCAGCGGGTCAGCCATGATGAGCGGCGTTGCGCAGGTGATGGCGATAAAACCGATTTTCAGGTCTTTCTTTTCCAGCGGTCTTTTGTCTTGTGCCATCGCCTCTAACGCACCCAAAGGGAAGAGCGAGGCAATCGCGGCGCGTGCGGTGTTGGCGCCGACGGCTTTCAAAAAGCCGCGCCTAACGCTGTCAACCGGGAACAGCGCTTTGACCATCGTGGCTTCCATGAAGTTTTGCGACAAGGATTGCTCGGTTTGTACAGCAGCGTGTTCGCCTGGTGCGTGGTCTTGCCCGCAGGCACAGCGCAGCATCAAGGGGCGGTCGGCATCAAAAGCATCAAACTGGTTAGACATGGCGTACCCTTTCAAAAAAGATACGGGTACTAAGCAAGGGCTAAGCCTGAATGGATAAGTTTTGAGTGTTTCTGATGATTGACAGGCAACATCACGGCAACGCTGTGTGTGCTGCGTAGTGCCAGCCCTACAAAATTGCGTTAATTGTTGGGTTTAGCGTGGCGTTCGGCATACAAGGCCAGCTCCACGTCGTTGCGCGTGCCGGTTTTTTCTAGGATGCGGGCGCGGTAGGTGCTGACGGTGTTGCCAGCCAACGCCAGCTCTGCACCAATTTCGCTCACGGACTTGCCCGCCGTCAGCAGCCGGTAGACCTGGTGTTCGCGGTGCGACAGCGCATCCAGCCCCAGTTTGCCACTGGTTTGCGCAACGGCGCTGGCCAGTGCTTCGGCTGTGGCGCTGCTCACATACATGCCGCCACTGGCCACTTTGCGCACGGCGGCAATCATGTCGTCCGGGTTGGCGCTTTTGTTCAGGTAGCCGGATGCGCCCAGCTTGATACAGCGCACCGCGTATTGCTTTTCAGGGTAGGTGCTGAGCATCAACACCGGCAACAGCGGCCAGCTTTTTTTCAAGGCTTGCAACACGTCCATGCCGTCGCGGCCGGGCAGGGCGATGTCCAGCAGCACGGCTTGCAGGCCAAGTTGTCCTTGAAGCGCGTCAACACTTTCCAAAATGGCGGGGCCGGTGTCGGCCTCGGCCACCACTTCAATGTCAGGTGCATCAGCCAGCACCTGCTTGATGCCTTCGCGCACGATGCGGTGGTCGTCGCCGATCAGGATTTTGTAGGTGGTCATCAATTGCTATTGTTTCAGGAGCTGTATGCGCAGATGAAAAGTCGTTCCATGGCCTATTTGGCTGGCAATAGCAAGGCTGCCACCGAGGTGCCGTGCCCGCTCGCGCATGCCCATCACGCCGTAAGCATCTGCCGCTTCAAACGCGGCGGGGTCTGCACCGCTGCCGTTGTCTTGCACCGTGATGTTGATCGACTCTAGGATGGCTTCAATCGTGATGGCAACGCTGCTGGCCTGTGCGTGGCGACCCACATTGCTCAGCATTTCCTGAAAGATACGAAAGATGCCAATGGCGGCCTGCTCGTCAATGGGTGCGGCTTGCGCTACATTCATTTGCCAGTCCAGTCGCAGCTCGGCTGACTGCACAAACTCGTGTGCCTGCCAATCGAGTGCTGCCCACAAGCCTTGGTGGTCAAGGATGCTGGGTCTGAGGTCAGTGATGATGCGGCCCACGTTGTCCACCGCGGTTTCAATTTGTCGGCTCATGTTTTGGCATTTGCTGCGCATGTTCTCGCGCATCACCTGCGCCATATCGGCGTCGCGTTGCTGCTGTTCACTCAGGCGCTTATCAAGCCAACCCACATCCATCTTCAACGCCACCAGCAGGCTGCCCAACTCGTCATGCACCTCGCGCGCAATGCGGGTGCGCTCGTCCTCGCGTACGCTGTGGGTGTAGGCCGACAGTTCACGCAATTGCGTCAAGGCTTCTTGCAGCTCATGTGTGCGCTCACTGACGCGCTGCTCCAGCACGGCGTGCGCTTGCTTGAGGGCATCTTCGGCTTGGCGGCGGGCTGAAATATCCACAAACGTGACTACTGCACCCTGCACCACATGGCCTTCCATGATGGGGTAGGACGAGTACTCAACGGCAAAGGGCGTACCGTTTTTGCGCCAAAAATACTCGGTATCAATACGGCACGGCAAGCCTTTACGAAAGGCGTTGAAGATGGGGCAGAGGTGCTCCGGGTAATGTTGGCCGTGCTGATGCCCATCACCATGCGTGTGGTGCGCCAGTTCGTGCATGTTGCGGCCCAGCACATCGGCGGGTAGCCAGCCTAGTTGCTCGGCCCCGGCCCGGTTGATAAAGGTACACAGCCCATGCATGTCAATGCCAAAAATGCCTTCTCCGGTTGATTCAAGCAGCTGCGACAGTTTGTCGCGCCACGCCGCTTGCCCTTGCAAGGGCAAATAGTCAGGTGCGGTCGGCTTTTCCAGTGGCGGGGTGTGCGGCATACGTTGGGTAACTGATTGCCCATCAGGATAGCAAATAACTTTGTCCAGACTGGTGCAAAGACCCGTTTGGCCGCATAAATCAGGCTCTTAAATGGTGCGTAACTCGGTTTTATAGGACGCTATCGGACGTAATTGCCTGTAAAGTGCCATGTTCACTTATCAATAATCAAATCGATGCGACTTTCAATTTATGCAACAGTTGCCCTGGCTGGCTTGGCGGCTTGCAACCCGACGTTCAATTGGCGCGATGTGCGGCCAGACGGCACGCAGCTGGCGCTATTGATGCCTTGCAAACCCGACAAGGCGCAAAAAACCGTGCCCATGGCCGGCCAGCCAACGGAGTTGATGCTGCTGAGCTGCGATGCGGGCGGTGCAACCTTTGCAGTGGCGGTGGCAGAAGTCAAAGATGCATCAAAAGTAGCGGCTACGCTGGCTCAGTGGCAGAGTGCGACGTTGTCTAATATGAAAGCGGCGCCGACGACACCGGGCGTTGCTTTTAAGCTGACGGGTTTGGCCAGCGACGCGGTCATGGTCAGGGCCATGGGTCAGCGCGCCAACGGCCAGGCCGTCAGCAGCCATGCCGTTTATTTTGCGCAGGGCCCACAAGTATTTCAGGCGGTGATGTATGCCGACAAAATTGCGCCTGATGTGGCCGACACCTTTTTTTCGGGTTTGAAGTTTGAATAAGTCGCCCGCCCCCACTTTCGTATCAGCAGGCCTGCTTGATAGAAAAACAGCCGCCATTGTTTTCTTGGCCTTTGCCGCTGCTTACAGCTTGTCGGCGCTGGTACGCGCCATCATTGCCACGCTCTCGCCTGTGCTCAGCCAAGAATTTGCATTGCAGTCGCGTGACCTGGGGCTGCTGGCCGGCGGTTATTTTTTAGGCTTTGCGGCGACGCAATTGCCGTTGGGCACTTGGCTGGACAAGCATGGCCCGAAGCGCGTGATTGTGTGTTTTTTAGCCTTGGCTGTGCTGGGTTGCCTCATGTTTTCAGTCGCCAGCAGTTTTACCGGGCTGCTCGTGGGCCGGGTGCTGATTGGTATGGGTGTGAGCGCTTGCCTGATGGCACCCCTCAGCGGCTTCAGGCGTTGGCTGGACCCCCAAAGTTTGCTGCGCGCCAACTCATGGATGTTGATGAGTGGCTCACTCGGCATGCTGGCGTCCACCCTGCCAGTGCAATGGATGCTGCCGCTGGTGGGCTGGCGGGCGCTGTTTTGGGGGCTGGCGGGTTTGGTATTTTTGGCGATACTGGTGATTGCTTTTGTCGTGCCGACGTGGTCACTTAATGCAACTTCAAAATCGGACACACCTGCAGGCTATGCCGAAGTCTGGAGGAGCCGGTACTTCCAAAAACTGTCGCCGCTGGCGTTCTTCAATTACGGCGGCTTGGTGGCGGTGCAAACGCTGTGGGCGGGCCCGTGGATGATCAAGGTCTCTAGCTACACGCCACTTGAGGCGGCGACCGGGCTGTTTTATATCAATGCGGTGATGCTGCTGACGTTTTGGAGCTGGGGGCTGGTTAATCCGCGGCTGGCCAAGGCGGGCTGGCACACCGACAGGTTGTTGACCTGGGGTGTGCCCATCAGCCTCTTGGTTTTGGCTGCCAATATTGCGGGTGGCGCTGCTACGGGTTGGGTGGGCTGGGCTATGTTTTGTGTGGCATCAACCGTCATCAGCCTGTCGCAACCCGCTGTCGGCATGGCCTTCAAGCCTGCGCTGGCTGGCCGTGCGCTGTCGGCTTTTAATCTGGTTATTTTTGCCGGTGTGTTCACCGTGCAGTGGGGCATTGGGCTGCTGGTGGATGCCTTTGCCGCGCTGGGCTTGGCGCAAATTGCCAGCTTTCAGGCGGCTTTCAGTGTGTTTTTAGCCTGCTGTATTGGCGCTTATATTTACTTTTTGCGAGTGAAAGATAATTCAACCCAATGAACGGTATTTTCATCATCGCCCACGCCCCTCTGGCATCCGCCCTGCGTCAGTGCGTCCTGCATGTCTTTCCCGACAACCCGGCGGGTGTGGTCGCGCTTGATGTGCAGCCCAACATGCCGCCTGAAGAAACACTGGCCCAAGCGCGTATTTTGTTCAAGCAAATGGGGACTTCGCACGCGCTGGTGTTGGCCGACGTGTTTGGCGCTACGCCGTGCAATGTGGCACAAAAACTGGTCGATGGTGTCAACTCAAAACTCATTGCCGGCATTAATCTGCCGATGCTGCTGCGCATTGTGTCGTATCGTCACGAGCCGCTAGACGCGCTCATCGCGCGTGCGCTGGCGGGCGGCACCCAAGGCGTGATGCAAGTTGCCATCACCGCACCACAAAATCAAGCCAAAAGAAAACATGATCCAAACGACCACGAACATCAGCAATAAGCTCGGCCTGCATGCCAGAGCATCGGCAAAACTCACCAAGTTGGCGGGTAGTTTTGCCTGCGAGGTGTGGATGAGCAAGGGCGAACGCCGCGTGAACGCCAAAAGCATCATGGGCGTGATGATGCTGGCTGCGGGCATTGGCAGTACGGTGGTGGTGGAAACCAACGGCGCGGATGAGCAGGTGGCGATGGATGCTTTGCTTGCGCTCATCAACGACAAGTTCGGAGAGGGAGAGTGATTTGACCTTCTCCGTCCACGGCCTGGCAGTCTCTCGCGGTATCGCGATTGGCCGTGCCGTGCTGGTGGCGTCCAGCCGGGCGGACGTGGCGCATTACTTTGTCGATGCTGATAAAACTGATTTGGAGATCTCCCGCGTCCGGGTAGCCCGCAATGCGGTGGTCGAAGAAATCACCCGCTTGCAGCGCGACTTGCCCAAAGACGCGCCGCATGAAATTGCGGCGCTGCTGGACGTGCATTTGATGCTGCTGCAAGACGAGCTGCTGATCAGCGGGGTGAAGAAGTGGATCACCGAGCGGCGCTACAACGCCGAGTGGGCGCTGACGACCCAGTACGAAACCATTGCGCGCCAGTTTGACGACATGGAGGACGAGTACCTGCGCGAGCGCAAGGCCGACCTCGAGCAAGTGGTTGAACGCATTTTGCGGACCATGAAAGGCATGGCCTCACCCATGCAGCCGGTGGCGCAAGCCGGGGCCAGCCGCAAGCAGTCACAGCAAGGCTTGCTGTTAGACGACACGATTGACGTGCCGCTGGTGTTGATAGCGCATGACATTTCGCCCGCCGACATGTTGCAGTTCAAGCAAAGTCTGTTTGCCGGCTTTGCCACCGATGTGGGCGGCAGAACATCGCACACCGCCATCGTGGCGCGCAGCATGGACATCCCGGCCGTGGTTGGCGCGCGCAGTGCCAGTCAGTTGATTGAGCAAGACGACTGGGTCATCATCGATGGCGATGCGGGTATTTTGATTGTGGATCCGTCGCCAATTATTTTGGCCGAATACGGTTTCAAGCAGCGCCAGGGCGAGCTGGAGCGTGAGCGCCTGAGCCGCCTCAAACACACGGCGGCTGTGACACTGGACGGCCAGCGTATTGAGCTGCTGGCCAATATTGAGCTGCCGGGCGACACGCTGGGTGCTGTCAAGGCCGGGGCGGTGGGTGTGGGCTTGTTTCGCAGCGAGTTTTTGTTCATGGGCCGCGCCGGCAAACTGCCCAACGAGGAAGAACAATACGCCGCCTACCGTCAGGCGATTGAAGGTATGAAGGGCTTGCCCGTCACCATCCGCACGGTGGATATTGGCTCAGACAAACCACTCGACAGGTTGAGTGACCGGATGGAAAAAGCGCAAGACACGCACCTGAACCCGGCGCTGGGCTTGCGCGCCATCCGCTGGAGTTTGGCGGACCCGCCGATGTTTTTAACCCAGTTGCGCGCTATTTTGCGGGCAGCAGCGCATGGCCAGGTCAATCTGCTGGTACCGATGCTGGCGCATCTGGGTGAGATCAAACAAACGCTGCTGCTGATAGACCGCGCCAGGGTCCAGCTGGACAACCTGGGCGTGCCCTACGGCCCGGTGCGCCTGGGCGCGATGATTGAAATCCCGGCGGCCGCCTTGAGCCTCAAACTGTTTTTAAAGTACTTCGACTTTTTGTCGATTGGCACCAACGATTTGATTCAGTACACGCTGGCGATTGACCGCGCCGACGAATCCGTGGCTCATTTGTACGACCCCTGTCATCCGGCGGTCTTGCGCCTGATTGCCGACACGATCAACGAGTGCAACCTGCAAGGTAAAGGCGTGAGTATTTGCGGCGAAATGGCGGGCGACGTGACCATGACCAAGCTGCTGCTGGGGCTGGGACTGCGCAGCTTTTCAATGCACCCGTCGCAAATTCTCGCCGTCAAGCAGCAAATCCTGCGCTCAGACACCACCAAGCTCAAACCCTGGGCTGAGCAGGTGTTGGCCAGCGATGAACCAGCAAGTATGTTGTAGTAGTGAATGCTATTGATTTAGCAGCTGCTTGCGCCCGTAATTATTGGGCTAGAGGCATAAATGATGCCTAAAAACAGTCGAAAAATCTGAAATTTGAGGGTTTTGTTGTCTATTTAGTTCATTCAGCTTGTAACCACTTGTGTGCGGCCCACTTCTACGCGAGAATCAAAATCAAACTATTGGAGGCAGTGTGTTCTCTTCACTTGAAGTCGTCAAAAAAACAGCCAAAAAAATCAGGGCATCCAAACACGCGCTGCACGTGCTGCGTTTAACTGCAATTGCGTCCCTGCTGGCCGCAGTCTCAGTATCTGCCCAAGCCCCGCTGGATGTTCGCGTCGCCCTGATCATTGGTAATTCAGCCTATGCAGGCAACATGGCGCTGACCAACCCTGCCAACGACGCCAAGGCCATGGCCGATGTGCTCAAACGGCTGGGCTTTACTGTTGTTGAGCTGCGCGACGGCAACAAAGCGCAAATGGCAGCGGCCATTGCTCAGGTCAGCAATTCACTCAAAGGCAAACAAGGCGTCGGCATGCTGTACTACGCAGGCCACGGCCTGCAACTTGATTGGCGCAACTACATGGTGCCCGTTGATGCCAACTTGAAAAGCGCAGCCGACGTACCCGCCCAGACGATTGATTTGAGCAGCGTCGTCGACATCTTCAAAGCCGCAGGCAACCGCATGAACATCGTCGTGCTCGACGCTTGTAGAGACAACCCGTTCGGCGGCACCACCAGCTCAGCCAAAGGTTTGGCGCAATTGGACGCACCGCCCAGCACCTTTCTGGCCTACGCCACCGCGCCCGGCAATGTGGCCGAAGACGGCGACGTTAAAAGCGGCAACGGCCTGTACACCCAGTTCTTGCTACAAGAGCTCAAACGCCCCACCGCCAAGATTGAAGACGTGTTCAAGCGCGTCAGGCTGAACGTGCGCAAACAAAGCAACGGCAGGCAAATCCCGTGGGAGTCCACCTCACTTGAAGATGACTTTTTCTTCAACGACGGCGTGAAGTACACCATCAAGCCAGAAGACCTGGAGCGCATGGCGGCTGAGGTCCGGGCGATTGAACAACGCCGCCTGGCGCAAGAAGCCGAAGCGTTAGAGCGCATCCAGCAAGCCGCGCTAGCCAAAGAGCGCGAACGTCAACAGGCCGAAGCCCGGGTGCTGGAGCAGCAACGCGTCGCTGCCGAACTTCGGGCCAAAGAAGCCGAGCGCCTAAGCGCAGCGGCCAAAGCCAAGGAGCAGGAAAAGCTGGCCGCCGAGGCTAAGGTCAGGGAGCAACAGCGCCTCGTGCAAGAAGCGCAAGCCAAAGAGCGCGAACTGCTGCTGGCTTTTGAGCTGACCAAAGAAAAAGCCCGCCTTGCCACAGAAGCCCAGGCTCGAGAACAGCAGCGGCTGGCAGAAATCGCCAGGGCTCAGCAGGCCACGCAAGTGGCAGCCTTGAGCAAACCAGTAGACCCCAAAGTAGCCAAAGACCTGGCCTATATGGAAGCTAAAACCGCTTGGGACGCCATCAAAAACAGCAAAAAGGCAGACGATTTCTACAACTTTTTATTGCGCTTTCCCAGCTCGGGTGAGTTTGCTGAATCTGCCCAGTACCAGCTTGACCAGTTGGCGGTGTCAAACGTGGTGGCCAGCTTGGGCAAGGGGCAGGACGCCAGCTTGGGGTATCGTGGCCCGCGTTACAAGATGGGTGATGTATTTGAATTTCAGATGAGCGACGCGTTGACCAATGTGCCGGGTGAAAAGTACCGGCTTCGCGTGACGTCGATTGAAGGTGACCTGGTCAACTTCAATAACGGTAATGCGATTCAAACAGTGCTAGGTAGCATCATCAAAAATCGGCAAGGCACGTATGACCCGCCCTTTGGAGGGCTGCCGGTTGAGCTACAGGTGGGTAAAAAATGGACCAGTCGCAGCAACCAGACATCCCAAGATGGTGCAGTTTTCAACTTGCAGCTTGAGGGCAAGATTACCGGACGCGAAACTGTGATCGTGCCAGCGGGCACGTTTCAAACTTACGTGGTGCAAACGACGACTTACGTCTCCAATGGTTCGACATCGGTTTTCAAATGGTGGGTCGACCCTCGCTACGGCATGGCCGTTAAATACGAAGTCATCGGCAGAAACGGCGGCCGGATTTTTCGCAGTGAGCGCCACGAGATGGTTGCCTTAAAAGCAGATCGCAGCTAGCCCACAGTTTTCTCACCGCACACCAGCAAAGGTTTTCATGCCAATTCGTTCGGGTTCCTTTCTTCGCCAGACGCTGCTCGCGGCTTTCATCATCGGCTTGCTGCAAACACCACTACAAGCCCAAACCACGCCCAGCGCCGCTGACATGGTCGAGCAGCTCAAAACCCAGCCACCCCGCACCCGCAGCCTGCGCAACCTGACGATTGAGTCTGCCGCGCCCGAGGGGTCAGTTGCTGCCAAGCCATCACTGTCGCTCTTGATTCAGTTTGATTTCAACTCTGCGCGCGTCAAACCCGAAAGCCAGCAGGCGTTGAGCAACCTGGCGCAAGCGCTGCAATCCAAAGAATTGCTGGAGTCAAAATTTGCCGTTGAAGGCCATACCGATGCCAAAGGTCGTGCCGACTACAACCTCAAACTCAGCCAGCAGCGCGCCGATGCCGTACGCGCCTTTTTGGCCAGCAACGGCGTGCAAGACAGCCGTCTGGCAGCCGTTGGCAAGGGCGCTACCGAGCTGGCCAATGCGGCTGACCCGCAAGCCGCTGAAAATCGCCGTGTGCGCATCGTCAACCTGAACTAAGCACAGGTGTCGGGCTTGCTTGATCGACTCACGCTGCGCCTGGGTGCGCTACCCGCCCGACGGGTGACCTGGTTTTTGGTGGCGCTGTTTTCAGTTTGGGTATTGATAGATGTGCTGGTGGTGCAGTACACGGGCGGCATGGCGCGCTCCAGTTATGACGCCATGGTGCGCGCCCGCATCGTCACCGCAGCGCCGGACCCGCGCATCGTGATTGTGGACATTGACGAGGCGTCGCTGGCGCGCATGGGCAAAGAGTTTGGCCGCTGGCCGTGGCCACGCGACACGCTGGCCACCGTGCTGGACCACCTTGAAAAGCAGCAACCCGCAGCGATTGCCTGGGACATTGTTTTTTCAGACGCGGACCGCTTGAGCCCCGGTGGCGATGCGGCTTTCAATGCGGCGGTGGCGCGCAGCAAGCACAGCCACTTTTCAGTGGTGCGCCTGCCGCCCGCCAACGATGCGGTCAGCCAGATCACCCGCAAAGAGTTGCCGGGTTTGTGGTCGGGCGCGGCAACTGCCGCGCTATCGACCCGCACCATCGCCGTGATTGCGCCCGCACTGCCAGCTGTGGCTGCCGCACGCTTGGGCTTTAACAATGGCTACCCCGACAGCGACGGCGTGCTGCGCCGCTACCGGCTGCATGAAACGCTGGCCGACGGCAGCCAGATTCAGTCGATGGCAGCAGCGGTGGCCAGCAGTTTGAACCCTGCTTACCCAAGCAGGCCGGGTGGTACTGACGCGCTGATCGCCTGGCGCAAAGCGCCTAACGCCTACCCACGCGTAGCGTTTGCTGACGTATTTGCGCAGGCTGAGGGCGGCCAGAGCTTGGCCGCTGTGCCCAGCTTTGCAGGTAAGGTGGTGCTGATAGGTTCTACGGCGCCTAGTCTGCATGACATTCACCCCACGCCCTTGTCGCCCTTGCAACCCGGCGTTGAATCGCTGGCGACTGCGATTGACAACGCCATCAACCAGCGAGTGCTGCATGAACTGCCGCGCTGGCTGCAAGCTGCCTTAGCCATTGCGCTGTGTGTCGGTATTGCCATATTTGCGCAGGTCAAAAGCATCGGTGCGCTGGCACCGGCCTTGTTTGTGTTGCCGACGGCGCTGATGGGTTTGGGCTACATCAGTTTGAACGGCGCGCCGGTATTTGTGGACTTGCATTTGGCGGCTGGTTTGGCGTTGCTGTTTTTGGCATTGCTCCGCTACTGGGACGGCTGCAGGCAGCAATACTGGCGCGCAACGCCGCCAACCCATGTCGACCAGCCGTTGGCGCTGTGGTCGCTCAAGGGAAAGACGCCTTGGCTTGGCGCGTCGCTTGACAGGCTGCTGGATCTGCTTGAACAGCATGCGCCATCGGTGCGACTTATCTTGCCCGATATTGGCGTGGCCTGGCCGGGCAAATTGCGCTGGCCCGAACACGCTTGCCAGGTGTCTTTGGTCGGTCCGCGTACTGAGTTGTTGGCTGCAAAAATGGCGATTGAAACGAACTTGAACGAATTTATGACATGTACCAGTGGACTGGCTGAGCTTGCTGCTGGGGCTGACCGTAACCGTTTGACGCAAGCCAGTCTCGAATCGTGGGCGGGCCTGCAAACGTGACAAACTGCACGCCAATTACGCATACAACAGACACATCAAGCACGACAACACCCCAAACATTCTGGTTTTAGATACTCTGGAGCACTTATGAAAAAACAAATCCACTCAGCAACCTTGGCGCTTTGCGCAGCACTGGTGGCGTGCAGCGTGCAGGCGCAAAGCACCACCGCCTTGCGCGCTACCGAGCTACGAGCCGACAAACTGGCAAGCGCTTCGGTTATCAAGGCCCTGCCGGCAGGCGCCGCGCTGGATGTGATTGCCGTTGAAGGCGGTTGGGTGCAGGTGACGCACGAGTCTTTGCAGGGCTGGGTTAGGGCCAGCAGCGTTAACTTGTCATCCGGTGCATCAGCCGCATCCGGCATGGCCAGTGGCCGCCAGGCAGGCGGTAATTCAGTGCTCACATTGGGCGTGCGCAGTCTGCCATCCCGCGTGAATCGCCACGCACTCATCATCGGTGTCAGCCGCTACTTGGACCCGGGCACACCGCCATTGCCCGGCGCACGCATTGACCGCGCGTCCGCCACCCAAATGGCCAACGCCATGCAAGTGCCCGCCAGCAACATTGCCTACCTGCAAGACGAGCAAGCCACCGGTGCCAATATTCGCAAAGCACTCAAAGATCTGGGCGAGAAGGTGCAAGACGGTGACCGCGTGTTCATTCACTATTCCGGCCACGGCACGCGCTACAACGATCCAGCCAGTGGCGGCTGTGTCGAAGCGTTGCTGGCCTACGAGGGCGGGCAATCCGGCAACATTACCAACCGTGAAATGACCAGCCTTTTGCAAACCATCACCAGCAAAACCGACAAGCTGTTTGTGATGTACGACGCCTGCCATTCCGGCGGGCTGGTGAATATTCCGCCAGCCTTGCGTACGCGCGGCTTGCTCAACACCAACGACGAAGGTTTGCTGCGGCCCAAGTTCTCGTCAATTTCTGAAGAGTGTGGACGCCCCGTCAACGTCAAAACCCGCAACCTGATGGTCGAGCTGAACGACAAGGGCGCTCTGCCGCAGGACGTGATTCATATTTCGGCTTCGCGTGACAACGAAATCAGTTTTGACGACGAACAAAAAGGCGGCCTGGCTACACAGTTTGTACGCGATTGCATGATTCGTGATGCGGTGGACCTGGACAAATCAGGCGCCATCAGCATGGACGAAATTCGCCAGTGCGCACAAACCAAAATCAACCAGCGCATGCTCAACGACGCCAACTACAAGGCGCACAACCTGATGCTGTCGGGCAACATTGGTTTTGTGCCTGCGTGGTTCAGCCAGGCGCAAATAACCAATGCTGCGGTTGCTGCGCCTGTCAAGCCGCCCGTGGTTACACCAGTAGCCGCGCCGGCGCCAGCACCCGTCGCTCAAGCGGTTGCAGCACCCGCTGCGCAGCCCGCAGCTGTCAAGCCGCCGCAAGTTGTTGCTGTGGCTCCCACACCTGCCCCCGTCGCTGCACCTGCTCCAGCACCCGTAGTTGCGGCCGCTCCTGTAGCGGCCCCAGTCCCAGCGCCAGTGGTGGTTGCCCAGCTCACGGGTGAGCAGGCCCTGCGCCAAATGTTTGAGCAGCGCGATGCCAAGCGCAGTGTGCGCGTCGTGCTGCCCAAAAGCCAGCTCAAAATTGGTCAGGACACGCTCGACATGGCGATTCAATCGAACAAGCCGGGCTATGTGTATGTGGCGCTGGCGGGGTCAGACAACAAATCGGTCTACATGCTGTTTCCGAATGATCTGGATCAGAACAACAAGATTGAAGCTGGCCAGGCCATGCAGTTGCCGCGCGCCAACTGGCGCGTCAGAGCGGGCGGCCCTGCGGGCGTCAACAACCTGCTCATCATGGTGGCCGACGGCCCACGTGATGTGGCAGCGCTCACCACCAAGGCCGGGCCCTTCGTCACGTCGCTCAACGACGCAGAAGGCCGTGCCAAACTGGGCGCGCTGATGAGCACATCACGTTTGGTCACAGGCCAAGCCTGCCAGACCCCTGCAACCCGTAAAAACAACCCTTTGTGCTCAGATGCATTTGGGGCCACCATGGTGTCAATAGAGGAAATCAAATGAAAACACTGATCACTGCTTTGACTATAGTTGCGGCGCCACTTGCAGGCCATGCGCAAACCGACTGGCTCATCAGCCCGGCAGAAGCCGTTTCATATCAGGGTGAGAACGGCTTTAACGAGCCAGCCGCATTGCGCGCCCGTGCTGTGGTGCCGCAAATTGACATCCTCAAGCCTGACCCCTCCAGCGACCTGAAAGTCAAAGCGCCATTTGCCATTTCAGTCCTGTTCAAGGGCCAAAGCGACGCTGCGATTGACCCAGCCACTTTCAAGGTGATGTACGGTGCAATGAGGTTCGACATCACCAGTCGCATCACCAAATTTGTCAAAGTCACGCCCGCTGGCTTTTCATTTGACAAGGCGCAAATCCCGGTCGGCAAGCATCGCCTGATATTGCAGGTGCAGGATGACAAGCAGCGCGTGGCTGAGCGTGAGCTGCGGGTTGAGGTTGAGTAAGGCTCGAATGACTGCCAGGGTCTAGCCGTTGCCGCGCTTGCGGCTGACCATCTCACGAATAAAAATATCGGGTGAACCACTGCGGCTTCGCGACTCGCTGGCAAGCTTAACCGAGTAGCCCCACTCTGGGTCAAACCAGAATGTGCGCTTGCTGCGAGCGCCGTTTTGAAACTGCACATTCAGGTCAATACGGACGGTCATGATTTTGCCAAATGCGGTGTCGATCTCTTCGCGGCCTGTAACACGGGATTCAAAATCCATCCACGTCTTTTGACCATCCGGGCTCGTGCGAATGGTGCGGCTGCTGGCGCGGCTACCAATCTTCATTTCGCCGTTAGGAAAAATTGTGTACGGTGGATCATATGCGCCGCCGCCGTCCTGAATGATAAAACCGCCACGTGTCAGGCGCGCACCCGGCAGCAGACCCGGATTGTCACTGACACCTTCCAATTCATTGTCGCCACGCGGTTGCGTCGTGATCTTGCCTCTTCCGCGAATCACACCGGTTAAGCCGTCTTTGGCGACAAACTCGTACTCGTCGCCAGGCTTGTAGACCTCAAACACGCTCACCTGCTTGACGCCCTGTTTATCCGGTACCGCTATGGTTTTGGATTGTTGCAGCTGTTCCAGTTTTGACTGCGCCAATGCGTTGATGTTTCCATTGGGGTATTTTTGCAAAAACGCATAAAAAACATCTGTCGCCTTACTCTCCTTGATCAGATCCCATTCAGCTTTCTCTGCGGCGAAATTTTTTTCTCTGTCGCTGTCTCCGAGTTTTTGGGTAGGTTTGAGCCCCGCGTTGAAAAAGAAATCATCTTCCAGCGACGTGCTTTCCCAAGGAATCTGCCGCCCCTGGCTCTGCTGGCGTACATTGAATCGCACCCGCTTGAATACATCTTCAATTTTCGTCGTGGGCTTTTTCAGCTCTTGCAATAAATACTGGGTGTACAGGCCGTTTGAAGATTTGGCATCGCCGTCTTCAGCGACGTTGCCCGGCGCAGTGGCATAGGCCAAAAAGGTACCGGGTGGTGCATCAAGCTGTGCCAAACCTTTGCTCGTGGATGTGCCTGCAAATGGGTTGTCGCGGCAGGCATCCAACACCACAATGTTCATGCGGTTGCCTGCGCTTTTAAAAGCGTCAATGACTTGGCTCAAGTCGACAGTCTGCTGTGGCACATCCGCAGCTTTGCTCATCCGGGCGTCGACTGGCACCATGTAGTTGCGCCAATCGAGTTGCAGGCCGTGGCCTGCGTAATACAGCATGCCCACGCCTTGTTTGCCTTGCAAGCTTGCTTTGACGCTGGCAATCGCTTCCGTCATTTGGGCTTTGGAGCCATCGCGCACTTCAACAACCGTAAAACCCAGGGCGCGAAGCGCATCGCTCATGGCCTTGGCATCGTTTCCAGGATTGGTCAGTGCTGCGTTGCCCGGGTACGCTGCGTTGCCAATAACCAAAGCCACGCGCAGGTCGACAGGCGCTTGGGCGCGGCTGGGTGCAAAAAGTCCACATGTCAGCAAGCAAGCGCCTAACGTTTGGAACGTTCGGCGTGCGACGTTAGAAGTACGGCTTATCCCCAACAGTGGGAAACGGTTACTTTTAAGTTTTGGGCCTAAAAAGATCATAGGTATGACAAAAGGTAAGTAAGCAAGCTTGACACGCCCGAAAACCAGCGTCAATCGGGAGTTGCGCGTCGTCACCGCATCATCTGGTCCAAGCTTGACGGTTTGAAAAGGGCCTCGGTGGGCACCTCGACTTTTCTGGCTGCGGCACGGCGCACCGCGGTTCCGCCCCGCACAGACACGTCAGGCTCTCCGCCGTAGGCTACTTCCCCCGGCGACACATCCACGGCAACGCCGTTCGGCGCGGTGATGCTCGCTGCGCCTGCGTTGACCTTCAGATACGTGCCCGGATTGTTGTCAAGTACCGCCACATCGCTGACCAGAATTTCAATGTCGGTACCGCGAATTCCAATCGTGGCGGTGGGCGTTTCAAAGACCACGGTGTACTTTGCTGACGCCTTGCTGGTGATGTACCGCAAGCCGCCGCGTATCAGATAAACCGCCGCGTTGAAAACGGCTGCGCCCGCTGTCGACAGCACATCTTGCGGTGGCAAGCGCTTGATTTGCATCGCCGAGCCGGTGCGGATGGCTAAAAAGCCGCCATCGTCAAAGCGGACCAGCGCTTCTCCAGCGTCGGTGCTGTCAACCATACTTCTCAGCTCGTCACCAGGCTGCAAGCGCATGCCGCTGACGGCTGGCATCAGGACGCCCGTCCGCACCACAACGACATTTCCAGTGACGGCCTGCAATGTGGCGGCGTGGGTCGGGCTGATGCCGCCAATTAGCAGCCAGGCCAGGATGGCCAGTGTCATGACTCCGGCGCGGATTTGTCTTAGCTTGGAGGCTGTATCGGTATCAGTCATGAAACCCTTGGTGTGGTGAGCAGGGGCTACAAAAATGGGGCTCGGTTGCGGTTACCGTCCGCCGTCCCCAACCAACGCATACGGTGCCCAGTAAGCGGGGTGTGCAAATCCAGGCGTGGCCATCACTTTTAGCATCGCTTGGCGCAGGCTTTCGGCCTTGGGTGCTTGGGGGTTGGAGATGTAATGTTCAAATGTAGCGGTCGTGAGAGCGGTGGCGGATGGGCTGTCAACCGCCCAGTGCGTGACAAGCAGGCTGCGTGCGCCTGCGTAAAAAAAGCCGCGGGCTAAGCCGCTCAGCGCTTCTTCAGCCCGACCATCAGCGGCTGCTGTATTGCAAGCTGACAACACAACCCAATCAGCGTTGAGTTTAAGGGTCAATACATCTTCTAACGTCAGCAGCGGGGCCAGTGGGTTGGTAGCGTCAGCACTGCCTGCCGCCATCGCCAGTGCGGGTTGAGAAAGGTTGGGCAAGTCGCCAGCCATGAGGCCGTGGGTCGCAAAGGCCACCACGCGGCGGCTTGCCAATGTGCCATTTCTGCTGATGGCCAACACGCTGTCGCGAGTGGCGGATGCGCCCAGCACTACGTCACTGGCTGTGTTGGCGCGCAGTGTGTTGGCAATGGCAAGCAGCTCGTCACGAGTTTCAGGCAGTGGCGGAATATCGGCATAACGCAGGGCTGAAGGTGCTGTGGTGCGGGTCGTAACGCTATCCATGCTGATGTCATCAACTAGTGCGCTACGCACTAGTGTGATGTTACGAACTGTTGACTCGCCCGGCAACGCGGCAGTGGCCGTCGCGATTGAAAAAGCCGGATCACCCCAGCCTATAAAGGGCTGTTCAGCCGATTTATTTTTAGCAATATTCTTAAGCGCCAACCAGGCCGACAAGCTCGGCACTTGTGCAATCGCCGCTTGCTTGATGAGCCACGGGGCAGCTGCGCCGCTTTGCGTGCTGGCCTGCGTGTGCAGAACTGCAAAGGGTAGCTGACTGAGTGCACCACCCGTGGCCACAATCCACTGCGTTTTGCCTTGTAGCGTTGCACTAACAGGTGCAACTAGCCGCTGGTAAAGCGCAAACGCCGCAGCATTGTCAAACCGGGTTGGTGCACCCTTGAAGCTGGCAAAGTCTAGGTTCTTACGAAGCTGCGCGACTAACTGACTAACTTCTGATTCTTGCATCGCTACCCGCGCGAACGCTGCGGGTCTGTCGCTGGCAACAGCCCAAACGTACACCGCCTGCGTTGTGGGCAGCACCATCAGCAGCGCTTGGTTCGCATCCAGCTGGCGGGCAATGTCTTGTGCGCTGGGCATGGTGGGACGCACCAGGCGTTCGTAGTCCGGGAACTTGGCTTTGATCTCTTGCTGGTATTTGATGCGTTCAGCATCGAGCGCAGCAATGCGCGCACGCATTTGCGTGGCGATCTCTGGTAATGGCGATGCGGCGCTACCTGCCTCCCCGCTCAGGTATCGGCGCAGCCCGGCAATTTCGTTTTTCGCGTCTTGTTCGCGCCGCACGACGTCGGCCAGCGCTGGTGTGCTGGCTGCGGCGCGCACAGCTGCGTCGTTCAAGGCGTCTTGCACGCTGCCTGAGCGCACCCAGTCAGCCGGGCCAATCGCGTCGACGGCGTTTTCACCCGGCGTGGTGGCCAGTGCTTCCAGGTAGGCGGCAAACACCTCTTCGCGCCGTTCTTTGCGGTAGCCGGTATTTTCTAAATATTCGGCATTGCTGGGGGCCATGTAATCGCGTACAGCGGTTTTTAGCAGGGGCAGCGCTTGGGCGCGACTTTCTGCCGTGCCCATGCGCCACAGCGCCACGCCTTGCATACCGCGCGGTTGAGCAGCAAAAAAGTGGTTATCGCCATAGCGCTTAGCTGCAGCGACTGCATTTTGATTGAAAAAATCAGCAGCTTGTTGATGTCTGCTATTGCCGAGATTAGCGAGCCCACGCTCGTAACTAAAGAGCACACGAGCTCTAAGCTTCAAGTCGCTACCCGCCAAGCCGTCTAGATAGGTGTAAACATCAAGGGCGGCAGGCCAGTTTTTTTGACCCATTAAAGCCTGCGCGGTCCCTGACGCGAAGCGCGACCTCGCTTCAGATAGCGCGTCAAATCCAAGCTTAGCGAGTACTTCATCTGCCTTGCGTGTCAGCACTTCTGCCTGACTAAACTCACGCTGTGAGAATCTTATGGTGGCGGCTACACCGTAGATGCCAGACAAGAAGCTGGAAGGCAGCTGTACTTCGCGCGACAAACGTATGTAATCAGCCAACGCTAGCTCGGCTTCACCGAAGCGACCTGCCTCACGCAGCGCCTGCAGCTTGCGGGAGGTGCTTAAGGCGACATCTGACCTAACGTAAAGCTGCATGGTCGGCGCGTCAATGCTGGTTACTAAGCCTAAGCCACTTCGGGCATAGGTTTCGCTTTCAGCTGCAGCCTCAATGGCTAATTGGTTCTTGCCAAAGCGTTGCTCCAATAAAGACAAGCAATAGGTGTTGCGATAACCGCCTCTCGCCAGCCTGAGTTTTTGCCCAGCTTCTACAGCTTGGGTCCGCAGGCTTGCAATCTCCCGCATGTTTGCAGCAATAGTTTGCCGTGCAAGGTCGTTTTTGTTCTGGTCGTAGGCATCACAGGCTGCGTTAGCTTTGAAAATCAGTGCGCCGAATCCGCTTGAGCCCGATATAGCCTGTTGTCTTAGTGCGTTTCCTTCTTCGATTTGTCCGCGTGCGAAGACTTGGTTCGCTAAATCGTTTCTTAAATAGGCGTCTGGTAGTCTTTTGACTGCCTCTCGCAGTACGCTTTCGCGTCGACCAGGTTCTGCCAAACGAATGGCGGCAGCGTCTTTTTGTATGAAATGCTGCCGCAAAGCGGACGGTAATACGCCTTCAGGTATCGGCTCTGCCAAAATCGCACGTAGCTTTTGGTCTTCTTCAGGGCTGACTTGCCGGAACTGAACTTGAATCTCGTCACTTTGTGCCAAGGCAGATGCACTACAAAAGACAGCACTGATGAGCAAGACCAAGACTTTAGAATGTTTAAGCATGGACTTCATTCAATGATTTGATTGGAAGGCTATTTGCTATAAAAAAGAAGTGCCTTAGACTTGATTTCATTGGACTTTACGCCTAATTGATGCGTGGATTCAAGTGCAAAGTGCGCCATACTTGTAATTGATTAAAGCTAAGCGATGAGCGTTTAGTCAGCCACCCCCACCCACCTTGTCACCCACACCCGCCGCATGCGCCTGCTCGTCCGCGTGGTAGCTTGACCTGACCATCGCACCGACAGCCGCATGGGTAAAGCCCATTTTGTAGGCTTCGGCTTCAAACATCTTGAAGGTGTCGGGATGAACATATCGGCGCACCGGCAGGTGGCTCATGCTCGGGGCTAAATACTGGCCAATCGTCAGCATGTCGATGTTGTGTTCGCGCATGTCGCGCATGACTTGCAAAATCTCTTCGTCCGTCTCACCCAGGCCAACCATGATGCCGCTTTTGGTTGGCACACTGGGGTGCAGGGCTTTGAACTTTTTGAGCAGGTTCAAACTGAATTGGTAGTCGCTACCGGGGCGCGCTTCTTTGTACAGGCGGGCCGTGGTTTCTAAATTGTGGTTCATCACATCGGGTGGCGCAGCTTTGAGGATTTCCAGCGCCCGGTCGTCACGGCCTCTAAAGTCGGGCACCAAGATTTCAATCGTGGTGGCTGACGACAGTTCGCGGATTTTGCTGATGCACTCGACAAAATGCCCACTGCCGCCGTCGCGCAAATCATCACGGTCCACACTGGTGATGACCACGTATTTGAGTTTGAGCGCCGCTATCGTTTTGGCCAAGTTCAAGGGCTCATCTGCATCCAGCGGGTCAGGCCGGCCGTGTCCGACGTCACAAAAAGGGCAGCGGCGGGTGCATTTGTCACCCATGATCATGAAAGTGGCCGTACCTTTGCCAAAGCATTCGCCAATGTTGGGGCAACTGGCTTCTTCACACACGGTGTTGAGCTTGTTCTCCCGCAGGATCTGCTTGATTTCGTAAAACCGCGTGCTGGGTGAACCCGCTTTGACACGAATCCAGTCGGGTTTTTTTAAAAGCGGCGCTTGCTCCACCTTGACAGGGATGCGAGACAACTTGGCCGCTGCCTTTTGTTTGGCCAGCGGGTTGTAGTCCGCCTGGCTTTGGACATCTCTGACAACTTCAATAGTGCTCATGGTGTTTTGTCTTTAGGGTGCAAGGTAGCTGACAAGCTTTTGGCTGAATACGTCAGCGGCATCTTGCCAGCTCGCTGAAACACCGATTGTACGAAGGTCAACCGTCTGCAAACCCGCATAGCCGCAGGGGTTGATACGCGCGAAGGGTTCCAGATCCATCGCGACGTTCAGCGCCACCCCGTGATAAGTGCAGTGGCGGCTGACTTTGATGCCGAGCGCGGCGATTTTGCCTAAACCTGAAAACATGGGGTCAGATCCCAATTGGGCGTTAGAGCCAGTGCGCTTCGCTACCAAATCCGACCCCCAATTGGGCTCTGACCCCTTCACTTCAACAATTCCCGACTTTTTCTGCACGAGGCGCGCGTGGCTGAACGGGTCGTCCAGTCGCACATAGATGCCAGGTGCCCCGCGCACCCGGTGCCCCGTCACGCCAAAGTGCATCAACGTACGAATCACCGCCTCTTCAACCCGGTAAACGTATTCCTTGACGTAATAACCTGCCGCCCTCAAATCGATCAGCGGGTAAGCCACCACCTGCCCCGGCCCGTGAAACGTCACCTGCCCGCCCCGATCCGTTTGCACCACCGGGATGTTGCCGGGGTTCAGAATGTGCGCCACCTTGCCTGCCAGCCCCTGCGTGTAGACCGCAGAATGCTCACATATCCATAGCTGGTTGCGCCCGTATTCATTGGGTTGAAGGCCGATTTGAGCGGTATTTTGGAGGTTTCTGGCTGCTGTAAACGCCTTCATGGCCTCAAAAGTGGGCAAATACTCGACCAGGCCGAGTTGGCGGACTTCAATCGTCACAAAACCACTTTCACCATCGGGTGGGTGCTGAGCGTGCGGTACAGCTCGTCGAGTTGCTCCCGACTGGTGGCGGTCACTGTCACGGTCACGCCCAGGTACTTGCCGCCGCTGCTTTCGCGCAGTTCGATTGTGGTGGCGTCAAAGGCCGGGTCAAACTGATGGGCGACGTGGGTGATGGCTGCTACCAGGCCGTCAACCTTCAGCCCCATGACCTTGATGGGGAACTGGGACGGGTATTCAATCAGCGATTCTTGCTTGGGGATATCCGGGGGGATTTCAGGTGTGCTCATACGGCTTGCTCCTTGGCTTCTTGGTAGGCGGCGTACAACCTGGCGTAAATCGGGCCGGGTTGGCCTGTACCCACAGCTTGGCCGTCCAGCAGGGTCACGGGCAGCACTTCTTTGGTGGCGGATGACAGCAGCAGCTCGTCAGCGTCCAAAACCTCCGATTTGGTGATGCGGCGCAGTTCAAACGGGATACCTTTGGCCCGGCACAGCTCTTCAAACAGGCCGTAGCGTATACCTTCCAGCACCAGGTTGTCTTTGAGCGGCCCGAGCACTTTGCCAGCCTTGACAACCCAGACATTGCTAGAGGCAGCTTCGCTCAAATAATCACCCCTGAACATAATGGTCTCTAACGCGCCCGCATCTGCACTTATCTGTCGTGAAAATACCGCGCCCAGCAGGCTGGTTGTTTTGATGTGCGCTTTTTCCCATCTGAAATCATCGGCTGTGACGCAGGCCACGCCTTGGGCTCTTGCTTGAGCGCTGGGCAGCTTCATGGGGTTGATCATGACGAACACCGTGGGTTTTAAGCCGGGCGGCATGACGTGGTCGCGCGGAGCTACGCCACGGCTGACCTGGATGTAAATGATCTGGTCAAAACCGGCCGGGAGGGATAATTTAGCCTCTTTCTGAGCATCATTTAAGGCTGTAGCGCCCATTTCACGGGCGTGAGAAGCTACCAAATTAATAGCAATTTCTCGCCACGCATCGTGCGTCAGTGGGTTGGGTATGCGCAGCTCGGCCAGGCTGCGGTCCAGCCGTGCCATGTGCTGGGAAAACCTGAAAAGCTTGCCAGAATAAGCGGGCAACACCTCATACACACCATCGCCAAAGATAAAGCCACGATCAAGAACGCTGATTTTGGCGTCTTTTAGCGGCGTGTAGTCGCCATTTAGGAAGCATTGGGTGTTGGGGAGAAGATTTGTCACGTTGTTATGGCCGGTAAAAGATCATTTGCGTTTCAGCTGGCGGTTGGCGCGGGCTTTGTGTTTTATCCAAAACTGCAGCCGCCACACCAGCTTGACCAATGCATACGCCGCCAGTGAGCCGCCAACGGCAAACATGCCCATGCCCAAAATAGCCGGCGCACCGATGGAGGTGATGTAGTCCATCATGCCAGCCCCTTCGCCGATTTGCTTGAGCGGCAAGGGTGCTGGGGCATCGAGCACCAAACTGCCCGCCTTGTAAGCCAGATACAACCAAAACCCAATCGTGAACGGGTTGGTGATCAGCGTCACGGCAGCAGCCACGGGAATGTTCCCGCGCCACCAGACGCAATGGGCTGCAGCCACCAAGATTTGTGCGACAGGCAGCACAAAGGCCCAAAAAACGCCGATGCCCGCACCGCGAGCCACCGACTCGTGGTGCATGCGCCACAGTTTGGGATCCAGTACATGGCGGGCAATCGGCTTAAGCCACGGGTGCGCTGCCAAGGTGTCTCGGGTCGGCACGCTGGTGCGCCAGCGGTCCGTCCAGTGGAGGTTTCTAACCGGGGGAATGACGGGTTTTTTGGTGGGAGCTGTTTTTTTCATGGTGATGGGCGGGCAGGCAAAACACGGGTTTCGCCAATTGCCATCACTGTAAACGCATCCGCTGCCAGTCCGCGCTCTCGGGTCGCCACGCTCAAGTCTTTGGGCGGCTGGTCCAGGGGCTCGTCGGTCAGGGCAAACGTGCCCCAATGCACACCCACGCTGCGCTTGGCCTTCAAGTCCTGATGAATCTGAACCGCTTCAGCCGGGTTGACGTGCTGCTCTTTCATGAACCAGCGCGGCTCGTAGGCGCCTACTGCAATCAAAGCCAGGTCAAAGCCGCCACCCTTGGCCGGGGTTTGACGCTCAGCAAAGCGCTTTTGGGTGTCCACAAAGTCCTGGCTATAACCCGTGTCGACACTGAAGTACCAGTGCATGGCTGGGCCAAACACGGCCCAGCCGCCCCACAACGTCTGGCTGCGGTCACCCAAGCCCCGCGCTGACCAATGCTGCACCGGAGTGAAGTTGAATTCAACGCCCTTGACGACAAACTTGTCCCACCAGTCAAGCTCTTTGACGTTGCTGATGCCGAGGTCGTCAAACCACCTTTTGACACCCAGAGGGACTATGAAAAGAGTAGCTGCTTGCGCCCGATTGGCAGGGGCTAGAGCCGTGTTTTTATCGAGGTGATCGTAGTGGTTGTGAGAAATCAGCACCACATCAATCGGTGGCAGTTGGTCAATGCTCAGGCCGGGGGGCTGGGCGCGCTTGGGGCCCAGAGATTGCACTGGCGAGGCACGCTCTGAAAGTATCGGATCGGTCAGCACGTTCAGACCATTGGCTTGCACCAGCATCGTCGCATGCCCCACCCAGGTGATGGCGGGCTGCATGCTGGGCGCATTGGCATTGCGTTGAATGAAGGCCAAATTCGGCGACACGACCGGCGTGGGGGTTTGCGGCGGCTTGGGCAGGCCGTCTAGCAGTCGCTGGTACTGCCAGCGAAAAAAGTCGCCTTGCGACTTGGAGACGCTGCCGCTGTAATTGTTCTTAAAGCCTTCTGACGTGTGGTGCGGCTTGGCCGGGTTGAACTGGGCGTTAACACTGGCGCAACCTGAGAGCGCCAGCAGAACCGCAAGAACTGCTGAAATCAATGCTTTGCTATTGAAAGAGTAGCTGATTGCGCCCGTATTATTTGGCCTTCTGGTCATTTTAACCCTCAGCGTACAAGGCGAACCGCCAGTATGGCCAGCCAACCCAGCGTGAAGTTGATCAGCGTCATGGTGTGAATCAACCCGGCGGCCTTGGCAGCTAACGGCCACTCGGCAGCAGCTATGGCGCGCTTGTACTTTTTAAAGCCGGCAAAATAAATGTGCCCAAAAATCAGCATCATGGTGATGCCCAAAACCAGCATGATGTTCCAGCCCAAGGGCACACCGCCGTCGCCAGTGGCAAGCCGCGTAGCGCGAAAGGTGGCGGTGTACAGGTGCGTGCCGGTGGTGAACAGCAACACAATCGACACCAAAACCAATGCGTAAAACCGCTTCCAGACTTGGCCCATCAACACCGCTCGAGGCTGTGCGTCCACGGTGCTGATGGCGGCTGGCCGCAACGCAAACAGCATAAAAGTCATGCCACCCATCCAGACAATACCTGCAATGAGGTGAAGAAGTTTTGCGTAGTCGTACATGGGGCACACCTGTGGTTTAAAGGCACGATTGTGGCTGTGCTTTGTGGTTGCCGCCAAAGATGAAAATGCACTTAGACCTTGTCGGGGCTTTTGCACAGTTTGGCGTAGCCGGGTTTCTACGTATAATCAGAGGCTGTGGGAACATTGTTGTAACCAGTTTGTCATTTGGGATGCTCAAAATCAAACACTCTGCTGGCTATGACGATTTGGATCAGGCGCAAGATGACGAAGTCATCAAATCCTTGAGCCGAGCCGAAGCACAAGCGCTTCGAGAGCAAAACCCGACGCTTTCGCCCTGGGTGGTATTGGCGGGGCAAGCGGCAGGCGGTTTGGTGGTTGCATTGGTGGCTTGGTGGGTTTCTGGCAAGGCGGCTGCAGGCTGGTCAGCGCTCTATGGGGCGATGGCCGTAGTCATACCAGGCGCATTGTTTGCACGAGGTTTGATGAGCAAGGTCTCCATGATCAATCCGGCCGCTGCGGTGACTGGATTTTTTTTGTGGGAAATGGTGAAGATCGGTTTGGTATTGGCAATGTTGTTTGCTGCTCCCAAACTGGTAACAGATTTAAGTTGGCCCGCCATGCTAGTGGGGCTGGTGGTGACGATGAAGGTGGTTTGGTTGGTGCTTTGGCTGGAGGCTAAGGCACGGCGTAAATCAAAAAAGATAAATGTTGTCTAAATAAAGAGATTTGAGATGAGCGCATCTTCTGGAGCCCCTTTAACTGCTGGTGACTACATTGGTCACCACCTGGTGCATCTGCAAAATAAAAAGCAGACAACGCTGATTGATTTTTCGGTCATCAACATTGACACGATTTTCTTATCGATCACCTTAGGTATTTTGGGTTTGTTTGTCATGTGGCGCGTGGCTAAAAATGTCCATTCGGGTGTGCCGGGGCGCATGCAAGCCGCTGTTGAAATGCTGCTGGAGATGGTTGACAGCCAAGCCAAGGGCATCGTTAAAAACGCTGAATCACGCAAATTTGTCGGCCCGTTGGCGCTGACGGTGTTTGTCTGGATTTTCTTGATGAATTCGATGGACTTCTTGCCTGTCGATTTGGCTCACAGCATCCTGGCTATCACCGGTCTTGACAGCAAAATTGAATATTTCCGCCCGGTACCGACAGCCGATCTGTCGGCTACCCTGGGCATGTCATGCGGCGTGTTGTTGGTTTGCCTGTTCTACAACATCAAGATCAAAGGCTTTGGCGGCTGGGTGCATGAGCTGGCAAGTGCACCGTTCGGAACGGTTCACCCCAAACTGTCCAACCCGCTAACCTGGCTTGGTTTTGTTGTGATGACCGTGTTGAACGTTGCCATGCAAATCATTGAGTTCGTGGCAAAAACCGTGTCCCACGGTCTGCGACTCTTTGGCAACATGTATGCCGGCGAGCTGTTGTTCATGCTGATTGCCCTGATGGGTGCGGTTGGTTTTGGTTCGGCAACCGGCATCTTTCTCTTCATCGGCCACATTTTGGCGGGCACTGGCTGGGCCATCTTCCACATTTTGATTGTGGCGCTGCAGGCCTTTATTTTCATGATGTTGACTTTGGTGTACGTGGGTCAAGCGCACGACCACCATTGATGAATTGATTTCGGTTTTAGTTTGTTTGTTGTTTTTTTATCTGTTAATTAGTAGGAGCTTTAAATGGAAAACGTACTTGGTTTTGTCGCATTGGCCGCTGGCCTGATCATTGGCCTGGGCGCACTCGGCGCTTGTATCGGTATCGGCATCATGGGTAGCAAATACCTTGAAGCAGCTGCACGCCAGCCAGAGCTGATGAACGAACTGCAAACCAAAATGTTCTTGTTGGCTGGTCTGATCGACGCGGCTTTCCTGATCGGCGTGGGTATCGCCATGTTGTTTGCTTTCGCCAACCCGTTTGTGCTGAAGTAAACAATCGCCCTTAACAGGCGTATGAGCCATCCAACTAAAGAGGTGCTGCTGTGAGTATTAACTCCACATTTTTTGCGCAGCTCATCGTGTTTGCGATTTTGGTGCTCTTCACGATGAAATTCGTGTGGCCACCTATCGCAGCCGCGCTGGACGAACGCGCCAGCAAGATTGCCGCAGGCCTTGCCGCTGCTGACAAAGCCAAAGCTGAACTCTCCAACGCCAACAAGCGTGTGGAAGAAGAGCTGGCCAAGTCGAAAGGCGAGTCTGCCGTGCGTCTGGCTGAGGCCGAGCGCCGCGCTCAAGCCATGATTGAAGAAGCCAAAGGCAAAGCAACCGAGGAAGGCAACAAGATCATTGCTGCCGCCAAGGTTGAAGCTGAACAGCAAACCGTCAAGGCTCGCGAGACGCTGCGCGAGCAGGTTGCCGCGCTGGCTGTCAAGGGTGCTGAGCAGATCTTGCGCAAGGAAGTCAATGCATCCGTGCATGCTGACTTGCTGGGCCGCTTGAAGACCGAACTTTGACTGTAAAGACAAGAGTAAAACATGGCCGAATTAGCCACCATTGCACGTCCTTACGCTGAAGCGCTGTTCAAGGCATCAACTTCCGACCTCAACGGCGCTGCCGCTTGGCTTGACGAGCTGGCTGCCATTGCGTCAAACGCGCAGTTGCAACAGTACGCAGGCAACCCCAGCGTCACGTCCAAGCAAACCTTTGATGTGGTCGCAGGCGTTGCCAAAACAAAGTTGCCAGCAGCTGCTGAGAACTTTTTGCGCGCCGTGATCGACAACGGGCGTTTGAGTGTTTTGCCAGAGATCGCCAGCCAGTTTCGCGCATTGAAAAATGCAAAGAGTGGCTCGTCTGACGCCACTGTGTACAGCGCTTTTGCGCTGGATGCAGCGGCATTGGCTGATTTGTCCGCAACGCTGGAAAAGCGCTTTGGCAAAAAACTCAACTTGAGTGTTGAGCTGCAGCCCGAATTGATAGGCGGCGTACGTGTCGTGGTGGGTGACGAGGTGCTGGACACCTCGGTTAAAGCCCGTTTAGAGCAAATGAAAGTGGCGTTGGTTTCTTAGGTCGCATTCGCTACCGCTAGAGCCCACCCTTAAATTAAAGAAAGAAGGAAAGAGTCATGCAACTCAATCCAGCAGAAATTTCTGAACTGATCAAGAGCCGTATCGAAGGTTTGAGCGCAGCCAGCGACATCCGTAACCAGGGCACCATCGTGTCGGTCACCGACGGTATCGTGCGTATCCACGGCCTGAGCGACGTGATGCAGGGCGAGATGCTTGAATTCCCAGCCACCGCTGACGGCACGCCGACTTATGGCTTGGCGCTGAACCTTGAGCGTGACTCGGTCGGCTCCGTGATTTTGGGTGAATATGAGCATCTGGCTGAAGGCGACATCGTCAAATGCACGGGTCGTATTCTTGAAGTGCCTGTTGGCCCTGAGTTGCTTGGCCGCGTGGTCAATGCACTGGGTCAGCCAATTGATGGCAAAGGGCCCGTCAACGCCAAGATGACTGACGTGATTGAAAAAGTCGCGCCGGGCGTGATCGCCCGTAAATCGGTTGACCAGCCTCTGCAAACTGGCCTGAAGTCCATCGACTCCATGGTGCCCGTGGGCCGTGGCCAGCGCGAGCTGATCATTGGCGACCGCCAGACCGGTAAAACCGCTGTCGCGATTGACGCCATCATCAACCAGCGCGGCAACGGCGTGAAATGCGTTTACGTTGCGATTGGTCAAAAAGCATCGTCGATCAAAAACGTGGTTCGCTCACTCGAGCAAGCCGGCGCGATGGAATACACCATTGTGGTCGCCGCTTCGGCTTCTGAGTCAGCCGCTATGCAATATGTGAGCGCCTACTCTGGTTGCACGATGGGTGAGTACTTCCGCGATCGCGGCGAAGACGCACTGATCGTGTATGACGATTTGTCAAAACAAGCTGTGGCTTACCGCCAAGTGTCATTGCTGCTGCGCCGCCCGCCGGGCCGTGAAGCTTACCCAGGCGACGTGTTTTATCTGCACAGCCGCTTGCTCGAGCGCGCAGCCCGCGTGAACGAAAAGTATGTTGAAGACTTCACCAAAGGTGCGGTCAAAGGCAAAACCGGTTCACTCACCGCCCTGCCGATCATTGAAACGCAAGCTGGCGACGTGTCCGCCTTCGTGCCTACCAACGTGATTTCGATCACTGACGGCCAGATCTTTTTGGAAACGTCGTTGTTCAACGCCGGTATCCGCCCAGCGATTAACGCCGGTATTTCGGTATCACGCGTGGGTGGTGCCGCACAGACGAACTGGATCAAGGGTCAGTCAGGTGGTATCCGTACCGACTTGGCCCAGTACCGTGAGCTGGCAGCGTTCGCGCAGTTCGCTTCGGACCTTGACGAAGCTACCCGCAAGCAGCTCGAACGTGGCGCTCGTGTAACCGAACTGCTTAAGCAGTTGCAATATTCGCCATTGCCGATCAGTTTGATGGGCGTGACGCTGTTCGCCGTCAATCAGGGCTTTATGGACGACGTGGATGTCAAGAAAGTCCTGGCATTTGAGTCTGGACTGCACAGCTACCTGAAAGACAAACACGCTCCAATGCTGGAGGCCATTGAAAAAAATGGTGCCAAGTGGGACGTGAAACCCGCCAAGGCGGACGACAGCGACGCGAAGAAGGCGACTAAAAAAGCGTGCCAGGATGCGGAAGCCGAATTAAAGGCCGCCGTCATCGAGTTCAAAAAATCCTTCGCTTAATTCGTTACCCGAAACCAGGAAACTGTTATGGCAGCAGGTAAAGAGATACGCGGCAAGATCAAGTCGGTGGAAAACACCAAAAAGATCACCAAGGCCATGGAAATGGTGGCCGCCTCCAAAATGCGCAAAGCGCAGGAACGGATGCGCGCCGCCCGTCCTTACAGCGACAAAATTCGCAACATCACGGCGAACCTGTCCAAGGCCAACCCTGAGTACACGCATGCTTTCATGCAG
>JANNVB010000022.1:0-15463 GCA_031414215.1 Polaromonas sp. | reverse complement strand
CAAAACCCGCTGACGTAGTGCACGAGTGGTTTGTGATTGACGCGACCGACAAGGTCCTCGGACGAGTAGCCAGCGAAGTTGCTCTCCGTTTACGCGGCAAACACAAGGCCATTTATACGCCTCACGTCGACACCGGTGACTTCATTGTCATCATCAACGCAGCCCAGCTCAAAGTGACTGGCGCCAAAGCGATTGACAAGATTTACTATCGCCACTCGGGCTACCCGGGCGGCATCACGGCGACCAATTTCCGTGACATGCAGGCCAAACACCCTGGCCGCGCGCTTGAAAAAGCCGTCAAGGGCATGTTGCCAAAAGGCCCATTGGGCTACGCCATGATCAAAAAGCTCAAGGTGTATGGCGGTGCAGAGCACCCACATACCGCCCAGCAGCCCAAGGTTCTGGACATTCCAGGTATCTCCATCAACGCCCAACGGGAGGCCGCCAAATGATCGGTGAATGGAACAATGGCACCGGCCGTCGCAAATCCAGCGTCGCCCGCGTGTTTCTGAAAAAAGGCACTGGCAAGATCACGGTGAACGACAAAGACATCCAGGTGTTCTTTGGCCGCGAGACCTCGATCATGATCTGCCGCCAACCTCTGTTTTTGACCAACCACGTCGAAACGTTTGACATCATGGTCAACGTGCATGGCGGCGGTGAGTCTGGCCAGGCCGGCGCAGTGCGCCACGGTATTACTCGCGCCCTGATTGACTATGACGCAGCTTTGAAGCCAGCGTTGAGCCAAGCAGGCTTCGTGACCCGTGATGCTCGTGAAGTCGAACGTAAAAAGGTCGGTTTCCGCTCAGCTCGCCGTCGCAAGCAGTTCAGCAAGCGATAAGCCAATAAATCAGCAATCAGCAGCGGTTTTTATCGCTTCTGCAAAAAGCCGCCCGGTTTGCGCTTGGCGGCTTTTTCATTTTGTTGCACTCAAACGGTGCACAATGCCTATCCCCTTGATTAATAAATATCCGCTTTGAAATTTCGCCTGTTTCGCCGTCGCCTGACCATCAGCTCGCCCCGCATGGCGGTGCGCAGCGCCATGCCTTGGCCGATTCGCTGGATTTTGGGCGCCATCATGCTTGGTTTTTCAGCCGCCATCGGCTTGTGGGCGTTTGAGTTCGGCAAAGGTATTGCCGGGCTGGACACCAATGCCACAGAAGAATTGAAGCTGCTGCAGGCTGAAGTGGTGCAACTCAGACAAGAACGTGAAAAAGCGCAAACCATCGCCAATACCTCGGGCAGCCTGCTAACGGCTGAAAAGGCTGCGCAGGAAAAAATGGCAGCGCAGCTTCACCAGTTGGAAGCTGTCAACTTGCAGTTGCGCGATGACTTGGGGTTTTTTGAAAAACTACTGCCTGCGGGCGGCGCAGACGGCGTGTCGATTCGTGGTTTGCAAGCCGAATTGCTGTCGGCTTCCCAACTGCGTTGGCAAGTATTGGTGATTCAGCCCGTCAAAAATGCACCGGACTTCAATGGCAAGCTCGATGTGACCATCAATGGTTTGCTTGCTGGCAAACCCTGGACAACCACCTTGCCCGGCGGCGCACAGGTACTCCAGTTCAAGCAATACCGGCGGATAGAAGGAATCCTCGACATACCTGCCCAAGTCGTGGTACAAACTGTTACAGCTAAAGTTGTTGAAGGTACAGCCACCCGCTCGGCTCAAACCTTCAAGCTCTAAATTCCACCACACACCCGATCGACCACAGGACACTCCCCATGTTTGGCAAGAAAAAACAACCCCCGATTAAAAGCCTGATTGCCCAAGGCAGTTGCATTGAGGGCAACCTCAAATTCACTGACGGTTTGCGCATTGATGGCGAAGTCATTGGCGACATCAGCGCCGTTGAAGGCTGCGCCAGCATTTTGGTGATCAGTGAGTCAGCGTCAGTCACAGGCCGCATTTACGCCGACCACGTCATCATCAATGGACGCGTTATGGGACCAGTGCATGCGTCTGAGCTGCTCGAATTGCAGCCGAAAGCCAATATTGCAGGTGACGTGTCGTACAAAGCGCTTGAAATGCACCAAGGTGCCGTCATCTTTGGACAATTAAGGCCAACCGCGCAGGAAGCTGAAGAAAAGCCGATGCTGAAGCTGGCTGCCAGCAACGCCTAGACTACAAAGTTTTAGAAGGCACATCGCCATTGTGGTTAGGTCTGTTGCGGTAATATGAGCTATTGTTTGAAGTCAGGAGATCCCTATGAGCGCAGTTGCAGAAAATATCCAAACCCAAATGCCGGATCCGTTTGTCTTTACCGACAGCGCCGCTGGCAAAGTAGCCGAGTTGATTGCTGAAGAAGGCAACCCGGAACTGAAGCTGCGGGTGTTTGTGCAGGGCGGTGGTTGCTCGGGCTTCTCGTACGGGTTCACGTTTGACGAGATCACCAATGACGACGACACCACCATGACTAAAAACGGCGTGTCACTGCTGATTGACGCGATGAGCTACCAGTACCTGGTGGGTGCTGAAATTGACTACAAAGACGACCTGGAAGGTGCGCAGTTTGTGATCAAAAACCCAAACGCGACCAGCACCTGCGGATGTGGTTCGAGCTTTTCGGCTTAAGCTTTTCGCCTGATTTAAAAACCGCCCTTGAGGCGGTTTTTTGATGTCTGATCGCAGCTGATCGAATCAAGCTGGGTAAATCGCACCCAATACCCGCAGCCCAGCGGCCCCTGTCACAGTGGGCAAGTTACCCGGCAAGCGCAGCGTGGTTTGCCTTGCCAGCCAGGCAAAAGCAGCCGCTTCAACCTGCAAAGGTGGCAGGCCGTGCGCATCAGACGAGACAACTTTTAAAGATGGCAAGCCCGCTTGCAGCCGCTGCATCAAATAGCTGTTGAAAGCCCCACCGCCGCAAACAATGAGTTCTTTGCTATTATTTAAATAGCTGCTTGCGCCTGTATTACAAGCCTTTGCAGTGAACTCAGTCAGTGTGTTTTGCACATCTACCGGACTTTGGGTCGCAAAAGGTTGTAGTTTTGCAGCCAGCCAGGCCATGCTGAACAAATCGCGCCCAGTGCTTTTGGGGGGTGGCATTGAAAAATAGGGCTCATCGAGCAAACTGGCCAGCAACGCGGGAATCAATTGGCCGCTGGCCGCCCACTGGCCAGCGTCGTCAAAACGCTGTCCGGTATGCTGTTGCGCCCAGGCATCCATCAGCGCATTGCCGGGGCCGCAGTCAAAACCCAAAACATCGCCGCTGGCGGGCAGAACACTCAGGTTAGAAATACCGCCGACGTTCAGCACCAGCGTCGTGGCATCACCCTGACCAAAAACACTTTGGTGAAACGCAGGCACCAGCGGCGCGCCTTGGCCGCCAGCCGCCACGTCGCGGCTGCGAAAGTCTGCCACCACGTCAATGCCTGTGCGTTCAGCCAGCAAGGCCGGGTTGATCAGCTGTGTGGTGTAGCCCAACGAAGGCTGATGCCGCACGGTTTGGCCGTGTGCGCCTATGGCTTGGATGTCGTTTGCTGCCAGACTGGAATCACGCAACAGTACGCTAACCACCTTGGCATACACCTCAGCCAGTTGATTAGCTGCCAGCGCGGAGCGATGCAGTTCGTTGTCAGCAGGTGAATTTAGCGCCAGCAGCTCAGCGCGGAAGTCGTTTGAAAACGATTCTGATGCGTTGGCAATGACGTTTAGCTGAGACCCTGAAAAATCAACCAGCACACCGTCTGCACCATCTAGCGATGTACCCGACATCAGGCCGATGTAGAGATCGCGCATCGGGCCTATTCAGCTCTGGTTTGGCCTATCGTGGCAGCGGCTTGCAACTGCGTACTGACAACAGATGCCAGTTGCTTGAACACAGGCAACGCGGCTGTCGGCACAGGCACTGTCTCGCTCTGGCGGGCAATCGTCATGGGGTCTTGATGCACGCCGTTAACGCGGAACTCAAAATGCAAATGCGGACCCGTTGCCCAGCCGGTTGCGCCCACCAGCCCAATGGTTTCGCCCTGGCCGACGTTTTGACCAACACGCACATTGATTCTGCTCAGGTGGGCATACACCGTCTCGTGGCCATTGCGGTGCTTGATAAACACCACATTGCCGTAACCGCCTTGCACGCCAGCAAATGACACCACACCGTCGCCCACCGTGCGAGCGGGCGTGCCTGTGGGGGCGGCAAAGTCGGTGCCCAAATGCGCGCGCCATTTCTGCAAAATTGGGTGAAAGCGCATGGAGAACCCGCTGCTGATGCGCGAAAACTCCAGCGGCGAGCCTAGGTAAGCGCGGCGCAGGCTTTTACCGTCCAGCGTGTAGTAACCGCCTTTGTGGGCGATGCCTTGCGCGTCTTGACCGGTCGGCTGGAACCACATGGCTTGGTGGGCTTTGCCAGCGTTGACAAATTCAGCCGACAGCACGCGGCCAGTGCGCAGCGGCTCGCCATCGGCTTCAAGCGCTTCGTACACCACGTTGAAGCGGTCGCCCTTGCGCAGGGCACGGCGAAAGTCGATTTCGCTAGAGAACATTTCGGCGATTTGTACCGCCACCGCATCCGGTATGCGCGCCTCATCGGTCGCTGCAAACAGCGAGCTTTGAATCACCCCACTGGCCAGCCGGGCGTTGGCAACATAGGGCGCCGTCTCGATGCGCGAGGCGAATGTTGAACCTGTGCGTTCAACCACCAGGCGCTTGAACAGGGCCTCATCGTCGGTTGGCCAGCGCGTGCTGAGTTTGCTTAATGCTTGCGTGTCATCCGCTTCAACTGTGATGGTTTTGCCTGGGCGGCCGGCCAGTACCAAGCGTGCATTCGCATCACTGCGCATGAAGGCCGCCGCAGCCGGGTCATTGATATTCAGGCGCTTGAGCAGTGTGTCAGCCGTGTCGTTGCTGCGCGTGCTGTCGCTGCGGAAAAGTTTGAAGCGGTGGTCAGCCAGCGCGTCCAGCTGGGCTTGCAGCGGCAAAGCCTGCACAGACTCGACGACCTGGCGCACTGGCAAATCTGATGCATCAGGCACCAGCGGTGCAACGCCAAAAGCGGTAACGCCTGTGCCCAACAATAAAGCGGCCACACTGCCCGCGACCCTTTTCGGGTGGCGGTGCAAACTGGCGGCGATGGAATTTAAAACGGCAATGGAATTGGCAAGAAGCAAAACAAGATTCCCAACACGGACGGATTGATCAGGTGGTTTGCAAGACACCTAAAATGGTGTTCTTGTTGCAGTCAACTGCCCAGTATATCTGTCAGACAAGCCCCTGACATGCGAAAAACCCTTATGAATCAAGCTCAAGTTACAAATTACCCCATTACTGATCGTGTAAAGAACGCTCTGGCCGTGTCCCTTCGCGGTTGTGAGGAGCTGATCCCGCAGGACGAATGGGTCAAAAAGCTGGCCAAGTCAGAGGCGACGGGCGTGCCGCTGCGCATCAAGCTGGGGCTGGACCCGACCGCGCCCGACATCCACATCGGCCACACGGTGGTGCTGAACAAAATGCGCCAGTTGCAGGACTTGGGCCATACGGTGATCTTTTTGATCGGCGACTTCACCAGCTTGATTGGCGACCCATCAGGCCGCAACGCGACGCGCCCGCCCCTCACATCTGAGCAAATCAAGGTGAACGCCGAGACTTACTACAAGCAGGCCAGCCTGGTGCTGGACCCGGCTAAAACCGAGATTCGCTACAACAGCGAATGGTCAGACCCGCTGGGTGCGCGCGGCATGATTCAGTTGGCGGCCAAGTACAACGTGGCCCGCATGATGGAGCGTGACGACTTCAACAAGCGTTTTAAGGCCGGGCAAGCCATCAGCGTGCATGAGTTTTTGTACCCACTGATGCAGGGCTACGACTCCGTGGCACTTAGAAGCGACTTGGAACTGGGTGGTACCGACCAAAAGTTCAATCTGCTGGTTGGCAGGCATTTGCAAACCGAATATGGCCAGGAGCCGCAATGCATTTTGACCATGCCGCTGTTGGAGGGCTTGGACGGTGTTGAAAAGATGTCGAAAAGCAAGAACAACTACATCGGCATTTCAGAAGACGCCAACACCATGTATGCCAAAGTGCTCAGCATTTCAGACGTGCTGATGTGGAAGTGGTACACCTTGCTGAGTTTTAAAAGCGAAGCAGACATTGCGGCGTTCAAAGCTGAAATCGATGGCGGGCGCAACCCGAAAGACGCCAAAGTCGCGCTGGCCAAAGAAATCACGGCGCGTTTTCATTCAAGTGCGGCGGCTGATGCAGCAGAGAAAGACTTCATCAACCGCAGCAAGGGCGGCGTACCCGATGAGATTGAAGAGCGCACGATTGCAGGTGCGCCCATGGGCATAGGCGCAGTGCTCAAAGCTGTTGGCCTGGCCTCATCAGGCGGCGACGCTACCCGGCTGATTGACGGCGGTGGTGTGCGGGTTGACTCAAACGTGGTCAGCGACAAGGCCTTGAAGCTGGACGCTGGAACCTACGTGGTGCAGGTGGGCAAGCGTAAGTTTGTCCGGGTGACGCTGGGCTGCTAACAAATCTCAACGTGCACCGGCCCGCTCCAGCATTTGCACCATCTCGCTGTAGCCGCGTGATTTGGCCAGTTGCAGCGGTGTGTTTCCCTGGCGGTCTTTGAGCTGATGACTTGCCCCCGCTGCCAGCAGCGCGCGCAGGCATTCCTGATGCCGCGCACCGCCATTGCCCAGCACGATAGATTCAATCAGCGCTGTCCAGTGAAGGTTGTTGACGTGGTCTAGCGGTGCGCCCGCAGCAATCAGTTGTTTGACCACGCCATCGTGGCCCAAGTGCGCGGCGGCAATCAGGGCGGTGCCGTCGTAGCGGCTGGTGACCAGCTTGGCGTTGGCCCCCAGTGCCAGAAGCACGCGCAGGGTTTCCTCGTCATCCGCCACCGATGCAATCGTGATGCCGTCATAGCGGTCGTTGTCCAGCAGATTGATGTCTGCGCCAGCCTTGACCAAGGCCCGAATCGCCTCCCGCTGGCGTGCAAAGGTAGCCACGTGCAGCGGTGTTCGGCCATTGCTGTCTCTGGCATTCAGTGCTGCTTTTGAAGCAGCCAGTTTTTCAATCTGGGCCACATCGCCTTTTTGAGCGGCTGCATGCAAACCCTTGTATTGTGCAATCTCAGCAGCGTTTGGGCCTACCTGCGCGGCGGCAGGCAAAACAAACAAGGGAGCTAAACCGCAGATAACAGCCAGTACGATGCAGTGCAGTGCGGCGTGAAAGTTCATCAAAATCATTGGGTGGTCTCCAGGTTTTAAAGTCGGCTGACGGCGAGTGTAAATTTTTTACTATTAAATTAGTAGCAGCTTGCGCGCGTATTTATTGGCTTAGAGGTCGATTTGACGTCTAAAAACATCGAATTTTTCCATCAGTAGGGGTTTTTGATACCCAAACCCGCCAAAACCGCAATTTCACGCGCTTCCATTGCATCAGCGTCGGCTGCAGAGGTTTCATGGTCATAGCCTTGCGCGTGCAGCGTTCCGTGCACCAGCAAATGCGCGTAGTGCGCTGCCAGCGTTTTTTTGTTTTCTTTGGCCTCTTTGGCAACGACAGGTGCACACAGCACCAGGTCAGCCGTGACCAGCGGCGCTTGCGTGTAGTCGAACGTCAGGACATTGGTGGCGTAGTCTTTTTGGCGGTAGTCGCGGTTCAGCGCCTGGCCTTCTTCACTGCCGACGATCCGTACTGTGATCTCAGCATCGCTTTCAAGAGCGTGGCGAATCCAGCGGGCGACGCTGTGGCGCGGCAAGGCGGCGCGGTGGCGGGCGGCGTCCTGGACGTTGCCGAATTGGAGTGACAGTTGCAGGTTTTTAAGAGCCATTTTTGCTTTTAACCCTTGTTTTACGCGCGCGAGACGCTACGGTATTCGTAGCATCCGTCGCTTCTTCAGCGTCCATTGACGTTTTGTCCACGCCGCCAGGCGTACGGTCATACGCATCCACAATCCGCGCCACCAGCGGGTGCCGCACCACGTCGGCACTGGTCAGCCGTGTGATTGCAATGCCATTGACGCGCTTTAAAACGCGCTCAGCATCTACCAGGCCACTGAGCTGCGTACGCGGCAAATCGACCTGGCTCACATCGCCCGTCACCACGGCCTTGCTGCCAAAGCCGATACGGGTTAAAAACATCTTCATCTGCTCAGGCGTGGTGTTCTGCGCTTCGTCCAAAATCACAAACGCATGGTTAAGCGTGCGGCCGCGCATGAAGGCCAGTGGCGCAATTTCAATTTGCTGGCGCTCAAAGGCCTTTTGTACCCGCTCAAACCCCATCAGCTCGTGCAGCGCGTCCCACAGCGGGCGCAGGTAGGGGTCAACTTTTTGGCTCAAATCACCGGGTAAAAAACCTAGCCTTTCGCCCGCCTCTACAGCCGGGCGGGTCAGCACAATGCGCTGCACGGCGCTGCGCTCCAGTGCGTCAACGGCGCAGGCCACCGCCAAATAGGTTTTGCCGGTACCAGCCGGGCCAATGCCAAAGGTGATGTCGTGCGTGGCAATGTTCTCCAGATAGGCGCCCTGGTTCACGGTGCGGGCGCGCAGGTCAGCGCGGCGGGTCGTCAGCGTCGTACTGCCGTCAGGCGCGACCTTCAAGGCCGTGTCGCCTGCCATCATCAGTTGTACCGTCTCCTCGGCAATCGGCCGCTGCGCCATTTCATACAGCGCCTGCAGCACCTCCAGCGCCTGCGTGGCGCGCGCCTTGGTGCCGTCGATTTTGAACTGCTCAAAGCGGTGCGCAATCTTCACGTCCAGGCCCACTTCAATGGTGCGGATGTGTGCATCCATCGGCCCGCACAGGTGGCCCATGCGGGTGTTGTTGGGCGGCGTGAAGGTGTGGCGGAGGATCAAGGTTAGGTTGTCCTGTAAAAAGGGTTGAGTTGCAATTGTCCGCTGATATTGAACTCAGGGGCTCACTGATAACATTGCCTCATGATTGGACGAATTCAAGGCTTGCTGGCCGAAAAGAACCCCCCAGAAATTCTGGTTGACTGCAATGGTGTCGGCTACGAGCTGCTCGTGCCCATGAGCACGTTTTACAACCTGCCCGTCCTGGGTGAAAAAGTTAGTCTGTTGACCCATTTTGTGGTGCGTGAAGACGCACAAATCCTCTACGGGTTTGCAACATCCACAGAGCGCGCAGCTTTCAGGCAGTTGGTAAAAATATCCGGCGTTGGCCCACGTACCGCCCTCAGCGTGCTGAGCGGCATGAGCGTTGAAGAACTTGCCCAGGCCGTCACCCTGCAAGAGCCGGGCCGCATCATCAAGGTGCCAGGCATCGGCAAAAAAACGGCCGAGCGTTTGCTGCTGGAACTCAAAGGCAAACTCGGTGCAGACATCGGTGTGAATGTGTCGATCAGCAATGACAGCCAGTCCGACATCTTGCAGGCGCTGGTGGCACTCGGCTACAGCGATCGCGATGCGGCGCTGGCTCTCAAAGCGCTGCCCAAGGATATTGGGGTGAGTGACGGGATCAAGTTGGCGTTGAAGGCTTTAGCCAAATGAGCGCCGCGCTGGGCCGCCCCAAGCAAGCTCGCTCCCCCTTGGGGGGCAGCGTGGTACACGCAGTGACCAGCGTGGGGGTCTACAGCTAATGACCATCCAAACCGACGACTTCAACCTAGCCGACTTGCCGCCGTCGCGGCGCGTCATGTCTGCTGCGCCTGATTCCCCCAAAGAAGAAGCGATTGAGCGCGCCCTGCGCCCTAAGCTGTTTGATGAATATGTGGGCCAAACCAAGGTGCGCGAACAGCTAGAGATTTTCATTGGCGCGGCCAAAAAACGCAGCGAGGCACTGGACCATGTGCTGCTGTTTGGCCCACCTGGTTTGGGCAAAACCACGCTGAGTCACATCATTGCGCATGAGCTGGGTGTCAACATGCGGCAAACCAGCGGCCCGGTGTTAGAAAAACCCAAAGACCTGGCCGCGCTGCTGACGAATCTTGAGAAAAACGATGTTCTGTTCATCGACGAAATTCATCGCCTGAGCCCGGTGGTCGAAGAGATTTTGTACCCTGCGCTAGAGGACTACCAGATCGACATCATGATTGGCGAAGGGCCTGCGGCGCGAAGCATCAAACTTGATTTGCAGCCGTTCACGCTGGTAGGGGCAACAACACGCGCCGGCATGCTGACCAATCCGCTGCGCGACCGCTTTGGCATCGTGGCGCGGCTGGAGTTTTATACCGCTGAAGAACTCGCCCGTATTGTTAAACGCAGCGCGGGGCTGCTGAATGTGCCAACAGACGAAGAGGGCGGTTTTGAGATCGCCCGCCGTTCACGCGGCACGCCACGTATTGCTAACCGGCTGCTTCGCCGTGTGCGTGATTTTGCTGACGTCAAAGGCAAAGGCGAGATCACACTGGACATTGCCAACAAAGCCCTCGCCATGCTCGACGTGGACCCGCAAGGCTTTGACGTGATGGACCGCAAGCTGCTCGAATGCGTGATTCACCGTTTTGACGGCGGGCCGGTTGGCTTGGACAACATTGCCGCCAGCATTGGCGAAGAGCGCGACACGATTGAAGACGTGATTGAGCCGTATTTGATTCAGCAAGGCTACTTGCAGCGCACCCCCCGGGGGCGCATTGCCACGCTGGCGGCGTATCGGCATTTGGGGGTTGCACCACCAGCGGCCGGAAACGAGCTGTTTAGCACCTGAGCACAAAGCGCGCATTCATAACGACCTACATGTCATCGTGACTTGGGCATGGGGAATGAGGGAAACTGGGGGGCTGTATGGAATTTCAGGACACCGTCGCATCAGGCGATGAGTACGTGCGCGAGTTTTATGCGTCCTGGCGAAGCACGCTGGGCAGCCTTGTCATCTTGCTGCTCGTTATCGTATTTCCGCTTTTGATTGTTGCTGTTTTGACTTTTCGTCAAGGCGTACCTTGGGGGATGACTGTAGGAGTTGCCGTCATCTCATGGTTGATTTGGCTTTTTGGTCGTCCACTTATGGGTGGTAATCCTGTACTCAGCGTCAATAGCGATGGGCTTGCTTTTTCTGGCCTCTACAGTGGGGCTCTGCGTTGGCGCGACATCACAGATATACGAGAAGAGTCTGCACAGGGTCAAACCCAGATTGTTGCCAGCTTGCTGGCCGAGCCTGGCGTTCCCGTCAGAAAATCTTGGTGGAAGGGAGCAGCAAATGAAAAGCGCATTCCCCTTGGGCTCATCAAGACCAAAGATCATGCCGCAGTAGTCGAAGCTGTGGCAAACGCCTTCGCAGTGTATGGTGGTGACAAGGCCGCCACGGCCATGCAGGTGCGGCAAGACGCGCTCAGGATAGCGGCTGACTTTGAGGCCCGGTTGAAGAGCTTGACACCTGTGACGTGGGGCCTGTATTTGATGGTCGCACTGAATGTCGGGGTATGGTTCGCGAATGTTGCATCGGGCATGAGTGCTATCAAGCCTCTGCCGGGAGAGTTGTTGGCCTGGGGAGCCAATTCAGCGTCGTCAGTGGTTTTGGACCACGAGTACTGGCGTCTGCTGACGGCCACATTCCTACACGGTGGGTTGATGCATATTGCGCTTAACATGCTTGGCCTTTGGTCGGGCGGGCAGCAGCTGAACCGCCTGCACGGCAACCTCAATTTTCTGCTGATTTATTTTGGTAGCGCGCTGACTGGCAGTGCACTCAGTCTTCATTTTTCTGCACAGCAGTCTGTTTCTGTAGGCGCCTCTGGTGCGGTGTTTGGTGTTCTGGGCGCGTTGTTTGTATCGATGCATCAGCACCGCGGGCAAATCCCCGCATTAACAAGCAAGAATGTGCTGACCAGCCAAGGTGTGTTTCTGGTTTATGCCCTGGTGCTTGGCTTTGGCAAGCAGGGTATTGACAATGCGGCCCACATAGGCGGCTTGGTGGCTGGATGTTTGCTGGCTTGGCTGCTAGTAGAAAAAGTAGATTCCAACGCGACGCAGGCGAGACGCCAGTTCACATTGATCACGGGCGTGTTGTTGGTCACTGCTGTTGTTGGCGGCTTAGTTCTCACCACCCCGACACCCAAGGTACATCACAGAAAGCTGTTTGAATTCCAGGCGGCATTCACGCGCATTCTGCCCGACATGCAAGCAGTTGAAAGATCATTTGTTGCGGATGCCAAGGCAGCACGGGACAAAAAAATATCGGAGGCCCAGTTCGGCGAAGCCGTTGAGTCGAAGCACCTGCCTGCTTATCTGCGTGTCCAACGTGCGCTGGCACCGCTTGACATGCCGAACACCGATGCACAGGGTGAAAATTTCCGCGATATCAAGCGTATTAACAGCCTTATGGTCAAGCTGCTGGAAGTACAAGTGAAAAGCTCGCGGGACCATCCGAATACTGATGACCCTGTTGGCGAGGAGCAAGCAAAAGCTATTGGTATTGAAATTGCCGCGATCAATGCCCGCATGACTGAACGCTTAAAGTCTTCAAAGCCCGGATCCTGAGTAGGCTGAAGCGCGCCCCATTTTTGATGTGACTCAGGTTAAACAGCCGCGTCCATCAACATTAATGATGCGCTCCACCACACCCTTGAGCAACCCGCCGCGCACGCCAATCATCACGTCGTGCAGGTTCACTGTCGGGTCGCAGTGACCGGGTATCAACCACAACATGCTGCCAAGGCTGGGCAGCCGAGTGCTGCCAGCGACAGGTTTCAAAATGCCGTGTTCGTCGCCACCGTTTGCATAGTCCAGCTCACTGCGGCTGCTAAAAGCATGCACCTTGGGCAAGCCTGAATCAATGGCGTGGCTTTTGTGGCCTGCATCGCACACCACATGCCCGGCGTGTACGCTGATGACCTGGGTTTTGACGAACAACGCGTGCTTGAAGCGCGGCTGGCCGACAGCTGGCTCGTTGGCGGCGTAGTCGGCATCCATAAACAAGTACGAGCCGGCTTGCAGCTCGCCATACAGTTTGCTGGCTGCTTCAAGCGGTGCTGTGCCGGTGCCCGCGCCTGTCACCAGCCCTACCTTGATGCCTTCGTCCTCAATCAGTTCGCGCGTCTGGCGCACTGCTTTGATCGCGCTCAAAATAGCATCACGGCGCTCTGTTGCGCTGCGCATGTGCTGCGCCTTGCCGTGGTAGGCCTGTAGCCCCGCAAAGTTCAAAGCCGGGTGTTTGCGGATTTCAAGTGCCAGCGCCACAGCGGGTGCGCCAGACTCAGCGCCACAGCGGTTATGTCCCACATTGAGTTCAATGAACACATCAATCGATGACGCTATGCCGGATGAAAGGCGACCTTCGTTCATGCTGGCTGCCAGGCGCTTGATGCCTTCCATGCTGTCAACGCAAATGGCCAGCCTGCCGCCCAGCGGCGCTAAAACTCGCGTTAGCGCAGCCACGCGCGCCAGTTTGGCAGGTGCAATGACCTCGTTGCTGATGAAGATGTTATGAATGCCGCCTGCTACCAGCGCTTCAGCCTCAGATGTTTTTTGTACGCACACGCCAACAGCACCTGCAGCCATTTGCAGCTTGGCCAACTCGGCGCTCTTGTGCATTTTGGCGTGCGGACGCAGCATGACTTTGTGCAGTTCAGCAAAAGCCGCCATGGTGCGCAGGTTGCGCTCCATCATGTCGAGGTCGACCACCAGTGAAGGTGTGTCGATCGCGTTAACGGAATGGCCAATCAAATGGTTCATTGTTCAGCCCGCCGCTTCGTCCAGCACGTCATCGTCCAGGTGCTGCGTATCCGCCCAGCCCACCAGTGTGAAGCCCTCGGGGGTCCACATCAGGCGGTTGATGGCTGCATTGCCCAGTGCCCACGTGCGTGGGGCTTGAATGTCTAGCCGCGTTGCTGCGCGGTACAGCACGTCCATCACGCCGCCATGTCCGACCAGTGCAATCTGCTCGCCAGGGTGCTGCGCGGCCAGGCGCTCGGCGGCCTCCATCACGCGCGTGCGCAGCGCGACGAGTGACTCCCCGCCAGCGGGGTAAAAGTGGGGGTCGCGTTTGCGCCAGAGCATGGATTGCTCAGGCAGAAGCACTTCAATTTCAGCAAAAGTTTTGCCCTCAAAATCGCCAAAATCACGCTCACGAAGTCCAATCTCTTTAGTCAATTCCACGCCTGTGGCCCGGCCCACGTATTGCGCTGTCTCCCAGGCGCGAGTCAAGTCGCTGGCGTAAATGGCTTTGATCGGTTCGTCTCGCAGTGCATGGGCCAAGCGCTCGGCTTGCCAGCGGCCAGTGGCACTGAGGGGAATATCCAGATGCCCCTGAATGCGGGTATCAACATTCCAGGTGGTTTCGCCATGGCGGATGGCGATGATACGGGTGGGTTCTTGCAAGGCTACCTCGGTATTTCTACATTAATACGGCGCGTTCCAGCAGGTGGCTGCGGGAAACCCAGCAATGCTGAATCCAGCATCGCGGGCAACACCGCAAACGCATCGCTCCACGGGCCGTCGTGCATGGCGCGGGTTTCAAACACCACTTTCTGGCTGGCCAGCTCACGCATCAAAACGCTGACTGTGCGCTTGTAATACGACTCACCAAAGCCGATGGGAAACGACAAGCCTATCGACGTACCCCGGCTACCGCCGCCGATAGAAACACCCGGCCCACCAAAGCCAAAACCCGGCTCGGGGTAGCGCTGCACAATTTCGGTCACCAGCAATACCTGCACGCTGTACCTGGCGTCAAGCGGGCTCAGCGCCATACCGACCTTAGACAAGCTCGTGGTGGCCAGCGCTTCAATCCGGTCTTGCTGCGCGTTGGCTGACTGCTGCGAGGGCAAACGTTCGAACTTGTAGCGCGTACCCGGTGCCGGTGGCGCGGCAGTCCAGGCTGAAAACGCGGTCACATCGCTGTCTACCACGCGCATGCTGGAGCAAGCACCTAAGAATAAAGTTGCTATTAAAATAATAGCTGCTTGCGCCCGTAACATATGGTCTATTGTTCGATTTAATGGTGTAAAAACGTCTGACAAGGCCTATTCAGACTGTATTTTGATCACAGACTGGCGTGGAAGTTCTGTAGTCAATGAACCAATGAACTCATCAGCATCAAACGCCTTGTCGCCATCAGCATCAGGTGCACCCGTGGTTTTGATACCCTTGAAGTCATGGCGCTTGCCGTCCATCAAATGCGACGGCACAATGTTTTGCAGCGCATTGAACATGTTTTCAATCCGGCCGGGAAACTTTTTGTCCCACTCGCGCAGCATGTTGCCCACTTGCTTACGTTGCAGGTTCTCCTGGCTGCCACACAGTGTGCAGGGGATGATGGGGAAGTCTTGTACTAGAGCCCAGCGGCTCAGGTCCTTTTCAGGCACATAGGCCATCGGGCGGATGACGATGTTTTTGCCATCGTCACTGACCAGCTTGGGCGGCATGCCTTTGAGTTTGGCGGCAAAAAACATGTTTAAGAAAAACGTTTGCAGCATGTCGTCACGGTGGTGGCCGAGGGCAATTTTGGTGGCGCCCAGCTCACCGGCTACCCGGTACAAAATGCCGCGCCGCAGGCGTGAGCACAGCGAGCACAGCGTTTTACCTTCAGGAATCACGCGTTTGACGATGCTGTAGGTGTCCTGGTTTT
>JANNVB010000021.1:0-65560 GCA_031414215.1 Polaromonas sp. | reverse complement strand
TGGCCATCGGTCGAGCCGCTGTCGAGACCGTTCCCTGGCCGTGGCAACGGCTGGAGCGTACAGGAAGGCGCCATGAGCGATGGCGAGCGCCAAGTGGCTGTATCTTTCCATTTGGCGTTGATGACGGCGGTTTGCTTGGACATGTTGGGCGCAGAAGGCCCGGTGATCACCGAAGGGCCGTTTGCACGCAATCCCTTGTATTTGGCAATGCTGGCGGCAGCTTGCGCGCGGGGGTGACTGAAAACCCTGTGCTGCTGACCCGCGCTATCAAAGATGCCTTGGTGAATGTCACTTGCGGTGGTGCGCCAGCGTATGTCTGGCCGGGTGGCGGCATCACCGTGATGGTCGATGTGATGCGCATGCCCGACAACAGCTTTGGTACTGTACCCACACCAGCCATCGTCGCACCGATTGAATTCAGCATGACGATGGATGACTACCGCGCTTTGGGTGGGCATATGGCCCATGTCCGCACACTCGAAGAAGCATTGAGCCGGGGCGCCGGACACAACGATGGCGCGCCCCATCAATTGAATTGGCAGGCTGCACACCCCGCCAATGCGTGGCCGCTCGGCAACCCACCGATGCTGGGTTGATGGCAGTTATGCAAGCACAACGCGCTCAATTACCCGATGGCCGCTGGCATTTTCAGCATGGGCCGATGGACATCATCATCGGGGCTGACGGTGATGCATTGGCATTGAACGATGCGCACCATCACGCATGGGAGCGTTTCAAGGGTATTTTGAGCGAGTTGGTGCAAGAGCTGCCGTTGCTGCGCCGTCCGGTGCAAGGCGCGTGTCCTGTTCATGGCCCGATTGCACAGCGCATGTGGACGGCTTGCAGACCTTACCAGCACAGCTTCGTCACACCGATGGCGGCGGTGGCGGGCTCAGTGGCGCAAGAGTTGTTGAGCTATTACAGGGCAGCTGGCGTCCAGCGCGCCTGGGTAAATAACGGGGGTGATATCGCTATTCATCTCACGGCCAATAAGTCTGTCAGCGTGGGGCTTTACGCAAACCTTGCCCACTTCGATCCGCAGCAGCTACAAAACGGTGTCACTTTAGACGGGCAATTTGAGATACGCGGTGATTCAAAAGTACGCGGCGTAGCTACCAGTGGTTGGCGCGGGCGCAGTTTTTCTTTGGGCATTGCCGACAGTGTCACTGTGCTGGCGGCAACAGCGGCTGAGGCAGATGCGGCAGCAACAGTGATTGCCAACGCCGTCAATGCAGATGACGCGCGCATCATCCGGCGGCCTGCTTGCGAGGTGAAAGACGATTCTGACCTGGGCACCAGGCTGGTGACGGTGGACGTGCCATCGCTGCCGCCAGTGCTGGCTCAGCGCGCGCTTGCGGCAGGGTTAGCCTGTGCATTGACCTTGCGCGCTCAGGGATTGATTGGCTCCGCTGTGATGGTCTGTCAGAATCATTGCCTGACGACAGACGGTGACATGCAACCGATGCCGGACAAATTCATAACAATGCCTGCTTGCGGCACAAAATATGCTTGAAAAGACATGATTGACATACGCCGCATCTTCACCCATGTCGAGTCGATTGCCCATGAGTTTGGCCCACCGCCCTCTGAGCCGCTGCTGCGCGGTGCGATTGGCATCGTCATGTCCAACCCTTACGCAGGCCGTTATGAGGCCGACATCTTGCCCATGATGGATGCGCTAGGCAAAGTAGGTGTGGACATGGCCGAACGCTTGCGCGCTGCGATGGATGTGCCTGCTGAGCGAATTCAAGGCTACGGCAAAGGTGCCATCGTGGGCGCCCATGGTGAGTTGGAACACGGTGCGCTTTGGCATGTACCCGGTGGTTACGCCATGCGTGAACTGCTGGGCTGGAAGGGCGACCGCAATGCCTATGTCCAAGGTGGTGCATCGCAAGACTCAACGCCCTCAAGCCAAACTGCCAACGCCCTGTCCATCGTGCCATCGACCAAAAAAGTTGGTGCGCCTGGTACGGCACTTGACGTACCCATGACGCACATCAATGCCAGTTATGTGCGCAGCCATTTTGATGCGATTGAAGTGCGCGTGCCGGGCGCGCCCACGGCCGATGAGATTGTTTTTATTCTCGCCATGAGCACCGGGGCTAGAGTCCATGCGCGCGTGGGTGGCCTGGCGGCAAATGCCATCAGCAAATGGGACGGCCTGCGCTGAAACGCAGTGCGTGCCGCTACAAGGAAAAATATGAAAGCCCAGATTCGCAAAATCATTGTTCAGGTCGATGAAGTTCATATTGAAATGGGCAAAACCATCTCGCCACCTACCCGCCGAGCGCTGGCGATGGCTGTCATTCACAACCCGCTGGCGGGCAGCTACGCAGAAAATCTGGACGCGCTGATTGCCATTGGCGAAGAGTTGGGCGGTTTGCTGGGTGACAGGTGTGTCAAAGCTCTGGGCATTGCCCCCGCCGATGCCCAAAGTTACGGTAAAGCAGCCATCGTCGGCGAGGCGGGTGAGATCGAACATGCCGCAGCCATATTGCACCCCAAGCTGGGTGCGCCGCTGCGGGTAGCAGTTGAAAAGGGTGCGGCGCTGGTTCCGTCGAGTAAAAAACGCGGCACACTGGGTACAGCCATTGATGTGCCCTTGGGTCATAAGGACGCTGCCTTTGTACGCAGCCACTTTGATGCGATGGAAGCGCGTGTGTCTGACGCGCCACGCGCCAACGAGATTGTGGTGGCCGTGGTCGTGACAGACAGTGGCAGGCCGCTGGCGCGCGTGGGCGGCTTGCAGGCGCATGAGGCCAAAGGCTTAGACGGTCTGCGCTAGTTCTGCGTTATATCAACACCAACCTATTTTTAAACGTTATTTCAATCGCTGGTACTTCAACCTTTCAGGAGTCTTTATGAAAATGCAACGCAGAACTCTCAACACCCTGGCCTTGGCCAGTCTGATGGCCATTACCCTTTCCGCCCAGGCGCAAAACGTCATCAAAATTGGCGAGATCAACAGCTACAAAGCACAGCCCGCATTTTTGGAGCCGTACAAAAAAGGGATGGAGCTCGCGGTTGAAGAAATCAATGCGGCTGGTGGTGTGAATGGTAAAAAGTTGGAACTGGTGATTCGTGATGACAACGCCAACCCAGGCGATGCAGTACGTGCCGCTGAAGAGCTGATCTCACGCGAAAAAGTTGATGTGCTGACAGGCTCGTTTCTGTCCAACATCGGCCTGGCTCTGACTGACTTTGCCAAACAAAAAAAGGTTTTCTTTTTGGCGGCTGAGCCATTGACCGACAAAATCGTCTGGCAAAACGGTAACCGCTACACCTTCCGCTTGCGTGCATCCACCTACATGCAAACCGCCATGCTGGTACCCGAGGCCGCCGCCATGAAGAAAAAACGCTGGGCCGTTGTTTACCCTAATTACGAGTATGGTCAGTCTGCTGTTGCCAGCTTTAAAGCGTTGCTTAAAGCGGCTCAGCCAGACGTGGAATTCGTCGCCGAACAAGCCACCCCGCTTGGCAGAATTGACTCTGGGAGTGTCGTACAAGCGCTTTCTGATGCCAAACCTGACGCGATTTTTAACGTACTCTTCGGCGCTGACCTGTCCAAGTTTGTGCGTGAAGGCAATACACGCGGTTTGTTCCAGGGGCGTGAAGTCGTCAGTTTGCTGACTGGCGAGCCCGAGTACCTTGATCCACTGAAAGAAGAAACGCCCAACGGTTGGCTGGTTACCGGCTACCCTTGGTACGGCATCCAAACGCCCGAGCACAAAGCCTTCTTTCTGGCCTACAACGCCAAGTATAAAGACCACCCGCGCTTAGGCTCAGTGGTGGGCTACGCCGCCATCAAGTCGTTGGCTGAAGGCATGAAAAAAGCCAAATCAACCGACACTGAAAAAATGATTGCAGCGTTTCGCGGTTTGAAACTGATGACGCCGTTTGGCCCGATTGTGTACCGCACGCAAGACCATCAGTCGACCATGGGTGCGTATGTAGGCCGTACCAAAAACGAGGGCGGCAAAGGTGTGATGGTGGACTACCGTTATGTGGACGGCGCGAAAATGCAACCAAGCGATGCAGAGGTTAAAAAGCTGCGCCCGGCTGACGCGCAAAACTGATTCCCGTTTTACATAGCACCTAGTACTGCGCAAGGCAACTGAGCATGAGTTTTTCTGGTCTTCTGGTTCAGTTGCTGAACGGATTGGCGGGCGCATCGTCGCTATTTTTGGTGGCTGCGGGTTTGTCGCTGATTTTTGGCGTCACCCGCATCGTCAATTTCGCGCATGGCTCGTTTTTCATGGTCGGCATTTATGTTGCCTATTCGCTGGTGGCTACGCTTGGCGGCACGATCGGTTTTTGGCCATCCTTGCTGCTGGCTGCGCTGGCAGTGGGCGTGCTGGGTGCGTTGGTTGAAGTGCTGCTTTTGCGCCGCATCTATAAAGCGCCGGAGTTGTTTCAGTTGCTAGCCACTTTTGCGCTGGGGCTGGTGATCAAAGACGGTGTGCTGTGGTTCTGGGGACCTGAAGAATTGCTTGGCCCCAGAGCGCCAGGCTTGACGGGCTCGGTGCTGATATTGGGCAGGCAGTTTCCTACCTACGATCTTTTCTTGATCGTCGCTGGCCCCGTGGTGCTGGGCTTGCTCTGGCTGCTGTTGACCAAAACGCGCTGGGGCACGCTGGTACGCGCTGCTACGCAAGACCGTGAAATGGTCAGCGCCCTGGGCGTCAACCAAGCCTGGCTTTTTACCGCCGTTTTTGCTCTCGGCGCTGTGCTGGCGGGCTTGGGCGGCGCGCTGCAATTACCGCGCGAACCCGCCAACTTGGACATGGACTTGAACATCATTGGTGCGGCCTTTGTTGTTGTGGTTGTGGGCGGCATGGGCTCGATTCCAGGGGCCTATGTTGCTGCGCTTTTAATAGCCGAGCTCAAGGCAATTTGTATTTGGTTGGGGCTGGTTGAAATTGCGGGTGTGGCCATTTCTTTCTCAAAACTCACGCTGGTGGTGGAGTTTGTGGTCATGGCTGTCGTGCTGGTGGCGCGGCCCTGGGGTTTGTTTGGCAGACCGCAAACACCCAGCAGGCATGCGGCTAAAGCCGAAGACCCGTTAAAACTGCCGGGGCTGCTGAATCGCTACGCAACGATTGCACTTATCGGACTGCTGATCTTGATGCCGACGCTGACGGCCAAGTCCCCTTACCTGACCGTGTTGATGATTGACTTGATGGTCGCCGCCTTGTTTGCCGTTAGTTTGCATTTCATCATGGGTCCGGCGGGCATGCATTCGTTTGGGCATGCAGCCTATTTTGGCTTGGGTGCGTATGGCGCCGCCCTTTTGGTCCGCAAGCTGGGGTTGTCGATGGAGGTGGCGTTGCTCGTAGCACCGCTGGTAGCTGCGATTGGTGCATTTTTATACGGTTGGTTTTGCGTGCGCTTGTCGGGTGTTTACCTCGCTATGCTGACGTTGGCGTTTGCACAAATCACTTGGGCAATCGCTTTTCAGTGGGACGCGGTAACTGGCGGTAGCAACGGCCTCACGGGTGTGTGGCCAGCAGAGTGGTTGGCTGACAAGCAGATGTACTACTACCTCACGCTGACTCTGGTGGCCGCTGGCGTGCTGCTGCTGCACCGCTTTTTACATTCACCCTTTGGCTACGCCATGCGTGCCTCGCGCGACTCGGTGCTGCGCGCCGACGCGATTGGTATCAATGTAAAGCGCATCAGTTGGGTGGCATTTGTGATCGCGGGTGCTTTTGCGGGCCTGGCAGGCGCTTTGTATGCGTTTTCAAAAGGCAGTATTTCGCCAGAAACCTTGCACGTCAGCCGTTCGATTGATGGCTTGGTCATGGTGCTACTGGGCGGCATTCAAACGCTGGCTGGGCCGATTGTGGGGGCAGTGACGTTCACCTGGCTACACGACACGGTAGCCCGCAATACCGACTACTGGCGAGCGATGCTGGGCGCTATTATTTTGATACTGGTGCTGTTGTTTCCCCAAGGCATAGCGGGCTTTGTTAAACAGCAAATACAAAAGTGGCGTGAACGTAAGGGAGCACTGGCATGAGCTTGCTCAAAGTCACCAACCTCGGCAAATCCTTCGGTGGCGTCAGGGCGGTGGACGGCATCAGCTTTGAGCTGGACGCCGGTGAGCTGCTCGCCTTGATAGGCCCCAACGGTGCGGGCAAGTCCACCACCTTCAATATGGTCAATGGCCAACTACGTGCGGATGTGGGCTCCATCACGCTCAGTGGCCAGGAGCTGCTGGGTCTTGCGCCGCGTGAAATTTGGCGGCTCGGCGTCAGCCGTACTTTTCAGATCGCCGAAACTTTCTTGTCGTTGACAGTGGTTGAAAACGTGCAGATGGCTTTGCTGTCGCGCGACAAAAAACTGTATTCATTTTTTACCCGCGCGGCCAACTACAAGCGTGACGAGGCACTCAGCCTGTTAGACCAAGTCAGCATGAAACTCCAAGCCGACAGGCCGTGCAGTGTGCTGGCCTACGGTGATGTGAAGCGGGTTGAGCTGGCGATTGCTATGGCCAATAGCCCAAAGTTGTTGCTGATGGACGAGCCCACTGCAGGCATGGCGCCCAAAGAGCGGAATGACTTGATGGCGCTGACCAAGCAACTGGTGACCGAGCGCAACATGGCGGTGCTCTTTACCGAGCACAGCATGGATGTGGTGTTTGCTTACGCCGACCGCATGATTGTGTTGGCGCGCGGGCGCTTGATTGCAGGTGGCAAACCGCTTGAAATCCGTGACGACCCCAAAGTGCAGGAAGTCTATTTTGGCACCGGCAAGACATTTGAAAAAACCTCCACAGTGAAAGAAATTGCTTGATGCCGAGCGCAGATACGTTGCTACAGGCCAAAGACTTATGCGCTTGGTACGGCGCAGCGCAGATTTTGTTTGACGTGAACCTGGCCGTGGGTCGTGGTGAAGTCGTGGCCCTGATGGGCCGCAATGGCGCGGGCAAATCGACGACATTGAAAGCGCTGACGGGCATGTTGGACAAACGCAGTGGCGCGGTTCACTTCATGGGCAATGACATCTCTAAAAGCGAACCCCATCACGCCGGCCGACTGGGGCTGGGCTACGTGCCTGAAGACAGGCGTATTTTTACCGACCTGACAGTGATGGAAAACCTGGAAGTCGGCCGCCAAAGCCCACGTCATTGGCCTGATGGCAACGCCGCCCCGGTGTGGACTTCCGAGAAGTTATTCAAACTTTTCCCTAATTTGGGTGAAATGCCGGATAGATTGGGTGGGCGCATGAGTGGTGGTGAGCAGCAAATGCTGACGGTAGCCCGCACGTTGATGGGTAACCCATACCTTGTGCTTCTAGACGAACCGTCTGAAGGCGTGGCCCCCGTGATTGTTGAGCAGATGGTGCAAACCATTTTGGAGCTCAAGTCCCAAGGCGTGAGCATTTTGCTATGCGAGCAAAACATGCATTTCGCCGAACTGGTGTCTGACCGTGCTTACGTGCTTGAAAAAGGTCAGATCTGCTACCAAGCTTCCATGGCCGAGCTGTCAGCCAACCAGGAAGTACGGCGCGCTTACTTGAGTGTGTAGAGCCAGGACAGCAACCGATGTCGTCCTGCAACGTGAAGCTGACCCTGAACGGCGCAAGTCAATCGATCACGGTTGACAAGCAGGCATCACTGCTGACTGTTTTGCACAATGACTTTGAACTCAACAGTCCCAAATACGGCTGCGGTTTGGGGGAATGTGGCGCGTGTACAGTGCTGGTTGATGGAGTGGCCGCAAGGGCTTGCGTGATCCCCGCTTGGGGCGTATCTGGGCGCAGCATCACCACGCTTGAAGGCTTGGGCGTGCTTGAAAATCTGCATCCCATACAGCAAGCTTTTATTGACGAGCAAGCTGCACAGTGCGGCTACTGTCTGAGCGGCATGATCATGATGGCGGCAGCTTTACTGGCGCGTAACCCTGACCCGAGTACCGACGAGATCCACCGGGAGCTGTCGGGCAACTTGTGCCGCTGCGGCGCGCATGTCGAAATTGTTAATGCCGTGCAGCGCGCTGCGGTGTTGATGAAGCAGGCCGCATGACGCGCCGGGCAGACGAGTCGCGTAGCCGGGCAGACTTTCATGCTGCTGTTGGCGTGTTGCTGGTCAAACGAACGCCGCCGTTACCAGTACAGCATGCGCCAGGCCAACCGCCCACAGTGCAAGCCAATCCACTGGAAGGCGACGAGGTCTTACTGGCCGTATGGGACGACGGCAGCGTCACCGCGTTGCATGGCCATGTTGACTTGGGTACTGGCATTGCCACAGCGCTGGCGCAAATCGTGGCTGAAGAGTTGGATGTTGAATGGAGCCACATCAACATGGTGCTGGGTAACACGGCCAGTACGCCCAATCAAGGCGCCACCATTGCCAGTGCGTCATTGCAAATTCATGCTGCGCCTTTGCGTGCTGCGGCTGCGCAGGCACGTGCCTGGCTGGTGGCGCGTGCGGTTGTAAGCCATGTTGCACCGACTGATTACGCTGCTTTGCTGGCAGGTCATAGTGAAGTGTCATTAGATTTAAATACACCGCTTAAATCTCCGAGCGACTACCGAATCGTCGGCACCAGCACGCCGCGCATTGACATCCCGGCCAAGGCCACTGGCGCATTGACTTTTGTGCACGACATGCGCGTACCGGGCATGCTGCATGGCCGCGTGGTGCGCCCGCCGTATGTGGGCGCGGACCACGGCGACTTCATTGGCAACACGCTGGCGTCGGTTGATGAAACATCGATTGCGCACATCCCTGGTATTCGCGCGGTGGTGGTGATCAGGGATTTTGTCGGCATCGTGGCCGAGCGTGAAGAGCACGCCGACCAGGCCCTGCGTGAGCTGCGCGTAACGTGGAAGCCGTGGCCCGGCATGCCGGACCAGAGCGACTTGGCGGCTGCGATCAAAAGCAACCCATCCACCCAACGCAGGTTGGTCGACGAAGGCAATGTCGACCAAGCCATGGCCGCAGCAGACCAAAAAATGCCGCGCAACTACGTCTGGCCGTACCAGTTGCATGCGTCCATCGGCCCGTCGTGTGCCTTGGCTGACTGGCAAGGCGCTGCCATGACGGTATGGGCTGGCAGCCAAAACCCGCACGTGTTGCGCGCCGATTTGGCAAAGCTGATGGACTTGCCCGATACGCAAATCAATGTCATCCGCATGGAAGCTGCTGGCTGCTATGGCCGCAATTGCGCTGACGATGTAGCGGCTGATGCCGCGCTGCTGTCGCGCGCCGTGGGTGCGCCGGTTCGGGTGCAGCTCACGCGCGAACAGGAAAGTGCGTGGGAACCCAAAGGCGCAGCGCAGCTGATGCAGGTCAACGGCGGCTTGAATGCCGATGGCACCGTTGCAGCGTACGACTTTCAAACCTCGTATCCGTCCAACGCATCGCCCACCCTGGCGCTGCTGCTCACCCGCACGATCGATCCGGTTGCGCAAGCTTTCGAGATGGGTGACCGCACCGCCAGGCCGCCGTACGACTACGCCAACTTGCGCGTGGCTGTCAACGACATGGCGCCGCTGGTGCGTGCGTCGTGGCTGCGTGGTGTGTCGGCGTTGCCCAATTCGTTTGCGCATGAGTCCTACATTGACGAGCTGGCCACCGCTGCGGGCGTTGACCCGGTGGAGTTTCGGCTGCGCTATTTGCAAGACCCGCGCGCTGTTGAATTGCTCAAGGCCACCGCTGAAAAAGCGGGCTGGCAGCCGCACACCACGCCACAAAATCAAGCCAGTGAAGGCGACATTCTCAGCGGCCAGGGCGTGGGCTATGCGCGTTACAACCACAGCAAGTGGCCCGGCTTCGGTGCGGCCTGGGCGGCTTGGGTGGCGGACGTAGAGGTTAATCGCCGCACCGGCGAAGTGCATGTGCGCCGCGTGGTGGTGGGCCACGATGCAGGCACACTCATCAACCCGGCTGGCGTGCAACACCAGATTCACGGCAACGTGGTGCAAACCACCAGCCGCGCACTGCTGGAAGAAGTCAAGTTCAACCCCCAAAACGCCAACAATCCGGGGACAGTCGTAAATCTGGAATGGGGCAGCTACCCGATCTTGAATTTCCGCGATGTGCCGGTGATCGACATCGTCACCATGCCGCGACCGGGCGAACCATCGTTGGGCGCAGGCGAGTCTTCGTCCGTGCCCGGCACGGCGGCGATCGCCAATGCGATTTTTGACGCAACAGGCGTGCGCTTTCGCCAACCACCGTTTACGCCTGAAGTGGTACTGGCGGGGCTTGCAGAGCTTGGTTTAGGGTATAAAAACGAGTTGCAGCCCAATGAATACGGGCGCAAGCAGCTCCTGAATAATGAGCATCTGGGTCAATCAATTCCTGCATCTGCAACTTGGCCCAAGCAGAGGAAGCGCTGGCTTCAAGCAGGCGGCGTACTCGCTGGCTTGTTCGGCTTGGCAGTCGCGCTGGTGGGTTGGCGCTCTGTGATCGCTCCGGTCCCACTAGCCGCTGCAAACGTGTATTCACCCGCCACCATCGAGCGCGGCCGCCAACTGGCCGCACTGGGCAATTGCGTTGGCTGCCACACCGCCACCGACGGCGTGCCCAACGCGGGCGGCAGGGCATTGGGCACACCCTTTGGCAGAATCTACAGCACCAACCTCACGCCTGATGCCACAGGCATTGGCAACTGGTCACTGTCCGCCTTTCAACGCGCCATGCGTGAGGGTATCTCGCGGGATGGGCAGTACCTGTACCCAGCGTTTCCGTACACGTCGTATGCCAAAACGACAGACGAAGACCTGACTGCGCTGTATGCGTATTTGATGGTGCAGCCCGCAGTGCAGTCCACGCCGCCTGTGACGAAGCTCGCCTTTCCGTACAACATTCGCCCACTGATGGCGGTGTGGAACGGCCTGTTCCATGACCCATCACCCATCAAGGCGGAAGCCGCACAAACGCTAGAGTGGAATCGCGGCAACTACCTGGTCAACAGCCTGGGCCACTGCGGCGCATGCCACACACCCCGCAATGCGCTGGGGGCGGAGCAGGGCGGTAAGGCGTATTTGGCAGGCGCAGTGATTGACGGCTGGGAGGCACCCGCTTTAACGGGCTTGTCACGCGCACCTGTGCCGTGGACTGCTGCCGAGCTGTACCGCTATTTGCGCGTTGGCCACACCCAGCAGCACGGCATTGCCGCTGGGCCGATGGGTGCTGTGGTCAAAGAGCTGGGCGCGCTGCCTGACGCAGACATCGCGGCGATGGCCAACTACCTCGCGTCATTCACATCGCCGATCACTGACGCGCAAAGCCAAATACGTGCTGTGGAAGTAGTCGCCACAGCCCAGCAAAACGCAGGTGCTTTGCTGGGTTCAGGCCAGCGCCTGTTCAGTGGCGCATGTAGCGCCTGTCACCATGATGGCGACGGCCCCAAACTACTTGGCGTGAACCCGCCACTGGCGTTAAACAGCAACCTGCACAGCACCAGGCCAGACAACCTGATCAACATCATCTTGAACGGCGTACGCGAACCCGCCACGCAAGACATCGGCTTCATGCCCGCTTTTAAGTACGCGTTGAGTGATGCGCAAATTGCCGAGTTGGCCAGCTACATGCGCAGCCGGTATGCGCCTGGTGATGCTGCTTGGCTGAATCTGCCTGCCGACATTGCGCGTTTGCGCAAAGCTGCCACAGACTGAGTTCAAGGCGCTTGAAACCCAGCCGCCCGGTAGGTCAGCACCAGCGTATCCCGATAGCCCTTTTCTCCTTCAGCATGGTCAGGAAATATCGGCGTGGTTTCATGAATCACCCGCGCATCGTCCAGCAGTAGCGCTGTTAACGGCTCGCGCATCACAAAGCGTACCCCTTGCGGGCCGTTGGCATCAAACACCCGCGTCTCACCACCCTTCACGCCCGTGCGCGCCACCAGCAGCACCACGACAAAGTTCACGCCGTCGCGGTGCGCACCTTCAGGTGTCGGGCGACCTACACCGCCAGCCGTGTCAATGCGGAACTGATGCGCTTCTACAAACCACTTGTCAACGGCTTGTACTTGTGCAAACAGCTTGCCAAAGCCCGCCAGTAAATCGGTCCACGCGCTGGCCTGCGCAACAGCAGCTTCAACAGGGTCAAACCAGCGCTCAAACCCGCCATGCAGCGCGTTGTAATCGGTCGGCTGCCAGTGCGCGCGATGAGGGGTCTGCGTGAGCTTACTGCCCGCAATGTCTTGCACAAAACACGCGTGGCGGCGTTGCCGATAACTGCCACCATCTTTCAGGTGCGCATCAGGCGGCAAGTTATGCCATGAGGGGGTCAATGCGTCCCAGCGGTTTGCCCAATCAGCAGGCACTTTGAGCGTGGTGGTCAGGTCAGGGGGGGAGAGCAAACTCAGGCCGTCCTGGCTCAGGGCTTGGGCGGCGGGTTTTTGTGGTGCAACGATATTGAACATGGGTGTATTTTGCTTGAGGCGCAGAAGGGATCAAAGCGTGTGCGCAATGTGGTTGCGGTGGTGATGTTGATCTCTTTACGGAACTGGAAGCGTCTTATTCGAGGAGATTTATTGCTATTATTTCAGGAGCTGTTTGCGCCCGTATTTATTGGTCTAAAGCCTATTTAGGCACCTGAAAACACCGGTTTGGAAGGGTTTTCAGTCAGAATAAGGGTAAACACTGATTTGACAGCATACTCATTGGTATGTACATTCAATACCAACCAGTCGGTATGTTATTGAAACTTCTGAAGCCCCCATGACGCCACCCCCCCCTGTTGTACACGGCTCCAAAACAAAGCTGCTCGATGCTGCCCTGCAAGTCATCCGCAGCAAAGGCTACAGCGCCACCACGGTTGACGATGTCTGCGCGGCTGCGGGCGTGACCAAAGGCAGCTTTTTTCACCACTTCAAGGGCAAAGAAGACCTAGCCATTGTGGCCACCCAGCACTGGACGCAAGTTACTGGTCAGTTGTTTGCCAGCGCGCCGTACCAGCAAGTAGCCGACCCGCGCGAGCGCCTGCTGGCCTACATCGACTTCAGAGCCGCCATTTTGCAGGGGGAGTTGCCGGACTTCACCTGCCTGCTCGGCACGCTGGTGCAAGAGACTTTTCAAACCCACCCGGCCATCCGTGATGCGTGCAACGTGGGCATCAACACCCATGCGCAAACACTCGTAAGCACCATCGATGCGGCCAAAGCCTTGTATGCGCCAGATGCAATTTGGAGCGCTGAGAGCCTGGCCCTCTACACCCAGGCCGCGCTGCAGGGGGCATTCATTTTGGCCAAGGCGCAAGGCAGCGCCGCCGCTGCGGCTGACTGCGTGGCGCACTTGCGCAGGTATGTTTTGTTTCTTTTTACGCCAACCCAACCGCCCACCAACTCACCCAAAGGAGTTACCCATGATTAATTTGCAAAACAGTGAAAGCACTAAAAGGAACTTGTCATGAAAATCTCAGTTGAAACTCTGGTCAACGCCCCGCTCGACAGGGTATGGAATGCGTACACCACTCCAGCCGACATCAAGCAGTGGAACGCTGCATCCGACGATTGGCACACCACCGCCGCATCGGTCGATTTGCGTGTGGGCGGCGCGTTTAGCTCTCGTATGGAAGCCAAAGACGGCAGCTTTGGGTTCGATTTTGCAGGCACCTACACAAAACTGGTAGAGCACCAACTCATCGAGTATTCGTTTGGGGATCGGTTGGGGGTTGTCGAATTCCTTCCCGGCGAACAAGGCGTCACGGTACGCGTTACTTTCGATGCCGAATCAACACACTCTGTGGAGCAGCAACGGGATGGCTGGCAAGCGATTTTGAACAAGTTCACCCAGCACGTGCAAGCGGCTTGACCACAAGGGCGCAAGCTGCAGTGGCTTAAAAAATGCGCCAATCTATCGAAGTGAAGTTGCCGTACCAAGCCCAGCGGCTACTGATCGACTTTTACGGGCTAACTTTTGGAGTTTCACTATGCCATTTCCGACGTCATACCTGTCATTCAACGGCAACTGCGCAGAGGCTATGCGCTTCTATGAAAAAGTCCTTCACGGCAAACTGAAGGCGCTCATGACAAACGGCGAGTCCCCCATGGCCGACCACATGCCCAAAGAGGCGCATCACCTGATCTTGCACGCCTACCTTGAGTTGCCAGACAACGGCGTATTGATGGCGGGTGACGCCCCGCCAAACATGCCGTACGAGGGCATGAAGGGCTTCACCTTGACATTGAACTACGCCACCGTCAATGAAGCCGCAAGCGTGTTCAAGGCCTTGGCCGAAGGCGGCAACATCGTCATGCCCATGCAGCCCGCTTTCTGGGCAAAAACCTGGGGCATGATCACAGACCGCTTTGGCACGCCGTGGATTGTCAATGGCGAAATGCTCCCCTACTTGCCTGAATAAATTTGACCTTTCTAACCCGGAGAAACATATGAACTACATCGATGGATTTGTAGCCGCTGTACCCACCGCCAAACGCGAGGCATTTTTAAAACACGCCAGCAGTTGCGCTGCTGTGCTGAAAGAAAACGGAGCGCTGACGGTGGTCGATTGCTGGGGTGACGATGTGCCCGATGGCAAAGCCACCTCTTTCCCGATGGCGGTGAAATTGGAGCCTGGTGAGACGGTTGTTTTTTCATGGATCACCTGGCCGTCTCGCGCGGTGCGAGATGAGGGCATGAAAAACTTTATGGCGGACCCGCGCATTCAGTCAGACGTCAACCCGATGCCGTTTGACGGCAAGCGGGTGATCTACGGCGGTTTCCAAGTGGTCAGTCAGCTTTAGAGCCGAATCAGGCCTACACAAGCTGGCTTGTTGCGGGCCCATAATCGGGCAACAACTGGCTGGCAGTCATTCAGGAGGTTTTCATGCTCTACAAATTCAAATCCAAAAACGCAGGCGACCTGATCATGCTTGAGGCCAACGGCCGCAAGGTGCTGGAGGTGATTGGCAAAGATGCTGGGCCGACAGGCATCATTTTGGTGGCACAAATGTCCGCGGCTATTGAGGCGCTGCAAGCAGCGATTGCGCTTGAAGAGTCACATGATGAGAATCATGACGAGAACGTTGTGCACGGCGACTCTCCCGGCCTGCGCCAGCGTGCCATGCCTTTTATTGACATGCTGCAGCGCAATCACAAAGCCAATACTGATGTGGTTTGGGGCGTTTGAGCCTCAGTCCACCTTTGCCCCTGAAGCCTTCACCACCTGCGCCCATTTCACGTGTTCGGCATTGATGAAGGTGTTGAACTGCTCCGGTGTGTTACCGCCAGGGATCGCGCCTTGGACCAAGAGCTTTTCTTTCATGGCCGGTGTGCCGAGAGACTTGGCGACTTCCTGCTGAATGCGGTTCACGATGTCTGGCGGCGTGCCGGCTGGCGCTAACAGGCCAAACCATGAGCTGGCATCAAAGCCGGGTAGCTTTCCAGCCTCTTCAATCGTGGGCAGCTCAGGCACTGCGGCTGAACGGATGGCGCTGGTCACGGCAAAGGCCTTGAGCTTGCCGGCCTTGATTTGCGGTAGGGCGGAGGGCAGGTTGTCAAACATCACGTCAACGCTGCCGCCTACCAGGTCCAGCAGCGCAGGGCCCGAGCCGCGGTAGGGGATGTGCGTCATGAAAACCCCTGTGCGCGATTTGAACAGCTCACCTGCCAGATGAATCGACGTGCCATTCCCGCTGGATGCCATGCTGAATTTTGCTGGATTGGCTTTGGCATATTTGATGAACTCGGGCACGGTGTTGATATTCAACGTTTTGGCCTTGTCGGCATTCATCACCATCACGTTGGGCACGCCAGCGACCAGCGTGATGGGAGCAAAGTCCTTTTGTGAGTCAAACGGCATCTTGGCGTAAAGCGCTTTGTTGATGCCGTGCGTGCCGACTGTGCCCATCAAAATGGTGTAACCGTCAGGTGGTGACTTGGCCACCAGGTCTGCGCCAATATTGCCGCCTGCGCCAGCGCGGTTTTCAACAACAAACGACTGTCCAAACGCTTTGGTCAGCTCCGGCGCCATCGCCCGCGCCAGAATATCAGTGGTGCCGCCTGCTGCAAATGGCACGATGATACGTACCGGCTTGTTTGGCCAAGCGGTTTGCGCAAGGCTACTTGATGCTATTAAAAAAGTAGCTGCTTGCGCCCATATCAATTGGCCCAGACGTCGTTTTGAGGGGGTAAAAACATGCATTTTTAGCTTTCTTGAGAATTTAAAGTGAAATCAACCGCTTGTTGGCAAGTCCAGCCTGTTTGAAGCCCGCGAGCTGAAGCAGCAGTGTTGGTAAAATTCACAACACCACTTGTCAGCGTACTGTGCGCCTCGCCAATCCGAGCGCTGTGATGAGCTACCGTGCACGCCGCCAGGCCATGCCGCTGCAAAAAATCGAGTGCCGCCAAGCCTGCGTTATCAAGACCCACACCCGCATCGTTGAACACACTGAGCAGCGGGCGTGCAGCTAAAGCATACCGGGCTGAGCTCAAACCGCCATGCGAACCACTGATGGCAATGCAGCCCAGATCGTCAGCGCTCAGTTCGGTGATGGAGTCCACAATTCGTAAAACGGGCATAGCCTGTTTTTACCTTCAATTGCCTACTGCACAGCAGCGGGACAACCCGATATCGGGAGTTACAAACAGCAAATAAAAAAGCCGCCAGGCTTTGCACCTTGGCGGCTTGTTCAGGTGACGGCTGAATCAGTCGGCGTACTGCTTGGCGGCGTCAACCACAACTTTGATTTTGGCGATTTCACTAGCCACAAAAGCTTTGTGCGCTGCGGGCTCCACACGCTTGTCTGTCACGACCACTGCGCCCAGGCCTTCCTGCTTCTTGATGAAGTCAGGATCTTTTAGGGCTTTCTTCAGGCCTTCATTCAGAGCTGTCAGTACTGCAGGTGGCGTGCCTTTAGGCGCATACAAGCCGTGCCAGATCGTCAAGTCAAACCCCTTCAAACCCATTTCCTGCAAGGTTGGGTAGTCTTTGAGCAGCTTGTTGCCAGTCAATGGTTTGGCAGTCGTCACAGCAAAGGCTTTGACCCGACCTGCCTCAATCTGGCTGGTGGTATTGGTGGTCTGGTCACACATCAAATCAACCTGGCCGCCGACCAGCGCATTCATTGCAGGGGCCGTGCCGCCAAACGGAATGGTCGTCATGGCTTCTTTGGATTTGATGGCCGCCTGCCACATCAAGCCGCACAAGTGTGACGCTGAACCCAGGCCCGCATGCGCAATGTTCAGCTTGCCTGCATTGACTTTGATGTAGTTTTCAAAATCACGGTAGGTGTTGGCGGGTAGCTGGGGCTTGCCAATCAGCGTCATAGGCACTTCATTGATCATGCCGAGAAACTCAAAATCTTCGAGCGGTTTGTACGACAGCTTGCGGTACAGGGCAGGCGTGGCCGCCATACCGATGTGCCACACCAGCAGTGAATAGCCATCAGGTGATGCCTTGGCAATTTTGGATGCGCCAATCGTGCCGCCCGCGCCGTTGACGTTTTCAACCACGAAGTTGGCACCGCCGCCCATGCTTTTGCGCATGGCTTCGGCCAGGTCGCGTGCCACGCGGTCGGTCGGCCCACCGGCTGCAAACGGCACTACGAAGGTAACGGGCTTGGTGCCCGGGTAGGCTTGCGCACTGGCTTGGGTGTGGGCAAACATGCTGGCAGCAGCTGCTGCCAGAACGAGTAAATGTTTGATGGGTTTCATGACAGTCTCCAAATGATGAAACTCAAGTTTAAGATTTTCTGGAGCAATGCATATCGCGGGAACTACGTAAGTGCTATCCCCGGTAAGGTCTCTACTTGTAACTTCGCGCGTCTTCAATCACCTTGCCGTCATTTGGCAAGCTGCCGGGTGCCACCAGCTCAACCGTGCCGCGAAGCTTGGTCACGTCGCGGATGGCGTCGCTGATTTTCTGATCTAGCCCTGAATGGCCAGAAGCTGCCTCGACCTGAAAATGCATTCTGTCATCGGCCATTTCACCGCTAACGACCAAGCGTGCCTTCAGGACTTCAGGAAAGCGCCGGGCAATCGTCGCCACCTGACCAGGATGTACAAACATGCCGCGAATTTTCACCGTTTGGTCAGCGCGCCCCATCCAGCCCTTGATGCGGGTGTTGGTGCGACCCGTGGGGCAATGACCCGGCAGCAGGGCGGACAAATCGCCTGTGCCAAAACGAATCAGCGGGTAGTCAGGGTTCAGTGTGGTCACCACCAGCTCGCCCACTTCGCCTTCGGCCACTGGGTCACCGGTGCCAGGGCGAACGATTTCAACAATCACGCCTTCGTCAATCACCAAGCCTTCACGCGCCTCGGTCTCATACGCTATCAAACCCAAATCGGCGGTGGCGTAGCTTTGATAAATGGCCATGTTGCGCGCTGTAAACCAGTCACGCAGGCTAGGTGGAAAAGCTTCGCCACCCACCAGACCTTTCTTCATGCTGCTGATATCACTGCCAGTCTCCTCAGCTTTCTCAACCAAAATACGCAAAAAACTAGGCGTACCCGCATAACCATCAGGCTGTAGCTCGGCAATCGCCTGCAATTGCTGCTCAGTTTGCCCCACGCCTGCCGGGAACACGGTGCAGCCCACCGCGTGCAAGCCTGATTCCATGATGAAGGCGCCTGGCGTCATGTGGTAACTGAAGGAGTTATGCGCCAAATCTCCCGCTCTAAAGCCCGCCGCGTACATGGCGCGACCCGCACGCCAATAGTCCTTGGCAACGCCTTCAGGCTCATAAATAGGCCCGGGAGATGCAAACAGTCGGGGCATTTTGGGGCCGCGAAGCAAAGCGCTGAAACCGCCGAAGACATCGGTTGGACGTCCAGCTTTTTGCAAATCATGCAATTCGCTCTTGCGCGTCACCGGCAGCTTGGCCAGCGCTGCGCGGCTGGTGATAGATAAAGCATCAACACCTGCCAACAACTTGGTAAGGGCAGGCGCTGCCTTTTGTGCATTAGCCACCAGGCCTGGCAACTTGCCCATCAGCGCAGTTTCACGAGCGTCGGTCGATCGGGTTTCGAGCGTGTCAAAAAATAAAGTCATGCGTGCCTCACTTGTGATCAAGCCAACCAACGTTTGCGGCGCTTGTAGCTTTTCACGTCCTTAAAGCTTTTACGCTCACCACCGCCCATGCCCAAGTAAAACTCTTTCACGTCTTCATTGTTGGCCAAGTCGCTGGCTAGGCCGTCCATCACCACCCGGCCGCTCTCCATGATGTAGCCGTAGTCTGAGTACCGCAGTGCCATGTTGGTGTTTTGCTCTGCCAGCAAGAAGGTGACTTTTTCTTTTTGGTTCAGGTCTTTGACGATCTCAAAAACCTCTTGAACAATTTGCGGCGCCAAGCCCATCGAGGGCTCATCCAGCAGCACCATGGTGGGGTTGGCCATCAGTGCCCGGCCAATCGCACACATTTGCTGCTCGCCGCCGGATGTATAAGCCGCTTGCGAGGTACGGCGCGTCTTCAGGCGCGGGAAATAGTTGTACACCTTCTCAAGGTTTGCTGCAATCTGCGCCTTGCTTTTAACCGTGTAGGCACCCACCATCAAATTTTCTTCAATAGTCAAATGCGCAAAGCAGTGGCGGCCTTCCATCACCTGCACCACGCCGCGTTTGACCAGGTCTGACGGCGACAGGTTTTCAATCCGCTCGCCGCGCAGCTCAATCGAGCCCTTGGTCACTTCGCCGCGTTCGCCCCTGAGCAGGTTTGAAACAGCGCGCAACGTGGTGGTTTTACCTGCACCGTTGCCGCCCAAAATGGCGACGATTTTGCCCTCAGGCACGTTCAATGAAACGCCTTTTAAAACCAAGATAACGTGGTTGTAAATGACTTCAATGCCGTTAACATTCAAAACTATTTTTTGTGCATCCATAAATTTCGCCAAGGGTTTTCTTTCACCAATCGTCAGCGTTGCACGCAACGCTGACGATTGGGAAGTCATTGCAGGCGATGCCCGCAACAACTTCCATTCAATCAATTAAGACTGGCAGTCTTGGCCTGAACGGCGGGTCAGTTTTTTCTCGGCCGCGTATTTGTCAGCCGAGTTTTTCACCAAAGGCTTGATAACCTGCTCATCGGCTTGCAGCCAATCTGAGGCCCATACAAACTTGCTGCCGTCCCAGGTGTGGACGCGTGCCCAGGCAGAACCCATGTGGTCAGCACAGCTGGTCGATACCGGGCGCATCACGCCTTTAAAACCTTGTGCATCCAGTTTGGCCTGCGTCAGGTTCAGGTTTTCATAACCCCAACGTGCTTGCTCGCCGGTCATGACTTTGCCCTTGCCAAAACGCTCCTGTGCAGCACGCACGCCTTCAACCGCGAGCAGCGCACCGACCACACCGCGCATGTACAACACGCTGCCGACTTCATCTTTTGGCCCAGTACCCTGGCCTTTGGCGTGGACCTTCTCCAAGATTTCTTTCACCACTGCCGAGCCCGGCTCTGCGCCGTGCTGCATCATGACAGCGCTATAGCCTTTGGCACCTTGACCCACGTCTTTCAAATCTGGCTCAGCGCCCGACCACCAGGTGCCAAACATTTTTTCGCGTGGGTAGCCTACAGCTTGCGCTTCCTTCACGGCGGTACCCGTCATGACACCCCAAGTTTGCAAAATCACGTAGTCAGGTTGCTGCTGGCGCACTTGTAGCCAGGTGGCTTTTTGCTCCACTCCGGGCGCAGCGATAGGCAGCAGTTGCAGCGTAAAGCCGTACTGTGCAGCGCGCTCCTGCAAAATCGGCAGCAACTCTTTGCCAAATGGTGAGTCATGGTAGCCAACGCCGATTTTTTTGCCTTTGAGCTTGTCCATACCGCCAGCTTGTTTGCCAATGTGTTGCAGCACGGTATCGCCGGCCACCCAATAGTGGCCAATCAGCGGAAAGTTCCATTTGAAAACGCCACCGTCTTGTGAGTCACTGCGGCCATAGCCCGACGTGATCATCGGGATTTTGTCTGCAGCGATTTTTTCAGTCAGTGCAAACGTGATACCGGTTGATAGTGGCTGAAACACGGTTGCGCCGCCGTGCTTGCCCTTCAGGCGCTCGTAGCATTCCACGCCACGGTCAGTGGCGTAGGCGGTTTCGCACTCTTCAACCAAGGTCTTGACGCCATTGATGCCGCCGCGTGCATTGACCAGCTTCATGTAGTCGTTGTGGCCATTGGCCCACGGCGTGGCGTTCGGCGCGACCGGGCCAGTACGGCCCGTCAGCACGGGGAAAAACTGCTCCTTGGCTTGGGCGAATGCCGCCGTGCCCACTGCGGCCAGCAAGCTGGCCAATACGATGTGACGAATTTTCATCAAAGTCTCCTAATATGGGCAATCAATTGCCGGTTGTTAACGAACGAAAAACACGAAATAAAACCACGAAATCACCTCAATGCGGAAAAGGCCACAGCCGCAATTTTTGCTTGCCAATGCTCCACAGCCTGGCCAGGCCATGCGGCTCAACAATCAAAAACCAGACAATCAAGGCACCAAAAATCATCACCTCGGTGTGCGCCACGGCTGCGGTTGAAATAGTTACCCCAATCAGGTTGCCAAAAGCCGGTAAAAACTGATTCAAAAAGATCGGCAAAATCACAATAAAAGCCGCGCCAAAAAAGCTACCCATGATGGAGCCCAGGCCGCCAATGATCACCATGAACAGCAGCTGAAACGAACGGTCGATTGAAAACGCAGCAGGCTCCCACGAGCCCAGGTGTACAAAGCCCCACAAGCCGCCCGCCACGCCGATGATGAATGAACTCACAGCAAACGCACTGAGCTTGGCGTACACCGGCCGAATTCCAATGACGGCGGCCGCCACGTCCATGTCCCGAATGGCCATCCATTCGCGGCCAATCGCGCCGCGCACCAGGTTTTTGGCCAACACGCCAAACACCATTAAAAACCCCAGGCACAGTAAGTATTTTTTGAGCGGCGAGTCAATTGGTATGCCCAGCGCACTCAGGTTAGACACCGCGACGGACCCAGACGTGCTGTTGTTGGTAAACCAGCTGATGCGCAGAAAAGCCCAGTCACAAAAGAACTGCGCGGCAAGCGTAGCGACCGCCAGGTACAAGCCCTTGACGCGCAAGCTGGGGATGCCAAAAAACATACCCACCAGCGTGGCAAAAAATCCGCCAGCCAACAAGGCAACGATCATCGGCATGCCGTCGATCCGCACATAGGCGTTGTACGCGGCGTAGGCGCCTACCGCCATAAAAGCGCCAGAGCCCAGCGAGATTTGACCGCAGTAGCCAACCAGAATATTGACCCCCAACGCAGCCAGCGAGAGGATTAAAAACGGGATCAGAATGGCGCGGAACATGTACTCATCAGCCATCATCGGCACCGCGAAGACACTGAACAAAAACAAACCCAGCAAGAACCAGCGGTCTTGCGCAATCGGGAAGATCTGCTGGTCTGCCTTGTAGCTTGTTTTAAATTGGCCGTTTTCTCTGTAAATCATGATGTTCTCTTTTAGACGCGGTCAATAATCTTCTCGCCAAACAAACCTTGTGGCCTGAACAGCAAGAACACCAACGCCAACACATAGGCAAACCAAATCTCAATACCGCCGCCCACCATCGGGCCGAGATAAACCTCTGACAATTTTTCACCCACACCAATGATCAGGCCACCAATAATCGCGCCGGGCACCGATGTCAGGCCGCCCAAAATAATCACCGGTAGGGCGCGTAATGCAACAGTTGTCAATGAGAACTGCACGCCTAACTTTGAGCCCCAAATCATGCCGGCTACCAGCGCGGTGATGCCTGCCACACACCACACGATGACCCATATGGTGTTCAATGGAATGCCAACGCTTTGCGCTGCTTGATGGTCATCAGCCACTGCGCGCAATGCGCGGCCAGTGGATGTTTTCTGGAAAAACAGACTCAGTGCTGCCACCAGCGCGGCTGCTACCAGCGCCGCAATCAAATCTTCTTTGTTGACCAGCAGGCCACCGGGGAAGACGTTTTGCAAAACAAATACCGGCTCTTTGGGCATGCCGATATCGATTTTGTAAATCGCACTGCCGAAAATGGTTTGTCCCAGGCCGTCAATAAAGTAGGTGATGCCAAGCGTGGCCATCAGCAGGGTCACGCCTTCCTGATTCACCAGGTGGCGCAGCACCAGCCGTTCAATCAACCAGGCCAAAATAAACATGCACACCGCCGCCGCCATAAAGCCAGCGATGTTGCCAACGATTTTGTTTTCAAAACCAAACCACTGCGGAATCCACTCCGAAAAACGGGCCATGGCCAAAGCTGCAAAAAGCACCATGGCGCCTTGAGAAAAGTTAAACACACCAGAGGCTTTGAAGATCAACACAAAGCCTAATGCGACCAGCGAATACAACATGCCAGCCATCAGGCCGCCGAGCAGAGTTTCTAAGAAAAATGCCATTTTTTACTTTCTTGCCACTTCAGTGCGATGTGCCTAAATAGGCGCTGATCACGTCTGGGTTGGCGCGCACTTCGTCTGGTGTGCCGTCGCCAATTTTTTTACCGTAGTCCAGTACCACCACGCGGTCTGAAATGTCCATCACCACGCCCATGTCGTGCTCAATCAGCACCACGGTGGTTCCAAACTCATCATTGATGTCGAGCACAAAGCGGCACATGTCCTGTTTTTCTTCAACGTTCATGCCCGCCATCGGTTCGTCGAGCAGCAGCACTTGTGGCTCCATGGCCAATGCCCGACCCAGGTCGACCCGCTTTTGCAGGCCATAGGGAAGCATGCCCACTGGGGTCTTGCGATAAGCCTGAATTTCCAGGAAATCGATGATTTTTTCAACTGCTTCCCGGTGCATCGTTTCTTCCTTTTCAGCCGGGCCAATCCGCAGGGCTTGCATCAAAATATTGCTTTTGATTTTCAGATTGCGGCCCGACATGATGTTGTCGAGCACGCTCATGCCTTTAAAGAGTGCCAGGTTTTGAAACGTGCGTGCCACGCCCATGACTGCCACCTGGTGGCTGTTCATGTGCTTGAAGGTTTGGCCACGGAAAGTAATCGAACCCTGCTGCGGCTGGTACACGCCGTTGATGCAGTTCAGCATTGAGCTTTTACCCGCACCGTTGGGGCCAATGATGGCGCGAATCTCATGCTCTTTGACGTTGAACGAAATATCTTGCAGCGCCTTCACGCCGCCAAACGCCAGAGAAATGTTTTTAACGTCAAGGATGACGTCACCGATTTTCTTGCTCATGCTGCCGCCTTCACCGCTGCAAAAGTCTTGCAGTCACCAATTTTTAATGTTGCGCTGACGCTGCCGCTGCGGCCGTCTTCAAACTTCACGACGGTTTCAATGAACTGCTCGGTTTTACCGCTGTACAGCGCATCAATCAGTGGCTGGTATTTGTCACCAATAAAACCGCGCCTAACTTTGTTGGTGCGGGTCAATTCGCCGTCATCTGCATCGAGCTCTTTGTGCAAAATCAAAAAGCGGCTGACTTGCGAGCCTGCTAGCAGTGTGTCTACGCTCAGGTCAGCATTGACCTTTTCTACGCATTCTTTGATGAGCTGGTACACCTCTGGCTTTTGCGCCAGGTCGGTATAGCCCGCATACGGCAGGTTGCGCCGCTCGGCCCAGTTGCCGACTGCGTCAAAGTCGATGTTGATGAAAACGCAAGCTTTGTCGCGGCCATCACCGTAGGCCACCACTTCTTTGATATGTGGGAAAAACTTGAGTTTGTTCTCGACATACTTGGGTGCAAACATCGCGCCATCGTTGGCGCCGCCTTTGATACGGCCTACGTCTTTGACACGGTCAATGATTTTCAAGTGGCCGCTCGCATCAATGAACCCGGCATCACTGGTGTGGTACCAGCCGTCGGCTGTCAATACCTCAGCCGTTGCAGTCGGGTTTTTGTAGTATTCCTTCAGCAAGCCCGCGGACTTGACCATGATCTCGCCGTTGTCTGCTACCTTGATTTGTACCCCGGCAATCGGTACGCCCACGGTGTCGGCACGTGCTTCGTTGTCGGGCTGCAGGCAGACAAACACAGCGGTTTCAGTCGAGCCATACAACTGCTTCATGTTGATGCCGATGGAGCGGTAAAACGTGAACAAGTCCGGCCCGATCGCCTCACCCGCCGTGTAGGCCACACGGACGCGTGAAAAGCCCAGCGTGTTGCGCAGCGGCGCGTACACCAGCACATTGCCCAGTGCGTAAAGCAGTGTCTGCAGCACACCAATAGATTTGCCGTCCATGCGCGCAGGACCCACACGTTTGGCCACGCCCATGAAGTAATTGAACATGTTGCGCTTGATGCTGCCCGCGTCTTCCATCCGAATCATCACCGTGGTCAGCAGGCCTTCAAAAACGCGCGGCGGTGCAAAGTAATAGGTGGGTCCGACTTCTTTCAAGTCGATCATGACCGTGCTGGCGTTTTCTGGGCAGTTCACCACATAGCCGCAAGCCAGCCACTGCGCGTAGCTGAAGATGTTTTGACCAATCCACGCGGGCGGTAAATAAGCCAGCACCTCTTCATTGGATGTGAGCTTGTCAAAATCTGCACCGGCTTTGGCGCGGTCCAGCAATGTGTTGTGGGTGTGTACAACGCCTTTGGGGTTGCCTGTGGTACCCGATGTAAAAAACATCGCTGCCACATCGTCGGGGCTGGCCTTTGCCACCTCGGCCGCATACCAGCCCGGCTGAGAAGCCGCAAAAGTTTTTCCTGTCTCAATCAGCGCATCCAGCGACTGCAAACCCGGCTCTGCATAGTTACGCAGGCCGCGTGGCTCGTCAAAAAAGATATGACTGATTTGCGGGCAGCTTGCGCGTATCTCCAGCAGCTTGTCAACCTGCTCCTGGTCTTCAACCATGGCAAAACGCACGTCGGCATTATTGATGGGGAAAACGCATTCAGCCCCGACGGCGTCTTGGTACAACGGGATCGGAATTGCGCCCAGTGATTGCGCCGCCAGCATCGTCGCGTACAAGCGTGGGCGGTTGCTACCAATCACCACCATGTGCTCACCGCGCGTTAAACCCGCTTGGTGCAAGCCGCAGGCTATCTGCTCGACCAGCTTGGCCAACGCCGCCCAGCTGTGCGCTTGCCAAATGCCGTATTCCTTCTCGCGCATGGCGGGCGCATTTGGGCGCTCGGCGGCATGTTTGATCAGCAGTTGTGGGAACGTGGTTTGCATGCTTGTCTCGTGTCTACCGTTGTGATGTGCTTTGTTGGGTGCGCTATTGGCGACAGAGTTACTGTCTTGGAATGGATAGTAGGCAGTCGTTTGACGCTATGTTGTCATTCCGACGACAATTCAAGGGTGATTACTCCCCCGGACTTTCCCCTAGCGCTTGAAATACGGTCTTATGCGAACTGACAAACCCCTTCAAATCCACAGCCGCTTGGCCAGCGCAGCCGAACTGGCTGGTATTCCTTGGTTGGCGTTGCTGTTACCTGCCGAGCGCGCCATGGCGGTTGCTGCCCTGCGGGTCGGCGATGCATCCGCGGGCGACTTTGTGTGCCGCGTAGGCAGACCCGTCACTTACTGGTTTGGGGTGATCGAAGGCTTGCTCAAAATGAGTAGCGACAATGCCCAGGGCGTGACCATGACCTACACCGGCGTGCCCCCTGGCGGCTGGTTTGGCGAAGGCACGGCGCTCAAGCGCGAGCCCTACCGCTACAACATCCAGGCGCTGCGCAAAAGCCTGGTGGCCGGGCTGCCCGTCGATACCTTTCACTGGCTGCTCGACCATTCGATTGGCTTTAACCGCTTTGTGATGAACCAGCTCAACGAGCGGCTGGGCCAGTTCATTGCCGCGCGCGAAATTGACCGCCTGAACAACCCTGACGTACGTGTGGCACGCAGCCTGGCCGCGCTGTTCAACCCGGTGCTGTACCCCGGTGTGGGTGAGATTTTGCGCATCACCCAGCAAGAGCTCGCCTACCTGGTCGGCCTGTCACGCCAGCGCGTTAATGAAGCGCTGACAACGCTGCAAGCAGAGGGAATGATCCGGGTGGAATACGGCGGTTTACGGGTTTTAGACCTGGCAGCGCTTAGAAGTGCTGTTGTTGGGACTATAAAAGAGCTTTAGCTCAATGAATACGGGCGCAAACAGCTCCTATTTTAATAGCTTAACGGTTCACGAAATCGTTGCAGTATTCGCGAATGGTGATTCAATTGCCGAATGCTAGAGTAGCTGTGCATCAGTAGTAGCTGGCTTTGCCGGGCATTGATAATCCAAGTCATGAACCCCCCGATCGTTCCTCCAAAAACAACGCCCACAGCCGTCCGCGTCCCCAAACCCACCAACCCAGACGGCTCGCCGCTGACCATTCGCCTGAACAAGCGCATGGCCGAGCTGGGGCTTTGCTCGCGGCGCGAAGCCGATGCCTGGATTGAGCAAGGCTGGGTGCGGGTGAACGGCCAGCCAGCCGTGATGGGGCAGCCCGTGGCCGCCAATGCGCGGATTGAGATTGACCGCGCTGCCGAGCAGCAGCAAAAGCAGCAGGTCACCATATTGATCAATAAGCCGGTCGGCTACGTCAGCGGCCAGGCTGAAGACGGGCATGAGCCAGCGGTGGGGCTGGTTCAGCCGGGTAACCGCTGGACTGAATGCAACAGCCGCATGCGCTGGGGCTTTGACCAGCTGCGCGGCCTGGCCCCGGCCGGGCGGCTGGACATTGACTCGATTGGCTTGTTAGTGCTCACTCAGGACGGACGCGTTGCGCGGCAACTGGTTGGTGAGGACTCAGAGATTGAAAAAGAGTACCTGGTGCGGGTCAGCCTGGGTGATTTGCGCGGTGAAAACAACAACGTACAGGGGCTGTTTGACCCAGAAAAACTCAAACTGCTGTGCCACGGCCTGAGCCTGGACGGCCAGCCGCTCAAGCCCGCGCAGGTCAGTTGGCAAAACCCGGAGCAGCTTCGCTTTGTGCTGAAAGAAGGCAAAAAACGCCAAATTCGCCGCATGTGCGAGCAGGTCGGCTTGTACGTTACGGGCTTGAAGCGGGTACGCATCGGCAAGGTGAACCTGGGGCACCTGCCCGTCGGCCAGTGGCGGTATCTGATGCCGCATGAGGGTTTTTGATTGCTATTAATTCAGTAGCTGCTTACGCCCGTATTTATTGGTCAAAAGCCTTTTTTGATAGGCAAAAAGAGCTAAATTTGAGTGATTTTGAGCTGCTGACAATCCTGTTTGGGCTGCCACAAGCTGTTTGAGGACGATTTTGAGCCTTTTTAGGGTATCTTTTAGGCCTTTAGCCCAATGAATACGGGCGCAAGCAGCTATTAAATTCATAGTATGTAGAGGTATTCAATAACCTCCCCTGTAGCGCACCAAGCCTGTGCAGTCCTACCGAAATGCGCGCCAAAGGCTGGCGAGCTTTTACGGTCAACGGCTTAAAGTGGTTGTCAAGGGATGTCGAGCGCGCGGCTTTCGCTGATCGGTTAGCCCTTACCAACCGGAGGTCGGCCATGGCACTCATCACCTACATCGCAGAAGACAACGACACCATCCTCACCAATCTGATCGAAACGCTTCAGGAGATCACGGAAGTCCGAGTCATGGGTTCCGGTGCAACCGAGGCCGAAGCCGAACGCTGGTTAGATCTGCACGACGGCCACTGGCATCTTGCGATTGTTGACCTGTTTTTGAAAGATGGCAGTGGTTTGGGTGTGCTGACGGGTTGCCGCAACCGGGAGCCGTATCAAAAAGTGGTGCTGCTGACCAACTATGCGACGCCCGAAATTCGCAAACGCGCACTGTTGCTGGGTGCCGATGCGGTGTTTGACAAATCGAGTCAGCTTGACGAGTTGCTGGCTTACTGCATCAAGCAGACAGAGGAGCACAAAAAGTTCTCTTTTCAGGAGGCTGAACGCGTGGCCATTGCTAAACACAGACCCGATCAAAAAGCGACTGGTGCGTAGTGGGCGATGCCGCCACAATAAGGGCATGCCCAAACCTACCCTGCTCGACCAACTGAACAAACTGCCCACCTACCTGCATGTGTCAGACATTCAGGGCTTGAGCCAACTGGCGACCCATGGCGTGCTGGGCGTGACAGGGCTGGCTGAAAGCGTGCAGGGCAATGTGTACAAGGCGGTGGCGACGCCGTTTGGGCCGCTGGGGGCCAAATTTGTGGATGCTGCGCCCGGCAGCAGTGGGGTGAAGCCTCGCGGTATCACCGGGCTGGTGTATGGCGGCATCAAGGGCGTTACGCGGCTGGCGGGTGGTACGGTCAACGCCGCTTTGAGCAAAGCCGCGCCGCTGATCACCGAGCGCTTTGGCACGCCCGCCTCGTCGCCAGAACGTGAAGCCGTGCTGTCGGCAATCAACGGCGTGCTGGGTGACCAGTTGCTGAACACCGCTAATCCGCTCACGATCAGCATGAGTTTGCGCCACGAAGGTAAGCCCGTGCTGCTTGAAAAAGACGCGCTGGTGCAGCGTTTGCCCCAAGCTACTGGCAAGCTGCTGGTGGTGCTGCACGGCTTGTGCATGAATGATTTGCAGTGGACAACGGGGGGCAAAAATGACGTTGGCTACAGCCATGCCGATGTGCTTGCTAAAGAGCTGGGCTACACCCCGGTTTACCTGCACTACAACACGGGGCTGAACACGTCAACTAACGGCCAGCAGTTTGCTGGCCTGCTCGATGACTTGCTCAAAGCCTGGCCGCAGCCGGTTGAGGATTTGACGCTGCTGGTGCACAGCATGGGCGGGCTGGTCAGCCGCAGCGCCTGCCAGGTTGCCGACCAAGGCAACATGGCCTGGCGCAGCAAGCTGAAAAACATCGTCTTTTTAGGCACGCCGCACCACGGCGCACCACTGGAGCGGGTCGGTAACTGGATTGACACCACGCTGGGCAGCAACCGGGTGACCAAACCGTTTGCGGCGATTGGCCAGATCCGCAGCAGTGGCATTACTGATTTGCGCTACGGCCATGTGATGGAATCAAGCTGGCTGGGCAAAGACCGGTTTGAGCGATCGCCTGATTCGCGTGACCCATTGCCTTTACCCGCTGGCGTGAACTGCTTTACCGTGGCGGCCACCACGTCAAGCGCAGCCAGCCCCATGAAGGATGCATTGATAGGCGACGGTTTGGTGCCACTTCGCAGCGCCATCGGCCAGCACGATGAAGCGCCGCATTGCCTGACCTTTGAACCCGACAACCAGTGGACGGCTTACGGTACCAACCACATGGCGTTGCTGTCGCGCCCTGATGTTGGTGCGCAAATCGTGCGCTGGCTCAGTAAGTGATGGTCACCGTGTGCGCCTGTGTTCCCGTGCAGGTACCTGTGTTGCAAGTACCTGACTGGTTGGCTGGCATGGTGGCGGTCAGCGTGACAGGCTGATTGGCACCCGTCCCGTTGGTGGTGACTGCAGGGCTGACGGCGACGGTGTAATTGAGCCCCAGCACAGTCGCTGCTGCGGGGCTGACGGTCGCCGTCCACGGCAGGGTGTTGCTACACCGCAGGTTAAAGCTTTGCGCTACAACTTGCGGTGTGGCGCTGAACGATGTGTAGTTAAACACCATCCGCGTGGGGAACGAGTTCAAGACGCATTGGTTGGTCACGCCGACGTTGTAAGTGATGGGCGCGACTGCCGTTAAAGCCCCGGCATCGCTGTTGGGGAATTGCCCAAAAATATTGACGGTGTCGGTGTACACGCCCGCTGTGGGTGCTGCGGCGTTGCCACCCCCGCCTACGCGCGTGCGGATGCAGTAGCTGAAGTTAACCGACTGCGATAGTGCCGCACCGAAATTGAGTGTGCCGGTCGCCACGTTGGTCGTACCAGTGGCAGGGGCATACCAGTTGGAGGCGTTGTTGCAAGTGGCAAGTTGGCGTATTGAATAGTTCAGGTAGTTAGTCGTTGCGCCCAGCCTGACGCGTCGTTGTGTACCCGTCACATTCAAACCGTTGCTGGCCTTCAGGCGATAGGTAAGCGTGGTCGCATCGCCGCTGGCTCGGGTACAGGTCAGCGTGGCAACGCCTTGGCTGTCTTGCGGCGTGGGTGCGATGTACAGCACGCCGGTGCTGCTGGCCGTGACGCTACAGCTGTACACCGCCCAGGCCTGCTGGCTGCTCAAGGCCGTCACTGCCAGCGCTGGCCAGGCAACGCTGCGCAGTAAAATTGAAATAGGTAAAAGTTTCATCGTTTGATTCCTGTGCAGGTCAGCGGCCCAACACGGGCAATGTCATCGAGCGCGCCTTCGGGCAACACAACGCTCAATGTACAGCGGGTTTTGTTCCATGTGAGGCGAATTTCGTTGGTAGTTTGCAGTCCCGTGATAAATGCCTCACCGCGCCGGGCCACAAAAAATTCTTGTTTGTCACCTACCAGCTCGATTTCAGCACCAGCCGGGGCAGGCTCGCCATCGTCAAAAATGATTTTGACCAATGCACCACGGCCGCTGCGCACCGGGAACTTCACAATCAAACCACTGCGGTTGCCGGGCACAACGACTTGCTCAATGCTGTCCAACTCGGCGCTGATGGGCAGCTCGCTCGGGTCCAACCGAATGCTGTTGGGCTGGTAGGGCAGCAGGCGCGGCACCAGTGCCTTGCCGTCTTTGTCGGTGCGCGCCAAGATATTGCCCTGAAAGCCAACCCCCACACCGGCATAGCCCGGTACTTCAACCAGTGCAAAGCTTTCTTGCACGCGCCGGGTGGTAAAAAATTGGCCGTCGATGCCGACCAGCCCACCTTGTGCGCCCAGGCGAATGGTTTGCTGCGCTGCCGACGCATTGACATCGGCCGTTAGCAAGCCCTTGCTGCCCTGGTAGTTCAAGCCGCCTTCGGCATAGTTTTGCGTGCTTCTTTGACCGGCCAGCGCGCGCCAGCCCAGGCCGGTGTCGCCGCTCACGCTTTGGCTGGCACTCACGTACGCGTCAGTCTGGCCGTTGCGGCGCGTGAGGCTGCTAGACAAGGAAATCTGGTTTTCAAGCGGGACCAACAGGCTCATGCCGACAGAGGTACTGTTGGCAAGTCCGTCGCGCCCCGTCACCCGCACCGCATTGAAAGACAGCGACGAGCGCTCGCCCACCCGAATGGCGTAGTTGGCACTGTAGGTCGTCAGTGTGTTCAGGTCATAGCTTGTGATGCGCGCATAGCCCACACCAATTGAGCCGAAACGCTCTGACGAGTAGGTGTAGTTACCGGACACTTGGCGCTTGTACGGCAAGATGTTGCTGTCTTGGCCAATTTGCCGGTAGCCGCGCGACGCGCCTTCGCCGCGCAGGCTAAACCCGTGTTTGAGGCTGGAGTTCTCAACACCCACCAGCCATTGCTGGCCCTTGCCCGCAGAGGCATCGCGGCTGGCAGCCACTGCGCCTTGCCCCAGTAGCCCAAACGGCAATGCATAAACCAGCCCAACGCCCCCGCCCTGGGTGGTTTGCCCGTATTCACCGCGCGTTTCAACCGTCAGGCTTTTGTTGATGCCGTAACGCCAAATGCCAGATGCAAAACGTTGGCCGTAGTCAGCGTTGCGTGTGCCCAGGTTGCGGCGCACCGCTCCGGCTTCAAAGCTCCAGTCGCTCAGGTCTTCTTCCAGCAGCGATGCGTGGCTGAAAAAGTCTTGCACCAGTACGGTTTCGCGGCCCAGCACATCACGCACCACCACGCGCGCCTGGCCGTTGCCTGTGAGCAGCGGAAAGTTGTCAATCGCAAACGGCCCCGTGGGGACTTGGGAGGTTTGACGCAGCGCGTCATTGATGTACAGCTCAACCGTGCTGGGCGCGCTGGACAAACCCCTGAGCACCGGGAAAGGCTGCGAGATAAAACCCGGCGACAAGCCAAAATTACGGCTGATTTGAAAGCCGCCAAAGTAAACCGAGCGCCCCCAAGCACCACTGCGCGTGCTGCTGTCGCCAAGCCGCATCGTCAGGTTGTCCTCCAGCATGTCGCGGGTGAAGGTGGTCTCTAACCGGCGTACATTGCGGGTCAACAGTGGGTCATTGCCAATCAGGTTTCGTGCTGAATAAGTGCTGGTCAGCACGCCCCAGTTGTTAGACACACCAAACTCCAGCAGCGCGCCCAAGTCTTGCGTTGCTGCAATGCCGCGCGTGTTGGCATGGGTGTAGCTGAGGTCGTAATTAAAAAAGCCTGCCAGCACCGACGGGGTGATTTTCGGACGCTCAGCAATTGGCTGGGTCAGCCGGGTGGCGGCAAAGGCCTGCGGCGAAAACTTCAGCTCTAAAGACTGGTTGGCGGTGTTGAGTTGCGCGGTAAAGCCGGGCACAGCTGTCAGGGCATACCAGTTTTGCCCTTGGTGCATGACGGGCTCGGCGTTCGCGCGGCGGTTAACACGCCACTCCTCAAAAGCATCAGCAGGCGCATACAGCACCCCCGCGCGCTCCATCAGCACCCAACTCCCGGATGCCGCACCATTGACCGTGATCTCTAGCGGCATCATGCGCGGCGGCGTACTTTGAATCGGCTGCGATGCACTTGGCGGGATTACAGGCGCGTCTTGCGCCATCACAGGGCGTGTTGATGCCGCCAGCGCCGCACAGAACCCAGCAATGTAAAGCGCTTGGGCAAGTGGCGTTAAAAAAGGTGCTTGAGGCATATGAGTCAGCCCCGTATGAACACGTTGACCCATCATTGGTTCATGTTTGGGCTACAAAAGAGCCCAGTACAAATAAGGCGATGTTGGTTGCCGCTTTTAAGGCAAGGTGATGCTGAAAGCTTGCGATTTACCATCATCAAAACGCACGCTGAGTTGCGCAGGCCCTGGTGCAATGGGCTGCTCGCCATTGACGCTCATGGTTTTGCGTGCACCCGGCAAAATGTAAGTGCCGCCTTCAAAACGCGCCAGAGTTTGCTCACCCCGTACCAATGAAATTTCACGTACTTGCGCGTAAGCGCTTCCTTGGTTGCCGCAAGTCACATTCAATGCTTGCTGCGTGCTGCGCGCCGCGGTACAGTCCATCTCGCGTTTGGCGGGTGGCGGGGTAATGAACACGGGTAGCGACAAGGCCAGCGCAATCGGCACCTCAATGGTTTTGTCGCGCGACGCAACAGCCTCAGGCACCTCGCGCATGATCATGCGATAAATCAGTTGGCGGCTGGCATCGGCGGGCTTGAGCAGAGCCAGCCGGACAACCTGCCTGGCACCGGGGGCCAGCTTGATGATGGGGGGCGACAAAATGAGGTCTTCAGTCGGCACTTGCTCGTCTGTGCCATCTGGCTTTTGGCTCCAGGCGTTCAGGTCAGCCTGCAACACCACCTCGGTGTCGCCTTCGTTGGTGATGGTGACAGCTACTGCGCGGTCTTTGGGTGTCATGTAAATGCGCACGGGCGTGACTGAAAACACGCCCGCGAACACCGACGCGGGCGCTGCGAAAGCAAAACACAGCGCTAACAAAACAGTAGCGCCTAGGCTTTTACGGGTCTGCATTAGAGGGTATTTTGGCGGTTGATGTTGCATACCGCAAGCTTAACAGCCGCGGGTAAACTTAAAAAGTAACCATCATCTCGAAAGGCCCATCCGTCCCGCTGACGTTGTAAATAAGCACTGAGGAATACGTGACTGTGCCGGTGCCGGGATAAAAGTCGTTCGTCCGGCCTTGACCCACGATCTGTGAGCCGGAACTGGCGCTGCCCTGACTCAGTACGAAGCGAGGCGCGCCACCGTGGGTACCCAAAAATCGGGCATTCGGGTTGGCTGTGATGCTGACAAACTGACCCGTGCCGCAAACCACCCGAACCACGGCAATGGTTTGTTCGCTCAGGGTTTGGCTGACGCAAACCCCTGGCGCTGACTGCGCGGCGGTGTTGACGCCAGAACTTTTATCAGCGCCGGTCAGGGTAATGTTGACCGAAAACTGACCTGCAGTAGTGGCCGCATGGCCGATAGCCATGCTCGTACACAGCAGCAAGCCGAGTCCCCACCCCTTCAAAAGGGAGGCGAGCTGCGGCTTGTTGCGGTACATATGACAACCGTACACGCGCAAAGACCGTTTGTGAGTCTTACTATCAGTACGTAATGGTCAGTGTGCGCTGCTTGTTGGTTGAAGCGGTGTTGGTACACACGCCGCCAGCGGTAGCGCAATCGCCGCCCTGGTTGGCAGCGATGCTACCGGTGACTGAAAAGGCCTGTGCTGAGCCATTGCCGGTAGCGCCAGCGGCACTCAACGCGAGTGTGTAGGCCAGTTGTGTGGCTTGGTCGGTGTAGCTGCCAGCAGCGTCCAGCGCCATGGTGTAGGGCAGGGTGTTGGTGCAACGAACGGTAAAACCGCCAGAAGTGGTCTGTGCTGCTGCAGTTGTCTGGAACGATGTGTAAGCAAAAGCTACATCAGAGGTTTTGGCGTAAACGCAGGCACTGGTCAACGTGATGGCGACATCAAAATTGCCGGCGACTGTTGCCGCTTGGGTGGGGGCTGTCAGCATGGCGGTCAAGGCCAGGGCAGAAGCGAGAGCTAGTTTTTTCATGATGAATTTCCTGTTCCGAGGTAAAAAATGGGTTGCACAAAATTTGTAAGTAGACGTACTGTAGTGGCGTGGCTGATTTCGAACAAGCCAAAAAAGTCACAAAATCAACGACTTGGCGTAGTTCTCTAATGTAACTGCGGCAAATGTCACGAATCACAACTCGAATCCAGACGAACGGTGAGCCAGGACGATGAACGGTCGTGATGACTTGATTTTTCAGTGGTGTGACCACAACTAAAATGAGCGAAAAAAGTCGGCCTAGCGCCAATTTTTGCCCACTCAACCCAAAAACGACCCAAACAGATCGCTATGTCCAACACTGCCGCTACCAAAACATCTCAAACCCTTGCTTTTCAGGCCGAAGTTGCCCAACTGCTCAAGCTGGTCACGCACTCGCTGTATTCCAATCCCGAAATCTTCTTGCGTGAGCTGGTGTCCAACGCATCGGACGCCTGCGACAAGCTGCGTTTTGAATCGCTCAACAATGCGGCGTTGCTGGAGACCGACCCGGAATTGAAAGTGCGCATCAGTTTTGACAAAGATGCCAAAACACTCACGATTACCGACAACGGCATTGGTCTTTCAGAGCAGGAGGCGATTGACAACCTGGGCACGATTGCCAAAAGCGGCACACGCGATTTCGTGGCTAACCTGTCGGGTGACCAGAAGAACGACGCGCAACTCATTGGCCAGTTCGGCGTGGGTTTTTATTCGGGCTTTATCGTGGCTGACCGCATCACGGTTGAAAGCCGACGCGCTGGCCTGCCAGCGGACCAAGGCGTGCGCTGGGCCAGTGAAGGCACAGGCGAGTTTGAAGTCGCGCAAATCGAGCGTGCTGACCGCGGCACGTCCATCACGCTGCATCTCAAAGAAGACTCGCTCGATTACCTGAACGCCTACAAGCTCAAAGGCGTGATCAACAAATACTCCGACCACATCTCGTTGCCCATCTTGATGGAAAAAGAAGAGTGGAAGGACGGCGAACTGATCTCCAGTACCGACCCAGAAGGTGGTAGGCAGCCGGGCGGCATGGTTAAAACCGGTGAATGGGAAACCGTTAACCAGGCCGCAGCTCTGTGGACGCGTGCAAAAAAAGACATCACGCCTGAGCAATACGAAGAGTTTTACAAGCAAATCAGCTATGACCAGCAAGCGCCGTTGGCTACGACCCACAATAGAGTTGAAGGGTCGACCGAATACACGCAGCTGCTGTTCATCCCCAGCAAAGCGCCGATGGATATGTTTAACCGCGACAAGGCAGCGGGCGTCAAGCTGTACGTCAAGCGTGTCTTCATCATGGACGACGCTCAGGCGCTGATGCCGGTGTATTTGCGCTTCGTCAAAGGCGTGGTGGATTCGAGCGATTTGCCGTTGAACGTCTCACGTGAGTTGCTGCAAGAAAGCCGCGCCGTCAAAGCCATTCGTGAAGGCTGCACCAAGCGCGTGCTGGGTATGATTGAAGACATGGCCGCCAATGAGCCTGATAAGTTTGCAACCTTCCAAACGGAGTTTGGTGCTGTGCTCAAAGAAGGTCTGGGCGAAGACTTTGCCAACCGCGACCGCATCGCCAAACTGCTGCGTTTTGCGTCCAGCACCACCGACACGGCCACCGTAAGTTTTGCCGACTACAAAGCCCGCATGAAGGAGGGCCAGGACGCGATTTACTACATCACCGCGGACACGCTGGCCGCCGCCAAAAGCAGCCCGCAGCTGGAGATATTTCGTAAAAAAGGCATTGAAGTGTTGCTGATGGCCGACCGCGTGGACGAGTGGGCGCTGAACTACCTGCACGAGTTTGACGGCACGTCGCTGCAGTCGGTTGCCAAAGGTGCGGTTGACTTGGGCAAGCTGCAAGATGAAGACGAAAAGAAAGCCGCTGAGCTGGCGCAAACAGAGTTCAAACCCACGCTTGATAAATTGAAGGAAGCACTCAAAGACAAAGCCAGCGACGTACGCGCCACAAGCCGCCTGGTGGACTCGCCCGCCTGCCTGGTCGTTCAAGACGGTGACATGTCTACCCAGCTTGCCCGCATGTTGAAACAGGCTGGGCAAGCCGTACCGGAGGTCAAGCCGATTCTGGAAGTCAATGCCGAGCATCCGCTGGTCAAAAAGCTGGTGGATTCTGCCAATTTTGACGACTTGGCTCACATCATTTTTGACCAAGCCTTGTTGGCCGAAGGCGGTATGCCCGCTGACCCTGCTGCCTATGTGAAACGGGTCAATGCGCTTCTGATCTAGGCCTCAAACCCGCAAGTCAAACGCAGCGCTGCGGTATCGGCGCTGGCCATCAGGTCAATCAACGTCGCTGCTGATTCAGGTTGCGTAGAGCTTGCGCAAATGGCTGCGGTGTAGGTGGTGGCCAGCTCAAATTCTGGTGGCAGGGGTGCGACCAAATCTACGCCTGGGGTGTACACAATCTCGGTGATTTGTGTGCAGCCGATCAGGCCACTTCCTCCAGGTATTGCTTCTGCCTCGGCCATCGCCTTCATGGCAGTTGCGCCGTTGGGATGCACGTGCAGTTTGCCTGCCAGTTCAACATCCAATACCAAGGCTTTGAGCACCTTCATGACGTGGATGCCCGCAGTGGCTTTGATCGGGTCAGGAAAGTAAATGCCATTGGCTGCTTGAAGGGCGGCTTTCAGTTTTTCTGGCGTACTGATATCAATAGCTAGGTCGCCTGACTTCACCGCAACGCCGGTCTTGACGACGCCCACATTTTTCGCGCTGCCCGGCAGTAAGTGCCCGCTCGCCATCAGCTCTGCAATCAAGGGGGCGGTCAAAATAATCACATCGCACGGTGCGCCCGCGAGCAAAGCGCTTTTCATCTGTCCAACGGCACTAAACGTTCCAGAGATACTGCACAAATGCTGCGCTTTGAAGCTGCCTTGCAGATGCGAAATCAGGCCCTGCGCTGCGCCGCCGCTGAGTAGATGGAGCTGGTGTGGGGTGTGCATGGGGTGTTTAAATTTGCGGCTCAGTCCGCTTTGATGTTGGCTGTTTTGATAACGCGTGCCCACTTGGCAATATCGTCCTGCATGTATTTGTCAAACGCCACCGGCGTCATAACCATGGGTACCGCGCCCTGCTTGTTCCACAGTTGCTTGACATCTGGCTGGCTGGCGATTTTTGATACCGCTGCGTTGAGCTTGTCCACCACGTCTTTGGGTGTGCCCTTGGGTGCCATCAGGCCCAGCCAGATAGTGGCCTCATAGCCTGCCAGGCCAGCTTCGGCCATGGTCGGCACGTCGGGCAACACGTCAGACCGTACCTTGCCCGTGGTCGCTATCGCCTTGACCTTACCCGCCTTGATTTGCTCGGCCATGGTGGTCACTGCGTCAAACATCACGTCAACCTGCCCGCCAATCACGTCCGTGCGTGCACCAGAGCTACCCCGGTAAGGGATGTGCACCAGGTAAACGCCGGCCATGCTTTTGAATAGTTCGCCTGCCATGTGGTAGGGCGTGCCCGTTCCTGAAGACGCGTAGTTGATTTTGCCGGGCTTGGACTTGGCCTGGGCGGTCATGTCTTTGAGATTGGTAAACGCCACGGCCGGGTTGGCCACCAGTACCAGGTCTGAGTAGTTGATCGGTGCGACTGCGACAAAGTCGCGCATGAGCTGGTAGGGCTTGCCTGCAACCAGTGTTTCATTCACGGTTTGGGTGTTCGACATCATCAAGAGCGTGTAGCCATCAGCCGCAGATTTAGCCACCGCATCGGTGCCAATCACCGAGCCTGCGCCGGGCCGGTTTTCGACCACGAAGCTTTGCCCCAACGCCTCTTGCAGGCCCTTGCCCACAAAACGCGCATAGTTGTCTGCGGGGCCGCCCGCTGCAAAAGGCACAATGATTTTGACCGGCTTGCTGGGGTAGCTTTGCGCCAGGAGCGGCATGCTAACCGTAGCCGTTGCGAGTGCCAAGCCAAGCATGGCGAGTGTTGATTTTTTAAACATCATGATTACTCTACTTTCCCAATGCGTTTAACGACAGCAGACATGCGGGTCGCATCCGCCTGCACATATTTTTCAAAGTCAGGCGTGTCCTGGTATTGCACCGGGCTTCCCGCGTTCAAAATAATTTCTTTGACCTTGACATCCAGCGCGGCGGCCTTGGCGGCGGCGCGCAGGCGCTGTGCTATTGGCTCGGGCACGCCTGCGGGGATGAACAGGCCTGACCACTGCGCGTATTCCGAGTTAAATCCAGCATCTTTCAAACTCGGCGCTTCGGGCAATGCAGCAAGTTGTGTGGTGCCCCAATGGCCCAACACCCGCAGCTTGCCAGCTTTGACCTGCTGCAACACCGTGGCTGGACCAGACGACACCGCGTCAATTTGACCGCCGAGCAACGCCACCACGGCAGGACCGGCACCGGTAAAGGGGACGTGTGTCATTTTGATCCCCGCGTTTTGCGAGAGTATTTCCATTGGCACATGCATGGTGCCGTAGCTGCCCGATGAGCCGTAGTTGATAGCACCAGGGCGCTTTTTGGCATCGTCGACAAACTGTTGTACGGTCTTCCACGGCGAGTCCGCGCGCACGGCCAGCACGGTCGGGTCAGCGGTAAAGCGCGCGATCGGCCGCAACTCATTCAGTGCAAACATCGCAGGTCGGGCCAGTACCACATCGGCCTCGGGAATCACCGTGAGTGACGACAGCGCCAACAAAACCGTGTAGCCATCAGGCCTGGCTTTGGCGGCCTGGCTCATGCCAATACCGCCGCCCGCACCGGCCTTGTTTTCAATCACTACCGGTTGGCCCAGCTCACGCGACATGGCTTCTGCCACTGGCCGCGCCACCAGGTCGGCCAGCCCGCCCGGCGGGAAAGGCACGATCATGGTGATGGCTTTGGTGGGCCAGGCAGGTGCTGTCGTTTGAGCGCTGGTTCCCGGTGCCGTGGCTAACAGCAGCATGGCAAACGCTGCTGAAGTAAATCCCGTTGAGTGTTTCATTTTTGTCTCCGTATGTCGGTTTGCATGCTAACATTTAATTGAATTTTGAGTATCCCTGCAAAACCCTAAAACGCACCACAGAGACAACCCTGATGAAAATCGTTGCTTACACATTCAATGGCCAACCCGGCGTGGGTCTGGTGTCACAAGATCTGCAAACTGTTCAGCCGTTTGATTTGCTTGAGGCACAGCGCCAGCTGGGCGCGCTGCCGATCGTTGAAATGCTCGCACGCGGCGATGCTTTACCGCCTTTGCTTGATGCTGTTCCCATGAAGGACATTCACGTCACCGCGCCCCTGCCCAAGCCGCGTCGGAATATCTTTTGCGTCGGTAAAAACTACTTTGCCCATGCCAAAGAGTTTGCCGGCAGCGGCTTTGACAGCAGCGCGAAATCAGGCGGTGACATCCCGGCTGACCCGATTATTTTTACCAAAGTGCCTGAGTCGGTGGTTGGCCCCGGTGCTTTTATTGACATGCCGCCCGCCCACATCTCCACGGCTATTGACTACGAAGCCGAGTTGGCCGTCATCATTGGCAAGGGTGGCAAGGGCATTGCCGCCCAAGACGCGATGGCGCACGTTTGGGGTTACACCATCGTCAACGACATCACCGCACGCGACTGGCAAAGCCGCCACCAGCAGTGGCACATGGGCAAATCGTTCGACACCTTTTGCCCCATGGGGCCGTACCTGGTCAGCGTTGACGAATGCGACGGTACCAACACCATGGTGCGCTGCTACGTAAACGGCGAGCTGCGTCAGAACGCATCCACCAAAGACCTGATTTTTGACATTCCGAAGCTGATTGAAACGCTCTCGGCGGGCATCACGCTGTACCCAGGTGACGTGATTGCAACTGGCACGCCGGTTGGCGTGGGTATTGGTTTCAAGCCGCCCAAGTACCTGGTGGCAGGCGATGTGGTGCGGGTGGAGATTGATCGGATTGGCAGCCTGGAGAACCCGCTACGCTAAAAGACTTGGACGCCTTCAGGCGATCAGCGGCGCAGCCTGCATCGCCTCGGTCTGCTCTTCCAACATGTCAACCTGGCCTTTCCAGTAGTCGCTGCTCCCAAACCACGGGAAGTTGATCGGGAAGATTGGGTCATGCCAGCGCTGGGCTAGCCAGGCGCTGTAGTGAATCAACCGTAGCGTGCGCAGCGGCTCAATCAAAGCAAGTTCTCGTCGATCAAACGCCCGGAATTCTTCATAGCCATCAACCAGTGCACCCAACTGCTGCAGGCATTGCGGGCGGTCGCCAGACAGCAACATCCACAGGTCCTGCACTGCTGGGCCGGTGCGTGCGTCGTCCAAATCTACAAAGTGCGGGCCCGCGCCGGGCAAGCCTTCGGGAGTCCACAAAATGTTGCCGGGGTGGCAGTCACCGTGCAGGCGAATGTTTTTGATGCCGCCCACACTCTCAAACACGGCGGTGGCGGTTTGCATCGCTTCGTCAAATGCCTTTAGCCAGCGCGATTCCATGTCCAGCGGCAAGTATTTGCCTGCCAGCAATACCTCACGCGATGCGTAGCCGAAGGTTTGCAGACTCAATGCCGGGCGATGCACAAAAGGCGTGGCGCTGCCCACGGTGTGGATGCGCGCCAAGAAGCGGCCAATCCATTCAAGCACTTCAAAGTTCTCTAACTCAGGCCGCCGGCCACCGCGGCTCGGTGACACGCTAAAGGCAAAGCCTTTGTAGTGGTGCAGCGTGTGGCTGTGCAGCTGTAGCGCGCCGACCACGGGCACTTCTGCGGCCATCAGCTCGTTGGCGAAAGCATGCTCTTCAATGATCTGCTCGTCGGTCCAGCGGTCTGGCCGGTAGAACTTGGCGACCACCACATCGCCTGCTGCACTGGCCTTGCCCACGCTGGCCTCCAAATGGATTTGGTAAACCCGGTTTTCATAACTCGACAGCGCCATCAATCGGCCGTCCCCAGTCAGCCCCACGCTGGCCAGCGCGTCCAGCACCACATCGGGTGTCAGGGTGTCGTAGGCATGGCTGGATGGATGCGGTGCATGGGTTGAGGTCATGCACTGATTGTCGCGGCCAGTGTCATCATCAATAAACCGCTACGAAATCAGGAGCTGCTCGCGCCCGTATCTATTGGTCTGGAGGCCTAAAACATACCCGAATAACGCTAAAAAAGCGCTAAAAAACGTTCAAAACGTCAAAATATGGCCAAAACGGGGATGGGGGCTGCTTTTGAGGACTTCCAGGTAAACCGCTTCAAATGCTGCGGTGCCTTGGTGTTGCTGTGCCAGCAGCCAGGGTGCATCGGGTTGGGTTACCCGGTCTGCAAAGGCTTGCCAGGCCGCGACCAGTCGGTCTCGTAGCCCAGCCGCGCCCCAGTCGGAACTGCGCTTTTTGATTTGCGCAGGTGCAAAAAACAGGGTGGCGCGCACCCCGGGCAAGTCTTTGCCAGCCCCTTTGCCGCCCAACTGCTCTACATGCGTGCCGCCAATCGAGCAGCTGTACTTGAGGTTGGCAAAGCGGCTGTGAATGTTGCGCCTCAAGTCGGCGTTGCCAGCAAAGTCAACGTAGATACACGGTGCATCCTGGGCGATCTGGTCAAGCTGGTCGTACGTCAACACGCGGTGGTAGCAGCCCAGACTTTCACAAAATGCCACATTGCCCGCAGAGGTCAAGCCAACAACCTCAATGCCACTGCGTTGCGCCAATTGAAACGCTGTTCCGTAAGCGGTCTTGCTGGACGCGCTGGACAGCAGCATCACGCCTGTTTTGCCGCCCTCGCATGCGCCAAAAAAATCGTTGTCGGCTAAAAAATCATCGATTAAAAACGAGGTGATGAACAGTGGCCGCAGGAGCGCCTGAATGTCTTCGTTGTGGGCGTTGTACAGCGGGTCGGTGCGGCTAAACACATACTGGTTGTAGACCGGGTGCAGCTCGGCGCGGTGCGGTGCTGCATCATAAAAACCGTTGTCCGTCACGCGGGCGGGCTGCAGCGTGACGTGGCTGGCCATGGGGTAGTAGCCATACAGGCGCTCACCGATAGCAACGCCTTCGCAGCGTGACTCGGTCACATCTGCAAAACCCCACACCGGTATGTTGCCCCAAGTGCTGTCGCTGGTGGGGAAAAACTTCCAGTAGTTCATCGCATCGCCAAAGGCGGCGTAGGTGATGTTGTTGGCGGTGAAGGCGAAGCGTTGCACGGCCACGCGCACTTCGCCGTCTTGTAGCGGCGCGAGCTCAGAGCTTGTCAAACGCGTTTGGTGCAGGTCGGTTTTTAAAACCTGAAATTGGGTGGTGGCGTTTGAAGAGGTCATGGTGAGAACCATAAACGAAGCGGCCCAACTGTTCAACACAGTTGAGCCGCTTTGGTGACTATCAGCTTGAAAAGTTACATCAGCGTGATGGTCACATCTATGTTGCCGCGTGTGGCGTTTGAGTAAGGGCAAACTTGGTGCGCTGCGTCAACCAGGGCCTGCGCTGCAGCGCGGTCCATGCCGGGCAGGGTGATGTCCAGGCGGGCGGCAATGCCGTAGCCCGCTGGGATTTTGCCCAGGTCAACGCTGGCATCAATCGCCAAACCGTCTGGCAGGGTGATTTTTTGCATGCCAGCAATGGCTTTTATGGCACCGATGAAGCAGGCGGAATAACCAGCGGCAAACAGCTGCTCGGGGTTGGTGCCCGTGCCGGCTGTGCCGGGCGAGCTCAAATTGACTTCCAGGCGGCCGTCGTCGGTTTTTGAATGGCCGTCACGACCACCTGTGGTGTGGGCTTTGGCGGTGTAAAGAACTTTGTCGAGTTTCGTGGTCATGGTGAATCCTTAGGAGAAAAATACCCCAACATCGGGGTGGGTTGAAAAACGTGAAATGGTTAAAGCTGTTGCGCTGTCAAGCGTTGGCGAAGCGCCTGTACCTGGCTTGTCAGGGTCATCAGCTCGGGAACAGAACATTGGCTGGCGCTCAAAATACAGCCGGGTATTTTGGCGGCGCGCGCTTTCAGCTTGCGCCCTGTTTGTGTCAAGGTGATGTGTACGCGCCGCTCGTCATCCACAGCACGTATGCGGCTGATGTAACCCGATGCTTCCAGGCGCTTGAGCAGCGGTGTCAGCGTGCCAGAGTCAAGGTACAAGCGCTCGCCCAGCTCAGACACCATCAGGCCATCGCGCTCCCACAGCACCAGCATGGCCAGGTACTGCGGGTAGGTCAACCCCAGTTCTTCAAGCATCGGCTTGTACAACTTGGTCATGGCCAGCGATGTGCTGTACAACGCAAAGCACAACTGGTTGTCCAGTTGCAGCATGGGGTTTGGTTTGATGGGCATGCCATGAGTATACAACACAATTAAATTGTGTGCAATGTAATAAACAATCAAGTCTGTGACAGCGATCGACCCATGCCGCTAAACTGCCTGCTCATGCAAAAACAACCCAAAAACCAGCCGCAAGTCATTGAAGAGCTGCGCCCCGGCCAGTCGATTGAGCTGCTCAAAGAACTTCATATCCTCACACGTGAAGGAAAGCTCAACCAGGACACCCGGCGCAAGCTCAAACAGGTGTACCACCTGTACCAGTTCATTGAGCCACTGCTCAATGATGTGCTGAGCAGCAATGAAGCATTCACGCTGGCTGACCACGGTGCGGGCAAGTCGTATTTGGGTTTTATCTTGTACGACCTGTTTTTCAATGTGGCTCACGCGGGGCAAAAAAAAGGTGGCCGTGTTTATGGCGTCGAAACGCGGCCCGAGTTGGTTGAAAAATCCCGCGTGCTGGCGGCCCGACTGGGCTTTGAGCGGATGTTGTTCTTGAACCTGTCCGTTCAAGACGCCACCACGTCAACCGACTTGCCAGGTCGCATCGATATAGTGACCGCGCTACACGCCTGCGACACCGCCACCGACGACGCCATCGCCTTTGGCTTGGCCAAGCAGGCGCAGCATATGGTGCTGGTGCCGTGCTGTCAGGCTGAAGTGGCAGGGGTATTGAAGAAAAGCAAAGCCTTGAATTTAAGCCGCACGCCATTGGCTGAACTGTGGCGGCACCCGCTGCACACGCGCGAGTTTGGCAGCCAGATCACCAACGTGTTGCGCTGCCTGCAGCTAGAAGCCAACGGCTATGAGGTCACCGTGACGGAGCTTGTGGGGTGGGAGCATTCGATGAAGAACGAGTTGATTCTGGCGAGCAAGCCGAAAGTTGCCGCGCCGGCGAAAACCGCAAGCGCTCAAGTGCGTTTGCAGCAGGTACTGGCTGAGCTGGGGCTTTCGGAGTTACGGCAGCGGTTTGCTTTTGAGTAGAAAATACACTATAAAAATAATAGCTGCTTGCGCCCGAATTTATTGGGCTAAAGGCCAATTTGATGCCTAAAATCGACTAAAAAAAGCAGTTTTCAGCTCAACTGCGAAATCTTTTCCGCGTTAAGGCCAGCGCAACCCAAAACCCGATAACCGCATAAGCCACCAGCACAGCAAAGTGCAGCAAACCCTGCGCCGGCCATTGGCCTAAAAACAGCGGGCGTATCAGCTCAACCGCCGCCGTCAGCGGCAGCCAGTCAGAAACATGGCGCATCACTATCGGCAACTGGTCGCGCGGAAAAAACACGCCACTCAAAAACATCGTCGGCGTTAAAAACAGCGTGAAGTAGTAGGTGAAAAAGTCGTAACCCTTGGCCAGCGCATTGAAGATCAACGCGATGCACGAAAAGGTAATGCCGACCAGCGCCAACAGCGGCAAGGCCAGCAGCAGCATGGGGCTGTGGCTGATGTTCAGTGCCAGCATCACCGCCAATATCACCACACTGGTGAACAGCGCCTTGAAGGCTGCCCAAAGCATTTCAGCAAACACCACGTCGTCAAGCCGCACTGGCGCGTTCATGATGCCGTCCCAGGTGCGCTGTACATGCATGCGTGAAAAGGCCGAATAGAGCGCTTCAAACGACGCCGCCTGCATCGCGCTGGCGCACACCGAGCCGCTGGCCAAAAACAGCAGGTAGGGCACGGCATTGCCATTCAAGTTCACCGTACCAATCAGCACCCCGAGACCGTAGCCAAAAGCCACCAGCGTGATCAGTGGCTCGGCAATGTTGCCCACCAGGCTGGGGATGGCCAGCTTGCGCCAGACCAGAAAGTTGCGCCTGAAAACAGGCAACCAGCGCATGCTGATGCGGGGCGCGGCCCAAATGCTGGTCATCATGCGTCCTCCCTGATTTGCCGGCCTGTTAATTTCAAGAACAAGTCCTCTAAGTTAGCTGGGCGGTGCAGGGTGCGCAGCTGCGGGTATCCCGTCAGCGCCTGAAGCAAGCGCTTGGAATCCTGGGTGTAGAAAAACACCGTTTCACCACTGACTTCAACCCGCGCCGCCAGGGCCTTAAGCGGCGAATCCAGCAGCGCCAACGCCCCTGTGCCATACACCTCCACCACATCAGGCTCCAGGTTATCGGCAATCAATTGGCGCGGCGTTCCTTCGGTCATTTTTTTGCCGTAGTCCAGCACCAGCAGGCGGTTGCACAGGCGCTCGGCTTCATCCATGAAGTGGGTGGTCAGCAAAATCGATTTACCTTGCTGCACCAGGCGTTGCAGGCGCTCCCACATCAAATGGCGTGCTTGCGGGTCCAGGCCTGTGGTGGGTTCGTCCAGCAGCAGCAACTGCGGGTCATTGACCAAGGCACGTGCCAGACTCAAACGCCGTTTCATGCCGCCGGACAGTTCGCTCAGCTTGGCATCTGCCTTGCTGGTCAGTGCGGCAAACTCCAGCAACTTGGGGATGCGCTCCTTGATCACCGCATCCTGCATGCCAAAGTAACGGCCAAACACCAGCAGGTTTTCAGCACACGAAAAGTCCGGGTCCAGGCTGTCAAACTGGCTGACGATGCCAAGTTTGTCCTTGATGGCCAGCGCATCTTGCGGCATGTGCAGTGTGCTTTGCCCCGGCTGATGAAACGTCACGCTGCCCGCATCAGGGGCCGTCAAGCCCAAACACATGCGGATGGTGGTGGTTTTACCCGCACCGTTAGGGCCAATCACACCCAGACATTCGCCGGGCCGAATGTCAAACGACAGGTTGTTGACGACGGTGGTGTCGCCGTATTTTTTACTCAAGCCCTGGATGGAAAATATCGGAGCTGCGCTGGCTGAATTCATTTGCGTATTGTGCCTTGCGACTATTACTTCTGCTGATAGGCGAAGGTAAACTGCTTTGTCTATTTGACCTTGATTTCTACTTGTAATTTCTATGACCACCATCGGCACCCCCCTGTCCCCCCACGCCACCAAAGTCATGCTGCTCGGCTCCGGCGAGTTGGGTAAAGAGGTATTGATTGCCCTGCAGCGCCTGGGGGTAGAAACCATCGCCGTTGACCGCTACGACAACGCGCCAGGCCAGCAGGTGGCGCACCATGCCCGCACCATCACCATGAGCGACCCCGCGCAGCTCAAAGCGCTGATTGAACAAGAAAAGCCGCACCTCGTCGTGCCTGAAATTGAAGCCATCGCCACCGCCATGCTTGAAGCGCTGGAAGCCGCCGGCACCGCCCGGGTCATACCCACAGCACGCGCCGCCCGCCTGACGATGGACCGCGAAGGCATTCGCCGCCTGGCCGCTGAAACATTGGGCTTACCCACCAGCCCGTATGTGTTTTGTGACTCGCTGGCCGAGTTGCAAGCCGCCATTGATTCAAAAATTGGCTACCCCTGCATCGTCAAACCCGTGATGAGCTCATCCGGCAAAGGCCAAAGCAAAATCGCCGGGCCGGCAGACGTCAAAACCGCCTGGGACTACGCCATGGCCGGTGGCCGGGTTAGCCATGGCCGCGTGATTGTTGAAGGCTTCATTGACTTTGACTACGAAATCACGCAGCTCACGGTGCGTGCCCTGGATGCCAACGGCGAGGTTGAAACCCATTTCTGCGAACCCATCGGCCACATCCAGGTCAGCGGCGACTATGTAGAAAGCTGGCAGCCACACCCGATGCGCGAAGCGGCTTTAAAACGCAGCCGCGACATCGCCAAAGCCGTCACCGACAACCTGGGCGTTGGCTTTGACGCTAAGCCCTCCGGGCTGGGCGTCTTCGGCGTCGAGTTGTTCGTCAAAGGCGACGACGTCTGGTTCAGCGAAGTCAGCCCCCGCCCCCACGACACCGGCATGGTCACCATGTGCACGCAAGTACAAACCCAGTTTGAACTGCACGCCAGAGCCATCCTGGGCCTGCCCGTCAACACAGCCCTGCGCACACCCGGCGCCAGCGCCGTCATCTACGGCGGGGTAGAGGCCAAAGGCATCGTGTTTGACGGCGTGGCCGATGCGCTGCGCGTGCCCAACTCCGACATCCGTCTGTTCGGCAAACCAGAGAGCTTCGTCAAACGCCGCATGGGCGTGGCGCTGGCTTTTGACGCGGATGTGGAGGTGGCGCGGGTGAATGCGAAGAAGGCGGCGGCGATGGTCAAGCCGCGCGTGGCTTCTTGAGATTTTTTATTAATTCGCGAGACTGAACTTGCTCAGGCAGCGTGAAGCTCTTCCCGCAAAACGCGCCGCAAGTCAGCAACTGTCACAGGTTTTGGCTGCTTGGTTAAAACTTTGCCTCGCAAAGCCTCGTTGATCAACGTCTGGTAGCCCAAACCCTGGTCTTGCGCTTGAAGCCGAAAAGCATCCAACACCGCGTCGTCCAGGTACAGCGTGATACGGGTCTTGCCCTTAACTGGCCTGACAGCGCCCCGCTTGGCATCAGAAAAATCATATTCAGTTTTCATATTGAGTACGTTCCTTTTTTGTTGCAAGTCGTGCAGAAATTAAACGAATTTTTGGTTCGCGCAAGGTGTAGCAAACCGTGACCACGCGCCCCAGCGCATCGCAACCAACCGTCAACCAGCGTGCTTCGTCCTTCGCATCAGGATCTGGTCTTGTTAAGGCGTAGGGGTCATCAAAAACGGGCTCTACGTCTTCAAATCGAACCCGGTGTTTATGCCAGTTTGCATCAGCTTTGTTTGGGTCAAATTCAAATGACATATGCATACTATACATATATTTTAGGCTCATCGGCGCTCGCCAGCGCCTTTTTGAACTTGCAGCCAAACCAGAAGCGCTGTCTTCTACTTAGGCGTTGGGGCTGATGGCATTTTGGTCATCGTTAGAACCATTTGCTCAATTGAGCTGAGTGCAACGTTAAAAAGTCTTTGCGCCTCTTCAATAGATACAAGCTCATCTGGATGAGTCTGCGGATTCCTATATTCCGCTCTAATATGGTCAAGAAAAAAAGTAATTTTTGGCTCCGCGTTTTCTTTTTTTAGAGCAATTATGTAAGCACCCCAATTCCTCGCCACACCAGCGGCATCAAAGGTCTTGCCAGTTAGCCGTTCGTAATACTGCTGCATGACCGTTTCAACCGAACGCCATAAGTGAAAGGCGCACGCGGTCGGAAGCTCATAAGCCAAACACTTGCCGGCCTCTCTTATGTCGTTACATGCTTGCGGGGAGATCACTCTGCGAACTTCTACAGATAACTGCTGCTCTGCATGGGCAATCAAGTCATCTGTTCTGTAGATGCCTTTTTGTGAAGCTACATACGATGAAATATCGGGCATGTCGTTGCCTAGAACTGATTCAAGCTCTTTAACACCGTTACTTATAGCTGGTCCATGAAGCCATCCAAATTCTTCTTCATCAGGTATGTTTAATGCGTCTGTTATATCCCTTGGGAGCGCCGCATCGATAACACCGATAAGCCTATTTATAGCGCGCCTCGCTGAGCTTAAAACGGGCGAATCATCTGTAGTCATGCTTATCAATTTTTGCCGTGCATCCCACAACTCAAACAAATGATTTCTAACTTTCTTTGAAGGCTCTATTGCTGAAAGCGGAGCAATTGCCTTTCCAAAGGTGTACATCTCATAAAGGTTTATTTTTTTCATGTGTATTTCTTTATCTTTTGCGTATTAACTATTGGACAATCGGAATTAAGTTCTATTCCATTCAAAGCAATTCGGCACGATATTTTTTAAGAACAATCACTGAAACGCCACCTCAGAAAAGCTTCGCAGCTTGCGTGAATGCAGCTGGCTTGAGCCTTCAGCCCGCAGCAGATCAATCGCCCGCATGCCAATGCGCAAATGCTGGTCTACCCGCTCGCGGTAAAAGTGGTTCGCCATACCGGGCAGTTTGATTTCGCCGTGCAGGGGCTTGTCGCTCACGCACAGTAGGGTGCCGTAGGGCACGCGAAAGCGAAAGCCGTTGGCGGCAATCGTGGCGCTTTCCATGTCCAGCGCTACGGCGCGGCTTTGGCTGAAGCGGCGTTGCGGCTGGTTGCCGGGCAGCAGTTCCCAGTTGCGGTTGTCGGTGGATGCCACGGTGCCGGTGCGCATGATGCTTTTCAGGGCTGCGCCTTGCAGGCCGGTGACGTCTGCAACGGCGGTCTCTAACGCTTTTTGAATCTCAGCCAGTGCGGGGATCGGTATCCACAGGGGTAATTCTTCGTCCAGCACATGGTCTTCACGCACGTAGCCGTGGGCCAGCACGTAGTCGCCCAGTTGCTGGCTGTTGCGCAGGCCCGCGCAGTGGCCCAGCATGATCCACGCATGGGGCCTTAGCACGGCGATGTGGTCGGTGATGTTTTTGGCATTGGCCGGGCCCACGCCAATGTTGACCATGGTGATGCCAGTGCGGTCAGCGCGCATCAGGTGGTAGGCGGGCATTTGCGGCAGGCGGGGCGGTTGTGTGCCCAGTTCATCACCGGCAACCGCTGGCAAGCCAGCGCGGCGCGTGACCACATTGCCGGGTTCTACAAAGCAGATGTAGTCACTGTTGGGGTCAGCCATTTCGGCATGGCCCAGGCGAACAAACTCGTCAATGTAAAACTGGTAGTTGGTAAACAGCACAAAGTTCTGAAACCAGTCGGGCGACGTGCCGGTGTAGTGGCGCAGGCGCTGCAATGAATAGTCAACCCGCGCAGCTGTAAAGAGCGACAGCGGCTGCGGCTCGCCGGGGCGGGCTTCGTAGGTGCCGTTGGCAATGCCGTCGTCCATCGCGGCCAGGTCGGGCAGGTCAAACACGTCGCGCATCAGTGTGCGGCGTGCAGCGCTTAAATTGCCTTCAATGTGGTCGTGCTCAGCGAATGAAAAATGCACCGGGATGGGCTGGGTGCTGGTGCCCACTTCAAGCTCAACGCCGTGGTTTTGGAGCAGCAGCTTGAACTGCTCCAGGTAGTAGTCGGCATACAAGTCAGGCCGGGTGAGGGTGGTTTCAAATCGGCCCGGCCCTGCTACAAAACCATAGCTGAGCTGTGCGCCGTCAATGGCATCTTGCAGTTTGCGTGAAACGGTTTCGGTATGAATGCGGACGAACGGATAGCAGGCACGCACATGACCAGGAAGTGTGTCACCCGCCACGTAGCGTTGCATGGCGGTGCGCAGGTGTGCAATTTGCTGACCGTAAATCAGTTGCACTTGCGCCAGTGCTGCTGATGCGTTGCTGTAGCGGGTCGGGGCGATGAAGCTGGGTAGGTAGGGCATATTAATTTTTAACAGGTTCTCGCATGGTGACGAATTCTTCAGCCATGGTCGGGTGAATGCCGATCGTGCTGTCAAACACGGCTTTGGTGGCACCCGCCTTCATGGCCACGGCAAAGCCTTGCACCACTTCGCCCGCGTCTGGCCCCACCATGTGCAGGCCGACCACGCGGTCGGTGGCATCGTCCACGATCAGCTTCATCAGGGTGCGCTCGGTGCTGCCGCTCAACGTATGTTTAAGTGACTTGAAGTCACTGCGGTACACCGTGACCTTGTCGAACTTATCGCGCGCCTGGCTTTCTGAATAACCTACCGTGCCGATGTTGGGGTGGGTAAACACAGCAGTGGGAATAAAGTCATAGCTCATGCTGCGTGGCGGCTTTCCCGCAGCCGGGCCGAATAACTGGTCTACCACCACCATCGCCTCACCCAGCGCCACAGGCGTGAGCTGCACGCGCGCTGTCACGTCGCCCAGCGCATAGATATGCGGCACATTGGTTTGGTACTGTGCGTTGACTTTGATGGCGCCAGCTGCGTTCACCTCCACCCCCACCGCGCCCAAGCCAAGCCCGCTGGCGTTGGCAATGCGGCCGGTGGCGTACAGCACGGTATCGACTGTCAAGCTTTCACCATCGCCTTTGACTTTGACATGCAAGCCGTGCGCGGTTTTGGTGATGGATTCCACTTCGGTTTTGAACTTGAAGTTAACCCCGGTTTTGGTCATCTCGGCAGCGATAAAGCTGCGCACGTCTTCGTCAAAACCCGTCAGCACTTTGTCGCCACGATGCACTTGCGTCACATGCGAGCCCAGGCCGTTGAAGATCGATGCAAACTCGCAGGCAATGTAGCCACCACCGACCACCAGCAGTCGTTTGGGGAAGGGGCTCAGGTCAAACATGTTGTCTGATGTGACCACGTGCTCATGGCCTTCAACTGCGGGGACCAGTGCCGTGCCGCCTGTGGAAATCAAAATGTTTTTAGCGGTGAATTGCTTGTCACCCACTTCTACAGTGTGTGGGTCGATCAGCCGCGCCCAGCCCTTGATGACTTTGACGCCAGCGCCATCCAGCAGATTGTCGTAAATGCCGTTGAGCCGTTTGATCTCTTTGGCGCGATTGGTCTTGAGGGTTTCCCAGTTGAAGGTGGGCGCCGCACCCTCCCAGCCAAAGCCGTGTGACTCTTCAAAAAAGTCGGCAAAGTGCGCGGCGTAGCTGTAAAGCTTTTTCGGGATGCAGCCAACGTTCACGCAGGTGCCGCCCATGTCTGCCACTTCAGCCAGGCCGACGCGCGCGCCGCGTTGCCCGGCCATACGCGCAGCGCGTACGCCGCCGCTGCCGCCGCCAATCACAAACAAATCAAAGTCAAAGTTTTGCATGCTTACTTTCTGTCAATTCAAGATTCTTGTTTAACCCAGCTTGAACGGGCTGAGTTCCTTTTTCATCCATTCGATAAACACCCGTGACCGCTTGGGCAGCAATCGGGCGTGGGGATAAACCAAGCTCAAGGGCAGGGGTGGTGGCTCAAATTCTGCCAGCACCACACGCAGTTGTTTTGTTTTTAGAAATGGCGCCACCTGATACGACATGAAAACACCCAACCCCACGCCAGCGATGCAGGCCTCAATGGCTGGTGCGTTCTGGTTGAACTCCAGATTACCACTGACGGCCAGCCGCAGTTGCCGCCCCTGGTCATTGAACGGCCCCCAGCCCAGGGTATGGTCCGTCACGCAGACGCAGTTGGCTTTTAGCAGCTCTTTCGGGTGTTGGGGTGTGCCGTACTGGCGCAAATAGGCGGGGCTGGCCACCACAACCCGGCGTATCCTGCCCACCGGCTGCGCCACCAGAGTCGAGTCTTCCAGCGGGCCAATGCGTATGCCCACGTCAATGCCTTCTTCGAGCAGGTTCACGACCCTGTCTAACAGCATGACGCTGCAACGCATTTGTGGGTAGTGCTGGACAAAGCGGGTCACCGCAGGGGCCACATGCATCTGGCCGAAAAGCATGGACGCGGTGATGGTCAGGTGGCCTGCGGGCTCGCCGGCCTCCAGCGTCAGCGCGGCTTCGGCGTCTTCCAGGCTCGATAGCAGCTGTTTGCAGCTTTGCAGATGTCTGCGGCCTTCTTCCGTCAGCGCGATACGCCGCGTGGTGCGGTTAAACAAGCGCACACCCAGGTCAGCCTCCAGCGCGGCCAGCGTGCGCACCATGGCCGGCAGCGACGATGCCATCACGCGGGCGGCTGCCGTCAGGCTTCCCTCGTCGGCAATATGAATAAAGGCCTGCATGGCCCGCAGTTTGTCCATGCACGCGATGTTAGTTCACAACATTCTATTAGTCCATTTAATGGAGCAGTTAAATTACTTTCAGGCCATTTATTAAATTTAATGAATCAAACAAAATCCAGACTGCCTGACCAACTGAAAGAAAGATTCCTATGTCGACTCCTCTTGCATCATCTGAAAAAGCATCGCCTGCGCAACCCATCAAACTGTATCGGACGGCGATTTCTGGCCACTCTCACCGGGTGGAACTGTTCTTGTCGCTGCTCGGCTTGCCGTTTGAACTCATCAATGTCGATTTGGCAGCCGGCGCTCATAAAAAGCCTGAGTTTTTAGCCATGAATGCGTTTGGGCAGGTGCCGGTGATTCAAGACGGCGACGTGACCCTGGCAGACGCCAATGCGATTTTGATTTACCTGAATGCGCGTTACGCGGCTGACGCTGGCCAGTGGCTGCCTGTTGAGCCGCTGGCGGCTGCGCATGTGCAGCGCTGGCTGTCTGTGGCTGCCGGGCTGCTCGCCTTTGGCCCCGCGTATGCACGCGTGATCCAGTTGTTCAAATCACCCGCCAGTCCTGACGAAGCCATTGCACGCGCGCACGGTTTATTCAAGGTGATGGAGCAACAGCTTGGTTCGACTGCGTTTCTGGCAGGCAACACGGCGACCCTTGCGGATGTGGCGAACTACAGCTATGTCGCACGTGCACCCGAAGGCCATGTCTCGCTGCTCAGCTACCCCAACCTGCGTGCCTGGCTGGCCCGCATAGAGGCCTTGCCAGGTTTTGTGCCCATGGTTAAAACGCCCGTTGGTTTGCCAGAATGACAGCACCCACTTTTCACGAAGGTGAGCGTGCGGTGCAAGCGCGTGCAGGCGTGGCCGAACGCATGGCCCAGTTTGGCCCGCGCGTGATTCGCGATGCCATGCCTGACCAGCACCGCGCGTTTTTTGCGCAACTGCCTTTTGTGATGGTGGGCACGGTTGATGGTGCGGGTCAGCCTTGGGCATCGGTACTGGCCGCACCGCCTGGGTTTATTCAGTCGCCTGATGCGCGCACGCTGGTGCTAAGTGCCAGGCCGGTTCTGGGTGACCCACTGGAGCAGACATTGGCAAATGGCGCAGCCATCGGCCTGCTCGGCCTGGAGCCCCACACCCGCCGGCGTAACCGCATGAACGGTATTGTGCAGGGTGTGAGTGCAACTGGCTTTGGGGTGCAGCTTCAGCAAAGCTTTGGCAATTGCCCTAAATACATTCAGGCGCGCGAACCGGTGTATTTGCCAGACCGCCAGGCGCGCCAGCCAGTCATACACAACAGCTCGCAGCTTGATGCAGCTGCGCGCCGCATGGTTGAGGCAGCCGACACGCTGTTCATTACCACTGCTTACTCTGGTGATGCGTCCGTTGCTGGCGCAGCAGGTGGCGTAGACGTGTCCCACCGTGGCGGTAAGCCCGGCTTTGTTCGGGTCGACTCCGACGGCGCGTTGACCATGCCCGACTTTTCAGGTAACTATTTCTTCAACACACTGGGCAACCTGACGGTCAATCCACGCGCTGGTTTGCTGTTCATGGATTTTGACAACGGCGACTTGCTGTATCTGGCTGTTGAGGCAGAAATTGTTTGGGACAGTACAGAATTGCATGCCTTTGAAGGCGCGCAAAGGCTGGTTCGCTTCCATGTGACCAAGGTTCGACGGCTCGAAGCGGCGTTGCCATTCAGTTGGGGGTCTGCGGAGCTATCTCCTGCGCTTGACGGCACAGGGCAATGGCCAGGGCGTCGTTAAAACACCTCGCACCGATAATCAGGGGATGACTACCTCTACTGATTTCGCAGCTTTATCCCTGCCCGCCCATGTACTGGCCAACCTGACGCAACTGGGCTACACCCAGATGACGTCGATTCAAGCGGCTGCGCTGCCCGTTGCGTTGCTGGGCAAAGACCTGATCGCCCAAGCCAAAACCGGCAGCGGCAAAACCGCCGCCTTCGGCATTGCGCTGCTGGCCAACCTGAATGCCCGCCGTTTTGCCGTGCAGGCGATGGTGCTGTGCCCCACCCGCGAGCTGGCCGACCAGGTGGCGACGGAAATCCGCCGCCTGGCGCGGGCTGAAGAAAACGTCAAGGTGGTGGTGCTGTGCGGCGGCGTGCCGCTGCGCAACCAGACGGCTACGCTGGAAAACGGCGCGCACATCGTCGTCGGCACGCCGGGCCGCATCATGGACCATTTAGGGCGTGGGCACCTGAATCTGGAGGCGATGAACACGCTGGTGCTGGATGAGGCTGACCGCATGCTCGACATGGGTTTTTTTGAAGACATCGTGACGGTGGCCAAGCAGTGCCCCAAAGAGCGCCAGACGCTGCTGTTTTCAGCAACGTACCCGGAAGGCATTGCCAAACTGAGCGCGCAGTTCATGAAAGCACCGCAAACCATCACCGTGCAGGCGCAGCATGAAAAAACAAAGATCACCCAGCGCTGGTACCAGGTGCCCGACAGCGACCACGACGAAGCGCGGCTGGGCGCTGTGGCCCAGGTGCTGCGGCACTTCAGGCCTGCCAGCACGCTGGCGTTTTGCAACACCAAATCACAATGCCGCGCGCTGGTGGCGTATTTAAAAGACCAGGGCTTCAGCGCGCTGGCCCTGTTTGGCGAGCTGGAGCAGCGCGAGCGCGACCAGGTGCTGGTGCAGTTTGCCAACCGCTCATGTTCAGTGTTGGTGGCAACCGATGTGGCGGCGCGTGGGTTGGACATTGCGCAGCTTGCCATGGTGATCAATGTCGACGTGACGCCAGACGCTGAAGTCCACATTCACCGCATTGGCCGTACTGGCCGCGCAGATGAAGAAGGTGTGGCCATCAGCCTGGCCAGCATGGACGAGATGGGCTACGTCGGCAAAATTGAGGTGCTGCAAAAAGCCGAGTCTGAATGGCACAAGCTGACCGAGTTGACCCCAGCCAGCAACGACCCGCTGCTGCCGCCTATGGTCACACTACAGATCGTTGGTGGCCGCAAAGAAAAAATCCGCGCTGGCGACGTGCTGGGCGCACTGACTGGCGCGGACGGCGGCGTCGCAGCGTTCACCCGCGAACAGGTTGGCAAGATCAACGTCAACGAGTTTTCAACCTACGTAGCGATTGAGCGCAGCATGGCCAGCCTGGCGCAGCAAAAGCTCAGCAACGGCGGGGTGAAGGGCAAGAGTGTGAAGGTTCGGTTTATGGATGAGGTTTGATGACTGACAGTAAAGCTCTTGCAGTGGTCATCGGCTCTGGCGGCGGGTTGGGCGCTGCCTTGCTTGGCCAGTTAGAACACGATGCCAACTTCACCCAAGCCCTTGGCCTAAGCCGCAGCACAGAAGTTAGCATTAACTACCTTGACGAAACCAGCATCACTAAAGCTGCTCAGTCTGTTGCCAGCCTGTGCGCAACATCGGGCCTGGAGCTGCGCCTGCTGGTGGTCGCCACCGGCTTTCTGCATGGTGAGCAGGGTCAGCCAGAACGCAGCTTTACCAACCTGGATGCGGCTTACCTGGCTCAGGTTTTCCAGATCAACACCCTAGGCCCGGCGCTGGTGATGAAGCATTTCTTGCCGCTGTTACCTAAAACCGGGCGTTGCGTGGCGGGGTTTGTATCCGCCAAGGTGGGCAGCATCGGCGACAACGCTTTGGGCGGCTGGTATGGCTACCGGGCATCCAAAGCGGCGCTGAACCAGCTGGTCAAAACTGCGTCGATTGAGATGACGCGGCGCAACAAAGACAGCATTTGCGTCAGCTTGCACCCCGGCACGGTGGCTACGGCATTGAGCGAACCGTTTGCCAAAACGGGTCTGAATGTGCGCCCTGCCCGCGAAGCGGCCACTGACTTGCTGGCGGTGCTGGCAGGCTTGAAACCGGCTGATTCGGGCTGTTTGATCGACTATCAGGGTCAAAAACTGCCTTTTTGAGCTGTTTCGAGACTTTTTTAGGTATCAAATAAGCCTCTAGCCCAATCAATACGGGCGCAAGCAGCTATTAAATATATAGCGTATAAATCTCCTCAGATCCAGCTTAACCCCGCGCTCAGAACTGTAGTGATCTGCCACTAAGATAGCCGCCGAAGCGCGGGCGTTTTGCTGAGCGTATTGATTCACGCGCAACAACACGTTCATGCACCACACTATTTTCGACACGCCGATTGTCAACACCCTCCTGCGCTGGCTGTCCATCGGCTTCTTGCGCCTGACCGGCTGGAAAGTTGTTGGCAAGTTGCCAGCCAATGCCGCCAAAAGCGTGCTGATCGCCGCACCGCACACCAGCAACTGGGACTTGCCTTACACCCTGATGGTGGCGTTTGTGTTGCGTCTCAATGTGTACTGGATAGGCAAATCGTCGCTGTTCAAGCCGCCTTTTCGCGGCGTGATGATGTGGCTGGGCGGCATACCGGTGGACCGGTCGCAAAGCAACAACCTGGTCGTCGCGTCCAGCGAAGCCATCATGAATGCCACGGGCCCGTTGCAGCTCATTGTGCCGCCCGAGGGAACACGCAGCGGCACGCGCTTCTGGAAAACCGGTTTTTATTACATTGCAGCGGGTGCGGGCGTGCCCATCGTGATGGCATACCTGGACTACGAGAAAAAAGTCGGTGGCCTGGGGCCGGTTTTCCAACCAACCGGCGATGTTGATTTGGACATGCTGGCCATCAAGGCGTTTTACGCGGGCGTCAAAGGCAAAAACGCGGACCAATTTCACGCGGATTGATCTGGCGGTGCTGGGTGTAGGTTAGCGCGCCTGCAACGGGTCAGCGTGGGGCTAACAGGCTTGCCACCGTCATTCGCCAACCTAAAAATCAGCCCGCCGGCACTGGCCTAATGCGGTTTTCAAATGCATTGAGGGCGGTGATACATGGTCAGAATGGCGTTTTCCACGCAGTTGGCGTACGAGGTGCTCGATGCGGGCTGCGATTTCATTTTCAACATTCAGGCGGCCTACACGCCCCGGCAAACGGTGGTGCAGGAGCTGCTCAGTTTTAACCAGAGTCTGACGGCCAGTTACTACACCGACGCACAAACCCAAAGCCGGTTTATTACTTTGCAGGCGGTGCAGGGGCTCTTCACCATTTGCTACAGCGCGGTGGTTGACCTGACGCATTTCGAGGCGGCTCCCAGCGAGTTGTTTGAGCTCAGCCCCCAGGCGCTGCCCGGCCACGTGTTGCCCTATCTGTACCCGAGCCGCTATTACCAGTCAGACAGGTTGTTGGCCTTTGCTGGCCAGCAGTTTGGCAATTTGCCGATGGGTTACAGCCGCGTTCAGGCCATTTGCGACTGGGTGCGCAGCAATGTGCACTTTCAGGGCAACACCAGCAACAGCAATACATCAGCACTCGACACACTGATTGACCGCGTCGGCGTGTGCCGCGACTTTGCGCATTTGATGATTACCTTGTGCCGAGCCGCCAACTTGCCGGCACGCATGGTGAGTGGCATGGACTACGGCGCTGACCCCGTGCTGGGCCCGCCGGACTTTCATGCCTATGTGGAGGTGTACCTGGTCGACGCATACGGCATAGGTCGGTGGTTTATGTTCGACCCGTCCGGCACGGCCATCCCGATGGGGTTTGTGCGCTTTTGCACGGGGCGCGATGCGGCAGACATTGCCTTTGCCACGATATTTGGCAACGTCAATACAGCTCAGCCCGTCATCAGCATTCAGGCTGTGCCGAATTCGCAAGGACAACTGGTATTGCCGCAGCATGTTGACTACGCTTTGTCTACCGACGGGCCATAAAACAAGGCTTGATGTGCGACGACTATGCGACGACTATGCGACGATAGGGGCCATGCAAAACACACAGTCGGCCGGCACGTTACCTACGGATGATTTTTTAAGGCTCTTCTTGGAGCGGCCCGAACTGGCACCCGTGCCTGAGTCTTGTGGCGCTGAATTAAACCTGCATGCCGCGTTGCTGGCAAGCCCCAAGCAAACCGTTACGCCTGCCGCGCTAAGCAAGGTGCAAGACGCGGATGCGCGCGAAAGTTATAGCCATTTCTTGCGCTTTCGTGATGGCTTGCTGGCTGCTGGCACGCTGGAGGCGTATTACCAGCGACTCTTCCCGCGCAGCGGTGGGGGTCACGTCAACATCCCGCCCTTGTTCATTGACATGCTGGTCGATGCCATCACGCTCAGCATGCTGGGTGATGCGGCAGATGCGTACGAGGCCAGGGCGCGCGACATGCTTTATCGTGCTCAGCGCATCAGCACCCAAAACGGCCAGGTTCTCAGTGGTGATCAACAAACGCTGGACATGCTAAATGAAACCGGCGGTTTGGGCGACATTGGGCGCTTTTTGGCCGAGGCCAAGGCACCGATGGCTGCCGTTGATATGCAGGTGCTGACGGATGACAACGCCGCCGCATACTTTCAGCAAGCCGCTGGCCGCCATGCCTTCCTGCTCGATCTGACGCATGAAGTCACCAACGACCTGAGCCACGGATTGCTATTGACCATGACCCGCGCCCGCTCGGGCCTTAAAGCGCTGGCCAGCGTACTTCAAAAGTGGGTGCAACATTTTTTGGGTGTGGCCGTCACCATCCGCCCGCTGCAAAAGATCGACGACGAAGCTTGGCGCTGGCATGTCGGGCTGGACGCCGCATCCACCGCCTTGCTGAACGACTTGTACGAGGGCAGGGCAGTCGAGCCCGAACGCATGCAGCGGCTCGTCAGCCTGTTCAGGCTTGATTTTGCAGACCCGCAAGACATGCGCGCCGACGTGGCGGGTAAACCCATTTACCTGGGTTTGATGATGAATGCCGAGGGCATCGTCAAGCTAAAGCCGCAAAACCTGCTGGTTAATCTGCCGCTGCGCGCTCTGGCTTAAAATAGCTGGTTTCCCCCATTTCAACCCGGAGCCCTTCATGCCCAAGAAAATCAGAGTCGAAGCCGACATCTGCGCCCCCAAGCCCATCCCACCTAAGGGCCACAGCGCCTCGTCACCGCATGGCCAAAAAGTCAGCCTGGAGCGCGGCACATCCACCCGCAGCAAAAAGAACCCGGGTAAGCGTCCCAAAAAGGGCGGTTGATGGTTGCCAGCGTCGAGCTGGTGCATGAAAAGCGGCTTTTGAGGCCGCTTTTTGCATTTGGGGCTTCAAAAAGCTTTAAAACAGCCGTTTTTGAGTGCACAATAGGCCTACAGGCCAATAGATACGGGCGCAAGAAGCTATTAATTAAATAGCAAAAAATGAAACGGAGATTGCATGTTTTGTACTTTCCCACGATTTATTGTCGTACGTCTTTTCGCACTAGCTGCTGCGCTACCGGCTTTTGCCGAACATGAGTCAGCGCAAAACATCCTGGAACAACCTGAAAGATTCAAGGCGATAGCCCATGCCTTGAGACCATCAGCTGCACCAAAGCCCGTGCAAGCCAGTCAAAACACGGCGCTCAAAGACCGCATGAAGGCTGCGAGCAGCGACATCGAAGGGCGGCTGTTCTCGGTTTTGGTTTTTGACAAAGGCGAAGTCGTTTATGAAAACTATGCCAATGGCGCGACGGCGAACTCACAGCTGAGTGCCTACTCCATGACCAAAAGCTTTACCTCACTGGCGGTGGGCGAGGCCTTGTGCAGCGGCAAAATTAAAAGCCTGGACGATTTGGCCGTTAGCTACGTCCCCGAACTTGCGGGCACCGTCTATGGCGCTGCAAGTATCAAAAATTTGTTGCGCTACACCAGCGGTGGACCCGACCCAGGGGGTAACGGGTATTCAGGCGTTCATGACCGCAATGTTTGGATCAGCATGCTTCAGGGGCGGATCAGCTTGTTGGAAATGATCAAAACACATGGCGCACCGGGCCGATTCAAAGCGGGTGAAAAGTTTATTTACAACGGGCTTGATTCTGAAACACTCAGCCTGGTGGTCAGAGCTGCCACCGGTATGTCGTTACCGCAATGGTTTGAATCAACGGTGTGGCAAAAAGCTGGGGCAGAGTCTGCTGCCACCTGGCGGGTGGACAAAGAAGGCAACGGAATTGCTGAGACCTATGCATTTGTCACCTCGCGCGATGCGGCGCGGATAGCCATGTATGTTGTTGACCGACTCAATGACAAATCCGCTGACACGTGCATGAACGCCTACGTTCGTGAGGCCGCGTCACCCTTAGTCGCTAAAGGCTATTGGGGGTCAGCACCACATTGGGGTTACGCCATTCATACCGGCGCAGATGGCAACACCTGGTTCTTTGGGCACGGCGCTCAAAGAGTTGGGATTAACCGCAAAACGGGACGTATTTTGATCACCAATGGCTTTAGTGAGTGGTCGGGATTTGACGCAAACGTTCAAAAACTCTTGGCAGTCAACTAGCAGCGACTGTCAACTCTCCATCACATGTTGCGCCGATACTGCCCACCCACCTCAAACAGTGCGTTGGTGATCTGTCCCAGCGAGCAGACGCGTACCGCGTCCATCAACACTTCAAACACGTTGGCGTTGTCGATCACTGCTTTTTGCAGGCGTTTGAGCATGGCAGGCGATTCGGCGGAATGCTTGGTGTGGAATTCATCCAGCCGTTTTAGCTGACTCTGCTTTTCTTCTTCGGTGGAGCGAGCCAGTTCGAGCTTGTCCTGCACCGCGTCACCATGTGGGTTGCGGAAGGTGTTGACGCCGATGATCGGTAGTTCGCCAGTGTGTTTCAGCATTTCGTAATGCATGGACTCGTCTTGAATGCGCCCACGCTGGTAGCCAGTTTCCATCGCGCCCAGCACGCCACCACGCTCGGCGATGCGTTCAAACTCTTGCAGCACGGCTTCTTCAAGTAGCTCGGTTAGCTCTTCAATGATGAAAGCGCCCTGGGTTGGGTTTTCGTTTTTGGCCAGGCCCCATTCGCGGTTGATGATGAGCTGAATCGCCATCGCCCGGCGTACTGATTCTTCGGTTGGCGTGGTGATGGCTTCGTCAAACGCGTTGGTATGCAGACTGTTGCAGTTGTCGTAAATGGCAATCAGCGCCTGCAGCGTGGTGCGGATGTCGTTGAACTGGATCTCTTGCGCATGCAGGCTGCGGCCGCTGGTTTGAATGTGGTACTTCAGCTTTTGGCTGCGCTCGTTCGCACCGTATTTTTCTTTCATCGCCACCGCCCAGATGCGGCGTGCCACGCGGCCCATCACGGTGTATTCCGGATCCATGCCGTTACTGAAGAAAAAGCTCAGGTTGGGCGCAAAGTCATCAATGTGCATGCCGCGCGCCAGGTAGGCCTCAACAAAGGTAAAACCGTTGCTCAGCGTAAAGGCGAGCTGCGAAATCGGGTTGGCGCCTGCCTCGGCAATGTGATAACCGCTGATGGATACGCTGTAAAAGTTGCGCACCCGGTTATGCACAAAATACTGGGCAATATCGCCCATGACTTTCAGGCTGAACTCGGTTGAAAAGATGCAGGTGTTCTGGCCCTGGTCTTCTTTCAAAATATCGGCCTGCACCGTGCCGCGCACGTTTTCTTGCACCCATTCGCGGATTTTCTCGGTCTCTGTGGCCGTTGGGTCGCGGCCATTGTCAAGCTTGAACTTGTCCATGTTTTGGTCAATGGCGGTGTTCATGAACATCGCCAAAATGCTCGGTGCCGGGCCGTTGATGGTCATCGACACTGACGTTGACGGACTGCACAAATCAAAGCCGCCGTACAGCACCTTCATGTCGTCGAGTGTGGCAATGCTCACACCGCTGTTGCCAACCTTGCCGTAAATGTCGGGACGCAGGCCTGGGTCATTGCCGTACAGCGTGACCGAGTCAAACGCGGTTGACAGCCGCTTGGCGGCCATGCCTTCACTGAGTAATTTGAAACGCGTGTTGGTACGGAAAGGATCGCCTTCACCGGCAAACATGCGGGTCGGGTCTTCGCCTTCCCGCTTGAAGGCAAAGGTGCCTGCGGTGTACGGGTAGCTGCCGGGCACGTTGTCGAGCATCAGCCACTGCAACACTTCGCCATCGTCGTGGTACTTGGGCAGGCTGACTTTTCGAATCGGTGTGCCGGACAGTGACTTGGTGACCAGCGCCGTGCGGATTTCTTTGTCCCGAATCTTCACCACATACTCGTCACCCGCGTAAGCAGCCTGCATGTCAGGCCATTGAGCCAGCAGGGCACGTGCGTCCGCGTCCATTCGGGCCTTGCGGTGGCCAGCCAGGTCCAGTGCGGCCTCGGCGGCGGGTGCGCGATTGGGTTTGTCTTCTTTGAGCATCGCGGCTGCGGCTTTGAGCTGCTGCACCTCGCGTGCCAGTTGGCCTTGGGCGATGGCGCGCTTTTTGTAGCCTCGCACCGTGTCGCTGATTTCGGCCAGGTAGCGGGTACGTGCTGCGGGCACGACGGGTGTCTGGTTGGTGCTGTGGCGAACGCTTGCCTTGGGCAGCGTGCCATCAGTCAATTTCAAGCCCAGCTCTGCCAAACGCGGCTTTAACGCCTGGTAAAGCGCCGTCACACCGTCATCATTAAAGCGGGCCGCCATCGTGCCAAATACGGGCATTTGGTCTGCTGGCGTGCCCCAGGCCTCTTTGTTGCGCTGCACTTGCTTGGCTACGTCGCGCAGTGCGTCAAGCGAGCCTTTGCGGTCAAACTTGTTGATCGCCACAAACTCGGCAAAGTCGAGCATGTCGATTTTTTCCAGTTGGCTGGCTGCGCCAAACTCGGGTGTCATCACGTACATCGGCACATCCACATGCGGCACGATGGCCGCATCCCCTTGGCCGATACCGGATGTTTCGACCACGATCAGGTCAAAGCCCGCGCACTTGCAGGCGGCAATCACGTCGGGCAGAGCCTTGCTGATTTCTGAGCCAAATTCGCGCGTTGCCAAAGACCGCATAAAGACACGCGGGCCAGCAGACCAAGGGTTGATCGCGTTCATACGAATACGGTCACCTAACAAAGCACCGCCGCTTTTGCGGCGAGATGGATCGATTGAAATCACCGCAACGCGCAGGGAATCGTTCTGGTCTAAACGCAAACGACGAATCAGTTCATCCGTTAGCGACGATTTACCTGCGCCACCAGTACCGGTAATGCCCAAAACCGGTATCTTTTTAATAGCTGCTTGCGCCCGTATTTGTTGGGCTACAGCCTCTTTTACCTTGTCATTCTCCAGCGCCGTAATGAGCTGCGCAAGTGCCCGCCAGGCGGCTTCAGTGTGGCCTGCCACCGCATCGATGCTGCCGGGTGCAAGGCCAGTCAGGTCTTTGTCGCATCGCATCACCATCTCGCCAATCATGCCTGCCAAGCCCATTTTTTGGCCGTCTTCGGGGCTGTAGATGCGCGTCACGCCATAGGCATGAAGTTCTTTGATTTCAGGCGGCACAATCACGCCGCCGCCACCACCAAACACTTGAATATGTTCCCCACCCCGGCTTTTGAGCAAGTCGACCATGTACTTGAAGTACTCGACATGCCCGCCCTGGTACGAACTGATCGCGATGCCCTGGGCATCTTCCTGCAACGCGGCGGTCACGACTTCATCGACGCTGCGGTTGTGGCCCAGGTGAATGACTTCGGCGCCCATGCTCTGCAAAATGCGCCGCATGATGTTGATGGCCGCGTCGTGGCCGTCGAACAGCGATGCCGCCGTAACGAAGCGCACTTTGTTGGTGGGACGGTAGTTGGCAAGCGTTTTGTATTCGGC
>JANNVB010000020.1:0-94055 GCA_031414215.1 Polaromonas sp. | reverse complement strand
TACGGCGAAACAGTGGATGCGGTGATGTTGATTCCGCACATGCTGGAAGCGTTTATGGCTGGAGATCGGGGATTCAAGAAATGGGACGCATCAAAGTCGGGGTCGAAGAAGTCACCCCAGCGAGAAGCAACACCTCCGTAGGCAAAGTCATACCCAAGCACTCTTGAACGCGCAGTCTCCGGACTGCGCGTTCGCATTTTGGGGATCAGCCCTATGTATTGCTCACATATGATTACGGACGACGTGACCGATGCCTGCATCCGTGTTGCCCGCTCTGGCACGCCAAGACCCGCACCCGCAAGGTTCCTATATGGCCCCCAGCCGACAAACCTACAATGGGCTGAAGTCACCGAAAAGCACCCTAAACTGTTGCTTTGTATAGGTTTTTCGCATCATGCTTGACATCAAAAAAGGCTTGACAGCGGACATTTTTTATGCCTGCTTCTTTTGAGTGGGTGGGCGCATAGGCTGGGTGACCAGTTTCTGCCCGCAACGCTGGTGTCGCTGACCCGGCAGAAATCGCCCAGTGGATGTGCTGGAAGTGCAGTCAGTACAAGCGATGGGGCAGAGGCCGCCAAAGGGCGGATGAGGATGCGGACCGGGATGCCCACAGGTTTGGCGAAGGCTGGCTGCTGCAGCTTCTTTTTCAGGTTAAAAAAGGGGAGGGGCTGCGCGTGGCATCGGTCAAGCAGAAGGAAAAGAGTGCCGGGAAAGCAGCCAGGCATAAAAAAACCCGCTGGAATGCAGCGGGTTTTTGAGTCAGCGCAGGGCGCTGCAGAAAGCAGGCCGAATTACTTCAGCTTGATTTCCTTGTACTCCACATGCTTGCGTGCTTTGGGATCAAATTTCATGATCAGCATTTTGTCAGGTGTCGTTTTTTTGTTTTTGGTGGTCGTGTAGAAGTGACCGGTACCAGCTGTCGATTCCAGCTTGATTTTTTCGCGTGCGCCTTTAGCCATGATGGTTCTCCTTAGACTTCACCGCGGGCACGAAGGTCCACCAGGACAGCGTCGATGCCTTTTTTGTCAATCAAGCGCAGACCCGCCGTGGTGATGCGCAAGCGCACCCAGCGGTTTTCGCTCTCGACCCAAATGCGGCGGCTCTGCAGGTTAGGCATGAACCGGCGCTTGGTTTTGTTGTTGGCGTGAGAAACGTTGTTTCCCACCATCGGGGCTTTGCCCGTTACCTGACAGACGCGTGCCATGAGCACTCTCCGTAAAAAAATAGAAATCGGATGCTGTCACGTGCATGAATCCGTGTTTCACGAACCCTACGAATGCTCAGCTAAGCCTCAAATTATAGCCTGAAAACGGATTGTCTCCAAACAGGCTGTTTGCAAACTTCTGGAAAGCCACCTGGCTCGCCATGAATGGCCGAACCAGGGGACTTCCAGACACAGCCTGTTCAGGGGCTTTGTTCCAGAAACCGTTGTGCGTCGAGGGCGGCCATGCAGCCGGTGCCTGCGCTGGTGATGGCCTGGCGGTAAACATGGTCTTGCACATCACCCGCCGCAAACACGCCCGGTACGCTGGTCATGGTGGCAAAGCCCTGCAGGCCGGTTCTGGTGATGATGTAGCCGTCTTTCATGTCCAGCTGACCGGCAAAAATTTCGGTGTTGGGCTGGTGGCCAATGGCAATGAAGCAGCCGGTGAGGGCCAGGTCTTGCGTGGTGCCATGTTGCGTGCTTTGGAGCCGCACGCCGGTCACGCCAGAAGCGTCGCCCAGCACCTCTTGCAGCGTGTGGTGCAGCTTGAGTTCAATTTTGCCAGCGGCCACTTTTTCATGCAGCTTGTCGATCAGGATGGCTTCGGCCTTGAACTTGTCACGGCGATGCACCAGCGTCACCTTGCTGGCAATGTTGGACAAATACAGCGCTTCTTCCACCGCCGTATTGCCGCCCCCCACCACGCAGACTTCCTGGTTGCGGTAGAAAAATCCGTCGCAGGTGGCGCAGCCTGAAACGCCGCGCCCCATGAAGGCTGTTTCAGATGGCAGACCCAGGTATTTGGCTGAAGCGCCGGTGCAAATAATCAGCGAGTCGCAGGTGTAGGTGCCACTGTCCCCGGTGAGCGTGAAAGGGCGCTTGCTGAAGTCGACCTGGTTGATGTGGTCAAAAATGATTTCGGTGTTGAAACGCTCGGCATGCGCCAGAAAACGCTGCATCAGTTCTGGTCCCTGCACGCCGTCCGCGTCGGCGGGCCAGTTGTCCACATCGGTGGTGGTCATGAGCTGGCCGCCCTGTGCAATGCCGGTGATCAGCACCGGGCTGAGGTTGGCCCGCGCCGCATACACCGCTGCGGTGTAACCCGCAGGGCCTGATCCGAGAATGAGGACTTTAGAATGTTTCATGGTGAAAAACTGATTGGGAATGTGTTAGAACTCAGCTAGGGTCGTGCCGCTTGAGTTCAATACGCTGTCAGGCTATGACAGGAACTGTGCTTTTGCGCGCCGAGTGCCATTGTAAGAACTCACGCGACTTTTCGTCGGTGCTCACATTTGGAGACAGTTGATATGACGACGATGGTGTCCAACCTGGAATTGATTCGCCGGGTACCTCTTTTTTCAATGCTGACTGCCGTGCAGGCCGCTTCCGTGGCTGAAGCGGTGGTCAAGCGGCGCTTCAAGCGCGGGGAGCCCATCGTCGAGCAGGGCAAAAAATCCAATGCACTGTCCATCATCCTCACAGGCCGCGCCCGCGTCATGACCACCGACTCCCGCGGCCGCGAGGTCATCCTGGCCACCATGCATCCGGGTGACTATGTGGGCGAAATGAGTCTGATTGACAACGAACCCCATTCCGCCACGGTGCGCGCCGAGATTCAGACCGATGCCCTGATACTCGGGCGGCTCGAGTTTGCGCGCTGCCTGCCGGAAAACAGCTCCATGGCCTATGCCGTCATGAAGGGGCTGGTGCAGCGCCTGCGCTACGCCGACCGCCAGATTGAATCCCTGGCGCTGATGGACGTGTATGGCCGCGTGGCGAGGGCTTTGCTGGAGTTCGCCAGCGAGGACGCCGAAGGCAACGCCGTCATCCGTGACAAGGTTTCGCGCCAGGACCTGGCCAAAATGGTCGGCGCCTCGCGTGAGATGGTCAGCCGTGTCATGAAAGACCTCGAAGAGCGCGGATTCATCGAAACGCGCGATGATGGCTCAATGCTGGTCAAAGAGCGTCTGAATTCACTCGGTTGACCAGAGCTTTCCTGCTTTTTGGGTCCCTGTCGGCCGCTTTGCCCTTGCCCAACTGCGGTAAGCTCTGCAGCGGTTTATGACTTATTCACTTGACACCCTGACCTCCCGAAAATCCTCTGCTTCCAACGCCGCCAATGGCGCGGTTGCGCCTGGAGGCATCAGGCGCTTTGCCCATGAAGTCAGTCTGATTCTGGGCCTGCTGGGCCTTGTTTTCTGGCTCGCGGCCTTGCTGAGTTATTCGCCGCAAGACGCTGCCTGGTCGACCTCCGGCAGCATGGAGGCGGCGGGCGGCGCGCAGCTTGCCGCCCGCAACTGGGGCGGCCGCCTGGGCGCCCTGCTGGCCGATGGCAGTTATTTTTTGCTGGGCTTTTCGGTCTGGTGGGCGGTGGTGGCCGGGGCCCAGGTCTGGCTGTCATCGCTGGCGCGCGGGCTGCGCAGTGAGCCGCCCATTCCGGGCGCTGTGCGGCAGGCCGGGCGCATCCGGTTCTGGCTGGGTTTGCTGTTGTTGCTCGTGGCCAGCGCGGCGCTGGAATGGTCGCGCCTTTACCGCTTTGAATTCAGGCTGCCGGGCCATGCGGGCGGCGTGCTGGGGTATCTGACAGGCACTTTGGGTGTCAAGTGGCTGGGTTTTGCCGGCTCCGGGCTGGTTTTTATTGCCTTGGGCGTCATTGCGGTGTCCGTGGTGTTCAGCTTTTCGTGGGCCCGGGTGGCGCTGGCGCTGGGCGCATGGATAGACAACCTGATCGACTCGCGCCGTGAAAAGCGCGAGATCGCAGAAGACCTGGCGCTGGGCAAACTGGCCGCCCGGGAGCGCGAAGAAACCCTGATCGACGAGCGCATCGAGATTGAAGTGCAGCACCCGGTACCGGTGCTGATTGAGCCGACGCTGGTGGATATTCCCAAAAGCGATCGTGTTGCCAAAGAGCGGCAGAAACCGTTGTTTAGTGAAATGCCCGACTCCAAGCTGCCGCAAGTCGATTTGCTCGATGGCGCCTTGCTGCGCCAGGAAAGTGTCGCGCCCGAAACACTGGAGATGACCTCCCGGCTGATCGAGAAAAAACTCAAGGACTTTGGGGTGGAAGTGCGTGTCGTGGCCGCTGCGCCCGGCCCGGTGATCACGCGCTATGAAATTGAGCCCGCTACCGGGGTGAAAGGCTCGCAGGTGGTGAACCTCGCCAAAGACCTGGCGCGGGCGCTGAGCCTGGTGTCCATCCGGGTGATCGAGACCATTCCCGGCAAAAACTACATGGCGCTGGAGCTGCCCAACGCCAAGCGGCAGTCCATCAAGCTCAGTGAAATTCTGGGTTCGCAGGTCTACAACGAGGCCAAGTCGCTGCTCACCATTGGCCTGGGCAAAGACATTGGCGGCAACGCCGTGGTGGCTGACCTGGCCAAAATGCCGCACTGCCTGGTGGCGGGTACCACGGGTTCGGGTAAGTCGGTCGGTATCAACGCCATGATTTTGAGCCTGCTCTACAAGGCCGATGCGCGCGATGTACGCCTGTTGCTGATCGACCCGAAGATGCTGGAAATGAGCGTTTATGAGGGTATTCCGCACCTGCTGTGCCCGGTAGTGACCGACATGCGGCAGGCGGCGTATGGCCTGAACTGGTGCGTGGCCGAGATGGAAAAACGCTACAAGCTGATGAGCAAGCTGGGCGTTCGCAATCTGGCCGGCTACAACGTCAAGATCGACGAGGCCAAGGCGAAAGGCGAGTTTATTTACAACCCGTTCAGCTTGACGCCAGAGCAGCCCGAGCCGCTCGAACGTCTGCCCTACATCGTGGTGGTGATTGACGAGCTGGCCGACCTGATGATGGTGGTCGGCAAAAAGATTGAAGAGCTGATTGCCAGACTGGCACAAAAAGCCCGCGCTGCCGGCATTCACCTGGTGCTGGCCACCCAGCGCCCCAGCGTTGACGTGATCACCGGCCTGATCAAGGCCAACATTCCGACACGGCTGTCGTTTCAGGTCAGCAGCAAAATCGACAGCCGTACCATTTTGGACCAGATGGGCGCAGAGGCTTTGTTGGGCATGGGTGACATGCTTTACATGCCGAGTGGTACAGGCTTTCCAATTCGAGTGCATGGTGCGTTTGTGAGCGACGACGAAGTGCACCGCGTGGTGGCCTACCTCAAGCAGCAGGGCGAGCCGAACTACATTGAGGGCGTGCTGGAGGGCGGCAGCGCAGACGGTGAAGACGGTGACCTGCTGGGGGACTCGGGCAATGGCGGCAGTGAAAAAGACCCGATGTACGACCAGGCGGTGGAAGTGGTGCTGAAAAACCGCAAAGCCAGTATTTCACTGGTGCAGCGCCACCTCAAGATTGGCTACAACCGCGCCGCACGGCTCGTCGAAGACATGGAAAAAGCCGGCCTGGTCAGTGCCATGAGTGGCAGTGGCCAGCGTGAAATTCTGGTGCCCAACCGGGCGGAGCAAGGTTGATGAAACGTTTATTCAGAAATCTTTTCGCTACTTTTTTGATAGCTACCTGCGCCCATTCCGCTTGGGCAGATGGCCTGGAAAGCCTTGAGCGGTTTGTCCGGACAGTCAGCAGCGGCCGCGCCAGCTTTAGCCAGGTGGTCACCGCGCCGGCGCGGGAAGGGCAGGCTGCACGCAGCAAGACATCAAGCGGCACCTTCGAGTTTTCGCGGCCCAACCGCTTCAAGTTCATTTACAAAAAACCGTTTGAGCAAAGCATCGTGGCCGACGGGCAAACCCTGTGGCTGTACGACGCTGACCTGAACCAGGTGACAGCGCGCAAGCAGGCCAGCGTACTCGGCTCAACCCCAGCGGCCCTGATTGCCGCCGCCCCTGATCTGCGCGCCCTGCAGGCCGATTTCACGCTGGTGGCTGCGCCCGACCAGGACGGCCTGCAATGGGTGCTGGCCACCCCCAAGGGCAAAGACGGCCAGTTGCAGTCAGTGCGCGTGGGGTTTCGCGCCACGGACGCGTCGGCGGTCAAACCCGCCGAGTTGGCAGCCCTCGAAATTCTGGACAGTTTTGGCCAGCGCTCTGTGCTGACCTTCAGCAACGTGGAGGTCAACCCCGGTTTGGCCGCCGACACTTTCAAATTCACGCCGCCCAAGGGCGCCGATGTGATCAGGCAGTAAGACCCCCGCGCCGGTGGTCGTGCCTGCCGGGCAAAATAGCGTTCACCATGGTCAGCCCTGCCACTTCACCTTCACCGTCCCCCAACGCACCGCTGGCAGAGCGCCTGCGGCCAAAAAACCTTGGGGAAGTCATTGGCCAGCAGCATTTGCTGGGCAGCAGCATGCCGTTGCGCATTGCCTTTGAGTCGGGTCAGCCGCACAGCTGCATTTTGTGGGGACCGCCTGGCGTGGGCAAGACCACCATTGCGCGCCTCATGGCCAGCAGTTTTGACGCCCATTTCATCACCATTTCAGCCGTGCTGGGGGGCGTAAAGGACATTCGCGAAGCCGTAGAACAGGCGACCATCTGGCAAGGCCAGGGGCAGGGCGCCGGTGCCAGACGCACCATGGTGTTTGTCGATGAAGTGCACCGCTTCAACAAAAGCCAGCAAGACGCTTTTTTGCCGCATGTGGAAAGCGGCTTGTTTACCTTTATTGGCGCCACCACCGAAAACCCCTCTTTTGAAGTGAATTCGGCCCTCTTGTCGCGTGCGGTGGTGTATGTGCTGCAGCCCTTGAGCGAGCCAGACCTTAAGCAAATTATTGCCAAAGTCCAGGCAGAACGGGCGCTGCCAGCTATTGAAACCATAGCGGATGATGCGGCTGACCGGCTGGTTGCCTATGCCGATGGCGATGCGCGGCGGTTGCTCAACACGCTGGAATCGCTCAGCGTGGCGGCACGCAGTGAGCAGGTACGTGACGTCACCGATGCCTGGCTGCTCAAGGTGCTCGGTGAGCGCCTGCGCCGCTACGACAAGGGCGGCGAGCAGTTCTACGACACCATTTCGGCGCTGCACAAGTCGGTGCGTGGCTCTGATCCCGACGCCGCACTGTACTGGTTCATGCGCATGCTCGACGGTGGTGCCGAGCCCAAATACATGGCGCGTCGCCTGATCCGCATGGCCAGCGAAGACATTGGCCTGGCCGACCCGCGGGCGCTGCGGCTGGCGCTGGATGCCGCCGAGGTCTACGAACGCCTGGGGTCACCAGAGGGTGAACTGGCGCTGGCGCAGTGCGTGGTGTACCTGGCGGTGGCCCCCAAATCGAACGCGGTGTACAAGGCCTTCAACGAGGCCAAAGCGTTGGTCAAAAAAGACGGTACGCGCCCGGTGCCCCTGCATTTGCGCAACGCACCCACCCAGCTCATGAAAGAGCTGGACTACGGCAAAAACTACCGTTACGCGCACGACGAGCAGGACGGTTTTGCGGCGGGCGAGAATTATTTTCCGGAGGGCATGGCCAATCCGGCGTTTTACCGGCCCGTCAACCGGGGGCTGGAGAGCAAGATAGCGGATAAGTTGAATGAGCTGAAATTAAAAAACCATCAGAAAAATTAATAAAAAACAAAACCGGCTGATAAAGCCGGATTCAGCGCGGGAAACAAATTTTTCAAGGGTAAACCCCGCGAAAACCAGCCGACTGGCCCGATTCTCGCTAGGAACGCATGGCTACAATTCGCGAATCAGCTCGCCACATTTGCCGGATATCCGGCTTTGACAGGCGGGCTTTTTGTTAAGCCGTGCCCGTGTTCTGGTGCCCCGCCAAGCCGTGGGGCCCGGAGCCCTGGCCGGCTTGGCAATTTCAATTAAACCGGAGTCAAGTTTATGGAAGTATTGCTACAGCAGATCATCAATGGTCTGGTGCTCGGCAGCATGTATGCCCTGATCGCGTTGGGTTACACGATGGTGTACGGCATCATTAACCTGATCAATTTTGCGCATGGCGAGGTCCTGATGGTGGGTGCGCTGACCAGCTGGACCATCATTGGGCTGATGCAGTCGTCCATGCCCGGCACACCGGGCTGGCTGATTTTGCTGATTTCGCTGCTGATTGCCTTCGTGGTGTGCGGCGCGCTGAATTTCGCAATTGAAAAAATAGCCTACCGGCCCCTGCGCAACTCGCCCAAGCTGGCCCCGCTGATCACCGCCATTGGTATGTCGCTGCTGCTGCAGACGCTGGCCATGATCATCTGGAAGCCCAACTACAAGCCTTATCCCACGCTACTGCCGTCAGAGCCCTTCCAGGTGGCCGGCGCGGTGATCACCGTGACGCAGATTTTCATTCTGGGTGCTACGGCGGTGTCGCTGGCGGTGCTGATGTGGCTGGTGCATTACACCAAGCTGGGCCGTGCCATGCGCGCCACGGCCGAGAACCCGCGCGTGGCCGCCCTGATGGGGGTCCGGCCAGACACGGTGATTTCCGCCACCTTCATCATTGGCGCCGTGCTGGCGGCGCTGGCCGGTGTCATGTACGCGTCCAATTACGGCACGGTGCAGCACACCATGGGCTTTTTGCCCGGCCTCAAGGCCTTTACCGCCGCGGTGTTTGGCGGCATTGGCAATCTGGGCGGCGCCGTGCTGGGCGGTATCTTGCTGGGACTGATCGAGTCCATTGGCGCCGGCTACATCGGCCCGCTGACCGGTGGTGTGCTGGGCAGCCAGTACTCTGATATTTTTGCCTTTATCGTGCTGATTTTTGTGCTGACGCTGCGGCCTTCAGGCCTGCTCGGTGAGCGGGTGGCAGATCGGGCCTGAGCCCGTCAAACCCCGCGTTACCCCGCTGGAAACAATAAGGACAAATTCTGATGAAACCGAACAAACTGGTTACTTTTTTAATCGTTGCCGTGGCGCTGCTGGTGCTGCCACTGGTGCTGCAGCAGGGCGGCAACGCCTGGGTGCGCATTGTGGACATGGCGCTGCTGTACGTGCTGCTGGCGCTGGGCCTGAACATTGTGGTTGGCTATGCTGGCCTGCTCGACCTCGGTTATGTGGCGTTTTTTGCGGTCGGTGCTTACATGGCTGCATTGCTCGGGTCGCCGCATCTGGCGCAGGCTTTCCCCTTCATTGCCGAGAGCTTTCCCAATGGACTGCACTTACCCATCTGGCTCGTCATCCCCATGGCGGCTGCGTTGGCGGGTTTGTTTGGTATTTTGCTGGGCGCGCCGACTTTGAAGCTGCGCGGCGACTACCTGGCCATTGTCACCCTCGGCTTTGGTGAAATCATCCGCGTGTTTTTGAACAACCTGGACAGGCCAGTCAACATCACCAACGGCCCCAAAGGTATCAACCAGATCGATTCCATCAAGTTCTTTGGTTTTGATTTGGGCGTTGACCACACCTTTTTTGGTTTCTTGGTCAATTCGGTGTCGATGTACTACTACCTCTTTTTGGCTCTGGTGCTGGTGTCGGTGGTGGTTTGCCACAGGCTGGAGACCTCACGCATGGGACGTGCCTGGATGGCGATTCGTGAAGACGAAATTGCTGCCAAGGCGATGGGCATCAACACCCGTAACCTCAAGCTGCTGGCCTTTGGCATGGGCGCTACTTTTGGCGGTGTGTCAGGTGCCATGTTTGCGTCCTTCCAGGGTTTTGTGTCGCCCGAGTCCTTCAGCCTGATGGAGTCGGTGATGATTGTTGCCATGGTGGTGCTGGGCGGTATCGGTCATTTGCCAGGCGTGATTCTGGGTGCGCTGCTGCTCGCAGCATTGCCTGAAGTGCTGCGCTATGTGGCGGGCCCCTTGCAAGACCTGACCGACGGCCGGCTTGACGCCGCCATCTTGCGGCAACTGCTGATTGCGGTGGCGATGATCGTCATCATGCTGATGCGACCACGCGGACTGTGGCCCACACCCGAACACGGTAAGTCATTGAACAAGCCCATCGGCCCGTCCCCAAGCAACACCATTAACCCGTAAGGACTCTGGCCATGAGTGAAACCATACTTAAAGTCTCGGGTGTGTCCAAACGCTTCGGCGGCCTGCAAGCCCTGAGCGATGTTGGCATCCACATTGAACGCGGTCAGGTGTACGGGCTGATTGGCCCGAACGGCGCGGGTAAAACCACGTTCTTTAATGTACTGACTGGGCTTTACACACCTGACAGCGGCACGTTTGAGCTGGCAGGCAAGCCCTACAAACCCACGGCGGTGCATGAAGTGGCCAAAGCCGGCATTGCACGCACCTTTCAAAACATTCGGCTCTTTGCAGAAATGACAGCGCTTGAAAACGTGATGGTGGGCCGCCACATCCGCACCAAGTCGGGTTTGCTGGGCGCGATCTTTCGCACTGCCGGTTTTAAAAATGAAGAAGCTGCGATTGCCAAACGCTCGCAGGAACTGCTCGACTATGTGGGCATCGGCAAATACGCTGACTACAAGGCGCGCACCCTGAGCTATGGCGACCAGCGCCGCCTGGAGATTGCTCGAGCACTGGCCACTGACCCGCAACTGATTGCCTTGGACGAGCCCGCTGCCGGCATGAATGCGACTGAAAAAGTCCAGCTGCGTGAGCTGATTGACCAGATTCGCAAAGACAACCGCACTATTTTGTTGATTGAGCACGATGTGAAGCTGGTCATGGGCTTGTGTGACAGGGTCACCGTGCTGGATTACGGCAAGCAGATTGCCGAAGGCCTGCCTTCAGAAGTACAAAAAAATGAAAAAGTGATCACGGCCTATCTGGGCTCTGGGCATTGAGAGGAAAAGTACAACTATGACAACCACACTCCTGAAAATCACAGGCCTGCAAGTGGCCTACGGCGGCATCAAAGCCGTCAAAGGTGTTGACCTGCACGTCAACGAGGGCGAGCTGGTCACGCTGATTGGCTCCAACGGTGCGGGTAAAACCACCACCATGAAAGCCATCACCGGCACGTTGCCGCCTGCGTCTGGTGACATCGAATACCTGGGCAAAAGCATCAAAGGCAAAGGCGCCTGGGATTTGGTAAAAGACGGTCTGGCGATGGTGCCCGAAGGTCGCGGGGTATTCGCCCGCATGACCATCATTGAAAATCTGCAGATGGGTGCTTACATCCGCAACGACAAAGCCGAGATTGCGGCGGACATGGAAAAAATGTTCACCATCTTCCCGCGGCTGCGTGAGCGCAAAGACCAATTGGCTGGCACCATGAGCGGCGGCGAGCAGCAAATGCTGGCCATGGGTCGTGCGTTGATGAGTCGCCCCAAGGTCTTGCTGCTGGACGAGCCGTCCATGGGTTTGTCACCGATCATGGTCGACAAGATTTTTGAAGTGGTGCGGGACGTTGCGGCGCAAGGCGTGACGATTTTGCTGGTTGAGCAAAATGCAAGCCGAGCTCTTGGTATTGCCCATCGTGGTTATGTGATGGAGTCTGGGATTGTGACGATGAATGGTGATGCCAAAGAGTTGCTGAATGATCCTCGGGTGAGGGCGGCTTATTTAGGGGAGTGAGTTGAGTTTTAGGCCAATAAATATGGGCGAGGGTAGCTACTGAATTTATAGCGTATTTTACCTTCACGAGTCTGCCAGGACTCGCCCCGGCGGGCGACTTACTTTTCTTTGCTTCGCCAAAGAAACCTAAGGAAAAGAAAGGCGACCCGCAGTCTGGGCCGCTTTGCGGTGCCTTGAAAAAGCTGAAGGAGCCGGAAAATCTAGAAACTAGCCAGCTTCGCTGTCGTCGGACATCTAGATTTTTTAATCCGTCTCCTTCAACTTTTTCAAGCCCAGCCAGGACGGGGTTGGGAGAAATTCGGGTTTAGACTTCCTCCCTCTTCCTCCCTCTTCCTCCGGGAGAGGGCAGGGAGGGCATCCACGATCCCGAATTCATTCCCCCCCCGTCCTGGCTTAGGCGAGGAGCGCAGGGCAAAGTGGATCAGGGCAAGCGCATGTTTGAGCGAAGCGAGTTCGCGATTGACCCCACTTTGAACGAGCACCGCAGCGTGCCCGTAGCGAAGCGTAGGGACTCAGACTGCGGATCGCCTTTTCTTTGCTTACTTTATTTTGGCGAAGCAAAAGAAAGTGAGTTGCTGCCGGGCAACCTCCGGCAAGCCCAACTCAGCAAAGTCAAACACTATAAATTCAAGAGCTACTCGCACCCGGATTCAGGCGTTAACAGGCCTAACTATCAATCAACCTTAGCCCCAGAAGCCTTCACCACCTTCTCATACTTGGCCAGCTCACTTTTCATAAAAGCGCCAAACTGCTCAGACGAATTTCCTACGGGTTCGGCCATCAAAGCCGCAAACCGTGTCTTCGCTTCGGGTGAATTCAAAGCCGCCACAAACGCAGCATTCAACTTGGCAACCACATCCGGCGGCGTTGCAGCAGGCGCTACCAGACCCCACCAGGTGTCAATTTCAAAGCCCTTGAAGGTATCGGCAATGGGTGGCGCATCAGGCAGCAATGGGCTGCGGTTGGCAGTTGTGACTGCAATCGCTTTCAGTTTGCCCGCCTTGATGTTTGCGGCTGCTGTTGCGAGGTTGTCAAAATTAAAGTCAACCTGACCGCTGAGAAGCCCGAGTTGCGCTGGGTTACCGCCGTTGTAGGGGATGTGTACCGCGAAAATGCCCGCTTGTGCTTTGAACATTTCACCGGCCAAATGCCCCGCGCTGCCATTGCCGCCGCTGCCGTAGTTCAGCTTGGCGGGGTTGGCTTTGGCATATTTGATGAGGTCCGCTAGCGTGTTGATTTTCAAGCGCGCAGCCGTGTCGGCGTTCATTACCAGCACGTTGGGGACGCGCAACATTTGCGTGATGGGTGCAAAGTCAGTGGCTGCGTTGTAGGGCATCTTGCTGTACAGCCACGGGTTAATCGCGTGGGTGGCCACAGCCGCGATGCCGATGGTCAAGCCGTCGGGCGCGGCCTTGGCAACCACGTCTGCGCCGATGTTGCCGCCACCGCCTGGCCGGTTTTCAATGATGACTGTGCCCAAAGAGTCCTTCACGCGCTCGGCCATCAGCCGCGCGGTGACATCAATCGGGCCGCCGGCAGCGTAAGGCACGATGATGCGGGTGACTTTGGTTTGTGCCAAAGCGGCGCTGGCAGTCAATGCCAGGGCCGCGATGAAAGAGATGGATTTGAGGTAAGTGGTGTTCATATGCCGATTGTTGCAAAAGTTTTTGCGCGTCGCCTCATGGGATTCCATTACAAAAGCTTTACGTGGCGTATGTATTCGCTACCGCACCCTTGGCCGTTGTCTCACCATGAGGCTGAAACTACGTTTGCAGGCTTCATATATCCCTATTAACTGCTAATGAAAGTCCATCATGAAAATTCAAGTTCTCATTGCTGCCCTGGCTCTCGGTATCGGTGCTTCTGTATTCGCACAGGCGCCCGCCACACCCAATGCTGCCACGCCTAAGTTAGACCAGCGCCAGATCAATCAGCAAAAGCGCATTGACCAAGGGGTTGCGTCTGGCTCGCTGACGTCCAAGGAGGCTGCCAACCTGGACAAGCGCCAAGACAAAATCGCGGCAGACGAAGCCGCTGCCAAAGCCGATGGCAAGGTCACGCGCGCCGAGCGCCGCAAGCTGCAGCGTGAAGAAAACCGCGCCAGCACCGCCATCAAGCGCCAGAAGCATGACGGTCAAAAAGTCGCGCCTGTAGCCGCCAAGTAAGCGCCTGCTTGTCAAAACTAAAAAAGCCCCGTAGCACACGCTGCGGGGCTTTTTTGCGGTGACTTGAATCTATGCCGAGGCTTGTGCCTTGTCTTTTTCCGTCACAAACGAGTCCGCATAAAACTCGTCTTCAGGCAACCCGGCTTTGATGTAAGCGGCCTGCGCTGAATCGACCACAATGGGCGCGCCGCAGGCATAGACTTGGTGGCCTGACAAATCGGCCATGTCTTGCAGCACGGCGTTATGAACAAAGCCAGTGCGTCCCGTCCAAGCGTCTTCAGGCAATGCGTCTGAAATAACGGGTACGTAGCGCAAGTTCGGCATTTCGGCTACCTTGGCCAACACCCAGTCGTGCATGTACAAGTCTGCGGGTCGGCGGCCACCCCAGTACAGTACCGCGGGCCGGGTGATGCCTTTGAATTGCATGTGCTCGATAATGGCTTTGATCGGTGCAAAGCCTGTGCCAGATGCCAGCAGCACCATCGGTTTGGCGCTGTCTTCACGCAGGTAAAAGCTGCCAAATGGGCCCTCAACCCGCAAGATTTCTTTTTCCTTCATGGCGCTAAAAACGTGATCAGTAAACTTGCCACCCGGCATGTGACGAATATGCAGTTCAGCACCTGGGTTCTCTGCCTGTGTATGCGGGGCATTGCCTAACGAGTAAGCCCTTCTGTCGCCGTCTCGCAGTAAAAACTCCACATACTGGCCCGCGTGGTATTTAAAAACATCCGCCGCTGGCAACTGCAGGCGCACCAGCATCACATCGTGCGACGCCTTGGCCAGACTGGCCACGCGGGTGGGCATTTTTTTGATCGGAAAAGCGCTTTCGTCTGTCACGTTGCGCGACTCGATCACTACGTCGCTTAGCGCATGGGCGCAGCAGGTCAGAATATAACCTTGCGCGGCTTCTTGAAGCGACAGCGCCTTGAGCTGGTGAGTACCTTGAACGATCGTCCCTTCAAGCTTTTTGCATTTGCACGATCCACAAGCGCCGTCCTTGCAGCCGTAGGGCAGGCCAATGCCTTGGCGAATAGCCGCTGCCAGCAAAGCCTCGTCGGGCTGCGCAACATAGCTGCGCCCGCTGGGTTGCACGGTGATGTTAAAACTCATGGGTTCGTGTCCTGTTCGTTATGCTTGTCAGACTGATTTCTGGATATCCCAATTTTGCCTTCAAATTTAAACCCCTTGGGCGCGCTGCCCGCACGCTTTCGCCGTCAGCGTATTTTGATCATCGGCTGTGGCGATGTTGGCCTTCGCGTGGCGCGCTTGCTGCCCGGCCGTGTCAACGTGATGGCGCTGACGTCGTCCAGATCTCGCGTACCTGAATTTCGCGAGAAAAACATCACGCCGTTGCTGGGTAATCTGGATGCTGTAGCCACGCTGCGCCGACTCGCAGGCCTGGCCACGCACGTGGTGCATTTGGCACCGCCACCCAACGACGACCCGCATGCAAAAACTGACCCACGCACCAGCGCCTTGCTGCGCGTGCTGCGCCTGCGCGGCCTGCCGCAAGCGCTGGTTTACGGCTCTACCAGCGGGGTGTATGGTGACTGCCAAGGCGCATGGGTCACAGAGACGCAGGCTGTTAATCCAGCCACATCGCGTGCGCATCGGCGGGTAGATGCTGAAGCGCAGCTGCGTTGGTTTGGTCGCAGTACGGGGGTACCGATTCATATTTTGCGTATCCCCGGTATTTACGCGCCTGACCGCGAAGGCGGCACGCCGCGCGGGCGCTTGCTCAAAGGCACGCCAGTGCTGGCGGCAAGCGACGACGTGTACACCAACCACATTCATGCAGATGACTTGGCGAGAGCCTGCTTGGCAGGGCTGCGCATCGGCAAACCCCAGCGCGTCACCAACACCAGTGACGACACTGATTTGAAGATGGGCGATTACTTTGACCTGGCAGCAGACCTGTACAACTTACCGCACCCGCCGCGTATTTCACGCCTTGATGCCAGCGCACAGTTGCCGGCCATGCAGCTGAGTTTTATGAGTGAATCTAGACGGCTCAGCAATCAGCGCATGAAGATTGAACTACGGTTGAGATTGATTTACCCAACGGTCAACGCTGGACTGAAGACTGTCTGATGCAAAAAAATGTTGTGACCATTGACAAATGGTGCCCGGGGCCGGAATCGAACTCGCTCACTGGTGAGCGTCGTCAATATCGCCAAAGGCGTTCGGTTCGCGGATGCAGAAAAAGTGTTGTGACCACTGGCTTGTGGTGCCCGGGGCCGGAATCGAACCGGCACGCCTCGCGGCGCGGGATTTTGAGTCCCGTGCGTCTACCAATTCCACCACCCGGGCGACGCTGCATACAGCCTTGGATTATGGCACAGTAGTGGGTATGAACTACCCTACCCTTGAAGACGCCGTCGGCAAAACTCCCCTGGTGCGCTTGCAGCGCATTGGCGCTACAGATAACGCGGCACGTGGTAACGTGATTCTGGGAAAACTGGAAGGCAACAACCCCGCTGGCTCGGTCAAAGACCGCCCCGCTATCGCCATGATCAAGCGTGCTGAAGAGCGCGGTGACATTCAACCTGGTGACACGCTGATTGAAGCGACATCTGGCAACACCGGCATTGCGCTGGCGATGGCGGCAGCCATCAAAGGCTACCGGATGATTTTGATCATGCCCGAAGACCTGTCAATTGAGCGCGCCCAAACCATGAAAGCCTTCGGCGCCGAGCTGCTGCTGACGCCCAAAAGCGGTGGCATGGAGAGCGCCCGTGACCTGGCCGAGCGCATGCAGGCTGAAGGCAAGGGCAGGGTGCTGGACCAGTTTGCCAACCAGGACAACCCGCGCGCCCATTACGAGACCACCGGGCCCGAGATATGGACAGATACGTCAGGCAAAGTGACACATTTTGTCAGCGCCATGGGCACCACTGGCACGATTACGGGTGTGTCGCGGTATTTGAAAGAAAAAAACCCGGCCATCCAGATCATTGGCGCGCAGCCTAGCGAAGGCTCACGCATCCCCGGTATTCGTAAATGGCCCGAGGCTTATTTGCCCAAAATTTACGATGCCAGTCATGTGGACCAGTTGGTAGAAGTCAGCCAGTTGGATGCTGAAGACATGTGCCGCCGCATGGCGCGCGAAGAAGGCATTTTTGCCGGTATCTCGGCGGCGGGCGCGTGCTGGGTGGCGCAAGAAATCGCCAAAACTACTCAAAACGCGGTGATCGTGTTCATCGTTTGCGACCGGGGTGACCGGTATTTGTCGACTGGCGTGTTTCCGGCCTGACGTCATTGAAAACAGCTCAAAAAAGCTCAAAAATGGCCAATTTCAAGCATTAAATAGGCCTGCAGGCCAATAAATACGGGCGCAAGCAGATCCTAAAATAATAGTAATTAAAACGATGTCAAACACCTTCAAATTCTGCCCGCAATGCGCCACACCGCTTGAAATAGTCACGCAACTCGAAGACGGCGGCGAAAAAGCCCGCCTGCGCTGCCCGGCCTGCGGCTACACCCACTGGAACAACCCAACGCCGGTTTTGGCAGCGGTGATTGAGTACAACGGTCAGATTTTGCTGGCTCGCAACGCCGCTTGGTCGGGCCGCATGTTTGCGCTCATCACCGGCTTTATGGAGGCGGGTGAAACACCAGAGGGCGGTATTGAGCGCGAGATCAAGGAAGAAACCAACCTGGAAACGACATCCCTGGATTTGATTGGTGTGTACGACTTTCAGCGTATGAACCAGATCATCATTGCCTACCACGCGGTGTGTCTGGGCGATGTGGTGCTGTCACCCGAGCTGGTCGAATACAAACTGTACGACTATGAAGCCATCAAGTGCTGGCCCGCGGGCACGGGTTACGCGCTGGCTGACTGGCTCAAGTCACGCGGTTATGCGCCTGAATTTGTCGAATGGCAAAAACCTTAAAATAAAAGCAATTGAAGGACAACCATGCAAATCGACAAAGAACTCGACACCCGCGGCCTGAACTGCCCACTGCCTATTTTGAAGGCCAAAAAAGCCTTGGCTGACATGCTCAGTGGCCAGCATTTGAAGGTGGTCTCAACCGACGCCGGATCTGTGCGGGATTTTCAGGCCTTTGCCCGGCAAACCGGCAACGACTTGATCGAGCAGCAGACGGTGGGCGGCGACTTCATCCACGTGATGAAACGCCGCTAGTCCAGCTTGAGATTTTTCAAGTAGCTTTTAAACCGTGCACCCACCTCAGGGTGCTGCAAGGCTAGCTCAACTGTGGCTTCCAAGAAGCCCTCTTTGCTACCACAATCGTAGCGCTTGCCGGCGTATTCAAAGGCGTAAACGCTTTCTTCATCTAGCAGGCTGGCGATACCATCGGTCAGTTGCAGTTCGCCGCCCACGCCGGGCTTTTGGCTGCGAATGTGTTTAAAAACAGCGGGCGTCAAAATATAACGCCCTGCCACGGCCATGCGTGATGGCGCGGCTTCAGGCGCTGGTTTTTCAACCATGGCGCTGACCTTCGTCAAGTGTTCTGCTGATTTTTCGCCAGCCACTATCCCGTAGCGTCGCGTTTGGTCTAAAGGCACTTCTTGCACGGCCAGGATGGATTGCTGCAGTGTTTTGAATTGCTCGGCCATTTGCGCCAGAACCGGTTGGCCACCCGGCGGCCCGGTCATCAAGTCATCGGCCAGCAACACCGCAAACGGCTCGTTGCCCACCATGTGTTCGGCGCACAGCACCGCATGCCCTAAACCGAGCGACCGGGGCTGGCGAACGTACGAAAAGTCCATATCGGTAGCCTGAATGGAGCGCACCAGTGCCAGCAGTTCTTGCTTGCCTGCGACTTCCAGCTCGTTTTCAAGCTCGTAGGCGGTGTCAAAGTGGTCTTCAATGGCACGTTTATTGCGGCCAGTCACAAATATCATGTGCCGAATACCGGCTGCGTAGGCTTCTTCCACCGCGTACTGGATCAGCGGTTTGTCGACGACCGGCAGCATTTCCTTGGGTTGGGCTTTGGTGGCGGGCAAAAAGCGCGTCCCCAAACCTGCGACTGGGAAAACGGCTTTATTTAAATATGTGAATTTTTCCATAGATTTCGTCGCTTGAATGGCATAAAGTGTCGCAAAACAGTCACTTGGTGAGCGTAAGACAAGCGCCCCAAAAGTTGCCATACGAGCTCTAGCAGGGTCAGGGTGTTGCAAGGTATTTTTTATCTGAGCTGAGCATTTAAAGGACGCGCGAGTGGACATCTTACTTCTAGACGCTTTGGTTCCCGAAGCAACCGCTTGGTTAGAGACGCGGCACAGCGTCGCCTATCACCCTGAGCTGGCCGACGACTTGGTTGCGTTGCGCAAGGCCTGTTACAAAACCAAAGGCATTGTTTTTCAAAGGCAAAGCGTGGTGACGCGCGACTTCCTTGATTTTTTGCCAAAACTCCGGGCGGTTGCCCGCTTGCACGTCGGTACCGACAACACCGACCTGGAGGCTTGTAAAGAGCGTGATATCAAAGTCATTCACGCCAGCAGTGCCAACGTGCGCTCCAATGCCGAATATCTGCTGTCCACATTATTGATACTCTATCGGCGCGGCATTGTGTCGTCGCTGGCGGGGCGTAAACACCCGTCCCAGCAAATGGGACGCGAGTTGTATGGCAGTACGGTGGGTATCCTGGGCCTGGCACCTACGGCCCACACCCTGGCAAGCATGCTGCATGGCTTGGGCGTTCGTTTGATCGGTTACGACCCGGCGGTACATCACACCGCACCCATCTGGGAGCGTCTGCATATTCAGCCGGTGTCACTGCCCGAGCTGATGAGCCAGTCCAACGCTGTATCGGTACAAATGCTTTATGCGGCTCGCTACAAGGGTTTTGTGAACAGCAAATTATTGGCGGCCTGTAAGCGACATCAACTCTGGGTGAGTATCAGCCGCAGCCATTTGTTTGATGAAGGCGCGCTGGCTGAGGCTTTATGCGACGGCCGTATTGAGGCCTGCATCCTGGACGGCGCTGAGGCGAGTTTTGCAGAAGAAAAATCTCCGTTGCACGGCTTGAAAAACCTGTTCATCACGCCGCGTTTGGGCTCCCACACCCGTGAGGCACGCCTGCGCTCTAGCTGGTATGTGGCGCACCGCCTGCATGAGGCCATTTCAAACCATGAAGGCGCGAGTGGTTTTGGTCAGTTACCCACTAGCGCCCCAATGCACCTGGAGCTACCGGGAGCCGTGTCGGTGTCGCAATGGGGTGAGCCTGAATCGCAAATGCGTTGAAGCGCTTGATGTCGCTTATTTCAATCTCCGCAACTGTTCATTTAACTTTTCCAGCATCCCGCTAAAGTCCGCCAAGCGCTTTTGCTCCTGCGCCAGCACGGCTGGCGGTACTTTGCTCACAAACGCTTCGTTGGCCAGCTTGGCTTGAACCTTCACCAACTCGCCTTCAAGCCGGGTGATTTCTTTGCCCAAGCGCAGCTTCTCAGCGGCGACATCCACTTCCATGTGCAGACAAATTTTGGCCTCGCCAACAATCGCGACTGGTGCTGCTTGCGCCGCCGCCGCCCAGGTTGTCTCATCGTCAAACACTTTGACTTCACTCAACTTGGCAAGCGCCTTGATGACTGCGCTGGACTGCGTCATGAATTCAGTGTCACCCAGCACAAACAATGGCATGCGGGTGGCGGGTGACACCTTCATCTCACCGCGCAACTCGCGCGTGGCATCAACCAGCTTTTTCAGCTTGGCCACATGCGCTTCAGCCGCTTCGTCAATCTTGTTCGGCTGGCTTTGCGGGTACGCCGCCTGGCCGATGTAGGTGGTTTTTTTGATGCCTGCAACCACGGCAACTTGCTGCCACAACGATTCGGTAATGAACGGAATCACCGGGTGCGCGAGCCGCAAAATCGCCTCCAGCGTGCGGATCAATGTGCGGCGCGTCGCCCGTTTTTGCGAGTCATTGCCAGTTTGAATTTGTACCTTGGCAATTTCCAGATACCAGTCGCAAAACTCGTCCCAGACAAACTGGTAAACGCTGCTGGCCACGTTGTCCAGGCGGTAGTCTTCAAAGCCTTTGGCAACGTCTGCTTCTACGCGCTGCAGCGTTGATGCAATCCAGCGGTCAGCTTGCGAAAAGCTCATGTAGTTGTGGAACTCACCACCCGGTTGACACTGCTCTTTGGTGTGCTCAGCCAGCCCGCAGTCCTGACCTTCGCAGTTCATCAACGTGAATCGTGTGGCGTTCCAGAGCTTGTTGCAAAAATTGCGGTAGCCCTCGCAGCGCTTGCTGTCAAAGTTGATGCTGCGTCCCAGGCTGGCGTATGACGCCATCGTGAAGCGCAACGCATCAGCGCCATAAGCCGGCATACCGTTCGGGAATTCCTTTTTAACCCGTGCTGCAACTTTTGGTGCAATCTCAGGTTTGCGCAAGCCGACAGTTGATTTGTGTACCAGCGTGTCAAGGTCCACGCCCTGAATCAAATCTACCGGGTCAATCACGTTGCCCTCAGACTTGCTCATTTTTTTGCCTTCTCCATCACGGACCATTCCGTGTATGTAGACGTGCTTGAACGGCACTTGCCCCGTGAAGTGCGTGGTCATCATGATCATCCGCGCAACCCAGAAGAAGATGATTTCGTAGCCCGTGACCAACACGCTGGAAGGCAAAAACAGATCAAGTTCCTTTGTTTTTTCAGGCCAGCCGAGTGACGAGAAGGGAACCAGCGCTGATGAATACCAGGTGTCCAGAACGTCTTCATCGCGCGTCAACTTTTTACCCGGCGCTTGCAACTGCGCTGCCGCTTCGTTTTCAGCCACATACACCTTGCCGTCTTCGTCATACCAGGCCGGAATCTGGTGGCCCCACCACAACTGGCGCGAAATGCACCAGTCCTGGATGTTGTTCATCCACTGGTTGTAGGTGTTCACCCATTGCTCGGGCACAAATTTCACGTCGCCGTTGGCCACGGCATCACGGGCTTTTTGTGAAATCGATTTTCCTGTCGGGTCGCTATCGCTCACCTTGCTCAGCGCCACAAACCACTGGTCGGTCAGCATCGGCTCAACGACTGCGCCAGTCCGCGCACACACCGGCACCATGTTTTTATGCGGTACAGCTTTTTCTAAAAAACCCTGCGCTTCCAGGTCTTTGAGAACCGCTTTGCGGCACACATACCTGTCCATGCCCTGGTACTGCACCGGGCCGTGTTCATTGATCTTAGCGTCCAGCGTGAAGATTGTGTTGAGCGGCAGGTTGTGCCGCTGCGCCACCTGGTAGTCGTTAAAGTCATGAGCGCCGGTAATCTTCACGCAGCCGCTGCCGAATGCTGGGTCAACATAGGTGTCAGCAATCACGGGAATCGCCCGGTCGCACAGCGGCAAATCAACCAGCTTGCCAATCAGGTGCTGGTAGCGCGTGTCGTCGGGGTGCACGGCCAGCGCGCCGTCGGCCAGCATGGTTTCTGGCCGGGTGGTGGCAATGTGCATGCCGCGCATGGGGTTGCCGTCAACGTCTTTTTGTGGGCCATCAGAAAACGGATATTCAATGTGCCACATGAAGCTGTCGCGCTCTTCGCTTTCCACTTCCAAATCGCTCACCGCCGACTTCAAAACCGGGTCCCAGTTCACAAGGCGTTTGCCACGGTAAATCAGGCCTTGCTCGTAAAGTTTGACGAATGTGGACGTGACCACGGTGGACATTTTCGGGTCCATCGTGAAGTACTCCTGCTTCCACGCCACCGAGTCGCCCATGCGGCGCATTTGCTGGGTGATCGTCGCGCCGGATTCTTCCTTCCACTCCCACACCTTGGCCACAAAGTTCTTGCGCCCCAGGTCGTGGCGCGTTTGACCTGCAGCTTGCAGTTTGCGCTCCACCACAATTTGCGTGGCAATGCCTGCGTGGTCAGTGCCCGGCACCCACAGCGTGTTGTGGCCACGCATGCGGTGGTAGCGGGTGAGGCTGTCCATGATGGTCTGGTTAAACGCATGGCCCATGTGCAGCGTGCCGGTCACATTGGGTGGTGGCAGCTGGATGGAAAATGAAGGCTTGCTAGCGTCCAGGGTTGGCTCATACATGCCGCTTTGCTCCCACAGCGGGGCAAAGTGCGCTTCAATTGCCGCAGGCTCGAATGATTTGGCCAGGCTATCAAGGCCGGGCGTGGCGGGTAGGGCGGTAGGGGCAGAGTCGGTCATAGTGGAATAAAAAACGGCACCGAGGTGATGCCGTTGGGTAAGCAGAGGAGTAGCTGCGATTTTATTCGACTGCCGCAAGCCAGACAGGTGCTATAAATTCAGGAGCTACTTGCGCCCGTATCTATTGGTCTAGAGGCCCAAAACAACTCTTAAAAAGGCCTAAAATCAGCCAAAATCAGATTCCGGCGGGCTTTTTCAGGCTCAGCATGCGGTTTTGAGGCTTGATGTCGATGGTTTTGACCTGATCGCCTTCGCGGATGGTGAGCTTGACCGGCTGCTCTGGCGTGTCACGCGCCCAGAGCTTTTTGTAAAAGGCTTCTAGCGTGGTCACCTCCACCCCATCGATGGCTTGCACCACGGAGCCGGGCTTTAAGCCTGCTTCGTCTGCCGGGCTGCCTTCGCTGACGCGCATCACCTGTACGCGGCCGCCCTGGTCGCTGGACGTGACGCCCAGCCAGGCGCGATTGCTTTGCTTGCTGCTGCCCAGTTGCTGCATTTCAGCCAGGATGGGTTTGAGCAAATCGATCGGCACAAACATGTTGCCGGGGACGCGTTTGTTTTCACCCAGTGCATCCATCACAAACAGCGAGCCGATGCCCATCAGCTCGCCTTTGCGGTTAAACAGTGGTGCGCCGCTGTGGTTGCCGCGCCCAGAGCTGACCGGCGGGCTGGTGAAAAGGGCGCTGTCGAGGTGGTATTCCCAGGTGCCAGAAAACGCCCGCTGGCTTACCAGTTGCGTCATGCTGACGCCGCCTTCGTCGCCATCGTTCACACCGGTGGCGGCCATCAATGGCTCGCCGGGTTTTAAGTCTTGCTGGCTGCCCAGCGGTACGGGTGCCACGCCGCGTAGCGGCAGCAGCGGTTTGATGAGGCCAAAGCCGGTGGCCAGGTCGTAAGCCACGGCAATGGCTGGCAGGGTTTTGCCTTCTTGCGTGACGATTTCAATTTGCTGGGCTTCCAGCATCAGGTAGCCGATGGTCAAAATAAGGCCGTCGCTGCCAATCACCACCCCTGAGCCGCTGCGGTTCAAGCCCAAAGTTTGGGCTGACCGCGCGCCCTTGACGGCGCTGACTTTGACGCCGACCACGGCCGCATTGGCTTTGGTCATGGCGTCGATGATGGTTTGCGCGCTGCTGGCGCTGGAGGCGGGTGCTGTGGCGGCGTACAGGTTGGGGATGGCTGCAACTGCCAGCGGTAGGGCCAAAACCAGTTTAAAGAGGGAAGATCGCATGGTGGAACTCCTGAACGTGCCGGGCGGGATGGACAACACGTAAAACAGAGAATGCGCTTTTTTTAAGCGGCTTGCAAGTGCGGGGTTTATTTCGCCTCAACTGCCGCTGCCAAACAAGCCGCTAAGCGCTCCGTGCCGCCGAGTTCGTTGGCCAAAATCAGCACCAGCCGGGCGTTCAGGGCTTCCGATTGCTCTCGGCTCAGGCCTTGGTGCGCGTCCAGCAGGCGTTCATAAAACAGGTCGGCGTCCTCAAAATTTAATGCGTCAATCATGATGTTTCTCCCGATGCGGCGCTGTGCGCTTTCAATAACGCGCTATCCAAGGCATCGCCTGTTGCCACGATGTAACTGTCTGGCCGCACCAGTGCCCATGCTTTGTGACCCAGGCTGCTGGACAAATACCCCGCCGCGTCAACGGCGTGCTCAGTGGCGTTTGCTGGCTGGCCCTTTCGCACCACCTGCACGCAGCGCACGCCTGTTTGGGTCACCCGTTGCAACAAGCGCTTTTGCGACTGCGCTGTTAATGCGCCAAAAACCATCAGCAGCAAGCGGCCTTCGGCCCATTTGAGCAAGTCGGCCACGTCGCCCGGACTGCCGTCGGCCCACTGCAAGGCCACGTTTTGCAGCGCTCGCCCGCCAGACGGCAGGCAGGCACTGGATTGGCTGTAGACATTGGGCGCTGACATGCGCCCGGTGTTGACCAGTTGCCGCGCAAAGGCATGGCGCTTGACCAGACTGATGGCGGCGGTGCGAAAAACGCGCTCGGCCCCGTCGGCGGGGCGTAAAAAGCGGGCGGTGCGGTTGGTGACCAGCACGTTGTGGGTGGCGGCTTCGTGACGCTCTTCCTGGTAGCTGTCCAACAGTTTTGGAGAGGCGCGGTTGTGCACCACGGCAGCCAGCTTCCAGGCCAGGTTGTCGGCATCTTGCACGCCCGAGTTGCCGCCGCGCGCGCCAAACGGGCTGACGACATGCGCTGCATCGCCGACAAAAAACACCCGGCCATGGCGCAACTGGTCCAGGCATTCGCTGCGGTAGGCGTAGGGGCCGACCCAAACAATTTCATAGTCGCTGGGGTCGACCACCCGGCCTAGCTGGCCATTGATGCGCTGGCGTACCACGTCTTCACGGCTGACTTCTTCCGGGTCGGCGTCGGGCCGCATCTGGTAGTCAATGCGCCATACGCCGTCGGCCATCAGGTGTTGCCACACGGCGCGGCCTTCGTTAAAGGGGGCTTCAATCCAGGTGTGGCGCTCTACCGGAGGCGGATTTTTAAAGCGCACGTCGGCAATGCACCAGCGGTCGTCGCCTTTTTTAGCCGTCACGCTGGCCGCTACCCAAGCCCGAAACGGGCTACGTGCGCCGCTGCAGTCAATCACGTGAGTCGCTTCAATTTTGTAGGCACCTGCTGGCGTGGTGATGCTCAAGGTGGCAAAGTTGGCGTTTTGCTCAAAGGCGGTGATGCGGTTGTTCCAGCGCAGTTCAACGATTTGCCGGGTTTTATAAAGCTGCTCCACCAAAAAGCCTTCGACATAAAACTGCTGGATGTTGATAAAAGGCGGCTGCGCACTGACGTTGTGGGTGCTTTGCTGGCGCAGATCAAACGAGTAGACCTCGTCATGCCCGGCAAAGGTGCGGCCCACGCTCCATTGCACGCCTTTGGAAGCGATGCGGTCGTAAATGCCCAGTCGCTTGAAAATCTCCAGCGTTTTTTGCGCATAGCAAATGCCGCGTGATGATGCACCCTTCACACCGACGGTGTTGTCTTCGTCCAGCAAGATGGCTTTGACGCCGTATTGGTTGAGTGCACAGGCCAGCGTGAGGCCCGCCAGACCGCCACCGACGATGACGATGTTGTGGCGTTTAACCCTTCTCGTCGCCAGCTCTGGCGGCGGCGTGAACGGGTAGACAGGCAACTGGTACCCAGAGCCATTCGAAAATTCATAGCCGCTGGCTGCTTGGGCGGGGGTGTAGTTTTGTGTCGCTTGCAGCATGGAAGGCGGTTTCCTCATCAAAAAAAGGCCTTTTCGAGCCGTTTTTACCTATGTTTTAGGGTTCTAGACCAATAAATACGGGCGCAAGCAGCTACTGAATTAATAGCGCTCAAAGTGCTGCTTTTGCCGCCCGTTCAGCCCGCCAAACCTCTTTGCGCGCCGTCCACTCGGCCAGCCGCGCGTGGACGTTGGTGCTTTCTTTTTGCATGTGGACTTCATCTGCCAACTGGGCGGTCAGCTCCAGCCGCACGCCGTTGGGGTCAAAAAAGTAAATGCTTTTAAAAATGTGATGGTCTGTGACGCCCAGCACCTCAATGCCTTCAGCCTCCAGCCGCGCCTTCATGGCCTGCAACTCCGGCACGGTGTTGACGCGAAACGAAATGTGGTTGACCCACAGCGGTGTGTTGGGCGAGGGCAGGGCCGCCTCGTCGTCGCCCAGGTCAAAAAATGCAATAAACGAGCCGTCTTGCAACCTGAAAAAGAAGTGTGTGTACGGGCAGTACTCCCCCGTACTGGGCACGATATCGCTTTGAATGATGTGAAACAGCGGCAACCCCAGAATGTCTTCGTAAAAATGCCGCGTCTCCTCGGCATCTTTAGCCCGGTAGGCGTAGTGGTGCAGTTGCTGGATGGGCGCGGGTGGGGGTAGGGAGATTGAGAATTGTGTCATTTTAAATTCACCTATTCGTAATTCGTTTACTGTATCGTAATTTTTTATGCTCAGCAATTCGACTTGTCGCGGTCAGGGTCGCTAGCAATTGCGAATAGTTACCAGCACTATCGACGCAATAGCTTTTTTCTTTTGTACGTATTGATTCCTGCAATTAGACGCGGCTCTCCAATCGGGTTATCGTCGGCAAGTCTTCAGCAAGCTTGCTTTGCCTGAAGCCAGACGATGTCTATTAAACCCACCAGGAGATTTTTATGGCTCTCAAAGGCTCTAAAACGGAAGAAAACCTGAAAGCCGCCTTCGCCGGCGAGTCCCAGGCTAACCGCCGTTATCTGTATTTCGCAAACAAGGCCGACGTTGAAGGCCAGCCAGACGTGGCGGCGCTGTTCCGCTCTACCGCTGAAGGTGAAACCGGTCACGCGCACGGCCACCTTGAGTGGCTTGAGCAGTGCGGCGACCCAGCCACCGGCATGCCGTTTGGCGCCACCCGCGACAACCTCGCATCAGCCGTAGCTGGCGAGACCCACGAGTACACCGACATGTACCCCGGCATGGCCAAAACCGCCCGTGACGAAGGCCATGACGAAGTGGCCGACTGGTTTGAGACGCTGGCCAAGGCCGAGCGCTCACATGCCAATCGGTATGCAAAAGCATTGACCGAACTGGTCGACTAAAAAAATTCGCCACGCTTGCCACGGCGTGGCGGTTTTTGAAAAGGCTTTTCAACCAGTCTTTTCACAAACCCACAATAAGAGACTGCACCATGGTCACTGAAGGCAACCTCTCCGCCCCCACCCGCCACCCAATTGACTGGAAAAATCCGGACTACTACAACGAGGAAGCGACCTTCCATGAGATGGAACGCATCTTTGACATTTGCCACGGCTGCCGCCGCTGCGTCAGCTTGTGCGGCTCGTTTCCTACGCTGTTTGACCTGGTCGACAACAGCAAAACAATGGAAGTTGATGGCGTTGACAAAAAGGATTACTGGAGCGTGGTGGACCAGTGTTACCTGTGCGACTTGTGCTATCTGACCAAGTGCCCCTATGTGCCGCCGCACGAGTTCAACCTCGACTTTCCGCACACCATGCTGCGGGCCAAGGCCATCAAGTTTAAAAAAGGCGATGTGGGCCTGGCCGAAAAGTTTTTGGCCTCAACCGACACGCAAGGCATGTTTGCCGGCATCCCTATCGTGGTGCAAACCATCAACGCGGTGAACAAAACCAAACCTGCCCGCGCGGTGATGGAAAAAGTTTTGGGTGTTGACAAAAACGCGTGGATACCCGAGTTGGCAACGCAAAAGTTTCGCTCCGGTGCGCTTGAATCACCACCGCATGCGGTGAAAGACGGCGTTAAAACACCGGGCAAGGTCGTGATTTATTCGACCTGCTACATCAACTACAACGAGCCCGGCATTGGCCACGATTTGCTGAAAATACTTAGCCACAACGAAGTGCCGTATGTGCTGGTCGAAAAAGAAAAATGCTGCGGCATGCCCAAACTGGAATTGGGCGACCTGGATTCGGTCAACGCCAGCAAAGAGGCCAACATACCGGTGCTGGCCGCTTACGCCAAAGACGGCTTTGCCATTTTGAGCGCTGTGCCCAGTTGCACACTGATGTTCAAGCAGGAAATCCCGCTGATGTACCCGGACGATGCCGATGTGCAGCTGGTTAAAAAGCACATGTGGGACCCTTTTGAATACCTGATGGCACGCAAACGGGATGGCTTGCTCAAGCTTGATCTCACGATACCGCTGGGCAAAATCAGCTACCAAATCCCGTGTCATGGCCGGGTGCAAAACATTGGCAAAAAAACAGAAGAAATGCTGAAAATGGTGCCGCAAACCAGCGTACACACGCACGAGCGTTGCTCGGGTCACGCAGGCACCTTTGGCGTTAAGTTGCCCTACCACCAGCAAGCCATGAAGATTGGCAAACCCCTGTTCAAAGCCATGGCCAACCACAAAGACGGTGGCCTGCCAGATGTGATCAGCAGCGACTGCCCGCTGGGCGGCCACCACATTGCGCAGGGCTTTGAAGTCAACAACCACGGCGCAGTGCCGCAAAAGCACCCGCTCACACTGATACGCACCGCCTACGGGCTGAAATAAATTATTCGCTATGCAATTACTCGGCAAAATCACCTTGGGTAGCCTCATGACACTGGAGGCCTACAGCAAGTACCGCAAGGAAAACAAACCCGCCATCATGGCGCACCGCAAGCTGCGCAGTGTGCGGCTGGGTGAGTTCATCAACCTGCAGTTTGAAAGTGAAACCACCATTCGCTACCAGATTCAAGAAATGCTGCGAATTGAAAAAGTCTTTGAAGAAGACGGCATCTTGCAGGAAATCGAAGCCTACGCCCCCTTGATGCCCGACGGCAGCAACTGGAAGGCCACCATGATGCTGGAGTACCCCGATGTCAATGAACGCAAACGCGAGTTGGCTCGCTTGATAGGCGTTGAAGACCGCATGTTTGTCGAGGTTGAAGGCCACGCCCGCGTGTACGCGATTGCGGACGAAGACATGGACCGTGAAAACGACGAAAAAACATCTGCCGTGCATTTTGTGCGCTTTGAGCTTGACGCCGCCATGTGCGCGGCAGTCAAGGCTGGCGCCAGTGTCAAGCTGGGTTGTGACCACACCAACTACCCGGCGCACACCACGATTGCGGCTGAGGCGCTGGCCTCACTGGCCAGTGATTTGAAGTAGTTGCGTTCTCGTCAAGTAAAGTCAGGGGAGTTATTCCTCACACTTCTATTACATGCTGTTTTTACTCTCGCCCGCCAAGTCCTTGGACTACGACACGCCCCCGCAAGTCAGTACCCACACGCAACCGATGTTCACGCGTCAGTCTGCTGCACTGATTGACGTTCTAAAGACCAAGTCACCTCATGACATCAGCAGCCTGATGAAGCTGTCGGATGCGTTGTCGGGTTTGAACGTGGCGCGTTACCAGGCGTGGTCTAAAAAATTCACCGCCAAAAATTCAAAGCAGGCGGTGTTGGCTTTCAATGGCGATGTGTATGAAGGCCTGAACGCAAAAACCTTGAGCGCCACCCAACTTGACTGGGCGCAAGCGCATCTGTGCATCTTGAGCGGGCTTTACGGTGTGCTGCGGCCGCTGGACTTGATGCAGCCATATCGGCTGGAAATGGGTACAACGCTGGGGACTGATAAGGGTAGCAACCTCTACCAGTTTTGGGGTTCGCAAATTTCAAGCTATCTGAATGAACGAGCCGCTGCCGACACGTCACCCATCATCGTGAATCTGGCCAGCGAGGAGTATTTCAAAGCTGTTGATTTGAAATCGTTAAAAGCACGCGTGGTCAGTTGCGTGTTTGAAGACTATAAGAATGGCCAATACAAAATCATCAGCTTTCATGCCAAGCGCGCACGCGGGCTGATGGTGCGCTACGCGATTGAAAAGAAAGTCGCCACAGTAAAAAAGCTCGAAGGCTTTAATGTTGAAGGCTACGCCTTTGTAGCCGCACTGTCTGAGCCAGACCGCCTGGTATTCAGGCGCAAACTTGAGTGACGCACCTGTGAGCTTGCCTTGCCCAACTCCAGGCGGCGCAGGCACCACACTGGACGGCGGCGACAAGTGGGTGGAAGTAGTGCACCGCCAGCATGACCCCGAAGTGGTGGTGTTTGCCAACTTGTTAAGTGCTTTTGAATGCGACGCCTTGATGGCTGCTGCCCAACCCCGGCTGTCACGCTCATTGACGGTTAACACCCACACCGGTGACGAAGCGCTGCACCCTGACCGCACCAGCCAGGGCATGTTTTTTGAGCGTTTTGAAAACGAAGTCGTGCACCGCATTGAAAAACGCATTGCCAAACTTTTGCAGTGGCCGCTTAAAAATGGTGAAGGCTTGCAAGTGCTGCGCTACCAAAAAGGTGCGCAGTACCTGCCGCACTACGATTATTTTGATGCGCGTGATGCAGGTACGCCATCGCTTTTGCAGCGCGGCGGCCAGCGTGTGGCAACACTCATCATGTACCTGAACGAGCCTGACGCGGGCGGTGCAACCGTGTTCCCTGATCTGGGTTTGCAGATAGAGCCCAAACGCGGGCAGGCTGTGTTTTTCAGTTACCCCCAGGCCCTGCCGTCCAGCCTGTCGCTGCATGGTGGAGAGCCCGTCACTGCGGGTGAAAAATGGATTGCCACCAAATGGCTGCGACAGCAAGAATTTGCCTGATTTCGGCCTGTTTTACCCATCAGATAGGACTTTAGACCAATAAATACGGGCGTAAGCAGCTACAAAAAATATAGCGAATAAATACCGCTTACCGAAGGCCAACGCCGGTACTGCCTTCAATCCGCTGAATCAATTCGATCTTGTAGCCGTCTGGGTCGGTGACAAAAGCAATCACGGTGGTACCGCCCTTGACGGGGCCCGCCTCGCGCGTCACGTTGCCGCCCGCCGCCTTGATTTTGTCGACTGCTGCATAGGCATCCGGCACGCCGAGTGCAATGTGGCCATAGGCCGTGCCCATGTCGTAGCTGTCAGTGCCGTGGTTGTAGGTCAGTTCAATTTCAGCCTGCGCCGGGTTGCCCTCATAACCTACAAAGGCCAGCGAGTATTTGTATTCAGGGTTCTCAGACCGGCGCAGCAACTGCATGCCGAGTACCTGGGTATAAAAGTCAATCGAGCGCTGGAGATTGCCAACGCGTAGCATGGTGTGTAGTAGTCGCATGGACCAATTATCGTGCGGGGGGAGAAAGTTTGCAGGCCGTCAGTACCGGCCGGGTGAACATCTGCGTTTGAAGGTCTGCTGCAGATTGAATGCCACCATTCATTCGTCATAAGGTACCTACTGGTTTCGACGACAAAGCGGACATCCCTTGCTGCAATGCACGTCTCAAAACCAGATCTCGTTCAGCTCAAATGAACTTCATAAGGATCACAAGTAATGGCACCGGTGCGTAGCCGCCGGCAAAGGGCATTGTCAGAACCGCAACGCATAAACAGACAAAGGCAAGAGCAGCGGACTCCCTCTGCACATCGCGGCCCCGAAATCCGTACCAGTCTATTGCCCTTACAAGCGACTTCACCAACCCAATCAGGGCAATGAAGGCAACGGGCAACAAGACCATGTTCGGCAACAAAATGAAGCCCAGACCAATTCCAAACACCTGTTTCTCCAGTTTGTTTTGCTGCACTACGCCATGGCATTTAGACAAAAATGCGTGTCTAACACGTAACTTTATTCTATTTCCGCTTCTGGCTCCAAACCGGTCGTTCACCAAGTTTCGGTGAACGCCCGCTTTCGCTGCATTGCAGAGGTCCAAATAATCCGCATTGACCGTCCGGCGATGGCCACGACCAGCCGTTAATCAACTTGAGTGGCCGCGCGCTTCGGCACTTCAAACACCAGGCAGGTGGTCGTTGCATGGGCGTACAGCTTGCCATCCGGCCCAACGATGCGGCCTTCTGCCGTTGCCAGTTGTTTACCGCAGTGAATAACTGTGCCAATGGCGCGCAGCGGGCCGCTTTTGTGTGAGGCAGCGCGCACGATGTTCACGCTCAGCTCGGCTGTGGTGTAGCCCCGGCCCACAGGCATCATGGTGTGCACGGCGCAGCCCACCGCTGAGTCGAGCAGGGTGGCGTACCAGCCGCCATGCACCGTGCCCAGCGGGTTGTAATGTTTGAGCTGCGGCGTGCCTTGAAACACCGCTTTGCCAGGTTCTATTTCAACCAGTGCAAAGTCCACCGTTTCCGCAATGTGCGGGTAGGGCATGCGGCCTTCCAGCATGGCCTGCATTTGCTCCAGCCCGGTTTTACCCATGAAGTGCTCTGGCTGTGCCAGGCCTGGCTTGCCGCCACCTTCAAGCATGCGGGCGCGCACGGCGGCGCTTTGTGCCAGCCATTGGGTCAATGTGTCTTGTGGATTTGTCATGCTGCAATTTTAAACAGGCGGTGTAAAAACAGCGCGCGCTGCAAGCGCAGCTTCTCGACTGTGGCAGCCTTCAATGTGGTCATTGACGAGGCCCATCGCCTGCATGAAGGCGTACATCGTGGTTGGCCCCACAAATGTCCAGCCGCGCTTTTTCAGGTCTTTCGACAACTGGATCGAGGCGGCAGACGTTGTGAAGGTCTTCAGCACTTCGCTGGTGATGCGTGGCGGCCTGCTGGCAGCATCAGGCTCAAGCCGCCAGACATACGCACCGAGCGAGCCAAATTCTTGCCGCAGTTCCAACACCCGCTTGGCGTTGTTGATGGTCGATGCGATTTTGCCCGCATGGCGCACGATGCCCGCATCGCCCAAGAGCCGCTTCACGTCACTCTCATCAAAATCGCTGACTTGTTCGGCTTCAAAGTTGGCAAATGCTGCGCGAAAATTCTCACGCTTGTTCAGTATCGTGAGCCAGCTCAAGCCTGCCTGAAAGCCCTCCAGGCATATCTTTTCAAACAGCCTGCGTTCATCATGAACCGGGAATCCCCATTCCGTGTCATGGTAGGTCTGATAAAGGACGGAGGCTTGGCACCAAGTACATCGGCTGCGATTTGCGCCGTCTTTAAAAACACCTGCCGCTGTGGTTGTGCCGGCTGTTGTTGGGCTCAAGGGCGGATTAATTTCGGGCATTTGTCAAAAATTCATCACAAATTCATCACGTATTTCAGTCGCGCACTTTGTGCGGTCTTGCAGTGCACGGGAAAGCGACTTCATAATTGGGGGTTCAGCATAAATCATAAAAAATAAAACAATGAAGACAACATCCAAGCTGACCCACCCGCCCACTGAAAAACCTTCTGACTGGCTGGGTTCCACCCGGCTGCTGGACCTGGACGACTCCAGACTCAGGATACAGGCCATGCGCATCACGCAGCTTGCCACCACAGATGTTCAAAAAGCCACGCTGGTTCATGACTTTGTCAAAGCACTGCCCTTCGGCTGTGTGGCGGGTTTTGACCATGTGCCCGCCGTGTCGGTGCTGAAAAGCGGCCATGGCGACTGCCACACCAAGGGCACTTTGTTTGTGGCTTTGCTTCGCTGTGCGGGTGTCCCAGCGCGTTTGCGGTTTGTCACACTGTCTGGTGCGTTTTTGTACGGCATCATCGACATCGGGCAAAACACCATCACGCATGCGGTGGGGGAGGTGTATTTGCAAGAAAGCTGGATTCAGACCGATACCTACGTGACAGATTCTTTGCTTGAAGCGCAAGCCGTCACGCTTTTAACCCAGCAAAATATCAATACGGGCTACGGTATACACAGGCAAGGCAACCGTTTCTGGAGTGGCCTGCAGCATGCGCATGGCCAGTATTCAGGCGCCGACCCCATCAGCTTACCTACCCACGACTGGGGTGTTGCACACGACCCGGAACAGTTTTATTCAAGCAACGAGCACCCGCAACTGCATATAGGCTGGCTGACACGCGCCAAATGGATGATTGCTGCTGGCGTGGTTAATAGGCGAGTACAGAAAGTGCGTGAAACTGTTTAAATACAGGTGCAGGCTGCTATTTATTTAGGAGCTAACTGTGCCCGTATTCATTGGGCTAGAGTCTTAAAAAATACCTGAAAACGCCCAGAATGAGCTTTTCACGGTCATTTGAGACCTACTTTTGCATATCACCCGACAGCAGCACTTGCTTACCCGCTTCAGCTGCTTGCAGCGCACCCACCATGGCCTGCGCTACGCTGCTGGCGTTGATGGAACGATAGTTGTTGGGTATCAATGGCTTGAATAATTTGAACGCCACCAGTGACAGTTTTTCAGCCACCCGTTCGGGCTGCTTGAGCGCATCCCGGTCGCCCGCCAGCAATGATGGCCGGGCGATGACCAGCGTGTCAAAACCCAACGCGCTGATTGCCGCTTCCATCTCGCCTTTGACCTGGTTGTAAAAAACACCTGACTGCGCATTGGCTCCCATGGCGCTGACCACGGCCAGGCGGGTTGCGCCTTGCGCTTTGGCCTTTGATGCAATGGCTACCACCGCGTCGCCATCAATCGCCTTGAAAGCGTCTTTACTGCCAGCCACTTTGATGGTTGTACCCAAGGCGATGAATACGTCGTCCACCTCAGGGCAGGTCCAGTCCGTCAATGATGCGCTGATGTGCGCCACCAATTTGGGGTGCTGCACATTTGGCGCACGCCGCCCAATGACATGGACGGCACTGTAGCGGTTATCAGCGAGCAAAAGCGCCACGATGGCCTGGCCGACGAGGCCTGTTGCGCCAGCTACCAGTGCCACGCGGGCGTTTGCCGGATGGATTTCTGTTGAAGTCATGGGGATACCTCTATTTAAAAGTCATTTGTTTTGCTACATATTTAGTAGCTGCTTGCGCCATAATTTATTGGCTTGGCGCCCGAAATAACAGGTAAAAAAGGTAAAAAAGCAGCCCGGAGCTGCTTTTTTATCGTTATTCATACAACAAGTCTATTAGCGCCGAAACCCGCCGCCAGAATTGCCACGGCCACCGCCACCTGTGCGCGGGCCGCCTCCACCGAAGTTGCCACCACCGCCGCCACGGTTACCGCCTCGGCCACCACCACCGCCGCCGCGCGTGGGCAGGCCGGATGATGGGAAGCCGGCGGACACGTGGCTGGTGGGCTGGCGCTCGTCGAAGTCGTTGCGCTGCTCGCCCATGTCGACACGGGGGCCGCGTGGGTCTTGGCGCTGTTGCTCTTCGCGCGGGACGCGTGGTTGATCGTCGCGGGGAGGGCGTGGGCCTTGTGGTCGGCGCTCGCCACGGGGCGGGGCGCCATTGCCTTGGCCGTAGCCTGAGTTTTGCCTTGGCTGGCCTGGGTTGGGCGTGCGTGGGCCTCGGCCGAAATTACCGCCACCGCCTTCACCACGGTTATCGCGGTTGTCTCCACCACCTTCAGCAGGGGCGCGGCCACGGCCACCAGCGTTATTGCCACCACCACCACCCGAATTTCCACGCGCTGGCTGGCCAGCGCGGGTATCACGGATGCGGGTCATCATTTCTGAGCGCGCTGCTTTGGCCGCAGCCTGCATCACGTCGCGGCTAGGCGGCTTGCCCAAGCCGCCCCAAATGGTTTGGCGGCCCATGGCCAGCGGTTCGGCGCGTTCGTCTGGGTCGGCTTCAAAGCCAGGCACGCGGACGACTTCAATGTTCTGCTTGGTAAAGCGCTCGATGTCTTGCATGAAGCCTTCTTCGTCCAGGCACACCAAACTGACGGCTTCACCACTGTTACCGGCACGGCCCGTGCGGCCAATGCGGTGAACGTAGTCTTCGCTGACGTTCGGGATCTCGTAGTTCACCACGTGCGGCAGCTCGTCAATGTCAATGCCGCGTGCGGCAATATCAGTAGCCACCAGCGCGCGGATGGTGCCGTCTTTAAAGCCTTGTAGCGCCTGGGTGCGGGCGGTTTGGCTCTTGTTGCCATGCAGGGCCAGCGCCTCAATCCCGTTTTTGGTCAGGTGCTCGGCCACGTTGTTGGCACCAAACTTGGTGCGTGTGAAGACCAGCACCTGGCTCCAGTTGTGCTCGTTAATGATGTGCGTGTGTAATGCTTTCTTTTTGCCGCGGCCAACCGGGTGAATGGTTTGCGTGATGCGCTGCACCGTGGTGTTGCGCGGCGTGACTTGTATGTGCAGCGGGTCGCGGAGCAGGCCGTTGGCCAGGTCGCGAATTTCGTCGCTAAAAGTGGCAGAAAACAAAAGCGTTTGCTTTTGCTTGGGCACCAGGGCCAGCACTTTTTTAATGTCGTGGATAAAACCCATGTCCAGCATGCGGTCGGCTTCGTCCAGCACCAGCACTTGGACTTGACCCAAGTCCAGCGTGCCCTGGCCCGCATGGTCCAGCAGGCGGCCGGGTGTGGCGACCAAAATGTCAACACCACGGCGCAGCTTTTCAATTTGCGCGCCCATGCCGACACCGCCAAACATCACCATCGATGTCAAATCAAGGTACTTGCCGTACTGGCGAACGCTTTCTTCAACTTGCGCGGCAAGCTCGCGCGTTGGCGTCATGATCAGGCAGCGGACAGCGTTGACGCCGCGCCGGTTCGTCAGGCGCGGCTCATTGGTCAGGCGCTGCAGCATCGGCAACACAAAAGCGGCTGTTTTGCCGGTGCCGGTTTGCGCGCCGCCCAGCAAGTCGCCGCCAGCCAAAACGGCGGGAATGGCTTGTGCTTGGATCGGGGTGGGGGTGTCGTAGCCTTGCTCAAGTACGGCTTTCAGGATGGCCGGAGCCAAATTCAATTCTTCAAAGGTCATGGTTTTGCGCCACTTGGACGCTTTTGATCGGCCTGTTGGGTGCTCTGGTTTAAGAGCAACCCGCCAGTGATAGGCAGATGGGGTCAAAAAGTCGGGCTAGAAAACTTGGAACGGAGTTTGGAAAAACAAATCCGAAAAGTGCCCAAATGTTGCGGGTAACTGGAGCCAACAACGAGTGTATTGTCTCACGGAACGATAATAGAGGGTTGTGAGCAAAACGGGGCGCTAAAAAGTGCTTCGATTCAAGCGCAGTATTTTTCTACATCTAAAGACGATTCCAAATGGCCCAGTACGTATTTACCATGAACAAGGTCGGCAAAATTGTGCCGCCCAAACGCCACATTTTGAAAGATGTGTCGCTCAGCTTTTTCCCCGGCGCCAAGATCGGCATGCTGGGAGTTAATGGCTCTGGCAAGTCCACACTGCTCAAAATCATGGCCGGGCTTGACAAAGAAATTGAAGGTGAAGCCACCCCCATGCCAGGGCTGAACATTGGCTACCTGCCGCAAGAACCCAAGCTGAACGACGCGCACACCGTGCGTGAAAGCGTTGAAGACGGCATGGGTGCGGTGTTTGCCGCCAAAGGTTTGCTGGAAGCCGTTTACACCGCCTATGGTGAGCCCGATGCAGATTTTGATGCGTTGGCCGCTGAACAGGCGCGGCTTGAAGCCATCATTGCCACGTCAGGCACAGATTCAGAACACCAGTTGGAAATCGCGGCTGACGCGTTGCGCCTGCCCCCATGGGACGCCAAAATCAGCGTGCTGTCCGGTGGTGAAAAGCGCCGTGTGGCACTGTGCCGTTTGTTGCTCTCCAAGCCTGACATGTTGCTGCTAGATGAGCCAACCAACCACTTGGACGCTGAGTCAGTCGATTGGCTGGAGCAATTTTTGCAGCGCTACTCCGGCACTGTGGTGGCCATTACCCATGATCGTTACTTTTTGGACAACGCTGCCGAGTGGATTTTGGAACTCGACCGCGGTCACGGCATTCCGTGGAAAGGCAACTACAGCACCTGGCTAGAGCAAAAAGGCGAGCGCCTGGCAACTGAGCAAAAGGGTGAAGAAGCGCGTGCCAAAGCGCTGAAAAAAGAACTCGAATGGTCACGCCAAAACCCGAAAGCGCGCCAGGCCAAAAGCAAATCGCGCTTGGCACGTTTTGAAGAACTCAGCGATTTTGAATATCAAAAACGCGTTGAAACCAATGAGATTTTTATCCCTGTAGCCGAGCGCCTGGGTGCGCAAGTCATTGAATTCAAAAACGTCACCAAATCATTCGGCGACCGGGTGCTGATTGATGACTTGAGCTTTACCGTACCCGCTGGCGCGATTGTCGGCATCATTGGCCCGAACGGCGCAGGCAAGTCAACGCTCTTTAAATTAATCGCTGGCAAAGAGAAACCAGACAGCGGTGAAGTCATCAAGGGTTCCACCGTACGCATGGCTTTCGTTGACCAGAACCGTGACGATTTGGCAAACGAAAAAACCGTCTGGGAAGACATTTCGGGTGGCCTCGATATCCTTAACGTCGGCAAATTTCAAATGCCTAGCCGAGCATACGCAGGCCGCTTTAACTTCAACGGTGGCGACCAGCAAAAGCGCGTCGGCACGCTGTCGGGTGGTGAGCGCGGTCGCTTGCACTTGGCCAAAACACTGATTGCTGGCGGCAACGTGCTGATGCTTGACGAACCATCAAACGACTTGGACGTTGAAACCTTGCGTGCACTTGAAGATGCGTTGCTGGAGTTTGCAGGCTCGGTCATGGTGATCAGCCATGACCGTTGGTTTTTAGACCGCATTGCCACCCACATTTTGGCGGCTGAGGGTGACAGCCAGTGGACTTTCTTTGATGGCAACTATCAGGAATACGAAGCGGACAAGAAGAAGCGTTTGGGTGAGGAAGGCGCAAAACCGAAGCGCATGCGCTACAAAGCCTTGAAATAATCTTCCCTGAATGACTGACGACGAAGTTCTAGCGAAAACAAAGCACTGGTTAGAGGCCGCCGTGATCGGCCTGAACCTTTGCCCTTTCGCCAAAGCCGTTTACGTCAAAAACCAGGTCCGCCTTGTCGTCAGCAAAGCGCGCCATGCTGATGACTTTCTGGAAGAGCTGGATCGTGAACTTGACCTGCTGGTGGCCACACCAGCGAGCGAAATCGACACCACGCTGCTAATTCACCCCACGCTGTTTGAAGACTTTCTTGACTTCAATGATTTCCTGGAAGTGGCCGAGGGCGTGGTCGATGAGCATGGGCTGGAAGGCGTGATTCAACTGGCCAGCTTTCACCCGCAGTTTCAGTTTGACGGCACCGAGCCGGATGACATCAGCAACTACACGAATCGTGCGCCGTTTGCCATATTGCATTTGCTGCGCGAGGAAAGTGTGGAGCGAGCGGTTGAGGCCTTTCCGCAGGCCGACGCGATTTTTGAAGCCAACGTTGCCACGCTTGAAAAGCTGGGGCACAAGGGCTGGCAGGCTTTGGGCTTGTAATTTTTCAGGTGCGTAATAGTTTTTTGCGCACCAGGTGAATATTGCCTCGCAGCGCGTACAGCTCGTCGGCGTAAGACAGCGGCACGGTGATTTTTTCAGCCCGGCTTTCAAGGTCGTTCAGTTCTTTGAGCAGTGCGCGGCTGTCTTCACTTTCACTGCGAACCTCAATGTCACGCAACTGGCTGTACCACCTGAAAATGCGGGACCGCACCCTGAAGGTATACAGCGGCGGCAAGATGCGTGACAGTGGCAGTAGCACAACCAAAATCACACTCAGCACCAGCCACATCCGATCAACCAGATTGGCCATCCAAAAGCTGAGATAACGCTGCAACACGGGCGGGCCATTTTTAATCGCGCGCTCAGCCTCTTTGGCAATTGGAAGCTCGTTGTTTTCAATGTTCGGGTAGGCCCTAGCCCGCTTGAACCAACCCGCGCCGCCATGCATCGCGTTGCCCGCCTGCGCAAACAATTGCAGCAGGGCTGGGTGGGTGGTGTTGCGGCTGATCAATGCCGTGGTGGGGCCGACCAGGCGCACATCATCAGGGGGAATGTTGGCGGCCAGATCAACCACACCACGCGGCAGGCGGGTGGCGCTTAAAAAATCAAACCGACGGGAATACGCGTCGCTTTGCGGGAAGTTCATCAGCTTGACGCCCGGGGTTTGCAGCAGCATTTGCACCATCAGTGACTCTGGTGCTGACGCAAACACAATGGCATCCATTTCACCGCCTAAAAAAGCCATGGTGGCCGGGGTTTGCTCCAGGCTGAAGGTTTTTAAATTCTTGACATCGATCCGATTGCTGTCAAGCAGCTTGGTCATCAGGCTGGGTACGCCACTGCCGGGGGTGCCCATGTTGATGCGCATGCCTTGCAATTGGGTCAGTGAGGTCAGCGTGGCTGTGGCGGTGATTTTGCGGGCCGCTTCTTCACGGTAAAACAACCAGAGAGGTTCTAAAAACAGGCTGCCTAGTGAGGAAAGGGTTTCCTGGTCTTCATCGCTGTAGTCACTGGTGCCACCCTGCACAAAGCCCAGGTCAACCTTGCCTTCGCGCAGCAACTGCAGGTTAGCGGCGGAGCCTTGGGTAACGACCAGCTCAACCGTGATGCCATTGGCCTTGAGCGCTTTGGCATAGCGTTTGCCAAACTCTTCATACGCACTTTGCGCCGGGCCGGTGGCCAGGGTGACACGCTTGGGTGGGTTGGGGTTGAGCCACCAGTAAGCCAGCGCCAACAAGGTAAGAGCCAGCAGAATAAAAGGGCCAAATGAAATGGCTAAATCACGTATGGAAAGCAGGGTGTAGCGGATGGTTTTAGACATGGGCTGCACCATAGCACGTTTGTGGCTATTCAAGTATTAAAAAAAGGCACTTTTCAGGGTATAAAAAGTGCCTTTTGACCAATAAATACGGGCGCAAGAAGCTACTAAATAAATAGCGGCTAAAGCAGTGGCTGAACAAATGCAAACCAGCCTCCCACGGCGTATATCACCACGCTGACCCAATAAACACGCTGCGATGTTTTGCGGGTACGCAGGCAGGCATCACGCTGCGCTGGATCCACAGGGCAGGGTGCAAAGCGGCCGCGCCACTGCAGCCAGCCACTGATGGTCAGCATCACACCTGCCATACCAAACACCACTTCTTTGTACTCGCTGACCCATACCAGGCCGGGTACGACCGAGATCAGGGTGGACAGCGCAGCACCCGCGCCCAAGGCTACCAGGAGTGCTGGCAACGCGCAGCAAATCAGCGTGCCGGTACTGGTGAAAAGGCTTAAAAAAGCCAGCCATTTTCCGGGTGGTTCGGCCAGCGGTGGACTGTTCACTTTCTCGCCTTCATCGCTGCTTTGATTTCATCAACCGACTGCGGCACAGTCTCCAGCTTGACCACGTCGTAACCTGCGTCCTTGATCTCAGCGCTGATCTTTTTACCGTCAAGAGTCTGGCCATCCTTGGCTTCAACGGCGACGATTTTTCTCTTCAAGTCAACAAATACCGCCTTGGTGGCGGGCATTTTCAGTAGGCTTTTTTCAATGCCTTGTGCGCAAAAAGCACACACCATACCGTTGACGGTGGCTTTCATGCTTTCGGCCGCTATGGCCGTATTAAAAATGCCTGTAGCCAAAATAATGCTGGCGCAAGACGCTATTGATTTCATAGTAAATAATTTGCTCATGATCTTCTCCTTGGATTAAAAAATATACATAAAATTAAACCGCCCCTGCTTCATGTTGTTCACGCCGAACTCGACAAAGTATCGGTTGTGAATCAACCGCAGCATGGGCGTGATCTCGGTTTTTTCAGACAAACCGCGCATGCGCCGCGCCTCGACGATTAACCAGGGCTGGGTCTCGTCGTAGTCCACTTCAAAGAAAGAAAAACCGGTGCGTGCTGACACAAAGTCGTGGTTGATGCCCGGGGCGCGGTAAAGCCTTGCTGAAGCCGACACGTAAAACCGGGTGGTTTCATAGTCAGCCGATACGCCTGGTGCCAGCATAGTTTTGCTGTCGGCAAAGTCGTTACCTGTCAACCTGCCTGCGCCTCCCGAAAACCAGAAGTTAGCCTGCGAATGCTCACCATTGACGCGGTGGAGCAATCGGGTGTAAGTCAGCTCAGTAAAGTTTCGTGTGAGGCGTTTGTCATCAGACCGCATGGCTACCCCACCGACACCAAAGGCATCACGCGGCGTGATGGCGTAGTTGACCCAGGCTTCCTTCCAGTTCGGTGAAAAGTCACCCATGGCCATAGTACTGCCGTTAAAACCCATCGGGCCAGCGTGGGCGCAAGCACTGGCGAACAACGCCAAAGCAGCAAAAAATCGTCTCATTGAGTTCCTCCAAACGCCGGGAGACGGTATGGTCTCCCATTTCAAAGCGACTGCTGCTTATCAGCAGTCGCACCTTGGGTGTTGGAGTCAAATAATCGGAGGTTTAAGGTTTGAAGACTTGGTGGCGCTTCTAAAACTGGCGTTAGACGTTGCCGGCGATATATTCCGTTCCATGCCGCTGGCAGACCAGAACGCAGGCGACAGGTTTGCCACGGCCAAACACAACTCGCAGGTGTCGCAGTTGCCACAAACGGAGGCTGTTTCATCAGCAGCGGTTGGCATGTGCATAGCGCAGTCTGCTGTCATGGCCGCCTGGCTGCCCAGGCTGGCTTTTGCCACCGTGGCTGATGCCATGCTCACCGCCATGTAGTCACCCGCCCAGCCGCGCAAGGGCAGCAGAACCAGCATGATGGCAATCACCAGATAGCGTTTTAAGCAGGGCATGTGTGAATGATACGGAGTATTTTGAAAAGTTCAATTTATCCCGCGTGGCTTGGGGCTATTGTCTGACATGTGGCCAGACGAATCTGCGCACAAAGTAGGGGCTGTTACAGATGCCAAGCTCTTCATCCATTCAACAAGGAAATTTCACCATGAAAACGGCTCAGTTTTTTAGCGCATCGCGTGTTGTGCTTTTTTTACTCACGGTGGGCTTGCTGGCACCAGTGGCCAACGCCCAGCCAGCCACCGCTATGCCCGGTGATGTCGGTATGCCCATGCCTGCTGACATCGTCAAGCCCATGCCGAAGATGGGCATGAACATGAAGCAAGGCATGGACATGAAACAAGGTATGGATATGAAGTCCATGACGATGGACATGAACGCCAAAATGATGGCTATGAAGCCCACTGGCAATACCGATGTGGACTTTGCCATGATGATGCGCGTCCATCACCAATCAGCGATCACCATGGCTGAGGCCGAACTGCAAAACGGCAAAGACCCACAAATGCGCGTGATGGCCAAAGACATCATCCGCGCTCAGAACAAAGAGATTGCTGTTTTTGATAAGTTTTTGGCCAAACGCGGCGTCGCTGACATGAAGATGAGCGAGCCAGGCATGCCAATGAAAAAATAGAGCAATTCTGGTGCTTCTTCCATATGTCTTGCAAACGCTTGAAGTGCAAAACGCAGGTTGATTAGTGACAGAACTTGTGGTTTTCCAATTCACCAAAGTTTGATCTGAATCAACATTGTTTAGCCTGGTTTCAATAAAGTTGAATCTCGTGACTCAAACAATCATGACTCATTTTTTGACCATTCGTATCAACCGTACCAGTGCATCCGCCATGTTGCTGGTCTGGATATTCTCGTTAGCATCGGGCGTAGCCAACGCTTGCCTACTGGAAACAACTGGCGCTGCTCATGCATCAGAAACGAGACATTCCTCACAGCATGACGAAAGGCGTGTCAGCTTGGCCGATCGTTTACAGACCGAACCACGTTTGTCCGACAGGGAAGGTGCCCACACGTCAAAGCAGCCTTGCTTAAAAGTTTGTGATGACAGCACGAAATCTTTACCCAAAAAGTACGCATCGGGTCAGACTGAGCCTGTATCACTCATCACCGTCGACGAATTGTGGTCTTCAGCTGACCTTGTCCGCCTTCATTACAAACGCCCCATCAGCACCCCATACGCTGCAGCTCTTCGGCCTCTAAGGGTTCTGTACTCAAGACTTGCCCTTTGACGGGCTCTGGCAGCTTGTGTGCACGGCCATGATCCGAGCACAAATCTTTTCACACAACCCATGTTTTTTTGGACGCCGTGCCCAGACGGATCGGACTGTCAGATGCCGCATCTCTCGGCCTTAGTCTTTTTTCTAATTTTTCTTTAGGAGCTTTTCATGACCAACTTCCGCTTTATCCCACTGGCTCTTGCAATCAGCGTTGCTGGTACCTTGATGGCTTGCAACACTGCCCCATCAATGCCCATGGCCATGGCCAAGGCCGCTACGCCGAACACCGCTTCGCCTGACCATTTGGCGCACTTGGACGCACAGACAAAGGCCATGCAGGCCATGCATGAAAAAATGATGAGCGCCAAAACACCCGAGGAGCGTAACGCGCTAATGGCCGAACACATGAAATCCATGCAGGATGGCATGAAGATGATGGAGAGCATGACCAAGCCTGGTATGGCTGGCATGCAAGGCATGGGCGGCATGTCTGCTGAGATGAGCGCACACCACGCCATGATGGAAAAACGTATGACGATGATGCAGACCATGATGAAAATGATGATGGACCGCATGCCTGCCGCGCCGGCGCGGTAAGGGTTGCGTCATGTTGCAAAGAAGACAGTTTTTTCAGTTTGCCGGTGTAGCCGCTGTGGCTGCAGCCGGGGGCGCTGCGTGGATGTATTATGGATCGCCGCGCTCCAGCCCGGTGGCGGGCGGGCCGTTTCGTCACTACCCTTTTGATCCGGTAGCGCTTGAAAACTTCAAGCAAAAACTCTTCATTCCTGTGGGTAGCGGCCCGTTTGGTGTTCTCGACGTTGCCGGACCTTTAAAAATCCGCGCTACTGCGGCCAGCTTTGCCTTCATGCCAGCAGGCGAGTCACCCTTCCTGCTGTACCAAACTGAGCAGGCTGGCAAGGCTTACCAAAACCCGATTCTGCGCATGGAAAGCGGCACGCGTTTTACGGCCAGTCTTCACAATGAACTCAAAGAGCCCACCATCATTCACTGGCATGGCCTGCACACGCCCGCTGCGATGGATGGTCACCCGGCCAGCACCATCGAGCCGGGTGCGAAATATGACTACGACTTTACGGTGCGCAACCGGGGCGGTACGTACTGGTATCACACGCACGCGCACAGCCTGACCGCCAAGCAGGCCTACAGCGGGCTGGCAAGTTTTTTCCTGGTGGATGACGACGATCAGCGCAACATCAACAAGGCACTTGATTTGCAGCTAGGCGTTACCGACTTGCCGCTGGTGCTGCAAGACAAGCAGTTTGATGCGCAGGGTAAGCTGGTCTACAAGCCGGGAATGCATGAGGCCATGATGGGCTGGTTGGGCGACATCATGCTGGCCAACCTGACGGCTAATGCAGTGCAAACCGTCACGCCGCGCACTTATCGCCTGCGGCTGCTCAACGGCTCGAACGCGCGCGTCTACCGGCTCGCATTCGTCAAGGGCAATACGCCGCTTAATTTCACCGTGATTGGTACGGATGGCGGTTTGATTGAGCGGCCTGAAACGGTCACTGAGGCATTTTTTGCACCGGGCGAGCGTTTGGATGTTTTGATTGATGCAGGTCAGGCGCAACCCGGTGAGGTGATCTTTCTCAAGAGCCTGGCTTTTGATGCCATGGAGAACGAGGGGTCTGCATCTGGCATGGGCGGCATGGGTGGGGGCATGGGACAGATGATGGGCAGCATGAGCTCGTCGCGGCTTCCGCTCGGCCATGAGTTCAATGTGTTGAAGCTGTCTGTCGCCAACGGTGAACGAGTTGTCGCCAAGTTGCCGACCACGTTGTCCCAGGTCAAGCCGATTGCCAGCGCAGGTGCTGCTGAACGCAAGATCGAACTCTCGATGGGGCAAATGCGCTTTCTGATCAACGGACGCACCTTCAAAATGGACGAGATTGCATTTGATGTGAAACGCGGCACAGTGGAAATCTGGGCGATCAGCAACCCGGCAATCGGAATGCCGCACCCGATGCACATCCACGGCTTTTCGTTTCAGGTGCTGGAGCGTGTTGGCAGCCCGCCGCAGGTCGCCGCCACGGCGCGCTTCGGCAAAGGTCGAACTGTGACAGACCTGGGCTGGAAGGACACCGTTTTGGTCTGGCCGGGTGAAACGGTGCGTATTGCCGTCGACTTTGCCCACGATTTCCCCGGCAACCAAACCTATCTTTTTCACTGCCACAACCTGGAACACGAAGACGCCGGGATGATGGTTAATTTCCGTGTGCTGGCATGAACGCAACGTGACCTGTTGGTGATATTGATCAAAGCTTAACAATCTAAACAGAGACAACAAAAGGAGTCGATATGTACTACGAAAACATGATGGGTATGCACGCGATCTGGTGGGTGTTTTGGGTGGGGTTGGTGATCTCACTGCTCTTTTGGGGAGGGGGCAGCAATTCAACGCGCCGAGGCAAACCGCGCGAGACGCCTCACGAAGCGTTGCGCCGGCGCTTGGCCAGCGGCGAGGTCGACGCTGAAGAATATGAAAAGCGAAAAACGCTGCTGGACCGCGACAGCTAAGCCGGCAGGTCAATTCACACACAACCGATATACAAGGAATTAACCATGAGCACCATCCATCTCGAAGTCCAAGGCATGAGCTGCGGCGGCTGCGTCAAAAACGTGACTGCTGCGCTACAGCCACTCGCCGGCGTCAGCACAGTTGATGTTGACCTGCAAGCGGGCCACGTCACCGTCAACGGCGATCTTCCGCAAGGCGGCGATCCCTTGGTGCTTGCGCTGACGGCTGCGGGTTATCCAGCAAAACTCGTGACCGGCATGGCAACCCCACCAGCACCGGGCGCCAAAAAATCGGGCGGATGCTGTGGATAAGCAAGCCGCCAGCGGCGCAATAGCTGTCGTGCCGCCTTTAAAAGACCCAGTTTGTGGCATGACGGTGACCGAGCAGTCGGTACACCAGCATGAATACTTTGATAAGCGCTATTATTTTTGTAGTGCAGGTTGCAAAGCCAAGTTCAAGGCTAACCCAACGCAGTACACAACGGCCAAGCCGGTTGAAGCGCAGAAAGTATCAGCGCCAGCAGTGGCTGCAAAGCAACCCAGCATGGCGGGCACGATCTACACCTGCCCTATGCACCCGGAAATACGTCAGAACCAACCTGGCAATTGCCCCATTTGCGGCATGACACTGGAACCGTTGATTCCTGAATTGGAAGAAGGTGAGAACAAAGAGCTGATTGACTTTCAACACCGCTTTTGGTGGACGCTACCACTCACCGTGGTGGTAACTGCCTTGGCGATGGTGGGGCACAAGCTCAATTTGTTCAGCATGGCCACGCAGAGCTGGGTGGAATTTGTTTTGTCAGTGCCAGTGGTGCTCTGGGCGGGTGCACCGTTTTTCAAGCGCGGCTGGCAGTCGGTGGTCAACCGCAGCCCCAACATGTGGACGCTAATCAGCCTGGGTACGGGCGCGGCGTTTGTTTACAGCGTGGTGGCGCTGCTGTTTCCGCAGGTGTTTCCTGAGTCTTTCAATTCGATGGGGCGCGTGGCGGTTTATTTTGAGGCTGCGGTGGTGATCATTTCATTGACGCTGCTCGGGCAGTTGCTTGAGCTGAAAGCCCGCTCACAAACCTCAGCCGCCATCAAGTCTTTGCTGGGTTTGTCGCCCAAGACCGCCAGGCGCATAGGCGCTGATGGCAAGGAAGAAGACATCCCCTTGAGCAATGTCCACGTGGGCGACATGCTGCGCGTGCGGCCGGGTGAAAAAGTGCCTGTCGATGGTGTGGTGACAGATGGCAGCAGCGCGCTGGATGAGTCGATGCTGACCGGTGAGCCGCTGCCCATCAGCAAGCGGGTGGGCGACAAATTGATTGGCGCTACGCTCAATACCAGCGGCGCTTTGGTGATGCGTTCTGAGCATGTGGGCAGCGCTACTATGCTGTCGCAAATCGTGCAAATGGTCGCGCAGGCGCAACGCTCTAAAGCACCCATGCAGCGCATGGCTGATGTGGTGGCGGGCTATTTTGTGTATGGCGTTGTGGCGGCGGCAGTACTGACGTTTTTTGCCTGGGGGCTTTTCGGGCCGCAGCCGAGCTGGGTCTTTGGTTTGATCAACGCCGTGTCGGTGTTGATCATTGCCTGCCCGTGTGCGCTGGGCTTGGCCACGCCGATGTCCATCATGGTGGCGACAGGGCGGGGCGCAACGCAAGGCGTGTTGTTTCGTGATGCGGCAGCGATTGAAAACCTGCGTAAGGTAGACACACTGGTCATCGACAAGACCGGCACATTGACTGAGGGGCGTCCTGCGTTTGACCGCGCGGTTGCAGCCGCTGGTTTTGAGGTTGATGAAGTGCTGCGCCTGGCAGCCAGTCTGGACCAAGGCAGCGAACACCCGCTGGCTGAAACCATCGTGCGCGCTGCTAGAGAGAAAAACATGGTGCTCGACAAGCCTGAAAATTTCGACTCAGGCTCTGGCATTGGTGTCAAAGGTCAAGTCACAGGCAAACAACTTGCGCTGGGCAACACAACCCTGATGCAGCAATTAGGCGTGCCTGTTGATGTCATGCTGACGCAGGCCGAAGCCTTGCGCGGCGAAGGCGCTAGCGTGATGTACCTGGCAGTTGACGGCAAACTGGCAGGACTACTGGCAGTATCTGACCCGGTCAAGCAAAGCACGCCTGAAGCACTGGCAACGCTGAAAGCCGCTGGCCTGCGTATCGTCATGGCCACGGGCGATGGCTTGACCACAGCCAAAGCCGTTGGCAAGCGTTTGGGTATTGACGAAGTGCATGGCGAAGTCAAACCCGGTGACAAGCTCACGCTGATTGAACAGCTTCAGTCCGAAGGCCATGTGGTGGCGATGGCGGGTGACGGCATCAACGACGCACCTGCACTGGCCAAAGCCGATGTCGGCATCGCCATGGGTACTGGCACTGACGTAGCCATGAACAGCGCGCAAGTTACGCTGGTCAAGGGCGACTTGCGCGGTATATCAATTGCGCTTGGCCTGTCAAACGCAACCGTTGCCAACATGAAGCAAAACCTGGCGTTTGCCTTTGTCTACAACGCCTTGGGTATACCGATTGCAGCGGGCGTGTTGTATCCGCTGACGGGTTGGCTGCTGTCACCCATGATTGCCGCGCTGGCCATGAGCTTGAGCTCGGCGTCGGTAATTTAACGCGCTGCGCTTGCGGGGCAGTAAGGTCAAATAAATTATTTGACTGGCTGAATTTCGGTCACAACGATGGCGCTGCCAGCTTGTTCGGCCTTGAACTTGATTTTGTCACCCGCTTTGAGATTGTCCAGCATGGCAACATCTTTAATGCCGAACACCATGGTCATGCCGGGCATGTCCAGGCTTTTAATCACGCCATGCTTGAGGGTAATTTTTTTGTTTTCTTTGTCCACCTTGCGTACTTCGCCGTCGGCCATGTCGGCTGATGCAGATGCCGCCATGGGTGCTGCGGCCTCTTTTTTAGCGGCATCTTTTGCCATGGGTGCGCCAGCGTGTGAAGCGGCAAATACCGCAGTCGTACCCAAAAGCAGGGTAGAAATAGTGATGAGAGATTTAAAGGTGTTCATGATGCATCTTTCAGGTTGATGAAATGTTGAAGAGTCGAGATCAGGACTTGACGCGAGGTTTTGTTGCAGCCTTTGCTGCGTATGACTCATAAACGCGCGAGTTGCCGTCTGCGGTGACAAGCAGAACGTTAAAGGCGTCACGCACGCCCAGCATCTCGCCTTTCATTTCCATACCGGGCGAGCCGACAGGCATACCCGGCACCGCCAGCCCGATGGCCGCAGGCTTTTCACGCAGCAGTCGTTTGACTTCTTGCGCAGGTACGTGGCCTTCAAGAACATAACCGCCGACCTGCGCGGTGTGGCAAGAGCCAAACTTGGCTGGCAGTCCGAGTTTTTGGCGAACCGGTGCGGTGTCGTTCACGTCGTTGGTTACAACGTTAAAGCCTTCTTTACGTAAATGGATAACCCAGTCCTTGCAACAGCCGCAGGTGGGAGTTTTCCAGACGGTGACGGTCTCTGGCTGGATGGCTGCCATGCTGATGTGGGGGTAGCCCAACGCAGCGATGGCAAGAAGGCTTAACGATGTTTGCACAAACCTGCGGCGGCTCGCTGGTCTCGTGGATGTCTGCATATTTATGTTCCTTGGTGAGGGTTGATAAGGCAATAAAACAATAAGGCTGTGCTTACTTTGCTGCCAGAACGGCAATTTTTCCGACCATGCCGGCCTGGTAGTGACCCGCGATCAGGCAGGCGAAGTCAAACGTTCCAGCCCGGTTGAATGTCCAGATCAGGTTTTGTGACTTGCCCGCTGTTACGTGCGCCATGTAGGGCTCGTCATGCTCCATATTGGGGAATTTCACCATTAGCGCCGCGTGTTCATCGAGTTCCTTTTTTGTGCCAATCACCATTTCATGCAACTGTTTGCCCTGGTTTTTAACCACAAAGCGGATCGTGTCGCCTTGTTTGACTTCCAGCTTGTCGGGCGTGAAGCGCATGTTGTCGCCCATGGTGAGCGTGATCGTTCGCTTGACGGATTTGGCGTCGCCTGCAATGCCCCAGTCTTTTTGTTCTTTGACTACGGCAGCGGCCTTCGCCTTGTGGGTTGTGTTTTCATGTGCAAAAGAGGCTGTAGACCAATAAATACATGCGCAAGCGGCTATTAATTTGAGAGTATTTGTATTTTTCATGTGGTTGTTTCTTGATTCAATGAACGTGTTTTGGGGCGTTGCCGGTTGTGGGTACGGCCAAGTTGTAGCCGCGCAGGAACTGGTAGCTTGCAATTTGTGTGGGAGAGAGCATTGCAGTTTGTTTTAAATGCGTTTGCAGGTGTTCAGCACGCAACTGGGCTTGTATTGCACCGATACGCTGGGTCAGTGCCGCCACGCTGGCCGCGTCTGCCGATTTTGAAACAAACGCCAAGTCCAGCGCACGCTCCGCTTCGACCAGTTGCGAGCCCAACACGCGGGCCTGCGCCTGATGCGATGCCATCAATGCTTCAGTCGCTGTGCGTTGCTGGTCGCTCAGCTTGAGCTGGCTTTTTAACTCCAGCACATGCGCCGGGCCTGGGTAGCCATTTAATTCTGCTGCTTTGGCATAGGCCATCCCGGCGCCCGCCTGCAAGCTGGCGATGTCGCTGGCCGACAAGGCTTTGATGCTTCGATTCTGCTCACCCGCGTAGGCAGATGTAGAGGGCGCACTGGTGTGCCCATTGTGCCCGGCATGCTGCGCCAAAGAGGCTGCAGACCAATAAATCAGGGCGCAAGCAGCTATAAATTTGAGAGTTTTTTTACGTTTCATAAATTTTCTTTCTTGGGTTTTAGAAAATCGTCAATTCAATTCAATTCAATGCTTCATGCCTTGGTGCCCGCCGCCTGCGCCTTTGTTACCCATCACAGGCTTACGCACTTGCACCTCAACTTCTTTGGCGGGCATGTTTTGCACCTTCATCGACTGGCCGCCTTCAGATGCAAAACGCGCCGGGTTGGGCAATGCACCTGTCCACTCGTATGCCACCGTGCCCGGCGGGTGTTTGTACCAGCCCGGGTCTTTGTAGTCGCCAGGTTTTTGGTCTTTGCGGACTTTGAGCATGCTGAACATGCCGCCCATCTCGACGCTGCCAAACGGGCCTTCGCCGGTCATCATCTTGGCAGTGTTGTCGGGCAGGGGCATGTCCATTTCGGCCATGTCGGCCATGCCTCGCTCGCCCATCACCATGTAGTCAGGAATCACATTGGTGATTTTTTTGACGACGTCGCGGTGGTCAACACCGATAAGCGTTGGCACGTCGTGGCCCATGGCGTTCATGGTGTGGTGGCTCTTGTGGCAGTGAAAAGCCCAGTCGCCCTCTTCGTCGGCCAAAAATTCAAGTTGGCGCATTTGGCCAACAGCAATGTCTTGCGTCACCTCATACTGGCGCGTCGATTTTGGTGTTGGCCCACCGTCTGTGCCTGTTACCAAAAACTCGTGGCCGTGCAGGTGAATCGGGTGATTCGTCATGGTCAGGTTACCGATGCGAATGCGCACCTTGTCATTTTTGCGAACGATCAACGGGTCAATGCCGGGGAAGACGCGGCTGTTCCAGCTCCAAATGTTGAAGTCCAGCATGGTCATGATTTTGGGTGTGTAGGCGCCTGGGTCTATGTCATAGGCATTGAGCAAAAACACAAAGTCACGGTCAACCTCGTCAATCAGCGGGTGTTTAGCTTTGGGGTGGGTGATCCAGAAACCCATCATGCCCATGGCCATTTGCGTCATTTCGTCCGCATGCGGGTGGTACATGAAGGTGCCGGGCCTGCGTGCCACAAATTCATAGACAAAGGTTTTTCCAACCGGAATCGCGGGTTGGTTCAACCCGGACACGCCATCCATGCCGTTGGGCAGGCGCTGGCCGTGCCAGTGAATGCTGGTGTGCTCAGGCAATTTGTTGGTGATAAAAATGCGCACCCGGTCCCCTTCAACCACTTCAATCGTCGGGCCGGGTGACTGGCCGTTGTAACCCCACAAGTGGCCTTTAAAGCCGGGTGCAAATTCGCGCACGACTGGCTCAGCTACCAAGTGGAATTCTTTGACGCCGTTGTTCATGCGCCAGGGCAGCGTCCAGCCGTTCAGTGTGACCACCGGGTTGTAGGGGCGGCCCGTGTTGGGCACCAGCGGCGCCATGGTGTCGGGTTTGGTTTGCATCACAGGCTCGGGCAGAGCGGCCATGGCGACACGGCTGACTGCAGCGGCGCTGACGGCTGCTGTAATCACACCTGCACCCGCCAAAAAATTTCGTCTGTTGTTCATGGTGAATCTTTATTGAATAGGTTTAATGGCCAGGCTTTTCGCCACTGCCTGCGGCAGGTGCTGCCATCATCACGCTGGTGGGTTTGCCTGTCATCGATGCGCTCAGCGCGGCATCGGCCAGCCAAAATTGCTGGTAGGCATTGATGGCGGTGACCACGCTGCTGATCTGGTCGCGTGTGTCGGCCAGCAGCTCAAACACGCCGATCAGCATGCCGTTGTAGCGCAGCACGTTTTCTTCCGCCATTGTTTTGCGCAGAGGTACGACTTCATCCCGGTAGTGGCGAGCTACGTCGTACGCCGTGCGGTAGGCTGAATAGCTTTCACGCAGCTGCGATGTGGCGCTACGTACCGTGCTTTCGTAGCGATTTGCTGCGGCAATCGACTGCGCGTTCATGTTGTCGCGTTTGGCATTGCCCCAGTCAAAAATCGGCAGTCGTATGCCCAGCTCATAACCGCGTTTGGCAAAGGCTCTGCCCACACCGCCTCCATTGTCAAAGGTGGTGCTGCGGATGATGTCCAGTTCAACATCGAGCAGGCTGGTCAGCAGGTTCAAGCCCTGGCTTTTACCCGCAGCATCAAGTTGGCCGCGCGCCAACTGCACATCCAGCCGCTGGAGAGTAGCCGTGCTGCTGACCAGTGCTGCAGCCCGTGCGTCTTTAGGCAGGTCAGGTAATCTGTCAGGTAACTGCATTTGACCAGCCTGTGCATCCGTCAAGCCTAACTGCCTTACCAATTCTTCTCGCGCGGCCAATGCTGCGTGTTGTGCGGATGCAAGCTGGGCAATGCTGTCAGCATAAAAAACCTGTTGGCGTGCGCGTTGCAGTTTGTTGAAGTTACCGACCTGCTGCATGCGCTTGGCCAGCTCGGCGCTGGCCTCGGCAGTGGTATTGATTTGCTGGGCATATTGCAGCACCTGGCTGGTGGCTACGGCCCGCACCCAGGCTTGGCGGACCTGGGTGACTTGCTCGACCACGCTGGCAGACAACTGAACTTTGGCCTGTGCTATCTGGCTTTGTGCAATGGCTTGCCTGCGTGGCAGCGTGAGTAAATCGAGCAGGCCGAATGACAAAATGCGCCCTAACTCTAGCTCGTCTTTAAACGTGACCCGCTCAAACTTGAAGATAGGGTTGGAAATGCGCCCGGCCTGATTGGCCGCTGACATATCAGCCCAGCTCTGCGCCAGCAGGGTTTGCACCGCAGGGCTGTTGGCCAAGGCCAGCTGCACCGCATCATCAGATGTCAGAGGTTTTGACAGCAGGTCGGATGCAAGTTTGGCTTTGGCGTCACGCTGCTCGGCCGTTTGGTTAAGTGCCAGCTTGCCGCTGGTGAAGCTGCCAGTCGATTGATTGGCATTGCCGACAGCCTCGTCAAAATCAACTGACGCGCAGCCTGCCAGCACCAGCGCAGCAACGGCTATCGCGGTCAGCTTGAAATACTTTGTTAAGGTATTGGTGTGCGTATACATCATGGTTTTGCCTTTGGTTTTACTTCGCCCGCCTTCGTGGCGGGGGTGTTGTCAGGCTGTTGTGCTTGCTTGGCATATGCCCGCCAGCCGCCAATACGGGCAACCTCGTCGTTGGCTGCTTTCCAGTTGGTCATTTTGTCGTCGCTGTAGGCTTGATAGCCTTCAAATGCTGACTTGAAGGGCACTGGTGTTGCCGCTGGCGGCACAGCGGGTGGTGCCGTCTGGGCGTTTATATGGCCGGCCAACAGCGCTACTGACGAAAACGCAATCAATAAAGTGCGTGCGTTGTGTATCTTGCGAATCATTAAAAATCTCCTGAACCATGAGCCGAGCAACTAGGTAAGTTGCGGTGGTCTGAGCGGTAGATACCCATTAGGCATCTGTCAGACAAGCCAAGTACAGGCCCAGCTTGGGCCTGAGGTTCTAGACGATGGGTGGTTTTTGACCCAGCGCTGTGTCGGCGCTGGTAAATTGCGCGGCTGTGACCAGCGGCGGAGAGGGTGCTTGAAACAACACGCTGTCAATAGCGGTGCTGCTGGACAGTGCAACCGTATGACATGCCTGGCAGGCCTGACAAGTTTCCCCATTTGCGCTTTTTGCGTCAGATGAATCTGCCTGTTTGCTGGCCTGGTGACCAGCGCAGTCACTGGAAGCGCCCATGTCGTGCGTACGAGCAGCTCCAGCTTCAATGCCGACTGCCGGGCTCGTCACGTGCGTGGCCATCTGCGTCGCCATGGCATCGCCCGCCCAGCCGCGCAAAGGCAGCAAGAGAATCATCAGGACAACAACCAGACAGCGCATAAGTTAATGATAGTGGGCTTTTGAAAAAGTTCAACCTTCAAACTGTAAAAACCAACATCATCACCGCCATCAGCACCATTCCCACATCCTCAACAATCGTCACTGTGCTCATCGGCAGCTTGAACACTGTGCCCAGGCAGGCACATTGAATCTGCGTCTTGCTGACCACGGCTTTGATCACGCCAATGCTTGATAAGCCCATGACGATGAGGGTGGCCCAGTGGGTGAGCAGCGGGTTGAAATGGGCAAGGTAAGCCGCGCCTAGCGCCAGTTCGACGAACGGGTAAATCAAACCCCAGCCACGCCAGCGCTTGGCCAGCAGGTCATAACCCGCATACGCATCGGCAAAGGCGTTGATGTCCAGCAACTTGAAAAACGAGAACACCACAAAGAAACCCGCCATGAAATAGCGCATGGTGTCCATGGTGTTCACACTTGCAAAGCCACCGATGCCAATTTGCACCAGCACGCTACCACCCAGGATGTAGGCGATTATCAAGAGCAGCGGGCTGTAGGTGGCCAGCCAGCTTGTAGAAGGCGCTTCAAGCGCTATTAATTCAGGAGCTGCTTGCGCCCGTATTGATTGGGCTGGAGCCGTATTTGATGCTTGATTTGGCACTAAAACGTACTTTCCAGCACTCTCTACGGCCGTTTTCAGGACACCAAAGCCTGCAGTTGCACCTGTCAGCACCACCTGCATGGGTTGCAGGCTGACCTCCACCCCGGCGGCCAGCGGTGCAAGTGCCTGGGTGACTTTGTTGATGCAAGCGCCGCAGTGCAAGCCTGTCAGCGCAAAGGTTTGGATTGTCATGGTGATGTTTCTTTCTTGATGAATGATGCGTGTTTAATTTCTTTGCGGGCTTGTTGAATGACTGACCAGCCCCCTACAAGCGCTAAAACTGCCATGCCGCTGGCTACAGCCAAGTCAGGCCATGCGCTGCTTGTGGCCAGCACACCCAGTGCAGCAAGCATGACGGCGATGTTGCCAATTGCGTCGTTGCGTGAGCACAACCACACGCTGCGCATGTTGGCATCGCCCTCGCGATACGCATACAGCATGGCGGCTACCGCCACGTTGGCCACAAGTGCCAGCAGCCCAATGCTGCCCATAGTCAAAGCTTCGGGCGTACCGCCCTGGTTGTACATCCACGCTGCGCGGCTGAGCACAAACAGGCCGAACGCCATCATGCAAAAGCCTTTGAGCAGTGCAGCGCGTGCCCGCATAACAGCACCCGCCGACAGCACTGCCAGCGACACACCGTAGTTGGCTGCATCACCAAAAAAGTCAATCGCATCAGCCAGCAAAGACGTTGAGCCAGACTTGAAGCCCGCACCAATTTCAATCGCGAACATGGCCAGGTTGATGATGAGCGCTGCCCACAAGATTTTGCGGTAGCGTGGGCTGTTGGGCCCTTGGTGGTTGTCAGAAGGACAGCAGTGAGCTGACATGGTTTTGCTCCGGTTTTTTGATTCAATGGCATGATTGGAAACCTTCAACCCACTTCAAGGTCAAGCATGGCTGATTCATACCCCTACGCAACCGCAGGTTACAGGATAGGCGAAGCTGCCACAAAGAGCGGTGTGTCGGCTGCGAACATCCGCTTTTATGAAAAAGACCAGTTACTTAGCCCGCAAGGCAGGAGCGACAACAGCTACCGCATGTACAGCGACAGCGACATCCATTGCTTGCGATTTATTCGCGCTTGCCGGGCGCTTGACATGTCACTGAGCGAGGTGCGTACGCTGCTCAGACTGGACTTGAACAGCAAGACAGACTGCGCCACCGCACGCGGTGCGCTGGATGAACACCTGGCGCACGTACGTGAACGGCTCAGTGAATTGAAGGCGCTTGAAAAAGACCTCAAAGCCCTGCGTGGCCGCTGTGATGGGCTGGACACGACCTGTCACATCATTGAAGCATTGCACGAACGGGCTGACGCGATATCAAAAACGAAGCCTATTGCGACGCGCAAGCGCCATGTTTAGCTTTTTGTATTGATCCCTGCTTCCAACTCCACTCGGTCAATAGCTGGCCACGAGCGTGCCAACACAACGACTGCGGAACTGGCCACCACGTCCAGTGCCACGAAGCTGCCGGCTTTGTAAAGTCACGGCCACTATTACCTGCTTAAGCCCTAGCCAGCCTTTTTGGTATCTGCTCGCGGCACAAGCTGTGCCTTGTCGCAGCGCCGTACGTTGGCGTAAACCGTTTCCCCAGGAATGGGCTCGGGACCTGAGGCAGCAACTGGCAGCACGCCAAGTCGTTGCCTGTTCATATCGGTGAACGAAACCACAACGAATCGATCCGTGGCAGAAAATTGGCTTCGATCAAGCTTGAAGCGGCAGTCCGCGAAGTGCCGACTGCCGAGCTCGGATGCCTGGCTTAAACGGACGACATTTGCCTTGCGCCATCCGTCGTCCCATGCGTATTTGCCTTCATAAACCGAGGATGCGCACCCCGTTGCGGCAAGACCTACCAACAACAGGGCAACACCTAGACGCAAGCGTATCATTTCACCTCGAAACGTGCGGTCGTCGCCGGCTTACCAGCAAGTGTGACAACTGCAATTCCCTTGGTGCCCTTGGTAACCTTGAAAGCGCCTTTGGCCTCCAGTTTGTCGCCGACCAGCACCAGGTCAGCTTCAGTCTTTTCTGCTCCGTTAAGAAGTGTCACCTTGGCTTTCGCACCGTCCAGTTTTACGGCCTTGCCATGGTCGCTAATATGGATTTGAATGCTTTCTGGTTTGGCAACAATTTCAAGATCACCGATTTTGGTGTCGACCACCACGCCACCAAACTTTGGTGAATGGTCGTCTTTACCCGCAGCGATTGCAGAAATGCTGGTGACAACGATCAACGAGGCGAGCAGGATGCTGAGGGGGTTAAAAATTTGGCGCATGATAAAAAATACCTTTCAAAATTTAAAAAAAAACCAACAGAAAAACAAGTAGGCTCGCCCCCATCCCAACCTTTCTTGGGGAGGGCAAGGAGCAGGGAACTAAAAACTCTCTGACCCTGAATCTGCCACCAGGGCTTCAATTGGCTTGCGGCCAAACAGTGCCACCATGGCGGGGGTTAAAAACGAGTCCAGCAGAGTCGACGTAATGAGACCCGAGAAAATCACCACCGCGACTGGGTGCAAAATTTCAGTGCCGGGCATTTCAGCTTCAAACAACAATGGCGCGAGCGCCAGCGCAGCAACCAGCGCCGTCATCAGCACGGGCGTCAAGCGCTCTTGCGAGCCGCGCAGTAGCATTTTGGTGTTGAAGTCTTCGCCTTCAAATGCACACAAATTAATGTAATGCGACACCTTCAAAATGCCATTGCGAATGGCAATGCCTGCCAGCGTGATGAAACCGACCAATGCAGCGACTGACAAGGGCTGCCCGGATATCCACAGCCCAATCACTGCGCCTACCAATGCCAGCGGAATATTGGCCATGATGATGCCCGCCAAAATGCCTGAGCGATAGCGTGAGTACAGGATCAAAAAGATCATTGCAATCGACGCCAATGACAGCAGACCAATCAAGCGTGATGCGTCTTCTTGCGCCTGAAATTGCCCGCCAATGGTGATGAAGTAGCCCTCAGGCAGTTTGGTGTCCGCAATCGCTGCACGCATATCGCCGACCACCTCACTCAATGCGCGGCCCTGGGCGTTGGCCGACAGCACAATGCGCCTGCGCCCATCGTCGCGGCTGACCTGGTTGGGGCCGTCTGATTCCTCAACCGTGGCCAGTTGCGACAGTGGCACGCGCCCGCCGGGGGTGTCAATCATCAGATTGCGCAGGCCTTCAATGCCGCGCGATGTTTCAGGCAAGCGCAGCACCAAATTAAAGCGGCGGCTGCCCTCGACAATCTGCGTGACTTTTTCGCCGTCAATCAGCACTTGCAGCTCTTGCAACAGTTTGGCGGGCGGTATGCCTAAGCCCAGCGCACGGTCGTAGTCCACTTGCACTTTGATCTGCGGCGTTAGCACCTGCTTTTCAACTTCCAGGTCAACCACGCCGCCGATAGTTGCCAGCTTTAGCCGCAATGCTTCAGCTTGTGCCCGCAGCGTGTCGAGGTCGTCGCCGTAAATCTTGATGGCGATTTGTGAGCGCACCCCCGACAACATGTGGTCAATACGGTGACTGATCGGCTGACCAATGCCGATGGCTGCAGGCAGTGACACGATGCGGCTACGGATATCCGCATAAATTTGCTCCACACTGCGGTCGCTGCGCTTGAGCTTGACGTCTAGTTCAGACACGTGTACGCCCTCGGCATGCTCGTCCAGCTCGGCGCGGCCCGAGCGTCTGCCGACATGTTCAGCCTCGGGCACGCCGCCAATCGCTTTTTCAGCGATGGCACCGATTCGTACTGATTCGCTGAGTGTTGTGCCCGGGTTCAGTCGCAAGCCGACCAGTGCCACGCCTTCGTTAAAAGGCGGCAAAAAGGTTGTGGGGAAAAACGGCACTGCCGCCATAGCCGCCACCGCAGCCAGCAGACCAGCAGCCACCCAGCCTTTGGGCGCTGAAAGTACCTTTTCAAGCCCTTTGGCGTAGCGCGACTTGACCCACGCCTGTACCTTGGTGTCGCCATGCTCCAGCCCCTTGATGTTGGGCAGCAGGTAGTACGACATCACTGGCGTCAGCGTGACAGACACGAACATCGACGCCAGCAGCGACACGATGTAAGCAAAAGCCAATGGCTGCATCAAGCGGCCTTCAATGCCCGGCAAAAAAAACAGCGGCATCAACACCAGCACGATGATGATGGTGGCAATCACAATGCCGGAGCGCACTTCAATCGTGGCTTTTGCAATCAGCTCCAGCGGGCCCAGTCGGCGCTCTGGGTGGGCCGCGCGGTCCATCTTCAGGCGGCGCAGCACGTTTTCAACCCCCACTACCGCGTCATCAACCAGCCCGCCAATGGCAATCGTCAGGCCTCCCAGCGTCATGGTGTTAATAGACAAACCAAAGTATTTGAATACCAGTACGGTAATCATCACGCTGAGCGGTATCGCCGTAAGCGAAATCAGCGTGGTACGCACATTGAGCAAAAAGAAATACAGGACAACTGCTACCACGGCAGATGCTGTCAGCAGCTTGCCGCTAAGCGTGTTGACAGACGATTCAATGAATGTTGCCTGGCGCATGGTGATCTGCGGCTGGCCCATGCCTGGCGGCATGCCTTTTCTCATCTCAGTCAATGCAAGCTCAATCTTTTCTGTGAGCTTGACAGTGTCTGCATCAGGTTGCTTTTGTATGCCCAAAATCACGGCGGGCTGGCCATTGAGTCCCGCGTCACCGCGCTTGATGGCGGGCGCAAAGGTAACGTTGGCAACTTGACTGAGTTGAATGGATTTGCCGTTTTGAAACGCCACGGGTAGTCGTTGCAGGTCTTCGAGCTTTGTGGTTCGACCAATGTTACGAATCAGGTATTCACGCGAATTAAGCTCCAAAAAACCACCGCTTGAGTTGCCAGAAAAGCCCTTGAGCGCCTTTTCGACTGCCTCCAGGTCTACCTTGAGTGCAGCCATCTGTGCGGTATCAGGCTGCACCTGGTACTGGCGCACTTCGCCGCCAATCGGCACCACCTGCGCCACACCTGGCATCGTCAGCAGGCGAGGGCGCATCACAAAGTCAGCGTATTCGCGCACTGCCATGGGTGTGATTTTGGTGGTGTCAATCGGCAGGGCCACCAGCATAATCTCACCCATGATGGAACTGATCGGCCCCATGCCGACGTGTTCAACACCTTGTGGCAATTGCTCACGCACCAGTTGCAGCCGCTCCCCCACCATCTGGCGGGCGCGGTAAATGTCGGTCTTCCAGTCAAAGGTGACATAAACAAAAGACAAGCCCACGCTGGACACGCTGCGGATGCTTTCCACACCGGGTATGCCGCCCATGGCTATTTCAAGCGGTGCGGTAATAAGTTGCTCAACTTCTTCAGGTGCCATGCCGCCTGCTTCGGCTTGCAGCGTCACCGTGGGTTTGTTCAGGTCGGGGAACACATCGACCGGCATCTTGACCAATGTCAGCGCGCCTACCAAAAGCAGCACCACTGACAGCACAATAACCATCAGTCGGTTACCCAGTGAGGAATGGATTAATTTTTCAAACATGTTGTTTTAACCCGCCGCTTCAGCGAACCTGATTGATCAAAGGTGCACCTTGCGTCACCACGCGGTCACCGGCTTTGAGGCCATCGACCACCGACACGGTTGCACCATCAAGCGCCACGATGCGGGTGGCGCGTGGCTGAAACACCTCGGCGCTGGTATGTATCCACACCATGTCCTGGTTGCTGGTGCTTTTCACGATTGCGCCAGCAGGCACGGCAAAGCCTTTGACTTGTTCTTTGGTTTGCACCAGCACCTTGACGGGCTGGCCAACCGCCAATGCAGTTGCAGGTTGGCCGCCAGTTGTAGGGGCGCTGGTTTTGAATAACAGCGGAATCGCACCTTCGCGCAGCGTTCTACCCGCGCCGGTAAACGTCAAAGGCACGCTGACGCCCACTGCCGGGCTGGCGCTGGCTGATGCAATGTTGGACAGCAAGGCGGCGTCAAAGGCGCTGGCTTCCACGCTCAGGCGGGCGGGGTCAACAATTTCAAACAGGACCTCGCGCGCGTCCACGACCTGCCCGGCCACCACATTCGCGGCGGCGATCACGCCCGATACCGGGGCGACCAGCGCTTCAAGGGCAAGCACGCTGGCGCCGATGGCTGCCGAGCGCTGTTGCAAGCTGCTAACGTCCAGCTTGGCGGCTTCGATGTCTTTGGCGGGCACAGTGCCTTCAAGCTGCTCCAGTCTGGCCAAACGCATTTTTGCCAGCTCCAAGGTGCTTTTGAGTTCAGTACTTTGTGACTGCTGGTTGGCGCGTTCAATCGCGCTGCTGGACGCGCGTACCACGGCCAGCACTTCACCTTTGCGCACAGCTTGACCCAGCGTGGGCAGGCCACGTGGGCCTGCCTCAATTCGCCCGGCCTGGGTAGGTTGCACCTTGCCGCCTGCGTTGGCGTCCGCCACCACACGGCCTGTCAGCTCAATCGCCTTTGGCAATGACGCTTCTACTACCGACAGGGTGCGTATTCCGAGCTGACGCTGTGAGAGCTTGGGCAAAAATACGCCACCATCAGCCTGCCGCTTGGGTGCGTTACCGCTGGCCGTTGGGGCTGATCCTTCTCCGTGGTCATGGCCAGGGCCAGCTTTGGCATCAAATGAGGTAGTAGAGCCAATAAATAGGGCGCAAACAGCTACTAAAAAAGTAGCGTGAGACGCGAAGGTGGTGGCGCGCTTGCGGCGGCGTAACACTACAGCTGCAATGACGAATAGCAGCAGCGCGCCGCCTGCATAGGCTGCCCAGCGCAGCCAGGGCTTGCCTGCCTCGTCATCGGCATGGTCATCAACTGGGCTGCCAATTTTCAAGTCACCTGCCAGCAGGTCAGCGTCTTTGCCTGCCACCACCGTAAAGCTCATGGCCAGGTCGCCCGGCTTGGCGAACACGTCGCTTTTAAAACTGTAGCTGCCGTCGGCCTGCGCTGCTGCGACGCCTTTCACGCTGCCAGCTTCGACTTCAATTTTTGCATCGGTGACGGGCTCGTTGCTGGCGTAGCGGTCAAGGTAAATCTTCAGCTCATTGCCTTCGACCATACCGACTATTTCAAACAGATCTGAATGCGCAGTGACACGCGGCGACGCGCTGCCCGTTGCAACCGCGGGTGCATCGCCATGGTCATGGCCGGGGCCTGCCCAGGCAAAATTGAACGTCACCGCCAGAATAAAAAATATTGCTATAAAAATAGTAGCTGCTTGCGCCCGTATTGATTGGTCTAGAGGCTTATTTGATAGGTGAATTGAAGGTAAATTGGCAATTTTTATGTTCATGGCGTTCATGGCAGTAATCCGTGGGCTTGGTTCAGGTTGGCAATGGCGCGCTGCACATCAACGGTGGCGCGAGCGAGTGTTAGGCTGGCTTCAAACTGTTCGTTGTCAGCACGCAGGCGGCTAGGTAAATCGCTCTCGCCCAACCGCCACGATTTGGTGATGAGTGCTTGCACTTCGGTACTCAAACGCACACGTTCGCGCGCAGCGGTTTGTGAAGTGCGTGCAGCACGCAGCTCAGCGCTGGCTGCTGAGACTTCAGCGGGCAGTTGCCTGAGCGCAGCGTCTGCCTCTGCCTGTGCCGTATCCAGCTCAGCCCTGGCGGCGGCGCGCCTTGGCTCGTTGCGGTTGTCACCGCCCAGCGGTATCCGCAAGGCAATGCGCAGCTTCGTTTCGTTAGCGCCGGCAAAGTTGGCTTTCTCGCGTGCTACACCCACCCCGATGGCCATCGGGTCGCGTTTGTCAGCGTCGGCCAATGCCAGCTTGGCCTGTGCACTGCTGACCAGGGCTTGCGTGTATCGCAGGGCAGGGTGGTCTGACGACACGGGTGCTGTATCTGACTCGTTGCCAGCCAGGCTACCCAAGGCTTCGTCTGGTGGCGAAACTGCTGCTAACCCAGTCAGGTTGCGCCACTGGTTCTGCAAGCGTGTCAGCTGGCTGGTGGCCTGGGCTATGGCGGCTTGCGCTTGCTGTACGAGTACCTGTGCTTGCAAGCCATCGACGCGTGCGTTTTCACCTGCTTTTACGCGGCGGCTCAAGTCCAGGTTCAAAGTAGTCGCATCCAACAGCTTGCGTTTGTTCAGGTCCAGCTCGACCTGCGCCGTCGCAACACTGGCACTCAGGCCCCGCAGCTCACCAGCCAATTTGAGCTTGGCCAGCGCAAACTGACCATCAAAGCCCTGCCGTTGGGCAGAAACATCCGCCTGCGTGGCCTTACGAACGCCTGGGTTCCATAAGGGCAACTCTATTTCAGCCTCGTACTCACGAAAACCTTCGTTTTTATTAAGCCTGTCGGTACGGTGTGCAATGCCCGCAACGGGTTCGCCAGAAATCCAGCTGGAAGCTGCTTTTTCTTTGGCTGCCAGCTCGCTGCGGCGATTGTCCAATGACCGCGACTGGCTGCTGATTTGCCAGGCGGCGTCCAGCGCCTGTTTAAGGGTGGTTTGTGGGCTCGCAGTTTGTGCCGCAGCACCAGCAGCCAACGCGGCGAGCCCGACCGGTAGGACCAACCGCCTGTACAAAAATGAAAAATCACGGGAAAGGGGAAAAGTAAACAACATGTTCTCCGAAGTCAATCAAACTTCGGTGAACCTCTGCGCTTGGCGCGCGCAATCATTTGTTGCTGCGCTAGCTCAAAAGGTTCACCACGGCGTACGTGGTGGAAAGCCATTTGGGGCGCTCAATATCGGTAGTTCTTGGGTTACTGACCCAGCTTGTGCGGGTTTTTGGTATGGCACTCAATGCCTCAGTTATGACACAAACACCGTGAGGTGCCAGCAAACCAGTAGCGTGACCATGACCACAATGGCTTTGGCTGCAAACATCAGCGTGATTTACTTCCAGAGTGGCAGTAAATTCAAACGCTATTGCCTGCTTTTTTGTCGCCTGCAATGTGTGGTCGTGGGTATGAGATGCTTGATTTGGGGAATCTTTGGTAGCTTGTGCAATTACACCGCCCGCTACAAGCGTCAGCCACACAATCAAAAAATAACATACTAAATTTTTCACAGCCGCGACTTTACCAGTTTTGCGCGACACCAAAATAACCGCAATATTTATACGGGATAAAACGTGATTACGCATCATCCATCAGGCTTTAAAACTGAACTTTATTTGTGTTTTGGGTCTCTGGTTTGATATCAATCTAGCTACATTTTTGGCTACTCTCATCGTAGACAATTTGCAAACCTTTAAATGCGGGTTTGTCAACCCACGATCTAAGTCCTGCCATCAGGTCTACAGTCTGCCTCAGGGCGAGTTCAAAGCCTGATTGCTTTTAGTCGATATTGAATTTGATAATGACTGCAAAAAACGCTAAAAAAATCTTTTCAGGCTCTGAGCTCTACGCAAAGACATCACTGCCACTTGGTTACGTTATCGCCGCCCTGGTGTTTATGGCTGATGTGCTGACGAAGTATGTGGTTCATGAGCTGACCCCCATTGGCTGGAGTCAACCCGTCTCGCCCTTTTTTAATCTGGTGCATGTTTGGAATTTTGGTGCAGCCTTCAGTTTTCTAGCTGACGCAGGGGGCTGGCAACGGCCTTTTTTCATCGCCATTGCTGGCGGGGTGTCGATCTGGTTAATTTTTATGCTGAGCAAACCCATGCGTTTTGTTGAGCAGTTGGCCTTCAGCCTGATTTTGGGTGGTGCATTGGGCAACGGACTTGATCGCGCAATGCGCGGTTATGTGGTGGACTTTCTGGACTTTTACTGGCGTGATTGGCATTGGCCCGCCTTCAATATTGCTGATATCGGCATTGTCTGTGGCGCAGTTTTAACGGTCATTGCATCGATGAAGTCCATACCCCCAAGCACCGGTACAAAAGATTCTGACTAACATGCAAAGCACACCTGTTTTTTCGCAGCGCAATTGGTGGCTGCTCTTGTCATGCTGGCTGGTCGCGCTGGTTTCAGCTCTGGGCAGTTTGGTGTTCAGCGAAATCATGAACTTGGAGCCATGCGTGCTGTGCTGGTATCAGCGCATGGCGATGTTTCCGCTGGCAATTGTTTTGGCACAAGGTCTGTACACCCAGGACGGCCAGTGCGTAAAGTATGCTTTGCCACTGGCCATCGCTGGCTGGAGCGTTGCGTTTTATCACTGCCTTTTGTATGGCGGTTTTATTCCCAAAGGTATGCAGCCCTGCGGTAAAGGGGTGTCTTGCGCAGAACAAAAGCTGGAGTTGGCTGGGTTCATCACCATTCCACTTTTGTCTGTTGCCGCTTTTACGCTGATTATTCTGTTATTGATAGTGGTTAAAAAAGGCTTGCCAAAATGAACCGAAAATTATTGCTTGTGATTTGTGGCGTCTTGGTAGTTACCGGTTTTTCAGCGGGTATCTGGGGTTATAAAAACAAGCAGCAGGAGGCCCGTACCAAGCTGGCTCAAGAAAGCAACTCGGTATTCAATCGCCCACACTCGCCCATTTACGGTGCCCCGACGGCAAGAGTTCGTATCGTTGAGTTTTTTGACCCGGCTTGTGAAACTTGCCGAGCCTTTTATCCGATGGTCAAAAAATTGGTGGATGAGCAACAGGGCAAGGTGCAACTGGTCGTGCGTTACGCGGCTTTTCACAAGGGCTCGGACGAAGCCGTCAAAATCCTTGAAGCAGCGCGTTTGCAAAGCATGTTTTTCCCCGTGACGGAAGCTGTCCTGCGTGGACAGCCGCAATGGGCAGATCATGGGAGACCGCGACCTGAATTGATTTGGGGCATGGTGGATGGCATTGGGCTGAATATCCGCAAGGCCAAAGAAGATGCGGCAAGACCTGAAGCGCAGGCAGTATTGGATCAAGACATGGCCGATGCCAGAACACTGAACGTTACACAGACGCCGGGATTTTTTGTCAATGGCAGACCGTTGACTGATTTTGGTTTCCCTCAGCTCAAAGCCTTGGTACTTGAAGAGGTTAAACAGGCCTACCCGCAGTAAATTCAAAACCAAATGCGCTAGCCTAGCAAATAGCAACTGACGCGCGATGCCTTCACCCCGCACGATACGGCTCAAATACTGGCTTCAGTCAGGGCTGGTGACAATTTGCGCTCTGCTTTTTGCCATGCCCGCATCATCATCCAAAACCACTCAATCCGAAAAATACGAAAAAATAAGAAAATCTGAAAAAGCTCAAAAAACAAATAAAGCTCAGAAAAATACCAAACCAGTCGCAAAAAGCATCGTCAAAAATCAAGATGGCGTGGCTGAAGCCCGGTTAATAGCGGTTTATCAATTGGTAAGTGCTGGCAACACCAGGCAAGCGCTGATCAATGCACAGGCGCTTGCAAGCGACTACCCCAACTTTCAGCTGGCCCAGCTGGTATACGGTGACTTGCTCATGAATCGGGTCAGGCCTATCAAAACACTGGGGGATGTACCCACAGATCTGGCTACGGCAGGTAGCGCTAACTTGCAGGCTTTGCTCGCTGAATCCCGATTACGCACCACTGCTGTCAAGGAGCGTCCGCACCCAGACGCCATTCCGTCACAGTTCTTGTCTTTGTCCACACAAAACAAACACGCCATTGCCGTTGATGTCTCGAGAGCGAGACTTTACCTGTTTGAAAACTCACGCAATGGACTTAAATTGCTGGCCGATTACTACATATCTGTCGGCAAAGCGGGTACGGGCAAATTGATTGAAGGTGACTTGCGTACACCATTGGGCTTGTACTTTATTACCAGCAACCTTGATCCCAAAACGCTTGAAGACTTGTATGGTGCGGGCGCGCTGCCAGTGAACTATCCGAATGCTCTCGATGTAAGGCGCGGCAAAACAGGTGGAGGTATCTGGTTGCACGGCACACCGTCCGCGCAGTTCACGCGCGCACCGCTGGCAACTGAAGGTTGCGTGGCCGTCTCCAACCCTGACCTTGAGCGCATTATCAGAACGGTTGAAATACGCACCACGCCTTTTTTGATTGCGAAAAACCTGAGCTGGGTCATGCCGCAAAGTGTGGACGTTGACAAGAAAGCGTTTGCTGACATTTTGCAAGCTTGGGCGAAGTCCAAATCGGAGATGGAACCTATGCATGTCCGGCGGTTTTACGCGGCTGACTTTACTGCGGACGAAAAAACCCGTGCCTCACATGCTGCACGAATGCGGGCTGACGCGCAGCAAAAGCTGCGAAATATTCAACTTAATGACGTGTCCTTTATGCGCTGGACTGATGAAAGTGAATTTATGGTCGCGACCTTCGGTGTGGTACAGGCTGACGTGAAACGAGGCAAAACCCTTCGCCAGTATTGGCAGCGGCAAAGTGGGCAATGGAAAATTATTTATGAAGGTGTGGTGGGTTGATCGCTGCTTGGGCAATCAGTCGTTCAATTCGCGTATCAAGCGCCATCGGTGCAAAGGCACTAACGGTCGCTCGTCCGATGTTTCCAGTCGGTAATGTGCCCAGCAGGTGCCCGAAAGGTACCAATATCAAACGAAAAAGCTGACCGATTGCCTCACGGTAGTCCTTCGAGGTAAACGCAAAGCGCAGCATGGCTAGATGATTTCGCCAGTGCAGGGAAAAGTCATGCTGACCCACAATGTGCGCAGCTATTAGAAAAGCCCAGCGTGCCTCAATGTCCAGTGCCACGCTGGTCGCAAAACTGTGCATAAACTGTTGCGTCATACGCTGGCGCTGATCTATTGTTAATAGCGCAGGATTTAATAAGTACTGCATTTTTATTTGTGACTGTAAATCAGTGGTAAAAAAATTTGAAATTAGCTGAAAGGTCAGATGTGTTGATCAGCGAACGGATTGACCGCGAAACCTCAGCAGCCGCAGCCCGTTGGCAACCACCAGCAAGCTGGCACCCATGTCTGCAAACACCGCCATCCACATCGTGGCATCGCCAAATACCGCCCAGACAAAAAACACCGCCTTGATTCCCAGCGCCAGCGTGATGTTTTGCCACAGCACTGAATACGTGCGCTCTGACAAGTCAATGACTTCAGCAATGCGGCCCAAATCGTCGTTCATGATGACAACGTCAGCGGCCTCAATGGCGGTGTCGGTGCCTGCACCGCCCATGGCAAAACCAACATCGGCCTGTGCCAGCGCGGGTGCGTCGTTGATGCCGTCGCCCGTCATGCCGGTAGCGCCGTATTTGACCTGCATGTCTTTGATGACTGCCAGCTTTTCTTCTGGCAACAAATTGCCCCGCGCGTCGTCAATGCCTGCCTCTTTGGCGACGGCCTGTGCCGTGGCCGCGTTGTCACCCGTCAACATGACGGGCGTCACGCCCATGTTTTTTAGTTTGGTGATCGCTGCCAATGATGTCGTGCGAATGGTGTCTGCCACGGCAAACAGCGCCAGCACGCCACGCTCGTTAGCCAGCAGCGTTACGGTGCGGCCCAGTTGTTCTTGCTCTTTCAGCGTTGCTTCCAGCTCTTGGCTACACTGCTTGCGCTCTTCAATAAGCCGGTGGTTGCCCAACACCATGGTTTGCCCGGCAATGGTGCCTTGCGTGCCGCGTCCGACCAGTGCGGTGAAGTCCTGTACCTTGTCAGCCTTTTCATCATCGGTTGTCACATCCAGCCCGGCGGCAATGGCTTTGGATACCGGGTGGTCTGATCGCTTGGCTAGGCTGGCTGCAAAGCGCTTGACGCTGGTCTCGTCTGCGCCGTTCAAGGCTTGCCAATGTACCAGTTGCGGCTTGCCCTCGGTAATGGTGCCGGTCTTGTCCAGTGCAACGGCCTTGAGCAGCCGCGCGCTTTCAAGGTAGGTACCGCCCTTGATCAATATGCCGCGCCGCGCGCCAGCAGCCAGGCCGCTCACCACCGTCACCGGGGTCGACAAAATCAGAGCACAGGGGCAGGCAATCACCAGTAACACCAGTGCTTTGTAAACAGCTTGCAGCCACGTCCAGTCCAGCAGCAGTGGCGGCAACACGGCCACCAAAATGGCCAGAATGAAAATTGTGGGCGTGTAAATGCTGGCGAACTTGTCAACAAAGCGCTGTGTGGGCGCACGGGTCGATTGCGCTTGCTCTACGGCGCAAATGATTCGCGCAATTGTGCTGTTGCTGGCCAGCGCGGTGACTGTAAATTCCAGCTCGGCTGTTTCATTGATCGTGCCTGCAAACACCTGGTCCCCGGGGGCCTTGTCGACCGGAATGCTCTCGCCCGTGACAGGTGCTTGATTGACCGCGCTGTTGCCAGTTGTGATTGTGCCGTCAAGTGGCATGCGCTCACCCGGTTTGACGCGTACCGATTGGCCTAACAAAACGTCCGTGACTGGCTGGCTCGACCAGGCTCCGTCGGGCTGCCGCACCAAAGCAGTGTCGGGCGCAAGCGCCATTAGCCCCTTGATGGCGTTGCGCGCCCGGTCAACCGCCTTGGCTTCAATCAATTCGGCAATCGCATAAAGCGCCATGACCATGGCGGCTTCAGGCCACTGGCCGATGACAAATGCGCCAGTAATGGCAACGGTCATCAGCGCGTTGATGTTGAGCTTGCCCTTGATGAGTGCAGAAAATCCTTTTTTGTAAATGTCGAATCCGGCCAGAAAAATGGCAACTGCGGCAATGGCCATGCCGGCGGCTTTCCAGGGCGTTGTGTCGGGTGCAAAAAATGACAGGCTTTCAGCCGCTATTGCCAGTAGCAGCGCAGCGCCGAGACGGATCATCTGTTTGTCAGAGCTGCTGTCTGCATCGTGGGTGTGGTCATCATGCAAGCCGTCAGCATCGGCAGAAGCATCCGCTGCTTCACTCGCAGATTTGCCCAATTGTTCCGATTTGAATCCTGCTGCGGCAATGGCATCGGCTGAGTCAAGCAAGGCTTGCGGGGAGCCATTAATTTTCAGTGTGCGTGCGCTCAACTGGAAATCCAGCAAGGCAATTCCTGCGATGGGTTCCAGTGCGCGCCTGATTTCACCTTCTTCCACACTGCAGTCCATGGTCGGAATGCGAAGGAGCAAGCTGGGGGAGGTCGTGGTATTTTTTAACATGTTTTACGTGGAGTGATTTTGTTCAAAACCGAATAGTTGACTGAAGACTTTAATGCCGCCTGCTGGTCAGACTGCGTAAGGCATTGGTGCGAATGTTGTAAGGAGCTAAACAGTTTCTGCATACTTCATCCCGCCCAAAGCCTGTCTCAGCACAGACCACCCACCCACAAGCGCCAGCACGGCCATGCCAATTGCAACCGCCAGGTCAGGCCAGGCGCTGCTGCTGGCCAGCACGCCGACGGCTGCCAGCATGACGGCGATGTTGCCAATTGCGTCGTTGCGTGAGCATAGCCACACGCTGCGCATATTGGCGTCGCCCTCACGATACGCATACAGCATGGCGGCTACCGTCACATTGGCAATCAATGCCAGCAAGCCGATACTGCCCATGGTCAGTGCCGCGGGTGTGCTGCCCTGGTTGAACATCCATGCGGCTCTGGCCAGCACAAACAGGCTGAACGCCATCATGCAAACGCCCTTAAGCAGTGCTGCTCTGACTCGCAACACCACGCCCGCTGACAACACTGCTAGGGACACACCGTAATTGGCCGCATCGCCAAAAAAGTCAATTGCGTCTGCCAGCAAAGAGGTAGAGCCCGACTTGAAGCCAGCGCCAATTTCAATGCCGAACATGGCCAGGTTGATGATGAGTGCTGCCCACAAGATTTTGCGGTAGCACGGACTGTTGGTGTTGTGATTGGGCGAGTGCCCGCATTCGGCTGACATGGTTATATTCCTTTTTTCTGATTCAATGGAATGATTGGAAACCTTCAACCCACTTCAAGGTCAAGCATGGCTGATTCATACCCCTACGCAACCGCAGGTTACAGGATAGGCGAAGCGGCCACAAAGAGCGGTGTGTCAGCTGCCAACATCTGGTTTTATGAAAAAGATCAGTTGCTCAAGGACCAGGCGAGGAGCGACAACAGCTACCGAATGTACAGCGACAGCGACATCCACCGCTTGCGGTTTATTCGCGCTTGCCGGGCACTTGACATGTCGCTCGATGAAGTGCGCACGCTGCTCAGACTGGACTTGAACAGCAAGGCTGATTGCGCCACGGCACGCGGCGCGCTGGACGAGCACCTGGCGCACGTACGTGAACGGCTCAGTGAATTGAAGGCGCTTGAAAAAGACCTGAAAGCCCTGCGTGGCCGCTGTGATGGGCTGGACACGACCTGTCACATCATTGAAGCATTGCACCAGCGGGCGGATGCGTTACCAAAAAAACCACAGCCCGCGCAGACAGGAAAGCGCCATAGTTAACCCTTCGCGTGCGAAAACACCGTCTACGAATCGTCAGCTGTGTTCAACGCGGCCAATGCTGGTGGTCATCGTCAATGACAAAGGCATGCGCGTGCTGGCCGCCCGGCTCGCGCAAGTCATTTCCTGACAAGTGCGGGTGGCCTGTTGCAAGGTCTTTGTGGTCGTGCGCCAGCTCCACCGGGTCATTTGCTGGCCACAACCATGCCGACAAAACGACTGCAACACTGGCCAGCACGCCCAGCGAAATGAAGCTGGTCGCCAGGCCAAACTTGGCGCCCAACCAGCCCGCCAGCGGATAGGTGATGAGCCAGCAGGCGTGGGACAGCGCAAACTGTGCGGCAAACAGAGCCGCGCGGTCCCCCTCATTGGATGACCTCCGCAGCAGGCGACCCGATGGCGTCTGTGCCAGCGAATAACCCAAGCCCAACACGAACCACAGCGGCAGTAGCCACGCATAGCGCAATGTCAGCACAAAGCCTGCCAGCAGGCCGACCGCAATCATGCCGGCACCCGCCAGCATGGCCGGCCGCTCGGGCACCCGGTCCAGTAGCTTGGGCAGCAGCAATGCCACCAACATGGAGCCAGTTCCGAAACAGGCGAGGGCTATGGCAGTGGCAGTTTGTGTCATGCCATAGTCAGACTGAACCAGCACCACGGTATTGACGATAACCATTGCGCTGCCTGAGGCGATAGCAAGGTTAAGCGCCAGCAAACCGCGAAGCCGCGGCGTTGCCAGGTAAATGCGCAAGCCGCGCGTGGTTCTTTCATAAATGCTGCGCTTGGGCTGCATTTTTGGGTTCGGCAAAACGGCTGACACCACAAATGCAGCAGACGCCAGAAAACCAAACACGGTACCGATGAACAAATTGTTAAAGCTGATCACCGTCAACAGCAAGGCTGCCAGCGCAGGGCTGGCCAGATTTTCCAGGTCATAGGCAAGCCGGGAAAGCGACAGCGCCTTGGTGTAATCCTTCTCATCGGGCAACACGTCAGGAATCGTTGCCTGAAAGGTTGGGGTGAAAGCAGCTGAAGCAGATTGCAAAATAAAAATCAGTACATAGACCTGCCAGATTTGTGTCACGAACGGCAGCAGCAGCGCCACACCCGCCCGTACGACATCCAGCAAAACCAGCACGGTACGGCGCGGCAACCGCTGTGCAAACGCTGAAGCAATAGGGGCAATGCCGATGTAGGCAAGCATTTTGATGGCCAGCGCAGTACCCAGCACAGCGCCTGCATTGGCTCCGGCAAGGTCAAACGCAAGCAGGCCGAGTGCGACCGTGGTCAGGCCCGTGCCTATCAGGGCGATAACCTGGGCAAAAAACAGGTGCCGGTAAGTCCGGTTGGCGAGTATCTGGAGCATGTTTGAACTTAACAAAGGCGGTTTTTAATCAGGATTCAAACAATCATGCTGCTACCAAGCCATCAAGCTGTTGATAGATTCGGCACTGTGCGGTCAAACGCAAGCGTTAGCAAGGCTGCCAGCCCAAACGGCGCACCCACCCAGCTCAAATTGGCGAGTCCGACCGACTCAATCACCGCGCCACTGACCACCGCACCCAGGGCTGTGCCCAGGTACAGCATGGAGCTGTTCAAGCTCAATAGCAGCGGGGCTTGCGCGGGCGACAGGCTGACCAGGCGGCTTTGCTGCGGAGCCGTCAGGCCAAATCCTGCCATGCCCCAGACCACCATGATGGTGACCGTGGCTGCCAAATTGCCTTGTGTCAACGGCAGCAGGATCATCATGCTGACCAACACGGCCAGTTGTACTTGAATAGTACGCAGTGAGCCGAACTTGTCATTGGCCCAACCGCCCAGCAGTGTGCCCGCGATACCCGCCAAACCGAACAGCGCCAACACCACTGAAAGCGTCACGGAACTCATGGCGTTCAAGGCGAGCAGCACCGGGCCCACATAGGCAAATACACTAAAGATGGCGATGAAAAACAGCAAGGTGCGCAGCCACACGCGCAACACCGCGCTTTGTCTGGCAGCTGATTTAAAGCCAGCAAAACTGGCGCTTTGCGTGACCACACCTTTGGGCAACAGCACAGTTGCTGCCAGCAATGCGGCCAGGCTGGCGGCGGCGCACAGCCACACCGGTGTGTGCCAGCCGTAAGTAAAGCCCAGCCATGCGCCAATCGGCAACGCCACCGCGTAGCTGATGCTCATGCCCAGAAAAACGGTGGACAACGCCCGACCGCGCAGGGCGGGTACGACCAGCGTCACAGCGTAAGCCGACACTGCTGCGGTGAACATCGCACCAGCGCCCATCAAGATGCGACCAAGCAGCAAGACTGTCAAGTCAGTGGCAAGAGCCGACACCAAATTGCCCGCTGCGAAGAGTGCCAACGCCAGCTGAATCACCTGTTTGCGCGGCCATTTGGCAGTCAGCAAAATCAGCACCGGGGCGAATATGGCGGTGGCGATGGCATAAGCCGTCATCACCTGCCCGGCAGCCGCCACGCTGACGCCAAGTTCTTTGGCCAGCGGCTGCAAGATACCGCTCAGAACAAACGCGCCGCTACCAATGACGAGGTTGCACAGGGCAAAGAAATACAGGATGCGCGGCATGGCCTTATGCTTTGCCAGCCAGCCGTTTCAAGCCAAGCCACTGCTGCGACCAAAAACCGCGCCCGTAGTCGCGATTCTTCTCAACCTGGTCACGTATGCCCGTCGGGTCATAACGCTGCTCAAAATTGGCCGTGCCAAACACCATGTCCCACCAAGGAAAAAGAACGCCAAAGTTATTTCCTCCCAATGTGTTTTGCCCAGCAGATTCATGCCCCAGTCCAATGCTGTGGTGCAGCCTGTGAAAGCGCGGGCTGACCCACAGCCTTTCACCCACTCTGCCAAACCACAGCTTCAAATTGGCATGCTGAAAGCTTTCACTGAGCTGGGTAATCGCCACAATCGCAATGAACTGGCCCGGTGCCACACCAATCAATTGCGCGACCAGCACCACAGAAATATCCACCAGCACATCATCCAGCAGATGGTTGCGGTTGTCGCTCCACATCGTCATTTGCCGCTGGGCATGGTGCAGGCTATGCAGCCGCCACCACCCTTCAATCTGGTGCTGACCACGGTGTACCCAGTAGCCGACAAAGTCAAACACCACCAGATAAATCAGCAGGCTGACAATGGCGATGTCTGTGACGCCAGGCCAAAGCTGATCCAAATGAAACGTGCCGTAGCCCGCCGTTCGCAGCACACCAAACAATTCATCAAACAATGGGTCCAGCGTTAAAAACAATGCGATTCTGAACACACCCAGGCGATGAATGACGGTGTACAAAATATCGGTGCGAATGGTGGCGCGGTCGGTCACCGCATCAACCGGACGCCAGCGCTGCAAGGGGCCAAACACCAGCACCAGCACCGCGATTTGCAGCAGGCCTACCAGCAGCCAGGCGGTAGCCTCATAACCGATTTCAAGTACCGCTGCCTGGCCAGTGGCTAACAGCACGGGCTGCACCACGGACTCGAACAGCCACTGCTGCGCGTCTGTAAAAAGATTGCTGAGCCATTCCATGGTGATTATTTTGCCGGCTTGGGCGCGCTGGTGCTGGCGCGGGATTGAATCCACCCGGCATAGTCGGGATGTTCACGCAGGGTTTTAAAGCAAAAGCCGCGTGCTTGCAGTCCTGTGATCATGGGCTCAAAAGCGGCGGGTGCCCAGGGGTCTTTACGTGACCAGATTCCCAGGTGCGCCAGCACAATGTCACCAGATCGAACGCTGCCCAAAAGTTTTTTAAGCAGCATGTCGTTGGGGTATTTGTCTGATGGGAGTTCGTCCCCTGAAAAACCCGCATCAGACCAGCCCACATGCGCATAGCCACAGGCTTTGGCGGCTGCCAGCAGCGCCGGCGATGTCTTGCCGCCCGGGGCTCTGAACAGCGGTAGCGGGCGGGCGCCTGTGATGGCCTGCAGGCGGTCACTGGCTTTGTCCAGCTCCTGGCAATACTGCGCGACAGACCAGACGGACTGCTTGCCTTCGCTAGGCCCAGCCGATGGCCGTACTTTGAATTGCGCGCCTGTAGCGCCCGCTACATCACCGCGCCAGTAGGTGTGGTCATAGGTGTGGGATGCGAACTCATGGCCTTCATCAGCGCGCGCCTTCCACCAGGGCGCCCAGGCGTTGCCGAGTGAGCCATCACCGGTTTTGGTGCGCTCGTTGGCTGCAAAAAAAGTGACTTTGACGTTGTGCTTTTTCAGCACATCGGCCATCAGCTGCGCGACGTCCATGTGGCCGGTGTCGAGCGTCAGATAGACCGGCTTGCAGGCCGAAACGGAGTTTTTCGACTCTTTTTGAGCATCATTTAGGCCTGTAGCCAAACAAATACGGGCGCAAGCAGCTACTAAAATAATAGCGATCAAATAACTGCGCCCAGCTTTCACGTTGGCTACCTTGGCGCGTGATCCAGCGTCCACACGCCGTGCGGGCTTTTGCCCACATTGACTTGCTTGACCACTTTGCGCGTTGTCACGTCAATGACGGTGAGTTTTTTAGTCCAGCGCGAGGTCACCAAAATCTGTTTGCCGTCACGGCTGATGTCCATGCAGTCAGGTCCGCCGGGTGCTGGGAAGGTGTCGACCACTTCAAAGCTTTGCAAATCAATTTTGCTGATGGTGTTAGCTACACGGTTGCTGACCAGTAAATGCCGCTTGTCGCCCATGCTTCTAAAAGCGTGCGCACCCAGAGCCGTTTTGATGGTTTTGCTGCGCTTGGGCTCTTTGCTGCTGACGTCGTACACCTCAACGCTATCGCCGCCCGTTAGCGCCACCAATATGAACTTGTCGTCCGCCGTGCCGTAAACGTCAGCAGGCACAGAGCCAGTAGGCGTGCGCCACTTGATGGTCTGGCTGGCCAAGTCAATCGCCACCAGCTCGTTGCTATCTTGCATGGTTGAGTAAACCGTTGTGCTTTTGCTGTCTATCCACAAATGGCTGGGTGTTTTGCTGGTCGATATGCGTTTGACCAAGGTGATGTCATTGCCGTCCCAGCGGTAAATGTCGATGTGATTGAGCCGGTTGGCGGCTGTGACAAACCACTTCATGTCTGGTGAAAAGCGCAGGTGGTACGGGTCAATGATGCCGCGAATGGTGCGCTGCACCTCAGCGGTTTTGGGGTCAATAAACGTCAGCGAGTCTGACAATGCATTGGCCACAATGACCGATTTTTCGTCAGGCGTCAGGTACAGGTGATGCGGCTCCTTGCCAGTCGCGATGCGTTTGGTCTCGGTCCAAGTGGCGGGGTTGATCACGCTGACGCTGGCATCCAGCGAATTAAGCACAAAAATCGGCGAGGTGAGGGCGGTGGCGACGCTTTGGGCTCGGGCGGGTAATGCGAACACCAAACCAAGGCCAAGAGCAATGGTTGCGCGCCTGGAAAAATTGAGCGGACTAGATGCAAAAAAATTCACGGGACTCACTTAAAAAAGCTCTTTTCAGGGCAATCCTCTAGTGTAATGGCGCGCCATGTGTTGCGAGCCTTGTCAATGTGTATCAATTTTTTAGGGTCGGGGTCATGGTGTTTGCGGTTGGCGTGCGGCGTGAGCGATCTGCCGATCCGCTTTGCTTCGTGTCCTCCGGCCTGCGGCCTCCTCCTTGACCTACGCAAAGCACATCGACAGACCGCTCTTTTAGCAATGGTTGTGATTAAAAAGGTTTAAACACAACACCCTGCTAGCAATGGGTACGGCGTGTTTCCCGCAGCGAAGTCAAGGAGGAGTGCCGAAGGCGCGGGGGACATGAGCGGAGGGGGGATGCGCCGTACCCGTTGCGGTTTCACAAGCACTTCACTTGGCAAAAAAATATACGGTTGCGTCTCTAGGGAGACACTGTTTCATCAGGAGCTTCCCCGATGCGTCAGAACCTAACTGCGGGTAGGCTTGGTAAGCAACCTTTGGAGCAACTTTTGTCATTCCCACCGCATCAACGCCACTACGCCATCTGGCCCAAGCGCATCCCGAAGAGCATCACAGCGCCGGCCACGTCGCTGTGGCACAACTTGGCTACTAACGCCCTGCGCTTTCCGAACAAGCCTGCACTGGTCTTTTTTGACCGTATCTTCACTTACCGTGATGTGATGACGCAAGCCGAAGCACTGGCCGCAACATTAGCGGGCATGGGGGTTAAAAAAGGCGACCGTGTAGTGCTGAACATGCAAAACTGCCCGCAGTGGGTGATTGCACACTTTGCCATTCTGCGGGCCAATGCGGTGGTGGTACCCGTCAACCCCATGAACCGGGCTGAAGAGCTGAAGCACTACATCCTGGACCCGGACGCAAAAGTTGCCATCACGTCTGCTGACTTGGCTGCTGAGCTGGCCAAGGCCAATGCGCAGCTTGCCCCGGCTGAGCGACTGAGCCACATGATCGTGACGCATTACAGCGACGCGTTTGATCTGTCAGCGCCTGATGCCGCCATGCCCGAGGCTTGGGGTAATTGGCTGGGTACGCAGCATGCGCTACCGACCATCGAAGGCGGCCAAGTGACGTCTTGGGCTGACGCGCTGGCCAGTGGTGCGGCTGATTTGCCCGAACACACCAGCACCCCGCAGGACTTGGCCGTGCTTCCTTACACCAGCGGTACCACCGGCTTGCCCAAGGGCTGCATGCACACGCATGCCAGCATCATGCACAACGCAGTGGGCACGGCGTTGTGGGGCAGTACAAATTTCGAAAACGTGATTTTGTCGGTCGTACCGATGTTCCACATCACCGGCATGGTGTCTGTGATGCATGCATCGATGTACGGCGGCACCACGCTGGTCATCATGCCGCGCTGGGACCGTGAGCTGGCCGGGCACCTCATCAGTCGTTGGCGCGTGACGCACTGGACCAACATCCCAACGATGGTGATCGACCTTCTGGCCAGTCCTAACTTCGATAAATTTGATGTGAGCAGTTTGGTTTACATCGGCGGTGGCGGCGCAGCCATGCCGCAGGCTGTGGCGCAGCGCTTGTTTGACAGCTATGGCCTGCATTACGCCGAGGGCTATGGTCTGACTGAAACCGCTGCCCCGTCCCACAGCAACCCGCACGACCGCACCAAGCAGCAGTGCCTGGGCGTGCCCTTCATCAGTTGCGATGCTCGGGTGATAGACCCGACGACCTTGAAAGAAATACCGCAAGGCGAGCAGGGCGAGATCATCATGAGTGGTCCGCAAATTTTTAGTGGCTACTGGAAGCGGCCTGATGCCACAGCCGATGCCTTCATCGAGCTGGACGGCAAACAGTTTTTTCGCTCAGGTGACTTGGGTCGAGTCGATGAGGAGGGCTACTTTTTTATCACCGACCGCCTCAAACGCATGATCAACGCGTCGGGCTTTAAAGTCTGGCCCGCAGAGGTTGAGGCGCTGATGTTCAAACACCCGGCGATACAAGAAGCCTGCATTATTTCAACCGTGGATGCCTACCGGGGCGAGTCCGTCAAAGCCGTGGTGGTGTTGCGCGCCGCCTTTCAGGGCAAAGTGACCGAAGACGAGATCATTGCCTGGTGCAAGGACAACATGGCCGCTTACAAGTACCCGCGCGTGGTGCAGTTTGTAGATGCGCTGCCCAAAAGCGGCGCAGGCAAAGTCATGTGGCGGGCGCTGCAAGAGGCCGAGGTGGCGAAAGTGGCTGTAAAGGCAACTTGAGCTTTAAGCCTTGAGACGAGGCGCTAGTTTAAAACCAGCGTCAACCAGTGTGACCCTAGCCACTATATTGTTCAAAAATCAAGATTCTGATTGCAAGATTTTAGTAATTATGCATAATTACGCAAAATAATAAGTATTATTCGTTTCGTTGTTGCTATCGATTGACTGGACTTTTTTACCTCTAACCTGCCATGCGCTTGCATCAAAACTCACTGCACCAAGAAGTTGCCAGTACCTTGCGAGAAGAAATTTTTGCTGGCACTTTGGCGCCCGGCAGTTTCATTGATGAGGCAGCAGTGTGTGAGCGACTGGAAATTTCACGCACCCCCTTGCGCGAGGCACTGAAGGTCTTGACAGCTGAGGGCTTGCTGCGCCACGAGCCCCGGCGTGGTTGTTTCGTGAATGAGGTCACCGAGCAAGATCTGGACGATATTTTCCCCGTGATTGCCCTGCTGGAAGGGCGCTGCGCTTACGAGGCGGCACGCAACGCCACCGACGCTGATTTGCAGGAGTTGGGCACGCTGCATGACAAGCTGCAAGGCCACGCCAAAGCTGGGCGCATCACCGATTATTACGCCTGTAATTTTGCGATTCATGAGGCGATCATTCTGCTGGCCAACAACCGCTGGCTCAGCCAAAGCATTGCCGATCTGCGCAAAATCTTGAAGCTCTCGCGTTTGCAATCACTTGGTGCACCAGGCCGGTTAAAGCAAAGCCTGTCAGAACACATGACGGTGTTTGCAGCTCTGAAAAGCCGGGACAGCGAGGGCGCAGAAGCCGCCATGCGCACCCACCTGACTCGACAGCGCGAAGCACTGCGCCAAGTGCACAACCAGCAAGCCAGGTTTGCAGCATGAGCCCGCCCGATTGGTTAAATCGAAGCGTTTCGCGCCTTTCTGGTCAAAAAAGCGCTAAAAATGACGAAATTAAGGCGTCAAATGAGCCTCTAGACCAACAAATACGGGCGCAAGCAGCTACTAAAAAAGTAGCACCTGAAGATCTCCCTCTAAATGGTCGCAGCACCCGTGACCGCTTGAAGGCAACCCTCAGGCAAAAGGAAGAGGCCTTGTCGCCGCGCGTACTTCGGCGTACCTTGCAGGAGCTGCGCGCCATCATTGACCCGCAAGTCAGCGAGGTAGAAGGCGGCTTGCGCGCCAAGGGTGTGGCAGGCTGGTACGCCCAAGCCGCACCCAATGAGCGGCGCGACATGTGGCTGCTGATGAGCGAGCAATTTGTAGCTGATGCCCAAAAAACCAAAGCCGCGCAAGACCAGTTTGCAGCGCTGGTAGGCACGGCAGATGAGGCAGTGGCCGAAGTGCGGTATCGACGTGCCACGGTGTCGCCACGCAGGCGACTGCTTCAGCGCTTCAGCGCTTTCCCGGAAGGCATTCGATTTTTGGTTGACTTGCGCGCTGACATGCTGTCGCATTTGAAGACCGACAAGCGCTTGCAAGCGCTGGATGTAGAGATGGAATACATGTACTCCACATGGTTTGACGTGGGGTTTTTAGACCTGCGTCGTATCAGCTGGGACTCGCCCGCATCTTTGATCGAAAAACTCATCAAGTACGAGGCGGTGCATGACATCAAAAGTTGGTCTGATGTGAAAAACCGCCTCGACTCTGACCGACGCTGCTACGGGTTCTTTCACCCACGCCTGCCGGATGACCCACTGATATTTGTCGAAGTGGCGCTGATGCATGAGGTAGCGGGCTGCATCACGCCGCTGCTGGATGAATCAGCCGATGCCGAAGATTTGAGCCTGGCCACAACGGCAGTTTTTTATTCCATCAGCAACACGCAAGCCGGTTTGCGCGGTGTGAGTTTCGGTGATTCGCTGATCAAGCGGGTAGTCGACACTTTGAGAACTGAATTCCCTAAGCTCAAAACCTTTGTCACGTTGTCACCCATCCCCGGCTTGCGGGCATGGCTGGGTAAAAGCGCGCCTGACTTGGTCGCACAACTTCAAGACGCAGATGTCTTGGCATTGCCAGAAAAATCGACACTCAAGCTGGCATTGATGCAGCAAGCGGCTCAGTATCTGGGCCGCGAGACATCAGATGGCAAACCCCTGGATGCCGTGGCCAAATTTCACTTGGGCAATGGTGCCCGCGTTGAGCGGCTCAATTGGGCGGGTGACCCGTCCAACAAAGGACTTAAACAGTCCTACGGTTTGATGGTCAATTACCTGTATGACTTGAAGCGGCTGGACAAGCACCGCACCATGCTCGCGCAGGGGAAAATCCCCGTAGCAAAGGCGATTGAAGATTTGTATATTTGAGTTTGGATATTTGATTTAACTACAACGGAGACAAGCATGACTTTGAACTTTTCCAAGCAAGCCACACGGCGTGACCTGCTACAAACCGCTGCAGCTGGCATGGCTGTTTATTCTTTTGGCAGCCATGCGCAAAGCACCTGGCCCGCCAAGCCCGTCAACGTCATCGTGCCTTTCCCGGCGGGTGGTGGCACTGATGCGTTTGCGCGGCCCCTGTCTGCTGCCTTCGCCAAAATATCAGGCAAGGCGATGGTGATTGACAACCGGGGAGGTGCAGGTGGCACACTGGGCGCGGGCATCGCAGCCAAGGCCGTTCCTGATGGCTATACCCTGTTTATGGGGGCAGTTCACCATTCAATTGCACCGTCGATGTACCCCAAACTTGATTACGACATTGAAAAAGATTTCATTCCCTTGGCGCTGATGGCCAACGTGCCGCAGGTGCTTGTTGTTAACCCCAAGAACATGCCGGTTGCCGACTTCAAAGGCTTTCTTGAAGCCGTTCGCAAGTCACCTGGCAAATACAACTATGGTTCAGCGGGTGCGGGTACGTCGCACCATCTGGCTGGTGAGCTGTTCAAGCAGCAAACCAAAACCTTCATCACCCACATCCCGTACACCGGTGCCGGTCCGTCGTTGCGTGACTTGGTGGGTGGTCAAGTCGACATGATGTTTGACGGCCTCGGTTCATCCAGCGCGCATATCAAGGGTGGCCGCGTCAAGGCGCTGATGGTGTCTGGCCCAAAGCGCAATCCGGCCTTCCCCGATGTGCCGTGCGCGGCAGAGCTTGGCCTGCCCGATTACACCGTCACCACCTGGTACGGTATCTGGACACCCAAGGGCACGCCAGCCGATGTGCAAGCCCGCATTGTTGAAGAACTGCGCAAGTCTGCAGCGTCTGACGAGCTCAAAGCCATTTGGGCCAGCAACGGCGCCGAGTTCGGTAGTTTGACACCTGTGCAGTTTGGCGCGTTTGTGAACAGCGAGATCAAGCGCTGGGCGACTGTGGTCAAGGCGTCGGGGGCTAAGCTGGAATGATGAACCGGTATTGATCCAGCGGGCTTAACTGAGGCGATAAAACTGAAACGATGAAAAATAACAATCTTTTTGCTGCCCTGCGCGCTGCTTTTCCTGCTAACCTGAATGCGATTGCGGTAGAAACCGACGACGGTTTGTATTACTCGTGGCAAGACATTGAGAGAGCCACGGCCATGCTGGCCAACTTGCTGGCATCGCTCAAGCTGCCAGCGGGCGCGCGCATTGCCGTGCAGGTTGAAAAGTCCGTGGAGGCCATGCTGCTGTACCTGGCCACGCTGCGGGCAGGCTATGTGTTTTTGCCGCTCAATACAGCGTACCAGAGCGCAGAGGTTGAATACTTCATTGGCAACGCCGAGCCTGCGGTGGTGGTGTGCAGCAAAAAGAACTTTGGCTGGGTCAGCAAAATTGCTTTCAAGGCAGGAACGCAAAGCGTGTTCACGCTGGACGATGACCGCACGGGTTCTTTGTTAGAGCGGGCCGCGCATTGCAGTGATCAGCACACGATTGCCGTCAAGGCTTCAGACGATCTCGCCGCCATTTTGTATACCAGTGGCACCACGGGCCGCAGCAAAGGCGCGATGCTGTCGCATGGCAACATGCTCAGCAACGCTCTGGTGCTGAAGGACTATTGGGGTTGGAAGAAGGGTGATGTGCTGATACACGCACTGCCGATTTTTCACGTTCATGGTTTGTTTGTCGCGCTGCATGGTGCGCTGATCAACGGCAGCAAGATGATTTGGTGCGCCAAGTTTGACCCGAAATTTGTCGTCAGAAAAATGCCTGAGGCGACCGTCTTCATGGGCGTGCCTACTTTGTATGTGCGCTTGCTGAGTGAACCGGGGCTGGATAAAAACGCCGTGCGCAACATGCGGCTGTTTGTAGCGGGTTCAGCCCCGTTGCTGATTGAAACCTTCAACGAGTGGCAACACAGAACAGGCCTTTCGATATTGGAGCGTTACGGCATGTCTGAGACCGCCATGCTCACGTCCAACCCCTATAAAGGCGAGCGCCGTGGCGGTACTGTTGGTTTTGCACTACCCGGTGTGAATTTGCGCGTTCAGGATGACGACGGAAAAGCGCTGGGTACAGACGAGATTGGCGGCATTCAGGTCAAAGGGCCGAACATCTTCAAAGGATATTGGCGCATGCCTGAAAAAACCAAAGAAGAATTTACCGCTGACGGGTTCTTTAAAACGGGTGACGTTGGGAAAATAGACAAACGCGGCTACATCACCATTGTTGGCCGCAGCAAAGACCTCATCATCAGCGGCGGCTACAACGTTTACCCGGCTGAAATTGAAGGCTACATCAACGATCTGCCAGGCGTAGCCGAGAGCGCCTTGGTCGGTGTGCCGCACCCGGACTTTGGCGAAGTGGGTGTGGCAGTGGTGATTGCCAAAGCAGGCGCGACGCTGCAAGCGGATGCGATTGTTGCCAGTTTGAAATCAAAGCTGGCCAACTTCAAAATCCCCAAGCAATGCTTTGTAGTGGCAGAGCTGCCGCGCAACACCATGGGCAAGGTGCAAAAGAATCTTTTACGCGAGCAGCATAAAAGTCTTTTTGTCGTCAGCTAAAGCGTCATGTACCCCATCCACGGCCAGTAGGTCAGTGAGAAAACCACCAGCAGCGCAAATGCTGCCAGTGTGATCATCAGGCCAGTACGCACAAAGTCACGCGCGTCAAACGTACCAGTACCGTAGGCAATCATGTTTTGCGGCGCGTTAACGGGCAAGATAAAGCCAAAGCTCACCACGAATTGCAACAGCATCGTCATGCCGACCACGTTGATGCCTGGTGTTTGCACTGCCAGCAGCACGCTGATGATGATCGGAATCATGGTTGATGCCAGTGCCGTCGCGCTGGCAAAGCCCAGGTGAATGATGATTAAAAACAGCGAGAGCAGCATCAAAATCACAAAGGCACTGGCTTGTTGCAGGCCGAGGTTCAGCACAATCACATTTGCCAACCAGCCAGCCGCATTGGTTTTAAGCAATGCGGTCCCAATGCTGATGCCAACCGCAAACAGCATCACTGTGCCCCATGGGAAACCTTTTTGCGACTGCTTCCAGTCCATCACACCGATGCGGGGTATCAGCATCAAAGCGATGGCTGCAATGGTTGTCGACGCGGTGTCAAAGTTGTGCAGCACCTTTTCAGTCGCCCAAAACCCAAGCAGCGTGAGCACAATGGCGAGCAGCTTCCATTCTTTGGGTGTCATGTGGCCGATAGCGTCAACCTGCTCGCGGATGGCCGCTTTTCCGCCTTCAATTTCCTTCATCTCGGGCTGCATCATGCGCGTCATGATGAAGTACACCGCCACGCTGAGCAACGCAGAAAATGGCGCGCCTGCAATGAACCATTCCGCCCACGAAATCGTGGTTTGAAACTGCTTTTCAATAAAACCAATCGCCACCATGTTTTGCGCTGCGGCGGTTTTGATGCCAACGTTCCACACGCTGGCTGTTTGTGCTGCGGTGATCACCAGTAAGCCGGCAAAACGGCTGCGCTTGTCCACCTTGAAGGCCAAGATAAAACCCATCATGATCGGTACCAGGCACGCCACCCGCGCTGTGGTGCTGGGCACGATAAACGACAGCAAAAAGCCGACGCCCATCGCGCCAATCACGATGTGGTTGGTCTTGGCATCCACTTTTGACAACACAAACAATGCAATGCGTCGGTCAAGCCCAGTGGCCGTCATGGCTGCTGCAATAAAGCACGCCGCTGCCACCAGTGCCACTGCACTGTTTGAAAAGCCCGACAGCGCCAGGCCAAGCGCCGCGCCAGTGCCCATGTCTGGCCCCAAGGGTTTGGCCGCATCCGGCGAATAGGCCAGTAGAAACACCATCAGTGCGCCTATCACCACTGCGCTGACGGCGTAGTCCAGCGCCTCGGTCATCCACACAATCACGGCAAAGGCCAATATAGCCAGCATGACTTGACCAGCTCTTGGCAAGCCAGCTGTTGCAGGCAGCCAAGCAATCATGGCCAGTGCCACGATGGCAGCGATCAGCCCCAATCGTTTAACGCTATCGGCCTTCGGCTCTGGCGGTTTGGGTTGATCCGGCGCACTGGGCCGGGGAATCAACGCCACGGAGTTTGATGAGTCCATTGCCGTCTACCGTTAAAGATTTAAACCAGCACAGTGCGCATATCGCGCCGCAAAGACTGCGGCATGTTTGCGCCACGCCCAAAGCGCACTACCAAATCAGGCCTGCCACTTTTCAAGCCCAGAAAAGCGGCCAGCTGTTGGCGCAGCGCGGGCACTTCAACCGTTTGGCTCAGCATCGCATTGCGAACGCCCATGGCTGTTGCTTGCAGGGCAAAGCGCTCGTAGCAGCGGCCCGCTTCTATCCAGTGCGTTTTGTCGTCAATGTCTGAGACAAACACGGCAATGCCTGCTGAGCTGCGCGTCTGCCCTGCATACTTGTCGTTTTCACTTTTGGCTTTGAACATGATGTCAAACATCGGGCTGCCCAGCCAGCGCGGCACCGACGGGTTGCCTGATGTGATGCTGTAAAGGCCGTCACCCGTTTCAACAGCTTCATTTGCGCCAAAACGAAGCCACTGTTTGAGCTCTTTGACAAAAGCCGAATCGTTCATTTGTTCAGAGTTGCCCTGAATAACCAAGTCCAGTATTTTTTCTACATCGGCTTTGGCCGTGAACAGCATCATGCGTACACCGTTTCCCGCTCCAGCAAGCGCCAGCGCTGTCAGCTCAGATACCGTCAACGGTTTGCCGTCATACGGCCCACGGGTGCATTGCCGCTCGGGTATAGCTTGGTATAGGGGAGATACAACAGCTTTGGTCGAATCAAACCCAACGTTCAATGCCTGGGTTGCCGTATCAAACTGCGGCTGAACCTTCAACCCAAAAGCCAGCGATGCCTGCGCCATATTTTCAAGGGCGCAGCCAATTGACACGAACAGGTGATGGTCGTCCGGATCAACCACCGGGGTGCGCCGGGTAAAATCTGGCAGGATGGTGATCGCATTGGCAGCAACGCGAAACTTCCAGCACTGGGTGTTGTGGCCAGACGGCGCGAGCGTAGCGTAGCGCACGAGTTCTTGCTTGAGCGCCAGCTCACCTTGATAAGGGCCAGACATGGGATGCCATGTTTTTTTAACCGCATCCTCATAACTTGCTGGCGCACAAGCTACCAGCCCCAAGGGCGCTACAGCCAAGGCAGCACCTGAATGAATAAATTGTTGGCGCGTCATCATGGTGTTAGCCTTTCCAGGTTCGACGTTTTGAACTCATAGCTGACTCTGGTCATCAAGCCGCGGTAGTAAGTTTTAAGCCCTTCTGGCAGTACCCAAGCGACTTCTGATTCAAGGGGTACCAACAAACCGCCACGCTCTGCGTAGTTCCAAAAGCGGCCTTGCCATGGAGCGAAGGTCGTGATGCCGCCGACCAATCGGCCACGCGCGTCAGCGCGAACGGTATCAATCAGGCCGTCGGCAGCAAATCTAAACAGTAAGGTCACCGAGATACCAGCGTCGGTAAAGGTGGCGGTAGCCGATTGCGCGTCAATGGCTTGCCAAACTACGCCCTGCGAGGGCAGCAACGCTGTTGGGTACCACGTCGCCTCAACGCAAAACCGCATAAACTCGCCTTTGGACAGGTTGGCACTCTCTGGAAGATCAGCTACCGGTATCAAACCCAAAACAGCAACTTTTAAAAGCCCTGAGCCTGCGATGTAAGCATCATGAATGTGCGCAGCAACACCCGGGTACACCATCACTCGCGCATCCCAGTCGAAACCGGGGCGGCGTGTGATGACGCGCTGTGTTGATGTGAAGGGCTTCCAGTTGTCGTTTGTCTCCCCCATATTGAAAGTGCCGCTGTGCTGCACCGTGGCCGCTGTGATGATGGGCTGGCCATCCTTCAGTACGGTTTCAAAGTAGCGCTTTACTGGCGTAGGCAGACCCTCCAGCTCTTTGGCGTTGTAAAACTGCGGTGCTGTTTTTATCTGCGCAGCGTCCAGCCGATTTAGCAATTGGGTTGTGCCTGAATTCCAGCGGGCATTGCCGTACAGTGCCATCGCAGTAAGGCTGACGAGCAGAACAACTGCGAATAGCAGCAACTTTTTTAACATCCTGGACTCCCGATTAACACGCCTTTGCAACAAGTAACGTAACTAGGGCGGGGTTTGATCCAGTAGTTCATAGCTCGACCTTACCTATCGCGGACCAAGTTAGTCTGATCTAAATCAAACATGACACTGATAACTGCTACAAATGTGCTTTTACATGGGGTTGTGAGGATACTTTTTTCCACGCAATGCCTAAACTAGGCCGCATGACTGAATTTGAATTGAAGTTTGAGATTCCACCTGCCAAGCTCAAAAGCGTTGCTGTGGCTGTACTTGACGGCAAAGCCACTCGGCAGCGCCTTCAGGCCAGCTACTTTGACACGGCAGATGGGGCATTGGCCGCGCATGGCATCGTCGTCCGCCTTCGTAAAGAGGGTCGGCGCTGGGTGCAGACGGCCAAGGGACCAACTTCTGACATGCTGGAGCGGCTGGAACACAACGCAAACCTGCCTACCCAGAGTGCAGGTGCTGTGCCTGCGCTTGATTTGTCGCGCCACCGGGGGACACCCGTTGGTAAGGCCATTGGCAAGGCATTGAGATTAAAGGGCGATGAAAGTTACCCCAGCCTGGAGCTGCTCTATGGCACTGACATCCAGCGAATATCGCGACGCGTTGCGCACGGCAGCTCGGTTGTAGAAATTGCGTTGGACCAGGGTCGCGTTTTCGCCAATGGTCATTCGCAACCGGTCTGCGAGCTTGAAGTTGAGCTGAAAGAAGGATCGCCCTTGGATGCGGTGGAACTGGCGCACCGGTGGTGCGCAGCGCACGGGCTGTGGATCAGTACGATTGCCAAGTCCATGAAAGGCCAGCGTCTGCGCAGTGCCGTGCCGTTTGGCGACGCTACTTGGGCAGTGGCGGCGAAATATGCGCGACATGCATCGATAGACGACATGCTCCGCGCGGTTGTGCAGACATGCCTGAGCCAGATATTGCCTAACGCCAGTGAACTCGCCAGCGGCAGCAACCACCCCGATCACGTTCACCAGTTGCGGGTTGGCATACGCAGGCTGCGCACGGCCTTGCGTGAACTTGGCGGTTTAACGGACGCGATTGATCCTGCTTGGGAAGGTGTGCTGGTGCAGACCTTCAGGGCTTTGGGCGCCCACCGCGACAACAGCCATTTGGCGCTTGTATTGCAGCCCCAGTTGCTGGCTGCAGGTGGGCCAGAGATTCGCTTTGATTACGTCGATGGCAAAGTGCCAGATGCGGGCGAAACGGTGCGTTCCCCGGATTTTCAGGCGACATTACTGAGCCTCTTGGGTTTTGTACAGCGCGAAGCGCTTGAGGCAGTTGACAAGCCTGGAGCGTTGAAAAAAGCGGTTTCCCATCGCCTGGACAAGCTCCACAGGCGTGCGCTGCGTGATGGCAAAAAGTTTCTTGAGCTCAGTGAAGACCATCAGCATGGCGTGCGCAAACGCCTGAAACGGCTGCGCTACCTGATGGAGTTTTCTGCGCCACTGTATTCAGCTGGCAAAGTCAAAGACATGGCAACTGCGCTCAAGCCGGTGCAGGATGCGCTGGGCGAGTACAACGACGAATTGATGGCTTTGCACGCCTGGCGCGCATTGGCTGCGGATGACTCCAACGCCTGGTTTGGCATTGGCTGGTTGACTGCACGCAAGCAGCCCAACGCCAAACGCTGCTTCAAGGAGATCAAAGCCTTTGCAGACATCAAGCCTTTCTGGCGCGGGTAAACGGACTAAACAGCAGCACCAAACAGCCAGCCCACACCTGCTGTAGCTGCCATCGCCAGTATGCCCCAAAAGGTAACGCGCCAAACACTTGGCAACACCGCCGAGCCACCGGCTCGTGCAGCCACCACGCCCAGCAAAGCCAAACTCAGCAGTGATGCACCGGCTATCAACACCATCGCGCTTTGTGGGGTTGCCAATGCCGCCACACCCAGCGGCAGCGCAGCCCCCACCGCAAAACTGGCCGCAGACGCAAGGGCTGCCTGCAAGGGGTTGGCACTGAAGGCGCTTGAGATACCCAGCTCGTCGCGTGCGTGGGTGCCAAGCGCGTCGTGCGCTGTCAGCTGCTTGGCCACCTCACCCGCCAGCCCAGGCGTGAGACCACGAGCCGCGTAAATAGCCGTCAATTCACGCAGCTCGGCATCAGGGTCTTTTTCAAGCTCAGCCCTCTCGCGCGCCAAATCTGCTTTTTCGGTATCCGCCTGAGAATGAACCGACACATATTCGCCCGCCGCCATCGACATCGCGCCCGCCACCAAGGCGACCACACCAGTCATCAAGAGGGTGGTTTGGCTGGCGTTGGCCGCTGCCACGCCCACCAGCAGGCTGGCAGTAGACACAATGCCGTCGTTAGCACCCAGCACGGCGGCGCGCAGCCAGCCAACGCGGTGGGTGCGGTGGGCTTCAAGGTGTTTAGGTATGTGGAGTCGGCTCATGATGCGAATTTATCAGTTCCTGACCCGAGGATACTGATGCATATCAAGAGCCAAGCTGATCGCCAACGGTATGAACACGCCAAGGCAAATAGCCGCCAGCACATCGGTCGGCCAATGTACACCCAGCACCAAACGCGACAGCCCCACCAGAAAAATCCACACGGCGGCCAAGGTGGCGGCTGCGTAACGCGACCAGGGCCAAAGCCGCGCTGCGCACAGGCTTAGCGCGGTTGCGAATGCGGCTGTGCTCAGGGTATGACCACTCGGAAAGCTGGCGCCCCAGTACCACGCTGTACTCCACAAGTCGGGTCGGGCACGGTCTACCAGTGCTTTCAGGGTATAGGTCAAAGCCCAAGTGCTCAGCATGCAAAGCATCAGCAATGTGGCTTCGCGGCGATGCTGCGTGACAAAAAACAGGCTGGCCAACGCAGCCGTAGCTGGCGCTAAAAACTTTCCTGAACCGCTTAACGTGACCATGGTGAAAAAGCCGAGCCAGTGGGTAGGCGTTTTCTCGCGTACAAACCACAGCAAGGCGGTGTCGACTGGGCCTGACTCTTTGGCGATCACATCTTCAAAAATCTTGATACCAACAATCAGCAGAGTCAGCAAAGTCAAAATAGCAAAACGCCTGTCTGTGAAACGTCGAGGCCAACCGGTCTGAAGATGGCGCGCGTAGACGTAAAGCGCCCAATAGGCACAGGCGATGTAAAACGCCAGCTTGAAGACATCAAATACAAATTCGGCATTCCCAATCAGGTTCATAGCGGTTTAAGCTTGTATTTACGAAGCATCCTGGCCAACTTTTTTGATTGCATTTTTTGGACTCTGCATGTTGCAGACAGCATCAGAACCTACCGTCTATACCGAGCCAAACGCCCAGCCAAACAGCCAGAATCATCAATACCAGACCTGGCACCACACGCTTTGCGTAGGCGACACCGCCAGCGTTGAAGGCCACCACGGCTTTCATCAAGGTATTGGTGCTCAGGCCCACCAAAATTGGCCCTACTGCTTGAGCCGTCGTGATCTTTTGTGCAGCCAGAAGTGACGCGGCGGATGCGGCGGTAGCATGCGCATCGACCAGTCCAGTTACAGCGGCACCCAACAACAACCCGCTAGAACCAAACCACGCATTGAGCGCCGCCGAAACAACGACCACGGCACTGACCATTGCCGCAAATGCGGCTGCCATCTTCAGATCAAACGCCCGACCTGTTTCCTGCTCGGGTGGCTCTGCCTTGGCAGACTTCATCAACATAGCTACGCCGTATCCGCTAGCCGACACCCCACCCAGAACTAGCGGCAACCACAGTGATTTAAGCAGCGCTGGATGTACCAAAGCCACTACTACAGCCATTTGAATAATGGTTGCAACGGAGGAGAGCGCAGCGCCCGCTGCAGCACTGCCAACTGATGCCGGTTGCTGGCGAGCCCGTGCCCCCATGGAATGAACGGTGGCCGTACTGGAAACAAACCCTGAAGCGAACCCGGCCAGTGGCAGGCCGTAGCGCGGTCCAAGCGTTCTCAGCGCGACGTAGCCGAGCGCACTGATGGCCATCACCATCACAATCAGTCGGGCGATCGCGTGCGGGTTTAGCGCATCAAATGGGCCTAAATAGCGATCTGGCGCCAGCGGCAGCACGATCAATGCGGCAGCGAAGAACAAGATAATGTCATGCAGCTCCCGCTCAGTCAACACAGTGCGCACGAAGTGGTGCATGCGATTGCGCGCTGCCAGCAGGCTTGCCAGCACCGTGCCCAGGCCAGCAGACAAGAGCGGGCTTCCCATCGCCAGCCCGCCGAGCAGGCAGGTCAGCAGCAGCGCGAATTCTGTCGTCATTCCAGGATCTTGATCGCGCGTCTTCTGGTAGGTTAACAATGCGCCTGCGCCAACGACCAGCGCCGCCACAGCCAGCACAAGCGTGCCACCCAGCAAAACGCTGACGGCTCCCAGCAAGGCCACCACTGTGAAGGTACGTATACCAGCCGCGCCGCGGTTCGGACCCGTGTCCTTGCGCTGTTCCCGTTCAGCACCTATCAACAGGCCAATGCCCAAGGCAACGCTAAGACCTAGCAGGGCGGATTGATCAAACAGGTCTGAAATTTCTTGCTCCTGTCATCAGTAGTTGTTGTACTTGTCACCAGATCGCCAGCTAAGTTTAGTGCAACTCTGACCCGTAGGCCAATAGATACGTGCGCAAGCAGCTCCTGATTAAATAGCAGATACACGTATTTTTGTTCGCAACACATCCAGCTCGTCCATCAACTGTAGCGCCAGCGCTGCACCTGCAAAGTTCACACCCAGGTCGCGGTGCAGGCGCAGAGCCACTTTGGCGCGGTGCAAATGCAGGCCGGTAAAGCGCCAATGCTCTGGTGGCACGTCTTGCGGTATCGCCATGTTGTCGATCACGCCTTCGCTGACCAGCTCAATGATGATGTCCGCCTGTGCTGCACAGGCCCGGCACAAGTCATCAAGCGTGAGCTCGGTGATGTCTTCCAGGGCGTAGCTGGTGGCTTGACTCGGCGTGGTGATGATGATGTTAGGTTGCATATTGTGTCTGCCTTAGTGGGTGCCTAGTGTTTTTTCTATGACTTCAACCTGTGCGCGCGGGTTGAATGTTTTGAAAGCGGTTTGAAGATCTGTATAAGCCTTTTTATCAGCTTCACTCTCCAGAGTGGGCTGCACAATTTTCAATACAAAGTAAAAATCACCCGGCGTCTTGCCAGGCAGCCCACGGCCTTTCACACGCAGCTTTCGGTTCGCCACTGAGCCGGCCGGGATTTTGATTTCAACCTGACCCGTGGGTGTGGGTGCCACGACCTCAGCGCCCAGCGCCGCCTCCCAAGGGGCGATGGGCAAGTCCATCAGGACGTCGTACCCGTCGGTGCGGAACAAAGGGTGCGGCAGCATTTCAACGTCCAGGTACAAGTCACCCGGGCTGCCGCGCCCCATGCCCGGCCCGCCCTGCGCGGCAAGGCGAATGTGCTGACCCGCGCGAATGCCTTTCGGAATGACGAATTTAATCGTGCGCTCGTCAAGACGCGGGCGGCCATCGCTGCCTTCAACCTGCACCCGCAACTGCAGTGTGCGGGTGGCGCCTTGGTAAGAGTCTTCGATCGCAATCTGAATCTTGGCATGCTGGTCTTGACCATGCATGTCAAACGCTTCGTGACTGCGCTGCTGGCCAGCACTTTCCCCACGCCCTGCGCCGCGCCCCATGTTGCGGAACAGATCATTGAAAAACGCGCTGTGGTCTTCGGTCTCACCGCCCTGAAAGTTTTGTGAATAATTGCCATTTTCGCCAGCGCGTCCTGCCCAATTGGGCGGTGGCTGAAAGTCTTGACCGGCTTTGTAGTTGGCGCCGAGCCGGTCGTATGCAGCACGTTTTTCGGGGTCTTTGAGCACGTCATACGCTTCAGCCAGTTCTTTGAAGCGCGCTTCAGCGTCTTTTTCTTTGCTGACATCTGGGTGGTATTTGCGTGCCAATTTGCGGTGGGCACGCTTGATGTCTTCAGGCGTGGCGCTTTTTTCTACCCCCATCACGGCGTAGTAGTCTTTGAATTCCATGAACGTCCTTTGCGAAAACCGCACTCAACTCAGCTTAGACGACAACCGGCCTATTGCCTGTCAGACAAGCACGCTTATCAACGATTGCACTCACCAATCAGGCTAAATTGTTGATGCCCGATATCTTTGCGGGGCAAAGGAGCAAACCATGAAAACACCCTTTCAGTTACTTGCCTGTGTTGCTGCGGTGGGCAGTACTTTTATCGCAACGGCGCAAACTGCCGCGCCTGATTTCAAGCCGCCGCTAGACGCGAGCATTC
>JANNVB010000019.1:0-26657 GCA_031414215.1 Polaromonas sp. | reverse complement strand
AGCGCCTACAAGTCCTGCGCGGCCTTCATCAAACAGGCGCGTGGCAAGGGTTACGGCGGGCAGTTTTTCAACGTGAGTTTCGTCGGCTCCCGCGCCTTGGCCGATGAGCTGGGTGAAGCCGGCCGTGGCGTGGTGATCTCGCAGGTGGTGCCGTTTCCCTACTCCGGTAACAGCGCGGTGGTGAGGGACTATCAGCAGCGGATGACGGAAGCCGGTCAAAAGGAATTTGACTTCTCAAGTTTTGAGGGTTACCTGACCGCCCGCGTGCTCGTCGAGGGCCTGCGCCGCGCGGGCCGTGTGCCCACCCGCGAAGGCCTGATTGCCGGCCTTGAGACGATGCGTGACGTCAACTTTGGCGGATTTACCATCAACTACAGCGCGAAAAGCCACCAAGGCTCCACCTTCACCGACCTGACCATCATTGGACGGGACGGGAAGTTCATGCGCTAAAGGCCCCGGCGGTTTATTGCCGGTCACGCAAGCTTTGTGGCCGCATTGCAGCGTGTCAAACGCTGAGGTGTTTGCCCACAATCCCGGCCAGCTCAAACATCGTGACTTGCGGTTTGCCAAACACGGCCAGCAGTTTGGCGTCGGCGTTGACGTTGCGTTTGTTGGCGGCGTCTTGCAGGCCGTTGGCCTTGATGTAATCCCACAGTTTTTTGATCACCTGCGGCCGGGCCACAGCTTCGGGGCCGATCACGGCGGCTAAAGCGGCGCTGGGCTGTAGACCGGTCGCGGTGGAGGCCTTTTTCACCGCCGCTTTGCGCGGTGCGGCCGTTTTGGTGACTGCAGCTTTTTTAGTCGGCGTTTTGGCGGCTTTGGTGCTTTTCGCTGCGACCGCAGTTTTGGCCGCACTGCCAGCGGGCCGCGCTGCGGCACCCGCGGCGGGTTTGCGCGGCGGGAATTTGCTCGGCGCGAACTCGAAGTTCACTTTTCCGGCTTCGGCGTCCCAGGCCAGCATGGCCTTGAAACCACGGCGCGTACGCATGGAGACGAACTTGTCCAGCAGGTCGGTCTTGCCGGTGGTCAACAGCTTGACCATCTGTTCCCGCACCACAGGTTGCTGCAGAATGACTTGACCGGTCTTGAAGTCACAACTGGGAATAGGTTGCGCGAGTGTGGGCACTGACTTGTCGCACACGTAGTTCTTGCCGTGCTCGAACACGTGGCCACCGGTGGTGGTGCCACATTTGGGGCATTTGCCCAGCGTTTCCTGGGTCGAAAAATCGATGATCTCGCCCGACTCTTCGCCCTTTTTGTCGTCGCCAAAGTCGAATTCGAGTTTGAAGTTTTTGGCCTCGTCGTCGTATTTGATGACCATTTCGGCGGTGAAGGGCCAACCCGCTTTGGAGCGAAAACCATCGAGTGGGCCGATTTTTTTGTCGCGCAGGAACTGCTCGACCTCGGCTACTTCAAAGGTGCGGCCCGCGGGGGTTTTGCCAAACGAAAAGCCGCAGCCGTCTTCAGCGCCGCTTTTGCCGGTGCAGGTGTAGCGGCGGTAGTTTTCCTTCACGATGCCGCCGCAGTTGGGGCACGGCGCGGCCAGGGTCGCGTAATCACCAGGAATGGTGTCGCGGTCGTATTCCTTGGCCTTTTTGACCATGCGTTCGGTCATGGCGGCGATCTCGGCCATGAAGGTCTCGCGGCTCAACTGGCCGTGCTCCATCTGATTGAGCTTGTATTCCCATTCGCCGGTGAGTTCGGCTTTGGACAACTCTTCCACACCCAGGCCGCGAAGCAGCGTCATCAGTTGGAAGGCCTTGGCGGTCGGGATCAGTTCGCGACCTTCGCGCAGCATGTATTTCTCGGCAATCAGACCCTCGATGATGCTGGAGCGCGTGGCCGGCGTGCCCAGGCCCTTCTCGTGCATGGCGGCGCGCAAGTCGTCGTCTTCCACGGTTTTGCCGGCGTTTTCCATGGCGCCCAAAAGCGTGGCTTCGGAATACCTGGCGGGTGGCCGGGTTTTCAGGCCTTTGGCCTCGACCACTTCGGCGCGCACCATTTCACCCGGCTTGACGGCGACCAGTGTTTTGCTGTCCTTTTCGTCGGTATTTTCGTCCTCGGCTTCTTTGCCGTAAATGGCCAGCCAGCCCGGCTTGACCAGCACCTTGCCTTCGGTTTTGAAGCTGTGACCAACGGCTTGCGATATGCGCGTGGTCACCAGATATTCAGCGCTTGGGTAAAACACCGCCATGAATCGGCGCACCACCAGGTCGTACAGCTTTTGCTCGGCTTCGCTCAAGCCGCTGGGGGCTTGCAGGGTGGGGATGATGGCGAAGTGGTCGCTGACTTTGGCGTTGTCAAAAATGCGCTTGTTGGGCTTGATGTAGTTGCCATTCAGCGCCACCAGCGCGTGCGGGGCCAGGTGCTTCATGCCGCTGTCGGCCAGCATTTCAAAGGTCTTTTTAACGACGGGCAAATAGTCTTCAGGCAGCGCGCGGGAGTCGGTACGTGGGTAGGTCAGTGCCTTGTGGCGCTCGTACAGGCTTTGCGCAATTTGCAGCGTGGTTTTGGCTGAAAAGCCGAACTTGCCGTTGGCCTCACGCTGGAGTGACGTCAAGTCAAACAACTGGCCAGCCGCTGAGGTCGTGGGCTTGCTTTCTTCCGTCACGGTGGCGGACTTGCCGCGCACGGCCTCGGCAATGGCGATGGCCTCGCGCTGCGACCAGACGCGGTCGGCTTTCAGCTCGGCATCGGGCTCGGCGTTGTCAGCGTTCGCGGCGGCCTTCTTCCACTTCGGGTCAAACCATTTGCCGGGGTATTCGCCCGCCTCGGCCAAGAAGGATGCGTGAATTTCCCAGTAGTCACGTGAAACAAACTTGCGGATTTTTTCTTCGCGTTCAACAACCACGCTGAGTGTCGGCGTTTGTACCCGGCCCACGGTGGTTAAAAAGAAACCGCCGTCGCGCGAGTTAAACGCCGTCATGGCGCGTGTGCCGTTGATACCGACCATCCAGTCGGCTTCAGACCTTGAGCGTGCGGCATCTGCCAGGCCTTGCATCTGCTTTTCAGTGCGCAAGGAGTCAAAGCCGTCGCGAATGGCAGCGGGCGTCATCGACTGCAGCCACAAGCGTTTGACAGGGTGCTTGCTTTTGGCGTACTGCTGGATCAGCCTGAAAATCAGCTCGCCTTCACGGCCCGCGTCGCAGGCGTTGACGATATTGCCCACGTCTTTGCGTTTGGTCAGTTTGACGATGGCGTTCAGCCGCGTCTTGGTTTTGTCCATCGGCTTCAAGTCAAAGTATGGCGGCAGCACCGGCAGGTTGGCAAAGCTCCATTTGCCGCGCTTGACGTCAAACTCTTCAGGTGCCTGAATCTCGACCAGATGACCGACAGCGGATGTGACCAGCCATTCGTCGCTTTCAAAATACTCGTCGTGCTTTTCAAACTTGCCCGCCATCGGCGTGATGGCGCGCACGATGTCTTGCGCGACGGATGGTTTTTCTGCAATAACGAGTGTTTTCATATGTACTTCTTCAAACCTTCAATGTCTTCAGGGAACATTTCCCCGCCTTCGGCAAAAACAACTTTGCCTTCACGTGGCTTTAACTTGTCAATTTTCAAAACCACCACCACCGGCAAGCCCTTGGGTTTTGGCAGCATCTTAGCCACCTCGGGTGTCACCATACCCGCCGGGAAGCTGTAGCCTTTGCTTTTCATATAAGCAGTGGCCGCAGTTTCCTGCTTGTCAATCGACAGCGCCAGCACAGTCAGCCCATTGGCCTTTTGCGCGCGCCACAGTGCTTCTATATGGGGCGATTGCACCGCACAAAAAGGGCACCAGCTAGCCCACCAGTACACCACAAGCGTGTTGGTGGCCTGTTTTTGCGGCGTCCAGACCTCGCCATTGAGCAGCTTCACATCAGGCAATTTCAAGACGCTGCCCAGTTTGGGCAAGGGGCTTTCAACGCCTTTCGCCCATGCCGGGGTGGCCAGTGTCAGGGCGCTGGTCTGCAGCAGATTTCTGCGATTGATCATGGCTGGCTCCTTGTCAAATTGCGTCACTACAATACGGGCTTCTCGCGCATGGTCGCGCGGGCAGGCGCGCACGCACATGCGCGCACCTGCATGAATTAACCATACCCCAAAAATTTCTGGAAGTGTTTTGCCGTGCTAAAAAGTCAAGTCGCCAGCGCCCCCACCACGCCAGATATATCCACTTCACCAGACGCCCGCCGCATTCAAACCCGCCGCTCCGGCGTGCACGGCAAAGGCGTGTTTGCGCTGACTGACCTGGCCGAAGGCGAAACCATCATTGAGTATGTGGGCGAGGTCATCAGCTGGAAAGAAGCGCTGCGCCGCCATCCGCATGACCCGAAAGACCCGAACCACACGTTTTACTTTCACATGGATGAAAAGCATGTGATTGACGCCAAGCATGGCGGCAATTCGTCACGCTGGATCAACCACGCCTGCAAGCCCAACTGCGAAGCCGACGAAGACGGTGGCCGGGTGTTTATCAAAGCGCTGCGCAACATCAAAGCCGGCGAAGAGCTGTTTTATGACTACGGCCTGATCATTGACGCCAAGTACACCAAGAAGTTGCTGGCGGAATACCCGTGCTGGTGCGGTGCCAAAAAGTGCCGGGGCACGCTGCTGGCGCCCAAAGAGAAATCCAAAGACAAAGACGACAAGAAGAAGAAAAAGAAAGATAAGAAAAAAGACTGAGTGGGCAGGCGTTGTTAACTAAAGACCCCATCCGCTGGCCACTAGAAGCCCTTTGGCAGGCCATTGAGCCGCAATTGCCGGGCTTTACCTGCGAGGTGTTGCCGACCGTTGACTCCACCAACACAGAGCTGATGCGGCGCTTTAAAGCAGGGCGGCCCGAGCCCACGCTGCTGGTGGCCGAGCAGCAAAGCGCCGGGCGCGGCAGGCTGGGCCGAAAGTGGCAGAGCCAGCGTGGCGACAGCTTGATGTTTTCACTTGGTATGGCTTTAGCACCCGTCGACTGGTCGGGTTTGTCGCTGGCGGTGGGTGTCAGTCTGGCTGAAAGCCTGGACGCGGCCAATGCCGCACATCACCACATCGGCCTGAAATGGCCGAACGACTTGTGGCTGGTAGAAAACAGAACAGCTAGCAAAATTGAGCGCAAACTGGGCGGCATCCTCGTTGAAACCGCTACGTTCGAAGGCCAGCGCTATGTGGTTATTGGCGTTGGCATCAATGTGCGGGCGTTTGAAATGACGCTGCAAGAATCCACCGCCATCGCCCCTAACTGCCTGCAGAGTTTGCAGCCTGACGCAGATGCGGCCAGCGCTTTGATGCGCGTTTTGCCGCCGCTGGTGCAAACTGTTCAGGCCTTTGAAAAGTTTGGTTTTGCGCCGTTTCAGGCGCGCTTTGCGCGGCGTGACGTGCTGGCAAGCCGCAATGTGCAACTGTCAGATGGCATGCTGGGCCAGGCTCACGGCGTGACAGAAATCGGTGCGCTGCTGGTGCATACTTCCGCAGGTATGAAAGAAATCACCTCCTCTGAAGTTAGCGTTCGCCCATGCTGAGGCTGCTCGTGTTGCTGCTGGTGTTGGCCAATGCAGGCTATTACGCTTACGCGCAAGGCCATCTGGCCGCCTACGGCTTTGCGCCTGCCACCCAAACCGAGCCGCAGCGCATGGCCCAGCAAATCCAACCCGAGGCGCTGCGCATTTTGAACCCGCAGGAAACCACCCAACTTGAAAGCGCCACGTCGCCCGCAATGCAGACTATCGCAAGCTCCAGCCCGACTGAATGCCTGCAAGTTGGCATGTTCAATGAAGAGCAAACCATGGTGCTGCGCGAACGCCTGCTCAGCGCCCTGCCGCAAGGCAGCTGGGAGATTGAAAGCGCACTGGTGCCCGCTCGCTGGCTGGTGTACATGGGCAAGTACAACAGCGACGAGTCGGTGGTCAAGAAAAAGTCCGAGTTGCGCGGCCTGGGCGTTTCGTTTGAAGCGCTCAACAATCCATCGCTAGAGCCAGGCCTGTCGCTGGGCAACTTCAAAACCCAGCCCGAGGCGCAGGCTGAACTGGACCGCATCGCTAAAAAAGGCGTCAAGACCGCGAAGGTGGTGCAAGAGCGAGCCGAGCAACGTGGCCAGCGCCTGAAACTGCCGACAGTCGATGCCGCACTGCGCAGCCAGCTGGACGCCATCAAGCCGCAGCTGGCGGGCAAGGCGTTTGCGGTTTGTGGTTGAGTTGACAAACAGCTATTAAATTAATAGCTGTTTGCGCCCGTATTTATTGGTCAGAAGACGCTTTTGCTGCATAAAACGGCAGTGAAAACAAACTTTTTAACCAACGCTGACCCGAGCAAAGCCCGTTCCTGACGCCTGGAAGACCTCGTCTTTGGCCAACTGGCCAGAGTCGCCTGACCAGGCCGCTGCGCCGTTGATCTCGATCACCAACGGCACGCCGCTGTCGACCAAAAACTGCGTCATACCGGCATCATTGGTCTTTAACGTGTCACTGCCGCTTACCTTCACCGCTTGAGACGCCAGAGCTGCGCCCGCTGCATCGACCACCTTGATTTTGAGTATCGCCATGGCATTGCCTTGTATTGAGGTTTAAACAGTCAGGTCTTTTTCAACTTCTTGCACCTTGCGGCGAGCCAGGGCCAGGTTGGACTTGGCTTTGTCCAGCACGATGTACAAAAACAGGCCTTCTTTGCGCGCCATCGGGCGAATGATGTGGTACTGCTTGCCCAGTGTGATCAGAATGTCTTCAATCACGTCGTTTAAGCCCAGTGCACGCATGGTTTTCATTTTGGCGCGAACCACTTCGGTGTTGCCTGCAGCGGCCACTTCCATGTCAACGCCCGAGCCGATTTGGCCCAGAATCATGCCGCTGGACGAATCCACCAACATAGCGCACAAAGCGCCGTCGCAGGTTAAGAGTTCTTGCATTCCTTGATTGATCGTAGCCATTTGATAGTTTCCTAAAAGTTAATAATTCACGCCTAAAACTAATTGAAACCGCCACGGCGTTGTGACAGCGGTTACATGAGAAAACTTCAAGAGGGCGGCGTCGCCAGGGACTGCGCCACAATGCTGCGTAGCGCGTCCACTTTCACGCTCCAGTCTTGCCAGGCAATGTGGCCTTTAGCTGCTACGCACACCAGCACCAAGCCAGCTTTACCGTTACACGGGAAGAGCGCCACCACCCGGTTTGAAAACGAATAGGCCGCAGAGTTGAGTGTGCCAAGCGTGCTCAGGTGCGCGCTCAAGCGGTCTTGAATCCGCCAAAACTCAATAGCGGCCTCGCCAATGCGCTCCAGCTCAGGGTAGTTGCCGACCACATGCCAAGCCATGCCGGTGGCGGTTTCTACCAGCGCGCAGCCGTCTATGCCGGGAAAGTCGGCAAGCGCCTGTAAATGGGCGATGACTTGGTTGGTGTTGGGCATGAAGGGAGACTGAAATTAAGCGTCTTGCAGAACGCGCGCTGCTTTTTTAGAAAAGTAGAGCACTTGGCCCGTCACGGCGTCGCGCCCGGTGACGACGCTGACAATCAGCGACACATCCGCGCGGCGCACCTGAATGATGGCAATAAAGCCCTCGGCGGCTTCCATGATCAGGCTCTCGCAAACGCCCAAGCGACTTTCTTCGCCCGCCATCGCGCCCAGTGCTGCCAATGAGCTGGCCATGGCCGACAGGCGGGCAATTTGCGCTGTGTTTTCAACCCGGGCGGCCACTTCAAAGCCGTCCTCGGTAGACACCACCACCGCCTTGATGCCTTTGACCTCTTGCATCAGTTCGTCTAGTGCGCGGTCACAGGCGGTTTTGAGATGGGGGGTAATGGTCATGTTGCTTCGTTTTCTGTTTTAAGTTCAAGTTGCAGCAGCAACAGTTCAAGCATTTGCACCACCTGCGGCGCGTCTCGTACATCAGCGGCCAGCACCGGGCACAGCACCCCGCGAGACGCCAGGTGGGCTGAGAACTGCTCCAGGTCAGGTGAGGGGTGCGTCTCTGTTCGGCCAACGGCTACCACGCAAGCGGTGTCTTCAATCAGCTTTTTGAAGCCATCCAGGTACATGTCCAAGTCGGCCAATGGGTCGGCCTGGCGGTTGTCAATCAAAATAATCAGTCCCAAAGAGCCTTTTGACAAAATCTTCCACATGAAGTCAAAGCGCTTTTGCCCCGGCGTGCCGTACAGGCGCAGTTTGTCGCCGTTGTCCAGCGTCAGCTCGCCATAGTCCAGACCGACCGTGGTCATTTCTTTGGAGATGCCCAGGTCGGTGTTGCGCACGTCGGTAGACAGCGGCGGTATTTCGCTGACCGCGCCAATCGCCGTGGTCTTGCCAGCACCTGTGGTGCCGCTGAAGAGTATTTTGTGTTCGGCCATGAAGGGTTTTTATGAGCGACTCAGGCTTTTGATGCCCAGTCGCAAACGGATTCGGTCTAACAGACCGGGCTGCGTCACTTTCTGCAAGGCTGCAGGCTGCGGGTTTGTGGGCTGGGCAGCATGACTGGGCGACGTCAGCAGATTGGCGCGTTGCAAGTCAAGAACAAAGGCTTGGCATATTTCTAAAGGCAGGGCGGAGCGGCGCACCAACTCGTCCAGTCGCATGGCCTTGCCAGTCAGCAAAGTGGCCAGTCGCATGCGGCCCACGCCAGCCAGCAGTCGGGCGGGCGGCCATTGCAGGAGTCGCATCGAATCTTTGGATGTATCGATGACCGCCTGCCCGCCAGTTGCAGCGCCGGTGAACAAGGCTTGGACATGCGGCGCACCGCGTTGCCTGATGGACAGGCCACCCAGGCGATTGAGCTCAACTTCAAGCGCCCCTGGCTTGAGCGGCCATGACAAATAACCGTGCCCGTTAGCCCCGCTTGAGCCCAGCCGCAAAACGGGTTGCTGCGACTGGCCTGCGCCGTGGTACAGCGTTGGCTGGACACCATCGGCAACCACCAGTAAATCAATTCGCTGGTTGGCAGCGGCTGGCTGGTAAGACCATTGCTGGTGAGTCAGGTGGTCTAACAGCCGAACAAACGATTTGAACAGCAGCTCTTCGCGCGCTGGCAAGCCCTCAACGCAAAAGGTCAAGGTCGAACGCTCGAGAACGGTAGATTCGTAATCCGTCATCAGCCTGTGAGGGATGCAGTTAGTGGCGTTTCAATGTGCTGAATGCCCACAAAATGCGTCACGGTGCCGGTTTCGTCTTTGACCGGGGAGATGAACAGTTCATTGACAAACAGCGAGCCGTCTTTGCGGTAATTGCGCAGCTTGGCATAACCGTTGGTCTTGTTGGTGATGGCTTGGCGGATGTTTGCCAAACCAGGCTGGCCAAGCTCAGAGCCTTGCAAAAAGCGGCAATTGCGACCCAATACCTCGGCGGAGGCATAGCCACTCATTTTCTCAAACATCGGGTTGACGTAAACGATGGGCATGTCGGGCAGGCGCGCGTCTGATATCACCACACCGGCGTTGAGCGCCTGCCACTGGCGGCGGTAGGTTTCAGAATTCACATGCCGCTGGGCCGCTAGCAGCTGGGTAATGTCGGTGATGGCGATGACTTTGAATGGCGCGCTGTTTGCGCCGCCCGTGCTGTTGGGCAAGCGCACGGTGGTTGACTTGAACAACAAATCAACCGAAACACCCTTCCTCTCGCAGGTCGCGTGGCGCTCACCGACAAAGCCGGGTGTGCCAAGCCACTGGGCGATACCTGGCTCAAAATTAACCTTCGATACCAGCTTGTCAAACGGCTGGTTCAACATGGCAAGCCCATCCACACCCAGCATCTTGCAGGCTGCCGGGTTGAGCATGACGACGCGCAGACTTTCATCTACGGCGCAGATTCCAGCATCAGCCTGGGTAGACCAGGCAGACAGCAAGGCGTGTTCAAGCTGGTCGTTAGGGCGCGGGACTGACGGGTTCTTTGGCATACTGATCAAATTCTTTTGAGAACGATCAGTAAATATCGCATGCGGCACTGTTTATTTTGATGAAAAAACTGCGCCGCGCTCCCATTTCGGTATTTGTATTAATTTGTGTTTATAAAAAACCACAATTTAATGCTCAGTTTTACCTATCGGACAACGATTAAGCTGAGTTTTTTTGCTTTTTTGTAATGTACAAGTTAGTACAAATACACAATTTTTGGGCTGACAAATATTGCCACCCCGGCTGCATTTAGCGAACAACGCTCAAAAAAGCCCTAGCAGCGCCGCGCAGGTTTTCGGCTTCAGCGGGGTTGCGGTTGGCGTCAGCTTCGGCGCGCTCCATCAGGTCCTGCGCAACGCCGGGTGCCGGTGTGGCCTTTGGTGCAGATTCTGGATTGATGAAATCAGCGATTTGCTTGAGCAAGTCAGTCATGGTGTTGCGCTTTGTCGGCGCTAAAAGTTACGGTGGAATGAATATAAGGGTTTTCCCTAGACTCGCAAGCCTACAAGTGCTGATTTTCAATGCAAAAAACGCATAACCTGATGGGTGCGGCAGCATCGGCCACAATGCAGACGTGAACATTCAGCTTCTATCCGATCTCCATCTCGAATCAAACCCGCAGTTTGCACCCCAACCCGCCCCCGGTGCGGACGTGCTCGTACTGGCGGGCGACATTGGCTCTTACCAGGCCGATTCATCACTCACCCGCATGGGCATCGCCGACTTTGGCCTGGGACGCTTTGCCAACTGGCCCTGCCCGGTGGTGTTTGTGCCCGGCAACCATGAATACGACGGCCAGGAGTTTGACGCGGCGCACGCCCGCTTGCAAGAGATTTGCCAGCGGCTCGGCTTTATCTGGCTGGAGCGCGAGGTGGTACAGATTCAAGGCGTTCGATTTGTCGGCTGTACCCTGTGGACCGACTTTGACGCGCTGACGTCCACCCATGCGGTTAGCAGCCCGGTCACCATCGGCCAGCAGCTGGTGGCGCGCGACAAAGCCTTTCGGGCGGCCAACTTTGCCTTGAAGAAAAACCACGCTTTGCAGGCTGGCCAGCCCATGCTGGCCGAGGCCGTGCGCGCGTTGGGTTTGCAAAGCCAGGCCTGGCTGCGGCAAGCCTTGTCAACATCCTTCGATGGTTCGACGGTAGTGGTGACTCACTTTGCACCAAGTTTGCGCAGTGCAGACCCGCGCTACGGTATCAACCCCGGCACGGCTGGCTTCTGCAATGCGCTCGATGATTTGCTGCCGCAAGCCCAGCTTTGGCTGCACGGCCATTTGCACTGCCCGATTGACTACACGGTGGGCGATTGCCGCGTGGTTGCCAACCCGCTGGGCTATGCGCGCAAGAACGAGCAGCTGTATTTCAAGCCGCAAAGCTGCATCACGGTGTAAGCGAAAACGCTTGAAAAGCCTCAATTGCTTTAAATTGTTACCAATCGGTATAAATAAAGACCTTAAAGTTTACAAAGATACTATTTGGCCCATATAGTCCGCACACACCAGTTTTTGGTGTGTTTCAAACCTCACCCTAATAGGACAACATCATGAAAAAATCACTCATCGCTATCGCCTTGACCGTTGGCTTTGCCCTTTCTGCGCACGCCCAAGACATCGTTGACACAGCCGTCAAGGCTGGTAACTTCAAAACCCTGGTCGCCGCCGTTCAAGCCGCTGGCCTGGTCGACACCCTCAAAGGCCCTGGTCCTTTCACCGTATTTGCACCAACCGATGAAGCCTTTGCCAAAATCCCGAAAGCAACGCTGGACGGCCTGCTCAAAGACAAAGCCGCTTTGTCCAAAATCCTGACGTACCACGTTGTGTCTGGCAAAGTCATGGCCAAAGACGTCAAGCCAGGCATGGTCAAAACCGTGCAAGGCAGCGACATCACCCTGGCCACCGCCGGCGGCGTGACGGTTAATGGCGCAAAAGTTGTGGCAGCAGACGTGGCAGCCAGCAACGGCGTGATCCACGCGATCGACACGGTGATCATGCCTAAGTAATGGATTTTTGGGCGTAGACTACGCTATTATTTTAGTAGCTGCTTGCGCCTGTATTCATTGGTCTAGAGGCCGATTTGATGCTTGAAAAAGGCGTTGAATCGGCCTTTTGGCGTTGTGGATGGACTCAAAATTGCGCCTGATGCGCCATCAAGCCTGCCAAACCCCATAACCCGCCTCCCGCAGGGCAATGCCCAGCTCAACTTCCATGTCTCGGGCACCTTCGTAGGGCATGGGGTTGTACATCTCGTACAGCTTTGGCAGCAGCCGCAGGCCAAAGTCGCGCACATAGCGGCTGGACTGGATACCGGCTTTGTGTTTGTCAAAGCGCTGATCGATATCAACCCCGGTCATGCCGACATAAACAAACGGCTTACCCAGCAGGTAGTCGGGGTTGCAGCGCCTGAATTTTGCGATGTTCCAGACCTCAGGTGCCAGCTCGATGACGTAGACGCTGTAGTGGTGCCCGCGCTGTTGGCGCGGCTTTTTTGGGGCTTTGGCAGGCTTCTCAAGCATCGTGACGCCTTACGCAAACGCTATACAAACAGGAGCTCCTTGCGCCCGTATTCATTGGTCTGGAGGCCAATTTGACACCTAAAAACGGATCAAATTGGCATAAAAACCGCGGTCTAACGGGTTTTCAGGCCGTCAAAGCAGGTGTCCAGCACCAGTTCAACAATTTCTTCATCGGTATGCTGTCCGCCAGCCTTTAAAAAGCCGGGCACGGGGTCACAGGCTCTGGCGTACAGGGTGTACAGCACGGCAATCGCGGGTATTTTGGGGCTCAAGGAGCCGTCGGCTTGGGCGGCTTCAATCCAGCCGCCAATCTGGTCGCTGATTTGCATCAGGCCATCCAAATACGCCTTGTTGGCTATCAGGTTGGCGCGCAGTGTGGAGTTTTGGCTGGGCAGTGAGGGCATTTCGCCTTTGATTTGCACCTGCAGCATCCAGCGGGCGATGGCTTTGAGCTGCGCCAGCGGCGGCGCAGCGGCGGGCAAGCTGGCCAAAAAGGCCTGCGCCAGGCCAATCACCCGCACCATGGCGGCGGCGGCCAGGTCTTCTTTGCTGGAAAAGTGTTTGTACAGGCTGGCTTTGGCAATGCCCACATCCAGCGCCACTTCGTCCACCGTCATCAAGTCAAAGCCTTTTTCAGCCAGCAGACGGTTCACAGAAGTGACGATGGCCTCTTCTCTGGCCAGCAGCATTTGCGCCTTGAAACTGGTTTTGACGGGCGCTAAAGCGGCGGTGGGCGGGGAGAGGGTGTCGAGCATGGTTAATCTTAGCAGTGATTTAACCTGCACATTTTAAAAACAGATGCCGCAACTCTTTTTTGGTCGCACTCTCTACGAAGCTACCGCTTGGTATTTTCAAGTTGTGTATAGCTTACTGTTTGCGCTGTACAAACAAATTACGCTTGGCATCTTCAGGGTAGGCAAACGTCACCGCGCCGTTTTTGACCATGCCCATGACCAGCATGTTTTGTGTCGTGGCGTCTTTGTCTTGCAGGCTGAAAGGCCGCTCATACGTGGCCACCACGCCGTAATAGGTACGCGCCTTCGTTTCAAGCGCAGACTTGACGGCTGGACCGCTCAGGTTGCCGTCGCGAATACTGAACAGAGAATAAATCAGTATGTACACCGCGTCATAGCCCTGCGCGGCGGCCATCGGCACCGGGATCTTGTTGACCTTGTACTTGCGGGCGTAGCTGGTTAAAAACGAGGCGCGTCGCTCGTTGCTGGGCTCGGCAATAAAGGTTTGCGCCATCAGCGCACCCTCGGCGGCGTCTTTGCCGCCGTCAATGAAGAACGGAAACGACAGTGGCCAGGCGCCGACTTGAGGCACCTTCCAGCCCAAAGCTTTGCGGCCATTGGCAATGGCTGCGTTTTCAGGTCCGACCGTCATGCTGAAGATCACGTTAGCCCCGGCAGCGCGAGCTGTCTTGAGTTCTTCGCTCACGTCCTTGACGCCCACCGGAAAGCGCGCCACATGCACAGCTGTCAGGTTTTTGGCCTTCAGTGCGGCCTCGATGTCTTTCAGGCCAGCCTCGCCATAGCCAGATGTGTCGGCAAACACGGCCACTTTGTCCCAGCCTCGTTTGGTGATGTCTTCGACCACAAAAGGCACTTGAATCGCGTCTTTGGCGGATGTGCGAAAGATATAGCTTTCAGGTCCAGGGTATTTGGCGGTCAGGGGAGAGCCTGTGGCGCACGGAATGATCAGCGGCAGCTTGGCATTCTGGTAAACCTCCAGCGACTTGGCCGCCACGCCAGTGTTGCAAAAACCGATGGTGGTGGCTACTTTTTCAGCCACCAGTTCTTGCGACATTTTCAGACCCACATCAGGGTTGCCCTGGTCGTCTTTGATCACCAGCTCAATTTTGCGACCCAGGTAGCCACCTACCGCGTTGATCTCGTCGACAGCTTGCTGAACGCCATTGCGCATGGGTATGCCAAAGTCAGCAGAGCCGCCAGTGAAAGGGCCAATCAGGCCGATCTTCAGGGTGTTGTTGGCTGCGGGCGCTGGGCTTTGTGCTTGGGCTGGTAAGAACAGGCTGACGGCCACGGCCAGTGCAGCCAAAACGATGGCGGGTTTTTTCATGGGTGTCTCCAACTTGGTGAAACTTGTTATGGCGCTTTGAGGTTAACGCTAATCAGCACGTTAGCAGATCAAGGCAATCCCGTAGCTGGACTCTGGCATTGAGTCAATTGTCAGCCAGCCACTTGACCACTTGTAGGCGGTCAAGTCTGACGGACGGATGGCTGCACAACAGAACGAAAAAAAGCGTATTCTATGTTGCAGTGCAGCATTTTGCTGCGATCAGGAAGCGCCATGGCGAAATCTTATCTACAAAAATCATTCGGTCAAACGATGCTGAAAGCCACACGGCTCACGGGCATGGGCAAGCTGATGGATGCCACCCGGCTGATACAGCGCGCCTTGCTGGGTACAGCGCCACAAGCCAGGCGTGAGCCTGTACCTGCCGCCAATGACCCCCATGTGGATGCGCCACCACCGCAGGTTATCATCTTGCCGCCACCGGCAAAGCCAGCCGACGACCAGGCAACAGAGGCCGAACGGCGCAATGCCAGCCGCGCAGCATCGTCATTTACCAAGCATCAATTTGTGTTTGAGGGCGATACCTACCCGTATCGGCTCTACATTCCGTCAGCACCCGCAGTTGATGCCAGTGCAGCCCATCCCATGCCGTTGGTCGTGCTGCTGCATGGCTGCAAGCAAGATGCGCTGGATTTTTCAAATGGCACGGCCATGAACGCTTTGGCCGAGGAACATCAGGTGATGGTGCTCTACCCCGAGCAAATCACCAGCGCCAACGCCATGCGCTGCTGGAACTGGTTTGAGCCCAGCCACCAGCAGGCCGAGCGGGGCGAGCCCGGCATGATTGCCGCGCTGACGCAAAAAATCGTGCAAAAACATGGCGCTGACCCAGAGCGCATTTACATCGCGGGCTTGTCAGCGGGTGGTGCGATGGCGGCTGTGATGGCTGGTCTGCGCCCGGATATTTTTGCGGCGGTGGGTGTGCACTCCGGTTTGGCAGCAGGCGCTGCGCAAGATGTCATTTCGGCATTTGCTGCGATGCGTTCTGGCGCCAAAGGCCGCAGCCAGCCGACTTTGCCCACCATCATTTTCCATGGCACGGCAGACAAAACGGTACACCCCGATAACGGCGACCACATCACCGACGCAGCACTGGCAGGGCTCAAGGCGTCTGGGCTGAAACTGGTCAAAACGCAAAGCAGCATGACCCACAAAGGGGAAGACAAAACCGAGCGCTTGGTTTACAGCACCGCAGATGGAACGCCTTATATTGAAAATTGGCGCATTGATGACGGCACACACGCTTGGTCGGGTGGCGATGCAACTGGCAGCTACACCGACCCGGACGGCCCTTCGGCATCTGCCGCAATGCTGGCGTTCTTCTTGCAGCACCGTTTACGCCCAGCCTGAGGCGTGCTACTTTTTCTTCTGCGTTTCACCACCGCTCAGGTCATGCAGCGCCGATGCATGCAGCGCCTTTGACAACGCATCCAGCACCTCAGATTGAAGATTCCAGCAGTGCCAATACAGCGCAATCGGCAGCGCAAAATCAGGGCACAAATTAACCAGCTTGCCCGAGTCAATGTCCGCTTGCACAAGCAACTGCGGCAACACTGCAGCGCCCCAGCCCGCACGCAGTGCCCGCACCTGGCCTTCTGACGACGGAACAAACATTTTGTCGAGCTGCACGCTTTTCAAGCCAAAAGCCTTGCTGACAAACTCGCCCGCCATATCGTCCTTGCGGTTAAAAGCAATAAACGGCAGCGTGCGAAAGTTGTGTTTACCCAGCGGTTTGTCGGCCAGTTTGGCAAGCGCCAGTTCAGGCGTGGCCACGGCCAGGTAGTTCATGTAGCCAAGCGAGCTGACACGGCAGCCACGCAGCGCTGCCTTGAGCGTCGTCACGCAGCCCAGCACCTGACCTTCACGCAGGCGCTCGTGGGTAAAGTCCTGGTCGTCGGCAATGATCTCAATCGGCAAGCCCTGCCGAGCCAGCGCATCCAGCGCGGGTAGCGCCCAAGTGGCAATGCTGTCGGCGTTAATCGCTATCGATATGCGCGCTTCCTCACGCGAGCCGCCTGATGTATTGGGAGCCAGCTCAGCCAGGTCGCGCTCCAAATCAGCGCGAATCAGCCGCAGCATTTTGGTGTGTTTGAGCAGCAGTTGCCCGGCGCTGGTCAGCCGCAGCGGGCGGGTTCGTACCAGCAAGACGGTACCGACTTGTGATTCGAGCGCCCGCAAGCGCTGCGACACCGCCGACTGGGTGATGGACAGCCGCGTGGCGGCACGCTCAAAGCCGTCTTCCTCAACGATGGCGGCCAGGCATTCAAGCGCTGCAGGGTCAAAATTGTTCAACTTGTCTACCGCCTTTATAAGTCAAACTGATGATTGAGCTATCCGCTGAATTCTACTTTTAATGCGCGTTGTTATGCAGCAAAATCTTTTGTCAACACCAACTCAGGAAGACAGATGAAGGTCATTGTTTTAGGCGCCGGCATCATCGGCATCAGCACTGCGTGGCACTTGCTGGAGCAGGGCCACGAAGTCACGGTGGTTGACCGCCAGCCGCAAGCCGCCATGGAAGCCAGTTTTGCCAATGCCGCGCAAATTTCGGTCAGCTACTGTGAGCCCTGGGCGAACCGCGACGCCCCGCTCAAAGCACTCAAGTGGATGTTCAGCGACAGCGCGCCGTTGCTCTTCAGACCGCAATTTGACATGCGTCAATGGCTGTGGGGCTTGAAGTTTTTAAGCCAATGCAACGATGCAGCCTTTGAGCGCAATGTGCAGCAACTGGTGGCGCTTGGCGCGTACAGCCACAGCGCGCTGAAAGACGTGGTGAGCGCCACCGGCATTGACTACAACCGGCTGGAGCGCGGCATTGCGCATTTTTTTACCGACCAGCAATCGTTTGACACCGCAGGCGACGCCGCAGCGCTGATGCGCAAGTACGGCGTTGACCGCAAGGTCATCAGCAAGGCTGAACTGCTGGCGATTGAACCGGCCTTCAACGCCTTTGCGCATCGTATTGTTGGCGGTACCTACACCGCCAGCGACGAAAGCGGCGACGCGCGTGTTTTTACCCAGGCGCTGGCTCAGCGCTGCCTTGAGCGGGGCGCCGAGTTTTTGTATGGGCACGATATAGTGCGCCTGAACAAGGTTAACAATGCTATTGAATCAGTAGCTGTTTGTGCCCGTATTCATTGGTCTACAGGTCAAAATGATACCCAAAACGACATTCTATTGAAGGCTGATGCGGTGGTGGTGGCCTGCGGCTCGTACAGCGAGCCCTTGTTGCGGGGCGTGGGCGTTAACTTGCCGATCTACCCCGGCAAAGGCTACAGCGCCACTTTCAAAATACTGAGGCCTGAGCTGGCGCCACAGGTCAGCACGATTGACGACGAAGTCAAATGCGCCATGAGCCGCCTGGGCGACCAGCTACGCGTGGCGGGCACCATCGAGCTGGGCGGTTATGACTTGTCGCTCACCAGCCCACTGGCCCAAGCACGCTGCGCCATGCTGGCCCGCCGGGTCGAAGAGGTGCTGCCTGGCGTATGCGACACCCGCCTGGAGGCCGAAGGCGGCACACCCAACTTTTGGACCGGCCTGCGCCCCGCCACGCCCACCAACATTCCCTACATTGGCCAAACCCCAGTCAAAAAGCTGTGGGTCAATGCAGGGCACGGCACACTGGGCTGGACGCACGGCGCAGGTTCAGGCAAAGCGCTGGCCGAGCTGGTCAGTGGGCACAAGCCGGACATGGCGTTTAAGTTTTATGGGGTTTGACAACTTGCAATAGCTCAGAAATAGAACCATAATGAAGCCAAAAAGCAAAACGCATCTTTTTTGGAGTCATTATGTCAAATCTTTCAATCAAAGACGTGCCAGAAGCCTGGGCAGAAAGCCTGCGGCAACGCGCTGCGCGTAACCACCGGTCGCTGCAAGGTGAGCTGATGGCCATCATTGAGCAGGCTGTGACTACCTCTGGCGATGCAGAAGCATTTAGGGGTGATCTGTCCAACCTTGACCGTTCGCCTATTGGCGCCCTGCAGGACCGCCGACAAAGCCGCATTGTTGGCTATGACCGCATGGGCAACCCTATCATCAGTCAAGGCTGGAAGACAATTGAGCAAGTGTGCGCAGAGATTGATGCCCGGCCAAAATCTTCACGCCCGGTCTACACCGCCGATATGCCATTGGGTCGTGACATCATTCGTGCCGAGCGGGATGCAAGATGAGTTTGATAACCGGATCAGCCTCGTACCATTTGCATGTTGCAGAGCCACCTGCCCAGTACATCGCCCGTCCGTCGATTGTGGTGGATTGCAGCGCGCTGGCGGGGATGCTTTTTGAGGAACCCTGGCAAGCTCAGGCAAGGGAAAAAATCTATGGCCGCACGCTCAACGCGCCATTTTTGCTGGAGATAGAAATCGCCAGCGTCGCTCTAAAGAAACACAAGCAAGGTTTGCATGAGTTGGTGGCAGAAGGCTTGGCCAGCTTTAAGGCGCTAAACGTTGCGCTTCACCAAATCAAGCCTGCTGATGTCTTAGCCCTCGCTTTGCAATACAAACTGTCTGCCTACGACGCAAGCTACCTGTGGCTAGCTGCAGAGCTCAAAGCGCCGCTGGCCACCTTTGATGAAAAGCTGGCGGAGGCGGCGCGCATTCATCTGGCCAGCTTGCCCTGAGGTCAACAATTAGCCTTTGATCAGCTTAATAGCTTGCGGCAAAGAATTTGCTGTGGGTAAAAAATAATCGATGGTTGCACCCAAAGTCAATGCACAAAGCATCGCGCCAAGAAGTGGCTTCCAGCTCAAACGAACTGCGGCAGACAGCCAGCCCTCGCGCACGACGCGAACGGCAGTGCGCGCTGAGACATATGAAAACGCAATTTCAACTGCGACGGTTAATAAGATCTCCCACCCAAAGTAAAGCATCGCCAAAGCGCCAACTCCTAAAACAAGAGCGCAGCCAATCAAAAACACCGCCACTACCGGCACGACGACGATGGCGCCTTCGTCTGAGCTTGCGGCTACTTCAATTGCGCCGCTGGCAAGATCGCCGAGCCCGTCGCTTGCAGATGACCCACCCGAAAAATCGCCAGTAGCACCACCGCCCGCAAAATCACCGCCACCACCCGATTCGAAGGGTGGCAGCCGGACACTGGGCGCGTTTGCGTCAACACTGTAACCACTCCCAGGCACCGGAATATCAAACCCGACATCAGCGCTATTGGAGTCAGGTCGCACCATAGCGCCAGCCCAAAGGCGCAGTACTAGCAGATAACTCAAGTAACCAACGCCTAGCGTCACCGCATAGCGCTTGGCCAGCGAATCGATGCCAAGCTGCATCTGCACAAAGGCTGCAAACCACATGATGCAAAGCACCAAAGTGCCAATGCAAAGACCATGCAACCACAGCGTGTGACGCTGACGCAGTTGGCGTTCAACACCGCTTTCCCAAAGCCTGACGGAGCGCCAGTTGGAAAGGTTCTTCACTCGACCACCGTTGGTACCCGCAGTGCCAGCGCGCACATCAGCTCGTAGCCCACAGTCGCGCCTGCGTGGGCAACCTCGTCAATTGGCAACACAGCGCCAGTTGATGCGCGGCCCCACAAAGTCACTTCACTGCCCATGCCTGCTCCTGGCACGGGCGTCAAATCAACCGTGACCATGTCCATGCTGACGCGTCCGACCATCCGGCAACGCACGCCATTGACCAGCATGGGCGTGCCAGTCGTGCAGTGGCGCGGATAGCCGTCGGCGTAACCGCAGGCCACGATGCCGATGGTCATGGGCTTGTCAGCGGTGAAGCTGGAGCCGTAACCTACCGTGTCGCCCGCTACCAGTTGCTGCACGCCGATGACTTTGCTGGCCAGTGTCATGGTCGGTTGCAAGCCCCAGTGTGCGGCGCTGTGGTCGGGGAAATCTGGCGCGCTGCCGTACACCGCAATACCGGGGCGTATCCAGTCTGACTTGGCGGCCAATACGCTGCTGTGGCGCAAGTTGCCTGCGCTATTGCTCAAGCTGCGTTCGCCCGGCAGGTCATGTGTGGCCGCCTCAAACGCCGCCAGTTGTGCGGCAATGCCTTTGGCGGTGTCGGCATCAGAAAAATGCGTCATCAGCGAAACCTCGTCAACTTGCGGCATGGCATTCAGGCGCGTCCAGGCGGCGCGGTAACGCTCGGGCTTGAAGCCCAGGCGATTCATGCCGGAATTCATTTTTAAAAACACGCGGTGCGCCTGCTGGGTTTTGTGCGCCGCCAACATGTCGAGTTGCTCGTTGCAATGCACCACATGCCACAGGCCGAGGCGCGAACAGAGTTCCAGGTCACGCGCTTCAAAGCAGCCCTCAAGCAGCAAAATCGGGCCGCGCCAGTCGAGCGCGCGCAAGCGAGCTGCCTCATCAAAATCAAGCAGTGCAAATCCGTCGGCGTTTTTCAGGCCGTTGAAGGCGCGTTCAATCCCGTGACCGTAAGCGTTGGCCTTGACGATGGCCCAGACTTTGGCATCGGGTGCGGCATGTCGCGCACGCGTCAGGTTGTGGCTAAGTGCTTCGGTGTGAATGGTGGCTTGTATGGGGCGGGGCATGATTTCGGCTTGAGTTGGCGCTCGCAGATTATTGCCTGTACGGTGAGCATGCTATAACCCTTCATCGTATGGAGATAGCAAGACTTTAATGAAGCGCGGTTTTTACACCATCATGGCGGCCCAGTTTTTCAGCTCATTGGCTGATAACGCATTGTTTGTGGTTGCAGTAGAGCTTCTTAAAACAAGTGGTGCGCCAAAATGGCAACCCGCTGCGCTGGTGCCTATGTTCGCCTTGTTCTACGTCGTACTTGCGCCATTTGTTGGGGCTTTTGCAGATGCCCAGCCCAAAGGCAAAGTGATGTTTTACAGCAATGCCATCAAAGTATCGGGGTGCCTCATGATGCTGTTTGGCTCGCACCCGCTGCTGTCATACGCTATCGTCGGTTTGGGGGCTGCAGCTTACTCACCCGCCAAATACGGCATCCTCACTGAGCTGCTGCCAGCGTCGCAATTGGTCAAGGCCAATGGCTGGATTGAAGGCCTGACGATTGCATCGATCATTTTGGGTGTGCTGCTGGGTGGTCAATTGGTGGGTAACGTCATTTCAAGCAGGCTGCTGGCATTTGACTTCCCGTTAATCGTCACCGGCATCGACACGCCGCCCGAAGCCGCCATCAGCGTGTTGATATTTTTGTACGCGATTGCCGCCTGGTTCAACACCCGCATCCCCAGCACCGGCGTTGAAATGCGGCCGATGCCGCGCAACAAGTTAGAGCTGTTGCCAGATTTTTGGAACTGCAACGCCGCCCTGTGGCGCGACAAGCTGGGCCAAATATCACTGGCCACCACCACGCTGTTTTGGGGCGTGTCAGGTAACCTGCGCTACATCGTGCTGGCATGGGCCGCTGCTGCCCTCGGCTACAGCACCACACAGGCCTCGTCGTTGGTGGGTGTGGTGGCCATTGGCACAGCTGTTGGCGCGGTGGTTGCGTCCATGCGGATGCGGCTGGACCAGGCCACCAGTGTGATACCCCTGGGCATTGGCATGGGGCTGTTGGTCATCTTGATGATCTTCATTGACAACGTTTGGGTGGCCGCGCCGTTTTTGATTTTGCTGGGCGGTATTGGCGGCTTTTTGGTGGTGCCGATGAACGCACTGCTGCAGCACCGTGGGCATAACCTGATGGGCGCGGGCAGATCGATTGCGGTGCAAAACTTCAACGAGCAAGCCTGCATTTTGGCGCTGGGCGCGGGCTACACCCTGTCAACCGCCATGGGCATGTCGGCTTTTGCCGCCATCACTATTTTTGGCTTGGTGGTGGCTGGCTTCATGTACATCATTCAGCGCTGGCACAAGAGCAATTGCATCCATCACAAAGAGCAGGTGGAGCATCTTTTGAGCATTGCGCGCAGCGACAAGTCGCACTGATGGCGGTGTTCAAAATGAGTGGCAGCACTCTGGCTGCTGGCGCGATTGTTGTCAATGCTTTTATCTGGGGCGTGTCCTGGTGGCCGCTGAAGGTGCTACAAAACGCTGGTCTGCATCCGCTCTGGGCCACAGCCGCCGTGTACACGCTGGTCTGCGTCGGCATGTTGATTTTTTATCGGCAGTCTGGGCGCGCCCTGTTGGCCAACCCGCATTTGTGGTTTCTGGCGCTGGCCTCCGGCATGACCAATGTGGGCTTTAACTGGGCCGTCACCGTCGGCGATGTGGTGCGGGTTGTGTTGCTGTTTTACATGATGCCTGCCTGGTCCGTCCTGGTGGCTTGGGCGCTGTTGGGTGAAAAGCCCACGCGCGGGTCATTGCTGCGGCTGGCCTTGGCCATGGCGGGCGTGCTCATCGTGCTCAAAACGCCCGATTCACCTTGGCCAATTCCGCAATCGGCAGTCGATTGGCTGGCGCTGATGGGCGGCCTGAGCTTTGCCATCACCAACGCGCTGCTGGTCAAGTTCAACGGCAGCCCCAGCAGTGGACGCATGCTGGCCATGTTTGCTGGCGGTGCCTTGCTGTCTACTGGCGTTTCATTGCTTGGCTTGATGCTGGGCGTACTGCCACAACCCACGCTGGAAACGGCTGGCGTCCCGGTCTTTTTTGGGCTTTGCCTGGTCTTCATCATCAGCAACGCCACCTTGCAATACGGCGCTGCACGTTTGGCGGCCAGTACCACGGCCTTGCTGATGCTGACCGAAATCTTGTTTGCCAGCGTGTCTGCTGCGCTGCTGGGCGCGGCAGAATTCAGCCCGCGCATTGTGTGGGGCGGCAGCCTGATCGTGCTGGCGGCGCTGCTGGCAGCGCTGGCGCATCACAACGAGTAGCATTGCAACCTTCATCTTAGGAGCTGACCATGACTTCCAAAAGCATTTACGACTTTCAAGCCCAATCCATCAGCGGCAAAGACATCCCTCTAGCCGACTTCAAAGGCCAGGTGATGTTGATCGTCAACACCGCCAGCAAATGCGGTTTCACCCCGCAGTTTGGCGGACTGGAAGAGCTTCACAAAACCTATGCAGGCAAAGGCTTGGCGGTGCTGGGTTTTCCGTGCAACCAGTTCGGCTCGCAAGATCCCGGTGCTGATGGCGAGATCGCCGAGTTTTGCCAGGTCAACTACGGCGTGAGCTTCCCGATGATGGGCAAGATCGACGTGAACGGCCCCAAGGCGCACCCGCTGTACAAATGGCTCAGCGCTGAAGCGCCGGGCCTCTTGGGCAGCAAATCCATTAAGTGGAACTTCACCAAGTTTTTGGTCGGCAAAGACGGCCAGGTCATCAAACGCTACGCGCCTACCGACAAGCCTGCAGACCTAGCCAAAGATGTACAGGCGGCGCTGGCGGCTTGAAACAAGCCGATACAGGCATGTTTTAAGCGGATTGACCAATCAATACGGGCGCAAGCAGCTATTAATTAAATAGCAAATGATGGCTATAACCCGGTCCGCGCAATATACCGTTTGCGCAAAAACGTCGTCAACACCACCACCACCACCAGGATCATAAAACTCAGCGTTAGCCAAAACGCTGTGGGTGAATGCAGGCCGGGGATGTGCTCAAAGTTCATGCCGAAAAAGCCGGTGATCAAATTAAGCGGCAAGAAAATCGCCGTCACTGCTGTCAGGGTGCGCATGATGTCGTTGGTGCGGTTGCTTTGGGCGTTGAAGTGGATTTGCACCACTGTCTCGGCCGATTGCTCCAGCCGCCTGGCGTGCTGGGTGACGCGCTCAATGTGTTCCATCACGTCACGGGCTCTGGCCACCAGCTGGTCGCGCCGCAGTTGCGCCGTCTGAATGGCTTGCGTGTCGTTGCTCATGAACGATACCAGCGGCTGCTCGCGCAGCGAGTCGAGCCACTCTTGCATGGCATCGTGCTGTTCGTCGCACAGGTCTTCCAGCACATGCAGCTGGCTTCTGGCCGTCATCAGCGCCCCCCAATTGTCAAAGCGTGAGTTGGCGCGCAGCAGGTCACCCTGCCAGTGTTCCAACTGGCTCGTCAGCACTTTGCGCAGGTCCAGGTAGCTGTCAACCATGGCGTTGATCATGCGCAGCGCCAGGTCCGCCGGGCTGATGGGCAAGCGGCTGCGTGCCGATGCGGGGTCTGCGCTTGATGCGTCCAAACTGAATTTGGCATCGGCCAAAAAGCGCTGGATAAAGCCTTTGGCGGTGTAGCAGCCCGGCGGATGGACGCTGATCAGGCAGCGGTCAAACACCGCAAAACCGACTGCTTTGGAGCCAATGCGGTTAAAAGTTGGCAAGCGCTCCCCCCGCTTGTTGGCTTTTCTTTCTTGGCCGTGATAGTTTTGAATGGCTTTTTCATGATCGTCTTCAGCCTGCGTTTCAAGCTGGGTGGCCAGTCGCCGGAAAATGATCAGGTCGTAAATCGAGGTCGAGTCGTAATGCGACGGGTGCACCGGGCTGGCCAAGTCCTGGTAATGCAAATCAAGCAAGGCCGAGCCGCCCAGCTTAAGCGCGGCTTGTTGAATCTTCGTCTGAGCGGCCTCAAACTCATGCTGATCCAAAAATATCCAGACAAAGCCGTCAGGCGGCGGTTGTTCAGGCGCCGCATCCACAAAACGCAGGCTGGCATCGGTAAATTCAACGATTTGCATGGTTCAAGCCTGTTTTTGAGGGTAGTTTAGGAGTGTTTTAGGGCTTTAGACCAATAAATACGGGCGCAAGGAGCTCCTAAATTAATAGTAAGCTTATTGCAGCTTACGGGCCGCATCGATCGCAAAATACGTCAGCACGCCATCCGCCCCGGCGCGTTTGAAGGCTAAAAGGCTCTCCATCATCACCGCGTCATGGTCCAGCCAGCCGTTTTGTGCAGCGGCTTTGAGCATCGCATATTCGCCGCTGACCTGGTAGGCAAAGGTCGGGACTCTGAACTCGTCTTTGACCCGCCGCACCACGTCCAGGTAGGGCATGCCGGGTTTGACCATCACCATGTCTGCGCCCTCGGCGATGTCCATGTCCACTTCACGCAGCGCCTCGTCTGTGTTGCCGGGGTCCATCTGGTAGACCTTTTTGTCGGCCTTGCCCAGGTTGCCTGCCGAGCCGACTGCATCGCGAAACGGGCCGTAAAACGCCGATGCGTATTTGGCGCTGTAGGCCATGATGCGGGTGTGAATCAGCTTTTTAGCTTCCAGCGCATTGCGAATCGCACCGATGCGGCCGTCCATCATGTCACTTGGCGCAACGATGTCGACACCGGCTTCGGCCTGGCACAGCGCCTGGCGCACCAGCATGTCGGTGGTTTCATCGTTCATGATGTAGCCGTTGTCATCAGGCAAGCCGTCCTGGCCGTGGGTGGTGAAGGGGTCTAGCGCCACATCGGTCATCACGCCCAGGTCAGGAAAGCGCTTTTTGAGCTCGCGCACCACACGCGGCACCAGGCCGTCGGGGTTGGTGGCTTCCACGCCGTCAAAGGTTTTCAGCGATGCGTCAATCACCGGGAACAGCGCCATCACGGGGATGCCCAGCTTCACGCATTCTTCAGCCACTGGCAGCAGCAAGTCCAGGCTCAAACGTTCAACGCCGGGCATTGACGCAATTGGTACGCGCTGGCCTTTGCCTTCCGTCACAAACACCGGGTAAATCAGGTCGTGCGGGGTAAGTATGTTTTCCCGCACCAGGTTGCGGGTGAAGGCATCGCGGCGCAAGCGGCGTGGGCGGCCAGCAGGGAAGGGGGCAAAGGTAGTCATGGCTAAATTGTGCCAAAGCTTGGGCGCCCCGCAGGAATTAATTTGCCGCTCAACTTCTTGGCCTCGATGTCTCATGGTTTACCTGATGAAAAAGCCTTCAGGAAGGATTGTTATTTTTCACAAAGTAGGTTTAGAATTAATATGTGCAGTTACTTTTAGTGGCTGCATCCCGCTTTTCCTCCCTGAGCGGGGCCTTTGCGTGTGACAGCAAAAAGGCTTACCGCCCGGACGGCCTAGCCTCCGGGCCTTTTTTTGTCCGGCACACCGTTAAATCCGTTTGACGTGCGAATTGCGGCGTTGCGCGGTGCTCGGAATCCTCCAGGGTTTTTGGGGTCAGAGCCCAAATTCGCCGAGCCGCAGGCTCGCCCGCAGGGTGCGATGCCTCGCATCGCAGCGAAATTGGTGTCTGACCCACTACTGTCCGGAGATTTCCCCAAATAGGCTGAATTGAGATTCGGAATGCTCTGCGAGGTCGTGTTCGCCAAGGTTGTTAAAGAGATGGCGCAGCGGTGTTGATTCAAACAGATGCAGACTCAAGACCTGCA
>JANNVB010000018.1:0-16244 GCA_031414215.1 Polaromonas sp. | reverse complement strand
CAAATGAGCCAAGTGTGGTGCCTGTAAGAAAATGAAGTTCAAGTAGATTTGCACTATGGTTGCCAAATTAGGCAATCAAATCAACAGCTTGCAGGCCAAATGCGAACGCATCTCCGGACAGTAGTGGGTCAGACTCCAATTAAATTGCTAATACCGTAGCGGTTTTATTGCTGCTGCAGTTGCGCGGAGACGGTTGTCTGCGGAGCATCCTGTGCATTCCCGTCGCTCTGTAATGACGAGTTAAACATGCTGAGTGAATTGTTAACGCCGTTAGGCGGTCTTTGCTGGCTGCGCAACGCTTTGTCTAGATCTACTTGGGCAGCTTTACTCCGCGTGGTTGTCAGGCTAGCTGCAAAGTACAGGCTGGCCAAGTCGCGCGTCATCTGCTCGTGGGGCAGGCCGGTGCGCTCAATCAGGTTATTGAAAGTTGCGGGCTGCTTGGTGATCTCGTGCACCAGCAGCAGATGTGAATCGCTCAGCCATGACAGTTCTACCTGAGGTGCTCGCCTGAAATAAATTACCTCTTCCTGGTAGCGTTCTGGCAGCACGTTACGGGTTGAGTGTTGTGCATAGATCCAGCGCAGTTGGGTAACATCTGTTCTTAAGAAGTTACCCGGAATGTCATGCGCCTGAGCGGGGCGCTTTTCCCATAAAGCGTCTTCAAAAAGCTGGGGGTCGGTGTTGGGTAGCATGCCAATTTTCCAGTTGGTGAAGTCCAGCACTGCAATGAGTTTTCTGTTGTGTATGACGTGGTAAACCGTCTGCTTTAGCTCTGATTCGCGTTCGATCAATTGTTTGCCTAGAACGATCTGTGAGCGCAATCCCCATAAAAACTTTTCAAACTGCTGGAGCACGGTGTAAACACCTTCTGGCGATGCGGGCTCAAACGTCAAGCTTGGCTCCATGTCTGCGCTATGCATCGGCAATGAAAACGCCAAAGGCCTGTTAATGTGATCCAGATTGAGTGTGATGGCTTTTTCAGACGGTAGGCCCGCAAAGATTCGTAAACTTTGACTCCCGGATTCTGTGATGCCGGGCAAGGTGCGAGTTTTTTGTCCGCGCACGAGCCAAGCGTCGGCATTTTCAAAACGTCCAGCCTGCCAGATGGCTGACGTTTTCGGCAACATTTTCACAATGCCTTCGATTTGCTGACGCTCGTCGCAGCTAAAACCCATCATGCCGAATTGCAACAAAGGAACCTCTACAACGCCTGTGAAACCGCCTAGGCTCAGATGCTGCATCAAAACGGGTTCCCGGTTGAGTGGGGGCAGGATTTTCATCAGCTTGGCGATATTCATGGTCTAAGTCTGTGACATAGATCGCGTCTTGACTATCCCACAAATTGATTAAAATTAAAGTATTAAAATTAACAAAATTAATAATATTAAGTAGCTATCAAATGCGGAGAAACATCCTCTGAAAAGAGGGCGTTCGACCTAGGTTTCTGCCGGGGCCGTTAAATGCAGCCTTTGTATCGCCTGACTTGACGTCAAGCTCTACCAACCCTAGGAAGATTGGCGGGACACTGCACTTCGATTGCGGATCCGTGACCTGGCGAATAAGCGGGTTAAACACACAGGCGCAATATTTGTATTTGATTTGCGGCAGAATAAATGTTTTAGTTGGGTATTTATACTTAATATGACAGCTGCAATTCAGTCGCGTGATTCACAAACTCAAATCTTGGGCAACTGTGGCCGCAGTGCTGAAGCGTTGTCAGCTCTGGTGCATCAGATTTATGAGGCCGCTGCCCAGCCAAGAAATTGGCCTGGTGTGGTGGGCGCGATTGCCGAGTCGCTTAATGCCCATTGTGGTTGCCTGTTTACGCCGTTCACCCGGCCGCAAGAAGGCGGCTTTATCTTTCCTTGGCAGATGGATGAGTCACATTTGCTTTTATGGGGCACGAAATATATTGACCACGATATTTGGGCACGAAGTGCTTCAGAAAAAGGCTTATTCCAGGAAGGCGAAGTATGGGTGGACGAGCAGATGGTGCCCAGAGATGTGCTGGCGCAATCCGTTTTCTATCGCGAGTTTCTGACCACCATGAACATTGGCCGTGTTTGTGCGGGGTTTTTGTTGGGGGGCGCTCCAGGGCTGCCAGCCACCAGCTTGTCAGTTTTTCGGTCTTTTGATTCACCCGCCTTCAGCCCGGCAGACGTGGCTTGGTATCGGCTGTTGATCCCTCATCTTTCGCGCGCTTTGGGGTTGCTGCATCGCTTGGATACTTTGCGTGTGCAAAACCAGTCTTTGCTCGCCGCTTTTGACCGCATGAATTTTGGTGCCTGCCTGCTTGACGAAAAAGGGCGTGTGCTATACGTGAACCCAAGCGCCCGCACTGCGCTGGCGCGGGGAGATGGCTTGGTGCTGGACGCGGAAAATACGTTGGCAGGAATGCGCGGTGGAAAGCTTGCTAAACCTCCATCAGACCGCCTCAAAGACTGGGTCACCAATCAGCTTTCAACACCCCCCTTGATCGGCCAGCCCACCGCTCATTTCTCGAGCGCTTTCCTGCAAACGCGAACCACGCCCGGTAAGCTTTATGCGCTGCAGAGTTCGTTGCTGCCTTCCTCGGTAGAAAACATTGGTGAAACCGCAGCGCGCATGGTTGTTTTCATCACCGATCCAGATGCCGTGCAACTGCCCACGATTGCGCAACTGGTGGATTTGTATGCACTCACGCCTAGCCAAGCCCGTGTCGCGCGTGCGCTTGGCTTCGGCAGTAGCTACAAGGAAATCGCACGTGATTTGGGTGTTTCGAGCAATACCATCGCCACGCACGTGAAGGAGGTGTACGCCAAAGTTAAAGTTAACCGCCAAGCAGACTTGGTGCGTCACATCATGGTACTGGGTAAAGCGTCGGTCTAAAGGTTACTGGCTTTAGGCGATTGTTTGACCGTCTGCTCCATTCAAATCAATTCCTCGGCTCAAAAAACTTCACAAGCTTCGGAGCTTAGAGCTTGCCGGCGTGACCGATTCAATCAAGCAACTGACAGGAGCCTAAGCTCGATTCTTTGGTTCAACCCACTTTTTTCGCTGCGTAAAAAAGTCGTCACCTTTAAGCCGCATATGGGGTTGCTAAGCCAACGCATCTGCGTTGAGAGATTGTCAACAACCCAAGCGGCTCGTTTAAAGCGTCTAGCCACCTATAGGCTGTTATTTCAGCAATACTCAAGTGGGTTGCGTTCACTCACGAATAGCCTTTTTTAGCAGTTCGGTGTTGCCTTTGTCGGGTTCTTTCACTGAGCTCTTTCACGCACAAAATTTCAAAACTGAATCCTAGTTTGGGTGCCCCAAAGCGAGATGAGGGGATCTACGAAATTCGGGAAACTGTTGATCCGATCAACTGCAACGAAATCGTCCATGCCTGGCAGTACTACTTTATTCGCGGGGAGAAGGCCGTTTCAAGCGCATCCGACGGAGAGGACCTGATTCGTCCACAGATTGCCCTCAAGCGTGAACACCGGACCGAAGAAAACAAGCAGTTGGCTGAGGCGATGATTCGCAAAGCGAACATCGCAGGCCAAATTGAACAGCTTAAGAAGTCGCTGGATAGTGCGATCTGCCACGCTTGTGGACAAGCCTTGCATCAATCCCAGCGTGAATCGGCTGGATCTGAGCTAAGACGTCTTAAAGCTGAATTCCTAAGGCTGTCTGGCTTGTCGGTTCGTCGGAACGAAGCTCGCTTCGTGAGCGAGCTGGTGAAAGAGACCGCTAGATCTATAGCAAACGAAATAGTAATCAATGTTTCCGGCAGTTAATGCGCGGCAACTAATTCCGGCACTTCGCGCGCGAACGCTCAGTAATTGCCGGACTCCACAGACAGATGAACAAATGACGATGAAAACGATTGGTGCGGCTGGCGGGGATCGAACCCACGACCCTTGGCTTCGGAGGCCAATACTCTATCCACTGAGCTACAGCCGCAATACTGTGAGGTGCTGTTAAGCCTTGTGATTCTATCAGTCGGCCTCTCGCAGCTGGGCTGGCGACTAAAGATTAGCGATGCCCCCGTTATAATCCGGCGTTACGTGATGAACCCGTTTCAGCACGCCAAAACACCCTGTAGTCTCCCCAATTCCCCGTTTTTTTGAGGACGCCATGAGCGCAAACGATCACACCACCTCGCACGAAGAAGACCATTCCGGTCCGATCAAAACCCCCAAGCAGTTGTTGCTTGCGTCGGCGATGTTTTTTATATTGCCGGTTTTCATCATCATCGGTTTGGTGTATTCCGTCACGTCGGCCAACAAAACTGCGCCCGGCGCTGTGGACACTGAAAAAGCCGTGGCCATGCGAATTCAAAAAATCGGTTCGGTCGAGATTCGTGACGCGAACCGCGCGCTCAAGTCGGGTGAAGATGTTTACAAAGCCCAGTGCACGGCCTGCCACGCGGCTGGCTTGGCAGGCGCGCCCAAAACAGGCGACGCTGGCGCATGGGCAGCCCGAATCAAAACCGGCTACGACGCATTGCTGACGTCAGCACTGAAGGGCAAGGGCGCCATGGGTGCACAAGGCGGTGGCGACTATGACGACATTGAAATTGGCCGCGCGGTGGTGTACTTGGCCAATGCTGCAGGTGGCAAGTTTGCCGTGCCTGCTGGCCCCGCTGCCCCGGTTGCTGGTGCTACAGCGCCTACAGCAGTTGCTGCACCAGTTGCTGCAGTGGCTGCTGCACCGGTAGCAGCGGCTGCACCAGCACCCGCCGCAGCTGTGAAAGTAGCCGCTGCCAACAATGGCGAAGCACTGTACAAGCAAGTTTGCACCGCCTGCCATGCGCAGTCAGTGGCTGGTTCACCCAAGTTTGGCGACAAAGCCGCTTGGGCACCGCGTATCAAAACCGGCATTGACGCCATGACCGCCAGCGTCATCAAAGGCAAAGGCGCCATGCCTCCCAAGGGCGGCTCAGCGGCATCTGACGCAGACATTCGCGCAGCGGTTGAATACATGGCAAACGCAGCCAAATAAGGCCCGCATTAGGCAGTTGGCGCTTAAACGTCACCAAAAACCGGTTCAAAACCAGATTTTGAGCCGGTTTTTTGCGTTTTTAGGGTATCAAATCGGCCTCTAGACCAATAAATACGGGCGCAATCAGCTACTTTTTTAATAGCGTCTTATTTGTAGCCTCGGGGCTGCGCACATAGCCAAAGCGCTTTTGCAAGTCGTGCGCCAGCACTTCTTGCGGCACCCACAGGCCGCGCTCAATCGCGTCTGCCGCTTGCAGCATGTCCTGGGTGTGTACCAGGCCAAAACCGAGCGCGGTTTCCAGGTACACACGGCCATGCTCGTCGATGATGCAGCGCTGGGTGATGGCAATTTGGCCGGTGTGGGCAGTGACGTCGAAGTCTGGTTCGCCACCCACACGCCAAATATAGGGCGTGGCTTCCAGCTCAACATACACGCGCTGTGGGCCGTTTTGAAAAAACCACTGCCCTTGTGCATCAGACGCGTAGTTGCGCTGAATGAAGTCGATCAGTTTTTCGTGTTTAAGGAGCGCGCCTTTGCTGGCCATCTGCCTGCCCGGCTCGTTAGAAGCTGCGCAAAACGCCCCCGCAGCTTGCGCGTTGTCGTCGCGCATGTACCAGTTGCCACGTGCGTCCAGGCCCAGCCAGCCGTAGCAGTCGGGCACGTTGGGCCATTTCGCGAGGGCGGCTTTGACAACGTCATCCATGGCTTGATTCTAAAGATGCGTAGCCAAAAATGCTGTGACAGCCTCGGGCATCACCCGCACGTTGGCGGGGTAAGCGCCCGACGGAAAACCGACGTGACCGCCCTGAGCTGGCTGCCACAGCGTCACGTTGCTGCTCACGTCACTGGGTTTGGGCAAACTCCACGCTGGAATGAAGGGGTCATTCAAGGCATTCAATGCCAGCGCGGGCACTGCAATCGCCTGCATATGGGGCTTGCCGGATGCCCGTTGGTAGTAGTCGTCGGTGTTTTTAAAGCCGTGCAGCGGCGCGGTAAACACATTGTCAAAAGTGTAAATGTCACGCACAGCCAACATGGCGTCCCGGCTGAAAAGGCCGGGGTGTTGGTCCAGCTTTTGCAATGCCTTTGGAACCATGCTGTTTAAAAACATGCGGGTGTAGACCTGCCGATTAAAGCCGCGCCCAATCGCCCAGCCGCCTGCCGCCAAATCAAGCGGCGAGCAAACACTGGCAATTGCCCGCACGACTTGCGCAGCACCGGCACCCAGCTCGCCCGCCCAGCGCATCAGCGCGTTACCACCGAGCGAAATGCCCACCACCACCAGCGGCCCGGCGTGGCCTGACTGCAGGCGGCGCAGAATCCAGTCGATCTCTTCAAAGTCGCCTGAATGGTAGGCACGCGGGCCGCGGTTCAACTCACCCGAGCAGCCCCTGAAATGCGGTACGCAACTTGCCCAGCCGCGTGCACTTGCGGCGTCTATAAGTGCCTCGGCGTAATGGCTCTTGGACGACCCTTCAAGCCCATGAAACAACACCAACAAAGGCGCGCCAGGCTGACCGGCATGATTGGCAAAATCAACATCAATAAAGTCATCGTCCGGCGTTACCCACCGCTCGCGCCTGAATGTTGGCGCATCGCCCACATAGCGTTCAGCCCGCAAAGCCGCCCAAATCGTTTGCAGGTTGCCGCCCGGGAGCCACCAAGATGCCTCGTACTTCATCAATGCAACACTTGCGGGCTGTCATTGACCTCCAGCATCTCGCGCGGTGTACCGGGGCTGGCATGGTGCGCCACCATGCGCCAGCCTTGTGGCGTTTTTTGATACACGTTGGTGGCAATCACATAGGCATGGCGCGGGCCTTCGTCGGTCAGCACCTCAATACGCTCCAGCACGCTGTGTACGCTGGAGCCCAGCGACTCAACCCGGTGGACTTTTTCAGCCCGCGCCTGAATGCTGCCGTTGGTAAACATCATGTCAAACGCGGCGCGAATTGCGCCTGCGCCCAGCAAGCGTGCGCCACCGGGGTGAATGCACACTATGTCGTCTTCATCGGCCCAGCAGGCCATCAGCTTGTCAATGTCGCCGCGCTGCAGCGCTTCATAAAAAAGCGCTTCGGTGTCGTCCGGGCTGGTGCTGTCGGCGGGTGGTGCTTTGGGTTTGCGCATGGTGGGTTAAGCGGTTTGATGTTGCAGGGTGCTGCTATTAAGCCACGCCTGGACGACAAGTTGGGTATCGCCCTTATCAGCAGCATGCCAGAGCAGTTCAGGCGACGCGACGTGCGTACCGGGCGGCAACTGGTGCAGCACAACATCGATAAATTCTGCCAGTTTAGAGGGCCGTACAGGCTGCTCAGTGGCGGGAATCATATAACTGAGGGTAGACAACATCCAGGCGGCCACTTTGTTTAAAAACCCCGACGATGCAACGTTTGGTATTTTTTGCGCAGATCGAACGAGCAGCAAGCGATCAAAACCCAAAGCGGCCAGCGCCTGCTCGTCCAGATTGGCCAGGCCACGTTTCACAGCATCAGGCAAGCGGCCTTGCGCATGCGGCACCACCACCACCAGCGTATCAACACCGCAACGCTTGAGCCACTGCGCCAGCTGTAGCAACTGCTCTGGCGCAGGCGTCCACAAGGCGCGCTCACGCTCGTAGTACAGGCGCGGCGGCTCAAACATCACCACGCCGACCTGCGCAGACACAGTTTGCCAAGCTGGTAGCTCGCCGGTCACTTCAACGATGCCGACCTGCGCCAAGCTGGTCGCCATCGGCTCTTTGGCCAGCACCTGGGTATGGGCAAAGCGGCCACTGGCAGCCAGGCGGCGCAGGACCTCAGCGCCCAGCACGCCAGTGGCGCCCGCGACGATGAGGCGAGGCTGCGTGGTGGCTGATTGACGCAGAGGTTGCCATGCAGCACGGAGCGCGGTAGTAGTTTGTATGCTCATATATTTATAGCTGTTTGCACTCTATTTTATTGATCTACAGGCCGATTTGATGCTTGAAAAGGCTGATTTTTGGTGCTTTTTGTGTCTTTGACCGAATCCGCCAGGCGCCAAACAGTTTCTCCGCCGACCGGGTACAACTGCACACCGGGTTGCGCTGCCACGGTGTAGCCACCGGTAAATTCCCCAAACGCAGGCAGTATTGCGCTGCGTTCTTCAAACACAAAACATGGCAAACGCAAGCGGTCACGCGCTGGGCCTTGTAATTGTGCTGCCGGGTGCACGTGGCCGGCCAATACAGCGTGGCTGCTGTGGGCTTGCGGGTGGTGGCAAGCGGCAAACGGGCCAACCAGATGCGGCTCGTTGACCACGCTGATGTTCAAAGCTGCGGGTGGGTCGCCCGCTCGGCTGTCATGGTTGCCGCGTACCAGCGTGCAGTTCAGGCTGGCGTGGCTTTGCCGCCAAACGCCGAGCTGGTTGAGCACCGAAGCTGTGCGGGCGTGGGCAGCGTGCAAAAAGTCACCTAAAAAAACCAGTTGCTCAGGCTGGTAGTGCACTGTCAGCTCGCTCAGGCGGCGCAGGTTCTCAGCCGTGGTGCCGCTGGGCACGGGCTGGCCCAGTGCGCGGTAGGTGGCGGCCTTGCCCAAGTGCAGGTCGGCGATGAACAGCACCTGGCCTTCTGGCCACCACAGCGCGTGTTCGGGCAGCAGCCAAACGGTGTGGCCTGCGTAGCTGATGGGGAGTGGTTTGCCCAAACTCATTTGACGCGCCGCCGCGATGAACGCTCGCGCTTGGCGGGCGAGGTAAGCGTGTCTTTGCCCAACGCCAGGGCTTGGCTGATGTCCAGTACGCCCACTGATGACGGATTGCCGCCCGCGTCTTTTTCAAGTTGTTGCACCATGCGGGCAATGCGGTCGGCCATACTTTCGTTGCTTAAGCTTTCACGCAAGCGCTCAACCATGAGTGGGAATGAAAACGGCGTAGGTCGCGCGATGGGTTTGATGACCAATTGCTGCGCCGCCATGCGCTCCAGGCTGTGCTGCAAACGGGCGATGTCCAGCTCTTCGGCCAGCAGCTCGGCTCTAGCTTGCGCCAACAGCAAATTACCCGCGTCATACTTGCGAAACACCTCATAAAACAAACTCGACGAGGCTTGCAGTTGTTTGTTGCTGCGCTTTTCACCGGGGTAGCCTTGGAACACCAAGCCCGATACCCTGGCGATCTCGCGAAAACGCCGTTGCGCCAGCTCACTGGCATTCAGGCTGGCCAAGACCTCATCAAAAAGCATAGCTGGTTGCGCCCGATTTATAAGGTCTGCAAGCACATTTGACCACTCAACAGGTTCGGCGCAGAGCAGCTCAAAGCCGTAGTCGTTAACGGCGATTGAAAAGGTGCGCGGCGCAATTTGCGCCGCACGCCAGGCCAGCAAACTGGCCAGCCCCAAATGGACATTGCGCCCAGCAAAGGGGTACAAAAACAAATGCGTTCCGTCACGGGAGGTGTGGACTTCAGCCAGCAGCGTTTGCCGGGTCGGCAGGGCTGACCATTGCTGCTGCAGCTCCAGCAACGGGCGCACACGTTTGAGTTCTGGCGAGTTGTATTGGCCTTTACTGGCCAGCTCAAGCTGCTCAACCATGCTGCTGGCCAGCGTGGTGGACAGCGGCATGCGCCCGCCGCTCCAGCGCGGCACTGCCGTACCTTTGCCGCTGGCTTTACGCACCCACGCCGTCATGTCATGGATGCGTACCAGTTCCAGCAGCCTGCCGCCAAAGTTAAAGCAGTCACCGGGTTTGAGGCGTGCGGCAAAGCTTTCTTCTACCGTGCCGATTTTCGCGCCTTTTAAATACTGCACCGCCATGCTGGCGTCACTGACGATGGTGCCAATGTTCATGCGGTGGCGGCGTGCCAACTGAGCATTCAGTACGCGCCAGACGCCTGCTTCGTCAGGCACGGCGCGCTGATAGTCGGGATAGGCGGCCAGTGACGCGCCGCCTTGACTGACAAAGGACAAGCACCACGCCCACGTCTCATCAGTCAAATCAGCATAGGCGGCGGTTGAACGCACTTCTTTGAGCAAATCAGCAGGTACAAAGCCACCGCCCAGCGCCACCGTGACCAAGTGCTGCACCAGCACATCCAGCGGGCACTTGGGCGATGAACGCGCCTCGATCTGCCCGCTGGCCACGGCAGCTCGCGCAGCGGCTGCTTCAATGATTTCCAGGCTGTGCGTGGGCACCAGCGTTATACGCGACGGCCTGCCCGGTGCATGACCAGAGCGCCCGGCGCGTTGCAGCAAGCGTGCCACGCCTTTGGGTGAGCCGATCTGCAGCACCCGCTCGACGGGTAAAAAATCAACGCCCAAATCGAGGCTGGAAGTACACACCACCGCCCGCAACTCGCCACTTTTCAGGCCTGCTTCGACCCATTCGCGCACGCCCCGGTCCAGCGAGCCGTGGTGCAGCGCGATCAACCCCGCCCAGTCTGGCCGCGCTTGCAAGATCGCCTGGTACCACAGCTCAGACTGCGAACGGGTGTTGGTGAATACGAGTGTGGTGCTGCTCGCTGCAATCTCGGCAATGACCTGCGGCAACATGGTCAAGCCCAGGTGCCCCGCCCACGGAAAGCGCTGAGCCACGTCAGGTAGCAGCGTGTCGATGATGAGCTTTTTCGGCACTGCGCCCTGGACCAGCGTGCCATCGCTGGAACCGAGCAAAACGTGCATGGCGTCTTGCAAGTTACCCAGCGTAGCGGACATGCTCCAAATCACGAGGGCCGGGTTGAAAGTTTTGAGCCGCGCCAAGGCCAGCTGTGTTTGCACGCCGCGCTTGTTGCCCATCAGCTCATGCCATTCGTCGACCACCACCGCCTGCACAGTGCCCAGTGCTGTTGCCGCATCGGTACGCGACATCAGCACGGACAGGCTTTCAGGCGTGGTGACGAGCACGGTGGGCAGGCGGGTGTTTTGGGCACTGCGTTCTGCGCTGGTGGTGTCACCACTTCTTGCACCGACTGTCCAGTGGGCAAAGCATCCTTCAGCCATCAGCACATCAAGCGGGGTTTGCAAGGCACGCTGCGTATCCGCGGCCAGCGCCCGCATGGGCGTGATCCAAAGCACTGTCAGTGGCGTTCCAGGCTTCTTTTTCGCTATTTTTTCAGGAGCAGTTTGCAACCGATTTGATTGGCTCGCAGCCATAAAATGTATCAAAATACCAAGCCAGACGGCATATGTTTTGCCTGAACCGGTGGTGGCATGCAGCAGTCCAGATTGGCCTTGTGCCATCGCCTTCCACACATCGCGCTGGAACTTGAAAGGCTTCCAGCCCCGCGCTGTGAACCAGTCGGTGAGAGCAGCTTTTGCTGTCAAAGAGCGCTTTTGGACGACAGGCGAGGACATTTGACTATGGTAATGTGGCGGTCTATCGATAGGAGCCCTGCCCATGAAAACCCGTTATTTAAACCTGTTCTTGATTGGCTTGATCAGCACTGTGCTGACAGGTTGCGGCTACAACCAGTTCCAGGCACTCGACGAGCAAACCAAGTCCGCTTGGGCAGAAGTATTGAACCAGTACCAGCGCCGCGCTGACCTGGTGCCCAACATTGTGGCCACGGTCAAAGGTGAAGCGGCTTTTGAGCAGGACACGCTGACCAAGGTGGTGGAGGCACGCGCCAAGGCCACGTCGATGCAGGTCACGCCTGAAACATTGAACAACCCGGAAGCGTTTAAAAAATTCCAGGCAGCTCAGGGCGAATTGAGCGGCGCGCTATCGCGCCTTTTGGTGGTGAGCGAGAACTACCCCAACCTGAAAGCCAACCAGGGCTTTCAAGACCTGCGGGTGCAACTGGAAGGCACTGAAAACCGCATCACCGTGGCGCGCAACCGCTACATCAAAACCGTGCAGGACTACAACATTCTGGCGCGCAGCTTTCCGAACAACCTGACGGCGATGATTTTTGGTTACAGCGTCAAGCCAAACTTCACAGTTGAGAACGAAGCCCAGATCAGCAAGCCGCCCGCTGTGAATTTTGAAAAGAAATAGCCTGAAAACTGTAAAAAGCGCTAAAAATGACTGTTTTTAGGTGTCAAATATGCCTTTAGCCCAATGGATACGGGCGCAAGCAGCTATTACAATCATAGCGTTTGTTTCATGCGCCAGCTTTGCTTCGCAGGCGCAGGACCTGCAGGCCATACCGGCGCTCAGCGCCCGCGTCATCGACACCAGCGGCACACTGAACCCTGCACAAACCCAGGCACTCGACGCCAAGCTGGCAGCGTTTGAAAAAGCCCGTGGGTCGCAAATCGTCATCTTGATGGTCCCGACCACGCTGCCAGAAGACATCACTGACTACGCCCAGCGGGTCGGTGCCAGCTGGAAGATTGGCCGCAAAGACATCGGTGACGGCCTCCTGCTGGTCGTCGCTAAAAACGACCGCAAGGTACGCATTGCCACCACCAAAACACTGGAGGGTGCGCTGCCTGACCTGGCCACCAAACAGATCATTGACCGCGCCATCACGCCGCGCTTCAAGCAAGGCGATTTTGCAGGTGGTCTGGATGCAGCAGCAGATCAGATCATGGCGCGCATCACGGGTGAGAACTTGGCCATGCCCGAGGCAGAGAGAAGCACCAGCCGTCAAGGCGGTTTTCAGTGGATGGACATGGCGGTGTTTTTGTTTTTTGCGGTACCGATCGGTGCACGCATCCTGTCAAGTGTGGTGGGGCGCAAGCTGGGTGCTGTTGTCACTGGCGGCGGCGTGGGTGTGCTGGCCTGGCTGTTTACCAGCAGCCTGTTGATTGCGGGCGGCGCGGCCGTGGTCGCCCTTGTGTTTGCGTTGTTTGCCAGCTTGGGGGCTTTGGGAAGTTTAGGTAGCTCGATGGGCTCAGGCCGCAGCGGTGGTTTCGGCGGTGGGGGCTTCGGCGGTGGCCGTGGCGGTGGCGGCTTTAGCAGCGGTGGTGGTGGAAATTTTGGCGGCGGTGGCTCGTCGGGTAGCTGGTAAATTCATGTTCAATAAAACGCGCACCCTTCTCAAACACCTGTGGCTGGACGCAACGGACGCCGAAAGCACGCTTGCGCCCGACATGCTGGCTCGCCTGACGCAACGGGTGGCCGCCAGCGAGGGCCGCCACACCGGGCAAATTCGTATTTATGTTGAAGCGGCCTTGCCCATGAGCTACCTGTGGCGTCTGGGTAAAGACTGCAACATGAAAACGCTGACCAGGCAGCGCGCGGTGATGCTGTTTGGCAAACTGTGTTTGTGGGACACAGAGCATAACAACGGGGTACTGATTTACCTGCAACTGGCCGAGCACGCGATTGAGATCGTGGCCGACCGGGGTGTGGACCGCCAGGTGTCACAACAGCAGTGGCAAGACATGACAGAGCGCATGGCCAGCGCTTTCAAAAGCGGACGTTTTGAGGATGGCTTGACCGAGGCTATTGGCGAGGTTACCAGCGTACTGGTGGCGCATTTCCCGTCTGCACCAGGCGGCAAGCCTTTGAACGAACTGCCAGACGAGCCTGTGTTGGGCTAAAGCTGAAGGTCTGGCTTACTTCTGCGGTTCGACTTGTGCGCCACGTCCAGCTCCTGCTGCAAAGCACGGCTTAAGCCACCCAGCGATTTGATTTTGCGGTTGGCTTCACGCAGGCGATCAGACAGCCGCTTGGAAATCGCCAGCATCAGCCGCGCAGCAACCGGGGCGTTGTCTGTGATGATTTTTAGAAGTGAATCCCTTGACAGTATGGCCACGGCCAAATCGGTTGTGGCCGTACAGGTGGCCGAGCGGGGTGCGCCGTCCATGACACCCATCTCGCCAATGATGTTGCCAGGGCCCATGATGGACATCACCATGCTGTCATTGGCAGACGCGACTTCGTTTTGTACCAGCACCTCGCCATCGAGTATCAGCATCATGAAGTCGGTGTGGCTGACTTGACCTTCCTTGATGAAAATGGTGCCCACTTTAAAACGCTTCGGCAGCATAAAACTCACTACCACCCGCGCATCAGACTCGCTCAAATCTGCCAGCGCCGTGTGCGTGATCAGCAACTGCGCGGCCTTTTCCCGGTTCTCGTCTTTAAACGGTTTGGAGGTTTTTGAAAACAACATGGCCGGATTGTAAAAGCGCAAAGCGCTGAATAGTCAAAAATCAGGCCGCAATTTTTGACGGTTCTGCCATTCAAACCATCAAGACCGACCCTAGCCTGTGCCGCTGCCACCCACGTTGGTGCGTCTGAAGCTGCGCTCAACCTGGTCATCGTACTTTGACAGCACCTTGAGCAACTCCGCCTCGACAAGTGGTTTTGTCAGATAAGCATCGCACCCGGCCAAGCCACCACGAATTTTGTCCGCGCTACCGCCGCGGCTGCTGAACATCACAACAACCGGCGGCTTGCCAGACGCATGCTTGCTTTGCTTGATGTCGCGGCAAACCTCGTAGCCATCCATGCCGGGCAGCACCACCTCCAAAAACACAAATTTGTATTTGCCAGTGCTGATTCGTACCAATGCTTCCATGCTTGTTTTGGCCAACTCGGCGTGAAAGCCATAGCGGTTAAGGCGCTTCTGCATGAATTGCAGGGCACTGTCATCCTCATCAACGATCAGGATATGGTCGAAATTTTGCCCTGCCTGGCTGACCGCAGCCCCTTTACCCAGCCCGATAAAGCTTGAGAGACCGAAATCACTGACGCCTCTTTTGCCCGTGCCTTGTCTGACAGACCCGATCACCCGCGCTGGAAGGTTTGTATCTGGTGGCGTAGCAGCCGCGCTGGCGGACACAATTTCTTCCTCGGCGTTCCGCTCGATGATGCCCTGGACCTGTTTACCCGCCAATACCAGCACATCCAGCAAAGCCAGCATGGTCTCTAACTTGATCGGTTTGGGAACCGCTGGCCACTTGCCAGCGGGATCTGGCGCACCAATGAAAAGTACTTTTTGAGGCGCCACCACCGAATCTGCTACCCATTGCACTGCGGAGGGGTTGTCACTGTTGACCAGCACAGCCTGTGCTTTCGTGATGTCAGCAAGGATTTTGTAACGCAGGTCTCTGCGAGCCTCCAATTTGAAAAACGACTCGAAAGCCGACTTCTCAAAAGGCGCAAAACCGAGCAAAAAAACGCTGATCTCTAGTTTCATCATGCAAACCAGTGTAGTTTGCCTGGAAAGGGTGTGCACTCAGGCGGTGATTGGCACACGCGTCAAGCGGCAGAAATTAACAGGCGTGTGCGCAAAACGCGCACGCCTGTGACTTATTTTTTCTGGCGGTACTTGCGCAGTGCGGCGATTTGCGCGGCCATTACAGCCAATTCAGACTGCGCCATGGCGATGTCGATGTCGCCTTTTGCATTTTTCAGTGCTTCTTCTGCAGCAGCTTTGGCAGACGTTGCCTTGGCTTCATCCAGGTCTTTTCCGCGAATCGCGGTGTCGCTCAAGACTGTCACCGAGTTGGGCTGCACTTCAAGCAGGCCGCCCGCCACAAAAACAAACTCTTCAGTGTCGTCGGCTTTGACGATACGCACCGCGCCCGGCTTGATGCGGGTGATCAGCGGTGTGTGGCGTGGGTAAATGCCCAGCTCGCCCGCCTCGCCCGGCAAAGCCACAAACTTGGCTTCACCTGAGAAGATCGACTCTTCTGCGGAAACAACGTCTACACGAATAGTTAACATAAAAGTTCTCTCTAAACGCTGACTTTAAACCTTCTTGGCTTTCTCAAAAGCCTCGTCAATCGTGCCGACCATGTAGAAGGCCTGCTACGGCAAATGGTCACACTCGCCAGCCACAATCATCTTGAAGCCGCGAATGGTTTCAGCCAGGCTGACGTACTTGCCAGGTGAGCCGGTAAACACTTCAGCCACGTGGAAAGGCTGGCTCAGGAAACGCTGGATTTTGCGGGCACGTGCTACAGCCAGCTTGTCTTCAGGGGCCAACTCGTCCATGCCCAAAATCGCAATAATGTCGCGCAGCTCTTTGTAACGCTGCAAGGTACCTTGCACGGCGCGCGCTGTGTTGTAGTGGTCCTCGCCCACAACAGCAGGCGACAACTGGCGGCTGGTCGAATCAAGCGGATCAACCGCAGGGTAGATACCCAGCGAGGCGATGTCACGCGACAACACCACGGTGGAGTCAAGGTGAGCAAAGGTGGTTGCTGGTGACGGGTCGGTCAAGTCATCGGCTGGCACATAAACAGCCTGGATAGACGTGATAGAACCTACTTTGGTCGAAGTAATGCGCTCTTGCAGGCGACCCATTTCTTCGGCCAGCGTCGGCTGGTAACCCACGGCTGAAGGCATACGACCCAGCAACGCGGACACTTCAGTACCGGCCAGTGTGTAGCGGTAAATGTTGTCCACAAAGAACAGCACGTCACGGCCTTC
>JANNVB010000017.1:0-76855 GCA_031414215.1 Polaromonas sp. | reverse complement strand
CAAATGAGCCAAGTGTGGTGCCTGTAAGAAAATGAAGTTCAAGTAGATTTGCACTATGGTTGCCAAATTAGGCAATCAAATCAACAGCTTGCAGGCCAAATGCGAACGCATCTCCGGACAGTAGTGGGTCAGACTCCAATTCTTTTACCTTGAAACTCGTATTTCTAATACTTTTCAGGCCATTTTCACCTATTAAAAGTGTCTTTAGCCCAATAAATACGGGCGCAAGCAGCTCCTGATTTAATAGCGTCTATTTTGCCGCGTCGCGCATCAAATTCGCCAGCTCCACCGCTGACTTGACACCCATCTTGTCGAACACCCGGGCCCGGTGCACTTCTACTGTGCGCACGCTGATGTCGAGCTGGTCGGCCACCAGCTTGTTGGGCAGGCCGCTGACGACCAGTTGCATGACAGATGTTTCGCGCTCGGTCAGGCTGGCCAAGCGGGCTTGAAAGCTGCTGCTCTGGCCAAGCTGCGCCAATGCGCTGGCAGACTGGGCCAGGGCTTGCTCTATCCGGTCGACCAGGGCGTTGTCTGAAAAGGGTTTTTCGCAAAAATCAAACGCGCCTTGTTTGACGGCGGCCACGGCGGTGGGTACGTCGGCGTGACCGGTTAAAAAAATCACCGGCAGGGTGGGCAGCAAGCCGTAGTCAATCAGCTTTTCAAACATGGCTAAGCCGCTCATGCCCGCCATGCGCACATCCAGCAGCACGCAAGACGGGCTGGTGACGTTAAAGTTTGACGAGACCCTTGCGTCGAAGGCTTCGGCGCTGTCAAACACCTCGCTCGGCAGGCGGCGGGTGCGCAGCAGCCAGGCCAGGGCGTCACGTACGCTGCGGTCGTCATCAACGATATAGACAGTGGCGTTTTGTACCGGTTCCATGGTGTCTCCTGCTCAACAAATCAATGGCGCTGGGCGCTGGCCACAGGCAAGGTAAAACTGAAAATTGTGCCTTTGGGCGCCATCGGCTCAAAGCCCAAAAAGCCGCCGTGCTGCTCGATCACGGTGCGGCACAAGCTTAAACCCAAGCCCATGCCCTCCATCTTGGTGGTGAAAAACGGGGTGAACAACTGGCTGGCCACTTCAGGCGGAATGCCTTCGCCTTGGTCGATCACCGCAAACTCCAGCCAGGCGCTGGCGGCGTTGGATGCGGCCAGCCGCACGCGCAGCGTCAGCACTCTGGGCGCGGAAGGGTCTAGCGACTGCATCGCCTGCATGCCGTTGCGCGCCAGGTTCAGCAGCACTTGCTCGACCATGGTGCGGTCGCACAGCACGGGGCTGGCGCTGGCATCCACGTCGATCACCACTGTGACCGACAGCTTTCGCGCTTGCAGGCTGACCAGCGGCATCACCGCGTCGAGCAGCGCGCGCGGGGCAACCGCTTCACGCTCCTGGTCGCGGCGGCGCACAAAGTCATGCACGCTTTTGATGACCTTGCCAGCGCGTTCGGCCTGCTCGGCAATGCGGCCAATGGCCAACTGCAAATCTTCAGTCAACACGGTGCTGGGCTGAGCCGTGACGTTTGCTGCGGCGTTGTCGTTCAGCAAATTCAGCGAGCCCACCGCGTAACTAGAAATAGCGGCCAGCGGCTGGTTGAGCTCATGGCTCAGCAGCGACGCCATCTCACCCACCATGGCCAGCCGGGCGGTGGCTTGCAGGCGGTCCTGGCTGGCGCGCGACAACTCTTCGGTCCGGCGCTGCTCAGACACATCCAGAATCGCGCTCATCCAGCCGGTATGTTTGCCCACGGCGTTGATCAGCGGCGCCTCCATGATCAGTACTGGAAACCGCGTGCCGTCTGGCCGCATAAACACCGACTCATGGCCTTCACGCGGCAAGTTGTTGCCTGCCAGGCGAATCGCTTGGCGCTGCTGGTACGTGTTGGCAAACTCTGGCGGCCAGTAGGGCGACGGAAAGCTGTGGTTGAGCAAGTCTTTGGCGGGCATGCCGACCATCTGGCAAAAAGCCGGGTTGACGTAAGTGATGCGGCCCGACAGGTCGCGCGCGCGCAAACCCGTGAGCACCGAGTCCTCCATCGCCTTGCGAAAAGCCAGCGCTTCGCTCAAATCGTTTTCGACCCGCATGCGGCGGCGCGTGTCGCGTGCCAGTAAAAAAAGCACCGCCAGCAAGGCCAGCGACATCGCGCTGACCAGCGCCGTCAACACATTGGGGAACAGTGCGGGCAAGCCAATGCGGCTCTCTAAGCGCAGCACCAGCGTGTAGCCTGGCAACTCCAGCAACTGGCGCGCTACAAACACGCGGTTCCCGGGTGTGGGCACGCCAAACAGCGCCAGCCGCGTGCCATCGGCCTCGGTAAACGACAGGTTTTGCCCCCGTGCGAGCTTTTGGTTGACCAACTCTGCCAGCAACTCATGCAGTGCGTAAGTGGCCACCGTGTAGCCCACCAACCTGCCTGCGGAAATGATGGGCAGGCACATGTCCAGCACCTCGACACCCAAGCCGTCGGGCTGCGGCATAAAGTAACTGCCGGAATAAGCCGCACCACTGAGCCTGCGTGCTGCTGCACAGGCCGCGCTGACATCGGCCTGTGCGGTGCTACGGCCCAGGCGCTCAAAAATCGGCTGTCGATACGGCGTGTCGACAAAGGTTAAAACATCGAGCGTGTCGCTGCGCCACTCAAGCCGCATGATCTCGCGGCGATCGCGCAGCAAATCGGTGGCGGGAACCAGCCAGCTATTGGTCGTCTGCCCACTCGACTGCAAGGCCTGCAGGCTCTGGACATTGCGCGTCAGACCGTTGCGGATGTCCAGCACCGACTCGGTCGCATCACGCTCCAGGCGGCTTTCAATTTGGCTGGTTTCATAGCGGCCGGCCAGCCAAACCAGCGTGCCCAGCAATGCCAAAACCAAAACCAGCAGCAGGCTCCACAGCACAAAGCGCCTGCGCCCCAAGGTGGCTCTTGAAAATTTCACAACTTGCGGTGTTGAAGTGCTGGCAACTGCTTGCGACTGGCCACCAGCCTGGTTTTGTCAAGGTCGGCCAGCACCACACCTGGGCCTTCAGGCTGCTGAGCCATGACATGGCCCCACGCATCCACCACCATCGAATGACCCCATGTGCGGCGTTGGTTGACATGCAGCCCACCCTGGGCAGCGGCCAGCACATAGGCCAGGTTTTCAATCGCCCGAGCGCGCAGCAAAACCTCCCAGTGCGCTTGCCCAGTGGTGTGGGTAAAGGCGCTGGGCACCAGCAGCAGGTCAGCCCCGTCAGTTACCAGCGCGCGGTACAACTCAGGAAAACGCAAGTCGTAGCAAATGCTCAGCCCGACGCGCCAGCTGTGGCCGTCGCGTGACGGTACATCAAACGCCACGGGCTCGGCGCCGGGTGCCAGCACGCGTGCTTCGTCGTAGCTTTCAACACCGTTGTCAAAACGGAAAAGATGCATCTTGTCGTAGCGCGCTACGCATTCGCCCAACGGGTTGTAGACCAGCGTGCTGTTGTAGACCTTGCCTGGCACATCCGTAGCCAGGGGAATTGTGCCGCCCACCACCCACAGCTTGAAGTCGCGCGCGCACTGGCTTAAAAACTCTTGCAGCGGCCCATGGCCTGCTTGCTCGGCGATCGCCAGTTTGTCGGTGTCTTTTAAACCGAGCAGGCAAAAATACTCAGGCAAGACGGCGAGTTCTGCACCTGCATCAAAAGCTTGATTTAAAAGCTGGCGGGCGCTGTCAAGATTGGTCTTGACACTTGGCGCGGAGACCATTTGAATCGCGGCGACTCTCACGGTTTTTTCTCCACCTTCGTGACTTTGGGGTCAGACCAACTGCCGTCAATATGAAACTGCTGCGTGGCGGCTTCCATCAAGGGGCGGCGTAAAAAATACTGCGCCAAAAATGTTCCCAAACCAATTGCCGGGTTGATGACGGTGGCAATCAATGATGCGGTGCCGGCGTTGATCTCGGGCACCACCACCACTTTGAGGTCTTGCGTTTCTTTGGCAATGTCGGCGCTGCCTTCCATCAACACGGCGGCGTTCACGCCTTTCATTTGCAGGTTGTTGGTACTGGCCACGCCTTGGCTGATGCCAACGTCGCCGCGCACAAAATCAAACGCAAAACCTTCAGAAAACACGTCTCTGAAATCCAGTGTCAAACGGCGCGGCAGCGACTGCAAGCTCAGCACGCCCAGCAGCTTGGCCAGGCCGGGGTCGGCCTTTAAAAACTGGCCGGATTCAATGTTGATATTGAACTGGCCGCTCATGCTGGGGTAGTCCAAGCCCAAAGGCGAACCGGCCCAGGCGACCGAGCCTTCCATCTTGCCTTTGCCGCGCCGCACCACGTCGGCCATGCCAAAGCGTTTGAGCAGCAAACCCGAGTCGGCAATGTCGAGCTTGAAGTTCATCACCGTGCGTCTGCGCTCAGCCACTGGGCGTGGCGCACGCGGCCCAGCGGCTGGTGACTGGGCATTGATGGCCACCCAATTGCCAGTGGCTGTCAGCACGGCTTCAGGCATGATGAGGTTGAACTTGTTTAACCGCCATTCGCGTGCGTTGCTGTCGCCGGCGCGGTTGATGGCATCGACTTCAATGCGGCCCAGCTTTTTGCCGCGCAGTTCCAGGTCGTCCACCACGATGTCTAGCGCTGGAATGCTGGCGGGCTGGTTGTCGAGAATGTTCTCCACATCGCTCGCTGTGCTTGGCGCCAGGGTTAAACGCGACAAGCGCGCAAAAATACGCCCTGCGTTGGTGCTGCCGGGCTGGCGAAATTCAAGGTAGCCATTGAGCTCGCTGGCATCCAGGTTGGCACGCCAGGTTGGCCCATCGCGTGTGCCGCCGATCACCAAATTGTTCAACTTACGCCCACCCACCAACAGCTCTTTGGCACGTATCGCGATCTGGTTGGGCAGGTAGCTCAGTGCCTGCTGCGCCGTGCCAGAGGCTGCCACCGACACCGCAACCGGGCTGCTGCCGACGGTAGAAGAAAACACTTTTTCCCAGGCGTCGACATTGAAGTTGTCGAGCTTGATGTTGGCGCCCACGCCTGCTTCTGGCAGGGGCGCTGATTCACCGGGCTCCAGCCCCACGCCGATGCTGCCGCGAATGACGCGCGGCTGGGCGGCGCTGATGTCGCGCAGGTACTGCACCGCCACAATGTTGCCTGCGTTGAAAAGAAGCTGGTCTTGCAGCTTTTGACCAGCCGCCATTGAATCGCGCATCAAGGTGTTTTCAAAGCGCACGGGCAACACGGTCTCTGCGCTTTTGTTCAAAGGTGCGGGCAGGCTGAGCGCCATGCCTTGCAGGTTGCTGGTGACCACCACTTCAGCCACCCCGCGCCTGAAGCCCAACGTTGCGTTGTAGGCGGTGCTGCCGGTGGCGCTTTGACCCAAACGCGACGCCAGGCCAATGTCTTTGGCCTGCCGAATGCCCTCAGCCGTGACGGTGCCCTGCGCCCTGAAAACCGTGCCTGCCTCCAGTGCCGCGCTGGAGTTTGCCGTGCGAACAGTCGGTTTCATGCCGCCTTCAAAACGCACATCGCCGCCCAGCAACCGCGCTTGGGCTGAAGGTACGTTGAAGCCAGTTTCGGTAAATGACACCATGCCTTTCAAGCGCGAAAACTGCGGTGTTTCAGGTAAAAACTGCACGTCATTGCCCGGCAATGTCACCGAGCCCTGCACCTTGGTTTTGTCGATGTTGTTGAGTGGCAAAGTCAGCCGCAAGCCGTAGTCAGCCGGGCCGCTGGCCACCGTTTTGGCAAGCGCATTGCCTGTCATGGTGGCCAGGGGGGAGGTGTTGACAAAGCTCAGTGCTTCATTGAGCGGGCCTTTCAAGCGTGCTTGCACTTCGACCGTGGCCGAGTTCATCAGGTTGGGGATGCGCGCATCCGCCTTGACCACTTGTATGCCGGGCAAGCCTGCCACCTTGGCCATTACGCCATTGACTTCAAGCGCCGCGCGGTTAAACACCAACTCGGCGGTGACGTCGGTAAGCGCTGGCCAGGGTGCGGCTTCTTTCGGCTGAATGGCTCTGGGGACATAGGCAAAAGTGCCATTTTTAACTTTGGCCGAAATTTTAAAATCGCCCTTCGACGGGTCGGCATACGGGATGTCGTCAACCGCGCCTTTGACCAAAAATTTGACATCATTCACTTCGCCTTGCACCACCGCATCACGCACATAGTGGCGTACCGGGTCGGCCAGCACCAGCGGCAAGTAGCGGTGAACCCTGGCACCGTTGCCACGGCTGAGCACGCCTTTCAAGTCCAGCACACCCAAAGAGTCAGGGTCGGGTGCGCCCGTGGGTGTTTGGCCAGAGCGCCAACTGGCTTGCGCCGTACCCTGAGCATCAGGGCCTGCAAAGGCAATATCGCGCATCTGGATGTCTATGTTTGCGCCAGTCAACCTCCATTGGGCGTCCATCGACAGCTTGTCCAGCAGCACCCGAGGGTCTTCAAACACGCCTGGCAAATCAAGGTGGCCTTGGGTGATGACAACTTTGGCTTTGCCTGCGGTCTGCGTCAGGTCAAAGTCGATGGCGGCATTCTTGATGCCGGGCCGACCGGGTTGCTGGTGCGCAACCGAGCCGGTAGCCCGCAGTGCGCTGCTGCGCAACACCTGGCTGGGCAATGCGGCGACTTCGAGTCCGCTCACTCGGCCTTTGGCGCTGTAGCTCAAAGAGCCATTGACAGGAACTTGCCAGCGCGCGTCCAGCGTTTCAACCAGGCCTTTGGGTGCGAACGATGCAATCAGCGCATGTGTTGCCGTGCCAAGCGGCAAACGGTTGGCAATTTGAGCCACCGCCGCCAGGTCAAGCCGATCGGCTTTCAATTCGTTTTTCTGTTCGGTTTGCCCGGCTGTGCCGTTGCTGGTCATGGCCAGGTTGCCGCCTGGCCACTGCAGGCCGTCTGGGGTGTTAAAGCGCAGATTCTCGGTGGCAAATTCAAAGCCTTCGTTCAATAACCTGCCGCCTACACGGCCGGTGACCGACGCGAGTGCCAGCGGCTCCAGGGTTTTTCCGAGCTGAACATTGACATCCCGCAGCGCGACATCCAGCGTGGCGCTGCTGGGCTGGCCTTTGATGATGTCGGCCCAGGCGCGCAAACTGCCGCTGCCTGAACGTGGGTCAATGCCGAAGGTGTTGGACACATACTGCTTGATGCGCGACACATCACCCACGCGGCTGAAATCGGCATACAGCTGACCTGACCACTCGGCAAATTGACCAGCGCCTTGAGACAGAAACGGCTGCCTGAATTGGCCACGCAGACTGAAGCGGTCGCCCCATTCTGGCGGCGGCGTTGCATCAAACCGAAAAGCGTGTCTGCGTGTGCTGTTGCGCATCACGGCGTCGACTTGGCTAAGAGCCAGTGGCGGGGCGTTGGCCTTCTCGTCAGTCCAGCGCAGCGTGCCGCCCTGAATAACAAATTCTGCCTGCGAAAAAATCCAGTCGGCGGCGTCATTGTTGTCGCTCTGGGCTTGGTTGATGTCCAGGCCGCCAACGTAGATTTTCCCGTCCAGTGTGCGGCGTATATCCAGCACGGGCTGGTCGAGCACCAGTTGCTCAAAACCGCCACCCCACAGCGATGCCGGCGACAGTGCGGCCAGCACACGCGGCAGGCGCAGGGCTTCGCGGCCTGCAATGTCTTTCAAGGTGACATCGCGCAGTTCAAATGAAGGAATCAGGCCTTCAGAGCGTGCCGTGATCTGGCCAATCTGAACCGGGACACCCAGTGCCTTGCTGGCTTCGATTTCAATGCGCGGGCGAAACTCTTCAATACGCGGCACAATCCAGCCGTGTAGCAAGCCCCAGGCGGCAGCGAACAGCAACCAGAAAGCAAGCAGCAGCCACAGTGCCAAGCGTGCAGCCACAGCCAGCCATTTCAAACGTGGCGACGAAAGGGTTTGCTCTGGGGATGTTGTTTGAATCATTGGCACGAGAATTATGACTGCCTGTATAGCCTTAGGAGTTCCCCGCTCTCATGAAGTTTTGTGATTTACTGTGATGAATTCGATAACCAGCGTGCTTGATGCTTCCGGTTATTCGCGGTTTGTGCAGCGCATTCGCCGCCGTTATGACGCCCAGCGCACATTGCTAGCGCCTGGCGAACCAAGGCGGGGCAACATGGAAAGTGCGCTGCTGGCCTTGCGCGCACAAGGTTTGGATACAAGTTCAGCGCTGCGCGTACTGCGCCAACTGGTCATTGAGCGGCTGGTGGTGCTGGACTGTGAAGGCCTGCCTGCCGAGCAAGCCGCTCTGAGTGTGGTGACCTGTGCCATGACCGAGCTGGCCGAGTTGGCGCTGGATGTGGCGATGATTGAGTCGCGTACCAAGCTGGATGCCCAATACGGCCAACCTCAAACTGAAACTGGTGCACAGGCACAGATGTGGGTCATTGGCATGGGCAAGCTGGGTGCACGCGAGCTGAACGTGTCCAGCGACATTGATTTGATTTACGTCTATGACCACGACGGCCAAACCGCGGGGCGGCCGGGTGCCAGCGAAGGCGAAGCCAAGCGCAGCCGGATTTCCAACCACGAGTATTTTGCGCATCAGGTCAAAGCCATCTATGCGCTGGTGGGCGAGACCACCGAGCATGGCTTTGTATTTCGGGTCGATTTGGCGCTCAGGCCGCATGGCGGGTCGGGCCCGGCGGCGATGTCGCTCAGCGCTTTAGAAGATTATTTTCAGGCGCAGGGCCGTGAATGGGAGCGATTTGCCTGGCTGAAAAGCCGGGTCGTGGCACCCAGCACATGTGTGCGTGACACCAGTGCGCAAGGCTTGCGCGGTGCGGTGTTGCCGTTTGTTTTCAGGCGCTACCTGGACTACAGCGTGTTTGATGCGCTGCGCGTATTGCATCGGCAAATTCGGGAGCACGCCGCCAAGCGCAGCGCGGGTCGGCCCGAACGCGCGAATGACGTCAAAATGTCGCGCGGTGGCATTCGCGAGATTGAATTTACCGTGCAGTTGCTGCAAGTGGTGCGCGGCGGACAGTTCCCCGAGCTGCGCACACGCCGCACGGTGGACGCTTTGCAGCGCTTGGCGCATGCCGGCTTGATGGCACAAGACACAGCAGATGCCTTGGTCAGGGCCTACGATTTTTTGCGTCGTGTGGAGCATCGAATTCAGTATTTAGACGACCAGCAAACCCATGTGCTGCCGACCCGTGACGATGACCTGGCCTGGGTTGCCCAAACCTTGGGTTACAGCGATTGCTGCCCGTTTTTGCATGACCTGGACGCCCATCGCGAGCTGGTGGCGGGCGAATTTGACAAGCTGTTGGGCGGTAAACCGGAGTGCAAGGGCTGCACCAAAGGGTCTCTGCCAACAGGCACTAACACCGCCCCTGCGCTAGATGATTTGCTGGAGCACTTGTCCAGCCAGTGGCCCACGCAGTTCAGGGCCCGCTTACAGCAGTGGCGCACCCACCCCAAAGTGCTGGCGCTGCGCGATGAGTCCCGGGCGCGCTTGAGCCAGTTGGTGCAGCGTACCGCCCTGTGGTTAAGTGAGGGCAGCGTGACGGAAGAAGCCGCCCTGCGCATCATGGACTGGATAGAGCCCTTGCTGCGCCGCGAGAGTTATTTGGCGTTGCTGCTGGAGCGCCCGCAAGTGCATCAGCGGTTGCTGCGGTTGCTGGGCGCGGCCAAATGGCCCGCTCGCTATTTGCTGCAGCACCCCGGCGTGATTGATGAGCTGGCCAGTGACGCCATGCTGCACGAGCGTTTTGATGGCAGCAGCTACAGCCAGGAGCTCAAGGCGCGGCTGACATCGCTCCAAATTACCGGTGAAGACGATGAAGAAACTTGCCTGAACCTGCTGCGCCGCGCCCACCATGCCGAGGTGTTTAGAACCTTGGCGCGGGACGTAGAAGGCGTGCTGAGCGTGGAGCAAGTGGCCGACGACTTGAGTGCCTTGGCTGAAACCACATTGGCGATCACCTTGGATTGGTGCTGGCAGCGGCTTAAAAACAAGCACCGCGAAAAACCGCAACTGGCCATCATTGCCTACGGCAAATTGGGCGGCAAAGAACTGGGTTATGGCAGTGACTTGGACATTGTGTTTGTCTATGAAGACGATCATGAAAACGCCAGTGAGGTGTATGCTGTTCTTGTGCGCAAGCTGATCAACTGGCTGACAGTCAAAACCAGCGAAGGTGATTTGTTTGAGATCGACACCGCGCTGCGGCCCAACGGCAATTCAGGCTTGCTGGTGACGAGTTTTGCGGCCTACGCCAACTACCAGCAGCAGCGCGGCAGCAATACGGCGTGGACGTGGGAGCACCAGGCCATGACCAGAGCTAGATTTATCTTGGGCGCTGAGCCACTGCGCCAACAATTTGAGTTGATTCGTGAAGGCGTGGTGACAGCCCCGCGCGATGCGGCCTTGCTGCGCACAGAGATCACCGCCATGCGCGACAAAGTCCGTACCGCACACCCCATCAAGGGCGATTTGTTTGATGTCAAACATAGCCGTGGCGGCATGGTGGACGCCGAGTTTGCGGTGCAGTATTTGGTTCTGTCGCAATCTGCCCAGCACCCCACGTTGGTGGCCAATGTGGGCAATATTGCTTTGCTGCAACGGGCTGAGTCGGCGGGCTTGCTGCCGCCGGGCGTGGGTGAGGCATCCGCCAAGGCTTACCGGGCGCTGCGGCGCGTGCAGCATCAGGCGCGTTTGAACGAAGCGCCTACCCAAGTTGAGCCGGGCGAGTTGCAGGCAGAACGCGCAGCCGTTCTTGCCTTGTGGGCGGCTGTATTTGAATCGGCTTGACACTCAGCGAAAACTTAATCCCGTAGCGATTTCGGGTGATTGCGTCAGTAAACGCCATATAAATCCCGCAAAATACTGTTTGTTCTAATTGCTATTTCCAAATCTAATTTTTCATGAGTACTTCAGACGGGTTTAGCCAACGCGGCCTTCTTGCCCTTTTCTCGCTGCTCTGCTTTGCTTTGGCCTTGAGCGGCTGCGCGGCCAATGCACCGCCCCCAACCGTCACCGTGGCCGCGCCACCGCAGTGGTATGCCAGTTTGCCCAAAACCGCATCTGCAAGCTCCACAGCACCGCCTGCCAGCAGCCTGCCGCACAACGGCAGTTTGACGAGCTTGTCGCAGTGGTGGCAGCAGCAAAACGACACGCTGCTGGTGGACATGATCAGCGCCGCGCAAATCGTCAGCCCGTCGGTCATCACGGCGCGCTCTAACATTCAGCAGGCGCAGGCCTCGCGTACGGCATCTGCCGCGGCCCTGCTGCCGACGCTGGATGCGGTGGGCAACATCAACCGCAGTGTGTCTGCACCGCCGAACCGCAACACGGCTGCACCTATCAGCAACTCGGCCCTGCTGGGTCTGCAGACCAGTTGGGAGATTGACCTGTTTGGGCAAAACCAGGCCAGCTTGAATGCCGACAGCGAGCGCCTGCTCGGCAGCGAAGCGTTGTGGCACGAAGCCCGGATTTTGGTGGCGGCTGAGGTGGCCAGCCAGTACTACAGTTTGCGCGCCTGTGAGCAGTTGCTGAGTGTGACCAGCGCCGACGCCAAGTCCAGATTTGAAACCAGCCGCCTGACAGATTTGCTGACCAAAGCCGGGTTTGGCGCACCCGCAACCGCTGCGTTGGCGCGGGCCACGGCGGCAGAGGGCAACAGCCGCATCACCCAGCAGCGCGCCGAATGTGACTTGATCATCAAGGCCTTGGTGGCGCTGACGGGCTGGAGCGAGCCGGATTTGCGCCAAAAGTTGGCGCAGTCACCCGCTGCGTCGCCCCAGCAAGGCATTACCGAGATTTCAACCCTACCCGCCAACTTGCTGGGTCAGCGGCCCGATGTGTACAACGCCGCGCGCGAGCTGAATGCTGTCAGTTTTGAAGTCGGCAGCGCCCGAGCCCAGCGCTACCCGCGCCTGAGCATTGGTGGCAGCATTGCGGCCAACCGACTCAACTCGCGTGGTTTTACCCAACGCTTTAACACCTGGTCGATTGGCCCGGTGGCGTTGACCGTGCCGCTGTTTGACGGTGGTGCGGCAGATGCCAATGTCGACGCAGCCAAAGCGCGCTACGAGGAGGCCGCTGGCAAGTACCGCGGCGTGGTGCGCCAGGCGGTGCGCGAGGTTGAAGAAGCGCTGGTGACCCTGCAAAGCACGACGGACCGGGGCAGCGACACGCTGGTGGCTGCCGACGGCTACCGCGCATCTTTTGCTGGTACGGAGGCGCGCTACAAAGCGGGTTTGGCCAGCTTGGTGGAGCTGGAAGAGGCCAGGCGCGTGCTGCTGGCTGCGCAAAGCGCCGTGGTGCTGCTGGAGCGTGAGCGCCGCAACGCCTGGATTGGTCTGTACAAAGCGCTGGGCGGCGGCTGGAGCACGGCTGCACCGCACCCCACGCCGATGATATTTGGCATTCCTGAGGCTTTTTTGCCGGACTGGTAAGTGCTCGACATGAATCACTTGAAAATTCTCAAAAAAATGAGTCGTATGAAATTTTTTCAAAACAAACAAAACGCTATTATTTCAATAGCTGGTTGCACCCTTTTATTGGGGGTTACAGCCTTTTTTACTTCTACATCAAGGGCTGTCGATGATAAAAAGGCGGCGCCCGCCAAAGCGGCACTGACAGTGACCACCGTGCAGCCAGTGCAAAGCAGCTTGCCACTGCGCCTGCCGGCCAATGGCACGGTGGTGGCTTGGCAAGAAGCCATCATTGGCAGCGAGGTGGAAGGCTTGCGGCTGGTTGATGTGAAGGTCAATGTCGGTGACAGGGTCGCCAAGGGCCAAGTGCTGGCTACTTTTGCTGCTGAAAAAGTCAATGCTGAAGTCGCCCAGGCCCAGGCCAGCTTTGCAGAAGCCGAGGCCAATGCGCTGGATGCGGCTGGTAATGCCGATAAAGCCCGCACCTTGCAAGCCAGCGGCGCACTCAGCGAGCAGCAAATCAACCAGTACACCACGGCGGATAAAACCGCCAAAGCCAGGCTGGAGGCCGCCAAGGCCATGCTGGTGGTGCAGCAGGTGCGCTTAAAGCAAACCGGGGTGTTGGCGCCCGACAGCGGCGTGATTTCAAGTCGCAGCGCCACCGTGGGCGCAGTGGTCGGCAGCGGCACAGAGCTCTTCAAAATGATTCGTGGTGGGCGCCTGGAGTGGCGTGCTGAAGTCACCAGCACTGAGATGGCAGGCATCAAACCCGGCACTGCGGCAACAGTTATCGCCGCCAGTGGCGCGCAGGTGCAAGGCAAAGTGCGCATGATTGCACCGACGGTCGACAGCGTCACCCGTAACGCGCTGGTGTATGTGGATTTGCCAGCCAACGCCAATATCAAGGCGGGCATGTTTGCCAAAGGTGAGTTTGACCTGGGTGCCAGCAGTGTGTTGACGCTGCCGCAGCAGGCGCTGGTGCTGCGCGATGGCTTTACCTACGCCATGCGGCTGGAGCCGGGTAACAAGATCAGCCAAATCAAGTTGCAAACCGGCCGCCGCGCGGGCGATGCGGTTGAGATCATCAAAGGGGCCAAAACCGGCGAGCAGTTTGTCGCCAGCGGCGCGGCGTTTTTGGCCGATGGTGATTTGGTGAAAGTGGTGGCTGCAAGCCCTGTTGTAGCGCCAAAAGCACCGAAATAGCTCAAAAACAGCTCTTTTTACCTATCAAATAGGCCTTTAGCCCAATGAATACGGGCGCAAGCAGCTATTAATTTTATAGCGTACAGGAATTGACATTTATGAACGTATCCAGCTGGTGCATCAAAAACCCGATTGCTGCCATCATGTTTTTTGTCATGCTCTGCTTTGCAGGCATGCTGGGCTACCAAAACATGAAGGTGCAAAACTTTCCTGATCTGGATGTGCCGAACATCATCATCACTGCCAGCCTGCCCGGTGGCTCGCCGGCACAGCTGGAGACCGAGGTCGGCCGCAAGATTGAAAACGCGATTGCTTCGCTGCAAGGCCTGAAAAACATCTACACCAAGGTGCAAGACGGTGTGGTCACCATCACGGCCGAGTTCCGTATGGAAAAGCCGACTCAGGAGGCGCTCGATGAGGTTCGCTCGGCGGTGCAGCAGGTGCGCGGTGACTTGCCGTCAGACCTGCGTGACCCGGTGGTCAGCAAAATCAATATCGCGGGTGCACCTGTGCTGGCCTACACCATCCGCAGCAAAGCGCTGGACGACGAGGCACTGAGCTGGTTCGTCGATGACACCCTGACCCGCAGCCTGCTGGCCGTGCGTGGCGTGGGTTCGGTCGCACGTGTAGGCGGCGTCACGCGTGAGGTGCGCATAGCCCTGAACAGCGCCAAAATGCAGGCGCTGGGCGTGAGCGCGGCGGCGGTGTCGCAGCAACTGCGGCAAGTGCAAATTGAGACCGCAGGCGGCAGAGCCGACTTAGGCAGCAGCGAGCAGCCAGTGCGAACGCTGGCCTCCGTCAAATCGGCTGCTGAATTGGCCTTGTTGGAACTGAGTCTGGGTGATGGCCGCAAAGCCCGCCTGGGTCAAATTGCCGATGTCCAAGACACGATTGCCGAGCAGCGCTCAGCCGCTTTGCTCAACGGCGTGCCAGTGGTCGGGTTTGAAATTTCCCGCGCCAAAGGATCGAGCGAAATTGAAGTCGGGCGCGGCGTGCGTGCGGCGTTAGAACAACTCAAAATTACCCATCCTGACATGGAACTGGTCGAAGCTTTTGACTTTGTGACACCGGTGCAAGAAGAGTACGAGGCATCGTTGACGCTGCTGGCTGAAGGCGCGCTGCTGGCGGTGCTGGTGGTGTGGCTGTTTTTGCGCGACTGGCGGGCGACGTTTGTCACGGCGGTCGCGCTGCCGCTGTCGGTGATTCCGGCGTTTATCGGCATGAACTACCTGGGCTTTTCCATCAATGTTGTGACGCTGTTAGCGCTCAGTTTGGTGATTGGTATCTTGGTCGACGACGCGATTGTCGAGGTTGAAAACATCGTGCGCCACCTGCGCATGGGCAAAACACCGTATCAGGCGGCCATGGAGGCGGCCGATGAAATTGGTCTGGCGGTGATAGCCACCACCTTCACACTGATTGCGGTGTTTTTACCCACCGCTTTCATGAGCGGTATTGTGGGTAAATTCTTCAAGCAGTTCGGCTGGACCGCCTCGCTGGCCGTGTTTGCGTCGCTGGTAGTGGCGCGAATGCTCACGCCGATGATGTCGGCGTATTTGCTCAAACCCATTGTTGACTATGTTGAAAAAGACGGCCCTGTGATGCGCTGGTACATGCGTGCCAGCCGCTGGTGTTTGCAGCATCGCTGGATCACGGCCCTGGCCGCAGGTGGTTTTTTCGTCGGGTCGCTGATGTTGATTCCGCTGCTGCCTACCGGCTTTATCCCGCCCGATGACAACAGCCAGACGCAGGTTTACTTAGAGCTCTCACCCGGCACCAAGCTGGCTGACACAAAGCAAGCGGCAGAATCAGCTCGCCAGATGCTGATGAAGGTTGAGCATGTCAAATCTGTCTACACCACGGTGGGTGGTGGCTCGGCAGGCGGCGACCCGTTTGCGGCGAGTGGCGCAGCGGAAACACGCAAGGCCACACTGACGGTTTTGCTGGCCGAACGCGGTACACGCCCGCGCAAGCAAGTGGTTGAAAACAATATTCGCAAAGCACTGCAAGAGCTGCCTGGCGTGCGCAACAAAGTAGGTTTGGGTGGTTCGGGTGAGGCGCTGGTGCTGGCACTGACGAGTGAGAACCCGGCATCGCTGGCTGCAGCTGCTGCCGCGCTTGAAAGAGACCTGCGCACCATCCCAGGCCTGGGCTCGATAGCGTCCAGCGCGTCCCTGGTGCAGTCAGAGTTGACGGTACGCCCTGACTTTGCCCGCATGGCCGACTTGGGCGTGACCAGCGCAGCGATTGGCGAAACCCTGCGCATTGCCACGGTGGGCGACTACGACGCGAACTTGCCAAAACTGAATTTATCGCAACGCCAAGTCCCGATTGTGGTGCGCCTGGCAGACGATGCCAGGGCCGACTTGCCCGCACTGGAGCGGCTGATGGTGCCAGGTGCCAAGGGCCCGGTCATGCTCGGCCAAGTGGCCACGCTGGAGCTGTCGGGTGGCCCGGCGGTGATCAACCGCTTCAACCGTTCACGCAACGTGCAGTTTGAGGTCGAGCTGTCGGGCTTGGCGCTGGGTGATGTCACGGTGCTGGTCAACAAGCTGCCAGCCATCGTCAACATGCCGGCTGATGTGAAGCAGGTCAGCATCGGCGATGCTGAAATCATGGCCGAGCTGTTTGCCAGTTTTGGCTTGGCCATGCTGACGGCGGTGCTGTGTATTTACATCGTGTTGGTGCTGCTGTTCAAAGACTTTTTGCATCCGGTCACCATTTTGGCGGCGCTGCCGTTGTCATTGGGCGGTGCGTTTGTCGGCCTGTTGGTGGCCGACAAGAGCTTTTCGATGCCCTCGCTGATTGGCTTGATCATGCTGATGGGGGTGGCGACCAAAAATTCGATCTTGCTGGTCGAGTATGCGATTGTTGCCAGAAGAGGTAACGATGGTGCTGATGGGCTTCCCGTGGCAACGCCCATGTCCAGACTGGACGCGCTGCTGGACGCTTGCCACAAGCGTGCCCGCCCGATTGTCATGACGACGATTGCGATGGGTGCCGGCATGATGCCGATTGCTTTTGGCTGGGGCTCGGCTGACAGCAGCTTTCGCAGCCCGATGGCGGTGGCGGTGATTGGCGGGCTGATCACCTCGACGTTTCTCAGTTTGCTGGTCGTGCCTGCGGTTTTTACCTTCATGGACGACATTGAGCAATGGGTGGCAAGGTTGTTTGGGCGTAAAGCCAAACGGGACACATTAGAGACTGTAGATACGCCCGCCTAGTCGTATTGCTCTACTGGGAAGATGCCACCGGGCTTTATAATTTGGGACTGATTTTTTAGATTTGATGAACATGCAAAAACGCGTACTCCTTTCGGGCGCAACTGGCCTGATTGGTGGCGAGTTGATGCTCATCTTGGCGGCCAAGGGCATTTACAGCAAAGCTGTGGTGCGGGCCCAAGACGACGATAAAGCCAATGCCCGTCTGTTAGAAAGACTGCAAAAAAGCGTCTTGTGGAAATCCGAGTTTGCTGAGTTTGTCAGTGCCGCTGCAGGTGACATCGAAGCCCCTGACTTTGGCCTGAAAGCCAGCGTGCTGCAATCTGCCGACGTGATTTTGCACTCAGCCGCCAGCACATCTTTCAAGCCCGATGCAGGTGTCTACCCGGTCAACATCAAGGCCGCCACGAACTTCGGCGGCATTTTAAAAAATCTCAAACCCTCGCAGCGCGGCTTTTTTGTCGGCACAGCGGCGGTGACGATGGAGCCGCGCGGTGTGATCACCGAGGACATGCCTTTTGCGGGCTACGCCAACGACTACATTCGGTCAAAACGCGACGCCGAAACCCTGCTGCGTGCCAACGGCGCACCGTTTATCAGTTTGCGGCCCGGCATTGTGCTGTCGCGCGGTATTGACGATGCCAAACTGGCCAGAAACATGCTGTGGGCGATTCCGGTGATGGCTGAGTTGGGCGATGTGCCGCTGGACCCAATGGCTCGGCTCGACTTTGCGCCGGTGGACTTTATTGCAGGCGCATTTGCCGAGATGCTGCTGAAAAACGACTTTGTTCACGATTGTTACCACGTGTCAACAGGAGAGGCCTCGATGACGTTTCAGGCACTGGCCGATGAATTGATACTGACCATGCCAGGCATTAAAAAACTGGTGATGCGGGGCCGTGACTTTGTACCTGTGCCAAGTTTTGCACGCCAGCGTTGGATGTTTGCAGCCTTGCAACCGTATTTGCCTTTTTTAACTGCCGACGCGGTGTTCAGCAATGCGCGGTTACGTGATGAAATTGGAACGATGGCCATCGCTCCCGCTCCCATCAGTTATCTGGGTGATTTGCTGGGCACATTCAGCCTGTCGGATGCCGTCAGGCAGATGTACACGCCGTGATAACCCTTGTGTAACGGTGTTGCTGAGCCATCCATTTTGTGTAAAGAAATGTTAAGCTAGCAGACTATTTTGGTTTGATGAAAATGTGCTTTAGGTTTTGATGCGATGAATTCCGATCTGATTAATCTTTTTGCTGAAACCTTCGGAATTGCCGAAGACAAACTGTTGCCAGGCGCCACGCTGGAAAGCCTCGGGCTCGATTCTTTGGCAGTGATTGAGTTTTTGTTCCAGATTGAAGACCAGTTCCATATCCAGATCCCCGACCAGGCCAATCCGCCCCGCACGCTCGATGAAATGGTGCAATTGATTGAGCCCCTCATGCCGAAAAACCTGCCCGGCAATGCGGCTGCGGTCGCCTGAGACTTTGCCCCATGCGCCGCGTTGCCATCACTGGTTTAGGCGTTGTTTCTCCGGTCGGATCGCACAGCACGGCTTTTTTTGAAGCGCTGCTTGCCGCGCGCTCCGGCATACGCTCCCTGGAAGTTGCCTTCCCGACCGGGCCTGAACAGGTGCTGATGGGGCAGATTGATTTTCAGCCCGACGAACACTTTGCCAAAGCCAAATTGCTGACGATGGACCGTGTCAGCCAGTTTGCGCTGGTGGCTGCGCGCGAGGCCATGGCGCAAGCCGGCTTGACCAACGAATTAACCGGTTTGCAGACTGAGCGTTTTGGCGTGTCGGTCGGCACGGGCAGCGGCGGCACCACCTCGCTTGAGGCTGCTTACTACGCATTGCTGGAGCAAAAAGTCTCGCGGCTGCGCCCGATGACGGTGGTACTGGCCATGCACAACGCCATTGCCGCTCATTTGTCGATGGAATTCGGACTCAAAGGCCCGAGCAGCACGGTGTCCAACGCCTGCGCCTCGTCGGCCACGGCGATTGGTGATGCCTTCCGCCAAATTCGCCACGGTTACGCTGATGCGATGCTGGTGGGCGGCTCGGATGCACTGCTCACCAAGGGCACGATCAAGGCTTGGCAAGCCATGCACACGCTAGCCAAACCGCATGCTGATGGCGCACAAACCTCGTGCAGGCCTTTTTCAAAAGACCGCTCGGGCCTGGTGTTGTCTGAAGGCGCAGCCATGCTGGTACTGGAAGACTGGGACACGGCCAAGCGCCGGGGGGCGACTATCTTGGCCGAACTGGCAGGTTATGCGTCCACTACCGACGCGCATCACCTGACCCAGCCCGAAGCACAAGGCCAAGCCGCTGCGATGTCGTTGGCTTTAAATGATGCGAGTCTGAATGCCAGCGACATCGGTTACTTGAATGCTCACGGCACAGCAACTGAAGTCGGTGATGTGGTCGAAACCAATGCCATCAAACTCGTGTTCCAGGACCAAGCCAGCAGCTTGCCGATCAGTTCAACGAAAGCGGTGCATGGGCACGCGATGGGCGCTGCGGGTGCGATGGAGTTTGCCGCCAGCGTGATGAGTTTGCGTTCTGGGCAACTGGCACCGACCGCTTTTTTGCAAACGCCAGACGAGCGCTGCGACCTGGACTACATCGCTTTGCAAGCGCGCAGCGTGAAAAATCTGAGTGCCGTCATGTCCAACTCGTTTGCCTTCGGCGGTTCAAACGCCGTGCTGATTGCCAAATCGGCTTAATCAGCTGTGCGGATTTTCGTTACCAGCGCAGTGGTCGAGTAACCCTCGACAAAACCAATCGCCACAGCCCGCCCGCCGTAAGCTTCAACCACCGCTGTCTCCGGCAACTCGCGCATGTCGTAGTCACCGCCTTTGACCAGCACGTCGGGTTTGAGCTGGCTGATCAGCTTGAGTGGCGTGTCCTCGTCAAACCAGGTGACCAGGCTGACGGATTCGAGCGCCGCCATGACCATGGCCCGATCGAGCTCTTTGTTGAGTGGCCGGTCAGCGCCTTTGCCCAATCGCTTGCTTGACGCATCGGTGTTGAGGGCGACCACCAAGCTACCGCCCAAAGCACGCGCCTGCTCAAGGTAAGTCACATGCCCTCTGTGCAGCACATCAAACACGCCGTTAGTGAACACCACAGGCCTGGGCAATGCGGCGACGCGATCCAGAGCCTCGTCGCGCGAGGCCAGCTTGTTTGTAAAACCCGCGCTGCTCACACTGCTTGCGGTTTGATGTCTGGCGCCTTGGGCGCGATGGCCGAGGTGGCGATTGCGTCTGCAATCTCCCGGCCCAAGTCTTTGCGGTAGCGGTTGAGTTCCTGCACGGTTTTAAAGCTCTGGTTCATCAGCAAGCTCATGTTGTGCAAGATGCGCTCTACGACTTTGCCTTCCCACACAGCATCAAAATTGATTTGCTTGTCCAGCCAGTGCTCCAGCCAGTCCGGGTTGGGCAAACGCGACTGGATGGTGTCGCGCGGAAACAGGTTTTTGTTCACGTGCAGGTTGGTTGGGTGGAGCGCCTGTGCGGTGCGCCTTGCGCTGGCCATCAATACACCCACTTTGGTAAATGCTGCGCGGGCGTCGTTGCCCACGTTATTGATGGCGCGTTTCATGTAGCGCAGGTAGGCACCGCCGTGGCGTGCTTCGTCCTGGCTGAGCTGGGTGTAGATTTTCTTGATGACGGGCTCAGTGTGCCATTCGCTGGCGCGGCGATACCAGTGGTTCAGGCGGATCTCGCCGCAAAAATGCAGCATCAGGGTTTCAAGCGGCGGGGCGGGTTCAAACTCAAAACGCACTTCGTGCAGCTCTTTTTCAGTCGGCGCCAAGTCGGGCCTGAAGCGCCTCAAATATTCCATCAACACCAGTGAGTGTTTCTGCTCTTCAAAAAACCAGATCGACATGAAGGCTGAAAAATCGCTGTCGTCCTTGTTGTCGCGCAAAAACATTTCAGTGGCCGGCAGGGCTGACCACTCGGTAATCGCGTTCATTTTGATGGTCTGAGCCTGCTCATCCGACAGCTGAGACGCATCAAAGCTGTCCCAAGGGATGTCCTTGTCCATGTCCCAGCGGACGGATTCAAGCTGTTTGAATAATTCAGGATAAAGCATTTGAACTCCTTCGTACTGTTTCACGCATCATGACGTATTACGCAGGACATGAGGCTTCGGATGCCACAATTTTAGGCGGGTTATGTGACAAATAGCCCCACGAAGGGGTATTGCAAGCCTGTGGCCTGAAATCTGCTGATTTAAATCCGGCGTATAAACCACCACGCCTGCGGTATTTTCCGTTTGCTTTTTACACATTGAGGCCATCATGCGCTCTTTTTTGCTCAAATCTCTCTTCACATCGGCTGTTATGGCTGTAGGGCTTTTCAGCATCACGTCTTCTTATGCGGCAACACCTCTTGACGTATCGTGCCCGGCACTATTGCAGCAAAACGTTTTGCGCCTGCAAGATGAAAAGCCGCAATCGCTGTGCCAATACTCTGGCAAGGTGGTCGTTGTCGTCAATACCGCCAGTTTCTGCGGCTTTACTTCCCAATACGAAGGCTTGGAGGCGCTGCATACAAAGTACAAAGACCAGGGTCTGGTGGTGCTGGGTTTCCCGTCGAATGACTTTTCACAGGAAACCGGTAGCAACAAACAAATTGCAGATTTTTGCGAAAACACCTTTGGCGTGAAATTTCCGATGTTCACCAAAACCAGCGTTTCCGGCAAGGATGCGAGCCCGCTGTTCAAACAACTCAGCGCCAAAACCGGCACGACACCGAAGTGGAATTTCTATAAATACGTGATCAGCCGCAATGGCCAAACCGTCGAAAGCTTCAACTCTATGGCGGACCCGAAAAGCAAATCGTTCGTCAGGGAAATTGAAAAGCAGCTGGCTGTCAAGTAGCCGTTGCCACCAGTTGCGGTAGGGGAAGATACTAATCAGTCACTATTTGACTCGTTGGTATTTTTTGAGCTATACTGAACCATGGATTCGGTCACAGTCACAAAACTTTACCCCAGCAGTGCGCGTCTAGCGGGGAACTTTGCGGCGGTTGGCAAACTCTTACTTGTACTTGCTGCGGTTTACTGCGGCACCACAGTTTCATTGTTGCGAAGTCGCCAGAGTCGTTTGGCTTTTGGCGTAATCCCGGAGCGGTTCTCCTCCTCCCTCCCTCCCTTGTTCGCATCGGGGCGCTTCGCAACATTTTTATCTTCCGTGCGCTGAAAATGAGCAGCGCACAACCCCGCATCGCCATTGTTGGCTCCGGTATTTCGGGGCTGGCCGCGGCCCATGCGCTGCACGGCAAAGCCAGCATCACCCTGTTCGAAGCTGCGGATTATTTCGGTGGCCACACGCATACCGTCGACGTCATGCTGCCCAGTGCCAACGGGTTCGTCACGCATGGCGTTGATACCGGATTTCTGGTTTTCAACGAGCGCACTTACCCGAATTTAATCAAACTACTCGCTGATTTGAAGGTGGAAACCGCCAAGTCAGACATGTCGTTTTCAGTGCAAGTCCCGCGCGCGGGCGGCCAGCAACTTGAATGGAGCGGTTCATCGCTGAACAGCGTTTTTGCACAAAGAAAAAACTTGCTGAGCCCAAGGTTTTTGGGCATGCTGAAAGACATCCTGCGCTTTAACCGGGTGACCACGGCGCTGGCCAATGCCAATGCCGAAGCGGCCATGATGCAGCCGCTGGGTGATTTTTTAAAAGGCCAGAAATTTTCCAACGAATTCCGTGATTGGTATTTCTTGCCCATGATGGGCTGCATCTGGTCGTGCCCAACCGATCAAATGCTGCAATTCCCCGTGGCTACGATGATCCGCTTTTGCTACAACCACGGGTTGATTCAGGTTACCGACAGGCCGCAGTGGTGGACGGTCAAGGGCGGTGCCAAACATTACGTTGAAAAAATCATCTCTGGCATTGCTGACAAGCGCTTGAGTACGCCCGTCAGGGAGATACGCCGCGATGAGAACGGCGTCGATATCTCAACAGACGCTGGCACAGAGCGTTTCGACAAAGTCGTGCTTGCCACCCATTCAGACCAGGCTTTGAGCCTGCTGCGAACGCCCGGTGCGGCGGAGCAGCACGCCTTAAGCGCCATCCGCTACCAGCCTAACCGGGCCGTGCTGCACACCGACACATCGGTGCTACCCAAAAACAAAATAGCCTGGGCTGCCTGGAACTACGAGCGTGCCGAACAAACTGACCGTGAATCCAGCCAGGTGTGTTTGCACTACCTGCTGAACATGCTGCAACCCTTGCCGTTTACCCAAAGCGTCGTGGTGTCTTTGAATCCATTGCGTGAGATTGCACGTAATCACATCATGGGTGAATTTGACTATGCACATCCGGTATTTGACCTTGCTGCCATCCGGGCGCAAGGCGAAGTCGCAGCTTTGCAGGGCCAACAAAACACCTATTTTTGTGGCGCGTGGACGGGCTACGGCTTTCATGAGGATGGTTTGAAGTCAGGCTTGAAAGTTGCCGCGCAGATACTGAGCCGCCGAGAGGTCACAGCATGACCGCTCAACCCCTTCTCGGTTTCGGCCAAGTGCGCCACCTCCGCCTGAAACCCGCGAAAAACGCTTTCGCCTACCCGACCTATTTTTTGATGTTGCCGATGCGTGCCATGCAGGCCAGCAGCACGCATTCCCTAGCGCATAACCGCAGCGGTTTGCTGAGCTTTTTCGACTGCGACCACGGCGATGGCCGGGCCAATGCGGTGAGCTGGATCGACGAGTTGTTGTTGCGCGAGGGGGTTGAAGATGCGCACGGCGAAATCTGGCTACACACCTATCCGCGTGTGCTCGGCTACACCTTCAAACCAGTGAGTTTTTGGTACTGCCATGCACTCGATGGCACGCTGCGCGCCATCGTTGTGGAGGTGAACAACACCTTTGGCGAGCGGCATTGCTACCTGCTCGACTCACCGCAGTACGGGCATGAGCTGATAGCCGACAAAGTGTTTCACGTCTCGCCTTTTTGCACGCTGGAGGGCAGCTACCGTTTTCGCTTCATGCGCAGTGACCATGACGGGATTGAAAAAACTGTTGCCCGCATCGACTATGACGACGCAGCTGGCCCGTTGATACAAACCAGCGTCAGCGGCACGCTGGAACCCATCACACCCGCTTCCCTCAGCAAGGCGCTGTGGCGCTACCCGGCCATGACGTTTGGCGTGGTAGCGCGCATCCACTGGCAAGCCCTGAAGTTATGGCTCAAGCGAGTGCCTTTTGTTCCGAAACCCAAGACCCCAGAAATATTTGTGACGCGATGACCACCATCCATACCTCCAACCCCAGCAGCGGTTTTACTTTGCCCGCCGGTGCGCCGTCTGCCGCGCGTGCCACGATCAAACTGTTGTTGCGTTTAAAGCACGGCACGCTGACCGTCAAGCTGCCCGATGGCTCGGTGCAGCGCTTTGGAAACGCGGCCGGTAATGGCCAAGGGCCGCAAGCCAGCCTGCATTTGCTGAACTGGAATGTATGCACCGCAGCGCTTAAATCAGGCGACATTGGCTTTGCTGAAAGCTACATCGCGGGAGACTGGACAACCCCGCACCTGACCGATTTGTTGCAAGTTTTCATCCTCAATCGCAAAGAGGTCGAAGACGTGATTTACGGCACCTGGCTGGGTCGCTTTGCTTACCGCGTCAAACACCTGCTGAATCGCAACACCAAAGCCAACAGCCAGAAAAACATCCACGCGCATTACGACCTGGGCAATGCGTTTTACGAGCTGTGGCTGGACGGCACGATGAACTACTCGTCGGCTATTTTTGAGACCCCCGAAACCTCAATGAAAGACGGCCAGCATGCCAAGGTGCGGCGCGCGCTGCGTATGGCGCAAGTCAAGCCCGGCGACCGGGTGCTAGAGATTGGCTGCGGCTGGGGCGCGCTGGCTGAAAAAGCCACCAAAGAGTTTGGCGCGAATGTTGTCGGCGTGACGCTGAGCACCGAGCAACTTGAATGGGCCAACCAGCGCATGCAGCGCGAGGGGGTTGTTGAGAAAGCTGATCTGCGCTTGCAAGACTACCGCGACATTGGCAAAACAACCGCTGATGCGCCGTTTGATGCGATTTGCTCGATTGAAATGGTCGAAGCCGTGGGCCGCGAGTACTGGCCCGAGTATTTTCAAACCGTGCATCGCCTGCTCAAGCCGGGCGGTTACGCCTGCGTTCAGAGCATCGTGATTGCTGATGATCTGTTTGAGCGTTACCTGACATCGACCGACTTTATTCAGCAATACGTCTTCCCCGGTGGCTGCCTGCCTTGCCCGAAAGCGTTTCGTGCACAAGCCGTTGCCGCCGGGTTCGAGGTGGTTGACGAGTTTTGTTTTGGTCAAGACTACGCACGCACGCTGCAACTGTGGCGTGAGCAGTTTACAGCGCAACAAGCCCATGTTTTGCAGCTCGGCTTTGACGAGCGTTTTATTCGCATCTGGGAGTTTTACCTCAGCTACTGCGAAGCGGCGTTTTTAGAGGCCAATACCGACGTGGTTCAGTACACCTTGAGAAAACCCTCATGATCGCGCGGCGCAGCTTGATGGTGGGCGTGCTGTTTGCCGCGGTGGGTTGCCCGCTTGGGGCGCAAACCGCCCTCAACACAGAAGACACACGAGCCGAACTGGATGGCGCACTCCCTCAGCACCGCCTGATCGGCAAAGGCCGACTAACCGTCTGGGGCTTTCAGGTGTATGACGCGCGGCTCTGGGCTTTGCCGGGTTTTAAACCAGACAACCTGCCCGGCCAGCCGTTTGCGCTTGAGCTGGCCTACCTGCGAGACTTCAGCAGCAAAGACATTGCCGAGCGCTCGATCACAGAGATGCGCCGCTCCGCAGCCATCAGCGAAGAGCAGGCTAAAACCTGGATCAACGGGATGCTCAGCGTGATACCCGACATTAAAAAAGGCGACCGCGTGACGGGTATCCATAGGCCCGGCGTGGGCGCGCAGTTTTTGGTCAATGGCAGGACGTCTGGTGACATTGCGGATGTTGAATTTGCCCGCCTGTTTTTCGGCATTTGGCTGTCGTCCAAAACCTCAGAACCCAAAGTGCGCGCGGCTTTGCTGGCTGGTGCCAACTAGCCATGCAGGCCTTTGGCAAACTCAACGGATTGGCCTACGGACTGCTGGGCTTGCCATTGGCCTTTGTGGCCTTGCCGTTGTATGTGATTTTGCCCAACTACTATGCCAAAGAGTTTGGTGTGCCTCTGGCGATACTGGGTGCGATTTTGCTGGGTGCGCGGCTGTTTGACGCATTCATTGACCCGCTGCTGGGCCGACTGAGCGACCGCCTGTTTGCACGCTCTGCCAACGCCGTGCTTCAGGCAGGCGTGTTGGCGGCAGTGGTGCTGGCAATCGGTTTTGCGCTGCTGTTTTTCCCACAGGTCACCGCGCCCAACGCATTGATCGTGTGGGCAACCGTCATGCTGATGGTGACTTACGCAGCCTACAGTTTTTTAAGTGTGTCGCATCAGTCTTGGGGCGCGATGCTGGGCGGCAGTGAGGCAGAGCGCAGCCGCATTGTGGCTTGGCGCGAGGCATTGGGGTTGGTGGGTGTCGTCATGGCATCCGTCACGCCCGTGGCTTTGGGTATGCCGGCAACCACGGTAGTATTTTTCGTGGCATTGGGTATCGGCTGGCTGGCGTGGACTCGCGCTGTGCAGCCAGTAGCCAAAAAGAATGTCTCGCTTGCACCCGGCGCTATTTGGCTGCCGTTCAAGCACAGCAACTTCAAGCGTCTGCTGCTGGTGTTCATGCTCAACGGCACGGCCAGCGCCGTACCCGCCACGCTGGTGCTGTTTTTTATTCAAGACCGTTTGCAGGCACCCGCAAACATGGAGCCGCTGTTTTTAGGCAGTTATTTTTTGGCTGCTGCGCTGTCGATTCCCCTTTGGCTGGCCGTTGTCAAACGCATTGGCTTGGCCAAGTCATGGCTTTGCGGCATGGCGCTGAGCATTGCGGTGTTCAGCTGGGCCACGCAGGTCGGCAGCGGCCAGACCACCGCGTTTTTAATCATTTGCGCGCTGTCGGGCGTGGCGCTGGGCACGGACTTGGCCCTGCCCGGTGCCATGCTGGCGGGCGTGATTCAAAGCAATGGTGATTCAGGCAAGTCTGAAGGTGCGTACTTCGGCTGGTGGAACTTCGCCATCAAGCTCAACCTGGCGCTGGCCGCCGGGCTGGCGCTGCCGCTGCTGGGGGTGTTTGGGTATGCACCCGGCGTTCGCAGCCCGGAGGCATTGCAAGCCTTGGTCATCGCTTACTGCGTTTTGCCCTGCATATTAAAGCTGGCCGCCAGCGCAGCTTTGTATTTTTTCATCATCCAACCCTCGTCTAAACCACTACAGGTATCTGCATGACTTTCTTTAAAACATCCGCTCGCAGTTTGATGTGCGCCCTGGCCGTTAGCAGCGCATTACTGGCTGGCTGCGCCGGACCACAAATTACCGACTACGCAGCAGAAAAACCGGTGCTTGACCTGCGCCAATATTTCACCGGGACGATCGACGCCTACGGTATCTTCACCGACCGATCGGGCAAGGTTGTCAAACGCTTCACCGTCGAGATGAAGTGCACCTGGACAGGTGCGCCTGGCCAAGAGGTGGGGGTGCTCGATGAGGACTTCACCTATTCCGACGGCACCAAAGACCGCCGCGTGTGGACGCTCAAGCGCGGTGCTGACGGTAAATACACAGGTACCGCAGCTGATGTTTTGGGCGTTGCCAATGGCGAAGTCAAAGGCAACGCCTTCCGCTGGGGCTACACGCTGCTGCTGCCCGTAGACGGTAAAACCATTGAAGTCCAGTTTGACGACTGGATGTACCTCATGAACGACAAAATCATGCTGAACAAGGCTGAAATGAGCAAATTCGGCTTCAAGCTCGGCGAGGTCACGCTGACCTTCGTGAAACGCTAAAAAAACACCATTTTGAGTCATTTTCAGCTCTTTTTAGGTATCAAATCGGCCTATAAGCCAATGAATACGGGCGCAAACAGCTATTAAATTTATAGCAGTCTAAATCATCCTCTTTCTCCATCGTCATTCCCCATCACCATGCCCCATAACCTTCCCATCAACGACTGGCGCGGCAAAACCGTCTGGCTGGTCGGTGCCTCAACTGGCATTGGTCGCGCTACCGCCCATGCGCTGCACGCGCAAGGCGCGAAGGTCATCGTCTCAGCGCGCAGCCAAGAAGCGCTGGATAGCTTTGCAGCCGAACACCCCGGCGCCACAGTTTTGGCGATGGACGCCGCAGATGCCGCATCGGTTGAAGCCGCCGCCCAAACCGTATTGGCAGCAGGCCCGTTAGATCTCGTGTTGTACTGCGCTGGTTACTATAAAGAGCAACGCGCCACCGAGTTTGATTTAGCAAGCATGCTGCGTCACAACCAGGTCAACTACGTGGGCGCCTTGTATTTGCTGGCTGCGGTGCTGCCACATTTTTTAGCGCGCAAGGCAGGGCATATCAGCCTGGTCAGTAGCGTGGCGGGCTACCGAGGCTTACCGCAAAGCCTGGCTTACGGGCCGACAAAGGCGGCGTTGATCAACCTGGCTGAAACAATGCACCTTGACCTGAAAGACAGCCACATCAGCGTCAGCCTGATTTGCCCCGGTTTTGTTGAAACGCCCCTCACGGCACAAAACAAATTCACCATGCCCGGTCTGATCAAACCCGAAAAAGCAGCTGAAGAAATTTTGCGCGGCTGGGCCAAAGGCGAGTTTGAAATCCACTTTCCCAAGCGCTTCACATATTTCATGAAGGCGCTGGCATTGCTGCCGCCGATGTTGTACTTCCCGGTTATTCGCAAATTTACCGGATTGTAAAAAGACATCGCGCCGGCCTCGTTGCTCATTGAGCGCACCAAACTGATAACTTTTTTCAAATACGCCTTGTTTTGGTGCAAGGAACAGCGGCGCCTTGGTGCATTTGCATCAAAGCCGCTGGCATGAGCTTTGCTGATACTTGGGTGATCAATCCTGATTAACTTTGAATTTGGAGAACACTCAATGGATCGTCGCGACACACTGAAGTCCCTAAGCGCCGCCGCAGCAATTGCGATGACGGGCATGTCTGGCCAGGCCCTGGCACAAGCCGGCAGCACCATCAAGGTCGGCATTTTGCACAGCCTTTCCGGCACCATGGCTATTTCTGAGACAGTACTCAAAGACACGGTGATGATGGCGATTGACGAGATCAATGCCAAGGGCGGCGTGCTTGGCAAAAAGCTTGAAGCTGTGATTGTTGACCCCGCGTCCAACTGGCCGTTGTTTGCTGAAAAAACCAAGCAGTTGCTGACGCAAGACAAGGTTTCGGTCATTTTTGGCTGCTGGACCTCGGTATCCCGCAAGTCAGCATTGCCAGTCCTTGAAGAGCTGAACGGTTTGTTGTTCTACCCCGTGCAGTACGAAGGCGAAGAGCTGAGCAAAAACGTGTTTTACACAGGTGCGGCACCTAACCAGCAGGCTATTCCTGCTGTCGACTACCTGATGAGCAAAGACGGCGGCGGTGCCAAGCGCTGGGTGCTGTTGGGTACGGACTATGTCTACCCACGCACCACCAACAAAATTTTGCGCGCTTACCTCAAGTCCAAAGGCGTTGCCGATAAAGACATCGACGAAAAGTACACCCCGTTTGGCCATTCGGATTACCAAACCATCGTGGCTGACGTCAAAAAGTTTGCGGCTGGCGGCAAAACCGCTGTGGTGACCACCATCAACGGTGACTCCAACGTGCCTTTCTACAAAGAGCTGGGCAACGCTGGCCTGAAGGCCAAAGACGTTCCAGTGGTGGCGTTCTCGGTGGGCGAAGAAGAGCTGCGCGGTGTTGACACCAAGCCGCTGGTCGGCCACCTTGCTGCCTGGAACTACTTCCAGTCGATCAAGAACCCAACCAACGACGAGTTCATCAAAAAATGGTCAGCCTACGCCAAGGCCAAAGGCATCGCAGGCCACAAAGACAAGCCGCTCACCAACGACCCGATGGAAGCCACCTACATCGGCATCAACATGTGGAAGCAAGCGGTTGAAAAAGCCAAGTCAGTGGACGTTGACAAAGTCATCGCCGCCATGGCTGGCCAGACCTTCAAAGCACCGTCAGGCATCACCAGCAAGATGGACGAGAAAAACCACCACCTGCACAAGAGCGTGTTCATCGGCGAGATCAAAGCGGACGGCCAGTTCAATGTGGTGTGGAAGACGCCTGGCCCGGTCAAAGCCAAGCCATGGTCACCGTACATTGAAGGCAACGACAAGAAGCCGGATTTCCCAGCTAAAAAAGCCTGATCGTTTCCCTTTAAACTCGATTGAGTTTTAGTGCGTGAAAGGCAGCCTCGGCTGCCTTTCACGTTTTTGAGGTTTTTCATGCTCCAAAAAATACTTTATGCAACAGGGCTGTGTCTTGCCTTGTTGTCTGCCATGCCAACGGCGGCACTGACGCTGCAAGAAGCCCAGGGCATGGCGGTTGGCGAGACTGATGCACGCATTCAGGCGTTGAACAAAGCCATCATTGCTGCCGACGATAAAACAGCGGCGTTCATCCAGGCGCTGGCTGACGATGCGGTTAAAACCGCTGGCGACAAAATTTTTATTGTTCGGGATGGCAAAGCCACCGACCCTGTTTCTGGACAAGCCGTAGCGCTGCCCGATAGCGCGGAAGACGTGATCACCAACAACCGCATGCGCGGCGAGCTGGACAGTGCGCAGGCCGTGCTCAAGCTGTTTTCAAAAGATGACAAGCTGCGTGGGCAAGCGATTGCGTCGTTGCTGAAAGACCCGGACGAATCCAAACTTGCCTTGCTTGACAAGGCGCTGGCCGCTGAAGCCAACCCTGATTTAAAAGCCAAGCTCGGTTTGGCACGTGCCGCCGCATTGCTTGGTAGCAGCGACAAAGCCAAACGCTTGGCAGCCGCCAAGGCACTGGCCGAAAGCAAAGAGCCCGCCACGCAGTTGTTGCTCAACGAACGCCTCAAACTGGAGGAGGACGCTGAAGTCAAAGGCCAATTGCAAGCATCGCTGGCCAAAATTAAATCGTCACTCGGCTTGGGTGAAACGCTGGGCGTGATGTTTACCGGCATCAGTTTGGGTTCTATCTTGCTGCTGGCAGCACTCGGCCTGGCGATTACCTACGGGCTGATGGGCGTGATCAACATGGCGCACGGTGAGCTGATCATGATTGGCGCGTACGCCACTTATGTTGTGCAAACTGTCTTTCGCCAATATTTTCCCGGCGCCTTTGACTGGTACTTGATAGCTGCGATTCCGGTGGCTTTCATGGCCTCAGCACTGGTGGGCGCGGCGATGGAGCGCAGCGTGATTCGCTTTTTGTACGGACGCCCACTTGAGACACTGCTGGCCACATGGGGGATCAGTTTGATTTTCATGCAGTCGGTACGCACGATTTTTGGTGCGCAAAACGTGGGGGTTGAAAACCCGTCATGGATGAGCGGCAACTTTGCGCTGCTGCCCAATTTGTCATTGCCTTACAACCGTTTGATGATCGTGGTGTTTGCGGCGATGGTGCTGATCGGCGTGGCGATGGTGATCAGCAAAACACGGCTGGGTTTGTTTGTGCGTGGCGTGACGCAAAACCGACCGATTGCCGCCTGCATGGGTGTGAACACCGCGCGCATTGACACCTACGCTTTCTCCCTCGGGTCAGGCATTGCGGGGCTGGCAGGTTGTGCCTTGAGCCAGGTCGGCAACGTTGGGCCAGACCTGGGGCAAAACTACATTGTGGATTCGTTCATGGTGGTGGTGCTGGGCGGCGTGGGGCAACTGGCAGGCACCGTGTACGCGGCGCTTGGGTTGGGCGTGCTTAACAAGTTCTTGGAAGGATGGCAAGGCGCGGTGTTGGCCAAAATTGCGGTGCTGGTGTTCATCATCATCTTCATTCAAAAGCGCCCGCAAGGCATTTTTGCCTTGAAGGGAAGGAGTGCTGAAGCATGACCGACCTCACGCAAAAACTAGAGCTACCCAAAGCTGCCCCTTTGATGAGCCGCACCGGCTGGGCGGCATTTTTAGTCGCGCTGATCATCGTGTGCATGCTCGCACCACTGCTGAATTTGGTCGTGCCCGAAGGAAGCGTTCTCCACCTGAGCGACTTTGCCATCAGCCTGATCGGCAAGATCATGTGCTACGCCATTTGTGCGTTGGCGATGGACTTGATCTGGGGCTACACCGGCATTTTGAGCCTCGGCCACGGCCTGTTTTTTGCCCTCGGCGGCTACGCCATGGGCATGTACCTGATGCGGCAAATTGGGGTGGACGGCAACTACAAAAGCGACCTGCCTGACTTCATGGTGTTCCTGGACTGGAAAACCTTGCCGTGGCACTGGCTGGGCAGCGCATCGTTTGGTTTCCAAATGGCGATGGTGGTGTTGGCACCCGGTTTGTTGGCGCTGGTTTTTGGCTTTTTTGCCTTTCGCTCGCGTATCAAAGGCGTGTATTTTTCCATCATCACGCAGGCGCTGACCTTTGCCGCTATGTTGCTCTTTTTCCGCAATGAAACCGGCTTTGGCGGTAACAATGGCTTTACCGACTTCAAACGCATTCTGGACATCCCGATTGCCCAGCCCAGCACGCGCATGGTGCTGTTTGTGCTGACCGGGCTGACGCTGCTGGGGTTTTATCTGTTCTCGCGCTGGCTGGTGCAAAGCAAGTTTGGCCGTGTGCTGCAGGCCATTCGTGATGCTGAAAGCCGCGTGATGTTTTCGGGCTATAACCCGGTGGCTTACAAGCTCACGATTTGGGTGATCTCGGCCATCATGTGCGGCATTGCCGGGGCGCTGTATGTGCCGCAGGTCGGCATCATCAACCCGGGTGAAATGAGCCCGGCCAATTCGATTGAAATGGCGATTTGGGCGGCAGTGGGTGGTCGCGCCACTTTGATTGGGCCGATTGTGGGCGCGTTTGCTGTCAATGGTGCCAAGAGCTGGTTTACCGCGGCTTTCCCTGAGTACTGGCTGTACTTTTTAGGCGCCATATTTATTGCGGTGACGTTGTATTTGCCGCAAGGCATTGTGGGCCTGGTGCGCAGCATCGTGCGCAAAATGACTGGCAAATCAGACGGAGCCAAATCATGACGCCTGATTTGATGGAGCAGGGTGCCAAACGCCTGCAAGCGCTGAGTGCGCCCAAGGCCAGCGGCAGTACAGAATCAGGCGGGCGGCAAGCGGGCTTTTCGCGTATCGCGCAAGCCGGAGAAGTCGACACCACGCATGGCCGTATTTTGTACCTGGAAGACGTCAGCGTCAGCTTCGATGGTTTCAAAGCCATCAACGGCTTGTCGCTAGACATCGCCCCCGGCGAGCTGCGCTGCATCATTGGGCCCAATGGCGCAGGTAAAACCACCATGATGGACATCATCACTGGTAAAACCCGGCCCAACAACGGCACGGTGTTTTTCGGCTCCACCATTGACCTGCTGCGCTACAACGAATTTGAAATCGCGCAAATGGGCATTGGCCGCAAGTTTCAAAAACCCACCGTGTTTGAGCAACTCAGCGTGTTTGAAAACCTGGAACTCGCACTGAAGACCAACAAGGCCGTGAAAAGCGCGATGTTCTTCAAGCTCGATTCCACCCAGAGCGACCGCTTGGCGCAAGTGCTGCACACCATTCATTTGGCAAGCGACGTGCGCCGCATGGCAGGCAACCTGAGCCACGGCCAAAAGCAGTGGCTGGAAATCGGCATGCTGCTCATGCAAGACCCCAAACTGCTACTGCTGGACGAGCCCGTGGCCGGCATGACCGACGAAGAAACCGTGCGTACGGCAGAGCTGTTTATCTCGCTCAAAAAGCACCACAGCCTGATCGTGGTGGAGCATGACATGAGCTTTATTGAGCGGATTTCGGAGAAGGTGACTGTTTTGCATGAGGGCAGCGTTCTAGCTGAAGGCACGCTAGCTCAGGTTCAGAATAACGAAAAAGTGATCGAGGTGTACCTTGGCAGATAACGCAACCACACCTATCCTTCAGGTCAAAGACATCAATCAATACTACGGCGGGTCGCACATCTTGCGTGGTGTCAGCTTAGAGGCGCGCCTGGGCAAAGTCACGGTGCTGTTAGGCCGCAACGGTGTGGGCAAAACCACGCTCCTCAAATCGCTCATGGGTTTGGTGCCGATCCGCTCTGGCAGCATTGAATTCGACGGTAAGCCAATAGAAAAGGCCACCTCGTACGAGCGCGCCAGAGCAGGTATCGGCTTTGTGCCCCAAGGCCGCGAGATTTTTGCGCGCCTGACGGTTGAAGACAACCTGCTCATGGGCCTGGCCTACAAAAGCGCCTCGGCGCCGATCCCGGCTGAGCTGTTTGAGCTTTTCCCGGTGCTCAAACAAATGATCTCGCGGCGCGGTGGCGACCTGTCGGGCGGGCAGCAGCAGCAGCTCGCCATTGCACGGGCACTGGCCGCCAAACCCAAGCTGCTGATTCTGGACGAGCCCACCGAGGGCATCCAGCCCAGCATCATCAAGGACATTGGTCGCGTCATTCGCATGCTGGCAGACCGGGGCGACATGGCGATTGTGCTGTGCGAGCAGTACTACGACTTTGCCCAAGAGCTGGCCGACGACTACCTGGTCATGCAGCGCGGCGAGGTGATAGCTAGAGGCCCGGGCACCGAGATGGAAAGCAAGGGAATTCGGCAGTTGGTGGCGATTTGAAGCGCCGCTAGAATTGCTATTAAATCAGGAGCTGCTTGCGCCCGTATTCATTGGGCTATAGCTCGATTTGACCACTAAAAATGGCCAAAAAACACTCAAAAACGATTATTTAGGCGCGGTTTCAATAAAACTGGGCCTGAGAGCCAGTTTGTCTTGCAGCTTGGCCAAATTGGGGTAACTGACGCGCCAGGTGACTTCTGGAAAGCGGTAGTCCAAATACCCCAGCGCGCAGCCTACGGCAACGTCTGACAGGCTGAAATACACGCCGCTGCAATGCGGTTTGTCGGCCAAACCAGTGCTCATGGCTTCCAGCACGGCGTTGATTTTGCCCATCTGGCGGTCTATCCAGGCTTGGCTGCGCTGCGCTTTCATGCGGCCTTTGAAAATGGCTTCCATGCGCGCCGCAAGAGCCGCATCCATCAGGCCATCGGCCAGCGCCTCCCAGGTTTTGACTTCTGCGCGCTCGCGGCCTTGCGAGGGGATGAGTTTGCCGACGGGCGACAGCGTGTCCAGGTATTCCACAATCACGCGCGAGTCAAACACCGCCTCGCCGCCCTCCATGACCAAACAAGGCACTTTGCCCAGCGGGTTGGACTGGGTGATGGTGGTGTCAGGTGCCCACACGTCCTCAATCACGTACTGGTAATCGAGTTTTTTTTCAGCCATCACCACGCGTACTTTGCGGGCGTAAGGGCTGGCGGGGGAACCGATAAGTTTCATAAATCTCTTTGAGCGCTGTAGGACTGTAAAAAAGCATTCTATCGAGTTACGCACCTACAATTCAGGCATGAGTTCCTCTTCTACAACACCCAACCCGCTTTCCCCCATCAACGCCTTGTCGCCACTTGATGGCCGCTACGCCGCCAAGCTGGCCACTTTGCGCCCGTTGATGAGCGAGCAAGGCTATATGCACCGCCGGGTGCAGGTTGAAATCGCCTGGTTTATCGCCTTGTCAGATGCGGGCTTTGTTGAATTCAAGCCGCTGAGCCCCGGAGCACGTACTTACTTGTTGGGCTTGGTGAAGAACTTTTCTGAAGCCGACGCCCTGGCTATCAAAGAGATTGAAAAAACCACCAACCACGACGTCAAAGCGGTTGAATACTGGATCAAGTCCAAATTTGATGCCCGGCCTGAGCTGATGGCAGTCAGTGAATTTGTGCACTTTGCTTGCACCAGCGAAGACATCAACAACACCAGCCACGCTTTGCAACTCAAAGGCAGCCGCGAGATGGTCTTGCTGCCTGCGCTGGACAAAGTGATTGCCAAAATGCGCGAGATGGCGCACGCCTTTGCCGCGCAGCCGATGCTGAGCCGTACCCACGGCCAGACCGCCAGCCCGACCACCGTGGGCAAAGAAATCGCCAACGTGGTCGTGCGCTTGGTCAATGCCCGGGCCAAGATTGCCGCCGTGCCGCTGATGGCCAAAATGAACGGCGCGGTAGGCAATTACAACGCGCACTTGGCCGCCTGGCCCGAGCACGACTGGGAGGCGTTTAGCCGCAAGGTGATTGAAACGCCAGAGCCACTGGGGTTAGGGCTTACTTTTCAGCCGTACAGCATTCAGATTGAGCCGCACGACTACATGGCCGAATTGTTTGATGCAATTGCCCGCACCAATACGATACTGATTGACTGGTCACGTGACGTGTGGGGTTATGTCAGCGTCGGCTACTTCAAGCAGCGTTTGAAGGCGGGTGAGATTGGCTCATCGACCATGCCGCACAAGGTCAACCCGATTGATTTTGAAAATGCCGAAGGCAACCTTGGGCTGGCCAATGCGCTGCTCAAGCACTTGAGCGAGAAGTTGCCGATCAGTCGCTGGCAGCGCGACTTGACCGACTCGACCGTGCTGCGCAACATAGGCGTGGCCGTTGGCTACGCGGTGCTGGCGTACAACTCGCTGAATGTCGGTTTGGGCAAGCTGGAGCTGAATGCCGAAGCGCTCGACGATGACTTGAACAGCTCGTGGGAAGTGCTGGCCGAGCCGATTCAAACCGTGATGCGCCGCTACGGCGTTCAGGGCGCGTATGAAAAGCTCAAAGAAGTCACACGCGGCAAAACTGTTGAGGCCGCTGACTTGCACGCGCTGATCGCTTCGCTGGAGATACCCGAGGCTGAGAAAACACGTTTGTTGGCCATGACGCCCGGCAGCTACGTGGGTATGGCTGCGGAATTAGCTAAAAGAGTTTGAGCTGATAGTTTTACGCGGGCATTGGTAAGCCGCACTGCCAACATTCCTCAAAACCGCCCTCCACCAGCTCGCCACAGCTGCACAACCAACGCCGCTGCGGCAGGTTTTGCAGCGTATCCAGCATGGCTTTGGCGCGCGGTTCTTCATGGTCATTCGTCAGCCACACCTCAGGTAGGCACTGGTCGGGCGGCAACTCCCCGGCAATGCCGCTTAAAAAGTAACGCTGCACGGTGGCCGAAAAGCCCGCCTGCTGCAAGGTGTCAGCCCAAAGCGCAGCAATTGCAATGTTGGGGGCTTGGGCTAGGCGGCGCATGTTTTACTGGCCAACTGAAAACTCTTGACCTTCGTAGCGCCCTTGAAATGAAGTCACAGGGTTGGACACGTAACGTGACACGTCAATCTTTAGTCGGTTGTATTCTGGGCTGTCCACTTTGTAGGCATAGCCGGAGCCGATTTTTAAAATCTTGGTATTGGTCAATCCGGCGACTTCGGACTCGGAATAACCCGAAAGCAAAACCGCTGCAATCTTCCTGCCGCCCGTATTTTTTACGTTCCAGCGGACGGACTCGTAGCTTGTTAGTACCAGCACCAAAGGCGTAGAGCCAGATCCTACGGTAATGCTGACGCTGCCAGCCTGTCGGGCGCCACTGCCAGATACAGAAGAGCTACCGCGAGGCGCTTGGTACACACCAACCATGGCAACTTGTGCATTTGAGGGAATATCCGTGAGCAGCGGTTTCAAGGTTGGTGCAGGTGCAGCCGAACGGGCTGCGTTGCCAGAGGTCAGGTTTTGTTGCGTACCATTTCGTATGCGTTCAACAACATCGCGCGGCAAGCCGTCACGCATCGCGCTGGCTGCGTTCGCAGCTCTGACTTCTTGAGTCAGCCGGTCCATGTAGTTTTGTCGTTCAGACGGGCGAAGTGATGCTGCTTTAGCGGCTGCTGCTGCTGAGGCAGCAGCAGCCGCAGCAGTAGCTTCTGCCGCGGCTATCTCCGCTGCTTCGTAATATGTGGGGCCAAACCTTGCCGCGCTCTCAGACTGAGCTTGCAGCTTGGCCATTTGTTCTTCAAGCTGAGCTTCTGCGATAAGTTGACTCAAAGGCTGCGGGTTGTCTGCTTGGGCGGTGGTTTCAATAACCAATGCGCTGTTCAAGCTTTTGGCGTAACCCGCCCGAGGTGTGAAGGGAAGTGCGTAGCCTTCTGTTGCGCTGATGTCTAGCGCAGTTGATACAGTTAAACGTTCGACATCCAGCAGGCTTCTCACAGATTTATTGGCGCTTGGTTTGCGGGTCGTAAAAATGATGTTGGTTTCATCGAGTTTGGCAAAGCCGTGACCCTGTAGGCCTGACATGTCCCACACGCCTTGCTCATTGTTGTCAAGATTCAACCAACCCAGATCACGATTCGAGACAAAAGCCAAAAACTTTCCGTTCATCAGCAGCATGGGTTTCAGTGAGCTGGCGCCCGAGCCATTCAAGCGCCACTGTTTAGTCGTGGTGGCAGAAATGCTGCCATCTACTGCGCGCTCATGATCCATCAACGAGGCAGAGTTTTGGCTACCGATCAAAAACTGACTGGTTGCGCCTGGCATGGACACCGCCCAAGTCAGGTTTCTCTCAGCAGCCAGATAGGGTTCAATGCGGCTTGTGCGTAAATCCATTAAAGCTGCTTTGCTGGCGCCCGCTTCGTTTAAAACAATGGCTTCAAGGCTCGGTAGCCAGGCGACTACATCACTGTATTTGTCGGTTGTCCACAAGACCGTCCCAGTTTCTAAATCGAAAATGCTGAGGCTGCGATTGGACACCGGCACCGCCATCATTCGACCGTTAGGCGAAACGGATGCAGCTCTGTATGCCTCACTAGGCGCTTGAAAGCTGCTGATGGGTTTTCCGCCAGACAAGTCAACCGTGGTGAATTTGCCGCTGTTGCTTTTAACCACTGCGATGTTTGCCGCCGCAGCCGCAAACATCGTTACAGAGTTTTCAGCACTGGGAATGATGACTTTGCCTTTCAATTCTATGTAGGGGCGCAGAGCAGGCTGTCGCAATACAAAAGAGACTCTTTGCAAACCAATCCACTCTGCAAGCGCCGCATCTTGTTTTTTAAAACAGTCCAGGTCGGAGAGTTTGGACTTGATATCTGATGGCATTTCAAAGCGACCAACGCGCGCAGTACCTGCGCAGGTAAGCGCTCGCACGGTTAATAGCTGCTCAAATTGCTCCTCCGTACGCCTAGCCTCTTTTTTATTGGTTTCTAAAGCTGCATAAAGAATAGATTGAGCCGTGATGAGTTCAGGGGGTATGGGAATGGCGCGATTGATTTTTTCCGAAGAAGACATCGAAATCGCGTTGATGCGATCGCAGCCAGCGAGTGCCAAAGCACAAACCATCAAAGCCACTTTACAAATTAAATGCATATATTCCCTTGGATTTCTCTTTATTTTTTCTGTTTAATACTTACAGCTGGGCGGGCAGTTTGAAAAACCCTGCTTCGCTCGTTTCGCACACACAATGACTAGCTTCTTTAGTCAAAGCAGATCGTTGTCGATTTAAAAATAATAGCTGCTTGCGCCCGTATTTATTGGCTTGAAGGCCTAAAAGATACCTAAAAACGGTCATTCTTAGGTGTTTGTATACGTTTTCGAGACATCTCAAGCGTGTTTGCGAATCGCATCCGCCAGCACATTCACAATCCGGTCAATATGCGTCGTCTCGACGATGAATGGTGGGCAAACCACTAGGTTTTCGCCGGCTGGCCGTACCAAGACGCCGTGGTGGTAGCAGGTCATGAAGATATCAAAGGCGCGTTTGCCGGGTGTGCCCGCAATCGACGACAGCTCTACCGCCCCGGCCAGGCCCAAGGTGCGAATGCCGATGACGTTCGGCAGACCCTTCAAGCCGCTGTGCATCGCATCGCCCAGTACCTTGCCCATCTGGCCTGCGCGCTCAAACAGCTTGTCTTGTTTGAACAGGTTGAGTGTGGCAATCGCCGCCGCGCAGGCGACCGGGTGGCCGGAATAGGTATAGCCGTGGAAGAACTCAATCGCGTGCTCGGGGGCATTGGCGTTAGCACCCATCATGGTGTCGTAAATGCGGTCAGAGCAAATCACGCCGCCCAGCGGAATCACGCCGTTGGTCACGCCTTTGGCAAAGTTCAGCATGTCGGGCACCACGCCGTAAAAGTCTGCGCCAAAATTGCAGCCCAGGCGGCCAAAGCCGGTAATCACCTCGTCAAAAATCAACAAAATACCGTGCTTGTCGCAAATCTCGCGCAGGCGTTTGACGTAGCCTTGCGGCGGTAAATACCAGCCTGCGCTGCCCGCGATCGGTTCGACAATCACGGCGGCAATGTTGCTCGGGTCGTGCAGCGGCAAGATGCGGTTTTCCAGCTCCAACAGCAGGTCTTCCTGCCACACCGGCTCTTGGCCGTGGATGTAAGCGTGGTTAACCGGGTCATGAATAAACCGCATATGGTCAACACGGGGTAGCAGGGCGGTGCCGTAGGCCTTGCGGTTGGCCGGAATGCCGCCTACGCTCATACCGCCAAAGCCCACGCCGTGGTAACCACGCTCGCGGCCAATGAACACGTTACGGTGGCCCTCGCCCCGCGCGCGGTGGTAGGCCAGTGCGACTTTGAGAGACGTGTCAGCCGCCTCGCTGCCTGAGTTGCAAAACAGCACTTTGTTCAGGTCGCCGGGGGCCATCGCAGCAATCATTTCAGCGGCAATAAAGGCCTGGTCATTGCTGGCTTGAAAGGCGGTGGCATAGTCCAGTGTGTCGAGCTGCTTTTTAATCGCCTCGTTGATCGGCTTGCGGTTGTGCCCTGCCGTCACGCACCACAGGCTGGAGATACCGTCTATCACCTGTTTGCCGTCGTGGGTGGTAAACATCATGCCGTCAGCCGCCACAAACACGCGGGGGTCGTTTTTAAACGTGCGGTTGGGGGTGAAGGGCAACCACTGGTGGTCCATGTTGAAGTTTTGATAAGCCATGCAATGCTCCTGATGTGATGCCTGCATTTTGGCACTGCGCGGACGGCGTATTGACCTGCGACAATTCCAGCCTTATGAATCACGCCTATATCCTCACCTTGTCCTGCCCTGACCGTATGGGCATTGTTCATGCGGTGTCCGGTTTTCTGCTGGAGCACCAAGGCAACATTGAAGAAGCCGCACAGTACAACGACCACGACACCGGCCTGTTTTTTATGCGGGTGCAATTTGCCTGTGACAAGCTGACGCATGCTGAACTACAAGCGCAACTGACAACTTTTGCTGCCCCGTTTGGTATGTCCTGGAAGCTGCATTCCACCCAAGACGCCATGCGCACCGTCATCCTGGTCAGCCGCGACGGGCATTGCCTGAACGATATTTTGTTCCGCTGGAAATCTGGCCTGCTGCCGATTGACGTGCGCGCCATCGTGAGCAACCACCGCGACTTTTACCAACTGGCTGCCAGCTACAACGTGCCGTTTCACCACATCACGGTCACCGCTGACACCAAGGCGCAGGCCGAGGTCAAACAGCTGGAGATCATTGAAAGCGAGGGCGCTGAGCTGGTGGTGCTGGCGCGCTACATGCAGGTGCTGAGCAATGATTTGTGCAAAAAACTCTCAGGCCGCGCCATCAATATTCACCACAGCATGTTGCCCAGCTTCAAAGGCGCCAAACCGTACTACCAGGCGCATGAGCGCGGCGTGAAGGTGATTGGCGCCACCGCCCATTACGTCACGGCAGATTTGGACGAAGGCCCGATCATTGAGCAAGACGTGACGCGGGTGGACCACAAAGACACAGTCGAAAACCTGACCGCGCGGGGCAAGGACACTGAAAGCCGCGTGTTGGCCAGAGCAGTGAAGTGGCACAGCGAGCATCGCGTACTTCTAAACGGCCACAAAACCGTCATTTTTAAATAAGCCCACCATGAGCGCAGCAGGCACACAACGCATCCCCCCGATCCAGTGCCTGCTGACTTTCGAGACTCTCGCGCGCCTGCGCAGTGTGACGCAGGCTGCTGAAGAGCTTTGCGTCACGCCCAGCGCCGTTAGCCACCGCGTCAAGCAGCTGGAGCAAATCATTGGTACCAAGCTGTTTGGTCGGGCTGACTTTTCATTGACCACTGAAGGCAGCGAATACCTGGCGCATGTGCGCGACGGCTTGGCGACGCTGCAAAAGTTTCCGGGGCCGGCGGGGCAAAGTGGTCATCCGGGCAAGCGCAAGTTGCGGTTGGCTGTGACGCCGACGTTTGCACGGTCGATTTTGATTCCGCGCCTGCGCCAGTTCACGGAAGCCTACCCCGAGATTGACTTGACGCTACAAGTTTCCATCCCGCTACTCGACGTGGTGGCCGAAGACGCCGATTTAACCATCCGTTTTGGTACCGGGCGCTATGCAGATGTAGAGCATATCTGCCTGATGAAAGACGAGGTCACACTGCTGGCATCACCCGCCTATGTACGCGACCACGGCCCGTTTGAAACACCGCAAGACATTGAAGGCGAAAACCTGCTGCGTTCACCGCTGGAGCCGTGGCGCACCTGGTTTGCCGCCCATCACCTGGACTGGCCCGAGCCGATGGAGGGCTCGCAGTTCAATGACATCGGCCTGATGTGTGATGCGGCTGCGGCGGGTATGGGCATTGCGCTGATTCGTCTGAAATTGGGTGCGCCCTGGTTAGAGAATGGCTCTTTGGTGCGACTTGGCCACAACGAGGTGTTTTCCCACAACATTCCAAGCCCGCATGCCCACTATTTATGCTGGCGAACTGGCACGATGGAGCGATGGGAATGCTCTGCATTCGCAGAGTGGCTGAAAAAGAGCCTGGGGTCCTGATTCAAACCGAAAGAAAACCATGTTCAAGCATTGCTTCAAAGTCTCGGCCTTGATGCTGTCTGGCGCGTTGCTCGCTGGCTGCGGCGGCACTGTCACCAACCCGGTGACTGGCCAGGCTGAGCGCAGCGTGATGAGCGAGGCGTCTGAAATTGCTGAAGGTAAAAAATCCCACGCGAACGTGCTGCAGGAGTATGGCGTACTGAAAAACCCACGTGTACAGGCGTATGTCAATGACATTGGCCAGCGCCTTGCCAGGCAGTCGCAGCGCGCCAATTTGCAATGGACATTTACCGTGCTCGACAGCCCGGAGATCAATGCCTTCGCGCTGCCGGGCGGCTATGTGTACATCACGCGCGGCATCATGGTGTACCTGGAAAGCGAAGCCGATCTGGCAGCCGTGATTGGCCACGAAATTGGCCACGTGACCGCCAGGCACGGCGCACAGCGAGCCACCCGTCAGCAAGACGCTGGCCTGGGCGTGCTGGCGGCCAGCGTGCTGGGCGTGTTGCTCGAATCTCAAGGTGTTGGCGGTGCTGGGCGCGCGGCGAGTGACCTGTCGCAAACGGTGGCGGCGGGATACATCTCGCGTTACGGACGCGAGCAGGAGCTGCAGGCCGATGGTTTGGGGGCAGAGTATCTGTCGCGCGTCAGGTTCGACCCGCGCAACATGGTGGACGTGATCAATGTGCTCAAAAATCAGGAGCGTTTTGCCGCTGACATGGCGCGCGCGCAAGGCAGGCAGGTTCCGCAGCAAAACAGCTGGCTGTCGTCGCACCCCAGCAATGACCAGCGCCTGAGCAGCATCACCCAGCTCGCAGCGCAGTACAAAACAGGCGCGGCCTACATCGACGAGGGTCGCGCCAGCTACCAGCAAATACTTGAAGGCATGGCCTTTGGTGAAAGCGCTGAACAGGGCTTGACCCGGGGTCGCAATTTTTATCACACGGGGTTGGGTTTTGCGGTGACGGCTGCAGACGGCTGGCGTATTCAGAACGAGGTCGACCAGATCACACTGGTCAACAGCGCGGGCGATGCGGGTTTGATCGTCAAAATAGCGCCTGCCGATGCAGGCAAAACGCATGACGAAATCATTCGCAAACTGGTCAACCCCAGCACTGGGCGAGCAGAACGTGTGCAAATCAATGGCTTGGCGGCCACCCGCTTCATGGGTACGGTGGCGGGCAAAAATGGACAGGCGCAGGGCACAGAACTTACCTTGATCACCGGCCCGCAAGGGGCTGTGTTCCTGTTTATTCATGCCGCCAAAGACGCGGCTACTTTGCAGCGTAGCCGCCCCCAGATGCTGGAGACTGAAAACACCTTTCGTGCTCTGACAGCAGCCGACAAGGCCGCCGCCAGGCCCTGGGCGGTGCGCTCAGCCGTCATGCCGCGTGGCGGTTTTGCCGAGCTGGCCAGAACATCGCCGCTGGCCAACCCGGAGCAGCAGCTGCGGCTGATCAACGGGGTTTATCCGGCGGGGGATATCAAACCGGGCGCAGCGGTTAAAACCGTGGTGCAGTAAAACCCGGGTTTCACAAGCCGCGTTAAATTTCTTCAACTCAAAGCAGGCGGGATGTACTAAAGTCAGAGTTCAAAGGATACAGACCATGAACGCACCCCTGACAGCAGAGCAGCAGTTATCCATCGAGCGGGCAGACAGGCAAGCACTGGTGGTGCGCAGCCTGAAGGCCGTTGTGCCCGAGCATGCGCTGCTGTGGAATAACGAAGACACCACCCCCTACGAATGCGATGGCCTGACGGCCTACCGTCAGCGCCCGCTGGTGGTGGTGCTGCCTGAAACCTATGCGCAAGTGCAAGCCGTGCTCAAAACCTGCCATGCGCTGAATGTACCTGTGGTGGCGCGTGGTGCGGGCACAGGCTTGAGCGGCGGTGCCATGCCGCACAAGCTGGGCGTGACGCTGTCGCTGGCTAAATTCAACAAGATTTTGAAGCTCGACCCATTCAGCCGTACCGCAGTAGTGCAAGGCGGCGTGCGCAACCTGGCCATTTCCGAAGCCGCCGCACCGCATGGCCTGTACTACGCGCCCGACCCATCCAGCCAAATCGCCTGCACGATTGGCGGCAATGTGGCTGAAAACTCTGGTGGTGTGCATTGCTTGAAATACGGCTTGACAGTACACAACGTCATCAAGGTCAAGGGTTTCACGATTGAGGGCGATGAGGTGGAGTTTGGCAGTGAGGCGCTGGATGCTGCTGGCTACGACTTGCTCAGCATCGTCATCGGCAGCGAAGGCATGCTGGCCATCACGACTGAGGTGACCGTCAAGCTGATCCCCAAGCCGCAACTGGCACGCTGCATCATGGCCAGCTTTGATGACTTGCGTAAGGCCGGTGATGCGGTGGCGGCGGTGATTGCAGCGGGCATTATTCCCGCAGGCCTGGAGATGATGGACAAGCCCATGACGGCTGCGGTTGAAGATTTTGTACACGCGGGTTATGACCTGACGGCAGAAGCGATTTTGCTGTGCGAAAGCGACGGCACCGTAGAAGAGGTTGAAGAAGAAATTGGCCGTATGAGTGAGGTGTTAACGCGCTGCGGCGCAACCGCCATTGCTGTCAGCCAAAACGAAGCCGAGCGCCTGAAGTTTTGGTCAGGTCGCAAAAATGCTTTTCCGGCCAGTGGCCGCATGAGCCCGGACTACATGTGCATGGACTCGACTATTCCGCGCAAGCGCCTGGCTGATATTTTGCTGGCCATTGCCGAGATGGAAAAAAAGTACCAACTGCGCTGCGCCAATGTGTTTCACGCGGGTGATGGCAACTTGCACCCACTGATTTTGTTTGACGCCAATGATGCTGACCAATTGCACCGCTGCGAGCTGTTTGGTGCTGAAATTTTAGAAACCAGCGTGGCCATGGGCGGCACGGTGACGGGTGAGCATGGAGTTGGCGTAGAAAAGCTCAACTCGATGTGTGTGCAGTTCTCCGCCGAAGAAAACGAGCAGATGTTTGGTGTCAAGCGCGCGTTTGACTCTAGAGGCTTGTTGAACCCGGGGAAGGTGATTCCGACGCTCAACCGCTGTGCAGAGTACGGAAAAATGCTGGTCAGAGGCGGCAAGATATCGCACCCTGATTTGCCTAGATTCTGACCATGCAAGCCTTGCGCGGCCTGGCTTGGTTGCTGGCTTTTCAATCAGTTGGAGAGCTACTCGCGCGGGGTTTGAAGTTACCGTTTCCCGGCCCGGTTGTGGGTATGCTTTTGCTACTGCTGGCATTGCGTTGGCAGGCTGTCAGAGAGCCAGTTGGCGAGTGCGCTGACTTTCTGCTCTTACACCTTTCCTTACTCTTTGTACCGGTTGGCGTGGGTGTGATGACGCATTTATCGCTTGTTAGCCAATATGGCCTGCGCATGTTACTGGTGATTGTGCTGTCAACTTTGGTGGGTTTGGCCGTCACGGTGCTGTGTATGCATTGGATAAAAAGCGCCAAAGAAGATGCCTAAATTTGTTGAGCTCTGGGTTTATCTATCGGCCACGCCGCTTTTCGGCTTGACGGCGACTCTGGTTGTTTATGTTTTGGCGCAAGCCGCTTATGTGCGCTTGCATCAAGCGCCTTGGGCAAACCCGGTGCTGTGGACGGTGGTGGTGTTGGCAGGCGGCTTGCTACTTTCAGGTGTGCCTTACCCCACTTACTTTGCGGGCGCTCAGTTCATTCATTTTTTACTTGGCCCTGCCGTGGTGGCACTGGCCTGGCCGCTATGGCAGCGGCGCATTGAGTTACGCCTGCGCTGGGGCAGGTTGCTGCTGGCCGCGCTGATGGGCGGTTTTGCGGCCAGTGCGTCTGCGTTGTTGTTGGCGTGGGCTGTTGGTCTGCCGATGGAGGTGATGCTGTCACTCGTGCCCAAATCAGTCACCGCACCTGTCGCCATGGGAATTGCTGAAAAAATTGGCGGCATTCCTGCACTGGCAGCCGTCTTTGCAGTCATCACCGGCTTGGTTGGCGCGTTGGCTGGCAAGTACCTGTTTGATGCCTTGCGCATACCCACCACCCACGAAGGCTGGGCGGCACGCGGGTTTGCCTTGGGTACTGCCGCGCACGGCATAGGTGCGGCACGCGCCCTGCAAGTCAATGCTGACGCAGGGGCTTATGCAGCGCTGGCATTGGGTTTGCAGGTGGTGCTGGCATCACTTTTGATGCCGTTTTTAGCGCCGCTTTTGATCAAGCTGTTTTAAGAACACCGCCCACCTGAGCCAATGCTGGTGTTTTGGCCAGCGTGCCAACCGCGCCGAACAAAATCTCACCCGCTAACTGGCCGCCTTCTTCAATCACCAGCTTGCCGTAGCGGATCGTGCCGGTGACTTTGCCTGTCGAGTAAATCACCAGTTTTTGGCGCACCGTCAGGTTGCCATTGAACTCCCCGCGAATTTCAGCCACATCAATCTCAGCCGAGCCTTTGAAAGCGCCTTGTTCCGCAATTTGCATCACGCGGGAGTCCATCGTGGCCTCAACCAGGCCTTCAACCACCAGGGTATCGCAGTCGGTAATCTCAACGCCCTTGAGCTTGATGTTGGGGCCCACAGTCAGTTTGCTGCCGCCTTCTGGTAAGGCGGCTGGGGTGACATCGCTGGCAGATTTTTGTACCGGTGCAGTGCTGAGCGGTGATGCCGACGTGTTGTAGCCATTGCCTGGCGTGCTCCTCAAGTTGGTAGGTGATGTGAGCGAGCTGGAGGTGTCCATATCGCGTTTGCCAAAAAACGGTGTTGCCATGTGACTTCCTTGAAAAAAGAACGCATGGTACGGCTGCCATGTATGAAAAGCTTGTGCTTGATGAAAGAGGCGTAACGAAATTAATTTTTACATCCACCCGTTTCAGGTGGAAAATACTTTCTGTCTCAATCGGTTCGTACATGGCTTATTTGCTAAAAATATTTTCTGCTGATGATGTGTCTGATGAGCAGCGTGAGCTGGCGCAAGTGCGGTTTCGTGCTGCGCTTGAAGAGGTCTTAGGTGATGCGCTTTTGGTGTGGCCGTGCTACCAGGCCTATTTGAAGCTGTTTCAACAATACAGCGACCATCCCCGCCCCTGGCCAGTCACACCCGCGGAGCAAATTTTGACTGAGCAGTGGGAGGCGGCAGAACTGGCGGCAACGCAGGCGGCTTTTGGTGTGAACCGATATTTGGGTGATGCAGATTTTGAGATTCAGGCGTTGGATTGAACCCCCTTAATTTAATCGCGAGCCCCTAGATTTGTTATGCCGATGTTGGTTGTTTTCTCTGGATAATCTTCCCAACAATAGGAGGGAGTGTCAGTGGAATCAGTTGCTTGGGGTCTTCTTGCGATAGCGATGCTGGCGGTGCTGGGCCTTGCCGGATATTTTTTGATCAAGCGCCAGCGCAACAACAAACACAAACTAGCATCCACCTCTGAATCAGTGGTCGATAAAATTCCTTACAAGATCAGCTATGCACCCTCTGATATGGAGTGGAGCGGCAGCACAAGTGGCACCCTTCCCCTTAAAACATTGACGTACAAACAATACGAATGTCTAGAAGATGCGCGTTACGGCTTCAAAGTGGTTGGCATAACACCGACTGAACGCAAAATAGAGCAACCTCACAAAACCCGCGCCCATGGCCAAAAAACAGTCGCGTCACTTGCCCGCCACGGATTTTTGATCTCCAACGGTGAGGATGGGTTTGTCATCACCGACCTTGGCCTGAATGCCTTGGAAGTATGCGACGTGCGTTATTAGAGGCAGTTCAGTCTGCACAAAGCGTTTACGCAGACTTCACTGCCGCGAAAACTGCTACAAAATAAATAGCTGCTTGCGCCCGTAATGATTGGTCTGGAGGCCGGTTTTATGCCTATTTTTTGGGCTTTTCAGCTTGCTTTTGAGGCTTGACTGTCAAATAATCGCTTTTTAGGCAATAACTGGAGTCCAAAATGCAAACCAACTCTCGCAACATGCTGCTCGCGCTGGCTTTGGGTGTCTCAGCCTTAACGGCTCATGCCCAAGTTAGCAAAGCTGGCTTGTGGGAGGTGACCACCAAACTCGGTGGCAGCGCCGAGATGGACAAAGCCATGGCCCAAATGCAGCAGCAAATGGCCAACATGCCGCCCGATCAGCGCAAACAAATGGAGGCCATGCTGGCAAAGCAGGGCATGAGCATCACAAGTACGCCTGGCGGTGTGCTGTCCAAAATGTGCATGACCAAAGACATGGTGGAGCGCAGCCAGATGCCAGTACAGACGCAGGGCGACTGCACCAGCACCACCAGTAACAAAACCAGTACTGGTATGACATTCAAGTTCACTTGCGCCAGCCCACCGTCCAGCGGTGAAGGGCAGTACACCTTCATGGGCGACAGCGCCTACACCATGAAAATGAAAATTAACACGACTCAGCAGGGCAAGCAAGCTGTCACCACGATGGATTCGTCAGGCAAATGGTTGGGCGCGGACTGCGGCAACATCAAGCCGATGGTGATTCCGAAATAGTCTTCCAGTTACCTGGCGCCAAAAATGGCCGTGCCTACGCGCACCATCGTGCTGCCAGAATGAATCGCTGCTTCCAGGTCAGCCGTCATGCCCATTGACAGCGTGTCCATCGGTTCAGGCAATAATCCGGCCTTGTTTACTTGGTCAAACAGGGCTTTTGCGCCCGAATGCAGGGCGCAAGCAGCTATAAAATTAATAGCCGGTTCAGGTATCGTCATCAAGCCGCGTAGTCTCAAGTTGGGCAGCTGGATGACTTCTTTGACCAGCGCCATCAGCTCGGCAGGAGCTATGCCCGATTTGTTCGTACCGCCGTCTATGTTGACTTGCAGGCAAATTTGAAGCGGCGGCAAGTGCGCGGGTCGTTGCTCGCTCAGGCGCTGCGCGATTTTTAAGCGATCAACTGATTGCACCCAGTCAAAATGCTCTGCCACCAGCCGGGTTTTGTTGCTTTGTATCGGGCCTATGCAATGCCATTCGAGTCCTGTGTGCTCGCGCAGTGCCGTGATTTTTTCAACGCCTTCGGTGATGTAGTTTTCGCCAAAGGCCCTTTGCCCGTCGCTCATGGCGTCCAGCACCGCATCAGCACCGAAGGTTTTGGACACAGCCAAAAGCCGCACGCTGTCCGGATGCCGACCCGCCGCAAAGCAGGCGGTGGTGATGCGGTCACGCACGCTTTGGAGATTTCGTACGATGATGTTCATAAATCGACTGTAAACTGCAAGTTCAACGATCTTGTCCTACATGCATTAAGGATTTTCGGGATGGATATTACCCAGCTGTTGGCCTTCAGTGTCAAAAACAAAGCCTCCGACTTGCATCTTTCAGCCGGTCTGCCGCCCATGATACGTGTGCACGGAGATGTGCGGCGCATCAACGTGGATCCGCTGGACCACAAGCAGGTGCATTCCATGGTGTATGACATCATGAACGACACCCAGCGCAAAAACTACGAAGAGTTTTTGGAAGTCGACTTTTCGTTTGAGATTGACGGCTTGGCGCGCTTTCGCGTCAACGCCTTTAACCACAACCGTGGCGCTGGCGCGGTGCTGCGAACCATCCCTTCAAAAATCCTGACGCTTGAGCAGCTCAATGCCCCCAAGATTTTTGGTGATTTGGCGATGAAGCCGCGCGGTATGGTGCTTGTCACAGGGCCTACAGGTTCGGGCAAGTCCACCACACTGGCGGCCATGGTGAACTACCTGAATGAAAACGAGTACGGTCACATCCTGACGGTGGAAGACCCGATTGAGTTTGTGCACGAATCTAAAAAATGCCTGATCAACCAGCGTGAGGTTGGCCCTCACACCCTGAGCTTTCAAGCCGCACTTAAATCTGCATTGCGGGAAGACCCGGACGCGATTCTGGTGGGCGAAATGCGTGACCTGGAAACCATTCGCTTGGCCATGTCGGCCGCTGAAACCGGGCACTTGGTGTTTGGCACGCTGCACACGTCGAGCGCCGCCAAAACCATTGACCGGATCATCGACGTGTTTCCTGCGGAAGAAAAAGAAATGATCCGCTCGATGTTGTCCGAGTCATTGCAGGCCGTGATCTCGCAAACATTGTGCAAAACCAAAGACGGCCAGGGCCGGGTGGCAGCCCACGAGATCATGCTGGGTACCAGTGCTATTCGCAATCTGATTCGCGAGGCCAAAGTGGCGCAGATGTATTCGTCGATTCAAACCGGTAACAGTGTGGGTATGCAAACGCTGGACCAAAACCTGACGGATCTGGTCAAGCGCAATATTATTTCTGCGGGCGAGGCACGCGGCAAAGCAAAAATTCCTGAGAACTTCCCAGGCTAACCAATTAACTAAAAATTCACGTCAGGTCGTGAATTTTGAAAGGAGGCGTTCATGGAACGCGACCAAGCCAGTAAATTCATCAATGACTTGTTAAAACTCATGGTCAGCCGCAATGGCAGTGACTTGTTCATCACTGGTGACTTTCCGCCCGCCATGAAGGTCGACGGCAAAATCACCAAGGTCTCGCCGCAGCCGCTCAATGCGGGTCACACGCTGGCATTGGCACGTGCCATCATGAACGACAAGCAGGCTGCGGAGTTTGAGCGCACCAAAGAATGCAACTTCGCCATCAGCCCGCCCGGTGTGGGGCGCTTTCGGGTGAATGCCTTTATTCAGCAGGGCAAAGTCGGCATGGTGATGCGGGTGATCCCGGCTGTGTTGCCCACCATTGACGGCCTGGGTGTGCCCCAGGTGCTGAAAGAAGTGGTCATGGCCAAGCGCGGCCTGACGATTTTGGTCGGCGCTACCGGCTCTGGCAAGTCCACCACACTGGCGGCTATGGTGGACTGGCGCAACGAGGAATCGTTTGGCCACATCATCACGATTGAAGACCCGGTGGAGTTTGTGCATCCCCATAAAAATTGCGTCATCACCCAACGTGAAGTGGGTCTGGACACCGACAGTTGGGAGGCCGCGCTTAAAAACACGTTGCGCCAGGCCCCCGATGTGATTCTGATGGGTGAGGTACGCGACCGCGAAACCATGGAGCACGCGATTGCATTTGCTGAAACTGGCCACCTGTGCCTGTGTACCCTGCACGCCAACAGCGCCAACCAGGCGCTGGACCGCATCATCAACTTCTTCCCGGAAGAACGTCGTGCGCAACTGCTGATGGATTTGTCGCTCAACCTCAAAGCCATGGTGTCGCAGCGCTTGATACCCAAACAAGACAGCAAGGGCCGGGCAGCGGTGGTTGAGGTGATGCTCAACACGCCTTTGATTTCAGACTTGATCTTCAAAGGCGAAGTGTCCGAGATCAAAGAGATCATGAAGAAAAGCCGCAACCTGGGCATGCAGACGTTTGACCAGGCCTTGTTTGACGCGTTTGAGGCCAATGTCATTACCTACGAAGACGCATTGCGCAATGCCGATTCCGTCAATGACTTGCGGCTACAGATCAAGCTCAACTCCCAACGCGCCAAGTCGATTGACTTGGCCGCCGGCACTGAAGGCTTTGCCATTGTTTAGTCCGTTTGCATCGGCATCAAAGCCGCATACCTGAACAGCTATTGACTTGACCCAGCCGCGAGAAATCACCTGTTGGCTTGGGTGTTGCACAATATGTACTCTTATTAATAAATCGCGCAACCCTCTATTTTCAAGAGTTCACTATGTCATCCATCAACGCCCGACCTTACGACACCATCCCATCCCAAAAAGTAGCCTTTCTTGGCCTGGGCGTCATGGGCTACCCCATGGCGGGCCACCTGGCCACAGCCGGTCATCAAGTCAGCGTGTATAACCGCACCGCTACAAAATCAATAGCTTTCTGCGCCGAATTTAACGGAGCTACACACGGTCTAACACCAAAATCTGCGGTAGCCGGTGCTGATGTCGTGTTCTGCTGCGTCGGTAACGATGCCGACCTGCGCAGTGTGGTTTTGGGCGTCGATGGTGCGCTTGCGGGCATGAAGCCAGGCGCCGTTTTTGTGGATCACACCACCGCGTCCGCCGATGTGGCCCGCGAGCTGTATGCGGTCGCTAAAAACCTGGGTCTTCATTTTGTAGATGCACCTGTGTCAGGCGGCCAGGCTGGCGCGCAAAACGGTGCGTTGACGGTCATGTGCGGCGGCGATGCTGCGGCCTTTGATGCTGCCAAGCCTGTCGGCATGGCGTTTTCGAAAGCCTTCACTTTGATGGGTGCCAGCGGTGCCGGCCAGTTGACCAAAATGGTGAATCAAATTTGCGTTGCGGGGTTGGTTCAGGGCTTGAGCGAAGCGATCGCTTTTGGCCAAAAAGCCGGGCTCGACGTGAATCAGGTTCTGGACGTGATTGGCAAAGGCGCGGCGCAAAGCTGGCAGTTAGACAACCGTGGCAAAACCATGGTGGCCGACAAATTTGATTTTGGTTTTGCAGTGGACTGGATGCGCAAAGACCTCGGTTTGGTGCTGGACGAGGCCAAGCGTAACGGTGCGCGCTTGCCGGTCACGGCATTGGTTGACCAGTTTTACGCAGATGTGCAGGCGCTGGGTGGCCAGCGTTGGGACACGTCCAGCTTGGTCAAGCGGTTGAGATAAATAGCCCCCACGCTTTTGGCTTCGCCGCTCTCCGAGAACACTTCGTGTAATACGCTGCCCCCCGAGGGGGCTAATTTTCCTTGGGGCGGCCCGGCGGAAAATTAATCAGCCGCCCGCAGGCTTGGCCGCAGCAGGCGGTTTGGCGGGTGTGGGGAGTTGCCGCGCCAGCTCTTCTTCGCTGATGATTTCAAAAATACGCACCACTTTTTGCACACCCGGTGCGCCGCGCGCCACAGCCGTACCGCGGTCAGCTTCGCGCTGGGTCACGCGGCCCATCAAGTAGGTTGTGCCACGTTCCGTGACCACCCTGAACGAGTTGGCAAACAAGTCTTTGGCGTCCACCAGCAGGGCCCGCACGCGGCCGGTTACCAGCACATCAGACGAACGTTGTGTCAGGGTGGAGTTGCCCATGACAGCCAGTTCATTGACGACAGAGGTCACGTTTTCAACCCTTGAGACAATTTGTTCAACCAGCAGCTTGTCTTGTGCGGTCGGTACTTCGCCCGTCAGCAGCACCTGACGGTTGTAGCTGCTCACATTGACATGAACACGGTCGCCAACATTGCTGCGGATGCGGCTGGTGCTGCGCAGCTCAATGCCTTCGTCTTCAAGCTGCGCACCAGATGTGCGCCTGTCGTTGGCGACCAGCGTACCGCCCACCATGGCACCACCTACCACCAGCGGAATGCAGGCGCTGAGCGACGCCACTAAAAGTGCGGACGCCAATACATTTAATACAAATCGTTTGGGCATGACATTTTTCATACTGAAGACTCCTGATCACCAAGTAACTGGGTATCCACACCGTCGCAAATGCAGTGCAGGACAAGTAAATGCACTTCTTGAATGCGTGCCGTGCGCTCATGCGGCACGCAGATATGCACATCGGTTTCACGCAGGGCGTGGGTTATTTTTCCACCGCCTCGCCCTGTCAGCGCCACCACGGTCATTTCGCGTTCATGCGCCGCTTCAATCGCCGCCAGCACGTTGCCCGAGTTGCCACTGGTGCTCAGTGCCAGCAGCACATCGCCCGCGCCACCGAAGGCTCGTACCTGCTTGGAAAAAATCACGTTGAAGTCGTAGTCGTTGGCAATCGCCGTCAGGATAGAGCTGTCGGTAGTCAGTGCAATGGCGGCCAGTTCGGGCCGCTCACGCTCGTAGCGGCCGACAAACTCTGCCGCAAAGTGCTGTGCATCAGCGGCCGACCCGCCATTGCCACAAGCCAGCACCTTGCCGCCGCTGGTCACACTGGCAAGGATAGCCTGCACGGCGGCAACGATGGGTTTAGATAAAACCTGAGCCGACTGGTACTTCAGGTCGGCGCTGTCAATGAAGTGCTGTTCAATTCTTTGTTCGAGCATGGGCTAATGATAGCGTGTCGTCATCACGGTGATGCCGTATCGGTCTTGCGTCTGCTTACAAATTTATAAGACCTCAAACCGCATCAAATGCCGAGCGCAACCACTCAATCGCCGGAACCTCACCCACACCCAGCCCACCCTGTATCAGCACCGCATCAAACCGGCAAGGCGGCAGGGTTTTAAAGCGCATTAAATAATGCCGAGCAGCAAAAACAATACGCTTTTGTTTCACGGCGCTGATACTTGCACCCGCGCCGCCGTGGGACTGGCTGGCGCGTTGGCGTACCTCGACGAAGACCAGCGTGCCGTCGGTGTCTTTCATGATGAGGTCAATCTCGCCGCCGCCGCGCCCTGGTGTTCGATAATTGGTTTCCAGCAGCTTCAAGCCCGCCGTTCGCAAATGAGCTAGCGCCACCAACTCCGCAGCATCGCCCACGGCCTTGGTGGTAACCTGATCTTTCGTTTCATTTTTGGAAAACCACATTGAACGCTTCCTTCGAGATGGCTTTGAACGCGGCAAAAGCCGCCTCTGGCATGCAGCATTATCCGCAGCGCACCCTGTATGTGGTGGCCACGCCGATAGGCAACCTGGCCGACATCAGTTTGCGGGCGCTGCATGTGCTGCAACTGGTCGATTGCATCGCTTGCGAGGACACGCGCCACACGCAAGGTCTGCTGCGCCAGTTTGGCATTGATAAAACGTTGCTGGCTGTGCATGAACACAATGAGCTTGAAGCCGCTGTGGGTGTGATTGATCGGCTGCAGCGCGGCGAGCGTGTGGCCTACGTCAGCGATGCCGGTACGCCCGCCGTGAGCGACCCCGGCGCGCGCTTGGTGGCCGCTGTGCGCAGCGCCGGCTTGGGCGTGATGCCGTTACCAGGTGCCAGCAGTGTGACCACAGCTTTGAGTGCTGCGGGCATATCAGGCGATTCCGGTTTTGTGTTTGCAGGTTTTTTGCCCAGCAAGGCAGGCGAGCGTGACCAAACCATCGAAGTGCTGCAATCAGAGACCAAAGCCCTTGTCATCATGGAAGCGCCGCACCGCATTGAGGCGCTGGCGCAAGCCATGAAGCCGCTGGGCGAAAGACCCGTTACCGTTTGCCGCGAGCTGACCAAGCAGTTTGAAGAAATCGCCACCGTTGCCGCAGACCAATTGGCCAGCTGGTTAGCGACTGGCCCGCAGCGCACGCGTGGTGAGTTTGTATTGGTACTGCATCCTGCGCCACAGGCCTTACCCAAAGACGATGGCCAGCGGGTGCTGCGCTTGTTGTTGGCTGAATTGCCGCTCAAAACCGCTGTCAAACTGGCGGCCGACATCACTGGTGCGCCGCGCAATGACTTGTACGATACGGCGCTGAAATTGAAAAACAATGAACCCTAATGCTGACAAGCTTTGGCCCGGCCCGCGCTGGGCCTTAGCGGTGTTGCTGGCGTTGCTCGGCATGTTGGGGCCGTTTTCGATTGATACCTACATCCCTGCATTTGCAGGTATTGCAAAGTCGCTCGGTGCTACACCCGTGCAAATGCAACAAACGCTGTCAGCATACTTGTTTGGCTTTGCTTTTATGAACTTGTTTCATGGGGCCTTGGCCGACAGCTTTGGCCGTCGCCCGGTGGTGTTGTGGGGCGTTGCGATGTTTACTGTTGCTTCAGCCGGTTGCGCACTGTCGCAAAGCATTGAGCAATTGGTTTTTTTCAGAGCATTGCAAGGCCTGTCAACAGGTGCGGGCATTGTGGTGTCACGCGCCGTGATACGCGACATGTTTCCACCCGCGCAGGCCCAGCAGGTGATGAGCCAGGTGACGATTTATTTCGGTGTTGCTCCCGCCTTGGCCCCTATCGTTGGTGGCTGGTTGTTTGTGTTTTTTGACTGGCACAGCATTTTTTGGTTTTTGACAGGCGTTGGGGTTTTCTTGTGGGCAGCCAACTACAAGTATTTGCCGGAGACGCTGCACATTGACCAGCGCCAGCCGTTTGAAGTCAGGCATTTGATGCGCGGCTATTGGCAGCTCACCTCCAACCCAAGGTTTTTACTGCTGGCGTTGGCCAGTGGCGTGCCGTTTAATGGCATGTTTTTGTATGTGTTGGCAGCGCCCGAGTTTTTGGGTGAGCACCTGCAATTGCAACCCACCGAGTTTTTCTGGTTTTTCATGCTGACCATCGCAGGCATCATGTCGGGCGCCTTGCTCAGTGGCCGGCTGGCGGGCAAGGTAGCGCCCAAGGTGCAGATTCGCCACGGCTTTGTCATCATGCTCACGGTGTCGGTCATTAACCTGGTGGCCAATTACTTTTTCAAGGCGCATGTTTCGTGGGCATTGATTCCGATTGCTTTGTTTGCCTTCGGCTGGGCGCTGATGGTGCCGGTGGTCACGCTGCTGGTGCTGGACTTGTACCCTGAGCGGCGCGGCATGGCGTCGTCGCTTCAAGCGGTCATTGGCTCCACGGCCAACGGTTTGGTAGCCGGGCTGCTAACGCCGCTCGTCATGCATTCAACTGTCGCTCTAGCCACAGCTTCATTGGGCATGATGTGTATTGGCCTGGTTGCCTGGCTTTACCTGCACAAGCGATATCCCGAAATTGGCCGAACGATTCAAAACGATGAGGCGATTGCACCACTTCCAACTTGAAATGGGGGCTGTTAATCGCTGGGTGGCTCTTTCCTGAAGTCCATGCCCTGCCCGGTTCGTTGCACGATGTTGGCGCTGTCCAGGTAAACGTAAAAATACATGTCCTGGCTGGCGTCTTTCCAGTAGTAGATCATGATGTCGCCTTTCCACGAGGCCACACGGTCAATGGTTGCGCTTAAACCAAATTCCCGCTCCACGTCCGCTCGGCTCCATTGATTGATACCAATGCGCGCGAATTCTGCGCTCTGCATCACCTGGCGGCTGGACACCACCTTGCCCGAGCCATCCAGGTCCACCATCACCGCCCGCTGGCCGGAGGGTTGAAATGAATATTGCAGCCTTGAGACACTGGTGCCGTTCGCAATCGGCACTTCCCGAGAGGGCTTGCCGTACTGCGCCAGCACTTCAGCGCGGGTCATGCCCGGTAAGACTTGCTGCACTGCACAGCCGCCTAAAAGCAAAGCCGCCAATGTTGCGCTGGCAGCGTGACGATATTTATTGATGCTCAACATGTTCCGCTCCTGATCAATACACTTACTTTTTGCACCACTGTACGATTGCCAACCATGACACTTAGTTCAAATGCAGTCCCTGCCAAGGTCAACGCCCGGTTTTTGTTGTCGCACCCTGCGCATTTCATCGCGCTCGGTTTTGGCTCCGGCCTGAGCCCGATAGCACCGGGCACTGCGGGTACGCTGTGGGCCTGGCTGGCTTATCTGGTCATGGCGCCCCTGATGACTGTGGCACAAATGGGCTGGCTGATTGCTGCTGCAACGCTGGTCGGCTGGTGGGCCTGCACAGTCACCGCCAAAAACATGGCTGTGCTGGACCCCGGCAACATTGTGTGGGACGAAGTGGTGGCCTTCTGGCTGGTGCTGTGGCTCATCATGCCCACAGGGTTTACCGGGCAACTGGTGGCGTTTTTGCTGTTCAGGTTTTTTGATGCCGTCAAACCCGGCCCGGTGGCTTGGGCCGACCAAATCTTCAAAGGTTTTGGTGCGCGCGGCGGCTTTGGCATTTTGTTTGACGACTTCGTGGCGGCGTTTTGTACCCTGCTGGTGATCGCAGTGTGGCGGTTTTTGTAATGGCCGATACGCTATTAAATCAGGAGCTCCTTGCGACAGGATCTATTGGTCAATTGGCCAATTTGATGCTTGAAAATGGCCTTTTTCTGGCCACAGCCGAGAGTTGTACGGGCGGCATGATCGCCGCCGCCTGCACCGACCTGGCTGGGTCAAGCGCCTGGTTTGAGCGCGGTTTTATCACCTATTCCAACGCCGCCAAAACCGAACTGCTGGGCGTGGATGCCGCGCTGATTGCCCAACATGGCGCGGTGAGCGAGCCGGTGGCCAGAGCCATGGCGTTTGGGGCCATCCGCCACTCGCAGGCGCAGGTGTCTGTGGCTGTGACAGGCGTGGCCGGGCCGACGGGCGGTAGCGCAGACAAACCTGTGGGTACGGTCTGGTTTGGCTGGTCGGTGCATGGCAGCCTTCACAGCGAAAGAGTGTGTTTTAGCGGTGATCGTTCCAGTGTGAGGCAAGCCGCTGTCCATCATGCCGTTGGTAAAATGCTGATTTTGTTGGACAAAAATTCACCCTGGATGGTTTAGAGGTGCCTTCTAAAACCCTGTAGTCTGGCCAGGCCTGAGCAAGACAAATGACTCGTCATAGACAGACTGCGCTTTTCTTGCAGCGGCCAGATCAACTATCGGTTGATCCAGCGGCTCATCTGTCAAGCTGAACGTGCCCCAATGAATGCCTACGCTTTTGCGTGAACCAACCTGGCGGTGAATCGTTACCGCCTCGTCCGGGTTGATGTGCTGGCCTTTCATAAACCAGCGCGGCTCGTAGGCACCCACTGCAATTAAAGACAAATCAAAGCCCTGCGGATACTGTTTGGCAATGTTGGCGGTGTCTTCGCTGAAGCCCAAGTCGCCTGAAAACCAGACCGCTTTGTTACCTGCCAGCAAAGCCCAGCTACCCCACAAAGTGGCCAGGCGATCAAACGGCGTTCGGCTGGACCAATGCTGAACAGGCAAAAACTGTATGACTAATTCATCGCCTGATTTGCCTTGCGATTTTTTCAGCACATGCTTTTCCTGCCAGTCGGTCTTGAAAACTTTTGCACCGGGAACGTTGGCCTTGAACCAGTCGTCAATGCCCAACGGCACATAAAAAATCGGAGCGTTCTCCAGCACCGCCAATGCTCGCACGCTGTTTAAGTCTAGGTGGTCGTAATGGTTGTGCGAGATCACCACGGCGTCAATGCGCGGCAGCTGCGCAAGCGTCAAACCTGGCGCCTGAAAACGCTTTGGCCCGGCAAACTGCACAGGCCCGGCACGTTCACTGAAATGCGGATCCGTCAGAATGTTGAATCCGCCCATTTGCACCAGCGCAGATGCGTGCCCGATCCACGTCACTTGGGCTACTTTTGGCGCACGAATGGCGTCCAAGTCTGCGGCAACAGGTGATAAATCTACCGTCGGTTGCGGGATGGTTTTACCCAGCCGCTCCCATTGCCACTTTAAAAAATTGCCAAAACCACCCGTACCTGCGCTGTAAATATTTTTAAAGCCAGTGGGTGTGTGGTGTGGCTTGGCTGGGTCGTAGTTTGGATTGGTGGTCGAGCAGGCGCCAACCAGGCTCAAACAAAATATAGCAAGGATTTTGAACAGATGATTTTGCATTTGGTTAATTTGGTAAAAAGGTTGTGTTGCTGCTGGCGATTACCTGTGGAGCGAGGTCGTTGCGAAAGTTTCCAGGAAGATGAATAACCAAGTGCTATCACCAGCTTTACAAAAAGGGCTGTCCACGCGCGGCCTGCACAAACGTCAATACCGTCAACGCTGTAAATGCAACCGCCAAAAACCAGACGCCAGCAACTTGCTTTGCGCCAGGCAAGCGCGCCGCCACGGCCAGCGCTACAACAGCGGGGATAAAGTGCATGGCGTGGATGCCGAAGAAATGGGCCACACGCAAGTCACCACCCGTACGCGACCAGTTAAATAGCGGCAAGCCGCCTGCATCGGTCAGCGCACCGCCTACCCAGTGGCCAGCGCGCTGCGCGCCCAGGTACGAGCCAAAACCGGTGCCCAGTACGAAAGTCAGGACCAACCCCAGCACCACAGCGTGCTTGAGCACGCGCGGCAATTCGTAAGCCGGGCAGCGCGCAATCAACACCGCCAAGGCCAGCGACGCGGTGGTCAATATCACTGCACCCACACCCATCAGTGTGTACATTGCGGCGTAAAAATCAGATGCACGGTTGTAGTGCGACCCCAGCCCCTGTGCGCCCTGCCCGGTGATGTAGATCACCTCAAAAATACCCGCAGCAATAGCGCTCCAAACGACATATCGAGCCAGTGGCGTCTGGCGTTTGCTGTCAGGCAGCCAGGCCATGAAAAAAGCCAGCGTCAGTAAATACACGCCAGTTGACAACTGAAACTTCAAAGGCTTAGCCCACGTGCTGACACCTTGAAATAAACGGGCATCTATCAGCGCCAGCACCAGCGTGATGGCTGCCATGAGCAGCATGGCGGTGCCCACCAAGTAGAGCGGCCTTGAGCCAGATTGCAGGCGGCTGCGCAGCAGCGTCAGGCTGCTTATGGTGGAAAAGACGCTGCGTGGGGGTTGGGTAGAAATGGATGTCATGTGAATTAAAGCTATCGCGGGTCATTAAGTTGCTACAAGTTAAGTAGCTGCTTGCGCCCATTTTTACTGATATAAACGATGATTAAATCGTGAATTTAGGCTGCTAGCGACTAACCGAAAATGCTTCGGCGTGGTCGCAGTTAAAAGTTGAGCTGCTTTGGTTTGATGAAAACCATGATGCCAGCCACAACCATCCACACAGCCAATACGGTTGCCGCTACAGCAATCGGCACTTGAATAGCAATGCCAATCGTTGGCAGAAACAGTGCAAACAATAGCAGCGCACTGAGCATGCCGAGTGCTGCCAACCAGCGGGGCAAGGTACGGTTGCGCCAAGCCGCCACCATGGCAAGTCCCAGCGACACCGCCATGAACAAACTGACACCCAACAACTCGCCAATGCCGCCGCCGTAGGTTGTGACGGCGGTAAATATAATTTCAAGCGTTTGTTTGCCCGCTGGGTCTGCAGCGGCGTGTTGCTGAGCCATAGCGGGCATCACGGTTAACCAACGTAATATGCCGATACAGCGGGCTAAAACAGACACGGCGGCAAAAGCGACTACCAGCACCGCCACCGGTTGAGCCAAACTGCCGCTGCACCGCCAGGCCAGCAGAACCATGACAGGCAATATCAGCACCGAATACAACAAATAAACCGCATAACCTAGCGCGACTGCTGCTGGCGCGCCCAAAATAGCAGTCATTTGCTGAGCCGCAGGTGAGCGTAGTGAGGCGGGCCAGCCAATCGCCGGGCCAAGAATGGCAATGGGTAAAAAAGACAGCACAGCGGCAGCGATCAACAGCCCGCCTAGCAAGTAGCGTTGTGATGAGTCAAAGCTGGTCGAGCCTGCGTCAGTTAAATGAGGTGTTGGAGGTGTCATGGTGGATTCCAAGAAAAATTGAATGATGAAAAAAAAAGGCTGGAGGAATTAAAAATCGTGGTGTTTCAGGCGGTCAAGCCTAAATCGGCTAGCGCACTGGCTGCGGCTTTTGCCAACGCCGTATGAGGCTCTGTGTTCATCAGTTTGCACAGGCGCGTGTTGTCAAGCGCATGCGGCGTACTTTGCAGGTAGCGCATCTCAACGACTGATGCCAAAGTGGGGTTAAACAAAGCAACGACCCGCAATACTGGCCATGGCATGGCCGCTGTTTTAAGTGCCTTTGTATTGACCACCCATTTATTTGCCGCCGCCATGGGCTGCAGGGCACCCAGCCAGTCGTAGCCGTTGATGTTGTGTCCGGCAAAATGCAGCACTTCAAATTTGGCCAACTGCTCGCGTCTTTCTGCGACAGCCACAAATGTCTGCGCCAAGTCAGGAAGGTAAGCCCACGGTGTGGCAACGTCAATCGGCCCAGAATGAGTAAATATGCCTTTTTTTATTTTGCTGACAGTGACCTGGTCAAACATAGAACCACTACCACTGCCAAAAAAGTCACCCGCACGAATCACGACTGCACGCAAACCAGTCTTTTCGGTCGCTTGACGCAACGATAGTTCTGCATCAACCCGCAGCTTGCCTTTGACAGTGCTGGGGCGCTGCGGCGTGCTTTCGTCAAGCTGCTTTGGCATATTCGCGCCAAAGTTGTAGACATTGCCAGGGAACATTAGCGTCGCGTTCAACGCTTGCGTAGTCTCAATGGCTGAAGTCATCATGACGGGTATCTGCGCAGTCCACGCGGCGTTGGTGTACGCGGGGTTCATAGCGTGAACGACGACATCAACGTTTTGCAGTCTGGAAATGAACTGACCGATAGATGTATCGCCCGTCACCAGCGCAGTCACGGCATCAGGCCATGGCACCATTGCCGTTTTCCTGCTTTGCGCAATGACACGCCAGCCAGCGCCAGCAAACGCTTTGACGCAAGCAGCGCCTAGTCGGCCACTGGCGCCAAGAATTAAAACAGTAGAGGTTGTGGTCATGTGTGTCGGTCAAATATAAGTGAATGAGGAGATTGTTAAAAACTCTTCGGTGTTACACAATTGGCTATTTGTCCATATCTGAATTTCAAAAATGAATAGCGCATATGAATAGCAACTTTGACTGGACTCTTGTGCGCTCTTTTCTTGCGGCACTTGACCAAGGCAGCCTGTTGGGTGCAGCGCGCGCTCTCAAGTCAAGCCAGCCCACCATCGGGCGGCACATCGCTGAGCTGGAATCGCAGCTCGGCGTGGTGCTGTTTGAACGCACCGGCCGGGGCTTGAAGCCACTGGACATGGCGCTCAAGTTAGCCGAGTCTGCTCGAGCTATGGAAGCTGGTGCACACCAGTTGCAGCGTAGCGCGTCAAGTCTGGATGACGCCGTGAGCGGCACGGTGCGCATCACAGCCAGCCAAACCGTCGCTTGTGCGTTACTGCCGCCACTTCTTAGCCTTTTAAAGCAAAAACTCCCAGGTATTCAAATTGAGCTGGTGTCCAGCAATGAAGTCAGCAACCTGCTACGTCGTGAGGCCGATATTGCGGTGCGCATGGTGCAACCTGACCAAGCCAGCCTGGTGGCCAAGCGAATCGGAAAGATGACCATCGGTGCATACGCTCACCGCAGCTATTTGCAGCGCGCTGGCGCACCGCGCGAGCCGTCCGAGCTGCTGGCACATGCATTGATCGGTGGCGATAAAAACGATGACATTATTCGCGGCTTTACCGCTATGGGTTACCCTGTCACACGTGAGCAGTTTTCGTTTCGCTCAGACGACTTGATGGCACACTGGTATGCGGTACGTAGCGGCTTGGGTATTGGTTTTATCGCCGACTACTTGGCGCACACGGATGCAGATGTCATTGCCCTGTTGCCCATGCTGAAAATACCTCCACTGCCGATTTGGCTGGCGGTACACCGGGAAATTCGTACCAGCAAGCGCATCCGGGCGGTGTACGATTTCCTGGGGGACAACATTCCCCATGTTCTTTAAGTCAGGAGCCGCCATGCACCCCAACCAAGCCACCCTTGAGAAGTTTTACTCCGCTTTTGCCCAGCTGGACGTTGACACCATGGCCGCCTGCTACGCGCTTGACGCCGAGTTTGACGACGAAGCGTTCTCGCTGCGTGGCCACGCCCAGGTGACTGGCATGTGGCGCATGTTGTGCGAGACCACCAAGGCCAAGGCACTCGCTGACTGGAAATTGGTTTACAGCGGCATTGAAGCCGACGCCAAAACTGGCAAGGCACACTGGGAGGCGTACTACCGTTTCACCGCCACGAATCGCCTGGTACACAACGTGATTGATGGCGTGTTTGAGTTCAATGACCAAGGCCTGATTGCCATGCACCGCGATAGTTTTAACTTCTGGAAATGGTCACATCAGGCACTCGGTACACCCGGCCTGTTGCTGGGCTGGACACCCTTCTTGCGGCAAAAAGTCAGAACGACTGCAGCAGCGAATCTGAAAAAATTTATGGCATCGAGAAAGACCTGATATGACCTGGACAACGTGGTTTAGCGGCTTTGAGCAACGCAGTTTTGAGGTCAATGGCGGGGCGATTCATGCGCGGATTTCAAAAACCGTGCTCTGCGCTGTGCAAAAGCCCGCGCTGCTGTTGTTGCACGGCTTTCCACAGTCCCACGTCATGTGGCACAGGGTCGCAAAGCAGCTTGCACAAGATTATTTTTTGGTCATGCCCGACTTGCGCGGCTACGGCGATTCATCCAAAACGCCTGGATTGAGCGACCACAGCAACTACAGCAAACGCAACATGGCGCATGACGTGGTGCTGGTTTTGGACGCGCTGGGTATTCATGATTTTTACCTGTGTGGCCATGACCGGGGCGGGCGCGTCGCACACAGGCTGGCACTGGACCATGCCGATCGGGTGAAAAAACTCTGCGTTATCGACATCGCACCCACATTGGACATGTACGACGGCAAAAGCTTGACCGCGCCTTACATGGAATTTGCACGCGCTTATTACCACTGGTTTCACATGTTGCAGCCAGCGCCACTGCCTGAAATCATGATGGGCGCCAACCACCCCGAGACCGCCAAGGCTTACCTGCATGCCAAGCTGGGCGGCTGGGGCAGCAGTGGCCTGGGCTACATCGAGCCGCAAGCCTTGAAAGAATACGAGCGCTGCTTTTGCAATGCCGAGGCGCTGCACACGGCTTGCGAGGACTACCGCGCCAGCGCAGGCATAGACCTGACACATGACCGCGAAAGCCGTGCGCTGGGCGCTAAAGTGGCTTGCGACATGCTGGTCTTGTGGGGTGCGCGTGGTGTGGTGCAGCGTTTGTTTGACCCGATGGCGCTGTGGCAAGACCAATGCAGCGGCGTGGTGGCAGGGCATGCCATGGCGGCAGGGCACTTTATTCCCGAAGAGCTGCCGGAACTGACGGCTGATGCGCTGCAGCAGTTTTTTGTTTGACAACACCCCATCCTGAAAGCCAAAAGCAGACAATCACCCCATGACGCTCACTGAACTCAAATACATCGTCGCCGTGGCGCGTGAAAAGCATTTTGGCAAAGGCGCGGACGCCTGCCATGTGTCGCAGCCCACGCTGAGCGTGGCGATTAAAAAACTCGAAGAAGAGTTGCAGGTTAAATTGTTCGAGCGCAACGCCAACGAGATCACCGTCACGCCGCTGGGCGAAGAGATCATTCGCCAGGCGCAAAGCGTGCTGGAGCAGGCCGACCAGATCAAAGACATAGCCAAACGCGGCAAAGACCCGCTGGCTGGCAGCTTGCGCCTGGGTGTGATCTACACCATTGGTCCGTATTTGTTGCCGGATTTGGTGCGCCAGACCATTGCCACACTGCCGCAAATGCCGTTGATGCTGCAAGAAAACTTCACCGTCAAACTGCTTGACGAGCTGCGCAACGGCGAAATTGACTGCGCCATTTTGGCCGAGCCTTTTCCTGATACCAATCTGGCCATCGCGCCTTTGTACGACGAGCCTTTCATGGCAGCAGTGCCCAGCTCGCACCACCTGGCCGCGCGCAAGAGCATCACGGCGGAAGAAATCAAAAAAGAAACCATGCTGTTGCTCGGCAATGGCCATTGCTTTCGGGATCATGTTTTGGAGGTCTGCCCCGAATTCGCACGGTTTTCCAGCAGCTCGGGCGGCATTCAAAAAAGCTTTGAAGGCTCGTCGCTTGAAACCATCAAACACATGGTGGCGGCTGGCATGGGCATCACCCTGGTTCCGCGCCTGAGCGTGCCGAAAGAGGCTTTGCTGCCAACTGCTGCAGGCAAAAAAAGCAAAGTCGCGGCTGAGCAACCGTCCTTCATCAAATATCTGCCGTTTGACGGCCATATTCCCTCCAGGCGCGTGGTGCTGGTCTGGCGGCGTAGCTTTACCCGCTATGAAGCGATAGCCGCTCTGCGCAATGCAATTTATGCATGTGAGTTGCCTGGGGTGACCCGGCTGTCTTGAAGCCCACGCTGTTCAAGCTTAGAATACGTGATCACATATGTAGTCACATTTAAGAAGAATCGTCATGCACACCACACAATACGAAGGCACCGTCGTCCAGGTCGGCAACAGCCGCGGCATGCGGCTGCCAGCGGGGTTTTTTAATGCGCACCCTGAGTTCAATGGCAAAGTGCGCGCCACCTTTGTGGCTGATGGGCAGGTGCTTATTTCTGCCCAGCCTGCTGCCAAAAGCAAAGCAGCCAAGCCCGAGACGGACCCCATCATGGATAGCTTTTTAAGCTTTTTGGAAGAGCAAATGGCTACCCGGCCCGCGCACATCGTCCCCGCAGATGCGGCGCAGCTCAGTCGGATTGGTGCGCTGGTCGCTGGCGTGAAAGTGGGCTGACCAGCATGGTCGCCAACGGATGGCAGCTTTTCTATTTCAAAGTGTTCAAAGCTGCACTTGACGAATTGGAAAGCACCGTTACCCAACTCGCCAAGCGCGATCCTTCTGGCTATAAAGCCCACCCCAAAACCAAACTTTTGGCCTCTATTTATCAGTCCATCACGCAGCAAGTGCCTGCCAACCCGGATGCCCCAGAGTTTCGCCTCGGCAAGACCTTGAACACCACTATTGCGCCCAACACCCACTGGCGGCGCGTCAAAAAAGGTTTGCCTGATCGCTACCGCCTGTTCTTTCGCTTTGCCTCCAGTCCGATCAAAGTCATCGTGTATGTCTGGTTCAATGATGAAGACACCTTGCGCAAAGCAGGTGCCAAAACCGATGTGTACGAAACCTTCAAGCGCATGCTGTCCAAAGGCACGGTGCCGCAGTCGATTGACGAACTGCTAACTCAATCGGAATGAAAAGTAAACTGAGTCTCTACCTGCAGCTCATTCGCTGGGACCGCCCTGCGGGCTGGCTGCTGCTGCTGTGGCCCACGCTTTCGGCGCTGTGGCTGGCATCGCACGGGTTTCCGGGCTGGCATTTTTTGACCGTTTTCACACTTGGCACTTTCCTCATGCGCAGCGCAGGTTGCTGCCTAAACGATGTGGCTGATCGCGACTTTGACCGGCACGTCAAACGCACGGCGCAGCGGCCTGTGACCAGCGGCAAGCTCAGTAGCAAAGAAGCCCTGACCGTCGGCGCGGTGTTGGCGCTCATCGCTTTTGGACTGGTACTGACCACCAACATGACCGCCATCACCTGGTCGTTTGCCGCACTCGGCATTGCCATCATTTACCCGTTTGCCAAACGCTACGTGGCGATGCCGCAGGCGGTGCTGGGTGTGGCGTTCAGCTTTGGCATACCGATGGCGTTTGCCGCTGTGCAGTCGCGCGTACCAACGGTTGCGTGGGTGTTATTGCTCGGTAATCTGTTTTGGGTCATCGCCTATGACACCGAATACGCGATGGTTGACCGTGACGACGACTTGAAAATCGGCATGAAGACCTCGGCCATCACCTTTGGGCGTTTTGACGTGCTGGCGGTGCTTGCCAGCTACGTTTTGTATCTGTTTATATGGCTTAATGTGCTATCAAGCCAATTAAATCGGGCGCAAGCAGCTATTTATTTAATAGCGATTGGTTTGGCACTGGCGCAGGCCTTGTGGCACATCTGGCTGATCCGAAAACGCCAGCGTGACGACTGCTTCAAAGCATTTCGTTTGAATCACTGGCTGGGCTTTACCGTGTTTGCGGGAATCGTTGCAAGCTACGCTGCGCAGCTTTAAGCCGCACCAAACTCGTCGCCCATCTCTTTGGCGCGCTGCTTGGCGATGTGTATGGCGCGTATGAACAGCGTTTTGACGTTGTCCTGCTCCATCGACGTGATGGCTGCATAGGTCGTGCCGCCTTTGGACGTGACGCGTGAGCGCAAAATTTCAATCGGCTCGTCGCTGGCCTTGGCTAGTGCGCTAGCACCCACAAAGGTGCCAACTGCCAGCTTGTGCGCCTGCACGCGCGTCAGGCCCATCGCCACACCGGCTTCAATCATGGCCTCGATAAAGTAAAACACATAGGCCGGGCCCGAGCCCGACAGGGCGGTGACGGCATCAAGCTGGGCTTCATCGTCTAGCCAGACATGTTCTCCTGTGGTTTGAATCACGCGGTCTACCAGGGCTCGGCCTGCCGCAGTGACAGCTTGTCGCGCAAACAGCGCCGTCATGCCTTTACCCACCAACGCTGGCGTGTTGGGCATGGCCCGCACCACGTGCTCGGTGCCCAGCCAGCTGGCAATGCTGCTGGAGGTGATGCCCGCTGCCACGCTCAAATGCAGCGCGGTTTTGGTATGAAAGCGGGTTTTTAGTGCCGCGTCTTTGAAGGTTTGCGGCTTGACGGCCCACACCACCAGCGTGGCGCTCGTCAAGTGATGGCTAGGGCCTTCGCGCACATCCACGCCAAATTTTTCGCGCAGGATGACGCGTTGCGACTCCAACGGTTCGACCACCTGAATGCTGCTGGTAGGCGTGCCGCGCTTGATCAGCCCGCCAATGATGGCGCTGGCCATGTTGCCGCCGCCAATGAAAGCAATGTTGTCGTGATGTGTGCTTGCCATGGGTCTCTTCCGTCTATTCCAAAAATTCAAAAGCCAGAAACTGCGTGATCTGCCGCGGGTTGAAATTGTCGTCGCTGACAAACAGCAGCGTGCGGTTTTTATTCGGTAAATTCGGCCCCCAGCACATGCCCTCGGTATTGTCGAGCTGCGTCAAAACCGGGAAGCTGGCAAAGTCAGCCACCAGTGTTTTGCTGGCGGCTGTGTGGTTGCCGAGTTTGAGTGCTGCAACGCCCAAGGTATCAGTCGCCTGGCGGGTGTCAATCAGGTACAACCGCATGGAATTGCGGGTTTTGTCGTCCAGCCCGGCCATGTAAGCCCGCTCAAGCACCAGCATGCGGTGCGCGTCCAGCATCAACACTTCCACCACGCCGTTGTCTGCATTCGCGTTGGCGGGGATGGGCGCGCGCGGGATGGCATCGGGCACATAGGCGATTTGCCTGATTAGTTTGCCAGTCGCGATTTCTATTTGCGTCAAACGACAAGGCGCACCGATTGATGCAACGGTGGGTTCTTCCCCGTCTTGCCGCAGCGCAGCCTCCATCGCCACCCAGGCGGTTTGGCCATCGGGCGTGATGGCAAGGCCTTCCAGTGTTTTATTGATGCGTGCGCCGCTTTGTAGACCAAAGTCGAACATCGCAGGCATGGGGTAGGTGCGCTGCAAAGCGCCATCCACGCGGGTTTGATACAAAGCAGGTGACGTGAATCGGACGGCATTGCCCTCACTCGTCCACAGCAGGCTTTGGCTGGGCGCATGCCAGCGGATGCCTTCTGGGTCAGGCGCGTTCAAACCTTGCAAAAAAGTCACGCCTGTCAGCTCAATGTCTCCCAGCCTGTCAGCCGTCAAGGCTATGCGCGCCGTGTAAAAACGTGGCTGGCTGATGCTGCCGCCGTCATCACTGAGCAAGTAATACGTGCCACTGGCCGGGTCATAGTCAATCCCCGACAAACCGCCCACGGTGGTGTTTTTGTAGGTCAGCCTGTGCGGCAAACGCGTTTCACCCATCAAGCGCAGGCGCGGTTTTGCCATTGTGGTTTGCGCGGTTGAGCAACCGGTAAAACCCAGCATCGAAAACGCGCTTGCAGCAGTGATGATTTGGCGGCGTGACGGGTTCGTGACTGACATGAACTGGATGTTATCTGGTTGGCGTGTCCGGCAAGGATTGTCAATACTTCTGCCTAGCTAGAGGCAACTTGCAGGGTTGGCGCTTTAAAGTGTGACGATACATGTGAAGGAAACCCACCATGATCGCCGTGATCTTTGAACTCTGGCCCGCACCAGGCCAGCAAACCACTTACTTTGAGCTGGCGGCTCAATTGCGCCCTGAGCTGGACGCCATCGACGGCTTTGTCAGCATCGAGCGATTTGAAAGCCTGGCAACGCCGGGCAAATACCTGTCGCTGTCGTTCTGGCGCGACGAGGTCGCCATGCAAAGCTGGCGCAATTGCGGGAATCACCGCGCGGCGCAAGCCCAGGGCCGGGCCAGCGTGCTGGCCAATTACCGTTTGCGCGTGGCCTCTGTGATGCGCGACTACGGCATGAACGAGCGCGAGCAAGCGCCCAGCGATTCACTTCAATTCCATTTAACCCTAGATTCAAAAACCGCACGACTATGAACACACCAAGCCCAACACCAACAATCACCTGCTTCATCCGCTACGAGATCGACCCCTTCCAGAAAGAAGCCTTCACAACCTACGCCGAAAACTGGGGCCGCATCATTCCGCGCTGTGGCGGCCATCTTATCGGCTACTTTTTGCCGCATGAGGGCAGCAACTATGAAGCCTGGGGGCTGATTTCATTTGACTCGCTGGCTGCATACGAGGCCTACCGCGCCCGCCTGCGGCAAGACGCGGAAGGCGCAGCCAACTTTGCCTGGGCGCAAGAAAAGCGCTTTATATTGAAAGAAGAACGCACCTTTACCCAGGGCGTGCCGGGTACGATCAACCAAGCCAGTCAATTGACAACCCATGTCCCACCCTGAACCGCGTTTTTCCCGCATCGCCTCCGCCATCGCCGACCCGAGCCGGGCGCGCATGCTGGCCGCGCTGCTGGGCGGCGAACACCGCAGCGCGGGTGAGCTGGCACTGAGTGCGGGCATCACCCCGCAAGCGGCCAGCACCCAACTGGCGCATCTGGTGGATGCTGCGCTGGTCGCCGTGCGCCAGCAGGGGCGGCACAAATACTTTGCACTGGCTGATGGTGATGTGGCGCATGCGCTCGAAGCCTTGGCACTCATCGCCGAGCGCGACACCGTCAGCACCCGCTGGGAGCGCCCGGCCTACAAACCGCTCAAATGCGCGCGCCGCTGCTATGGCCACATCGCGGGCGAGCTGGGCGTGGCGCAGTTTGAGATGCTGATGCGCTGCGGCTACCTGCAACCCACCGACAAGGGGCTGCAGCTGACCAACGCAGGCAGCATGTATTTAGCCGCACTGGGTGTCACGCCGCCCGCTAAAACCACCACACGCCTGGCCTACCCCTGCATGGACTGGTCAGAGCGCAAAGACCACTTGGCAGGTACGCTGGCCAAGGCGCTGCTGGCGCACTATTTGCAAAAGGACTGGTTGCGCTCTGTTACTGAATCACGCGCCCTCAGGGTCACGCCACTGGGCGAGCGGGAGCTGTTGCCGCTGCTAGCGGCGCGCGGCTAGTGCAGGAGCCATTGAAGCGGTATCCTTCAGGCCATGCGCTACATCCTCTCCCTCGACCAGGGCACCACCTCCAGCCGCGCCGTGCTGTTTGACCACGCCGGCTCGGTGGTGGCGGTGGAGCAGGCCGAATTTGCCCAAATCTTCCCGCAGCCGGGCTGGGTGGAGCATGATGCGCAAGAAATTTGGCAAAGTCAGCTGAAAACCGCTCAAAACTGCCTGAAAAAGGCATTAAATCGGCCTCTAGACCAATCAATACGGGCGCAAGCAGCTCCTGATTTAATAGCGTCATCAAACCACGAAATACTCGCCATCGGCATCACCAACCAGCGTGAAACCACCGTGCTGTGGGACCGCAGCACCGGCCAGCCTCTGGCCAACGCCATCGTCTGGCAAGACCGCCGCACCGCGGGCCGTTGTGATGAGTTACGTAGTCAAGGCCACGCCGAGCTGATCCAGCAAAAAACCGGGCTGGTGCTCGACGCCTACTTTTCAGCCACCAAGCTGGCCTGGCTGCTGGACAACATACCCGGCGCGCGCGCAAGAGCAGACAAAGGCGAGCTGGCGTTTGGCACGCTGGACTCGTGGCTGATCTGGAACCTTACGGGTGGCAAGGTACATGTGACGGATGCCAGCAACGCATCGCGTACCCTGCTGTTCAACATCCACACTTTGCAGTGGGACGACGAGCTGTTGGCGCTGTTCAACATTCCGCCATCAGTTTTGCCCAAAGTTGTGTCCAGCAGCGGCGTGGTCGGCGTAAGTGACGACTCACTTTTCGGCACGCCCATCCCGATAGCAGGCATCGCAGGCGACCAGCAAGCCGCAACCTTCGGGCAAGCTTGCCTCAAACCCGGCATGGCCAAAAACACCTACGGCACCGGCTGCTTCATGTTGATGAACACCGGCAGCCAGCCCGTGGCATCTAAAAACAAGCTGCTCAGTACCGTGGGATGGCAGCTTGATAAAACCACATACTGTTTAGAAGGCAGCGTTTTCATGGGCGGCGCCACCATCCAGTGGCTGCGCGACGGCCTGCAAATCATCGACTCGGTGGCTGAGGTACAGGCCCTGGCCGAATCCGTGCCCGACAGCGGGGACGTGTACCTGGTCCCCGCCTTCACCGGCCTGGGCACACCCAACTGGGACCCCTATGCACGCGGCGCGATGTTAGGGCTGACTCGCGGCACAACCCGCGCCCACATTGCACGCGCCGCGCTAGAAGCCATCGCCCTGCAAAGCGCAGACGTCTTCACCGCCATGAGCCAGGACGCGGGTGTTGGCCTGAAAGAGCTGCGGGTAGACGGCGGCGCATCCGCCAACAACCTGCTCATGCAAATGCAGGCCGACTTTTCAGGCGTGCCGGTGGTGCGGCCCAAAGTGACTGAAACGACGGCGCTGGGCGCAGCCTATCTGGCCGGGCTGGCGGTCGGCTTTTGGTCAGGCGTGATTGAGATCGCCAGCCAATGGCAAGTTGACCGGCGCTTTGAACCGCAAATGAGCGCCGCTGCCAGGGCGGCCAAGCTGGCGCGCTGGCACAAGGCCGTGGCGCGGGCTGGGGACTGGGCGGACGGGTGATTTGAGCGCTATATAAATAGGAGCTGCTTGCGCCCGTATTGATTGGGCTGGAGGCTTATTTGACGCCTGAAAACGGTCTATTCAGGCCTCAAAACCGGGTTTTAGACCCGTTTGAACTGCGCCGGGTCATAAAAAAACGTTTCCTGAGCAATCTGCTCACCTTCCCAGCGCTGCCAGGCCAGCTCTTCAATGCGGCTTTTGCGGCCGTCCAGCCCGGTAAATTCAAACACCCAGCGAATCACCACATGGTCGCTGTTGACGAAAACGGGCGCGATGCAGGTTGAAACCACCGACGCCGCTCTGGCCAGCGCTGCCTTTTCATGCGCGACCAGCGCGTCCCGCCCCACGCGGGGCGCTGACTGGTTCTCCTGCATCGTGGCGTCGGGGGTATAAAACTCTTCGATCGCCTCGGCATGTGCGCCACTGACAACGCGGGCGATAAACTGGTCCAGGGTGTTTTGGGTGGGCATGGTGTTTTGTTGTTTCTACGCGGGTAAGTCAAGTTTTACCATGACGGTGGAAAATACAGAACATATGAACCGCGCATCACTGATAGAACAACTCGCCCGCCCCATCACCTACGACATCGCCGTCATCGGCGGCGGTGCGACTGGCCTGGGTGTGGCGCTGGACGCTGCTGCACGTGGGTTTTCAGTCGTGCTGGTCGAGTCGCATGACTTTGCCAAGGGCACGTCGTCGCGGGCGACCAAGCTGGTACATGGCGGGGTGCGCTACCTGGCGCAGGGCAATATTTCGTTGGTACGCGAGGCGCTACATGAGCGCAGCACACTGCTGGCCAATGCGCCGCACTTGGCGCAGCCGCTGGCGTTTGTCATGCCGTCTTACAAGTTTTGGGAAGCGCCTTTTTACGGTGTGGGGCTGAAGATGTATGACGCGCTGGCGGGCAAGGCCGGGCTGGGCGCGACCGAGTTTTTAAACCGTGACGAAACCCTGGCGCTGCTGCCAAACAGTAAAAAAGACGGCCCGGGCGGGCAGCTCAAAGGCGGGGTGAAGTACTGGGACGGCCAGTTTGACGATGCGCGGCTGGCGCTGGCTTTGGCTCGTACGGCGGCAAGCAAAGGCGCATTGCTTATTAATTACTGTGCGGCGACTGGCTTGATTCACGAAGGCGGCAAAGTGGCTGGCCTGCACGTTAAAGACGTTGAAACGGGCAAGACTTACGACATCAGAGCCAAGTCCGTCATCAATGCCACAGGGGTGTGGGTGGACCAGTTCCGCATGGAAGACGGCCAGGCGATTGGCCGCGATGTCAAAGCCATGGTCGCGCCTAGCCAGGGCGTGCACATTGTGGTGGACAGGTCGTTTTTGCCGGCTAGCCACAACATGAATCACGCCATGTTGATCCCCAAAACGGCTGATGGCCGGGTGCTGTTTGCCGTGCCCTGGCTGGGTAAAACCATTTTGGGGACAACAGACACGCCGCGGGGCGACGTGGTGCGCGAGCCGCTGGCGTTTAAAGAAGAAGTCGACTTCATACTGAATGAATCGGCCCGGTATTTGACCAAAGCGCCAACCCGCGTAGACATCAAAAGCATCTGGGTGGGCCTGCGGCCGCTGGTCAAGCCTGCGGACGACGAGGGTGACAGCACAAAGGGGCTGTCGCGCGAGCACACCATTTTGGTCAGTAAAAGCGGGCTGGTGACCGTGACAGGCGGCAAATGGACAACCTACCGCGCGATGGCCGAGGACGTGCTGGACAGGTGTTTTGCTGCCGATTTGCTGCCTGCCAAACCGGGCGGCGTGACGACTGACCTGAAACTGGTGGGTGCGCAGGCCACCAAACAGGGAATCAGCGATGCGCCGGGCATTCATTTGTATGGCAGCGAGGCGGCGGCTGTGCTTGCGCTACCTGGGGCTGACAAAGAACTCGGCGGCGGTTTAACTGAAGCGATGGTGCGCTTTGCGGCACGCTTTGAATACGCCAGAACGGTTGAGGATGTGCTGGCACGGCGCTCACGCTTGCTGTTTTTAGATGCGGCGCTGGCCAAATCGCTGGCAGCGCCCGTTGCAGCGCTTTTGCAACAGGAAACCGGCGTTGACCCGGCCCTGAAAGCATTTTTGGCGCTTTGTGACCAGTATTTGCAGCTGCCAAACTGATTTTTACCAAAGTCCACAGGTTTTCTTGCAAATTTATAGGGGTTTTACACGGATGAGTGTTGACAACGCCCTGAACTTGGGTGATACTCATGGGCTTCGCTTGAAAAAGTGGAGATCCGGACAATAGCCTAATGGAAGCTTTGCAAGTGGTTTGCAAAGTGGACGACAGGCCCAAGACTGATCGGCTAGCTTGAAAAAGCTAACTGGTGCAAGTTGGGAACACATTTAAATGATTCAAACGCAATCCAAACTCGATGTTGCTGACAATACGGGTGCTAAATCCGTGATGTGCATCAAAGTGCTGGGCGGCTCCAAGCGCCGCTATGCCAGCGTTGGTGACGTCATCAAAGTCAGCATCAAAGAAGCCGCTCCCCGTGGCCGCGTCAAAAAAGGCGAGGTTTACAGTGCCGTGGTCGTTCGCACCGCCAAAGGCATTCGCCGTGGCGATGGTTCGCTGGTTAAATTCGACGGCAACGCAGCAGTGTTGCTTAACGCCAAGCTGGAGCCTATCGGCACCCGCATCTTCGGACCAGTGACGCGCGAGTTGCGCACTGAAAAGTTCATGAAGATCGTGTCCCTGGCTCCTGAAGTTCTGTAAGGACACGCCATGAACAAAATTCGCAAAGGTGACAAAATCATTGTCATCACGGGTCGCGACAAGGGTAAAACCGGCACGATCACGCAACGCACCGACGACGCTTATGTGTTGGTTGAGGGTATCAACATGGTGAAAAAACACACCAAACCCAACCCACTCAAAGGTACAACCGGCGGCATCGTTCAAAAAAGCATGCCAATTCACCAGTCCAACATCGCAATTTTCAATGCGGCATCGGGCAAGGCGGATCGTGTGGGCATCAAGTTGTTGGCTGACGGCAAAAAAATGCGCGTCTTCAAGTCCAGCGGCGACGAAATCAAGGCTGCATAAAAATGGCTAAAACAATTACCCAACAAGCTGCAACCCAGGCTCGCCTGCAGACGCAGTTCCGCGAGAAAATCGCGCCCGCCCTGATTGAAAAGTTCGGCTACAAGTCGCCAATGCAGGTTCCCCGCATCACCAAGATCACACTCAACATGGGTGTGAGTGAGGCGGTTGCCGACAAGAAGGTCATGGACAGCGCCGTTGGCGACATGACCAAAATCGCTGGTCAAAAGCCAGTCGTGACCAAGGCTAAAAAGGCTATCGCCGGTTTCAAAATCCGCGAAGACTTGCCAATTGGCTGCATGGTCACCCTGCGCGGCGTGAAGATGTATGAGTTCCTCGACCGTTTCGTGACCGTGGCTCTGCCCCGGGTTCGTGACTTTCGCGGTATTTCTGGTCGCGCCTTTGATGGCCGTGGCAACTACAACATCGGCGTGAAAGAGCAGATCATTTTTCCTGAAATTGAATACGACAAGGTCGATGCCTTGCGCGGACTCAACATCAGCATCACCACAACGGCCAAGACTGACGACGAGTGCAAAGCTCTTCTGACTGCTTTCCGTTTCCCGTTCAAGAACTGAGGCTCTCGCATGTCAAAACAAGCATTGCTGCAACGTGAAATCAAACGCGACAAATTGGTCGCCAAGTTCGCTAAAAAACACGCAGAACTCAAAAAGACTTCTAACGACTTTAAGCGCACCGATGATGAGCGTGCCTTAGCTCGCCTGGAGTTGCAAAAGCTGCCGCGTAACGCTAACCCAACTCGTCAACGTAACCGCTGCGCGATCACGGGTCGTCCGCGTGGTACGTTCCGTCAATTCGGCTTGGCTCGCGCCAAGATTCGTGAATTGGCTTTTGCTGGTGATATCCCTGGTATCACCAAGGCAAGCTGGTAAGCATAGGAGAACCACAAAATGAGTATGAGTGATCCTATCGCCGACATGCTGACGCGCATCCGCAATGCACAAATGGTTGAAAAAGCTGTTGTGCTGGTGCCGTCTTCAAAAGTCAAAGTCGCCATCGCACAGGTGCTGAAAGACGAGGGCTATATCGATGGTTTTGCCATCAAGTCCGACGACGGCAAGTCCCAGCTGGAAATTGC